>NZ_CP060394.1:4800000-6271114 GCF_014274465.1 Alloacidobacterium dinghuense | reverse complement strand
TATTTGCGAAGAGCTGACCTTTCGCGGCTATCTACTGCAGCAGTTTTCTCGCGCAAGCGGCCGAATCTGGATCGGAGTGCTCGCCTCATCACTTCTATTCGGAGTCGCGCACGGTTATGAAGGCATAAGCGGCATGATCGCCATCACGGTATATGGCGCACTCTTCTGCATGCTCACGATCGCACGCGGCAGTCTGCGCCCCGGAATGATGGCGCACGCATGGCAGGACATCTTCTCGGGAATCGCTCTTATGGTGCTTAAACACGCGCATGTGTTTTAAGTTTTTCGATCACTTTCGTCACGTTCGCGATCCTGAATGACACACAAGCTTGCAAACTTTATCATTTTTTTCTTGACACTCTTTTTTAGGAACTCTATACATTCGTTAACTGCAGCATTTGTTGTTGCAGTACACGAATAGGGAGAATAGAAAAAATGGCAACCAAGAAAGCAGCAAAAAAGCCAGCGAAGAAGGCAGCAAAGAAAGCTGCAAAGAAGAAGTAAGCAAAGAAACAAGGCAACGCCAAGGGGGACGCAAATAGCGTCCCCCTTAGTGTTTTCGCGGTGTTTCGCATTTCTGCGACAATGAAATTCTGACGGCGAGATACCATGACCCGACGTAGATGGATTGCAGACAGCTGGGACGAGAGCACCGCATCGCTCACGGGTGAGCAGGCATCGCATCTTATCCGCGTGCTTCGCGCGCAGACCGGGACGGAGTACGACATCGTTGCCGGCGACCGCGTATGGCATGGAATTATTGCCGGAATTTCCGGCGACTCCGTCCGCTTCAATCTGGTTGCCGAAGTTCAGGCCGACCCGGCGCTTCCGATTACCCTGCTGCTCTCCATCTTCAAGTTCGATCGTCTCGAATGGGCCATCGAAAAAGGAACGGAGCTGGGAGTCGAGCGGATTGTTCCCATCATCGCGCGCCGCAGCGAAAAGCATCTCGCGCAATCGGCGCAGAACCGGGTTGAGCGATGGCGCCGCATCGCCCGCGAATCCGCGAAACAATCGCGCCGCTCAGATATTCCCGCAATCGATGATGTGCTTCAGCTAAAAGCGGCTGCGCGTGCCACGAGCGGGGCCACCCGTCTCCTGCTCGCCGAGCAGGAGCGTTCAATGACGCTTCGACGGGCAATCGACGAAGCGGTAAAAAGTGCCGGGGAAGAGATGCCGTCCATCCACTTGGCCGTGGGCCCTGAAGGCGGATGGGCCGCAGAAGAAGAAGCCCTCTTCGATGCAGAGGGCTGGAAATCTGTGAGTCTGGGGCCGCGCATTCTGCGCGCTGAGACCGCAGCCATCACTGCGACGGCAGTGGTGGCTGCATTACTTGAATAATGCCGGATATCACTCCGACTAGTTGAACATTTCCTTCACTTTCGAAAATAAACTCCGTGAGGTCGGAGTATTCTCGACGGTGAGCGACTCGCCAAGCTGGCGCAGCAGTTCTTTCTGGACCTTGGTCAGCTTCTTCGGGGTCTGCACCGCAACCTGCACAATCAGGTCGCCGCGTCCGTGCTCATTCAGGTAAGGAACACCCTTCCCGCGAAGACGAAATTCTTTTCCGCTTTGCGTTCCTTCGGCAATCTTGAGCTTTGTATCGCCTTCGAGCGTCGGGATCGAAATCTCATCCCCGAGCGCGGCCTGCGAAAACGAAATCGGAATGACGCAATGCAGATCATTGCCATCGCGTTCGAAAAAGGCGTGCGGCTTGATCGAAAGGACGATGTACAAGTCACCCGAAGGGCCGCCGAAGCGGCCGGCATCGCCTTCACCCTGATAGCGGATGCGCGTCCCTTCCTCAACACCGGCAGGAATCTTCACCTGCAGCGTATGCTGTTTCTCCTGGCGCCCATCACCACGGCATGTCGTGCAAGGATCGGTCACCACGCTCCCTGTGCCACCGCAAACGTTGCACGTCCGCGCAATCGAAAAGAATCCCTGCTGGTAGCGAACCTGCCCGCGCCCCTGGCATTGTGAGCAGGTTGAAGGACCGCGTCCGCTTGCTGTGCCAGAGCCGTGACAAGTCGCGCAAGCTTCGGCGCGGCGAATCGTAACCTGGACCTCTTTGCCGAAGACCGCGTCTTCAAACTCGATCACATGGTCGAAACGAATGTCCCGTCCACGTTGTGCACGCGAGGTACGGCTCCGGGAGTTGCCTCCGACATTGAACATCTCGCCGAAGAAGTCGCCAAAGATGTCGCCGATGTCGCCCATTCCGGCGAATGGATCGCCGTTGCCGCCGCCCACTCCGCTTACACCCGCATGACCATAGCGGTCATAAGCGGCACGCTTTTGCGGATCGCTCAGGACCTGATAGGCTTCGCTGCACTCCTTGAATTTCTCCTCGGCTTCGGCGTTGCCCGGATTGCGGTCCGGATGATACTGCATCGCGAGCTTGCGGTATGCGGTCTTCAACTCCTGGTCGGATGCGGTACGCGACACGCTCAGGACTTCGTAGTAATCAGCTTTAATCACGTTAGATGTTCGGCTCATGCTTCTTTCTGCTGCGGGTTGTCTACTACGCGGACAAGGGCGGGCCGCAAAAGCCGCTCTTTGATTTTGTAACCGCGGCGGACCTCTTCGAATACCTGATGGTCCGGCAAATCAGGCCGCTCGACCATTTCGAGCGCCTCGTGCACACGTGGATCGAAGACTGTGCCCACGGTCTCAACCGGCTGCACATTCAACGATCGCAACACCTCTTCCATCTGCTTCACAATCAGCTCAACACCGGTGCGAAGCTGCTCGGCTGATCCCGTGGACTTCAGCGCAAGCTGGAAATTGTCCAGCACTGGCAGAAATTGATCCACTGCGCCGGCAACGGCAAACTCGCGGAAGTCATTCCGTTCCCGTGCCTCACGTTTGCGGGCATTCTCGAATTCAGCCTGCAGCCGAGCCACCCGGTCTGCCAACGCATCACGCTCGGCCTTCACTCGCTCCAATTCTTCAGATGCATTAGATGCCTCAACCGGCACGATCGCTTCAGCCTGTGGTTCATCCGCTACTGCCGCCGCTGTTTCGCGGCTTGGCTCAACATTCTGCTCTTTATTCTGTTCTTCGTTCACTGTGATCTCGTCCCACGATTTTCTTCTCATATTTCAAAACCTCTACTGCGGCACGCCTTCCCCGTCGCCCCACGCCTTACCTGTTTTTTAGATGCCTACTGAGGAGGTTGGAAAATCTTGTCCGAAAGCTGTGCTATGTAGGAAACGGCATTGATCGTCTCCTGGTATTGAATCCGTGTAGGACCAATTACCGCAACCGTTCCGAAGTTGTTTTCACCCAGTCTTGCTGGCGAACCGATCAGCACAAGATTCTGCATCCCCGGAATCGCCTCTTCCAACCCAACTACTACGCGCACCGTATGCTGATGCGCGTCCACATACGCGTTCAGCAGTTCGACCATACGCTGCTTCGCTTCGAGCGCGGCCATCATCAGGCGCAAGCGCTCCCGGTCCAGTTCGCTCGCCAGCAGATTCGCTACGCCTTCAACGAAAATCATCTGCAGACCACCGTCCGCGTCGAGGGCGCCCTTGCGGCAAAGCTCATTTACCGAACCCATGAGGCGATCGTACTCATTGCGCTCTTGCTCCATTCGGCGGGTCAGCTCGGTACGAATGAGGTCAATCGACCAGCCATGAAAATTTTCGTTCAGGAAGCGCGCCGATGCTTCGAGTTCTACGTGTGTCAGATCGCGGTCGAGCATCAGAATGCGGTCCATGACAAGACCGGCTTTGGTCACCACAACGGCGAGAACGCGTCCTGCGGTAAGCCGCGTAAAGTGTATGTGTTCCAGGGCATGTACTTCAGTCGATGACGCCAGCGCTACGCCCACGCCGCTCGAAATCAGCGCCAGCACATGCGAGGTACGCTCCAGAAACCTCTGGCTGCTGCTGACCCCGATAAAACTGTCGTCGATCTGGTCGCGCCGCTCCTGCGTCAGCGGAAGTTGCCGCGTAGCGCCGCTCAGCTGTTCCACAAAGAATCGAAAAGCTTTAGCCGTTGGGATACGTCCCGCCGAGGTATGCGGCTGATCGAGAAGTCCCGCCTCGCTGAGCGCTGCCATCACGTTCCGGATTGTCGCCGAACTCATGCCGTCTTTATCGGCAAACTGCCGCGCAACCGTCTGCGATGCCACAGGCTCGCCCGTAGCGATGTAACTCTCGATAATCGTTGTAAGTACCAGCCGTTCACGCGGGCTGATCCGCAGTTCGGAAGACATCATTCCCTCGGCGCCAGACCATCTGCCCAGCCTTCGGCAAGCCCCAGCCGCAGCAAGATAGTCCTGTCCTCTTCAATTTTAGTGCATTTCACGCAGAAATCCAGCGTTACCAGCGCGCCCGCAGGTAACTGACAGTCATCAATTTGCGGACAGAGCCTCTCCCGGCAGCATCTGGTAGCTGACAAATGCCAACTGCGAACTATCCGGCGACCACGACGGAACATTGATCGTTCCCTGTCCGCCGAAGAGTGTCGCCAGAACGCTCACTTTGCCATCTGCCATCGACATCAACTGCAGCGTCACATCCTTGCTCGGCGGATGCCCCGTCACATCCTTTTCATAGGCAAGAAATACCATCCACTTGCCATCTGGCGATATGTGCGGAAACCAATCGTTCGAATCGTCGAAGGTAACCTGCTCCTGATGGCTTCCATCCGGAGCCATCCGCCAGATCTGCATGTGCCCGCTTCGTTCGGAGTTGAAATAGATGTACCTGCCATCCGGCGAATACTCGGGGCCATCGTCTAATCCCTTCGCTGTCGTCAGCCGTGTCTCTTCGCCTCCCGCCGCCGGAATCGCATAAATATCAAACTCGCCATCGCGCTGCCCGGTAAACGCAATCGTCTTTCCATCCGGCGACCACCCATGCCAGTACGAAGGCGACTTCGCCGTTAATCGTTGCGGCATGCCACCCTCAATCGGCAGCGTATAGACCTGCGATTGCCCGCCCTCTGTGGAGGAGTCGCTGATCGCCAACAGCCTGCCATCCGGAGAAATCCCGTGATCGTTGTTGCATTGCTTCGCAAATCCGGTATCGATCAACGCGGGCTTTCCACCATCAACCGCCAGCCGATAAATTCCACCCTCGCGATTGAAGAGGAATGCCTTGCCATCGCGTGTCCAGTTCGGAGCCTCAAAGCGACCATCCGCCACGTATGACACTCGCCGATCCGTCGACGCTACTGCCACTGTTTCGAGGGCACTGTAGAGCACAAGCTTACTCGTTGAAGTCGCCAAAGGCATTAGGCTGACATTCGAAAACACCGCCTTCTCCACGACATCTTTATCGTGCGAGCACACTCCAATCCCAACGTAGAAATCACCGTGGAGAGGCAGTTTGATCGAAGCCCCCGAAGCATGGAGGGACGAATCATCCCCCAGCACCATGTAAAGATAATCGCCCCGCTTAACAATGCGCAGACGCTTCGGAGCCGACTCGCTCGCCTCCACCTCCTGCGTCAGCGCGCCCTTCTCCAGGCGAAATTGCAACGAAGTCAGCCCCACTCCGTGCAGAGCTATGTCTGCATACGGCGAATCCGCGTCGAGACTTTGCCTAATCATCAACACTGTCTTGCGATGGGGGTTCCCTCCCGTGCCTATGAAAGAAATATCGGACGTTAGCATCACATCGCCGAAAACGCGCTTCCACACAAACTGAAACGCGTCGGTCTTGAGCCACATATTTTCGCCGCTGCCGCTAATCGTGTAGGTCTGCTTTGCCGCGTCGTACTGCACATCGCCAGCATGCAATACCGTTCCCACATCCTGATGCCCTTCGAAGATGCCTACGCTAGCAGCAGCCATGGGAAACCAGCGACTCAAAATAATTAAGCCAAGACACAACGAGCCCAGTCTTCTCAGCATGTAGAAAATGCCTCCGCAGAGTTAGAGGCACCATAAGGCGGGAGCTACAGCTTGTCAATTACGGCCGATACTCGGCCACACTAACCTTTTAAGCCGTTAAGCGATTTTGTATGCATATGCGTCTTCCAGAAAACGATCGCCCCAAATTTGACCGCCTAAACGCATTCCGGTTACATCCTCTGCCTTTCCGAAAACCCTTCGCAGTGCTCGAATAAAGGGAGAAGTAGTTCTCATAATAAAGATGGGTGGTGTTTCCCTGACACTCACACCAGCATCAGTAAGAGCTTTATTAACCTTGAGATATGCATCACTCAAACTCAGCAAGTCCAAATCCTTGGACGCGATTACAAAACGCCAGTCTTCATATTCGGGGAAGTGTGCCCAGATCGCCGCGGCAACTCGAAAGCCCTTTCCTTCCAGCGCACGCACTATTTTTTCGCTTTTTTGTAGATCCATGGTTACCAGCGCTGCTTTATCCACGACATGACTCCATGCTTCTTATCTGCCACGGCGTTCAAAAAGTCCCTGCAATCGAGCTCTTGATACATGCTATAGCGACTCTTTTCTGACCACAATGTAATCAAGTCCCAATTCTTACGAAATGATGGATCGGTTTGGGCAAGACTTAAACGATCCTGTTCCAGATGTGCTAGCTTCACGAGTGTTGCCAAGTCATGGGTATAAGAATCATTGACGATCTTTTTGTCAGGAAAGTCATGACGCTTAACATGTTTCGCAATACACGCCTTGAGGCTGCACTCAACCGCATAGCCAGCCAGATAATAAGCCCCATTAAACTCGCCTGACTTGAAGAGAACTTGCGCTTCGCGCAGACGAGTATTAGCTAGAAATTGCAGGTCTTTGCGATTCACTGATAGCCATTCTACGAAATAGCATTCTACCGGCTGCCCTTCAAAACAAAAATGGTGCAGCCGAAGCCGCACCGTTAGTAACAACCTGTAAAAGTTCTTACGCCCGGCTCAGGTAGGCCCCTTCAGCCGTATCCACCCGAATCTTCTCGCCTTCATTGATAAACGGAGGAACCTGCACAATCAGACCCGTCTCCGTCTTCGCGGGCTTGGTCACAGATGAAGCGGTCGCCGACTTCAGCCCCGGCTCCGTCTCGACAATCGTCAACTCGACCGTCTGCGGCAGTTCTATACCCACCGGCACACCGTCAAAGAACGACACCGTGATCTGCAGATTCGGCGTCAGATACTCGACCGCATCGCCCAGCGTGTCATGCTTCAGGTGCGTCTGCTCGTAGTTTTCCGTGTTCATGAAGTAGTAGTCATCGCCGTCGTTGTAGAGAAACTCCATCGCAATCTCATCCACCACCACGCGATCAATCGCGTCGGCCGAGCGGAAGCGGTGCTCGAACATTGCGCCCGAGCGCAGGTTCCGCAGCTTGGCCTGAATAAAGGCGCGCAGGTTGCCGGGCGTGCGGTGTTCTACCGAGAAAACGGCATGCAACTCGTTGTTGTGCTTGATGATCATGCCCGGACGCATTTGTGTGGCGGGAATCGCCATAAAAAGAAACTCCTTACTCTGTAGTTCTGGGATTTTACGGATGCCGGCACTCACGGCCAGGCGGGAAAACTCTCTCCAATGGATGATTGTAGCGTTTTCCGCAGCTTGGAGCCAACCGCAGACGCTGGCCACCGCCGCTTATCACCTGTTGTGACAAGGCGGCGATCAATCATCACGATCCTGCGTCGAAAATTTACAGCATTGGGACAATCCGGTGACAACCCCAAGCCAGCAAACGTCTACGGTAGCTTCGCTGCAATGTGAACATATCTCGTTCCGCAACGTCGTTCGCGTTGCAAGTGGAGGACAAATGATGCAGCAAAAACAGTCGCTCATCCTGCGCTCCGGCGTAGTGGCACTGGCGTTATGCACCTTAGCCACGGCAGCACGCGCTGCCGATAAGTCGTTTATTGATAATTTCAACACCGTTACGACCGTGAGCAGCACCGTACCTTCCAATGGAGACGTCAATCCCTATGGCGTTGCTCGAGTCCCGACTACGAAAGGCAGCCTGGTGGCGGGGCGATTCCTTATCAGCAACTTCAACGACAGTGGTAACTTCCAGGGAACAGGCACTACGATCGTACAGATTGCCGCCGACGGAACCTTCAGTCTCTTCGCCCAGATCGACCCAACCAAAGTGAACTGCCCTGGAGGGGTCGGACTCACGACCGCGCTCGTAGCCCTTCGGAGTGGATTCGTAATTGTCGGCAGTCTTCCCACAGCAAACAAGGGAACAGAGTTCACCGGTGCGGGCTGTCTCATCGTCCTCGACAGCAACGGCAAGGTTGTTGAGACGATTTCCGGGCACCATCTCAATGGTCCGTGGGATATGACTGCTGTGGATGGAGGCTTCCTCGCGGCCTTATTCGTCACCAACGTGCTCAATGGCAACGTCGCCGATGCCGGTGGCAGCATTGTGAATCACGGAACCGTTGTCCGTTTGCTGCTGGCGATTTCCGATGGTCATGCGCCGGTGCTTTTCGACAGTACAGTAATCGCGTCGGGATTCCCGGAGCGCACTGATCCCAATGCATTGATTATCGGTCCCACTGGTGTCGCATTTGACGACGACACAGGAAACCTTTACGTCGCCGACAGCCTCAACAATCGTATCGCCGCAATTCCGAATGCGCTCTTTCGCTTCCGCTCCGCGGGCATTGGCTTCACGGTCACTCAGGGTGGCAAACTCAACGACCCTCTTGGTCTCGCGCTCGCGCCGAATCACCACATCCTCACCGCTAACGGAGATGACGGCAACATTGTTGAAACGAATCCCTTCACGGGCAAGCAGGTGGCAGCCAAGCTCGTCGACAACAGCGGAAGCCCTCCGGGATCAGGCGCTCTTTTCGGTCTGATTGCCGTTTCTGATGGCGTCCTTTTCGTCGACGACGCCTCCAACACTTTCAATCTGCTCAACTAACCGCCGTACGAAACAGCTTGTCCAAAGATCAGGGGCATGGAACAGATATGCCCCTGACTTCCTCCATCGTTTTTGAGTTGTGCCCGGTTGAGCCGGAAGTTCATACTTCCGGTGGCGTCCGTCATGAGTAACGCAAGCGGAACTGCGCTGCACCCGGATCACACCCAACGGTGGTTTATAGCGCTCGTTTCGCTCAGCGTGGGCTGTGCCTTCTTCGCGCTGTGGTTCTGGCTCTTGCCTTCGTGGCTCGGTTTTCGCGTTGACATACCTGCAGTGGCTCTTTGGCGGTGGATCGCCGTCATCCCATCCGTTCTCGGCTTTGCGGTAGCCCTGCGCTGTGTGTGGGACTTTGGCTGGACAGGACGCGGTACACCGGCGCCAATGGCTCCGCCGAGGAAGCTGGTTGTTGTTGGTTTCTATCGCTACGTGCGCAATCCCATGTATCTCGGCTTCTTTGTGGGATGGGCTGGTCTTTGGATTGTCTTTGGCCGGTCGAGCCGAACTGCATTGGAGGTGACGATCATCGCTGTTCTCATCGTCGTTCTGTTTGTAAGGTTCTATGAGGAGCCGACTTTGCGAGGAAAGTTCGGGGCCGACTACGAAGAATATTGCCGTAACGTACATCGATGGCTGCCGCGCCTGGGTCCCTGGATCAACCATTAAATACAACAAAGGAGCGGAAAAGAATGGAAGAAATGCCGCGACGCACCGGCCGAAGCATCCTCGCCATTCTGGCTGGTTTTTTCGCCGTCGTCATCCTCTCCCTCGCGACGGACCTGCTCATGCACGCGATCGGCGTCATTCCGCAGATTGGCCAGCCAGTGACCGACAAGCCTCTCTTAATCGCGACCGGCTACCGCATCATTTACACCATCCTCGGTAGCTACATCACGGCACGCCTCGCGCCCTACCAGCCGATGCTGCATGCCCTGTGGGGTGGTGTCATCGGCCTTGTTCTGGGCATCATCGGCGCCGTCTCCGCATGGAATCATCCCGCATTCGGTCCTCACTGGTATCCGATCGCAATCATTGTGATTGCACTGCCTTGTGCCTGGGCAGGCGGCAGGCTTTGGATGAAACAGGTGGATGCCCGCGCCGCAACTCAGTTCCTCAACAAGTAACACAATTCTGATGGCAGGTATTGAACGATAAGTTTCACAGCAGTTTTTCTTGTTGGCCGTTCTGGAAAAAGCGCTACTCTGTTCGTGATGTTGTAAATTTCCGGCGGTTCGGTCATAGCCGGGTTGCTGGAATGTGGCTGTCTTGAAGAGAATGTTGCTCACGAAACAATGTCAGATTGTTGTGCTGTTGCTGTTAGCGATACCGGCTTCCTGGCAAAATACGGCTGCTCAAACGACTGAGGCGGCTCTTCCAGAATCATCTCCGCAACTCCACGCCGCGTCAGCCACATCTTCTTCAGCCTCGCTGACTGACGCCCCCGCCGACGTATCGCGCCTCACATCTTCACCGCAACTCCTGCTGGACTTCAAGGATTCCGATATCAAGTTCTCATTGCAGACTTTGATGGACACCCTCCGCGACACCAGACACGAAGGATGGGTGCTTGCAGCCTATCCCGATCCAAAAACAAGCAGGCCGCTCATTGGCGCGGGCTTCGGCCTCGACGTCCCGGCAACCGAGCATCCCCAGCTCGACCCGCTCAATCCGCATCCGTTCATCGAACCGTCTTCAGCGCAGCTTTGGCAGGCTGCAGGACTTGATTCGGATCAGCTGCAGACAATACTCGACCGCTTCAACCGCGATCTGAATGCATGGAAGAAGAAAAAATATCGTAGAAAGATCAGGATGCACACGCTGACGCCCGAGTTAACGAACGTAGAGGCAACCCGGCTGCTGCGTATCTCTTCGATTCAGGCCGTTCAGAATGCGAGGGCCTATTGCCGTGACTTCGATCAGCTTACCGGGCCACAGCAGATGGCACTCAGTCAATTGGTCTTTCAAATGGGCGTGAATCTTGAGGAATTTGTTCAGTTCCTCAGTGCTATTAATGACAGCACTCTGCAAACCGCCGAGCCGCCAGCCACCATCGCACCCGAGGACGCTCACTGGAAGACAGTGCAGCGCACGCTGATTGAAAGCCAGTGGGCCCATCAGTACACGAGTCGCGCCACGAGCGTCATCGCTATGTTTGACCCCGAGTACCTTGACGACCCGCCCGCAGCGGAGCGGCGAGTGGCCGCCGAACTTCCTCCTCCAGTGAGGCACCATCGCAGGAAGGCGCACAGTTCCCAATCCAAACGGAAACTGGCTTGACTTGCACGCCGACCCATCAGATACAGTCCTCATTGAGAGAGAAAACATCAAAATGAAAAAAATCGGAATGGGTCTGGTTGGTCCGGGCTTCGTTGGAGCCCATCACATTGACGCAGTTCGACGGTTAGGCGATGTGGATGTTGTCGCCATCGCTGGATCGTCGCGAAAATCAGTCGATCAAAAGGCTCGTGCTTACAAGGTGGAGCGTGCCTACGACGATTACCGCGCATTGATAGCCGATCCGGACATTCACGTCATCCACAATACGACGCCCAATCATCTGCATTTCCCCGTCATCATGGCGGCACTTGCTGCCGGCAAGCATGTGATCTCCGACAAACCGCTTGCGGTCAACGCCGATGAAGGACGGCAGTTACACGAAGCGGCTGTCGCGGCGAAGGTCGCAAACGTTGTTACCTTCAACTATCGCGGAAATCCTCTTGTACAGCAGGCGCGCTTGATGATCGCGAAGGGAGACGCTGGGGATTTGAGCTTCGTCCACGGCTTCTATCTTCAGGACTGGATGACCAATCCGAATGTGTTCTCCTGGCGATCCGATCCGACAAAAGGTGGTGTTAGCTCGGCTCTGGGCGACATTGGCTCACACTGGTGCGATCTTGCCGAGCACGTCTCCGGATTGAAGATCGACTCCGTTCTCGCCGATCTCACAACTGTCATTCCCGTCCGCTACTCGTCCAGCGCATCGGCAGAAGCATTTTCGAAAGAGAGTTCCGGAGAGCGCACGCCGGTGCAGGTTGGCGCGGAAGATCTGGCCAGCGTCCTTCTGCGATTTGAGAATGGCACGAGAGGCAGCTTCTCTGTTGGTCAGGTTTTGCCGGGTCACAAGAACGATGTGCAACTGGAGATCAATGGAAGAAAGCTTTCATTGAAGTGGCGGCAGGAAGAGCAAAACGAACTGTGGATCGGCCATCAGGACAAACCAAACTGCGTGATGATGAAAGATCCTTCGCTCGTATTGCCGGAGGTGCAGCCTTATGTCCACCTGCCGGGCGGTCATCAGGAAGCGTGGTCGGACGCATTCTTCAACCTGATTCGCGACGCTTATGATTGGGTTCGCGGCGGGGCAGCACCAGACGCAAAGCCTGCGCTCCTGCCGACCTTCGCCGACGGCTATCGATCCACTCGCTTGGTGGAAGCGATGCTCAAGAGTCACGCTGCGGGCGGGGTGTGGACCAAGATACAACCTGCCTGATACCGGACTGCAAAGGGCACGGCGATCCCGTGCCCTTCACGGAATTCATTTCATGCTGTTCTACTTCGCGCCTGAATCTGTGTGGAGCGTCTTCACGTAATCCACCAGCTTTTGGATCTGGTCCTTATCGAGCCGATTTCCAAAAGCAGGCATGTTGTTTTTTCCTGAGGTAATAACCTTCGTCAATGCCTCGGGGGTTTGGTCCTGCACTTCCTTGCTGCGTAGATCCGGTGCATGCATGCGCGTTCCAAGGGCTGTGCCTGCTCCATCTGCGCCATGGCAGACTGCGCACTTGGACTTGAATGTTCCCGCCGCATCGGTGGAGGGAGCCGTTTGTGATCGAGCCGCCGGACCAGCAGTGAGGAATACGAGAGCACCAAGCGCCGCGATCATAAGATTGCGAGGCACCGTAAACATCCGCAGACAATTCATCATTCCTTCCAACTCCTTCAGATTTGTGATGCGAAAAACATTCCTGCGATCTCGCTAATGAAAGCTATTTTCTGGATTACACACCCGGAACGGGTGGGCAGCCAGGAAATTCTGTCAAATACGTGTTGCCAATATAGCCCAGATATTCGATTCCTATCTTGCTGGTGAAAAATCCGTCCGCAGTGAGATCGCGAAGAAAAGCGAAGAACGAAATCCCCTGGCTGAGGCTGGCATCCGATAAGGCGTTCTTCCGGTAAGCAATGCGGTCGAGTATCTCTTTCTGTTGTTGCGGATCGCATTCAAGATAGCCCTTGCCATACCGGTCGACACATGTGGCATCAAGCCACATGATGCCCCCGCCAAGTTTCAGCTGATATTCAGGATTCTCGCTGGTAAGCAGGTCGATGAACTCTGGAGCGCCAGCCTCAACCGCGCCGCCGCAATCAGCATCGGCAGGAAAGATCGTTCCGCACAATGCCTCCAGCGTCTTGTATTGCTGTGGCGGAAAGAATTTCGGCGTGTAGGCGGTTTTGCCATCGGCCTTCTCTGTCGCGATGATGCCGTGAGCGTACTCGGCGGCTTCGAGCGGAATCACGCGCAACACCGAACCCGCTACCGCTCCCATGCTCAGTGATTTCAAAACATTACGCCGTGAGATGGAGTGTCCAGACATAGGCCGTCTCTAAATCTCCCCTTTTTTGGCTTGATCGAGCAGATACTCCGAGGTCCGCCACGATAGCGCCATGATCGTCAAAGTCGGGTTCTTATCCGGATTCGTCACAAAGGGAGCTGCGTCGGCAACAAACAGATTCTTAACTTCGTGCGCCTGGCAGTTCTCGTTCAGAACCGATGTCTTTAGATTGTTCCCCATGCGCACCGTGCCGAGTTCATGAATGATTGTGCCTCCCTCGGAAATGCTGCTCTTGCCGACCAGCGCAGGATCGACCACCGGCTTTTCCTCCGCCGCATGTCCCTCGTCGCTGGCATCTCTATGAGGGGTAAGCACCGTCCCTCCGGCAGTTTCGATGATGGAGCGGAACGTCTCCTGCATGTGCGCAGCCATTTTCAACTCGTTTTCGCCCCATTGCCAATGGAAGCGCAGCACGGGGATGCCCCACCGATCCACAACGTTGGGATCGATGTCGCAGTAGCTGTTTTCATTGGGAATCATCTCGCCACGGCCTGCGAATCCGATCACATTGCCGTAGGAGCTCCGGCACTTCTGCTTCAACGAGACTCCGTAGCCCTCATGCTCGGCACAAACGCCGTCGAACTCACCGACCCCCGGCATGTGGCGTCCGCCCCCAAACTCGATGTGATACCCCCGCAGAAAATCATTCTTCTGCCCAACCCGCCACCATGGCATGTACAGGTGCATCCCGCCCACGCCGTCATGATTGTGCGCAGGCACCTTCTCCAGTTGGGGAAAATATCCCGCCAGATGCGTGCCGACCGAATCGGTAAGGTACCGCCCCGCCACGCCGGATGAATTCGCGATTCCATCGGGGAAACTCGACGAGCGTGAGTTAAGAAAAAGGCGCGCCGTCTCACAAGCGCTGGCCGCCACAACAAAAGCTCTAGCGCGGACCTGATTTTCGCTGCGCGTCGTCTTGTCGATATAAGTGACTCCTTCCGCTTTGCCGTTCTTCCCCAGAACGATCTCACGCGCCATTGCGTTCGGGATCAACGTGAAGCGGCCTGTAGCCTGGGCAGGAGGAATCATCACCTGGCTGGAACTGAAGTTGGAAGCTGTTATGCATCCGCGGCCGCATTGTGCGCAGTAGTGGCACGCCGCGCGCCCATTCACGGGCTGCGTCAAAATGGCAAGCCGCGACGGAATGCAAGTAATGTTCAGGTGGTCGCAGGCTTTCTTGACCAGAGTCTCGGTGCAACGCGGCTTGGGTGGCGGAAGAAACACACCGTCCGGCGCATTCGGAACATTTTCTTTCGAGCCAAAGACACCGATATAGGCCTCAACCTTGTCATAGTAAGGCGCAAGCTCTTCATAGGTAATCGGCCAGTCATCGCCCATGCCGTCAGTGGAGCGAGCTTTGAAATCTGCAGGACCAAAGCGCAACGCAATACGCCCCCAGTGGTTCGTGCGGCCCCCCTCAATGCGCGATCGAAACCAGCGAAACGATGAGCCGGGAGCAGTGGTATAAGGCTCGCCTTCAATTTCCCAAAAGCCATTCGGCGACATGAACTCGGTGTTGAGTTCGTGGCGCGCTCTGCCGCCAACATCTGCCCCACGATGCGGCAATTCATACGGCCAGACGTGCTCCTTGAAGTCCTTCTCCGGATTGAGCGTGGGACCCGCCTCGAGCATCACGACGTTCAATCCGCCCTCTGCCAGCACCTTCGCGGCGGTACCACCTCCTGCGCCAGACCCAATGATGCAGACGTCGTACACCTTCTTTGCCGGAATTCCTTGCGACAACCGTAGCCTCCAACGGAAACTTGTGGGATTGCGGGACGATCTCACAGTGCGCGTGAGCACAATGTCATTATTCAGAATCGAACTTGCAGAGCAGTGTATTCGTTTTCATCGAGACCTGTCATCATGACGGTCGTTTCTCACGACGCAGAATAGTGCCAGACCCCGGCGCGAGCTATGCAACTTTCCGCAACTTGCTCACGCGTCCGACCTCCACCCATTCCACGACGAAGATATTGCCCGCGTGATCGAAACAGGCTCCGTGCGGACATACGAATTTGCCCGGCTTGAAGTGATCGCGCGTAAGCTTGCGCGTCGCCATGTAGTCGCTTGAAGAATCATCGCCGAGGTTGGCGATGATGTAATTGTTCCGGTCCATCAGCGTGACCCGCGCGAACAAATCGGGCACCACCATATCGCCATTCTTGTAGATGTTGAAGTGGCAAGGCGCATTCGTTCCGTAGAGAAAGTCGATAGACTTGCCCTCGAGCGTGAAACGCTGAATGCGCTTATTGCTGCGGTCCGCAACGTTCAGAACCGGTTCAGGCCCTCGCGTATCCAGAATGATGCCGTGCGGACACGACAGTTGCCCGGATTCCTTGCCTGGACCGCCAAAGGTGCGAACGTATTCCCCTTTGCTGTTGTACTGGATGATGTAGCTCGAACCATATCCATCACCAACGTAGATATCACCGTTGGGAGCCACCGCCAGATTTGTCGGACTGTACTTCAGCGGTTTGCCATCTGGACCCGGCTTCGAATATGGTTCCGATTCCTTGGGATATCCGAGCGTGAAGACCTCTTCGCCATCCAGCGTTTTCTTTACCACGAGGCCACGTTGAATGTCGCACAGATGGAGAAATTCAGCACTGCCTTCCTTGCGAATGTAGAGCCCGTGCGCGCCACCGCGAAATTCCTTGCCCCAGCTTTTCACGAACTTGCCTTCGTGATCGAAGACCACCATGCTGTCCGGCTTCTCGCTGGTGGCGTAAACCGTGTGGTGAATGTAAATGTGTCCCTGCGAATCTTCGCAGACACCGTGGGTGTTGCCATATTGAATATTCGCAGGCAGCTCGCCCCAATCGTGCGTCACTTCGTATGTGTGTTCCCCCGAACCAAGAACCGGCTTTTTGCTTCCGGATTTATTCGTGGCTCCAAGAATCAGAGGGGCGACAAGACCGGTCCCAACCTGAGCGATAAATTTGCGGCGTGATATCGACATGCGTGGAATCCCTCAGCGATTCGGAGAAGCGGCCTGAGCCGGGCTTGCGCTCGCTGTTTCGTTGGTGGATGCTACCTTGAGGAGAACCGGCGCGGATGCATGCATCGTAGGCGAATTCGACTCAACCTGACCCACCACATAGATCGGCTGCTCGATTGGTTTGACCCAGTCCTCGGCGCGCAGCGTGAACGTGCGGCTCGTCTGTGCTTCGGTCACAAGCACGCCGTTCAATCCAACATTCACAACTTCAATGCCGGGAGGAAGATTCTCTACCGAGCAAGGTACGCGGCCCTTAAACCCATTCTGCCGCTCGACGTGAAGCGTGACCGTGACCTCCTTTCCCGGTTCAATCGAAACTTCCTTCAACTCCGTCGTCACGACTACATCCGGAGGAGGAATAATCGATACCAGCTGTAGCGAAGGCGCTCCATCCGCATCGGCGTTCGCAATCCTCATCAGGTCGTGGCCATCGACATTCGCGTGCCCGACAAACTCGATGGGCGCTGGTTGCGTGTCCAGCGATCCATCCGAGGCGGCTGACACAACAACTACAGTAGTCTTCTGTCCCGATGGAATGACCGCCGGCTTCGCGGTCACTCCCGACGGCAAGCCCTTCCCCTCTACCTCAATCGGGCCTTCGTAATCACGTATCTGAGAGATCGATACGGTCACCGGTAAAGATCCGCCGCGCGGGATATTGGGATTCGCCGGATCCGCACTCAGCTGATAATCAGGCGTTGCATCGCGAACCGTCAGCCGATACGCGAAGTCCGGCCCCTCCATGCCACGAACATCTTTAAGGTGCAGCAGATAGTCACCATCCGCGGGAGCAACAAAGTCCAGCTTCGAGTCCGCGCCGTAGCCTGGCCCTCCATCGTCATTGCGCCATGTGAGATGAAAGACCGGCAAGCCGTTGGGTGGAAACTCCGCATCAGCAGGCAGAATCTGCGCCTTGTACACCGGCGTGTTGACAGCGTGTACATCCGGCGACGTTCCCGCGTATGCCAGGCGGCGACCCTCCATTCCTTCGAGGATCGTATCGGCATCGGGCTGATCGGGAATGAACTTCACGCGATTCAGCTCGTCTCCCACCATCAGGTAATCGCCTTCACGCAAACCGGAAGTGGACACAAGCCGGATGCCAGTCGTTCGCGAGTCTCTGTCAGCAAGCGTTGTCGTGGTCTGGTTCAGGCAGCGAATCGTCGCACGTGGAATTGGATTGCCTTGCGCATCCAGAACCTCAATCACGGAATCCAGCGGAGAGCCAAGGCGCGCGGCTGCCACATCGATGCTTAAACGCTCGCCTTTCTTTGCGTGAAAACGGAAATAATCCTCGTCCGGCTTCCTACCTGCATCGACTCCACCTGCGATGTGGCCATTGATCGTTACCGGCAAAGAAATGTCTTGTGCCTGCATAACCGCGCTGTTCGGCTCCTTCTCCAATATCTCCGGCTCATTGCCGACTGCCAGCTTCACCGTGTTCAGTGATGCCGTTTCCCCGTTCCTGATCTCAAGCGGAATCGTTGCCCACCCGTTCGCCGACTTCGGCGCCTCCACCTTTACCTGACGAACCGCGCCAAGATTCACACCCTGCACAGAGACCTCGGCCGTTTGGCCCGCGCGCACACCAAGCGGAAAGACACCGGTGACATAAGGCAACACACCCGCATCCACTCGATAAAAGTGATCCGGGCTACCACTTTGCTCGCGGTCCGTGATCGACAGAAGGTATGGTCCGTCCTGCGGTAACTTGTAATGCAGTTCAGCGTCTGGGCCTTCGTCATACGTGCCCGCCTCCGCAAGGACGTGACCAGACATATCACTCAACACAAGTTTGGATTGAAGCAGCGAACGGAGGCGCGATGCCTCCACCTGGAAAACGACATCTTCACCCGCCTTGCCTTCAAACTGGTAGCTGTCCTTATCGCCGGGCGAAGCGATTGTTCCGACGAAGGTAGCCGGCAGTTTCGCCTGCTGTGGCTGCACATCAGTGCCCGCAGCCATTGCGTGGCTCGCTGGAATTTCAGTCAATGCTCCTATGTCGAGTACAACCATGTCCGAAGTGCCGAGCGGCGTCTGAATGCGAAAGTGATGAATTCCCGGCGGAACATCCTTCGCTGCGGTGACTTCAAGTTTTGCAGTCTGCTTCTTGCCCAAAGGTACCTGCGCAGCCAGATCCTCACCTGCACGTGGTCCTGTAATCTTCTCCGGCACATCAGTGATCTCCGTCACCTTCCCACTCACACCGGCAACATCGAAGGTCACCGCTTTCGCATCCGATAGGTTTCGTCCCTCAACCGTGAATGTAGCTGTGCTTCCGCGCTCCATGCCCGCGGGTGAAATCCTGGTGACGCTCGGAGGAATGATCGGCTCATCGGCATGCAGCGGCAAGACCCACGCTGTGCCGGCCGCAAAACACAGACCACAAAGCAGAGTTCTCGTTCTCATCGTTCCCCCTCGCTACTCATTCCGGGCAGTTGGCTCTTGAGGCTCGAAGGCCATCATTTGCCCTCGCACCTCCTTGTAGTCTTCTGCGTTATACAAACTCAAAGTGCCGTTAAAGCGGCCTGCCGCCAATTGCTTTCCATCAGGACTTACGCTCAACGCTTCCACCCAATCGGACTGGTGGTCGATCACGCGAATCGGATCGAGCGTGGCGGCATCGCGAAAACGAATCGAACCGTCAGCCGAAGCGGTCACAATGGTCTTGCCATCCGGCGACCATACAAGCGAAAGGATGCTGTCCTCATCTGCAATCAGTGACTGTTCGAGATGGCCGTCATCATTGCCCAGTCGCCAAACATAGATAGTCTTGTCATAACCGGCGGCAGCAATGCGATTGCCGTCCGGCGAATAAGCAACCGTCGTCAGGCCATCAGAAGCATCGCTCAGCGTATACAACCTCTTTCCAGATGCAATGTCCCATATCTTCACCGTACGGTCCTGTGAGGCTGTAGCAAGCCGCTTCCCATCTGGACTGAAGGCCACGGCAAAGACCGCATCGATGTGGTCCTTCAAGTTGGAGACTTCCTTGCCACTCAAAACATCCCACAGCTTCGCCATCTTGTCGTAGCTTCCGGAAGCGATGAGCTTTCCATCCGGGCTCCACGCAATCGAATAAATGCAGTCTGCATGCCCCTGCATTGTCTTGAGCAACTGATGCGACTGCACATCCCAGATCTTGATCTCTCCCCAACGCTGCGGAGGACCTCCGCCTGCCGCGAGCAACTTGCCGTCCGGACTGAAGGCGATGGAGCGCACATAATCAGCGTGCCCCGTGAGCGTAGCGATCACGTTGCCCGTAGCAGGGTCGAGCAAGCGCACTTCCCGATAACCGCCCGCCGCAAGCAGCTTTCCATTCGGCGAAAACTTCACTGCCGCCACCGGCGAAACGACCGGAACCTCAGTCTTGACTTCAGGTATGGGCGCAGCCGTAAGTGCGTTCGTCGCGCCTGACGCTTCCGGCTTCGGAGCCCCTGCATCGATCCATGCCTCGATCGTGGCAATGTCGGCGGCTGAAAGCGGGTCCGCTCCAAACGGCATACGCGGAGCAATCTTTCCCTCAATCATCAGGGCCAGGCGGCTTTGCTTTGCATCGTGAGGGACGATGACAGGCCCATGGATTCCACCCTTCATCAGCGAGTCGTAGCTATCCATGACAAAGTCGCCCATCTTCGTGCTGGTCGTGTGGCAGGCGAGGCAGTTCTTCTGCAGGATGGGAGCAACATCGGAATTGAAGTTTGGTACTGAATCGGCGGCCACATGCGATTCGCTGCTAAAGCCGGAGTGAAATATCGCCCAGGAAGCAACAAGCACAGCAGCCATCATCGCAAATCTGCGAGGGTTGAAGAGGGATCCGAAGCTCTCAGAGTTCCTTGGCATACGACGCACGCGAGAGGCAAACAAAGGCCGTCATCCAATTCAAATCAATGGTTGAACATAAATTCTTCACTGGTTAAGAGCGACCACGACATATCGATCAGCGCGGCGCGACGAGCATCCTCCACGCCGGCAATCTTCTCTTGCTCGGCCGCTGCGAGCGCTTTCACCAAAGCTGAGCGTTCGGCATCCGTCGGGCGCCGGCTGAGCGAAGCAAGATAGAGGTAGTCCACGATCTGCTCATCGGAAAAGCCGAGCTTCAGCAGCATATCCACGGAGCTGTCAGGCGCTCGCAGCTTATTGTTCAGCGTATCCCCATTGATGATGTGCAGAGCCTGCGTAATCGTTGGAACGGATGTGCGCTCGCTCTCGCGCGTCTGCTGCCGGGAAGGGCGGCCAAACGCCGTCAGGAAATACGACTTCACCGCGGTATCCGGCAGCTGCATTCCTCGCATCCCCAGCGGATATCCATCAAATTTCTCCGGAACCTGCGTCACCTGCGAATACGCATCGAGCAGTACCTCGGCTGGCAAACGCCGGATGACATAATGCGAGCCGTACTTATCATCATCCGCATTCTCCTTCAGCGGCTCCGACGAAGTCTGATAGGTCGCCGATTGCATGATGGTCCGAATCAAATAATTCACATCGAAATTGTGCGCAACAAAATCCTTCACCAGCGCGTTCAGCAATTCATCATTCGTCGCCGGATTCGTATCGCGAAGATCATCGACAGGCTCAACCAGCCCGCGTCCCATAAAGTTGCGCCACACGCGGTTGACAATATTGCGCGCAAAGAACTGATTCTCCGGCGATGTAAGCCACTCGGCAAAATACTGACGAGTATCGCCCGGCGTCTGCATCGAGAGTGCCACAGCGTCCAGAGGCTTTGGAGGCAACGGCATCATGAAGCGGTCATCCATAAACTCGCCAGTTGGTGCCGAATACACCGTAACGCCGTTGAAGATCGGCCCAACGCCAGGACGAAAGCCGGTAGACGCAAACGTCTTAAGCCGCACCCGTGCGAACAGGTTGGCCATGCCGTAATAATCCTTCTGCGTCCACTTCGCCAGAGGATGATTGTGGCAATGAGCACAGGTAATGTTGATGCCCAGAAACGCCTGCGCCATATTCTCCGAAGTATCCAGCGGATCGCGATGCACGACCCAGTAGTTCGCCGCGCCATTTTCCTGCGTATTGCCGGTGGCCGTTATGATCTGCGCGACAAACTTGTTCCACGGCTTGTCCGTCGCGACGCTGTCGTGAATCCAGTTGTAGTAACTCCACATTTCGCCATTTGAAAGGCGATTGCTCGAAACCAGCAGCAGATCTGACCACTTGTACGCCCAATAGTCTACAAACTCCGGACGCTTCATAATTCTGTCAATCAACTGGTTCCGTTTGTTCGGCGAAGAATCCTTCAAAAACTTGTCGACCTCTGCTGGGCTGGGCAAGATGCCTGCTGCATCGAGATACGCCCTGCGAATAAATGCGGCGTCGTTCGCGGGAGGCGAAGGCGGAATGTGCAGCAGCTCCAGATGCTTCAGAATCGCGTCATCGATGAAGTTATTGCGCGGCGCCTTGCTGAAGACTGTAGTCGGCAGCTTGTTAGGAAACGGAATGCGCAGCCGCGAAAACGTGACGTGACTCTGATACCACACCGTGACTGGAGCCTCGCCGTATCCGTGCATCGTCACATGGCCATCGTTGCCGACAGTGGCCACGCTCTCATCACCGCTGTCATACTTGGCCCATCGCGTTACGTCTGCGGTGTGCCCGTCAGAAAACACCGCCGTGACCAGCAACTGCTGCTCAGCGCCCGGACGAAGCGAAGCCTCGCGCGGAAGCACTTGTATTTCCGTAACACGCGCATCGGAATCGCGTGGTGGCGGCATGCCCTGAGCAATCCATCCCGAAATCACTTCATACTCGGGTGAATCGGTACTAAAGCGCTTGCCGCCGCCATGAGGAATCGCCAGCGTCGGCTTCAACAAGATCAAGCTCTTCGCCGGCTCCATTGTTTCCGTCCGTCGCGCAAGGGCCTGGTGCGTGAGCGCATAGTAATCGGCTTCCGGATCATAGCCGCGCAGCGTCAGCTTGAAACCGTTCTTTCCCGCAGCTGCTCCATGACAAGGGCCTGAATTGCACCCCATTTTCGTCATCACAGGCAGCACGTCGTTGCGAAAGCTCCACGTCGAGGCGCTCGAAAAATCTTTCACGCTCACCGCAGCATTCGCCTGATGACCTTCTACGGTCGCGTTGATCGTCGCCAGGCCGTCGCCTTGCGGGACAGCAAAATCAACGCCGTCTATGGTCGCGACTTTTGTGTCTGTAACCGAAATCTTTGCCCGCGCGGTCACGTCCTCCTGATGGCCATCGAGAAAAATTCCCTCCACCAGAAGGCGCTGGGTGGCATGTCTTCCGTTCATCGTTATCGAAGACGGAATAATCTCGATGCGCTCAAGAGCGCCAAGTGGCTGGCGATTGGCTGTGCCTACGTTGGGATGTTTCGCGTTAGCCGGACCCGCACTCTCTACCTTCTCCATCTCGGGCGGATGAAACGGAGCTTCGCTCTTCGTCTGCGGGGTAGATTGTCCGGCGATGGCCGCCGGACCAAATCCACCGGCGAGTACGGCGAGCAATAAGGCGTCCCGAAGCTTCATAGTGATTCACTCGCCTTCACCGGAATCAACTCAACAACTCATCAATAGGATCAAACCCATGGTCTACCAGCCGCACCACACGCCCCTGCGGCGTCTTCAGTTCCATATCCACGGGAATCCCCAGGCACTTGTACACCGTCGCCGCCACATGCGCGGGCATCACCGGACGATCCTGCGGCGCCGCGCCAATCGCATCGGATGCACCCACAACTTGCCCGCCCTTGATTCCGCCTCCAGCCAGCACAACTGTCCAGCACTGCGGCCAGTGGTCGCGCCCGCCCGCGGGATTGATGCGGGGCGTGCGCCCGAACTCACCTGTCGCCAGCACCATCGTGTTATCGAGCAGCCCACGCTGGCTCAAATCCTCAAGCAGCGAGCTATATGCGTTGTCGAACATGGGGCCGACCAGATCGCTATAGCAGTTAATCGGGCTGAAAGGAGCAGAACCGTGAATGTCCCAGGTAATGTCGTTAAAGACCGTCTCAAACATATTGAGCGTCACGAAGCGCACGCCGCGTTCCACCAATCGCCGCGCCAGCAGGCACCCCTGGCCAAAGCGATTCATCCCGTAGCGCTTGCGAACATCGTCCGGCTCCTGAGTAAGCTCGAACGCCTCACGCGCCTTGGTCGACGTCATCAGTGTGTACGCCTGGTTGAAGGTCGCATCCATCAGCTTGGCGTCCTGGTTCGACTCCTCAAAGTACTTCACCGATTGATCGATCTCGTTACGCCAGCTGCGCCGCCGGTCCACGCGCACCGCTGAAATATAGTCCGGCGGCAGCATGTCGGGCACTTTGAAATTTGGATCCGAAGGATCGGCATTCAGCACAAACGGGTCATAGCTCTTGCCCAGAAATCCAGCTGTGTCGCCATGAGGAAGATTCCCGCCAAGCTGGCCTATCGTATAGGGAATCAGCACGTTGGCGGGCATATCACCCTTTGCGCCCTTTTGAAATCTCAGAACCGAGCCGTAGTTCGGCGACTCAAGACCGCCTTGGAAAAGCCGTCCCGTCTGCATCATCTGGCAACCAGTATCATGGACAGCTGCCGCCGTGTGATAACAGGATCGCAGCAACGCAAACTTGTCCGCGTGCTGCGCCATGCGTGGAAAAATTTCGGAGATCTGAATGCCGGAGACGTTGGTCTTAATAGGTTTAAATGGCCCGCGAATTGATGCCGGCGCGTCAGGCTTCATGTCCCAGGTATCGAGCTGGCTTGGCCCGCCCACCAGCATCAACTGAATGCAGTTGATGTCCTTATCTGGATTGACCGCAGCCTCAGCTTTGAGTTTTAGAAACTGCGGCAGGGTCAGGCCGAGGAAAGCCAACGATCCTGCATGCAGAAAATCACGGCGCGTTACGCCGTCGCAAAAATGAACGCGCTTGTCAGCGTCGAGTCGAAACATCGCAGGCGAAAGTCCCTTGCAAAATCCAGCCGAATTATAGTCCTGCGATGCGATCTCTGGCTGCCGTGAAGTGGCCGTGTGTTTTTATAGGAGTCATACCACTCAGAGGGTTTCATGAAGAAACGACTCAATTTCTGCTGTCTGGTTGTATTTCTCTCTATCTCCGGCCTTCATTACTTAAGTGCGCAAGCCGCAACTCCATCCACGGATGACAGCGCCGCACAAGCAGCCGCCCCACAAGCAACCATAGATAGTGACCTGCTTGAGGTCACTGTCCCCCAGCTCGAAGAGTTGTACCGCAGCCACAAGTACACCGTCACCGAAGTCGTGCAGTGGTATCTCGTCCGTATCGCAAAATACAACGGAATCTATCGGGCAGTGCAGAACGTTGATCTTTCCGGAGCAATGGCAACCGCCACCGAGGAGGACGCCCAGGCAAAAGTGGCTGGCGACACCTTGAAGCGAGGCCCAATGTGGGGAGTACCGATCGTCATCAAGGCGAACACTTCCGTCAAAGGGCTGATCACCACCGACGGGTGGAAAGGTTACATGATTCCCGGACATGAGTTGATCGCGCCAAGTGATGCAACCATCGTTGCCAAGTTTCGCGCCGCAGGGGCGGTAATCCTAGGGCAAACCAACATGCCCGACTTCGCCGCGAGCGATACCAATCGCAGCACAGCCTACGGGCGCACAGGCAACGCATACGACGTACGCTTCAGCCCCGGAGGCTCCTCTGGCGGCACCGTCACAGCAGTTACCGCGAACTTCGCGCTGCTCGGCAACGGAACCGACACCGGCAATTCAATTCGAATGCCGGCCGCTACCAGCGCTGTGGTTGGCGTCTTTCCCACGCGTGGCCTGGTGAGCCTTACTGGTATCGCACCGCTCGACTGGCTGCTCGACAACACCGGCCCAATTGCACGCGATGTAACCGACGCCGCCATCGCACTGGGTGTCATGGCCGGAGAGGACCTTATCGACCCACAGACATCCGGCTCTGCATCGAAAGCTCAGCCTGCACCATACACCCAATACCTGAATGCGGACGCACTCAAGGGCAAGCGCTTCGGCGTACCTGCGTTCATCCTTCAAGGAGCAGGCATTCCTTTTCAGGGCATCCCTACAGCCGAGTCTCTGAGTGATGCCGCCAAAGATCGAGAAGGCGCGCGCATCCCGTTGCGCCCGGAGACGCGCGAGGCATTCATGAAGGCCATCGAAGGACTGCGCAGCGCGGGCGCCACGGTGGTCTTCGACGATTCCATCCTTCCCGACAGTTTTGCCGAGACGGCATCGCACGTCTGTACGCTGCCCTATGTTGAAGAAGGCACAGAGAAGTTCCTCCTCAACTATGGCCCAAATCAGGGCCCTGACCAGTACCACTCCTCAGAGGAGTATCAGAAAGCCGTCGGCTCTCCCCTGCCCAGCACAATCATCGGCGGCATGAATAGCGACGGTCGGCCTCCGATCATTCAAGTAATGCTCGAAAGCGATCCGAAACGTGACGCCAACTACTTCACTCCCCGCCAGAAAACTCTCGACGCCTATCTTGAAACACTCGACCGGCTCCATCTCGATGGTTATGTGTATCCAGCAACGCAGATGCCGCCGCCCGATGAGACCATGCCGCAGGACGGACATCTCAGCGAAGGCCCGCACAGCGACACGAGCTGGGTCAACATGATCGGCGTTCCCGCCGTCGTCGTTCCCGGCGGGTTCTACCCCAGCGGTCTTCCCTTCGGCTTGGAAATTTCAGCCCGACCTTGGAGAGATGGCGATCTGCTCGGCTGGGCGTATGCGTATGAACAGACAACGCATCACCGCACACCTCCGGTGCTTGTAGAAAAAGGACTGCTTCCCAACATGCCATAAATTGTCTTGATTTCTTAGTTGTGAAAATCGCTCGACCGAGTACGATGCGAAGACACGCCATCAGCTCCGAAGACCTCCGCGCTGGCTGAAGCAGACCCGAATGAAGACGGCCCAAATCACCACCGCGGAACACCGCCTTCAACGACAACTTCGGCTGCGCGACCTTGTTCTTACGCAGATTCTCTGCGTGGTCGGCAGCTCATGGGTTGGAGTCGCCGCCGGGCTGGGACGAGCACAAACCCTCACATGGATCGCGGCCATGCTGGTCTTCTATTTCCCCATGGCGGGCTCTGTCATCGCGCTCAATCGCGAGCTTCCGCTTGAGGGCGGCCTCTACGTCTGGTCGCACAAAGCATTCGGCGACCTCATTGGATTCCTCACAGCATGGAACATCTGGTTCTACGGCATCGCCGTTACCGCTACGATCCTTTATGCCATTCCTACTGAGCTCTCTTATCTCATAGGTCCATCCGCCGCATGGCTTCCGGAAAATCATCTCGCATCCACTGCTGTCGTTACCGTCACCATCGCAGCCATCACCATCGCTGCGCTGCGAGGTCTGGCCCTGAGCAAGTGGATTCACAACATCGGCGGCATCGCCATACTCGTCGTCTTTGCTGCGCTGATCCTGCTGCCACTCTGGGCCATCGCGCGTCATGCTCCCATTCAGTGGGTGCCTCTCGCCGTCCAGTTGCCTCCCGCCACGCTGCGCTCGCTTGCACTCTTCGGCCAGATGATTTTCGGCGCGCTCTGCGGCCTGGAATACATCGCCATCCTCGCCGGTGAGAGCAGGCAACCCGCAAAAAGCATCGCCCAGTCCGTGTGGATCTCTTCGCCGGTTATTTGCGCCATGTTTATTCTCGGCACCGCTTCAGTGGTAGCCTTCGCGCGTCCGGGCCGTATCGACTTCATTGCTCCGATTCCGCAGACGATGCGCATCGCCCTCGGCAGCACGGGCATCGGAAATCTCTTCGCCATCGCAGCAATCTTTCTGCTTCAGCTGAGACTCATCGGAGCCTCCAGCTACATCTTCACCGGCGTCACGCGCCTTCCCCTCGCTGCAGGCTGGGATCATCTTGTTCCAGCATGGTTCACGCGCCTGCATCCGCGGTGGCGAACGCCCTCAAACTCCATCCTCTTCACCGCAGCCCTCGTCTTTCTGCTGGTTGTGCTGGCAAATATAGGAGTGCACGCACAGGAAGCCTTTCAGGTCCTGTCTAATGCCAGCCTTACGCATTACGAACTCGCGTATCTGGCGATGTTTGCCGTTCCGCTCGCCGGAGCAGCCAGCTTGCGCAAGGCCTTGCCGCGCTGGCTCAAGTGGACTTCGATGATCGGCTTCTGTGCGACGCTCTTCAGCCTGCTCATCTCGGCTTACCCATTCGTCGACGTCGTCAACGCGCGCCTCTACGCCGCCAAAATCCTCGGAACGACCATTTGCAGCAATCTCATTGCGATTTGCTTTTACAAACTTCGGCGAAAATCCTGAATCAACGAACCTGACTCGTGAAAAGATTGTGCGTCGACGAAAGGAGCGCGCTATGCGCCTCGTCACTTATGGCGGAGCCATCAGCCTGGACGGCTTCCTCGCCGCCGCTGACGGCTCGATCGACTGGCTCCATTTCAGCAAGGATGTTCAGGAAGTCGTGACGAATTACTGGAAGAACGTCGACACCATTCTTATGGGCCGCAAGACGTACGAAGTTTCTCTTGCGCAGAACCAGAAAGAATCCGATCAAACGAAAGAACCCGCCATACGAACGTACGTCTTCTCGCGCACCATCGCCGCCATCGAGACTCCAGGTGCCGAGCTTGTCTCGTCCGACGCCATCGAATTTATCCGCGATCTGAAACAGCGTCAAGGCAATGAAATCTGCCTGATGGGCGGAGGCGAGCTGGCGCAATCACTTTTCGCCGCTGGCCTGATCGACCAGGTTGGGCTGAACATTCATCCGGTCCTTCTAGGTTCCGGTATTCCCGTCTTCCGTGACTCTGGCCATCGATTGCGCCTGAAGTTGATGGAATGCCGCACGATCGACGGTGGCTGCATCCTGGCAAATTACACCGTCCTTCACGATGGATCGCTGTAGAACTCCAGGAAGGTATTGTTGCTTCAGGAGTTGGTATTCGTCGGGGTGAAGCCGGGAGTCAATTCGCAACATATTCGTTTGCACAAATATCGCTGCTTTTCCAAATAAATGCGGAATTTTATGCTCGTGAATCATCTTCAACTACAGAATGGTTCAAAGAATGCAGGCAAGGTGACTCAGCAAACAACGAAATACTGTGTATATGGACGGGGCGTGATTTCCCTGTATTGAAGTAGGCAATTGGGGTAGGAACTAAGGTACTGTCATCACCCACGTGATGACCACTCCTGGAGCAGTTCTAAACACCGCATTTTTAACCATTTAAAACGTTTTAGGTGAGCCATGAGTGAGAGCCGGATTCTCGAGAAATTAAACCCGATGGAGAAGCGCGTCTTAGCATTAGCGGTCGATGGACTGCGCAATGGAGACATAGCAAACCAGGTCGGAATTTCAGAGCAGATGGTCAAAAACTACATGCGGAACATCTACGATGTGACTGGCATGAGCCACGGTCGCGAGCTTTTGGCCTTCGTCTATAACAAGCCGGACTTGCTCGAGGCGCTTCGCGGTGTCGATTTGCCCGCCTTAAACTCCGCATAAGGGACAGATTGGCGGGGTTTTTCCGCGAGAATCAGACTTAGTCCACGGGTTTTGCGGGAATGCGACCCCGGTGGCAGGTCTTACAGGCTGCCGAATGGTAATGCCACCTCTGATATGCCTTGGCTGACCGTTCGGAAGCTATCTTTGTCTCGGGATCGAAAATGCCGTGTCTCTTAAGCGTGGCGATTAGCCCATCGACCGACGCCAGGTATTCGCTCCGAAGATTTGCTCCATCGATGCACCGGTGCATAACCGGCCTTTCACATTGTTTATTTAACAATCATCTCGGGACATCCTGGCTTTAGGCCTGGAGCAATCGAGCAAAGGAAGAAAGCACATCCCAATTCAAGATCAGATGATGATCTCTGCTCGTCTGTTGTCCCACGATATCTGACCGTATCTCCACGAAATTGCAAGCCGTCGCTGCCCCGACACGGAGCGGCAGAGAAGTGACACATATGCAGAATGCCTTCCCACATGGGCAACGAACTCATTTGTGGAGGGTCGCGATTCTGGGCAATGCGGCACGAAACGCACTGCAATCCCAATGGAGGGTGATGCGATTTCCATGCAGGTTAGACATGATGACGCATGAAGTAATGACCCGCATGCCGAGCGGCAGAAACAAAGGAACGCAGAGGATCGAACATGGTTCCGAACAAAAACGTAATGAGATAAAAGCAGGGATAGAACGAGGCAGGAGAGCGCTCAAGCCAAAGCATCGGGATAGAGCTTAAGCAGTTTCTTAGACCTTTGACCAACAAGAGAAAAGCAATGGAGACTCCAAGCAGCGCGCCCGCTAATATGTCAGTCGGATAATGGTTTCCCATGTAGATTCTCGGCAGACAGACGATGAAAAATGCATAGCAGAATACCAGGATACCCAACCTGCGCGAAAGAAAAGAGATTGAAGTCGCCAAAGCAAAAAAGAGAACGGCATGATCGCTTGGGAAAGAACTCCAGCCGAAGAGAATGTTCGGATCCACTCCGAGTGGAGCACGGAAATGGAGCTCGGGATTCTGCAGCGGACGTTCGCGGAAAGGCAGGAGGAGCGCGAGCGCCCTTGCGAAAAATAATGCTGCAGTACACAAGACAATGGCTGAAAGAATCAATTGTCTGTCTCGCTCCTCTGCGTCCTTGTTGCGAAACCAGGCCCACCAGAAGATGCTCATGATGAATCCGCCGGTCATGAGCTCGTTGTCGGAAGTCCCACAGATGACGTGGTCTGCAAGCCACGACCGTTGGGAGAATTGATTTACAAAGTGAATGATACCCGCGTCGAACCGGTTCAATTGCATCTTGCCTTATCTTTCCGACCTAGAGCGGGAGAGGATGGACTTCGAGATTGGCGAAACGGCTGCCATATCGCAAATTGGGTCTCTCCGTTATAAGACCCAACATCACGTTGACATCACCCATTCTTGACGGGTTCGCCGCAGATTCGCCTATCTTTTGGCCATCAACTCGAAGGTAATCAATTGCAAGTTGCAGAGAGGTGACTTTCGGAGATCGAAATGCCCTATGTGAAGCACGCGCCCCATGGGTCGGGTATCGTCCTGCTCATCGAGTGAAAGAATCCGTGCGAAGCGCTGACTCACCCGGTCTCTCAACAGCTTTTCTTACCAAAACGAAAAGGCCGCTTCAAAAAACAGCGGCCTTCGTTACAGCAAGCGAGGCTACTGACTAACTTTACTCTGCAACCCACCGCTCAGAGCCAGCTCGATCACCGTCTTCTGCTCCATCTCATGGGCCTTCGCCGACCCCGTCGCCGGACTCGCCGCCGCCGACCGCTTGATGCTCAGCACCTGGCGATCCCGCAACGCCAGCCGCTTCAGCCTCGGCATCACAAACGAGAGCGCGCCCATGTTCTCCGGCTCTTCCTGCACCCAGATCACCTCATGCGCCTCCGGATGCGCCTTGATCGCAGCTACAAGCTCCGCTTCGGGCCACGGATAAAGCTGCTCGACAAAAATGATCCCCGTCGCCGTGTCCTTGCGCTTCTCGCGCTCCACGCGCAGTTCATGCCCGATCTTGCCCGTGCAGACGAGCAGCCGCTTCGCATTCGCAATCTCCGTCTCCGGAAGCACGTTGAGGAAGTGCGGCTGGGCAAAATCAGCCAGCTCTGAAACAGCATCCGGATGCCGCAACATGCTCTTCGGCGTAAACACAATCAGAGGCTTGCGCCACTTGCGCATCGCCTGCCGCCGCAGCAGATGGAAGTACTGCGCCGCCGTCGAAGGCTGACAGATCTGCATATTGTCATGCGCCGCCAGTTGCAGATATCGCTCCACACGCGCACTCGAATGCTCCGGCCCCTGGCCCTCATACCCATGCGGCAGCAGAACCACAATCGCACCCAGCAGCCCCCACTTGTCCTCACCCGACGAGATGAACTGATCGATAATGATCTGCGCGCCGTTGGCAAAGTCGCCAAACTGCGCCTCCCACATCACCAGCGTCTCCGGATAATCGCGGCTGTAGCCATATTCGAAGCCAAGCACTCCAGCCTCGGACAGAATCGAGTTGTAAACCTCAAACTTCGCCTGATCCTGCGACAGATGATTCAACGGAATATGCAGGTTTTCATTCTCAATATCGACGAGCGCGCTGTGCCGCTGATTAAACGTCCCACGCTGGCTATCCTGCCCGCTCAGCCGCACCGGAGTTCCCTGCGTCAGCAACGAGCCAATCGCCACAGCCTCAGCCATCCCGTAGTCAAACGGACGCTTCCCCTGCCCCATCTCCGCCCGCTGTTCCAACAGCTTCTTGATCTTCGGATGGATATGAAAATCCGCCGGATACTTCGCCAGACCATCAGAAATCCTGCCGACTTCTTCCGCCGTCAACCCCGTCTCGACCTCATACTCCGCCTTGTACTTCCCGCCCCGATACGCCGACCAGTAATCCGGCAGCACCGCCAGTGTCGGCATCTTCTTCATCGACTTGGCTGCGCGCTGCGCCTCGGCAAATTCGGTCTGAAGCTCCTTCACCCGCCCGCTGACATCCGCGCCTAGCTTCTGCGCATAAATCTGATAGAGCGGCAGATGGTCCTTGATCTTCGCATAGCGCAGCGGTTGCGTAATCGTCGGGTCGTCAACCTCGCTGTGCCCATGCCGGCGGTATCCGATCAAGTCAATCACCACATCGGTCTTGAACGTATAGCGATACTCCACAGCTAGCGCCGCAACCCGCACCACAGCATCAGGGTCCTCGGCATTCACATGGAAGATAGGAATCGGCATCCGCTTCGCCAGATCCGAAGCAAAGCGCGACGAGTTCGATTCTTCGGGCTCAGCGGTGAACCCGATCAGATTGTTGGCAATAATATGAATGCCGCCGCCAACCGTGAAACCTTCTACCGAGCCAAGATTCATCGTCTCGGCCCAGATCCCCTGCCCGGCAAACGCAGCATCGCCGTGAATCACCACCGGCAGCACGCGCTCCTGCCCGTCCTTGCCAATACGCGTCTGCTTCGCCCGTGTGCGCCCCATGGCCACCGGATCAACCGCTTCCAGGTGGCTCGGGTTCGACACCAGGTGCAGCGAAATGTCCTTGCCATTCCGCGTCATGTAGCAGCCCGTCGCGCCCACGTGATACTTCACATCGCCGCCGCCCAGAATGCTGCGCGGGTCTACGTCCTCAAACTTCGAAAAAATGTCCGCAGGCGATTTTCCAAACGTGTTCACCATCACGCTCAAGCGCCCGCGATGGCTCATGCCAATCACAGCTTTTGTCGCGCCCAGTTCGCTCGAGCGGCGCAGCATCTCGTCAAGAAAAGGGATCAGCGCCGTCACACCTTCGAGCGAAAAGCGCTTCGTCCCCAGATACCGCGACTGAATCACCTGCTCGAAGGTATCGGCCTTGATCAGCAGATCGAGAATCCGCTTCTCATCCACACTTGGAGCTTCCGTTTCCAGCCGCGCCGCAATCCAGGCGCGCCGCTCGCGGTGCGGAATATGCATGAACTCCGCCGCAATCGTGCCGCAATAATAGCCGCGCGCCTCATCGGCATCGTCACCCTCAAGATCCAGTTCAGGAATAGGTTCCGCAGAAAGGTATTGGCCTAGCGGATCGAGGTTCGCCTGTAGATAACCCCAGCGGCGAAAGGCATCAAAGATTTGTTCACGGTTATGGATTTGCTGTTGCAGTTCGCTATGTGTCGGTTCCAGCTTCGTAGCACTCATAAATTCACGTATTCCATCGAAAAAGGCTGGCCAATTCTCCTGAATGCGGGCATTTCTGCGCGAAGATCCTCAATCAGGCCGAGAATAGGACCCGTCGTCTGCGCGTATTGTCGTGGAAATCGTGCCCGGGAGATGGCCAGACGTTTCATCGTCACTTCTTATTTTACTGGTTTCATAAGAAATGCGTCGAAGTGCGCACATAGCGATAAGAAACCGCATTCCCAAGATTGCACTGAGACGCGAAAAGCGGCACGAAAAAGGGTGCCCCGCATCTTGAAAAGATGTGGGAAAGCACGAACCTCTCCCAGCCGTCATTCTGAGGCGCAATCCTCCGAAAGAATCCAGAGAATGAGCGCAGCGGAATTCAGCATCAAGCTTCAGACAAGTAACCGCAACTCCGATCACAAACACAGCGTCTCTGAAATCAGAAACAGGGAGCCTAATCAATGTCCCGACCAATACCGCGTATGCGGCTTCGCTTAAAAAAGTGGCCAGCTGTGCTCCTCTGCCTGACCGCTGCGTCTCTAGCCTCAGCGGAAACGTCACAAGCCACCCAGCCCACCAGCATGGCTCACACGTCGGGACACATGTACATGACCCACCCTGCGCCCGCCCAAACCCGGCGACCAGCAGAAAGCCGACGCCATCGCAGCCGCAGCCAAGCAAGCCATGGCGCCCTACCAGGACTACCGCAAGGCTCTCGCGGACGGCTACGTCATCTTCCTGCCCAACGTTCCGCAGCACCAGTACCACTTCACTAAGGCCGAGTATGGACTCGAAGCGCGGTCGCACTTCGATCCACTAAAACCAACGTCGCTCCTTTACACAAAAACCGCAGACGGCGGATATAAGCTCGTTGGAGCCATGTACACCGACCGCGTCGACGCCCCGGAAGACGAACTCAACGACCGCATCCCGCTGAGCATCGCGCAATGGCACCAGCACATCAACTTCTGCAAAGCCCCCGAAGGCCAGAAGGCCGCCTACTTCGGCCCCGATGCAAAATTCGGCCTGCTCGGTTCCATCACCACCAGGGAAGCGTGCGAGGAAGCAGGCGGCGAATTCCATCCCCACATCTTCGGATGGATGGTCCACGTCTACCCCTATAAAACCGACCCGAAAAAGGTCTGGTCCGTCGATGACGACAACCAAGGCCACGACAACATGGACCACTCCCCTATGCCGGGAATGAAGATGAACTAAAGTAGCCGCGTGGCAAGGCTAGATACGAAAAGCTCAAGGCTTTATCCAGTCAAGCCCCTGTCGTCGAAAAAAAATCGAGCTAGATATCTTTGACAGAGGTCGGAGTAGACCTTTTGTCCTGTGAAGCAGGACGACGGTAGAGAGCGGGGCTTCAGCCCCGCGTTAGGCCCCCGACAAAGAAGGGGCTTTAGCCCCGGGACTTTCTGCTTGCTTTTCCTTTGTCAAGGGGATAATCGGCAAAAAATCTGCTAACTAGCTGAATCGAAAGAGAGAAAAGACAGAGCAAATTGGCGGATTGTCTAGCGCAATTCGCTATAATGGAATTAGCAAGGAATTAGAGAAGGCTCGTCAGAAATGACGGGCTTTTCTTATTGATTCCAGATAATTTAAGGACAAATTACTTGTTTTCAGCAGTTTAGATGAAGGTCGTAAACATAAACCATTTAGTTTCAGGAATTTATCAAAATCTGCAGGGGGACTCACGAAACCCGCAACCGCCAGACGAGCCCGCCCGCAACCAGCATCAATACGGCCACCGTTGCCAGCGCCGCAGCGAAACTATGCGTCGCATCGCTGACGATCCCCATCAGCAGAGGCCCGCAAAACGCGCCCAGAGCACCGACAGAATTGATAATCGCGATCCCACCCGCAGCCGCAGTCCCGCGCAGCGTCGTTGTGGGCAGAGCCCAGAAGGGACCAAGACAACCCCAGGCTCCCGCCGCAGCCAGCGAAAGCGCTGCCACCGCGAGCGTCGGATGCGTAAACCATGCGCTCAGCCCGAAGCCGGTGATTGCGCCCGCGAGGCTGCCCAACAGAAACCGCCGTCGCTCCTGCCGCTTGTCAGAAAAATACCCAATCGTCAGCATCACCAGCGTCGCGAACAGCCAAGGAATGGCCGTCAGCAGAATCACACGCCGCTCCGAAGCGCCTGATAACTGCTTCAACACCACAGGCATCCAGAGGCTCAGACTGTAAAACCCAACCGACAGCAGAAAATAGATGGCCGAAAGCTGCCACATCACGCCGTTACGCCACACCGCGCGCAAGTGCACCGAGTGCGTAGCGGAGATCTCAGATCGCTCCGCTTCCAGTGTCTCGATCAGCCATTGCCGCTCGTCTTCCGGCAGCCATGACGCGCTCGCCGGGTGATCGGCCAGCACCCGGAACACCAGCAGCCCCAACAGAATCGATGGCACGCCCTCGCCAACAAAGAGCCATTTCCATCCAGCGATACCGGCAACCCCATCCAACCGCAGCAACAAATTCGAAAGCGGAGCGCCAATCACTCCGGAAACCGCCGTCGCCGACAGGAACCGCGCCATCGCCCGCGCCTTCTGCTGCTTCGGAAACCAGTACGTGAGATAAAGAATGATCCCGGGAAAGAACCCAGACTCCGCCACACCCAGCAGAAACCGCAATAAATAGAACTCAAAAGGAGTACGCACCAGCGCCATGCTCGCGGAAATGATGCCCCACACCACCAGCAGCAAGCCGATCCACCGACGCGGCCCCATGCGCAGCAGGATCATATTGCAAGGCACTTCCAGCAGCGCATAGCTCAGAAAGAACAGCCCTGCGCCCGTACCATATACGGTGTTGCTGAAGTTTAGTTCGCGCCGGATGAACAGCGCCGCATAGCCAACATTGACGCGGTCGAGATAAGCAAACACATACAACAAAAAGAGAAAAGGAATGAGCCGGCGCGTGACGCGCGCAAGCGTCCTCGCTGCCAGCTCACGCCCTGAGTCCATGCGCTATTGGCTGACTTTCAACAACACGGTCCCATGCTTCGGAATCAGAACAGTGTAAGCACCGTTCGTGGACGTTACATCCTTGCCCGTCCACAGATCGCGCATCTTTGCATTCGCGCCAAAACCAACATCGCTCAGCTTCAGTGTGATCGCCTTCGGATCAGGCGCGCGATTGAACAAGGCCACTGCCTTCGCTCCGCCCGACAACGGCTTCGCCCAGATTTCCTTCGGACCCTCGGCCCACACGCGATCACCCTGCTTGCCGAGCTTGTCCTGGTCCACAGCAATCACATCTTTATTCGTCAGAATCGCCAGCGTCTCCGGACTCATCTTGCTCAAGTCGTTCCCGGCGAGCAGCGGAGCCGCCAGAATCACCCAAAGCGTCATGTGTTGCCGGTATTCATCATCCGTCATGCCGCCGTTGCCCACTTCCAGCATGTCCGGATCGTTCCAGTGTCCCGGTCCAGCAAACTTTGCCAACCCAGCCTGCGAGAACCCGATCTGCTCCATCCGATCGTAGTGATCGTTGATATCGCCCGTCGTGCGCCACAGATTGCCACCCACCTGCGGACCCCACTCCCACACGTCATTCCATCCATACTGGCAAAGGCTATAGACGATCGGACGTCCGGTCGCAACCAGCGCTTTGTGCATCTTTTCGTAAGCGACCTTCTGCATTTCGAAAGCCTTTTCGCTATGCTCGTCGCCGGTTTGCTGCTTCATCAGCTGAGTAAAGCTGCACAGGTCATACTTCAGGTAATCGATGCCCCAGGCAGCGTACATCTTTGCGTCCTGCTCCTCGTGCCCATAGCTGCCTTCGTATTTGGCGCAGGTCTTCGGTCCTGGTCCCGAGTAAATCCCCAGCTTCAAGCCTTTCGAATGCACGTAATCGGCAAGGGCCTTCATGTCGGGAAACTTGCTGTTTGTGTGCAGGACGCCACTCGCGTCACGCTCGCCTTCCCAGGTATCGTCGATATTTACGTAAATGTAACCCGCATCGCGCATTCCACTCGACACCAGGGCATCGGCAGCTCCGCGCACATCTGCATCCGTCACTTTTCCCGCAAAATGATTCCAGCTGTTCCAGCCCATCGGCGGCGTTGCCGCCAGATCTGAAGACTGCGCAACCGCGGCAGTCGATACCGCCAGCAATCCAAGTGAAGCCAGCATGAATACGGACAAATTTTTTCTGAACATATTTCGAGCGGAATCTCCTCCCAGAGCAAGATATGCCGCAGAAGCCGATATGTAAACGCAAACATTGAGAAGCATGACGTCACCGCAGAAGCAGATCATGCCTCGCAAGCCGTCTCGTTACTCGCCGTTCGAATCTTTTCGTGCAGATTTCTTTTTGCTCGCTGCGCGCTTCCGTTCGCTCTCCTGGGCCGTCTCGGCGAGCTTCAGATGCTTCTCCATCACCGAGCGCGCTTCGTTCACGTTGCGCGAACGAATCGCCCGATAAATCTCTCGATGCACCTCGGCTGCTTCTTTCAAATCCCGCGCATGCTCCACCGTCTTGCGCCGTTCATCGTAGAGCGCCACCGTGATCGTCTCCATCAGAAGAGCAAGAATCGGATTGCCCGATGCCTCGGCTATCGTGCGGTGAAAGCGCATGTCGTGAATCAGATATTCCTGTGGCTCATGGAAGGTCGCGTACATTTCCGTGACTTCCTCTGCCAGCGCGGTGAAGTGCTCTTCCTTGCCGCGCTCCGCCGCCATCGCCGCCAGATGACTCTCGAGGATCACCCGCGCCTCAAACATCTGCCACGGTTTGAATCCATGCAGCGCGCCCAACAGCGCAAGCGATGCTGTTCCCAACGCCGGTGGTCCATCGGCAACAAATGTCCCCACGCCGTGCCGCACATTCAACACGCCCATCGCAGCCAGATGCCCGATACCAGCACGCAAACTCGCGCGGCTGATCTTCAGCTCCTTTGCAAACTCGCGTTCTGGCGGAATCTTGTCGCCCGCCCGTAGCGTCCCATTTTCGATCATCGATCGAACGTGGTTGACCACTTGCATCGTCAGGTGTGTCTCGTGGTTAGAATTCGTGTGATTCGCCATGCGCGTGGAACGCCATTCATGAAAACGCAGCCGCATGCAGAGCTTAGCATTGCCCGCATGCTTTGCGCCCTAGTTTTTGCCCTTGACCAAAATCCCTTGGATGAGGCTAGACTGGTCTACTGTGGTCTGACCACATCATTGGCCTTACTATGATCGTGATTCCAGATTTCGAATAGCGTACCGGGCTCCGAAACCCGATCCCAAACCAGCACTCAGGAGTCTTCACACTTGGCCATCCTTCATCCAGACCGGCTCTTTCCCGCTGACCCCGGAACCCGCGCCATCGCGCGTCGTCTCTACGCATCGATCAGCGATTTGCCCATCATCAGCCCGCACGGCCACACCGAAGCAGCATGGTTCGCAAAGAACGATCCGTTTCCCGATCCGGCACAACTCCTCATCCTGCCCGATCACTACATCTACCGGATGCTCTACAGTCAGGGCGTCTCGATGCACGAGCTCGGGATCCGCCAGACCGGCGCTCCCGACTCGTACAAAATCGACTCGCGCAAAGTCTGGCGCATCTTTGCTGAGCACTATCACCTCTTCAGCGGCACACCCACGCGCATCTGGCTCGACTACGAATTCGAAATCCTCTTCGGCCTCGACCAGCGCATCTCAGCCGCCACTGCGGATCATTACTTCGACGTCATCGCAGAAAAACTCCAGCAGCCCGAATTCCTCCCACGCGCCCTCTACGAGCGCTTCCACCTCGAAGCCCTCTCAACCACCGATTCACCACTCGACTCACTTGAACACCACCAGGCCATCCGCGAATCAAACTGGAAAGCCCGCATTCTCCCAACTTTCCGCCCGGACTCCGTAGTCGATCCGGCATTCCAAGGCTTCCGCGAAAACATCGGGAAGCTCGGCGATCAGACTGGCGAAGACACGAGCACATGGCCCGGCTACCTCAACGGCCTGCGCAAAACTCGTCAGCGCTTCAAATCGCTCGGCGCCACAGCCACCGACCACGGCCACCCCACTGCCAACACAGCAAACCTCAGCCCACAGGAGTCAGAAAAACTCTTCGCAGCAACCCTCTCAGGCAACTCAAGCCCCGAGCAGCAGGAACTCTTCCGCGCACAGATGCTGACGGAAATGGCGCGCATGAGTATAGACGACGGTTTGGTGATGCAGCTTCACCCCGGAAGCTTCCGCAACCACAACCAAAAGGTCTTCGAGCAATTCGGTCGTGACTCCGGAGCCGACATCCCCACGCGAACCGACTACGTCCACGGACTCAAACCACTCCTCGACCTCTTCGGCAACGAGCCGTCCTTCACCTTCATCCTCTTCACGCTCGACGAATCCACTTTCAGCCGCGAACTCGCACCGCTCGCAGGGCACTATCCGTGCCTGCGCCTCGGCCCGCCGTGGTGGTTCTTTGACAGCCCCGAAGGCATGCTCCGCTTCCGCGAATTGGCAACCGAGACCGCCGGCTTCTACAACACCGTCGGCTTCAATGACGACACGCGCGCATTTCTCTCCATCCCGGCACGCCATGACGTAGCCCGCCGCATCGACTGCAACTACCTCGCCCGACTCGTTGCCGAGCACCGCATCGATGAAGACGAAGCATTCGATCTGGCACAGGATCTGACAATAAACCTCGTCCGCAAAGCATACCGTCTGTAGAGACAATACGGGGCATGCGTCTTGCCTACGGAATAGCTGCGAAGATATAACCAAGCGAAACGAATTTTGGCGCGCGAAAGAAGTTGAACTTGACTGCCTCCGGCAACTCGATCGAACCAGCGCTGGCCGACGACCTCATCGTGTCCCGCCCAGTCAGTAGCCACACGCGCTGGACCATCTGCGCCCTGCTCTTCGCCGCGACCTCCATCAACTACATGGACCGTCAGGTCCTCGGCATCCTCGCCCCCACGCTCCAGCACAGCATCGGCTGGACAGAGGCGCAGTATGGCTATATCGTCAGCGCCTTCCAGTTCGCCTACGCCGTCGGCCTCATCCTCGCCGGACAAATGGTGGATCGCTTCGGCACGCGCATCGGCTATGCCATCGTCATGGGCATCTGGAGCATCTCCGCCATGGCCCACTCCCTTGCCCACTCCGCATTTGGATTCGGCGTGGCGCGCTTCTTCCTCGGCCTCGGCGAATCCGGCAATTTTCCCGCCGCCATCAAAACTACCGCCGAATGGTTCCCGCAAGGCGAGCGCTCTCTCGCGACTGGAATCTTCAACTCCGGTACGAATCTGGGCGCGATCCTCGCGCCCGCCATCGTGCCCTGGGTCACAATTCGTTACGGGTGGCGCGCCTCATTCCTGATCACCGGAGCCTTCAGCGCCGCGTGGATCGTCTGGTGGCTCACCCACTATCGCAAGCCATCCGATCACCCCAAAGTCAGCCAGTCTGAACTCGACAAGATCAACAGCGACCCGCCGCAGTCGGTCGCGAAAATCCCCTGGAGCAAAATCATCGGCTATCGCCAGACGTGGGCATTTTCTCTGGCGAAATTTCTTACCGACCCTATCTGGTGGTTCTATCTCTACTGGCTGCCGAAATTCTTCGACGCCCGCTTCCATCTCGGACTCACGCACCTCGGCTTGCCGCTCATCATCGTCTACAACGCATCGGCGGTCGGAAGCATCGGCGGCGGATGGCTCCCCGCACTCTTCAATCGCACCGGCACATCGATGATCAAGGCCCGTCTCACGACCATGCTGCTCTTCGCCTGCATGGTGACGCCCATTTTCTTCGCAAGCCGAACGGATTCCGAATGGGTCGCCGTCGGCCTGCTCAGCCTCGCCGCAGCCGCGCATCAGGGATGGTCCGCCAACCTCTTCACCACCGCGTCTGACATGTTCCCCAAGAGCGCCGTAGGCGCAGTCGTCGGCATCGGAGGCATGGCCGGTTCAGTCGGCGGAGTGCTCTTTTCCCTCAGCACAGGCTGGATACTCGAGATCACCCACAGCTACTCGTCTTTATTCGGAATCGCGGCCAGCGCCTACCTCATTGCCTTGCTCGTCCTCCGCACACTCGCACCCGGACTGAAGAAAATCGAAGTCCCGGCATAAGGAGCCTTAGAAAGAGAGGTAGGCAGGGCTTCGGCTCTCGCACAAAAATCAGCAGCAGAAAGCGGCTTTAGCCGCTGAGGTAAAACAGCGTGGTCGTACCAGCGTAAACTTGCAATAACGCATGAGCCTCTATCTAAGCACCGGAAGCAGCACCACAGAACTCGCACCAGACCAACTCCGCGAACTGCTCTTTCAGGCACTCGACGCGATCGGCGCACGCAAGCGCGTCCTCGTCGTACCGCCCGATCAAACCCGCGCCCACTCCCGCGCAGGCGACATCACCCGCTACGCCTATGAGTACTACGGAGACAAACTCGAAGCCATTCTCCCCGCGCTCGGCACCCACTCCGCCATGTCACCCGCAAGCCTCACGCGGATGTTCGGCGAAGTGCCGCACTCGCTCTTCCGCGTCCACAACTGGCGCACCGATGTCGAAACGCTGGGCGAAGTCCCCGCCGAATATATTTACCAACAATCGGAAGGCAAACTCAACTATGCATGGCCCGCGCAGGTCAATCGTCTCATCGTTCGTGGCGGCTTCGATCTCGTGCTCTCCATTGGACAGGTCGTGCCGCATGAAGTTATCGGCATGGCCAACTACAACAAGAACATCCTCATCGGAACCGGCGGCCGCGAAAGCATCAACCGCAGCCATTATCTCGGCGCAGTCTACGGCATGGAACGCATCATGGGTCGCGCCCATAATCCCGTGCGCGAAGTGCTCAATTACGCCTCCGACAAGTTCCTGAAAAACATACCCATCGTCTACGTGCACACCGTCGTCGGCCGCAACGCGCAAGGCCGACTAGCCGTGCGCGGACTCTTCGTCGGCGACGATGTCGAGTGCTTCCACCGCGCCGCCGATCTGAGCCTCGAAGTCAACTTCGAAATGCTCGACCGCTCCATCCAGAAAGCCGTCGTCTATCTTGAACCGCAGGAATTCAAAAGCACGTGGCTCGGTAACAAAGCCGTCTACCGCACGCGTATGGCATTAGCCGATGGCGGCGAACTCATCGTCCTCGCACCCGGAGTGAAAGAATTCGGCGAAGACAAAACCATCGACGCGCTCATCCGCAAGTACGGATACCGCGGCACGCCATCCACACTTGAAGCCGTCGAGAAGCATCCCGACCTCGCATCTGACCTGAGCGCCGCCGCGCACCTCATCCACGGCTCGTCGGAAGGGCGCTTCAACATCACCTACTGCCCCGGCTCGCTCACGCAACAGGAAATCGAGAGCGTAGGCTTCCGCTACGCCGACCTCGCCACCATGACCGGGCGCTACGATCCGACGAAACTCGCGAACGGCTACAACACCGTCAACGGCGAAGAAATTTTCTTCATCTCAAATCCCGGCCTCGGTCTCTGGGCCTACAAAGGCCACTTCACTTGATGAGGTAGGCGAGGGCTTTAGCCCTCGCAATAAAAATCAAAATGAAAAGGGGCTTCAGCCCTGAGGTACGAAAAATAAGTGTCCCACCCACTCAGCCTCGAAGGAAAAACAGCCGTCATCGTTGGCGGAACATCCGGCATCGGCCGTGCCCTCAGCCTCGGCCTCGCCGACGCCGGAGCCAACGTCATCGCTTCCGCGCGCCGCAAAGAGCAGGTCGAAGAAACCGCCGCCGCCATCGAAGCCAAAGGCAAGCGCACCCTGCGCGTCACCTCTGACGTAGCAGAACGCGCCTCGCTCGAAAACCTCCTCGTCGAGACCCTCAAGCATTTCGAGAAAGTCGACATCCTCATCAACTGCGCAGGAAAGATCAAGCGCGCGCCTACGCTCACCTTTCCGGAAGAAGAGTGGCAGAGCATTATGGACACCAACCTCACTGGAACTCTGCGCGCCTGCCAGATCTTTGGCAAGCACATGCTCGACCGCGGCTACGGACGCATCATCAACATCGCCTCGCTCAACACCTTCGTCGCACTGAATGAAGTCGCCGCCTATGCCGCCAGCAAAGCCGCCGTCGCGTCGCTTACGCGCTCACTCGCCGTCGAGTGGTCGAAACACGGCGTCTGTGTCAATGCCATCGCCCCGGGAGTCTTCCGCACCGCACTCAACGCCGAACTTCTCGACAGCACGCCACGCGGCAAGGAACTCCTTATGCGGACCCCCATGGGCCGCTTCGGAAAAACAGAAGAAGTCGTCGGTGCTGCCATCTTTCTTTCATCCGATGGAGCGTCGTATGTAACCGGACAAACATTAGTTGTCGACGGCGGCTTTCTCGCCAGTGGTGTGAACCAGTAACATCACACTAAGGCGACCACTCTTCATGTTCAGAAGCCGGTTCCACTCGGAATTTCTTCTCTGCATCTTTTTGTTCCTACCGCTTTTGCACGTCAGCGCTCAAACTTCTACCAAGGCCACGTTCGTCGGCTCCGAACAATGCCGCAAGTGCCACGAGCAAATCTACGCCAGCTGGTCGAAAACGCGCATGGCCAACGTCGTGCGTGATCCCGCCAAACACCCTGAAGCTCTTCTCGGCGATTTCACCCATCCCGACCCCGTGCGTACTTTCGACCTGAAAGATGTCGCCTTCGTTTACGGCAGCCGCTGGAAGCAGCGTTACTTCACCCGTCGCGGCGATGAGTACTACGTTCTGCCCGCGCAATGGGACATCGCACAAAAGAAGTGGCTGCCTTTTCACGTAGAGAAAGGAACTGACTGGTGGGCCGCCTACTATCCCGACAGCAACTTCGATCGGCCTACAGGTCCGCTCTGCGACGGCTGCCACTCCGTCAACTACAACATCGAGACCAAACAAGTCACCGAATGGAACGTGGGCTGCGAGAAATGCCACGGCCCCGGCAGCGACCACGTCCTGCACCCGACAAAAGACAACATCGTCAATCCGCGAAACCTCGACAACGTACGTGGAACCGATGTCTGCATGCAGTGCCACACACAGGGACGCCCCCTGCAGGAAACCATCGAAGGAAAGTATTACGACTGGCCCGTAGGCTACCTTCCCGGACAACGCCTCTCCGACTACTGGCGTCTCGAAGAATCAAAGCTCGGCACGCAGGACTTCTACTACTTCCCCGACGGCACCGCACACAAAAACCGCATGCAGGGCAACGACTTCATCCACAGCAACATGTATCACCGTGGCCTGCGCTGCTTCGATTGCCACGACGTTCACAGCAGTGACAATCCCTCCAACCTCATCGCTACCGGAAACGAACTCTGCCTCGGCTGTCACACCAAAGAAAATCCGGCAGGCTTGAAAACATCAGTCGCCGAACATACGCATCATGCCGAAACCAGCGCTGGAAGCCAGTGCGCAGCCTGCCACATGCCGAAGATCGAAGTCACTATCAAAGGTCAGTTCGTCAGCAGTCACACCTTTAACTTCATCTGGCCGAAAATGACAGAACAATTCGGCATTCCAAATGCCTGCAACACCTGCCACAAAGATAAGACTCCAGCCTGGGCAACCGAACAACTCCAACACTGGAATACCATCTCTCCTTGGCGTGCAGGAAGTTAGCGCATAGTCCATCTGGTTCATACCGACAACACATGTGATCGCTTACCATACCTCCAGATTTTATTTTCCTGGAGCAAGCTTTGAAGTCAGAGTCCGACTGGTTCATCAATCGCAGAGCCTTCTGCAAGCAACTCAGCGCCGCAGCAGCTCTCGCAGCAAACACACGCGCATTCGGCTTCCCAGCCACAGGCCCGACAGACAACGCAGTAAAAAACCGCGCTCCACTCACACCCAACACTTTCGACCCACTGCCGCTCGGCGCCATCAGACCTGCAGGATGGTTACGCGCACAGTTACAAATTCAAGGCAATGGACTCGGCGGCCATCTCGACGAAACCTGGGCCGACGTAGGCCCAAACTCCGGCTGGCTCGGCGGCACCGGCGAATCCTGGGAGCGCGGTCCCTACTACCTCGACGGTCTCGTCCCGCTTGCATATCAGCTCGACGATGCCCGTCTCAAGGCTAAAGCTCAGAAATACATCGACTGGACACTCAACAACCAGCAGCCCAACGGCATGATCGGCCCGCGCTCCAATGACGACTGGTGGCCGCGCATGGTCATACTCAAAGCGCTCACGCAATATCAGGAAGCAACGGGCGACTCGCGCGTCATCCCCTTCATGCAGCGCTACTTCTCATACCAGATCTCGCAACTGTCTACGCGTCCCTTGCGAGACTGGGGCAAGTTCCGCTGGCATGACGAAGTCCTGAGCGTGCTCTGGCTCTACAACCGCACCGGCGACCCCAAGCTCATCGAACTCGCGAAGCTTCTCCATCAGCAGGGATACGACTGGCAAGCCGAATTCGCCAACTTCCAATACACCCATCGCATCACGCGGGAATTCATCAAGCTCGACGAGCACAAGGGACTCAGCGATACGGCACTCGCCACGCACGGCGTTAACAATGCCATGGCGCTCAAGGCCTCGCCCGTCTGGTCACTTCTCAGCGGAAACAACACCGACCGCAACGCGCTCATGCATCAACTCGCCGAACTCGACCGCTATCACGGCCTGCCCAACGGCATCTTCTCTGCCGATGAGCATCTCGCCGGACCAAACCCGTCGCAGGGCACAGAACTCTGCACCGTGGTCGAGATGATGTACTCGCTCGAAGTGGCGCTCGCAGTAATGGGCACTCCGATACTCGGAGACCGACTTGAACGCCTCGCCTACAACTGCCTGCCAGGCACCTTCACCGATGACATGTGGGCGCACCAATACAATCAGCAACCGAATCAGGTCCAGTGCAGCCTCAACCACAAGCCGTGGACCACCGATGGCCCCGAATCCAATCTCTTTGGACTCGAACCTAACTTCGGTTGCTGCGCAGCAAATTTCCATCAGGGCTGGCCCAAGCTCACCGCGAATCTCTGGATGGCCAGCAGCGATGACGGCATCGCCGCCCTCGTCTACGCGCCCAGCGAAGTCCAAGCCACGATTCGCAGCACGCCCGTTCGCATCACAGAACAAACCGAATACCCATTCCGTGACAAGATCCGCATCGCGGTCCATGCAGAGAAAGCCCTGAACTTCCCGCTGCAATTGCGTATCCCCGCATGGGCAAAGGATGCCGGCATCCGCGTCAATGGCCAGTCACAACCATCCCCCCCAGCCGGAACCTTCGCAAAAATCGAACGCACATGGAAGCAGGGCGACACCGTTGAACTCACTCTCCCACTCGAAGCGCGCGCCAACAAAGGCTTCAACAACTCCATCGCCTTCGAGCGCGGTCCGCTCGTCTTTTCCTACCCCATTGGAGAAGACTGGCTCAAGCTGCGCGACCGCGGCATGACCGCCGACTGGCAGGTCTACCCCACCACGCAATGGAACTACGCCGTCAAAACAGACGAGATCAAAGCAACAGAATTACCCGTGGCTGAAGGCCCATTCACCCTCAAAGCTTCACCAGTAAAGCTCGAAGTAAAAGCCCGCAAGCTTCCCGCGTGGGTCGCCGAAGACGGAGTAGCAAACCCCGTCCCGCAAAGCCCTGTCACCTGCGACCAGCCGGAAGAAACAGTAACGCTCGTCCCCTACGCCGCCGCAAAACTACGCATCACCGCATTCCCCGAATTGAAGATCTGACCTCGCCAAAACTTGTCATCCTGACGCGGACCTTGAGTAAAACGAAGGAAAAGTGGAAGGATCTGCAGTTTGCATCTGTAGGTACGACAAACGGGTGCCCCATCCTTTCGCGTATTTTGCGAAAGGGTGGGAGGGTACTACACTACTCCTACTCAGACGATGTCATCCCTGAGCAAGCTACTCAGACCAGCGCGAAGCGCTCATCCCTTCACCACCTCGAACGGACGCATCATCTCATTGTCCTCGTGCTCCAGCACGTGACAATGCCAAACATACCGCCCCGCATATCCATTGAACGGCACAATAATCCGCGTCACCATATTCGGATCGCAGCGCACCGTATCCTTCCATCCCATTTCATTCGCATCGGGCTTCACCACCGGTCCGGTAAACCACAGCTCGCCCTTGTCCTGAAAATGAAACGCCTCGAATCGCCGGCGATCGAGAATCTGAAACCGCACCAAATGCAAATGAATCGGATGCGAATCATCCGTCAGATTCACCAACTCCCAGATTTCCGTCGAATCCAGCACCGGCTTCTCTGTAATCGGAGCGTGCCAGGGCGTCTTGTTCAGCAGCATCCCCATCGACCGCTGAATATCGTCCATGTTTTCATCCAGCGTCAGCTGCCGCGTCTTCACCGCGCTCGACTCAGCAATCCGCTCAAATTCATGGAGCTTTTCTGGAACCACCCCACGTTCACCCGCCGCAGTCTTGCCCACACGAAACTGCAAAATAGAAAAGCTGTCGCTCACAAAGTTCACGCGCTGACCAGCCATCGAACTGAAATCGATCAGCAAATCAGCGCGCTCGCCCGGAGCCATCGTCACCCGCTTCAGCTTCGCCGGAGCAACCAGCAATCCCTGGTCTGATCCAACCTGATAAAACTCCGCGCCACTCTCCAGCGAAAATCGGAAGAACCGCCCATTCGACCCATTCATCACGCGGAAGCGATACAGCCGCGGTTCCACTTCGCAATACGGCAACAGCTTCCCATTCGCCAGAATCGCATTGCCGAAAACCTCCGGCACCCAAACCTCGCCCGTCTTCTCTGATACCGGATACTCAAGTTGCCCATCCGTCTTCAACATGCGATCGCAGATCAGCAACGGAATTTCATACTTCCCACTCGGCAGCGCGTACACATCTTCGCGCGGGTCGCGAATGATGAACATCCCCATCATGCCGGCATATGTGTTTAGCCGGTTAATGCCCATCGTGTGGTCGTGATAGAACAGCAACGCCGCATGCTGTGACGAAGGATAAAAGCAAGTCTGCGATTTTCCCGGAACCACCCATTCTTCCGGATAGCCATCGCTCTCAGGAGGCGTGCGCCCGCCATGCAGATGCACCACCCCACGCACTTCAGGCACATCCTTGCCCGCGCCGTGCAACGAGTGATCGATCGGCAGAAAATGCTTCGCCGGAAGCTCATTCATCCACTCGACAATCATTCCCTTCGCAATCTGCGTCTCAATCGTCGGCCCCGGAAAGCTCCCGCCCAGCGTCCACATCTTCGTCGGCGGCAGATCGCGATGCACCTTCACCATCGCTTCTCGCATGGCGACGTGGTAGAACGGAATCTGCTCTTTGCTGTCCTCCGGATTCTGCCGCACACCCACTGCCTTGGCTACCGCAGGAACAGGCAACGGATCCACAAACGCCTTCAATGTCGAAGGATCAAGCGCCTCAGCCTTCTCTGCCGCAGAAATCTTGCGGCCCAATACACCACCTGCCAGCACCATCCCACTGCCGGCGACAAACCTTCTTCGTGTAATCAAGAAATTCCGACCCTCAAAAGAGAAAGGGTAGCAGCCCCCGGCCGCTACCCCGGAAGAGAAAAATTACAACCTGATCAATGACCACCCTGATCGACTACTACCAGGCCAGTGCTCGCGTCCAGTAGGTACAGCCCGTCATTCTTGGGGTTCCTCTTGAACTCGAACATGCCGTTCAGCGTTCCCGCAATTGCATCGAACGAACCAGAAATGCGCTGTCCACCGAGCCAGTTATCTTCAATAAAGCGAGTGATCGAGCTCTGGTCGGTAATCGTGTGATCGACATAGTTACGCTTCGCATAGGGCGAAATCACCAGCAGCGGAAGCCGTGGACCGTAGCCGCAGCGTCCCTGCACATGATCTGCATTCGGGCCACCAAGAGCAGTGTTGGCGCTGCTGCCGCACTGCCCGGGCGCCGTCAACGCATCCGCTGCCGTCTGCGACTGGTTAACGATTGGGCTCATCTGGTGGTCGTACCAGCCGTCTGAGTCGTCATACGCAATCACAACCGCCGTCGACTTCCACTCTGGCCGCTGCTGCAGGAAGTTAATGACCTGCACCACGAACGTCTGCTCATCCAGCGGATCAGAATAACCGGCATGCGCATCCTGATAACCAGGAGCCTTCAGGAAACTCACCGCCGGCATGTTCCCCGCCTTCACCGAGGTATAGAAATCGTCCATGTCGTACTGGTGATTCGCCTGATCCGTCTGGCCGACCATCCACGTCGAGCTCGGACGCACATGCTGCGGGTTCGCCGTTGACTTGTAGTACTGGAACGGCTGGTGATGCGGAATATAGTCAGCCTTGGCGCTCTTCGTGATCGCCGAGGTGTGCGAGCGCTTGCAGCCGGTCGTGCCGTTTGGATTTTTCGTCTGCAGATTAAATCCGCCTTCAAAGAAGCCCCAGGTGATGCCACGGACGTTCAACAGGTCGCCAACGTTCTGCCCGCTAAACTGCACCAAGGCGCCGGTCGTCGTTGAGCAGACATCGCCAACAGGATCGGCATCGCTGATCAGCGTAGTTCCACCCGCTCCGTCTTCGATCACGTCGCCACCGGCATTGCTCATGTCGCTGACACCGTTCGTCTGCCCGGAAACCAGGTTGATCGCACCTGGAGTGGATGGCCCGAAGTTCGTGTCATACGAGTTGTCGCTCATGGCGTAGCGCTGCGCGTAATTCCACAGAGCGGTCACCGTGTTGCCGTCGTAGTAGCCCATCACCAGGCCATTCGTCGTCTGTCCGCTCGGCGGAGGTCCCGGAGTTCCCGTGTACTGCGGGAACGAATCCATCAAGCCGCCGTGGAAGGCCTGCTGCTCCGGTGTGTAGTCATGGTCCTGGTCAGACGTGGCGGCCTGAGAGCGGTCAAGACGGAATGGATTCACCGCCCCATCCTTATTCCCAGCCGTATTCAGAAAGTTTGGATTGCTGAACAGCAGCCCGTCTGTATAGCCGTTCACCCTTGGCGTATTCTGCGCTGGCCAGAACGCCGGCTCGCGCGGGGGGTTCACAGCATTCGGATACGTTCCGAAGTAATGATCAAACGAGATGTTTTCGCCGAAAATCACGACCAGATGCTGAATCGGGGTCGCGGTATCGCCGTGCCGCTGTGCGTTTGCAACAACGGGGGAGCCAAGCTGGCTCGAAACCAGCAACGCTGCCAGGGACGTGGCAACAAGCTTTTGCATGCGTCATTCCTCCATGCCGGAAGGGGATTTTTCCAGCACATCCTAAGTAAAGCCCGCAGGGTGTCAATTGCTTTACAGTTGCGTTACAGCCGGAACAAAATTCACCGCGATTTGGTAACGACAAACTCCGCGATACTTCAGCTTCAATTCTGCAAGTGCCACAGTGTCTTGTAGTTTGCTAACGCGCAGCCCCTCACTCGACTCGGCGTCTGTTTCGCCATCTTTGACAAAATCCATACAGCAAGATTTTGAAATAAGTCGCACCTTTGCTGATAGTCATTCGGCCATGGATCTGAGCCTTGAAAGTCGGACGGTATTAAGGGTTGGAGGGGAGGCCTTTTTCGTTCGTTTCGCGCTGAAAGGGTTTCGACTTGCCCTTCGTCAGCCAGTCGCCGTCATTGCCCACGCTGAGTAGACTGCTGACAAGTTCCGAGAGCGCGGTTAACTCTACGGTGGCTTGATTGATAAAGCGCGGCGCCCGCTCTCCGCCCTGTGATGCCAGGAAGAGGACATTGGTCAGGCTCTGTAGAGGATTGTTGATTTGATGGGCAAGCTCGTGAGCCCTCGCGGCAGAAGCCTCGTCTCTTTCCCGTCTCCGCAGCAATTCTTCCCGCCGCTCATGCCGTATTGCCATCGAAGCAAAATCCGCCAGGCTATTCAACAACCTGTAGTCCTCGATATCGAAGGCCTCCCCGGTATGGTGGGCCACCGCCCAGATCGTTCCTCGAATGTCGTCGGCGGTCCAGGGGATAAGAATTCCGTCCGTAATCGGCTCAGCTACGACGCCGAGAAAATCGTAATAAGGCTTGGTAACACGATAGAGTTGCGGCCTTCCTCTATCGAGGCACGTGCCGCAGGGACTGAAAAAGCGTGGCGTGGTTCCATGCAGGTAGTGGGCAAAGCTGCCGGCGATGGCGATCCAGCGAAATCGCAACTCACCAGCATTGTCTCGTTCCTCCAGACTGATGCCAGCACTGTCCGCTCCACAAAATTCAACAGCGATATCAACCAGTTGCTGAAGCCCAACATCCGGCGATTCCGCAAAAACATGCGCCAACCGATGTAAGGCTTCGAATCTTCGATCTTTGCGCTCCCCTGATATTCGCCGGAGAGCAAACTCGCCGTCGACCAGTAAGTCGCGAAGTTCCATTCCAGTTTCAGGCTCGGTACCTTCGCTCATGCTGCTTCTCTCAGCTTCACTCTTGAAAACAATCATATTCTTCGGTGTATTTGTAAAACCACTTAAAATAGGCCACCCTCGGATCAGCTTTTAGAACTCGGATTTGCCGCGAGCTTGTGAAGGGGGAAATTTCAGCGTAACAGCCGCGCTTCCGCTTAGAACCAGCGACCTCATTTGAGGGACTTCAGCCCGGCAGTTCCTCAACTTCCTCAACTGCGCTCATGGAGGAAATCGAAGAAATCGAAGTAAATGAAGTTAGATGCAAACCAGACGATTGTGGTAAAACTTCTGGGCGTGGAAATGGTCGACCTGAGTTTCATCCCATCATCTACGGACACAGTCGGCCAGTCCACAGGAGGTATCCGAATGAAGATCAGCGCGCGCAATGTGCTTGGCGGTACGGTCAAGAACGTCACCAAAGGCGCGGTGAATGCCGAGGTTACGCTCGCTCTCCAGGGTGGCGAAACGGTAGTCTCCATCATCACCAACCACAGCGTCGACTCCCTCGGCCTGCACGAAGGCAGCGCCGCCCACGCAATCATCAAAGCTTCTGAAGTCATGGTCGGGAAGAATGTCGAGAACGCGAAATTGAGCGCCCGCAACGTCCTCTCCGGAGAGGTGGCAAGACTGGAGCCCGGAGCTGTGAACAGCGAGGTAGAAATCAAGCTGGCTGGCGGAACTCCAATAGTAGCCTCCATCACAAAGGCCAGCGTCAGAGCCCTCGATCTGCAACTTGGCAATAAGGTAAGCGCGATCATCAAAGCATCGCATGTATTGCTGGGCGTTTAGCACACACTGCTCTGCTTGCGCCGATGTGTACGACGACCAGGATACTTCGAGATTTCGCATCCCGCGATCTCGTCCGGGTCATGTGATGCTCTGAATCAGAGATGATCAATAATCAGGTTTAAAATGCTGCGTCTTTCTTGTATAAGTCTTGTGCAGCTTGGACTAGCCTCCGTTTTGGTCTCTTTTCTGTGCCATTGCTGATTACAAGCAAGGAAGGCTATCTGTCATGTCACGAGAACTGAATAAAGCTTTTGTCGAGGATCCTGTCGGTTTCGCTTCACGAATGCCGGTTGTCCCTCCCGGCGCACAAGCAGGAGAGGGGCAAACAAAAACCTTTTCGGGTGGCGTATCCGAACAGTTCAAGGGAGTGCCCGGTCGCCTCCGGATCATCGCTGGTGACTTGACCTCCAAAGGGGGTCATGCCGAGCTCTCAGTTGCATTCAATAATCTCGACGAGCGCCTGAACCAGGGCTGGATGGCACTCTATTACCTGCCTTGGATTGAAGACCACGTCGTTCGTACGACGTTGCGTCCACGTTCCGAAACAACTCGCGATCACATTGCGAAGCAGCATGTTCTCGATCAAAAGTTAAATGGCCAAAATGGCTATCAAGCAGATCCCAATAACCCCGATATATTTTTCACCGCGGCTGTCGACGGATGCATGGTGATCGTAGACGGCTCTCCTTCGCAGCCTGTTGTGTATCATGCAAACCGCAAGAACTTGGAGACCGCAACCGATGTGGGAGCTCCAAACGATGCGCGAGTCCCTCAAATGATCCAGGACATGGGCAATCTCAAACAGGTTCGTCCCAAGAATATCCGTGGCCCGGCGCTTCCGGACGTTCGTGGCGCTGGAGCCACGGCAGCGATGTACATACCGCTTGCGCGCCGGCAGGCAATGGTGGGAACAACCGTTATCGAGCCAAACGTACAAAAGAAATCCTTTACGAAAGCCATGGGCGGCATTTTCGGAGCACGACGCGATAACACTTGGCGTTTTTACTATCAGCGTTTGCTACGCTTCAACTCGCATCTTTGGGAACAGGACACTGACCTTGACCGAGGACCGGATGGCAAGATACGTCAGGTAAAACTTGACACATGGGCATGGGGCCCGCCTGGCACAGGCTACCAAAAGGACGCGGATGTAACCGAGTTCTGGCCGGGCGGTAATGGGCACGTCTTAGTTTGATACAGATGCGTAGACAGCGGCCCTGCCAAGGAACCGCGCGCAATCGCCCCCAGGGTAGCAAGATTACCTATAGATTAATGGAGCGCCGGATATCTTAACGAGTGACCGGCAAACCGAACGTTTCGCTACGGGCAAACCGAGAGACGACAAGAAAGATCAGGTTGGCTGATAACACCCTAAGTCTCACGCCGCATCGCCACTACAGTATCCTGCATGGATGATCCGCACTGTCGCTGTCCAGGGGTATCGATCGCTCCGCGATCTGGTCTTGCCTCTTGGACAACTCAGCGTCATCACCGGCGCAAATGGAAGCGGCAAATCCAGTGTGTATCGGTCCCTGCGCCTGCTGGCCGATGTAGCGCAAAACGCCGTGATCGGATCTCTCGCTCGCGAAGGCGGACTGCCGTCTACCTTCTGGGCAGGTCCTGAGACCATTGCGCGAAGCGTTCGCCAAGGGACACATGCCGTCGAGGGGCTCGCTAAAAGGAATGTCGCCAGCCTAAAACTCGGCTTCGGCAGCGATATATACGGCTACAGCATCGACCTCGGCTATCCCCCGCAGCCACCACCGGCAACGATGTTCGAACTTGATCCGCGAGTGAAGCGCGAATGCATCTGGCACGGACCGCTGTACCGGAAAGCCTCCGCCATGGTCGACCGCAGAAACAATTTCGTCTGGCTCGCAACCATGAAAGACGAAGAACCCGTGATGCTGACGCAGCATCTAGCCGACACCGACAGCATGCTTGCCAGCGTCGCCGATCCGCAACGAGCACCGGAGATGCTGGAAGTCCGAGAAGCCGTTCGGGGCTGGCGGTTCTATGACCACTTCCGCACCGACTCTGAATCTCCCGCGAGAGTGGCCCAGATCGGCACATTCACCCCGGTGCTGCATCACGATGGCAGCAACCTTGCGGCTGCTCTTCAGACAATCCTTGAAATCCGTTCTGACGAGGCGCTCGCCACGACCCTCGAAGACGCCTTTCCCGGCAGCCGACTTTACGTAGAGTTGCAGAATGGTCGCTTCGAGTTGCAGTTGCAGCAGCACGGATTGCTTCGTCCCCTTTCCGCCGCTGAATTGTCCGATGGAACACTGCGATACCTTCTGTGGACGGCCGCTCTTCTCACTCCGCGACCGCCGCAGCTCATGGTGCTCAATGAGCCGGAAACCAGCCTGCACCCGGACCTGCTGCCAGCGCTTGCCAGGTTGATCCTTGCGGCAGCTGCTCACACGCAGATCATCGTCGTGTCACATGCATCTGTCCTCATCGACTCGCTGGTAGCCGCACCCATCTGCACACGCCTTCATTTGATAAAGGCCTTTGGCGAAACTATGCTGGAGGGCGCAACCCTCTTCAATACGCCGAAGTGGGCATGGCCGGCACGATAAGCTCCAATCGTTCTCGATCCCTGCTATACTTAAGCGTTGGGGTTTGTGTGTGCCCGCGCCTGTCGCTGCCGCCTCTTAAAACATCCCTCACCAACAACCAGGATTGAAAGGAATATTTACCTGTGCTGATGATTCGTTTGGCGCGTTTTGGCGCCCGCAAGCAGCCGTATTACCGTGTCGTCGTCATTGAAAAGGACCGCTCCCGCAACGGCCGCTCCGTCGAAGTCGTGGGAACCTACAATCCCCGCACCAGCCCGGCCACCGTCGATCTCAAGCGCGAGCGCATCGACTACTGGACGGGAAAAGGTGCTCAGCTTTCCGACACGGTTGCCAAGCTGCTCAAGACTCCGGCTGCCACTCCGGCGGCCTGAGCAGTATCCGCCCGGACACCTCCGGGCACTCATTCTTTCGGCTTTCCTCAAGCGAGTTATCTCCTTTGAAGTTCCGGAAGTAACGCGAAAACAGGACACCAGAAAGCACTGTCATCCCCCCTCGGCTTGCTGTTAGTATTGGCCAACCCGAGAGACAGCAAGCGTGTACTCAATGGGGGGTTGAATGACGCACGATCAAATGCCTGACAATATGCAGGAATTAGTCACCGAGATCGCGAAGGCTCTGGTGGATGACCCGAAGGCGGTAATCGTTGAAGCAGTGGACCGTGAGGAAAGTACGGTGCTGCGGCTGCGTGTTGCTCCGGGAGATGTTGGCAAAGTCATTGGGAAACAAGGACGTACAGCGCGTTCCATGCGCACGATCTTGGGTGCCGTCAGCATGAAGCACCACCATCGATATACGCTCGATATCCTCGAAGAGCATCTGGATAAGCAGATCCCCGGCGAGTAGCGTCGCCCGGCCGACAGCTGGTCCCCCCTCCCGGACATAAACCGTCTAAGAATAGATTTGCGTAAAGAAAGCGGCTCTTTGCCTGTCTTTCTCCCTGGGTAACCAATCAGAAGTTACCTTTTCCTCCGGGCTAGGATGACTAAGGGACACTGCCAGTACAATCGCTTCCAATGACCAGTGAACAGTCATGGGTGCTCGTTGCCCACCTCGTCCGCCCCCAGGGCCGGGAGGGCGAACTCATCGCCGACATCCTTACCGACTTCCCAGAGCGCTTCGCCGAACGCCGCCATCTTTTTCTGCTCTCACCCGATGGAAAATCATCGCGCCCCATCGAGCTTGAAGAGCACTGGCTGCACAAAGGCCGCGTCGTTCTCAAATTCGCCGGAATCGACTCGATCTCCGACGCCGAATCCTTGCGCAATCTCGACGTAGCCATCCCTCGCGATCAGCGCGCACCGCTCGAAGACGACTCCATATACATCGACGACCTGATCGGCTGCCACATCATAGATGTCGGCCCATCCGGCGCCAGAGACATAGGCCCCATCACCGCCGTCGACCGCGAAACCAGCAGCACGCCGCTGCTCGTAGTCGAGACCGGGAAAAAAGAGGAGTTACTCATCCCCTTCGCAAAAGCCTACCTGCGCAAAGTCGACATCGAACAAAAGCGCATAGAAATGTCCCTCCCTGATGGGCTCCTCACCATAAACGATGGCACACCTAACGACGATACAACTAAATAGGGTGTCATCCTGAGCGCAGCGAAGGATCTGCTTTATCTTATCTTTAAAGATGGCGCAAAGCGCCCCACATTAATGCAGTTCGACATCATCACCATCTTCCCCGACTTCTTCTCGAGCATCCTCGCCCACGGTGTGCTCAAACGAGCCCTCGCCTCGAAGCTGCTGACCGTCCATACCCACAACCTCCGCGACTTCGCCCATGACCGCCACCGCACCGTCGACGATCGCCCTTTCGGCGGAGGCGAAGGCATGGTCCTCAAGCCCGAACCGCTGGCGGAAGCCATCGAATCCCTGAACGTCGCCCCAAAAACAGACCGCAACCTGCAAAGCGAAACCATCATCCTGCTCTCCGCGCAAGGCGCGCGTTTCACTCAATCCACCGCCCGCGAACTCGCAACGCTCGACCGCGTAGCCCTCATCTGCGGACGCTACGAAGGCGTCGACGAACGCGTGAACGAACTCTTCTGCGACCGTGAACTTTCGATTGGCGACTACGTCCTCTCCGGAGGCGAACTCGCCGCCGCCATCGTTCTCGACGCCACCATGCGACTCATCCCCGGCGTCCTCGGCAACGAGGCCTCCAGCGCTTACGAAAGCTTCGGCCAGCCCGACCATATTTTCCCCGAAAGCGAAGACGGCCCACCCCGCTCCACCCACGGTTCTGGAGGGCTTTTGGATTATCCCCACTACACCCGCCCCGCCGAATTCCGCGGCCTTGCCATCCCCGAAGTCCTCAGCGGCGGCAACCACGACCAGATCCGCCGTTGGCGCCGCGAACGCGCTTTGGAAAAGACATGGCGCAACCGCCCTGACCTGCTCGAAAATGCTGATTTGACGCGGGAAGACCGCGCATTTCTCACAGCACTCAACCAGCAAAAATCCTGATTTTCATGTAAACTAAAAGTTCTGAAATCAATTGCAGGAAAGAACAATGTCTATTCATCCAGTCATGCAGCGCCTTGCCGAGAAGTTGAACCGCACGGACCTGCCTCCCTTCGTCCCCGGCGACACAGTGCGCGTGCAGGTCAAGATCAAGGAAGGCGATAAAGAGCGCCTCCAGGCATTTGAAGGCATCGTGATTGCCCGCAAGAATGGCCCGCAGGGCAGCTTCACCGTCCGCAAAATGAGCTTCGGCCAGGGTGTCGAGCGCATCTTCCCCTTAAACTCCAAGGTCGTCGACAAGGTCGAGACAATCCGCAGCGCCAAGGTGCGCCGCGCCAAGCTCTTCTACCTTCGCGGACTCCGCGGCAAAGCCGCCCGCCTCAAAGAAGTCGAGCGCACCTAAGCCTTCCCACAGCTACTAAACAAAGCCCCGGCCAAAAGCCGGGGTTTTGTTTGGTAGTAGATGGCAGGCAATAAAGTTGACATCCTGAGCGTAGCGAAGGATCTGCTTTTCTACACCTCGTTTCTAGTGATACAGATAAGACCAGCCGATATACGCATTTTCCTCGTGAGCAATCTGCCGGGTGCCCCATCCTTTGCGAAGCAAAGGGTGGGAAAGCACAGTCTCCAAACAAGCCATAACAAACCAAAAGAGGCGCAAAGCACCTGCATGTATAAAGCCGGGAACTTCGACCCCCGCGGAAAAATCGCGGTCGAAGACGGCGTACCTTGCTGCCGAGGCGCAAATCAGAATTCAATCTTCTTCTCGCGAAACAGCCTCAGCTATTCGCTCTCGCCTTCGCTGACCACCCCAGGTCCTTTCCCCCCGGTAATACTACGGCTCGCGAATCCCGCATTCATTTCGAACTCAATCTCAGGCTCTGCCTGGCCGAACAAAGACTCGGATTCCTGCTCATTCAACTGCTCATTCGGATTATTCATTTCTTCCCCCGAAAACCTTGGTTGTGGCAGCAACTAATGGGCCTTTACTCTGGCCAGCAGCGACTGCATATCTGGGTCAAGTTGCAAGTCCGCGAATGAAACGCCATTCTGGCGTGCTTTTTTTATCAGCTTCTCTGCACTGGTTTCATCCGCGCAGAGATTATATGCCTCCACTGCATTTACAACTACTTGAGAATCACCCGGCGCAAGCGAAAGCGCCGCATCGATATGCGGATTCGCCTGCCCGCACAGCCCTTTCTTCGCATAGGCCAGCCCCAGCCACGACTGATCCTGAGCGTTCCTGGGATTCATCGCCGTCTGCGCGCGCGCCACATTTTCAATCTGATTCAGAGCCGCATCCGCCCTCTGCCGATTCCCCAGCCACCGATACGCTAGCTCCGCAAACCGCCACGAAAGGATCTGCTGCGTATCAAGGGCGATCGCCTTCTCGCTCGCCGCCGCAGCCTCCGCATATCGCTTCTCGTGCAAATACAGCATCGCCAGATTGCCATATGCGCCATTCGTCGCCGCCAGCGCCAGCGACTTCCTCAACGCATCTTCCGCCAGCGGAAACCACGCAGCATTCCCGCTGTCCAAGTAAAAGCCGCCAAGGTTGAAATACAGCATCGGATTATCCGGGCTCGAAGCAATCGCCTGCTTCACCTGCTCGATCGCATCCGCATAGCGCCCGTGCCGGTCGTAAAACAGCGCCAGCTCATTCCGATTCGACCAGTCGCTCGCATTCAGCGCTGCAGCGCGCTTATACTCCGCCTCTGCCTCATCCAGCCGGGCCGCCTGCTCATACGACCACGCCACTCCAATCGCCGCGTCCGCATTGCGCGCATCCAGCGCAGCCGCTTTCTGAAATTCCGCCAACGCCAGTTCGTTGTGACCCGTCAGCGTATGCAGCGATCCAAGCGTCACATATGCGCTCGGCAATTCCGGATTCAGTTTCAGCGCCCGCTCGCAATTCTCGAGCGCTTCCTGCATCCACTTCGGATCCCTGCCAGCCTTGTACTTCAGCCGATAGGCCTCACCCAGCTTCGCATACGCCAGCGCAAACTCCGGATCCTGCGCAATCGCCTTCTGCAACCGATCCACCGCCAGGTCCAGATTTTGCGGCTTATCGAATCTCTGCAAATAACTCAGCGCTTCGAGATATAGATCGTACGCCGCCGGCACGCTGCTGCTGCCCGACCGCGCCACAGCATCGCGACCACCCGAAACATTGAGCAAATGCCCTAGCTGCGTCACCGCATCCTCCTCAGCCGCAGCCAGATCGCCATTCTCGTTCGCAGCCGACACCGCCCCGACCTGCCGCAGCGTCTCTGCATTGATCAGGTCGAGATCAATCGCCACACGCTGCCCATCGCGCTCAAGCTTGCCTTTCACCACCAGCGTCGCGCCCAGCTGCTTATAGGCCGCAACCGGATCACTCAAGTTCCCGCTGCGAACCACCGCTGCCGGAATCACCCACAACGACTGCCCGCCTGCATCCAGATTCGAAAGCGCAGCCGTCATGCTGTCCATCAGCCCCGCAGCCAGGGGAGCCGTTGCAGCATCACCGCTATCAAACGGAAGCACTGCAATATGCTTTTCCTTCGGCCCAAAGAGAAGCCCGCGCACATGCTCGCGCGGCACAGGAAAAACAATCACCGCCAGCACCAGCAGCAGTAGAGCCGCACCCGCAACCACCCACCCCTTGCGCGAAGACTCGCGCACCACGCCACCCGAAGCCGCGGCAACCGCGTTACTGAGAGCCTTCCTCTGTGACACCTTCGGCGGGTGCAAAGACGCAGTGTCGACGGCACCCCCAGACCCAGAAATAGATCCCGGATCCAGAGCCGCCAAATCCTGCAGCAATTCCTCGCAACTCAAATAACGAAGCTCAGGGGTCTTCGCCAGACACCTATAGAGAATCCGCTGCAAGCTCAGCGGCAGATCACCAGGAATCTCCGGCGGATCGACGCAAATACTGTGAGCAACCGCAGGCAGTGTATCGCGCCGGAACGGATGATGTCCGCTCAGTATCTCCACCGCCGTCACGCCGATCGCCCAGATGTCTGCCCGCTGGTCGATTGCCTCGCCGCACAATTGCTCAGGCGACATATAAGCTGCAGTTCCCGAAATCGTCAGGCTCAGCGTTCGGCTATCACCGCTGATCGCTCGTGACAGCCCGAAGTCCACAATCTTCGGAACACCCTTCCGCGTCAGCAAAATATTCGACGGCTTGATATCGCGATGCAGAATATTGTGCGCATGCGCCGCACCCAAACCGGAAACAATGCCGCGCAGAAGCTCAACTGCCTCAGACAGCGAAATCGGCCCGTTGGCAATCTTCCCCGCCAGCGTCCCACCATCGTAGTAGGCCATCGCCATAAAGAGTTGGCCGTCTTCGTTCTCCTCCAGCCCATACACAGTGCAGATATTCGGATGGTCAAGCGCAGAAATCGCGCGCGCTTCTTTCAGCAGGCTTTCCTTGTCGGCCTCGCCGCCATACATGTCGTGTGGAAGGAACTTGAGCGCGACAACGCGGTGGAGCCTAATGTCCCGCGCCTGCAAAACTACGCCCATGCCGCCTGCGCCCACCCGCCCCAGAATCTCGTAATCGCGCAGAAAGTCCCCAGCCACAGGCAAACTGCCTCCAGTGCGTGGAAGACCAGTCATCGAGAGACAGATTCAGCGGGCAACCGCATAGGGCCGAATAACTTTGGGGGATATCTACGTAAGCATACGCCAAACTGAGATGGATTCGTACAGAATCAGGCAGCTCGTTACTCAGAAGATAACGCGCTGAATTTCAAATGTTGCGAGCCAGCTACGAATCGGCCGACTGTACAAGCACGCATACGGGCTTAGACTATTCTCGACTACTTACCCACTTTTCCACCACCATCCACTACGCCTCCAGCGATAAACTCAACTCAATGCCCCGTGCGCCAAAATTCTCTCTGGAACCCGACGAAATTTCAGAGGAAGAAACTCTCTCCGCCGCCACCAGAAAAATGCGCATGCTGCGCTCGCTCGTCTGCGGCAACAAATACGAGAAGGCCGCGCGCACCCAGGGCTGTACCGTCATTGCTGGAGTAGACGAAGTAGGCCGAGGGTCTTTATTCGGCTGCGTCGTAGCCGCAGCCGTCATCCTGCCCGAGAGCACCCGCATCCGCGGCCTGCGCGACTCGAAACAACTCCTGCGCGAAGACCGCGAACGCCTCGCGAAAATTGTCGAGCAAAAAGCCATCGCCATCGCCATTGAAGAAGTCGACGCCGCCACCATCGACCGCATCAATATCTACCAGGCGTCAAAACTCGCGATGACCCAGGCCGTCCTCAAGCTCGCCCCCGCACCCGATCACCTGCTCATCGACGCGCTCCGCCTCGACCACCCCTGCGCGCAAACGAGCATCATCTATGGCGATTCGCTGTCGATATCCATAGCGGCGGCATCCGTCATCGCCAAGGTTTACCGCGACCAGCGCATGCGCGAACTCCACGATCAGTACCCCGAATACGGACTCGCCTCGCACAAGGGCTACAGCACACCCACGCATCTCGCCGCGCTCGACAAGTACGGCCCCACGCCGCTCCACCGCAAAAGCTTCCGCCCGGTAGCGCAAACCTCTCTGCCATGGGACGTGCCACCCGAAATTGAAATCATCGACGTCCCGTCCGCCGCCGTTCTGCCCGCATAGCATTCGCTACACTGAAAGCAGCGTTCTCACCACAGGAGCTACACATTTGTCCTATCGCATGATGTGCCTCACCGCGCATCCCGACGACGAAAGCGGAGCATTCGGCGGTGCGCTGCTCATGGCGCACGATAAAGGAGTCGAAACCAGCGTCATCTGCCTTACCGAAGGCGCAGCCGGCAGCTTCCGCGGCGCCGCCACCAGCGATGAAGAACTTGCCCAGCTCCGCCGCGACGAATTCTGCGCCGCCAGCAAGCTCCTCAACCTCACCCACTCAGAAATCCTCAACTACCCTGACGGTAAACTCGATCAGCAAAACTTCTATGAGCTGACCGGCATGCTCGTCGAAAAGATCCGCAAGTATCGCCCGCAGGTCGTCCTCACCTTCGGCGGCGATGGCGGTGTCAATCTACATCGCGACCACACCATCACCTCGCTCGCCGCAACCGCCGCTTTCCACTGGGCCGGGCGCGGACAACTTTTCTCCAACGCAGGCAAGCCTTACGCGCCACAAAAACTCTATTACGCCAGCACGCCCTGGATCTCCGTCTACAACTCAAACGAAGGAGCAACGACGGCCCGCGTCCCGTACTCCCTATCCCTCGAACTAGGCCAGTGGAAAGAGCGCAAGATCGAAGCCTTCAAAATGCACACCACCCAACGCGGAGTGCTAGAGCGCGTCCGCGACTTCATCGAAAAGTACATGAACGACGAGTGCTATCTGCTGGTAGCCACCCGAAGCCCGCGCCCACTAACCGAAGACCAAGCCCTCTTCGCCAATGTCATCGAAGACTAATTTCCACGCTGTCATCCTGAGCGAAGCGAAGGATCTGCCTTCAAAGCATAGCCGCGCAAAGCGCTACCTAATTCGCCACCCGTTCCGGCGAATGAATAAACACATCCACCTGTTGCCCCACATACACAGGAAACTGCGGCGGCTCAAAGCGAAACTCAAGCTGCAAAACTCGCACATCCACGCGCTCTGAATTCGATCCCGTCAGATTCTCCTTCGGAACCATGTAAGGAACAATCCGCACAAACTGCATGGGAAACTGCCGTGTCGAATCGCCCTTCAGCATCGCCATCGCCGTCGACCCCGGCAGCACATGCGACGCATTGATCTCGTCCACATCCACACGCACCATCAGCGAATCCGTATCGCCAAACAGCACCGGCGATGTGCCCGACGTGCTCGACAGATACTCGCCTACGCGATTGTTCACCTGCAGAATCTTTCCCTCCGCCGGAGACTTCACCGTCATCTTTTCCAGCAGCACCCGCTGCTGATCGCGCGTCGCAATCATCGTCTGCAGATTCGCCTGCTGTTCCGTAAGCGAAGCCTCCGCATTATGCAGCTGTGCTTCAGCCTGCTTGAGCTGCGCCTCGGCCTGCTTCCATCGCGCTTCGTCGGCATCGCGCGTCTTCGTGCTCGTCATATTCGCCTGGTCGGAAACGATGCCGTCCTTGTGCAGACCCTCATTGCGCTCGGCAATCTGGCTCGCATCGTCATACGTAGCCTTAGCCGTATCCACCGCAGCCTTGGCGCTGCTCAAATTTGCCTGTTGCGTAAAAATATCTGCCTGGGCCGTCTGCACCGTCGCCCGTGCCTTCGCGACATTCGCGTCTGCCTGCTCGACGATGGTGCGCTGCTCGCGATCATCGATCGTGTACAGCTTGTCACCACGATGCACAATGTCGTTTTCCTTGACATACAGCGCACTCAACTGACCCGAGACCGGCGGCGCAAGATTGTAGTTTCGATCCGAAGCTTCAACGATTCCCGTTGCCGCAATCGAGTTCTCATACGGGGCGGTCGGCGGCGCAGCGAGCGGATTCTCATGCGGCACGCGCCGCGCCGAAACCGTAACCCACACCGCAATCAAAACCACTCCCAACAGCGGTAGAAGAATACTCAGCCGCTTCGTCATCACACACTCTCCTTACTATGACCCGGCGCAAGTTCATTCTCATGAATCGAAAGAATTCGCCCGTCCAGCATCTCCGCAATGCGGTCGCCGTAGGGGAAAATACGGCTGTCATGCGTCACCACCACAATCGCGCGATCACCCGTCAGCGCCGTCGAGCGAAACATCTCCAGAATCATCTTCCCCGTATCGCCGTCGAGCGCCGCGGTCGGCTCGTCGCACACAATCAACCGCGGTTCTGTAATCAGCGCCCGCGCAATCGCCACGCGCTGCTGCTGCCCACCTGAAAGCTGCGAAGGTAGAAACTCTGCACGATCCGCCATGCCAACTCTGTCCAGATACACCCGCGCCTTCTCCACCGCTTCCTCAAATTCCACACGATGAATCAGCAGCGGAATCGCGACATTCTCCGCCGCGGTCAGAGTCGGGAGCAGGTTGTACTGCTGAAAAATAAAGCCGACGTTGTCACGCCGAAAAGCCGTCTTCTCCTGCTGATCAAGCTGATCAATGCGAGTCCCAAACACATCCACTTCACCCGACGTCGCATCCAGAATCCCCGCCAACACACTCAGCAGCGTCGTCTTGCCGCATCCCGAAGGCCCCACCAGCAACAGCAACTCACCCGTGTGCACGTTGAAGTCGACATTGTTTAACGCGTGTACTTCCGTCGTACCCACGCCAAACAATTTCGTCACACCCCGCAAACACGCCGCATGCGTGCCATTCTCTGTGTGGCATCCACCAACATTGGATTGAATCGACATACTCTTCCACTTAACTCAAACGTTTGTCATCTTGAGGAGCATAGCAACGAAGGATCTGCTTTCCTCAACACAAGCAAGAAAATGGGTTCCCCATGTCTCTTCGAGACATGGGATTCGATTACCCACGAAACACCACCGCCGGCTCCAGCTTCACCACTTTGCGAATACTGATCAGCGCCGACAGCAAACAGATCGCAATCACCGCCACAAAACTAATCACCACCATCGGCCAGGGAGTCGCGAACGCAATCTTGCTGTCCTGCCCACCTGCAATCAACCCAAAGATTCCACCCAGTCCCGCGCCCGCACCATAACCCACCAGTCCCACCAGCAGCGCCTGCAACAGAATCATCTTCGTCAGCGTCCCCCCGCTCGTGCCCATCGCCTTCAACGCGCCAAAGTAGCGCTCATTCTGAAGCGCGAACTGATAGAACGTCTGCCCCACAATCGACATGCCCACCAGAAACACCATCAGCAACGAAATCCCAATGCTGATCGGAATCCCCGTGTTCTCCAGGTAGTAATCCATCGTTAGCCAGCGAAACTCCTGCTCCGAATATGCCGCCAGCCCTGTTGCCTCACGAATCCGCTTCGTGACTTCGCTCACTGACACACCATCCGCCGGAGCGGCCAGCACAAAGTTCAACTGCTTGCGCTGCTGCGGCGCATACTGCAGCGCGCGATCATACGACGCATACACAAACGGATACGAAAAGAAGTCGCGCGGCACATCCGCAATTCCCACCACGCGCGCCTGGTTGTCGTTCATCTCGAAAACCTGCCCAGGCTTCGGATCATTCAGTTTCTCTGACTCCGCCCGCCCAATCACCACCGCCTGATCCTGCGCCAGCAATTGCCCATCGCCCGAGATCATCTTCGGCCGACCGAAGAACGTATCGTTGTCCAGCCCATACAGCCGCACTGTCTGAAAATTTCCATCCGGCAAATGCGCCGACACCAGTTGCAACAGCAGCGGCACAGCCCACTTCACACCCGGAACACTCCGCACTCGCTGCAGGTCGGTATCAAGCAGCGGTTTGCTCTCATCCACACTTCTCAATTGCGGATCGCTTACCCAAATCGGCGCTCCCACCACTTCAACCGGCCGCGCAGTCCGCAGTATCAACCCACAAAATATCGATCCCTGCTGCAAAAACAGAAACGAGACGACAATCAAACTACTCACCAGCGTGAAGTACTTGCTGCGGTCGCCCATCAGCATCTTGATCGCAATCTTCCACATCGCTAGCTCGTTCCTTTCTCGCGCTCCAGCCCGCGCAATCCCAGTGCCGTCAAATGCGCAATATGTTTCGAAACCATCTCGATGTACTCGGGACTGTGCGAATCCACGCCCGCCAGCACGCGGTACGAGACACGCGCTTTATAGACATGCAGGCACTGCCCGATAATCCCAGAGATCACCATGAACACCCGCATATCGGAAAGCCCCGGTGCCAGCAACAAAATCACGTCGCGCAAAATGACTCCAACCGGCTGAAAAAATTCCCGGATCACCGGCTCAAATCGCGGCTTTCCTTCAGATTGTTCGCGCATCACCAGATGACTATGCCTCGCCTCCGGCGACATCAGCACGTTCAGAAAATCCTGGATGCACCCTCGCAACGCTTCCTCCGCCGCTTTACGAGTTTTCGCGCGCTGCGCAACGTCAAGATGCACCTGCATCAAATCCCTCATCGTTTTGCAGGCCGCCAGGCAGGCACGCAGTGATTCGTGATACAGCTCATCCTTGCTGCCAAAGTGATAGCTCACCGCCGCCACGTTCACGCCCGCAGCCGTCGCCAGATCGCGCACACTCGTCCCTTCGTAGCCCTTCTTCGCGAACAGCTCGATCGCGGCCTCAATCAGCCGCGCCCGCGCGTCTTCCAGAGACGCGCCCTTCCCTTCGCGCACAGACTTCGTCCGCACGACTTTCCCAACCCTCTTCTTAGCAACCATGGTTTTTATTTAAACGATCGTTTCAAACAACTGTTTGAATCCTACGCGCACAAATTTACTCACGCAAGGGGCGGCGTAAAGCAAAACCGTCAAATTTTCGTCAGGAATTCAGCTACTAACAAAAATGCGCGGACGAAATCCGCGCATTCTTGAGTGGCAATTGGGGAGGGAACTTAGCCGCAGGTGCAATCTTCCTGCCCGCAATACGAACAGCAAGAGCAGTTGCCGTTTGGCGCGAAGTCCGGCCAGGACCCGCCGGCAATAGACGGAATCACCAGCACTTCATCGCCATCCTTGAAGGCATATTTCTCATTGCCCAGAAAGCGAATGTCTTCCTCGTTGACATAAAAGTTGATAAACCGCCGCACATTCCCCGTCTCATCACGCAGGTGTGTCTTCAGCGCCGGAAACGTGACCTCGATCTCATCAATCAGCTGCGGCAGATTCGACGCGCTCGACTGCAACTCCTTCGCGCCATTCGTGTGCTTCTGAAACGCATTCGGCAACAAAACTCTAACGGACATCGACACCTCCCGATACCAGCTCGTTCAATTCCTTAATTTCGTTGATGTAGTTCTCAAAATCCGTGAGCCGCGGACGAATCGCCTCCGACTGCTCATATGCGCCAGCGAGAACATCGGTCGTCTTCAGCCCGTTGCCGGTGATGCAGGTCACCGTCAACTCATCCGGCTTGATGCGCCCGTGCGCGTACAGCCGCGCCGTTACCGCAGTGGTCACGCCGCCGGCCGTCTCCGTAAAGATGCCTTCCGTCTCCGCCAGTTCCTGAATGCCGGAAACAACCTCGACATCCGAGACGTCCTCGGCCCAACCACCGCTCTCGCGAATCGCCTTCGCCGCATAGATACCGTCCGCCGGATTCCCAATCGCCAGCGAGCGCGCAATCGTCGAAGGCCGCTGCGGCTCAATGTGATCCGCGCCCGTTTTGACTGCGCGTGCAATCGGCGAGCACCCCGTAGCCTGCGCGCCAAAGAAGCGAACATCCTTCGCATCCACCAGACCCAGCGCAATCAACTCCTTGAACGCCTTGCGAATCTTCGTAATCAGCGACCCGCCTGCCATCGGCACAACCACGTTGTCCGGCAAGCGCCAGCTCAGCTGTTCCGCAATCTCAAAGCCAACAGTCTTCGAGCCTTCCGCGTAATACGGACGCAGATTCACATTCACAAATCCCCAGCTAAAGCGGTCCGCAATCTGCGACGAGAGCCGGTTCACGTGGTCGTAGTTGCCATCAATGCGAATCAGGTTCGCACCGTAAACTTGAGTGTTGAGAATCTTCGCTGCTTCCAGATCCGCTGGAACCAGAATGTAGGTCTTCAGCCCCAGCCTCGCCGCCTGCGCCGCCACCGAGTTCGCCAGGTTCCCCGTCGACGAGCAGCCGACGGTATCGAACCCAAACCGCTGGGCGTTTGCGAGAGCTACAGCCACCACGCGATCCTTAAAGCTCAGCGTGGGCATGCACACCGCGTCGTTCTTAATGTAGAGATTCTTCGCGCCGATCCGTCCGGCGAGCCGGGGAGCCTTCACCAGCGGCGTCCATCCCGCAGGCGTTTGCGGAACGTAATCATCGGGGACCGGCAGCAGCGCCTGGTAGCGCCACATATTGGTAGGACCCTGCGCAATCGACTCGCGCGTCACCGTCTTCTTCGCGGCGTCGAGATCAACCCGTACTTCCAGCGGCGAGAAACACTCGTCACAAATCGAGAGCGGTTGATTCTCATACCGCTTCCCGCATTCCCGACAACACAACTCGTAAGATGAAGCCATTCTGCCCTCGCATCCGAGAGCGGCATGGGAGCCTCATCGGAATACGCCCCGACGAGTGCAAAATGCACGGGCACCACGTGACTAAAACTCTGGTACAGCTACTGCAAAACTACCGGTACTGTTAACACCTGGGATTTAGCGAGATGCGATACAGCTTGCACCCCGAATCTCATGTACCCCACCACTGAAGGTGAGCGAGAGTTGACACCGATGTCTCAAATTGCTTGAGCCGGTTGTCGTGGCGTCACAGGGCCCGTCCCTCAGCCACTCTGCATGAAATTCAGGCTCGCTCACAAGGAGCAAACTTGAATGTTTAGTTTGTATCACAGGGTCTGTGGGATTGCAAGCGCTCAAGGAAAAAGAGCACCCGACGTTCAAATTGAATGAAGGTGCCCAGTCCTTAAAACAAAACGGAAGGCTTGAGCACCCACTCTTGAGAAGAGCACCGCGCTATTCTCCGACTTCTGTTTAATCTGCTGCTACCGCATCGGAATCCGATGATTGGTGACGATTCGGCAGTTGGAGCCGCCAACGAACCATGTCGCTGAGAAGCGGGAAAATGTCGTTATGCTTTGCGCCAAACCGCATCGTATGCTCAGTCGGATCGTAGCGCCCGATATCGCGGTTTGCGCCCCCGCCACCCGCAATCTCGTCGGAGGGTAAGTATTCCGAAAGCTCGGTAAGGCCCGAGGACTTCCGATCTACTTGATCCATTTCGTAATAACGCCACATCGGGTTCTTGTGCGATAGATCGAGGTGTGGGATGCCATCGAGTAACCTCTCCAAAATTTGAGGATCGTGGCTTCTGCCAAAAGCAAAATCATATGTGAGTTTTGCGAGTGCCTTTAGCATAACTGGCTGAGCAGCGACTGTTTTCTTTCGCGCCTGTGCCTGTCCGAAGTGGTCTATCTGATTGATCGATTGCCAAAATTTCCGAGCGACATCGATCCGATCGGCAACTTCCCCCGGTTGAGCACCTTTGATATTTGTTTTATTGAGGAACAGGATCGCGTTGATAGCAGTTAGATCCTTCCAGGTAATCGCACCAGGATCGTTGTGCCAGTCAACGATATCCTTTTCTATGACAGATGCGTTAAGTAGACTGCCTTCAACTAATTCATCCTTAATGAACAAATTGATCGGGTTCGAACTGTCGAACGCAAAGGCTAGGCTATTTTCGATCTTCTTGCCTAGGTTGTTCAGATCATGAAATAGCTGGCGTTCCTGAAAAGCATCTAATCCCAGGTGAACCTCTACCATGATTTTGCAAGTCGTGCGAGCCACCTCGTAGACGTCCATCCAGACAGCCAGTTCATCGGGTGTCATCATCTGGCCTTTTTCAAGAGGGTAGAGCTTCAGACGTTTTGGGTATTCATGGCTCATCTTGATTTCCTTTAAGAAATCGAAGACGAGTTCTAGGGCATAGCGACGATGCTGTCCGTCGATCACCCAGAGCACGTCCTTGTCTCCTAAGTACACGGTGATCACTCCAGGATGCAGCTCCTTCCAACGCAAATTCTCACCCGTCGGCGTGCAATTCGGTGGACGTAGATTGGCAACAACAGGCTGAAGCGCCATATACGGCTGTTTACCCAAACTCTTTTGAACTACCGCCAAAGCGTGGCTAGGCTCTTCTTTGAGAGCCTTCTTCCGTTCAATGAGCGTGTTTACGAGACCCTTTAGAATGTACGTTGCCAGCTTTGCTGCATGCTTCGGATCGAGCTTACGCTGAGCGATCATTCCCTCAGCAGATTGCTCTGCGAGACCTTGTTCGTTAGCCACTGCGGAAATCTCATAAAACTGATGCATTGGGACACTCAACAATAGAGTGTTGCTGCCGAGATTGAATCCAGTAAGAACGTTGTAAGGCCGCGCAGACGAGTCGGCAGATTGGAAAGCGTGAGTCAAATTTCCGAAATTCTCAGACGGTGTAAGAGTTGGTATACTAGACATTACTAATCTCTCTTTCTTCCACTTTTGCGGTGGTGGTTAGGGTTATTGATGAAGCCGATGACGCGACCTCCAATCGTGGCATCGGCTTAAATTTTGTGACGAGCAAAACTGCAAATTAATCTTGCAATGACTATCCTGGAGTGTCAATAAAAATATCCAGGATTATTTTTAATGTATCCTGGACGTTCCAATTTAGAACCCTGGATGCATTTAAGGTGTAAATATTACCAGACTGATCAAAATTGGCTGGGCGCCATTCAAAGACATCTTAGGCTTGATTGAGAATGAGATTTCCGCTCCCAAGACATACCTATAGGAAAGAGGCGCAAGCGCCCCCTCTAAGTATCTTGGAACGGAGGCTGCGCGCGATCTCTTTGAACGGTCTCTGGAAGCGATGCGGCTTCGATATGATTTCTTTCTCACGGGCTATGTACGGCCGTCGGTCGTAGCAACTGAAAGTGACAAAGTGCAGATCGCCCGCCTGCTGGTAGCGGACCAGACCCTTGGTCATGCCGACAGACTACAATCCCACGTCTCAAAATCGAGACGTGGGGCACCCTCGGTATCGTTGCCAAACCAAACTTTGGTGTATTAGGAACATTGAGTGTCCCATATCTCGCAGAGACATGGGATCATTTCCTATTTACTAAGCGAAATCACAAACGCGCCACGAATCCCGCCGTCCAACGTCGCAAGCACCGCGTCATTTCTCCGCGCAAGCTGCGCAAGATGACCATCCGTCGTCTGTTTCGCGCTCGTGACCCAGGCAGGCAGATAAGTAACATCCTGATCATCCGCAATGTAGCTGAACTCCATCACTCGGCTCTTCTTCAAACGAAGCAGCACCGTGCGCGCCTCGGCAATCGAAAGCCCGTAAGCGGAAGCCTGCGCAAGCACCCTGATAAAGCCCAACTCCGTAATCGAGCACGTAGCCACCGGAGGAAACTGCTCCGCCCGCAGCCAGTGGGCAACACGGTCATGAAATTCGTGGTTCTTGAGCCCCAGCGCAACCAGCGCGTTCACGTCGAGCAGGTATCTCATGGAAAGCTCGCCAGAATCTCCTCAACTTCCCTGCTCGTCAACGCCGGAGCATCCGCGCCCGCATCCAGAACCGGAAGCCCCGTCAGCGTATCTTTCGTGATCCTCACACGCCGCGCCCGCTTCGTTTCTGGAGCCAGCACAATGCGTCCGTTCTCAATGCTGGCCTCCAGCCGATCCCCGGTGCGGAGCCCCAACTTGCGGCGAAGCGGACCCGGAAGAACAACCTGCCCTTTTGTGGAAACTCGCGTCTGCATAGTAAGACAATCTTACCATTTCTGAATGGGCGCGGCCCATTTCGGCTCACTGATAAGCAGATGCACATGCTCCGGCATCACGACATAGCCCCGTGAGAAAGAAATCGTATCGAAGCTGCATCGCTTCCAGCGACCGCTCAGAGAGGTCGCGCGCTGCCGCCATTCCAAGATACGGCCGTCGGTCGTAGCAACTGAAAGTGACAAAGTGCGGATCGCCCGCCTGCTGGTAGCGGACCAGACCATTGGTCATGCCGACAGACTACAATCCCACGTCTCAAAATCGAGACGTGGGGCACCCTCGGCGTTATCACAGAACCAAACTTTAGTGCATTGAAGTGCATCAATAAATGGACCAGACACCCGGCGTCGCGATCTCTACCAGATGCCGGTCCGGATCGCGAAAGTACAGGCTCTGCCCACCCCGCTCCCACGTGCGCGTCTCTTCCACCGCGATTCCATTCTCCGCCAGCCACGCTTCCCAACTCGCCAGCTCAGAAGCCGGAATTGCGAAAGCGACATGAAGCTCACCACTGCCGTCATGCGGAGATTGGATCTGGAGCGAACCGCCCTTCCTAAACAGCAATAAAACCTGGCGATTGCCGGCCTGCATCGCGCATCCGCGATCTCCGAAATCGCTGATGACACGAAACCCGAAGATCTTCTCGTAGAACCGGGCTGAAGCGGTCACATCATCGACGTACAGCGAAGACTCGAGAATTCCTTCAGACATGGGAGGCATGTCGATCCACTACCCTTCAGCGCCCCATCGCCTTGACCGCTTCATCCGTTGTCAGAACCGCGTGTGCGAGAAATGCATAATTGATCAGTGCCGCCGTATAGCCATAGCCCCATTCAGGATGCTTAGGCGCTGCCGTTGCGTCTTTCACCACAGCAACTTCAAAACCCTGCTCCAGCAATTCCCGCAAGTGAGATTCGACGCACATGTTCGCCAGCATTCCGCCGAGGATGACCCTGCTGATCCTCCGTTTGCGCAGTTGGAGAACCAGGTCATTGGTCTCCGGTCCAAACACGCGATGCGGCGCGACAACGATGGTTTTGCCATCGTCAATGTAAGGCTTAAAGCGCTCCAGCCAGTCTGCGCCCGACCCTTTGAGACCGTCGACATTCAGAATTCCTTTGCGAGCGAACATGCCGGCGCTCACCTCATCGGCTTCGAGAGCTCCGTTGAACTTCCATCCTTTGTCAGTGGGATAAAAATAGTGTGGAGAGATAAAAACCTCGAATCCATACGACTTCGCGGCCTTGAAGATGCTCTCCATATTCTCAATGGTATTGTTTTCCTTAAGACTTTCGTGGAGCAGCGGCCACCCGAGGCCTGTTTCGCTTAACACTTCATTCTGCGGATCGATAAACACCACAGCAGTGTCGTTCTTATCGAAGATCATGGTTCTCCTTCTTGACTCGGATTCAATGGAAATCAGAAGACACTGTGGGAAAAGCGCGGCTCAACAAACAGAGAGCGATTCGCGATGCGTCGCATTATCAGCGAGCGCTCCCATTGTTGCACAAGCACGACGAAGTCAACCTTAGAGTGCCGGCTCCGTCCATTCTCCAATCTGAAGCCCCAAAAATGAAAAAAGGCGCGACAGCGCCTCCAGGGGTAGAAACACCGGCCATTCACGCCGGCGGATGGAACCCGGCTCGAAGAGCCGCACCTCACTGTCGCAGGGTAGAGCACAGTCCGAAGGACGCAGTGAGATTCAACTCTCAGCAACTCAATCCGCAAACTCCCGCACAATCACCTGCGAATTCGCCGCTTCGCGGGTCCCCAGCTGGACATCGAGCAATTATTTTTTCGCCGGCTTTGCCGTTGGCGTTTCAGGTTTAATTTCAACAGGCGGGGTCTCTGGCTCGTGCTTTACCGGAGTCGCATGGGCTCCATACGGACGCTTACTCTGGCGGCTCTCGCGCGATCCGGTAGAAGTATGACGTTGCACATCGGACTTTTTAATTAAGGTCATGAGAAACTCCATTCATTGACGCTGCCCGTTCGGTGGATGGCGCCACGTATACGAGAGTGAAAGTACGGCCCGTCTGGAGCAGATCGAATCTGGCTTGAGACGAGGAAGATTGCTGATCGAGGCGTCAGCTCTTGTCCGGCGAGGGCTTTCAGGCCGCGAACCCCGGCCCGGAATAGCAATCGCCGCATAACCAGAAATGCTGAATCTCAGTCGTGTTATCAACCTGCTTGATCGTTCGTACCACGCGGCCGTTGTCCAGATACAGAAGAGGCTTCCCGCATTCCTCGTTGCTGCATTGCGAAATCATAAACTGCCTCAAATCCGGTTACTTGCTTAGCGGGCTGGACCTGTTGCGCACCGCATCGATCCGCACAGGCGCTGCGCCCATGCGTTGCATGCCTGCCTCAGCCTGCGCATCAGGCGGCATGACGCCCGGGCTGCCAATCACTGGCTGCGGGCGAAACACAAGTACACTCTTTCCCGACTTGCTGATGTGTTTTCTGACAATGTCCATAGCCCTTCACTCGTGCGGTTGAAAACCTGAGAAGCGGCTCGTCTGGAGCGAGGGAGTGGCTGGAGGCGAGAGTAAGTTACATCTATGAGCATACGCTCATAGGACCGCTCGTGCCACGCGACCGTCAGAGTGGACTGCCGGGCGCCGGATGCCCCCAAATCCGAAGCCCCCCAAATAAAAAGAGGCGCAAAAGTGCCTCCCGGTAGAAGCCCCGGGCTCCAGCCCGGGGAATAAAAGATCGGCTTTAAGACCGCCCCTTATCCATCCAAACACCCCAGGTCACCGGCCCAATCTTCTCATCGTCGAAGGCATGCCCCGTCACCTTAAGAGCCAGCTTGATCTGCCCATGGTGATATCCCTCGTGCCAGATCATGTGCTGCAGGAACAGAATTGGGTGGTCGTAATGGAGATCCATATCCTTACCTGACTCGAGCCGACCCTTTACCGCCTCACGCACCACCTTGCCGCTCTCGTTCAGCATGTCGGCAATGCGGCTGCGGTCTCGCCCGTTCCTCCACTCGCCCTCCGGCACCGGTCCGGCAAACTCAGGCGCATCCTCGGAGACAAAGACCAACCGCACATAGTGGATGTGCATAAACATCCTCGCAACCGACGGGCTGCCCTCCACCACCTTTGCATCCAGCCCTCCCTCCGGCAGAGCGCGAAGCAAATTCACAAGGATGGTATTGTTCCGGTCCCACGAGTCCAGCAGGGCACTGAGCAGACTCCGATCGTCCGTTCTCGACATGACACCTCCATACGCCGCCATCATAAACGCAGTCACTCAAAATTCTCTGCCTCCTGGTTCTGTTTGCAGGTTCGCCCGTGTCGGCGACCGCCTGTATTTTCGGGATCTCGATCACGGACGGCTGCTCAGATTCGGGCGCGGCTTGTTGTTGAGTTTCTGCATTCAACCTGGCCTCTTCTGCTTTTCGGGCGCTCAGTTCTTCGGCTTGACGGAGCAGGATTTCGCCGAGGCTGGGCGGGCGTTTTCTGGCGGCGGCTTCTTCCGGTTCGGGGCTTTGCTTTTCCGGGCCGATCAGGGTGCCGTCTGCGTGCTCATGGGCTTCGCGAACTGTTTGCTCGGTCGGCGCTTCTTTTGCGGCTATGGCGGCGCGGTGGCGGTTGTTCTGCGAGGCCACTTGCAGTCCGTAGATGAGGATGCGGGCGCGGCGGGAGTCGATGCGGTTGGCGGCTAAGGCCAGGACGACGTCGGAGATGGCGAGTTGGATGGCGTCGGCGTCTTCGAGCGGCGACAGGTTGAGGGCGATCTCTTTTGGTTCGATGTAGGGCTCGTAGGGCTGGTTCGCGGGTGACGGGCGTTTGCGGGTGTTCGAGTGGTAGTAGCAGAAGTTCTCGGTTTTAAGCGCGGGTGATTGGCATTTTTTCCCGCTGGTGAAGATGTGTCGGCACTCGTTGTACATTGGGTCTGGCTCCCCCTATATTTTTTGTAAAGGCCCCAATATAGCTGACGCATCAGAATCGAACTGAGTGAACAGTAAGTTATAGAATCTGAGCGGCTTATACTTTTGACGGCACGTTCATTCGGTAAGTCGTATTTGCTTGAAACGCAATAGTTTAGCCCAATCTGATGCGTCAAATATATTGGTCCCTTTGTAAATTCTTCTTTTTGCTAGTGGTTAGGGCTTATATATGGTGCGCGCTGCGCGCGGTCTTTTTAGACCCACCCTACGTTCTCGAAAAGACGAGAACGTAGGATGGGGCACCCGTTTTCTTGCCTGATCGTGGCTTGTGGCTCTCCCGTATGTTTTCGCTAAATTCTTGTGAGGGCTTGGGTTAGATCCGGCGGTGTTTTCCCAGCCTTCATCGTTCAGATTCTTCCTCCCGTTGGTCGTCAGAATGACGGCTTAAATAGAGTTGCGGTTTTCACTGTGAATTGCGGTTTTCACGGAGATGAGGTTGAGGTTCTCCAAAAACACGAAAGCCCGCCATCTCTGGGCGGGCTCTTTTCTCTCTATATCCAGTTTAGCAATTCGGGCGGTAATAGTACGCCAAACTGGCGCGCGTTTTTGCGCTTTGGAATGTGTCAGTTAGAAGATTTTTTGCGTTTGAGGGGCTTGACAGGGCTCAGATGGCAAGCTCGGCCAACAAACGGCAAAACGTAATCGACTCAAAACTGACCGTCGGCGAGCCGACGACACCCCGAACAACCAACTCAGACGCGCTGAGCCCCGGCCTTCATTCTTGCCGGCCATGCTGCGCCTATGAATCTGACCAGAAACTGTCCGAACGAAGCGCTATCCTGCTTTGGCTTGGGCGCGGGAGTCAGCCCAAAGGCTACCGAGCAGATAAAGCAATCCTTGACGTGACTGAACTGCGCGCGCATGACCTCATGCCGCTCAACGACAGCCGCCTTCAGTTGCTCAAACTGCTCCTGATGACCCGCGGCATCGGCTGATTCAGTCATATTGGCATTTGCCGCGGCTTCTTTCGCCTGCGCTTCCGCATGCTTGAAATTGAGTAGATAGCCGTCGACGCAGAGCTTGTATTCGTTTCCGCCCGATAGCGGTTCCGGGGGAGCGCAGTCTTTCAACAGTTGATATGACGAGCCCATAAATCCTCTTCAATGTACAAGATAGACTACATTTACTTTCTAACCCCTTGCTCTTCTTGAACTTGCATTGCTTAACACTCGAGATACCGCGAAACCTGCGCGGAAGGTTCTTCTCCGCTCATGGCTTCAAAAAGAGGGCGCATCCATTGCTGCATCAGCGCTTCGGTTAAAGTCTTCTCCTGCGCTTGCGCCTCAACCTTGTTCTCTTTCGGATAGTTCACCTGAGGCTTGCCCAACCTCGTGTCGTCCACCATCTTTGTTGCCAGAGCCTTGGCAAGGACCCGGGCCTGAGCTAGATCCTCTGTTCCAAACAGAGCATCAGCCAGAGCATCGGCATCCCACGGCACATACATCAGCTTTGGCCTTGACCGTTTTACCATCCCCATGCCCCTCTCTTATCGCGTCGTATATCGCCGTTATCGCCTGTGTACGCTTGTTTACGTTCCTGCAGTGAAACGAGCGAATACTGCCAATACCAGCACGAGAAGTACCAAAACGGTTACATCCTGCGAAGATTTCGATCGCAGGTGTACACACGCGGAGCATGGAGATGCAAATCAGGAAGATGAAATTGGTCTCATTATCAGTCCAGGTGGACGATATTTTCCGCCATGAGTTCAGGATGTCGTTTGCAATCTGGCGGCTACAACAATCTGTTGCTCCGGGCCAACCAACCCTGCATGATGGGAACAGATCCATGAACAACGCTCCCAAGCGCCTGGAACCTCGCTGGCCCGCCATGGTTGCCCTGCTTGCCGTCGGCGGATTGCGGCTTGCCATGCCCGAATCCTTGTCAGCAGGCCCCGCGTGGCTGCTCATAGCCGTCGTCGCGGTATTGACGATCCCAACTGTTTGGGCACGCTATCGCGGACTGGACACAATGAATAAGGTCCTGGGATACGTGCTGACCTCGATCGTGACGCTCGACATGCTCTGGTCGCTCTACCTGCTCATCGCCGCACTGCCTTCGCATAAGGAAGCGCCGCAGGATCTGCTGCGCTCGGCCGCGGCTCTGTGGCTGGCGAACATCCTCGTTTTTGCATCGTGGTACTGGCGGCTCGATGCAGGAGGCCCACGCGCCCGCGAACTGCGCGGTGTCCATACCGACGGAGCCTTCCTGTTTCCGCAGATGATGCTCGACCAGCAGGCAAAACGCGAGATGGGCGAGCAATGCTGGAGCCCGGGTTTTGTCGACTATCTCTTCCTCGCCTTCAACACCAGCACCGCGTTTTCACCGACGGACGTGCCGGTCCTGTCGCGATGGGCGAAGTGCCTGATGATGGTCCAGGCGTTCATTTCGTTTACAACTGTGGCTTTGCTCGCCGCGCGGGCGGTAAATATTCTATAGTGGTAGTCGAATTGTCGCCGGTGGCCAGCTTACACCGGCCGGTTGGGCACAAACGTAAAGCGCTCCCTCCATCGCAGAAACGGCTTCTCAAGCCAGCGATAGGAAATTCCTGCAATCAAGATCGTCGAGAGCAGTGCAACGGCGAGACGCGCCACGAGGTATCCCCGTCCTGACGGAAAACCTGGCAAAAGCGCGAGAATGAGCGAGTGGTAAACATACAATCCATAGGAGATCTTGCCCAGCCACAAGAGCGGCCGTGGTAACCATCGCGGGGACATTCCGTAGAAACTGAGAAACAGAAGAACGCATCCCGCCAGGACGCAGCCATAGAGTGCGGACGGCCCCCACCACGCCGGGACAGTCTGCATCCCGGCTCCATAAAACCGGCTGAAGAGGCGAACTCCTGCTGCCCAGCAGCACAGGCCGGACAGAGCAATCAGAGGCCGGAGAATGAGCGGTATATCCAGGCCATCGCGTGGCAGCGTCGCCGCCAGCAGAGCGCCGCCGGCAAAATACTGCATCTCCACCAGCGTATTAAATCGCAGCGTCAGGTCCGAATAGCGCCCCGTCAGACCAAAGCCCAAAAGTATCAGATAAGAGCATGCGAGAATGCCGGCAGAGCTCAGCTTCCAGCTACGCCCCCGACCAAGCTGAATCAATAGAGGCCAAAGCAGATAGAACTGCTCCTCAATGTTTACGCTCCAGAGAATGCCCAGGCCGCCTGTCATCCCCCCAATCCGGGAAAGAAACCAGTTCCCGCTCAGGAAGGTAAACGCAGCCAGAGCCCATCCCGAAGGCCGCAGTTTGCTTACAACCGTCCCTGCAAGCAGCACGGCCAGGATAAAGCTGTAGTAAAGAGGCCAGATTCTTGCAATTCGGCGCCTGTAAAAGGCCGCCAGATGCACATGCCCGGCGGACTCTTTCTCCATTGCGAGGAGGGCGGTAATTAGGTATCCGCTGAGCAGGAAAAACAGGCTCACTGCAAACTTCAGGCTGTCCGTAAGGACATCCCTCAGATCGATACGCCCCGCAATCGCACCTATGTTCGCACGGCTCAGCGTGTGAAGAAAGAAGATGCAGAGAAATGCGAAGAACCGCAAAGCATCGAGTTCAGGCCGGTAGAAGCCACGCCGAGCAGGCTGGGAGAGTGCGGTGTCATCCATTTACAGTCCGGTCATCTTTCCTTGAATAGTGATTACGAAACCGTGCGACACCCGCGCTACCCCTCAACCCTCTCCGGCACACTCTTTCCCCCGTAAGCTGACAAATGCCGCAAAACCAGAACCGCTAGAAACAGCACCCAAGCAACGCGCGATCACCAGCAGTGACCGCCGCATGCTGATCGCATAAACGGTGAACAGAATCGCCAGCGAAAACAGCGCACGATAGACGTAATGGTGAATGGAGCTCGCCACCGAACAAGGATGGGAAAACAAAGCGCCAAGGAGAAAAGTAAACAGCCACATGAACTTGTTCTGGTATACAGCGTCTCTGTCCTTGGTAGCAACGCGAATCAGTCCGGCATCGGCGTACATAAACTCGGAAATACGCGCTCATGCCAGCACGATCGGATTCCCAATCAACTCTGACAAGTCGGCATGCCGGACAACTCAGTGAAGCAACTCAAACAGATGACAGAGTCAGTAATTTGTTCCTGATGCCCCAAAGGATTCCTCAAGTAAGGTAAGCATCATCTGCGGCTCGTGACTCGAAATCACATACTGAGCGCCCAGCCGTTCCGAATCCTCCACCGGCGACAACAGAACAACCGGCATCTTTGGATCGATCGCCTTTACCTGCCGGATTAACTCTTGCGGCGGCATGCCGGTGACGAAACGATGCACGACCACAAGATCGACGTTGGGGAAACGACGTATCAGCTCAAGACCATGACGCCCGTCATACGCAGTGAGCACATTATGTTTCGCACTTTCCAGCACCAGTTTGCGCGCAGAAAGCCCCTCGGGCTGCTCTACCTCAATCATCAGTACAACCAGCTTCACCTGCTACCCCCATGGCAAACACATCCGTAAAGACGGCGGTTTCGAAAACAACCAGTATGTGACGCTGGGATCTCTGTTTCGGGTTATCTGGAACCGGTCGAGATTACGCTCATCCCACGGTGCGCCCGCATCGTCACTCGCTGGCCAGCGTAGCAGCCCAGCGTGCTACCCTCAATGTTTGCCCTATCAGCACCTACGGAGCACATTGGATCCATGAACCGAACCCTGAAACTCGCCGCCTGCGCCCTCATTGCCCTACCCTTTGTTTCCGCTCACGCGGAGCATGGCATCGACGTCGCCAATATCGACAACGCAGTCAAGCCCGGCGACAATTTCTATCTCTACGCCAACGGCAACTGGATCAAGCGCACCGAGATTCCCGCCGACCGCGGCGGCATCGGCGTCTTCAGCGCGCTTGCCGACCTGAGCAACAAACGCACCGCCGATCTGATCGAGGAAGCGGCAAAGTCGAACGCGCCGGCAGGCTCCGGCCCGCGCAAAATCGCCGACCTTTACAACTCCTATATGGACGAGGCCGGCATCGAGGCGAAAGGTCTCGACCCGCTTCGCCCACACCTCGACGCCATCGCCGCCATCAAGGACAAGAATGATCTCGCCCGCGCCTTCGGTCAGAGCCTGCGCGCCGATGTGGACGCTCTCAACAACACCAACTTTCACACGCCCAATCTCTTCGGTCTCTGGGTTGCGCCGGGCTTTAACGATTCGGACCATTACACCGCCTACATCATGCAGGGCGGCTTGCAACTGCCGGATCGCGAATACTATCTGAGCGACAACCCGCATATGGTCGAGCTACGCACAAAGTACCAGGCGCACGTTGCCGCCATGCTCAAACTTGCCGGTTTCGATAACGCCGAGAAACGGGCTGAAAACATCATCGCGCTCGAACACGAGATCGCGGAGAAACACATTCCGCTCGATGAGAACCAGGACATCCACAAAGCCAACAACACCTGGGAACCGTCGGACTTTGCCTCAAAGGCTCCCGGCCTTAACTGGACGGAATTTTTCCAGGCCGCAGGGCTCGACAAGCAACCGAACTTCATCGTCTGGCAACCGACTGCCTTTACCGGCGAGTCTGCCGTCGTCGCCTCGGCCCCACTCGACACATGGAAGGATTGGCTCGCCTATCATCTGATCGAAAACTACGCCGGCATACTGCCCAAAGCTCTTGCTGACGAGCGCTTCGCCTTCTTCGGACAGATTCTTGGCGGCACTCCACAGCAGCGCCCACGCTGGCAACGCGGCATCTTCGTCGTGAATGGTCTGCTCGGCGATGAGGTCGGCAAGCTTTACGCGCAGCGCTACTTTCCTCCCGAAGCAAAAGAACAGGCACAGGCCATGGTCGCGAACCTTATTACTGCATTCCACAAGCGTATCGATGCGCTTTCATGGATGGCCCCCGCGACCAAAGCCGAAGCCGAGGCCAAGCTCGACACCCTCTACGTCGGTATCGGCTACCCCGAAACCTGGGAAGACTACTCCAACTTTGAAGTCAAGCCGGACGATATCTTCGGCAACCTCTGGCGCGGCAGCCTCGGCGATTATCAGCGTGAAATCGCGCGCCTCGGCACGGCAGTGAATCGCAAGCGGTGGTGCATGACACCTCAGACGGTAAACGCAGTCAACCTACCGCTGCAGAACGCGCTCAACTTCCCCGCTGCCATCCTGCAGCCGCCGTTCTTCGATCCGCAGGCTCCCGCAGCAGCCAACTATGGAGCGATCGGCTCGGTGATCGGCCACGAAATAAGCCATACCTTCGATTCCGAAGGGGCCGCGTTCGACTCGAAGGGTCGCGTGCGCAACTGGTGGACTCCGGAAGACCTCGCCCATTTCAACGCATCTACGGCCAAACTCGCTGCGCAGTACGACACCTACTTTGCCTTCCCTGATCTCCACGTTAATGGGAAGCAGACATTAGGGGAAGACATTGCCGACGTGGCTGGCATTGCCGCCGCCTATGACGGCTACCACGCCTCGCTCAACGGCAAAATCGCGCCGCAGCAGAATGGATTCTCCGGCGATCAGCAGTTCTTCATCGCCTTCGGTCAAAACTGGGGATCGAAGACGCGGGAAGCGGCGCTGCGCCAGCAGATCCTCACCAACGAGCACGCGCCAGGGGAGTATCGCGCCGATACGGTTCGCAACATCGACGCCTGGTATGCGGCCTTTAACGTGAAGCCGGGAGAAAAACTCTACCTCGCCCCACCCGATCGCGTTCGCATCTGGTAGCCGCCATCGTAGTCATGGTGGCGATTTTAATTCGTCGTCCTGAGTCGGAATTTCATGAAGGGAAGGCATCTCCTCTGACGAATCCACGGGCAGACAGGTCTGCGAACGAATCTGATCGCGGCCTGCATGCTTGTAGTTCCAATGGTTACGTGACTAGGGCCTGTTAACACTATTAGGACGACAGCGAGAGGAGCGGATTTTTCTGAGTGCGAGAAGCGAGGAGTGACAAATACCGGGTGTATTTTAGCGACGAGGGACGAAGCAATCTGGAAAATCCGCCCTCTCCCTCCGGGTTGCGGCAAGAATCAGGCCATACTTCGTTGTTGTCCTCGACGGTGGTCCCGCCACAGCCTTCGGACTCCGCCTCGTCTGGCCTGGTTTTTGCTCGCAACGCTGTTCGCCCTAATAGTGTTAACAGGCCCTAGCTGAAGCGAGTTCTCTTCCAAAGCAGCCAGCCGCATCCGACGACAGCAAACACCAACAGTACGCATAGCACTGCCGTCCAGAAAAGGTTCATCGCCAATGGAGGCACCTGCGCCTGCAACCCCAGCCAGAGAAAAATCGCAACGGCTACAGCAACGATTAAGAAGTCCCACCATGGCCGTTTACCTTTTTCATGGTCTCCATGCAGGGCTCCGAGTTGCGCCGCAACGCAATCTTCAAAACGCAACCCATACTTTTCGCACTCGCGCGAGATTGCATCGCGTCCGGAGGCCTGCTCGCGCGCCGGAGCAGCCGCCGAGCTGATAAACACCGCACCAACGATCATCAGAAAGGATCCCAGCAGAATCAACCAGCGTCCTGTATCGCTTACGCGTGCAAGTTCGCCAAAGACCAGGGCTCCCCACGCAAGCCCCCAAAGCTGGTTCGTGTTGGACAGCGGAATGCCACGACCGATGCCGATGTACTTGGTCGCGTACTGCTGAAACAGATCACCAATCACCCAGCAGAATCCGCCGAGAAAGATCCAGAACACAACATGCCGCGCCGCATACAACTCGCCATGCAGATGCGTCACACCACCACCAAACGCAGCTGCCAGTAGAGACATCGTTCCCAGTTCACCCAGCGTGAATACCGTCACGAACGAAAGCGGATTCATCCCGCTCACGTACGCCTTCCGGTAGGGAACATACATTGTCCCCCATAGCAGGCTCGCGCCCAGCGCGGCGAGAATTCCATGCACTGCGCGTGCGTGAGCCATATTTGTATGCTGCACTGTTACAAATGCCAGTACGACCGCCCCGGCTATGATCGCCAGGGCTCCGCCGAGAACTCTAGACCCTACGCCAATGCCCGCGCCGCGCATTTCCTGAAAGAGCAGCCAGCCCCAAAAGATGCCGATCAGACTGTTCGCATTCCAGAGCGGGAACGCGATCGCCAGGCCAACATCACGAATGGCAAAGACCGTCAATGTGTTCGCAACTGCCCACAGCGCACCGGCCAGCACCGCCCACACAATCAGATGCGGCTTGCTGAACAGGTCGGTGAAAACGTAGTCGGTCCCTTTCAACAGGGTGGGAAGCGTCCAACGCGCGACGAATACGCCTAGCACCATCGCCAGCGATACGGCAAAGGGTGAAATGCCCACATTCACCAGCTTCGTCGGGGCCTCAGCACCCCCCAGCCAGACCCCGGCTGCGAGGCCGCAGGCGACGCCTAAACCGTGCATGGAAGCCTGCGCCTTGCTTGTCGTGCTCGCGCGTGCGCTCATCAATGCAGCCACGCCAGCAACGCCACACCTATGGCAAGAACGCCTACCGGGATCCAGAACTGCACGTCGGTCAAGATTGCTTTCAGCATCTCGATTAACCTAATGGCATCGTTCCGAAGCTGTCAAAAGTCATATCCAGAGAAAAAATACCGGCCATTTCCGGGAAACATGTGGAATCGCTACCAGGCCTGAAAATCGGGTAATTTCGGGTGACGAACGTCTATCGACGCCCCTATAATATTGGCGTTAGCCGGAGGACTCTTCTCATGCACACCATCACGCCCGAAAAGCCCATGGAACACCTTGACGACTGGGATGATTTCGTCGCCAGCCGTTACAAGGAAGGCAAGGCAGAGGAAGAGTTCCGCAACTACGACGCCCAGGCCAATCCCGGCGTTGCTGAGTTCTATCGTCTGAACCACGCCAACCAGACAGTCGACTTCGTTCTCGCCAAGGAGAAGGAATTCCTTGGATTGGAGCGCGGCAAGAAGAGCATCTGGGAAGCGGCGGACTACCTCAATACGCTCGTTGACGACAGTGACCCTGACACCGACCTGACACAGATCGAGCACCTTCTGCAGACGTCTGAGGCCATTCGCAAAGACGGCCACCCGCGCTGGATGGTTCTCACCGGCCTGATTCACGATCTTGGCAAGGTTCTTTGCCTTTACGGCGAGCCACAATGGGCGGTCGTCGGCGACACCTTTCCCGTCGGCTGTGCGTGGTCCGACGAGATTGTCTTCCGCGACTACTTCGCTGCCAACTCCGACAGCAAAGTTCCCGAGTACCAGACCGAGTACGGCATCTACGAGCCTAACTGTGGACTCAACAAGGTCCATCTCTCGTGGGGGCACGACGAGTACATCTACAATGTCGCCAAGCCTTACCTGCCCGAACCCGCGCTCTACATGCTGCGCTACCACTCCTTTTATCCGGCGCACAAGCACGGCGCGTACACGCACCTGATGACCGCACACGATGAGGAGATGTTCGACTGGGTGCGCAAGTTCAACCCCTACGACCTCTACTCCAAGGGCGCTGCCAAGCCGAATTTTCAAGAGCTGAAGCCATACTACGACGATCTGATTGCGGAGTATTTTCCGGACAAAATTGCCTGGTAAGTGCGTCTCTTCAAAGGCATTCGAGCCAATTCTTTTTACTTGTATAAGGACGGGGCTCGTAGGTAATCTCCTTACACTCCTCCCAAAACTAATTAGGAAGTGTGTATGAAGAAGAGCCTTCGCTACTGGCCCTCGATCCTCCTCGTTGCCGCTGGCCTCCTTCACGGTCAGCAGACAACGACTGCGTCTCCAGTCGTAACCCCACCGGCTCCAGTGGCAGTTTCGGTTACGCCCGATGCATCGGGCAAATACATGCTCAAAGAAGGCGAAGATGTGCCTCTGACATTTGCGCAGGATCTCAGTTCCAAGACAGCCGCTGAAGGCGATCCGGTCGCTTTTTCTCTGGCTGAAGACTTGAAGGTTGGCAATGTCGTGGTCGCAAAAGCGGGGATCCACGCGTTCGGCGAAGTCACTAACGCCAAAAAGGCCGGCATGATGGGCAAGCCCGGCGACTTAAGCGTCCGTCTGGATTACCTCAAAGTCGGAGATACGAAGATACATCTGCGCGGAACCAAGGGAAAAGAAGGCAACAGTGCAACCACCAGCACAGTTGCACTTACAGTGCTATTTGGGCCAATTGGGCTGATCAAGCACGGGCATGATATCGACATCAAACAGGGCACTGCGTTAAAGGCATATGTTTCGGACGACGTCGCCCTGCCACCGGCACCTTAAGCCGAGAATCGGGGTACAACCGCAACAACCTTTTAAAAAGCCCTTCTTTCATAAGGCTGACCAACGCAAGATAGCCGGCCCTCCAATCACTAGCGTGGAGGGCGACCGGCACTCACTAAGTTCGCGAAAATCCGGTAAGCGCCGGGTACTGCTTCGGTCATCTGGCGGTAGAGGGCATAGGCAACATAGATATAAGCTCCCTTCCCGTATCGGGCGTAAAGCAATCCACCTTTTTGCGGGTCCTGATCGGGATCATTCGTCTCGGTGAGTGGCGTGTAGTGCGGATCCCAGGACTGCATGAAGGAGTGACCGCGCTCCTCGACCCAGCCATCGAAGTCGGCTTCGGTGATCTTGTTCGGCCACGACATGACAGGGTTGTTTGGATCCAGAATGGTGACTTTGGATTTTTCGTCGACCACTTTTTCCGGTGACCGACCGAGCGTATACGGATATGGGCCAAAGTTGCGGTCGTATTCACCGGAGTTGTACTGAACGATGACAGTACCACCGTTCTTCGCATAATCGAGCAGGCGCTGCGTGGCCGCAGCGAGCACTCGGCGCGCAGCATAGGTGCGAATGCCGAGAACGATGGAGTCGTATTGCGCGAGGTCTCCGTGGAGAATTTCGTCATCGGTAAGCAGATGCGGAACGACGCCGATCTGCTCCAGCGCCTGCGGAACATCATCACCAGTGCCCATGATGTATCCAACCTTGAGACCGGGGGCGATCTTCACATCTACGCCGCGCGCGCGATAGGTGGCCGGGTGATAGTAGTAATACGGTCGGACGCCCGGGTAACCGACCTGCTGGACGGCTTCACTGAACTCGAAGTTGCCACTGCGGGCGATGGCCTTAATGTTGTATGCCTCTTTCCCTAACGCCGTCGGGTGCACGGTGAAGGTAATTGCAGCTGGATCATTTATCGGCAGATGGAATTTTGCTGTAGCGGGCTCGGCGGTCCAGCCCTCCGGTAACTCAAGATGCAATTCGCCATCCGCAGCAGTTTGCTGCTCATTGCTAAGGGCGACGGTAAGCGGGAAGGATTTGGCATCGAGCGGCACAACACCGGCGCCTGCGCCGATGTTGACCGAGACTTGTGGAAGGACAACCAGCGGTTGATAGACGCCGCCCGGGCCATGCTCCCAATGAACGGTCTGGACCACCTGTCCGATGCGAATGGGCACGCCGTCATAGTTGAACTCGGCCCAGCCCTCGACGGGATAGGGGGCAAAGGAACGATTGAGCCAGCGCTTGTCATTTATGTCGTAGTATGGCTGCTCGATTGTAGGACGGCTGAAGTATGGACGGGTAGGTGCGGCTTTGCTTGGGACTTCAAGCTTGAAATACACGTCTGCTTCGGGCGCGCTGGCAGCAACTGGACCCCCCACCCGTTGCACTGGCCAGTTCTCACCCTCAGGCGTGACGAGCCATGTTTTTGCGAGACGGAGTTTACCGCCAGGACTCCACTGCCCCGCGCTGGTAACATGCAGGCGCACGTTGAAATTCATGCCGGGAGTAGCGTGCAGGAAAGTGAATGCGGCAGAGCTGCCGCCGAACGGGTTGCGGTCTGCTTGCAGATTCGGCGTAACGAGCGCGTTCACTTGCAACCCAAGCGATTCGGCAAGGGCGGTGTTGAACTGCGCAAGCTTGATATTGAGTTCGTGGTTGACGTTGGCTTTATCGTCAACGCTAAGCGAGCTGGCGTTGACCGCGTCAATGAGTTGCTGCGTTTTGAGGTAGCCATCGTGGAGGTCGGGGACGATCTTCGAAGGATCGGACGGGATATAGGCGTAGAGGGCTTTCGTAACGTAGCGGTCGATTTCGCGCAGGCCATCTTTAAGGAATTGCGTGTCGCCGTGCGCGAGAGTGGCGATGCCGGGGAGCGACACGTCGATCCCATCGAAGAAGGACGTTTCCTGATCTTTGGTTTCAATGCGTGATGCGTAGCGGTGGTAGTCGACGTCGAATGGACCGGGAAGCGGCGGATTACCCCCGCCGTTCTGCGACTTCTGCTCGCTCCAGCCTTCGCGCGACATCTGAACGTAGGAGCGTCCCAGTACGGGATCGAAGGCGCCTTCGGGGATGACGACGTTCGTTGCGGGGACGTCATCCATCCACCGCTGGTTGACGTAATCGCGCAAATGCAGCGGCGAAGACTTGCCGGTGGCGTAGTCGAACATGGTTTTGTGCGGGCCTTCTCCATTGATGGCGAAGCTGAAGAAGCGCGCATACATTTTCATTGGCGACCATGGACGGAGGCCTTCAGCAATCTGGTCGGGAAAGACGTTTGGATCACCCGCAGCCTTGAAAACTTCCTGCGCCATTTCGCCCGAGACCTGGTGATGTCCGTGGCCATCGGTGACATTACCGGTGAAGACTGATGTGATGACCAGAGGGCGGTTCAGGCGTACGGCACGGACAACATCATAGAGAACACGGTCGTGTCCCCACTTGTCGAAGGCCTCGTCGATGGTTTTCGAGAAGCCGTAATCGGTGACTCGCGACCAATATTGTTCAGTGCCGCTGAATTCGTCAGCACGCAGAAGTTCGTTGGTGCGGATGAGACCAAGCTCGTCGTACTCCTCCCCGGACATGGCATTCTGCCCGCCCTCGCCCCGCGTGAGGGTCAGCATGGCGACGCGCGCTCCGGCCCCGCGCGATTCGAGGGTAAGCATACCGCCATCTTCGTCGTCGGGGTGGGCGACGATCATCATAAGACTGGCCCAGGTATGCAGCTTGCGCAACGTTTGCCATAGACCATCGGCGCCGCGGTCTTCTGGCAGCGTTTGTGCGTCGGGAGTAGCCGCAATTTGCGTGGCCCAGGGAACTGTCTGGGTTTGCGCAGCGGTGGTCGCAGCGAGCGCGAGTGTAGCAATCAGCTTGAGTCGTCGTCCGGCAGGCTGCATCTACTTGTCTAGTCTCCAGGAAAGGGTTCAAGCCCAGTGTACAATCCACTGACTGCCTTTCACTCTTTGATGATGATCGAAGCATGCCGTCGCAACTGAAACGACAACTGAGCCTGGGAAACGCTGTCTCGCTGAACATGATGAACATGATCGGCGTGGGACCGTTCATTACGCTGCCCCTCGTGGTGGCTGCAATGGGTGGACCGCAGGCAATGCTGGGTTGGATTCTCGGCGCACTGATCGCTGTGTGCGATGGCCTGGTTTGGGCGGAACTGGGCGCAGCGATGCCGGAGGCGGGCGGGTCATACACATTTCTGCGTGAGATTTACGGTCGCAACGGCGCGGGACGCTGGGCTTCGTTTCTCTACATCTGGCAGCTTGGATTTAGCGCGCCCCTTTCCATTGCTTCGGGCTGCATCGGCCTCTCGCAGTATGCCGCATATCTTTGGCCGTCTCTTGGCAATACGGTTGCGGGAATGTCCCACCTTCGTTACACCAGCCTGCTTGCATCAGGAAGCTGTCTGCTGATTCTTGCGCTCCTCTATCGCAATCTCAGCACCATCCGGCGACTCGCGTGGGTGTTGTGGTCGGGAGTACTGCTAACCATCGGGTCCGTCATTCTCGCGGGAGTAACACATTTTCATGCGTCGCAAGTAGTCATGCCGGCAGGCGCATTTCATCTCACTCCGGCGTTCTTTCAAGGGCTGGGCGCGGCTACGCTGATTGCAACGTACGACTACTGGGGTTATTACACGGTCTGCTTTCTCGGCGGCGAAGTGCGTGATCCTGGACGGACGATTCCGCGCGCTGTGCTGATTTCGATTGCGATCGTCGCGGTGCTGTATTTGTTGATGAACATCAGCGTACTCGGCGTGATTCCATGGCAGGAACTGGTGAAAGGCGGCGATGGGCGTTACGCTGTGGTTGCTGTTCTTATGCAGCGGACTTTCGGAGTGACGGCAGCACGGGTGCTGGCTGCGCTGGTGATGTGGACGGCATTCGCTTCTGTCTTTTCTCTGCTGCTGACCTATTCGCGCGCGCCGTATGCCGCGGCTCTCGATGGTAACTATTTCCGTTCATTCGCAACTTTGCATCCGAGGCACGGCTTTCCTAACGTCTCGCTGATTGCGCTTGGGGTTGTCGCGGCAATCTTCTGCTTCTTTGATCTCTCGCACGTAATCGCGGCGCTGGTGGCGATCCGGATCATTCTGCAATACCTGTTGCAGCAGGTCGGAGTAATTTTGCTGCGGATCCGGCGTCCAGAGATGCCGCGACCCTTTCGTTTGTGGTTTTACCCTCTGCCGCCGCTTCTAGCGCTCGCCGGCTTTTTGTTCATCGTGTTCTCTCGGCCTGACGCCTCGCGCGAATTTGTGTATGCGGGAGTGATTGCGGTGACGGGCAGCCTTCTGTATTTCGCCCGCGCCTACAGACGCCGCGAGTGGCCGTTTGCATCTCAGGCAAAGTAAACCTGCACTGTTCCGAAGGTTGAGAAGGTGACGCGCACTTCCGATCCAGAATTTGCGTTGAACTTGCCGCACCAGCTTCCGGTGGTGATCCAGTCACCGGCTTTGAGGCCGGCGGTGCGATGCTGGCCTTCATTCGCCAGCCATGTAACAAGCCGCAGAAGATCGGTTCCGGCGGGGTTCGAAGCGGTGCCTGTGAAGCGAACGGCTCCGTCGATGGTCACAACGACAGTTTCCTTTGTGAGATCAGCGCTTTGCCAAGAAGGAAGTGCGGGGCCGTAGACGAAGCCGCCATTCATCTGCAAATCGCCAATCATGGAGAGCCGGTCGACGATATCGGGATTGAGGAATGCCGGTTCCATGAGTTCAATGGCCGGATGCGCTGAAGCGATCGCGTCGATGACTTCTTTGCGTGTATAAGCCTCTTTGCGAACAGGAAGGTCTTTGCCGAGGTGAAAGGCGATTTCGGCTTCGACGCCACGGTAACGGCGATACGATTCGCTCAGCGTCTGCCCGCTGTGCGCGAAGCCGCCGAGCAGCGGCATAGGGGCGTATGCGGGGGTTGCGTCGGGCGATGTGGCGCCGACTTTCCAGCCGCCAATTGGTCCCAAAGCGCGGGCGATGATGTCTTGCAGTGCGTAGGCCTCATCGAGCATGTGTGGACGCAGTGCTTCTGGCAGACTTTCGATAGGCTGCGAATCACGACGTGCCGCAAGCAGCAACTCGGACGCCTGCCGCATGCGGTCGTTTTCCTCTGGTGAAAGTTTCTGCGTTGCGTGCAGGTTATCTGTAACCATTCACCCCTCCTATGAATCATAAGATGTGGCTTCCAATTGCTTAGGTATCGCTTTTTGGAGCCATACAAGTTTTGGATTTATTTGTGAGCAGCAAAAACATCTACTCTCGCAGGTAAATGCGTACTTTAGTCTGTAATTAGAGAAACAGGGCACTGACCGATGTTGATCCGCAAATCGAGCGACATTCCTTCTTCTGAAATCACTTCAAAATCTGCCTACATGGACCGGCGAAAGTTTATGGCTGCAGCCGGAGCCGCTGGAGTCGCGGCGCTTGCCGGAGAGCGCATGGCGCGGATTCTCGAACCGAGTCGTCGAGTTCATGCTGGCACAAAACTCGATACGGTGAAGAGTCCGCTTTCCACTACCGGCGAAGACCTGACGCCATACCAATACATCACCAATTACAACAACTTCTATGAATTCGGCGTGGAGAAAGGCGATCCAGCAAAGAACGCGGGGAGGATGCAGACGCGACCATGGACGGTGACCGTGGAAGGCTTGGTGAAAAAGCCGAAGACCTTCGATATCGACACGCTCCTGAAGCTGCGTCCGCAGGAAGAGCGCGTGTATCGACTCCGCTGCGTCGAGGCGTGGAGCATGGTGATCCCGTGGGTTGGCTATTCACTGTCTGAGTTCATCAAGGAATGCGAACCCCTTGGCAATGCCAAGTTCGTACAGTTCCTGACGCTCGCGGATCGCAAGCAGATGCCGGGACTCAGCCAGTCTTCCATCAACTGGCCCTACTCCGAGGGGCTGCGCATGGATGAGGCGATGAACCCGCTGACGCTGCTCTGCTTCGGGCTTTACGGAGAGACGCTGCCGAACCAGGATGGCGCGCCTGTGCGCATCGTGGTGCCGTGGAAATATGGATTTAAGTCGGCAAAATCGATTGTCAAAGTGCGTTTCGTTGAAAAGCAGCCACACACAGCGTGGAACGATCAGGCCTCGAATGAATACGGGTTTTACTCAAATGTGAATCCCAATGTCGATCACCCACGCTGGAGCCAGAAGTATGAGCGGCGTATCGGCGAACCGGTCTTCAAACAACGCCGCGCGACGCTGATGTTCAATGGCTATGGCGACCAGGTGGCCAGCCTCTATAACGGTATGGATCTGCGCAAATACTACTAATCATGCCGAATCGACTGATCGTTTTCCTGAAAGTGCTGGTGCATATCGCGTGCCTTGCGCCGGTTATGTGGCTGGCCTGGAAGTTCTGGCAGGCCAGCACCACCGTACCGGATGCGCTTGGCGCTGATCCGATAGCTGCCGTTACTTTCTTTACCGGAAAGGGGACGCTCCGCTTACTGGTGACTTCCCTTGCAATTACGCCGGTGCGACGACTGATTCCGAAACTGAGCTGGCTCATCCGCTTCCGGCGGATGCTGGGTCTTTATGCCTTCTTCTATGCATGCCTGCATTTGTTGACCTATGTCTGGCTCTATTCGAACTTCAGCTTAAGCGCGATGATCAATGACATTACCCGCCGGCGATTCATTACCGCCGGACTCACCGCCTGGATGCTGCTCGTTCCTCTCGTCCTGACGTCAACGACGTGGTCGATCCGCAAGTTGGGCGGCAAGCGTTGGCAAGCGTTGCATCGGCTGGCGTATGTATCGGCAATTGCGGGGGTTGTTCACTATTGGTGGGGGGTAAAATCAGGCGTGCGCACGCCGCTTACGATCACCCTTGTACTTGGGGTTCTGCTCCTGGCGCGGCCAGTGCTTACATATTTATTCAAAACGACGCGATCGAGACAGGTAAAGGCACAACCGGCGCAACTCTAAGCCTGGATTCCGGTTTATACCGTTGTCAGGAGCATGGGTTGATCCGCACAACTCTATCACTAAGCCTCTTTGCCATTGCTCTGTTGCCGATCGCGGCGGTCGCGCAGAGCCCTTCACACGCTGCATCTCATCATAAAGTTCCGTCCAAAGCCGAACCGGTACTTCCTCCACTCACGAACGAGGAGCGCGCACAGCAAGTTCTTGCTCGCTTCACCTTTGGTCCGCGGCCTGGAGATGTGGCGGCGGTCACAAAAATTGGCTGGGAGGTGTGGTTTGAACAACAATTGAATCCCGACTCCATTTCAAATGCCGACCTCGACAAACGGCTAGCCGCCTTTCCATCGTTGACGATGGCTCCGCCGCAGGTGGCGATGAACTTTCCCGATGGGGGCGTGATTCGCCAGATTGATGCCGGCAAACTCGCCATGCCGCAGGATCCGATGCTCGCCGGAGCATACGAAGTCATGCTGGAACGCTACAAACGCAAGCAGGCACGGGATGCAGCGGCGAACCAGACTCAGAGTGCCTCGATGCCGGTAATGCAGACGAATGCCGAGCAGGCTCCTCCGCCGATCGATATGGAGGATGAGCCACAGAGTGGCCCAACAGCACAGACTCTGGCAGATCAGATTCTTGGCTATCAGAAAGGCCTGCGCATGCAGGCAATCATGCGTTTGCCGGCGGAACAGCGCATGATCCTTTGCCGTCGCGTTACCGACCCGCAGCGCACGATGCTCATGAACGACTTCACCCCACGCGAGCGCGAGATCTTTCAGATGATGGGTGGCGGCGCAGCAGGCATCGGGGTAGCGCAGAATGAATTGCAGCAGGCAAAGATTCTGCGTGCGATTCTGAGCGAGCGGCAGCTTGAAGAAGTGATGACCGATTTCTGGTTCAATCACTTCAATATCTTCCTGCACAAAAATCCCATCGAAACGTACTATCTCGCGGACTACGAACGCAATGCCATCCGCGAACATGCCCTGGGCAAGTTCAAAGATCTGCTGCTGGCAACCGCGGAGCATCCGGCGATGCTCGACTATCTCGACAACCGCACCAGCATTGGGCCTGATTCGCTTGCCGCCAATCGGCAGAAAGCCAATCCCAAGCAGCAAGACCGTGGCCTGAACGAAAACTATGGCCGCGAGGTAATGGAGCTGCACACGGTCAGCGTTAATGGCGGCTATACGCAGGCTGACGTCACGAACCTGGCAAAGATTTTTACTGGCTGGACGATTGATCATCCCGAACTGGGTGGGCCCTTTGTCTTTAATCCGCGGTGGCACGAGCCGGGCACGAAAAAGTGGTTTGGGCAGACGATCAAAGAAAATGGCTTCAACGAGGGCGTACTGGCGCTGACATGGCTGGCCGCGCAGCCGCAGACCGCTCACTTTATCAGTTACAAATTAGCGCAGCGCTTTGTCGCCGACGAGCCCCCTCCGGCACTGGTCGATCGCATGGCGCAGACCTATCTCTCCTCTGACGGCGATATCAAGCAGGTATTGCGGACCATGGTGCACTCCCCTGAATTCTGGTCGCGCACAAACTATCGCAATAAGGTAAAGACGCCGCTCGAATTCGTCGCCTCGGCGTTTCGTTCCACAGATACGAATCCCACGAACCCCGGCGCGTTGGTGGGCACGCTGGCTCGCATGGGCGAGCCGCTTTACCAGATGCAGCCACCAACCGGATACCCGATGACAGCCGATCACTGGATGAACTCTGCGGCGTTAGTTGACCGGCTGAATTTTTCCATGCAGTTGACCACGAGCAAGCTCGGCGGAATGAAGTTCGACGCTCCGCACCTGCTTGCCGACGGCCTGCTGGCGCGGCCTGCGACTTCGCCGGATTCTCTGCACCGCGTCGCTGTCGAACCAGCCATCATGACGCAAAAGGCTGCTGTGCCTAGCGGGCAGGACGAAGCTCTTGAGTTGATGGAGCAATTGCTGATTGCCGGAGATGTTTCTGCGAAGACAAACTCGGTCATTCGTGAGCAACTGGCTCAGACTGCTGCACCAGCAGATGCTACGCAGCAGCTGGATACAATGTCAGCGCTGATTCTTGGCTCGCCTGAATTTCAGATGCGATAGCTACGCAGGGCATCGCAGGCACGCTGCAGATCCTCGTCGCGCTTGGCGAAGCAGAAGCGCATGATTTCTTCGCCGCGACCTCCGGTGAAAAATGCAGTACCGGCAACCCCTGCCACTCCAGTCTGCGCTAACAGATTGCGCGCCTTCTCACGCGCAGTGGCGCCTGGAACAGCACTGACATCGGCCAGCACATAGTAAGCGCCCTGCGGAATCGAGGGCGTAAAACCGACGTCCTGCAATGCAGAGCAAAGCATATCCCGCTTGGCCTGATACTCAGTTGCCAGTTGCAGGTAGAAGTTATCGGGAAGCTCAACGAGCCCTGTAACAGAGCCGTATTGGAAAGGTGTTGGCGCGCAAACATAGGTCAGGTCGTGAAAGTAAGCAATCGAGCCGAGCCAGCGCTTGTCAGCTGCAAGATAGCCAATACGCCATCCTGTGATACTAAAGGTCTTCGACAGTCCTGAAATTGTGATCGTCCGCTCAGCCATTCCTGGAAGCGACGCGGGCGAGATGTGTTCCCTGCCATCGAAGAGGAAATATTCGTAGATCTCATCGGTAAGAAGAAAGAGGTCGTGTTCGTCCGCAAGGGCTGCGATTTTTTCAAACTCAGCGCGGCTGAAAACTTTGCCGCACGGATTCGATGGCGAATTGACAATGATCGCCCGTGTGCGCGGCGTAATGGCTGCACGCAGGACGCCGAAATCAATCTCCCATGTGTGCATTGCCATCGGCACTGCTTTGGGCTGCATGCGAAGGCTCAACAACGTATTGACGTGGTAGCCGTAGAACGGCTCGAACAGCACAACCTCATCGCCGGGGTCGAAGAGTGCCAGGCACGCGGCGTACAGCCCTGCCGTTGCACCGGAAGTGACCAGCACTTCCGATTCGGGATCAACGTGGATACCGTTGTAGTGCGCCATTTTTCGCGCGATAGACTCGCGCAGCGGCGTAAGTCCATCCATGCGCGTATAAATGTTGTGACCGTCATGAATGGCCTTGATCGCGCTCTCAATTACGACAGAAGGCACCTCGGTATCGCAGACGCCCTGCGCGAGATTCACTCCGCCAAGGCGATCGCATTCTACGGTCATCGAACGAATTTCCGACTGCATGATGCGTGGAGAAATCTCGCTGAGACGCAGCTTTTCCGTTGCTATTCCCATGCCTTCCATCTAATCACGAGTAGCGTGGGTATCACCACTGAGTTATTCGCTGCAATTGATGTCTAATCCAAAGTTATTTTACGGAGCTATGGCATGAATCTAAATCGCCGCCAGTTCACTACCCTTGCGGGTGCAACTCTTCTCTCGTCTGCCTTGCCGGAACTTCATGCGCAAGGCGACGATCACCGGATTGGCTATTGCATCGTTGGCCTTGGCCGCATTTCAATGGATCACTTTATGCCCGGCGTGAAGATGTCGAGCCAATCGAAGATCACCGGAATCGTCAGCGGCCATCCCGACAAGGCTCGCAAAATGGCGGCGCAATACGGAGTGCCTGACAGCTCAATTTATACCTACGAGAACTGCGATCAGATGCGCGATAACAAAACGATTGATGCCGTATACATCGCGCTGCCCAACAACATGCACGCGGAGTACAGTATCCGTGCAGCGAAAGCGGGAAAACATGTGCTATGCGAGAAGCCGATGTGCACGAGCGTAGCCGATGCGCATTCGATGATCGACGCCTGCAAACAAGCGAATGTGAAGCTGCTCATCGCCTACCGCTGCCAGTATGAGCCGACGAATCTGCGCGCAATTTCTCTGATCCGCGAAGGAAAGCTGGGAACAGTACAAGCCATTGAAAGTGCGAACGGCTTCAATATCAGCCCAGGCGAATGGCGTTTGAATAAAAAGATGGCCGGCGGCGGCCCGCTGCTTGATGTCGGGATCTATTCACTGAATGCCTGCCGCTATTTGACTGGCGAAGAACCGGTCGAAGTGAAGGCCTACTCAACCACCATTGATCACGATGGTCGCTTCGATCAGGTGGAAGAGAACACTTCCTGGACGATGAAGTTTCCTTCAGGCATTGTTGCCAGTTGCAACACTTCGTACGGCGCGAACATGAACGGTTTCTATCGCGTGCATGGATCGAAGGGGGTTCTCAACGTGGAGAGCGCCTTCCCCTATGAAGGGCAGCATTTGACGGCCAGCTTCAACGACAAGACGACTCTTGACGAGCCGAATCCTGCCAAAGATCCTTCTCACTTCGTTCGCATGGCCGACTATTTCAGCAACTGCATCATCAAGAACGAAGAACCGAAGACCAATGGCGAAGAGGGTCTGCGCGATATGGAATGGATAAGCAAGATTTACGAATCGTGCGGACTCAGTCTTTAGTTCGAAACCGCTAACGATGCGTGGTGCCGATCGATGGTTTCAATCAGGCGGTCGGCCATGCTTTCCGCCTTGCGCATAAAGATCGCAGCCGCTTCCGGTGGAAATAGCTCGGCTGTAGTCTGTTTCCAGATGCCGAGCCAGCGCTCGAAATGCGCAGAGCTAATCCGCGGCGCCAGCAGCAGATGCTTCACCATGGGATTGCCTTTATAACGACCACTGGCGAGCATCAGCGAAGACCAGAAAGATCGCATCGTTTCCAGATGGGGCTCCCAGTCACTGCCGATCTTCTCTGCAAAAACCGGGCCCAGAATATCGTCCTGCCGCACGCGCATGTAGAAACAATCGACGAGTGTGGCAATCGATGATTCGTTGATCACGTTCGCGACATCAAACTGCAAGTACATGATTCTTTGATACAGCCTTTATGCGTAAGGATGAAATAGATTGCCGCTGAACGGAGTGTTTTCCCCGGTTATTGGGCACAATATGACACTGAACAGATCGTGGCTCATGCTGAGCGCACTGTTGCTATTAACCGCTGGAATTGCGCAGGCGCAGGACCGGCATGAGCGCTTGATCTGGAGCGATGAATTCAACTCTGGCGCCCCCGCACCTTCACTCGCAAACTGGAAATTTGATACGGGCAGCAACGGCTTCGGCAATCAAGAGCTGGAAACTTACTGCAGCTATCAATCTTCGCAGGCACCATGTAATAGTGCAAAGCCGAATGCATTTTTAGGCAAAGACGGTTATCTGCACATCGTTGCACGCAGCGATGGCCAGGGACATTACACCTCGGCGCGCATCAAGTCTGAGGGGCTGAAGAGTTTTCAGTACGGACGCATCGAGGCACGCATCAAGATTCCCAAAGGCCAGGGATTCTGGCCCGCTTTCTGGATGCTTGGCGACAACATATCGACGGTACATTGGCCTGCGTGCGGTGAACTCGACATCATGGAAAACATCGGCAAGAAGCCGGATACGATTTACGGCTCCATCCACGGAACCGGATTTACCGGCACGAAGATAGGCCAGCCCTTCGCGCTGCCGCACGATCAGGCCTTTGGCGATGCGTTCCACACCTTCGGGCTGATTTGGTCGCCGAAAAAAATTGAGTATTACGTGGACGATCCTGCGAATGTCTATGCTTCGTTTACGCCGTCAAGTCTCCCGGAAGGAGCGGTTTGGCCCTTCGACGATGGCAAGTTTTTTCTTCTGCTGAATCTTGCTGTCGGAGGCGATTGGCCCGGGCTGCCGGATGCTTCGAGCAAGTTCCCCCAAGAAATGCTGGTTGATTATGTGCGCGTGTATGGCAAGAGTGCGCGATAGAGTTAGCTCTGGACAGCATAGTGCAACTCGACCACACCATCCGGGAATTTCTTCGAAGAGATCAATCTCAGAGGCACATTGCGACGATCTGGTGCGATCAAGGGAATGCCTTCCCCGATAAACGTGGGAATGACGTGGATCTTGAATTCGTCAATCGCTCCTGCATCGAGAAACGACCCGATAATGCCGGCGCCACCCATCATCCAGATGTCTTTGCCCTTTCGTTTCCGCAAGCGCGTCGCAAATGCTTTGACGGGCTCGGTCACGAACTCCACTCCCGCAGGTGGGTCCGACGGTAGCGGGCCGCGTGTGAAGACATAATTCTTGATCTTGGTATCGAATGCTGAACCGGGCACGCCTTTCTTTTGAAAATCCAACGCCATATCGTATGTCTTCCTGCCCCACAGGATTGTGTCGATGGACTGATAGAACTCGGCCATGCCGTAGCCGCCTTTTGGCGTTGGACGATCCAGCCAATCTACCGAACCGTCACTTCGAGCGATGAAGCCATCGGCGCTGGTGGCAGCCAAAACAATGATTCTGCGCTTGCGGGGCTTCACGGACTTGGATGACTTGGCCTTCATTGCGATCTGTCAACTCAGCGTGATTTCTACCTTTGTTACCGACATCGGCGGAAAAGCGAAAGCTACCGTCGAGCCACTGGCCGTTGCCTGCGCGGATTTAGTTGTAACGGCGTTGGGCTGCTCAAAGGTATTGTGCGCGTGAATGTCAGAGGCTGCAAGAACCGTTGCAGTGGCAGTCGCCACGCTACCGCCTCGAACTGCAATCTGCGTGTCACGCGCGTCTGTCAGACTCGGGTTCACGACGGTCAGCGTTAGCTGCTTGCCGTTCACGGATGCCGAGCCCATCAGCCCGTTCAGGCTTCGCTGTACAGAACGTTCGCCGCCGCGTGGAGGTCCCCACCGATCGGGTTTGACGATGTCTGTAAATCCAACCGACGGCGCAGAGAATTCCGCGCGCACAGCTTTCGCCCCCTGATGCGCTGCGTACATCTCGAAGACATTGAAGTTTGGAGTCACGATGAACTTGTCCTCGTGCGCGATGAAGAGTGAATCGATGCAGTTGATCAGTTGCGCGCAGTTTGCCATACAGACTTTTTCCGCGTGGCGATTAAAGATATCGAGCGTAAAGGCTGTAACAATCGCGTCCCGCATCGTGATCTGCTGACCGAAGATGTGCGTCGGGTCCACTTCCGTTCCTGCTCCGTACCAGGGACCGTACTCGTCGACGACCATGCGCGTCTGGTGGTCGCGATCAAAGACGCCCATCGCAGTCCACATGTTCTGGATAATTCTTTCCGTCGATGTTCCCTTATAGAAAAGCGAATAAGCATCCTGATCGTTGAAGTTCAGCGCTTCAAGAGCGTTGGTGTAGTTGTGCACCGACCATCCATAAGGCGGATGAATGGGACGGCGGTGCAAAATGTCTTCGAAGAACTGCGTCGTCCAGTCCACGTCATCCTCGTTCGGACCGGAAGCAACAAAGCGCGGATCGACGCCATAGTCGGGAACCCACGCGGTAAAACGACGATACTCATTCGAGTATTCTTCGGGCGTGAAGTTCCCACCGCAGCCCCAGCTCTCATTTCCGATGCCCCAATAGCGCACGTTATAAGGCTCGGGATACCCTGCGGCTGCCCGAATGTCAGCGTATGTCGTGCTGTGCGCGGGCGAATTGCAGTACTCGACCCATTGATCGAATGAGAGCGGGGGCAACGCGCGAAGGTTCGCAGCGATGTATGGGTCTGCATTGCTCAGCTTGCAAAACTGGACGAACTCATCCGTACCGAAAGTATTCGGCTCATACTTCTGCACAGCGTCGTTCGGCAACTTCTTAGCCTGCGGATCATCGACCCAGAAATTGGTTCGCCGTGGCCGCTTGTCCCTTGGACCGATGCCATCCTTCCAGTCATAGCTGTCGGCGAAACATCCGCCCGGCCAGCGAATCACCGGGGCTTTGATGGCTTTCAATTTCTCGACCAACTCTTTGCGAATGCCGTGGATATTGGGGATACTCGATTTCTCGCCAACCCAAATGCCGTCGTAGACCACTCCGCCCAGATGCTCGGTAAAGTGGCCATAAATTTCCGGCTGGATCGTTGCGATCGGCTCGTTGACCAGAACTTCGATGTGGGCATCCGCAGTGGCGGCGAGTGCCTGCTTGCGGAACAGGAAATAGGCAGAACCAGCCAGGGCGCTGGTTTTGAGAAATTCGCGTCGTTGCATGTATCCCTCGGAAGAGACGTGGCGGACTGCAGAAATTCGGTTGCCAGAGCATGAGAAAACATTTACCAGAATTCGTCAACTACTCTGCTAAGCCAATCATCAGGGGGATGAGAGAGGAATCTCCGCTGAAAAATCAGCGGGCCCCGCCAGCCATAGTCGTGTGCCAGGGTGAATCAGACAGAGGATCGAGGCTGGCGCGCAGACGGAGTCGCGCCACGCGCTCCCAGGTGTCATTCGCGGCGTGCTTGCGGCTGCTGTAGACGCGCGGCCTGCTATCGTAGCGAATCCTGCTGCGGATACCCTCGTGCTCGAACACTTCCACCAAGTTGGGCACGAACTGCATATCGCCGTAGTAACAAAGATCGCGCTCCTCCACCCCTTTGGCGTCGTAGTTCAGCGCCGACGCCGTTACGAGCGCTTCGGCCTCCACTGCTGGCTCGAAGAGGAAGGAATGGAATGGCAGCAGAGTGGTTCCGTCCGTGCTCGTGCCTTCCGGGAAAAGCACCACGGTCACGCCCGAACGCAGCGCATACTCAACGCTGATCGCCGCCTCCGTCGCTCCTGAGCGGCTGCCGCGGGTAATGAAGATCGTTCCGCCGCAACGCGCAAGCCACCCAAAGAGCGGCCATAACCGCACATCCGCTTTCGAGACGAAGATTCGCGGGCCGGCGGCCGCGTGGAGCAGGATGTCAAAGTAAGTGAGGTGATTGGAGACTACAAGTCCCGAACTTGGCAGAGGACCTTCGATCGTGAGTGCAATGGAAAGGCGGCGCAAAACCAGGGCACACGATGCCTGCATCCACTCAGCGCGATCGGCAAGGGTCAATCGCCTCTTTCGCACACGCAACCATGCAAACCGCACAAACAACTGCAGCAGCGTGAGCAACAGAACAATGAGGCGCCATCGGCTGCGGCAAAAGCTCTCTAATGTTCTTCGTCGGGTAGAAATCGGTTCCTCGCAGCGGGGGTCAGCTGTCGCAGATCCAGCAGGGTGAGAAAGTCGATCGTGCCAAATTCCCGGTCCCAGGCCGGCTCGCCACAGATTCGCGCCCCTACTCCAATATACGTCTTCAGGAGCCTCGGAATCTTGGGTGGATTTTGTGGCAGACCACTACCCGGCGGCAAAGTGTATGCGGAAGTTGGCCTTGTGATAAATTCTGCCGATGCGAGAAAGGGCTTCAGTTGTTCATAAATTGCCCAGCCCTCGGCTGGGTCCTGTGAATTGAGGGAAGAACAGCCAATCAAATAGCGCAGCCCACAAGATCTACTGTACTGCGCAATCCCCCGCCACAGCAGAGTAAGCACTTCACTCGAGCGATGATCGCGATCAATTGATGCACGACCAAGTTCCAACACCTGCTCGCGCACTGGCTCATAAGCGGCAAAGTCAAATTCCTGCGCGCTATAGTATCCCCAGTGCCGGCGCGCCTCGCTGCCGGACTGCATGCGGTAGGTGCCGACGACCTCGCCCGTCGACCGGTCTTCGACAATCAGATGGTCGCAGACATAGTCGAAACGGTCTTTATCGAGGCCGGTTGAGTAGGACGACATAAGTCCTTCACCCAGTTCCAGGTTAAACACCTTAAAGCGCAGCCTGCATGCTGACTCGCGCTCTGCTTCCGACGCAGCGAGCCGGATCTGGTACTTCCCCAGCTCGACGGAGATATGCGGTGTTAGAAGTCCCGCCGAGCCTCCGGCCGAAAGATCAAAAAGCCCGATGGAGGCTGACGCTGAGGCGGCTAACTTCCGGGGCCTGTTAACGCGTAGATTGGTGAACACGCCATCATCATGCTACGCATGAGGTAATTCAATTTTAAAGATCAGAGAAAAGACCGCGAATTCCTGGTGAATGTCCTTCTTTGATTCATTCGTAATAAAACAAGGATTATCGCGGTAACGTATGACCTAACTTGCAAATAACACGTATATTTCACAAAATTTTTGACTTGAAACTATAACCGCACTTATGAAAGCTTTTAACCGTTGGTTAAATTAAATTAATATTTACCAATGTTCCCGTTACCCAGTAACTGAACCACTTTTGTTTACAAAGTTAAGGATAAGAAATATGACAAGAGATGAAATCGTTGTTGCTATCGATGAAGAAATCGGCCGGTTGGAAAAAGTGCGGTCACTGCTACAAGGTTCCGCCGGCAGTAAGTTTCTCGCTGGAGGCCTTTCCGGCATCCGTAAGAAACGCTACCTCAGTCCCGAAGCCCGCAAACGCATTGCCGACGCGCAAAAGCGCCGCTGGGCGAAGCAGCGAAAGCAAGGCAACGGGAACGGCGCCAGCTAAGCAGGAAGGCTCCCCCGCAAGAAATGATCAAGGTTCAACTCCTCCACCCCGATGCGCGTGTGCCTACGGTGAACTACGCAGGCAGCGATCTTGGCTTCGACCTCTACGCGATTGAGGATGTCGTGCTCGAGCCCGGCGTCCCTGCACGAGTGCGGACCGGCATTGCGGTGGAAGGACCGGAAGGCTGTGGCTTTGTGCTTGGCGACCGTTCCTCGATGGCCGCCAAGGGAGTCACGTACGCGGGAGGACGCATTGACGCGGGCTATCGGGGAGAGATCCTCGTGTGCCTGGTGAACATCAATCAGCCGAAGTATTCCCTGCGTGTTGCTCGCGATGCGCAGGGAGCGTTAACCAACGCTGAGCTGGAACAAACCGACGCCTGCATAGCCATCCACAAAGGGGACAAGATCGCACAAATGTCTCCCTTTCAGTCGATGACTCATCTTGAAATCACGGCCGTCGACACCCTTACGGAAAGCTCGCGTGGAGCGAAGGGGTTTGGGTCGAGCGGCAGATGAACTTTCCGCGCCATAGGCCCTCAGACTTGAGGCTTCCCCAGCAGATAGGCTCGCATGCTCTGGCGTTGCGGGTGGATTCGGAAGTTTCCGTAGAGAAGTAGTCTCAGGATAGGATCCGGACGCAGATACCAACTGGCCCATCCTAATGGCGTATCGCCGTTCATGTCCCTGGCGTCGATCCTTGCGCCTGCGTTCAGCAAGAGGCTTATGGTGTCCGCTTCTCCGAAGGCGGCTGCGCGATGCAGTGGAGTCTCCCCTTTCGTTCTGCAATCTCGCATGAAGGCGCCTGTCTCGACGTCAGGCTTTGTTGCGATATTCGGGTCGGCTCCGAAGGACAAGAGCACTTCAAGCACACGGTCGTAGACCAGACGGTCCGTCTTGGATAGTGCTGCATGGAGAGGCGTTTCTCCTGTGTCGGTATCAGGCTGATTTACGTCTGCGCCATGTTCCAGAAGGAACTTACAAAGCCTCCAGTGTCCATGAAACGAAGCCGCATTCAATCCGAGGTTCGTGCCCAGGGAGTTGAGCGACTCGCCATGCGCAAGAAGATATCGGATCGCGCTTACATCGCCGTAGTAAGCGCAATGCTGCATCAGGGATACGCTATTTTGATCTCTGTACGCGGCTGGCTGCCCGGCCGCGAGTATGTCGAAGACCAGTTCTGTGCGCCCATCTGTGAGTTCGCTCATGATCTTGTCGAGTTGAGAGACGTTCATCTCGATTCCTCCAGGATGGCCGGACAATTTCAGGAGATTACTTTCGCAGGTATGCGTCCGTTCCGCCGATCCAGTCCGCACGCGGCGGCGCGAATACATCCAAATCGATCGTGTCTACCAGCGCCTCAGCACTGTGCTTGACGTTCGACGGAATCACTAACGTTTCTCCTGCATTGACGGTGACAACCTCATTGCCGTTGAGGGTGAAGCGGAGCGCGCCTTCAAGAATGTATGAGATCTGCTCGTTGTGGTGGCTGTGCTCGGGAACGATGCAGCCTTTGCGCAGCAGGAGGCGCGCGAGCATGGACTGCTCGCCATGCACAAACTGGCGTTCGAGAAGCGGGTTGAGATGCTCGACCGGAATCGCTGAGAGTGGCGTGTGCTTCCATTGAGATGACAAGGCAAAATCCTCCTTTAGAATGGCGGCGACCCAATCTTATCCAATCCTCGGATACTATGGAGCCATTGCCATGGAAACAGGTCTGAAGAACCGTGTCGCTATCGTCGCCGCGTCCAGCCAGGGGATCGGCAAAGCTACCGCGCTCGCATTCGCCGCTGAAGGCGCGCATCTTGCGCTTTGCGCCCGCCAGCAAGGCCCGCTGGAAGCTGTGGCTCGTGAGGCCGCTGAGCGCTTCGGTATTCAAACCTTCACCGTTGCTTTCGACGTGAGCGATGACAGCGCTGTGCGCAGCTTTGTGCAGGCTGCTCATCAAAAACTTGGGCGCGTGGATGTCTGCGTGACCAATGCCGGGGGCCCACCCGCCAAACCGTTTCTTTCGACGACGATGGAGGAGTGGGAGCGTGCCTGGCAGCTTAACCTGCGCAGCATCGTCTCTTTCGCGCAGGCGGTGCTGCCCTACATGCAGCAGCAGAAGTGGGGACGCATCGTCACCTTGACATCGTATACCGTCAAGCAGCCGGTGCCGGAGCTGGTGCTCTCGAACTCCATCCGGGCTGGAGTGATGGGGCTGGTGCGCTCGCTGGCAGGGCAGTTTGGCCCGGAGGGAATCACCGTCAACAACGTTGGTCCTGGATTCACCTCGACAGACCGATCCGTGGAAATCCTCGAGAAGCGCGCAGCCGCCAAAGGTATTTCATTCGAACAGGCGGAGCATGACCTGATGCAGGACATTCCTGTCCGGCGCATGGCTACTCCCGAAGAGGTTGCTGCAGCCATCGTGTGGCTTGCTTCGGCGCCAGCTGCTTCGATTACCGGACAGACGCTGCTGGTGGATGGTGGTTCGTACCGGGGGCTCTAAGCCCTTCCACCCCCTCCCCTATCTGCGGATGCTTTCTTTGTTTTCAATACTTTAGCGGGGATCATCCCCCGCTATGCCCATGATTTCAAAGAGGTTAAGTTGAGTCTAGTGTTTTCAATCACTTAGGCAATTCGTCTACCTGCTTGCGCTATTCTCTTTCGCGTCGTTGCATCCATCTCTTTGCATGGAACCGATAGAACACGGTCCACGAGATTCGTGAATGCGGCGTATTCTGTGGAACGCTTCTTCACTATTGCATCGCAGCAACCGCGATATGTTCGTAAATCTTGCGAATTCGGGGCTGTTTGGTGGTGTTTTCATGATACTGAGTTAAGAAATCTCCTTGTCGTACTCTGGGCCAACATCAACCGCCGTGATGTAGATGTTGTATTGGTCGTAATAGAAGTACATTCTGAGTGCCGGAATATCAGCGAATGATTCTCCGCAAAAGTCATTTGTGAAACAAACGCTCAACCTTGTTCCATCGATTACGTGAAAGCACTCGGGGTGCTTGCAAAGCACCTCTTCCAAGACGAGCATCATTTCATCGAAACGCTGGAAACCGCATCCGATGGCCCTGATCTGGTCTTCTGTAATGTGTTCCCAGCGAATCTGTCTCACGTGTCGTTTCTAGACCAATAGACCGTGTTCCTTCGCTAGCTCTTGACCTCGTTCGATATCGGCTGCACTTGGCTTTCGCCATGAAATAAACACTGAACGTGGATCGATCGTTTCGCCGTTCTTCGTGCTCCTCCAACCAAATGTGTCATGCGAGAGATTGCTGGCCTGCTTGGCTGTCATGGGCCGAAGTCTGTCTATCCAGGCATCCACTATGGCTACCTCTTCACCCGTAAAGCAACTTAGATCGGGATCGCGCAATGAAACGGGCCTATCTTGGGTATACGCATAAAGCGACCTCGGCTCAATTACGAGGATTCCCGCTTGCTGCATCCTCCTCTGAATAGGGACGATTGAGCGAGCAGCTGGGCCTTCGCCCAAATGCTGATAGTCTGCCCCGGTGATCGTATGCCCTAAACGCCCATAAGCCGTGAAATCGGAGAAGAAAATCACCTTATTTAGTTTTACTTGCCCAAAATATTTGTCATTTGACAATTTCTTACTGATGTAAATGACCAATTCGGTCATTTTTTTCTCTTTTCTCATATCAACCTCCTTAGCGACGTGGTGAGGGTCGCTACTGCTCGGGGGATGGAGGTCTTCCTCCTTGGCAAACCTATGGAAACCATTCCATAAGGATTTGACGAAACATTACCAGTAAGATGCAGCATTTTGTACAAAATTCTATGCAAGCGCAGCATCTAGGGGTATCAAGAGTTCCCCTTATGGTACTTATATTCGCCTATTATTCGCCTTGTTTCAAGAGTTTCCTCGCACGATATAATTCGCGGCACTAGCAAAATAACACGCCAAATTCAGGCAAGAATTAGAGCCTTCGTTTCAATAAGTTACGAAGGGATCAATATATTTGACGCATCAGATTAGGCTAAACTATTGCGTTTCAAGCAAATACCACTTACCGAATGAACGTGCTGTCAAAAGTATAAGTCGCTCAGATTCTATAACTTACTGTTCACTCAGTTCGATTTTGATGCGTCAGCTATATTGGGACCGTTACGAATTATTTTGCTGATCACCCCCTTGACAAAGGAAAAGCAAGCAGACAGTCCCGGGCTGAAGCCCTTTCTTTGTGGATCCTAACGCGGGGCTGAAGCCACGCTCTTCTACCGTCGTCCTGCTTTCGCAGGACCAAGGTCTACTCCGACCTCTGTCAAAGATATCTAGCTCATTATTTTGCCGTTCCAGGGCTGGACAAGGGTTTGCAGGCGGGCACGAACCAGGACGGGATGGGGGCTTTCTGAGCCAAATCGGCGGCGTTTTCTTTCATTTAAGAACGTATAATGAAGGCTGGTATTTGCAAGATGCGATTGAAGAATTTCCTTTGCGCCGGTGTTGTCGCCGGCCTGACACTTTTTGCCGGTTCCTCGATGCACGCCGCGAGCGGTGACGGTTCCGTCAATCCGGAACAATACCGCCTCCGTCTCTACCATCTGCACACCGGCGAGCGGATCGACGTGGTCTATCGGATCGGCAATCAATACCTGCCGGATGCAGTCGCGGAGCTCGATCGCTTTCTGCGCGACCATCGCACAGGCGACGAAAAAGACTACGACGTAAAGGAATTCGACCTTCTGCACGACCTGATGGCGCGGCTCGGTCATCCGAACGGTGAGATCGATATCGTCTGCGGCTACCGCACGCCTTGGAGCAACAACTATCTGCGCGAGCACGGCCACGGCGTCGCCCTGCACAGCCAGCACATGGAAGCCAAGGCCATTGACATCCGCATACCCGGTGTTCCCACCGCGCAGGTGCGCGACGCAGCCCTCTCGATGCAGCGCGGCGGCGTTGGGTATTATGCCTCGTCAGATTTTGTGCATGTCGATGTAGGGCGTGTGCGGCGCTGGTAAAAGGCCAATCCCAGAGTTAAAGCCCGTTGCAACCGCGATAATCACCGCATAAGGACTCGTGCTTCTACCCTAGCGTTTCCTGAACATGCGTTCGTCGTAGAAGAACGGTTCCTGCGATGTGATTGACACCTGCTTGAAATCTGGGTGGGACGGATTGAGCAGGACGTTCCAATCTCCTCGAATTGGGACAGAAGGAACTTTCAGGCCCACGGACCGTCGACTCTTCAGCCATGCGGTACCAATTTTCTGGCACTCGCGATTGTCGATTTCGAACCAGTTTCTTGGCAACAGACTGAGATCCAGTTGTTCCACCTCTGCGTCCGGCACATGGGCTTCGAGCATCGTCAGATCATTTGGGGCCTGATTCGGCTCCAGGTTCACGAAATACTCCATTGCCGCCAGCGCGCGAGAAGTCGCCGTGTAAACGATGAGATTGCCTTTCTCGTTCCACCTGCGGGAGGCATACATTCCGCCTATGCCGGAAAATGCACTTGAGAGATATTTCTGGCTGCAGAGTCTCCAGACCTGCATTAGCTGTACATACCGTACGCGATGGCGTAGAGCACCTCTTCGACAGATCTGTAACCGGGATCGGTTGCAATCTCATCGATCGGCTGCCTGCCTCCCAGGGCGCGATTTGGGGTGCGCAGCCATGAGGCTGCCTTCTCATTTGCTCCGAGGACTTCCGTCGCCAGGGCAATGATTCTTGCCATGCGGGCGGCGCGGTCCGACTCGTCGACGGTGAGGCGGGCGTGCCGGGACAATCTCCGCGTCAGCGTCCGCGGCGGAATCCCCAGATGCTTCGCCACGTCGAGCCGGTGCAACGTCAGCCTCTCAGCCAACACGGAGATGATGGTCGCTGGCAAACCAGCACGGATGGATGTGGCCAAGTCGTCAGAATTCCTGACTGCGTGCTTGAAGGTCTTGTTGCCGCCGAGGACTTCGGCAATTTCAGCTACGGACATGATGGCCACCTGGCTTTATTATTGCGCCATTTGGCCTCGGAGGCAATATAAATTATGCTCTCCCACCCTTTCCCAATTGCGCGAAAGGATGGGGCGCGCCATTTTCGTGCCCCTGTCTAGAAAAGCAGATCCTTCCCTTCACTGCGTTCAGGGTCAGGATGACAGCGCCTCGTCCATTGAGGGTGAGGCGCTTTTCATCCTTTAGCCGGGGTAGGGTTGGCCCTTCGCCAATACGGCTTCAAGCGTCTTGTCGTAGCCGTAGATGTCGTTGAAGAAGTGTACGGTACCGTCCTCTTCGACGACTGCCGTCACATACAGAATAAGCACTGGGACGGGCGTCGTCAGGTTGACCTGCTGATTGTCCGGGCCTGATTGCATGGCTTGTTGCACTTTTTCGAGCGTCCACGGCGGCTGGTTGCGCAGGACGTAGGCTGCGAGTTCCGCCGGTTTTTCGACACGCACGCATCCGTGGCTGAAATCGCGGCGCGACTGCGAGAAGAGTTGTTGGGCGGGCGTGCTGTGCAGATAAACGTTGTACTCATTCGGGAACATGAGCTTGATCAGCCCGAGCGAGTTCGTTGGCCCTGGTTTCTGGCGAACCGTCAGCTTCCCGGCGCGAAGCTGGGCGAGGACTTCGTCGCTGACGGGGCCATCGGTGATGACCTTACCGTTGAAATCGGTGACCTCGAAATTCTTCTTGCTGATGTAGCTGCGATCGCGGGTGATGCCAGGAATGATTTCCCCGCGCACGATACCTGTCGGGACATTCCAGTAGGGGCGGAAGACGATGTATTTCATCGTGTTGGCAAAGACTGGCGTCTGAGTACGGAGCGCTTTGCCCACAACCACGTTGCTGGCGAAGGCTACCTTCTGATTCGGACCGTAGGCGCGCACGATGAATTCGGGAATGTTCGCCACAATCGGAGGCTGCGGAAACTGCGGCGGCAGCCAGCGCCAGCGCTCCAGCGCATCCTGCAACTGGCTGACGCGGAAGGCGAGCGGCGTGTTGAGCTGGCGAATCGTGTCCTTATCGATCTTGCCGGTCACGGCGAGGCCATGGCGCGACTGGAAGGTCTTGACGCCGTCGACCATGGATCCGGAATAGGTGGGCGAATTGGCGTCGACCGGCGTATCGGCGCGAAGGTCGCCGAAGAGATGGAGACGCTGCACGAGTTGACTGACGCCGGGGTAAGCATCGCCCGGGGATATTGTCTTTGTGACATCAGGCACGGCAGGACCATCGCCCTGATCGGCCAGCTGCATGTAGTGATGCAAAGCATCTTCGGTGTGCCGGTAACCGTCGTAGGGAGGCTCGACTCCGTCGAGTACGCTCTGCACGTTTGCCGCGTTTATCACTTTGGTTGTTACAAATTGCGGAAGATCATACTTCTTCTGCTCAATATCGATGCCGAAATTGAAGTGCTTCGGATTTACGCGGCCGATGTGCAGGTCGGAGATGTAGCGCATTACGCCTACAGTAAGTGCGGCGTCGAAGCGCGCCAGCGTGTCGGGTGTGGGCGAGCCGTTGAGTGATTGCAGGCGATCGGTCCAGCGCGACGCGTCGTAATCATCCGGGTTCAACCCTTTTTGCTTGCTGGCCTGGAGCGCCTGGATGACGGCGAGGGCCTGCGGCGTCGGCTTGCCGCTATTGAGCCAGACGGGAGCGAAGTTTGACGCCTCGTAGATGTGCACAAAATGCAGGCGATAGTCGGTGAAATTGGGCCAGTGCAGGTCGGCGAGGTTGCCGCTGTCGGCGATCTGATGCAGGCGCGAAGAGACTGCCGGCAGATCGATGTTGCTATTGCTATTGCTGCTTTGGGGTTGCGGCGGGGCTGCTGTTTGGGAGTTGCATCCACTCGACGCAAGCCAGAGAGTGAGGACAAGGAAGCTCAGAAGGTTTCGACGTGCTGAAATGAGCATGGACTATTAGACCATCACTGAAAGAAAATCCGGATTTGTTGTACCAGCAAAGGGCATTCGTGACGACAACTGGTCAAAGAAAAAGCACGGCGGTATGATCTTCCGTTGTATAGAACTGGCGCGCCGCTGCGGCTCTTCCGTAGCGGCGCTTTTTTGCTGGAAATAAAAAGGGCATCCATTGCTGGATGCCCTTCGAGTTGTTGCCATCCGGCAGCTTACGGCAGGAAGTAACGGAACGAGGTGTAGAGCTCGTTTTCGTTGCCCTTCGGAGTGCCATTTGCACCGGACCAGCCATAGCGTCCGATGTAGCTGTACTGAATGCCCTGACGGAAGCGACCCTTCGGTCCACGGTAGAAGTCATACCAGTAGCCGAGAGTGTACTCCTGCTCGTTCTTGGTGGGGCTGCCGCAATTGGCAGGAGCTGACGGCTGATAGCCGACCTGCGGGGCAGTTCCGGGAGCGACCTCGATGCCGCAGCCTTTGTCCTGCGTGCCATAAAGGCCATAGCCAATGTAGCCGTTCTGATCCTGGAAGTAATTCCGGAAGCTGCCGTCGATGCCGCCGTTAAAGTAGACATCCAGGCGAGGCGAGGCGTGGAAGACCACCGTGCTGAGGGCAGAGTAGCCGTGCAGCAGAGCGAGTTGGCCCGAAGGACGGATGGTCGCGTCAGGCAGCTGACTGGCGCCGTAGCGGTTGGTGCCATCGCCGTACAGTCCGCTGAGACCAACATGGAAATACTTGGTCGCCGGGACATATGCGCTGCCGCCGATACCGCCGCCGACGGTCGCGTCATTGTAGGCGCCTGTTCCGGTGGGAACTGTCGTCGAGGTAGAGTTCGGATAAACGCGATCACGGAAGAACCGGGCAATGCCAAAGAGTTCATAGTGGCCGAACTTCGGATTCTCGTAGACGACTTTGGCGATCATATCGGGGGCCAGGTTGTAGGAGTAGGTTGTAACCGGAGACGAAGAAGACGCACCCGGCTGTCCCGCACCATTGTAGAGACCGCCATTGGTGCCGGTGGCTCCGATCAGGTAGTTGTTGGGGCAGGTCAGCGGCGTTGTACCATCAGATTTGGTTCCGGTCCCCGCGCAGCTTGGGGTGAGGGTCTGCGGATTTTCGACCGAGATACCAGCCCAGAGTCCGTCATGGAAATTCTTGACGATGCGAGCGCCGTACTGACGTTCCCATACGAAGCCGGCGTTATACGCTGCGTCGATGGTTTGCGGCAGGACTTCGGTCGTGTTGACAATTCCAACCCTGTCCTCAGTCGCGAGACTCCACTGCTGACCGGCAGTGAAGACCCAGCCACTCCTGGATTCTGCCTCAGCCCAGAGCTGGCGCTGACGCAACACATAGCTGTTGCTTTCGTTGTTGTTCGAGGTCACGCCGGTGCCGAGCCAGTCAGCTTCCCAGTAGCCACGCAGCGTCCAGTCGTCCAGCTTGCCTTCAGCCTGAAGGGCGATACGGGACTGGCGGCCAGTTCCGTAGAACTCGGAAATGTTGGCATTGTCAGCGCCTGCATACGGAATCGAACTGAACGGCGTGTTGATATCGGAGGCCAGAGCACGGTTGCGGTAAACGGTCGCAGCTTCAATAAAGCTGCCCGTTGGCGAAAGCGTAATTCCCTTGAAGTGAATCGCGTCGGGGTTCTCGATCTGCTTCTTGACCTGAGCCTGCTGGTCCTGCACCGTGGTCACGATGGACTGGGTGTTGGTCTTCAGATCGGTAACCGATCCCTGCAGACTGGCAACGGCCTGGGTGTTTTCACCGATTGCTGCCTGCTGGGCCTGAGCGGCCTGTTGCGCCTGGGCAGCTGCGGCCTGTGCTTGGGAGGCGGCATCTTGTGCCTGCCGTAGTTGCGAATCGCGGTCAGAAAGCTGCTGCTTCAACACCTGGATCTGCGAATTCTGTGAATTCATCTGGTCGCGAAGCGCTTCAATCTGCGATTCCACCGAAGGCTTGGCGGGAGCGGCCTTCTTTTTGGCCGCGTGCACCGTCGGGGTGGTGGCGGTTTGTGCGTATCCGGCGACCACGGCCGATGCCAGCACGAAACTCGCCAGCGCTTTCAAATTCGTTTTCATTTGACCTCTCTTTAACAACGGGTTCTTCTATCTCTTTGTATTTGCAAGACTTAATGCGAGGATTGTGCATACGAACCACCCCATGGCCGAGGACACACGTAGTGCAATGCCTGTAAGTGGCAAACTGCAATGTCTTCAGCGATGGGGCGTAGCCAGTCCTGCTCTAGATTCCCAGTGAATTGTTACAATTGGGCGAATTTCCCATGAATAAGCCGCAAAAACAAGGACTTAGCGAGACTAAAAGTGGCCAACAAATGTGCCATCTGCGGAGAGCCGTAAACAACATAGGCAGAGGAGCTTGCATCTGAACAAGATACTCACCTCGGACGGTTCGCATGATGGCGGATGCCTTGCGCGGATGGGGTGGTGTATCTGACCCATGAGCCAAAGCCAAAACGCAAGCCCGCAGAATGCATGGGGCGACCGCATTCGTGCGCTGAAAAACGTGCCGCCGGTCCTGAAGATTCTTTGGGAATCCGGGCCGCAAGTAGTGGCGTGGGGGCTGATTCTGCGCGTTTTTGTCGCCATGATGCCATGGGCGATTGCCAAGGTAGCGGCCTGGATCATCAACGGCGTCGAGCATGTTTTGCGGCATCAAGGTCTGCCGGATCACTTCTGGTGGATTGTCGCGCTGGAAGTCGGACTGGCTGTTCTGACAGGAATCCTGACGCGGACTATCGACTACTTCGATTCCCTGCTGGCTGACCGCTACAGCCACCACGTGAGCATCGAGGTCATGCGGCAGGCAGCGCAGCTTGATCTGACGACATACGAAGACCCGGTTTACTACGACAGGCTGGAACGCGCACGGGTCCAGGCAACGGACCGGCTGGTTCTGATTCAGCAGATGGGACGGCTCTTCCAGCAGATCATCACGACCCTGGTTTTCACCATAACGCTGCTCTACTACTCGCCCTGGCTGATGGTGCTGCTTGCCCTCGGCATCATCCCCTCATTTCTGGGCGAGACGCATTTTGCTTTTCTGGGATATGCGAAGAACTTTCATCAGACCCCGGCGAAACGGTTAATGGATTATCTGCGGCAGGTGGGTGGGAGCAAAGAAGCTGCGAAGGAACTGAAACTCTTTAATCTGAATGAGTATCTGACGAGCCGCTTTGCCGGTCTTTCGGAGCAGATCTACAAAGAGAACATAGCGCTCTCGCGCAAGAAGCTGATTGGCGGCGGACTGCTCGGCATTCTGGGGACCCTCGGCTATTATGGCTCCTATGCGTATGTGATCTGGCGCGCGGTGCATGGGTATTACAACATCGGAACGTTTTACTTCATCACCAATGCGATTGTGCAGGCCAGTTCGAACCTGCAGCAGGTCTTCTCGACCGCGTCCGGCATAGCGGATCAGGCTCTGTTCCTGACGGATCTGATTGCTTTCTTTGAGATGAAGCCGATGGTGCAGTCAAAGCCGCATGCGCTTCCGGCGCCGCGGCCCGTGCGGCTGGGATTTGAGTTCCACAATGTTTCCTTTGCCTATCCGGGCACGGAACGGAAGGTGCTAAAGAACTTCAATTTCACGCTGCGTCCGGGTGAGCGCATTGCCCTGATTGGCGAGAACGGGCAAGGCAAGACAACGGTCGTCAAGCTCATTACACGGCTTTATGATCCGACCGAAGGTGAGATTCTTCTCGATGGCATCGACCTGCGCGAATATTCGCTCGAAGATCTTCACCAGGAGATTGGCGTCATCTTTCAGGACTTTATGCGCTATGAGATGACGGCACGGGAAAATATTGCGATCGGCCGCGTCGAGCTTCCGCATACCGAGGCAGAGATTGAAAGCGCTGCGGAGAAGAGCCTTGCTGCGGGCGTCGTCGCCAAGCTGCAACACGGCTATGATCAAACGCTGGGGCGGCGCTTTGAAGGCGGAGTCGATCTCTCAGGCGGCGAGTGGCAGAAGATCGCACTGGCGCGCGCTTACCTGCGCGATGCGCAGCTGCTGATTCTGGACGAGCCCACAGCGGCGCTGGATGCGAAGAGCGAGCTTGAAGTTTTTGAGCGTTTTGCGGAACTGACGGAGGGCAAGATGGCGCTGTTGATTTCGCATCGTTTTTCAACTGTACGCATGGCAGACCGCATTGTAGTGCTCGAAGGCGGCAGGCTGGTGGAAGAAGGCAATCACCAGCAGCTTATTGCGCTGGATGGACGGTATGCGGAGATGTTCGAGATGCAAGCAGCCAGTTATCGGTAAAGTAAGGCAGGTTCATGACAGATCAAACCCCCATCGACGTTCAGCAAACGGCAAAAGAGCCGCAGATTCCTGCCGAGCGGCTGCGCGCAATCGCGCAGGCCGCTTCTTCAGGCTGGCAGGTAACGCATCTGCCGAAGGGGCCGAGCGGCTTTGAGCAGCGAGTGCAGGCCACGCGTGACGCGCTCGACATGCTTGCCACTGAGTTGGAAGGTGTCGATGCGAAGCAATTTGCGGACGCCGAGCCATTGCTGGAGATTCGTGAGAATCCGCGGCTGTTGCGTGCGGTTGTGCTGGAGGCGTATTCGATTCGCCGCAAGGTGGAACGCCTGCCGCGCATCGTGTTGCCGAATAGGGGCGAGGAGACGCGCGCGGCCGCGCTTGCAGCGGCCTACTTCGATGCTGCGAATTCGATCTGGTCGCCAGAAGCCTTTCATGCATTCCTTCATGCTGCGCAGGAATCGGACCCGCTGGAACTGCAGGAGCTGTGGGTGGTGCCCACGATGCTTAAATTCCAGTTGCTGGAGTGGATTCTGGCGCAGGCAAATGCGCGCTTGCATGCGCCGGGATCGACGGGCGCCGAGCCCGCCGAGTTGCTACGCACACGCATCAAGACGGTGCGCGATGTGGGATATGCTGCCTGGGCTTCGCTGATTGAAGAGCTGGTGGCGTTTGAGGCTACGTTGCAGAAGGATCCATCGGGCACCTATCCGCGCATGGATTTTGAGAGCCGCGAGCAGTATCGCAAGCGCGTTGCGGAGATTGCGCGCCACGCGGAGGGCTCGGAGTCACAAGTTGCAACAGCCGCTTTGGAGATGGCCCGACAGGCCGCTGGCGAGCAATTCGCCGACGAGCGGATGCGAGCACGCCGCATGCACATTGGCTATTACCTGGTGGATAAGGGGGCAGAGGACCTTAGCAGGCGTGTCGGGTATAGGCCTCGCCTGATCGATCGCCTGCGCATCACGATCCAACGCAACGCGGATGATTTCTACATCGGTTCGATTGAAATCCTCACCGTTTTGCTGATCGCGGTGATTCTTCTGCCGCTGATCCCCAACTACGCGATCTTCGGCGGTCTTACCATCGCGTTCCTTCTCATGCTGCTGCCGGTCACGCAATTTGCCTCAGACCTGGTGAGCAATATCGTCACCTCGCTCTTCAAGGCACGCGCGCTGCCCAAGCTCGATTTCAGCGACCACATTCCCGCTGGATACACGACCCTGGTGGTTGTGCCAACGCTGCTCATCAATGAGAAGCAGACGCAAGAGTTGGTGCAGGAGCTGGAGGTACGCTTTCTCGCCAACCCCGATCCGAATCTTCACTTTGCTTTGCTCACGGATCTGCCGGATTCGATCACGCGTCCGCGCGAGAACGATACGGACCCGGTTGTTGATCTTGCGGTTCAACTGGTCAACGATCTGAATCGGCGTTATGCGTCTCCGAAAAACGGGACGTTCTTCCTGCTGCATCGCCATCGTCTTTTTAATGCCCGCCAGGGCGTTTGGATGGGATGGGAGCGAAAGCGAGGAAAGCTGCTTGATTTGAATAAGCTGCTTGTCGGAGATTTCGATGCCTTCCCCGTCAAGGTCGGCAATCTTGATGTACTGAAGGACGTCTGCTACATCATTACTCTGGATTCAGATACGCAACTGCCCCGCGGCTCCGCCAATTCGATGATCGGCGCGATGGCTCATCCGCTGAATCGAGCGATTATCGATCCCGAAAAACGCATCGTTACCGAGGGCTATGGCATTTTGCAGCCGCGCGTCGGTGTAAGCGTGCATTCCGCAGCGCAATCGAGACTGGCTGCAATCTATTCCGGGCAAACCGGTTTCGATATCTACACGCGAGCGATTTCTGATACCTACCAGGACCTTTACGGCGAGGGCATTTTTACGGGTAAGGGAATTTATGAAGTGGCGACGCTGCATGCCGTGCTCGACCGTCGTTTTCCCCATAATTCCCTGCTGAGCCATGACCTGATTGAAGGAGCGTACGCGCGCGCCGGGCTGGCCACGGACATCGAGGTGATCGACGATTATCCATCACATTACTCGGCTTACACGCGCCGCAAACATCGCTGGGTGCGCGGTGACTGGCAGATTGTGCAGTGGCTCCTTGCGCGCGTTCCGGATGAGTCCGGCCGCTATGTGCGCAACCCCATCTCGATGATTTCGCGCTGGAAGATCTTCGATAACCTGCGCCGTTCGTTGGTAGAACCGCTGACGATGATCCTTCTCGTCGCCGGATGGTTGGGCCTTCCGGGCGGCGCACTTTACTGGACGATGGCTACGCTGGTGCTGATGTTTTTGCCGACGTTTGTGCAATTGGTTTTCAGCACAGGTCGCGCGCTTGCCAGCGAACAACAAGGCGCGATGCGGGAAGCCTTTGCCGGCTTTCTGCAATCTGCTTTTATCACCTTCCTGAACCTGACGTTTCTTCCCCACCAGACGATGCTGGCGATTGATGCGATTACTCGCTCGCTGGTGCGGCGATTTATCACCGGGCAGCGACTGCTGGAGTGGGAGACGGCGGCGGAGGCGGAAGACTCTACGCGGCGCATCACCCCGGTCGATCGCTACCTCGCCATCATTCCACTGTCGGCGATCATCCTCGCGGTCATTATCCTTGCGCTCGATCCCAAATCGCTTGCCGTGGCGGCGCCGGTGTTGCTACTCTGGGGATTTTCGGGGAGCATTACTCTCTGGCTTAACCATGCGCCACGCGAGCAGCGGCAGCATCTTTCGGCAGATGAAGACGCATTTCTACGACAGCATGCGGCTCGCATCTGGCGTTACTTTTATCAGTTCGGCGGCGAGTCTCACAATTACCTCATTCCCGATAATGTTGAGGAAGACGGATTATTCGAGGCGGCGCGCGTGTCTCCCACAAATCTGGGGCTTCTGTTGAACGCGCGGCAGGCCGCGTGCGAGTTCGGTTTCCTTACCGTTCCGGAATTTACCGAACTTACACATGCGAGCTTTGCCACGATCGCGCGCATGGACAAATTGCGCGGGCATCTCTTCAATTGGTACAACACGCAGACGCTCGAGCCAATGAGGCCGGGTTCGGTGTCATCGGTGGACAGCGGCAACCTGGCGGCTTCACTGTATACGCTGCGAATGGGCGCGCTGTTCTTGTTGCGCGATTCGCTTTTATCAGAGAGGCATTTCGCCGGGCTTACGACGTATTGGCAACTGTTGAAGTTACATATTCCGGAACTTGCCAAACGGGGTGCGGTCGCTCTACCTGATAAGAAGGCTGATTTCGACACGTGGATTGAATGGCTGCTGGAGCATGAAGACACTCTGCTGAGTGAAATTGAGGAGACGGAGGGCGAAGGCGCCTGGTGGGCTGATGAAGTCCGCAAGCGCGTGTCAGCTCTGACAACGATTGTGCGGGAGTTTATGCCGTGGCTGCTGCCGGAATTCAAGCCGCTCCGTGCGGTTCCGCAGATTGGCCTGCGCGAGGAGACGATGTTCCCGCCGCTTGATACGGCGGCGGAGTTTGCGAGTCAGCTCGATTCCCGGCTCTCGCGTGCCTGGGCTACCGGCGAGGATGATGCGAATGTCTTCCTGAGCGAACAGCTTCGCTCAATGCTGCCGCGCGCGAAGCAGCAACTTGCGGGTTTGGCAAAAAGCCTGCGTGTGCTTTCCGACGAGGTGTATCGCTTCGTCGACGAGATGGACTTTACGTTCCTGCTGCAAAAGGGACGCATGCTGCTCTCAATTGGCTACGATCTTGAACCGATGAAGCTGCACCCCGCCTGTTACGATCTTCTGGCTTCAGAAGCGCGTATTGCCGCGTTCGTAGCGGTTGCCAAGGGGGATGTTCCGCAACAGGTATGGTTCAAGATGGGGCGCACGCACACGATGGCCTTCGGGCGCAATCTGCTGATCTCGTGGACCGGCACGATGTTCGAGTATCTGATGCCGGCCGTGTGGATGCGGAGCTATCCCGACACGCTGGTTTCGCGCACACTGGCTGCGGCTGTTCAGGTGCAACGCGCTTATGCGCGCGAACACCGTATTCCGTGGGGCATTTCCGAGTGCGGATATGCGGCGAGGACCGACGATGGGCACTATCATTACCAGGCGTTCGGCATTCCGCAGATCGCGATGAAATGGGACGCGACGGCGGGGCCGGTGGTCTCGCCGTACTCGACGTTTCTCGCACTGAGTGTTGATTCCAAGGAAGCTCTGCGCAATCTGCGGCGGATGTCAGGGCATGGATGGGTTGGCGCGTTTGGATTCTATGAGGCGATCGACTACATGCAGTCGACACGCGAGCCGCAACCGGTGCGCGAGTGGATGGCGCATCATCAGGGCATGTCGTTGCTGGCGATTCTGAATCTGCTGGACGAAGACAAGACGAAGGAATGGTTCCACGCGAATGCCGAGTTGCAGGCTACGGAGTTGCTTCTCCACGAAAAGCCGGTGAGCGAAGCGGCGTTGCGTGCTGAATACAAGCAGTTCGCGCCGCGGCGAATGAAGGTCCCACAGCTGAAGAAAGCCAGCTAGTTGGGCAGCTAAGCCGTTTGACGCTGAAAGCCCATCTGCTGCAGCTGTGAAGCGCGGGTGATCATGTCCATGTCGAAAATATGGCCTTCGGAGAAACGCTTTTCAGCGCGGTCGAGCGTCTTTCGGGGGATATTGACCATTTCCAGCAACTGTCTGCGCAGGTCCACCCACTGCACAAACTTTGTGATCCAGCCCTGACCTGGTGTCATGTAGCCGCCCTCCCAGGCAATAGCCATGATGACGCCTGGCTCGGCAGTGCGTTGAATGCGAAGCTGCATCTCGACCGGCTCGTCAAACTGCTCAGCAAGTTGGCTCATACGCCGGAATAGTGCAGGAACTGGTGTAACCGTTACAAATCCATCAGCTTATCGAGGGACTATTTTCCCATGACCTTGGCGAGGGCCAATCGCCAGTCGGGCAAAGTAATTCCGAAAGTGGATTGCAGCTTTTCGTTGGAGAGCACAGAGTTCACGGGCCGCGTTGCCGGTGTTGGGTACTCGCTTGAGGGAATTGGCGTGAGCTGCGGGATTTTCTCTCCGGTTCGTTTCTGATGCTGGGTGAAGATCTCTTGCGCAAAGCCGTACCACGTTGTCTCACCGGCGCATGTAAGGTGATAGACACCATATTCAGGCGTGATGGTCAGCGTCTTGTCCCATGCTGCGCGGGTTGCATTCGCGATGACTAACGAAGAAGTCGGCGCGCCGAACTGATCATTGACAATCTTTAACTGGTCGCGTTCGCGGCCGAGGCGCAGCATGGTGCGCAGAAAGTTCTGACCGTGCGGTCCATAGACCCAGCTGGTGCGGAATATGAGGTATTTGCCACCCACTTCCTGAATGGCGCGTTCGCCGGCTAACTTGGTTCGTCCGTACACGTTCAGAGGATTTGGCTTGTCGTTCTCTACCCAGGGAGATTTTTTCGACCCGTCGAAGACGTAGTCGGTTGAATAGTGGACGAGAGTCGCGTCAAGCCTCGCAGCTTCTTCGGCGAGTACACGCGGAGCATCGGCATTGATTGTCATCGCCTGATCCACCTCTGACTCTGCACGATCTACGGCTGTGTATGCTGCGGCATTGAGAATAAGTGCGGGGCGAAGTTGGCGGATGAGCGACCGCAGAGTTTCGGGATGGAAAAGATCCGCAACGCTGCGTTCCCATGCCGTGACGTCACCGGCATCGGCGAAGCTGCGCTGCAGCTCCGTGCCAACCTGGCCGCTTGCGCCGACGATCAGGATGACTGGCTTCTGATTCACGTGAATAGCTCGGCCTGTTGCCATGCAAGACCCTGCTGATCCTTTTCGGAGACGATTGCCTCTTGCTGAGAAACCGGCCACGGGACCGCGATCTCTGGATCATTCCACAGCAATGTTCGCTCATCGGCAGGCGAGTAATATCCGGTGACCTTGTATGCGAACCCGGCAACTTCGGACAGGACGGCAAATCCATGACCGAATCCTTCCGGGATCCAGAGCATGCGGCAGTTTTCGCCGGAGAGTTCGACGCCCACGTGCTGGCCAAATGTCGCTGAGCTGCGGCGAAGATCAATGGCCATGTCCCAGACCGAACCGTGCGTGACACGGACGAGCTTTCCTTGTGTGTTGTTCACCTGATAGTGAATGCCACGGATGACATTCTTCCTCGACAGAGAAAAATTGTCCTGCACCCAGCGAGTCGGGAGTCCGGCTTGTTCCATCAGGCGCTCGTTGTATGTCTCGCAGAAGGCGCCGCGCGTGTCCTTATATATCTTCGGCTCTAAAATCAGAACCCCAGGTAATGCAGTCTTGATTACATTCATTCTTCACATGCCGTCGGATGGGAAATTGGGTTCATTCAGGAGAGACAGAAGATATTGTCCGTATCCGCTCTTGCGCACCGGTTGCGCGAGCGCTTCAAGTTGTTGAGAGGTGATGTAGCCGGAGCGAAATGCAATCTCTTCCGGGCAAGCGATTTTCAGGCCCTGCCGCCGCTCAATGGTCTGAATAAAGAGTCCTGCCTCGAAGAGCGAATCGTGGGTTCCGGTATCGAGCCACGCCATGCCACGGCTCATCAGCTCCACGTCTAGCATGCCGTGCTCAAGGTAGCAACGATTCAGGTCCGTAATTTCGAGTTCGCCGCGCGGAGAAGGCTTGAGCGCAGCCGCGAGACTCGCCACATCATTGTCATAGAAATAGAGACCGGTTACGGCATAACGCGATTTTGGAGCCTTTGGCTTTTCTTCGAGGCTGATAGCGCGTCCCTGCTTATCGAACTCGACGACGCCATAGCGTTCTGGGTCGTGGACAGGATAGGCGAAGACTGTTGCGCCTTTCGTCTTACTCGCAGCTTTAACCAGCTGCGCCGAGAGCGACTGGCCGTAAAAGATGTTGTCTCCGAGAACCAGCGCACATGGGTCGTTCCCAATAAAATCCTTGCCGATGATGAAGGCCTGCGCCAGTCCGTCGGGGCTTGCCTGGACGGCGTAGGAAAGCCGAAGTCCCCATTGTGTTCCATCCCCTAATAATTCTGCGAAGCGTGAGGTGTCCTGCGGCGTAGAGATGATCAGAATTTCCCGAATTCCGGCAAGCATGAGCGTCGTCAGCGGGTAATAGATCATTGGCTTGTCGTAGACAGGAAGCAGCTGCTTTGAAATCACATGCGTGACCGGATAGAGGCGCGTCCCAGAGCCTCCAGCAAGGACAATTCCCTTCATTGCGCGACACGCTCCGCGTAGTTCGTTTCAATCCAGCGGTGGTAAGCCCCGGAGCGCACATTTTCCACCCATTCCTGATGGGCAAGATACCACTCCACGGTTTTGCGAATCCCTGACTCGAAGCGTTCTGCCGGCTCCCATCCCAGTTCCTGTTTGATCTTGCGGGCATCGATGGCGTAGCGACGGTCGTGGCCGGGGCGATCCTTTACGTAGGAGATCAGGTTCCTTCGCGAGCCAATCGTTTTGCTGGGAGCGAGCTCGTCGAGCAGATCACAAATTGTGGTGACCACATCGATGTTTGTCCGCTCGCTCGATCCGCCGATGTTGTACGTCTCGCCCAGCCTGCCACGATCCAGCACCGCGCGAATGGCAGAGCAATGATCCTCCACAAAGAGCCAGTCGCGAACGTTCTTGCCATCGCCATAGACCGGCAGAGGTTTTCCTTCAAAACTGTTGAGGATCATGAGGGGAATGAGCTTTTCCGGGAACTGATACGGGCCGTAGTTGTTTGAGCAGTTGGTGGTGAGAACGGGCAAGCCGTAGGTGTGGAAGTATGCGCGAACGAGATGATCGGATGCGGCCTTGGAAGCGGCGTAGGGACTGTTCGGCGCATAGGCGGTCGCTTCTGAGAATGCCGGATCGTCGGGGCCGAGCGAGCCGTAGACCTCGTCCGTAGAAACATGCAGAAAGCGAAACGTCTCTTGCTCTTCCTCGCTGAGTTCTGCGTAAAAGGCCCGCGCGGTCTGCAGAAGAGAGAACGTTCCGAAGACATTGGTCTGGATAAAGGCATCGGGGCCAACGATGGACCGATCTACATGGCTTTCAGCGGCAAAATGAACGATGGCTTTCGGCCTGTGCTCGCGCAGAAGACCGCCCACCAAAGCGTTGTCGGCGATGTCTCCGTGAACAAAGATGTGGCGCGGATCGCGATCGAGCGACTTCAGATTATTGCGATTACCCGCGTAGGTAAGGCTGTCGAGATTGATGACGGGAGAACCGCTTTCCTTGAGCCACGTTAGAACGAAGTTGGAGCCGATAAAACCGGCTCCGCCTGTTACCAGGATCGAATCTTTTTTATTTGTCATTCTCAGGCGGTCTTCCTGGCCCAGATGAGTTTGCGTAAGATTCTAAGGCGCTCGCTTTGTTCGGGGTCCTGCTCCAGCCGCTCCATGCTTTCGCGGAAAAATGCCGCAAATATACCGATGATCAATCCGACAGCTGCTGCGACGATGGTGATGATGCCGCGCTTGGGAAACGACTTATAGTCGGGAACAATGGCGAGGTCTACGACTTGGATCAGTGCTCCCTCTTTCGCTTCATCCAGCTTGGCCAATTCGAACTGTCGAGCCAGTATCTCGAAGATCGTCTCGTAGTACTTAACATCGCGGTACCGGCGAACGTATTCGATGCCCCCTTGGGTCATCTGTCCCTTGGGAATGATCAGACCGGCACTGTCATCGACGTTGCCACCGAGCTTGGCCAGTTGAGTTCGCAGGCTATCCAACTCCTGCTGTGTCTGTATGACATCGGAATTCTCACTCGTAGCATAGGTCTTTATGCTCTGCAGTTGAACTTCCTTGGCCGCGATTTGTGCACGCAGCGTAACGGCAGACTCGATCAGCGCCCGAGCCTGGCTGTCCAACTGGATCATACCGGTCTTCTGCTCAGTTTCCTTCAGTGCTTCCTCGGCATCAGCGAGGTTATTCTTTGCCTGCTCCAGTTGTTGCTCGAAAAACAGACGGCGCTGCGCCGCTTCGCCAATCGCGAGGTGCTGAGAAAGTCTGCGGTATTCCTCCACGTAAGCATTCGCCATTTCTGCGGCGCGTTTGGCATTTCTGTCTTCGACTGAAATGTGAATTAAGTTATCCTTGGTGGTCGCTTCCACGGTGGCATGACTTTCAAAGGCCTTCCGGGTTGTCGACATATATTTCTCATGATATTCATCCATCAGCCCAAACCGCTGGATCATAGCGTCTTCTACCGTACGGCTCTTGAACATCGCGACATACATGTCGTTAGGATTTTTCAGGCCTATGCTGGAGCCGGCCAGCGCAGTCAGCGACCCGAGACTGCCTCCCACTTGGGACATCAGAGCAGAAGTAAGAGATGAATTTTGCTGGGGAGGCATCACGGTTGTGATGGCGGTGTACTTTTTCGGCAGCAGCAGCGAAACGACCAGAGCCAGCACGCCAAAGCCCACGGTGAATTTAAGAATCAGCCACTTTCGACGGGCTAGGACGATGAGGATCTCCAGGACGGATACTTCATCGTTCTCTTGTATGCCGGGTGCGCTTGATGGAAGCGTTTCCGATTCCAGGTGCCGGATCTCACTTGTCGTTGTATTCATTCCCTGCGCTTCTGCGATCAGAGCCTCAATGCCAGCTATATCGCCAGGATCATGGATGAGCCTTGGCTTGATTTTACCCGCAAGCACAGCTCAAGCCCAAGTATCTCTCTTTGAACAGGTTGGAGATTGCGCAACGATCTTTCAACGCCAGGTCGATCCGTCTAGAGTGAGATTCAGCTACGACATTTTTCCCGGATGGCCGGTTACGTCTCCCATTCCTTCGGCATCAGCGCAGTGACCGCGTGTTGCCCACAAGATTCCGCCGACAAACACAACTGCAAATAAAAGGAGCACGCCTATGGTGTTCGGCATAAGAACCCCCTGGTTCATAAGAACGCAGAAGGTGGATCAAGGTTGCGCGGACTCTTATTAGGCTTTCACCGGCTGGCGTTCGGCCACGGCCGGTTTTCGACTTTGGTCTTCAACCCGGATGCGAGACGAAGTCACCAGGGCGACAGCAATCACGATCGCAATCATTCCCGCGTATTCGGTGCTTACCATCCGCTCACCCAGGAATATCCCTCCGAGAATTACGGCGACCACCGGATTGACGTAAGCATAGGTTGCGACCTTGGGTACCGGAACGTGGTCGAGCAGCCAGACGAATGCGGTGTATCCCACAAGCGAGCCAAATGTCACCAGGTATCCGACTGCTCCGGCTGCGCTGCGGGTCCAGTGGGCTTGATGCCAGCCACTCACTACGAACGCGGCAACCGAGCTGGCAGTTCCCGCTGCCAGCATTTGCCATCCTGCGGCGACCATTGGGTTTACCGGCAATTTCAATTCGCGCGACAAGATTGAACCCACAGCCCACAGAAATGCGGCGCTCAGCACGATCACGCTTCCCAAGACCTGCCCATTTTGCCCTTGTCCCTGCTGATGTAACCCCGGCGCCAGGAGTGCGATCAATCCTACAAGTCCAAGGGCGAGACCAAGCCATCCGCGCGCCTGCAGTCTTTCTCCGCGGGGAAGCAACATGCTGAGAATAGCGACGTACAGCGGCATCACGGCCACCAGCAACGCCGCCAGACCGCTCGCAATGTAGCGTTCACTGAAGACAAGGCCGATATTTCCGCCGCCAAGCAGAAGCAAACCGACGACCGCGAGCCATCCCAGCTGACGCCATGGAAGCCAGATGTGTATTCCCCGAAGCCTGCAGAAGGCGAGCATCAGGGTTCCGGCAATCAGGAACCGCACTCCACCCAAAACCAGCGGATGCAGATACTGAACCCCGACCTTGATGGCGGTATAGGTCGATCCCCAGAAGAAATACACGCAGCCAAACGCGATGGGAATGGCCAGCGAAGCCGCACTCCGGCGGGTCATGTAAATAGCTACCTCTCCTTGTATCTCGCCATCCCGGGCGTGAACCTACTGGAATCCACGACCTTGAGTGACAGATGCTTTCTTTTTTCCATTCGCTCTACAGATTATCCAGATGGAGACAATCCTGGATGAAGATTATCTTGCATTCGGGCATATGCAAGTCGTTTTCAAATAGGGAATTGGGGGCAGCGCCCGCGAAACCGCTGAGGACATTCGGGATCGACACTGCTTTTCCTGCTTCCAGCCCCATACATCCGCGTGCTATCCTCTCCTCACGCAGGGACCGTATGCGCATTGACAGGCACATAGCCGTTGTAAGCTCCGCCTCCAGCCCCAGACGCTGGAGCGAGGCCTTTGCGCGCACCATTGCTCCCCGCAGACATCTCTGCGTTCTGCCCACGCGGACGCGACCTAGCCTCTTCGGCAGCGATTAGTCGCCGCTGCCCGTGACGCTCGACCGCGCACCCGGCAAGGACCAAACGACCCAGCCAGCCGCGTCAGTGTCATCGACGGAAGAAAGACTCCTCCGATTAGCAGCCGTATCGCCGCCAACAAATGCGGCGTTTCTGGAAACGAAACAAGGCTGAAGCCAAAACCAAGGCCCTACAAGGAGAACAACATGCAGTCGACTGAGATTCTGAGCAAATTTGGCCCGAAGCTCAACGGGACTCTGCCCGGCCCCAAGGCCAAGCACATCGTCGAGGAAGACGACCGCCTCATCTCGCCCAGCTATACGCGTTCCTACCCGATGGTAGCGAAGCGCGGACGCGGCATGCGCGTGGAAGACGTGGACGGCAATGAGTTCCTCGACTTTGCCGCGGGGATTGCTGTCACTTCAACCGGACACTGTCACCCGGAAGTGGTTGCAGCCATCCAGAGACAGGCTGCCGAGCTGATTCACATCTCCGGCACAGATTTTTATTATGAATCGCTGGTAACGCTGGCTGAGCGGCTATCTGCAGTCGCTCCCATGCCTGGACCACACCGTTTCTACTACGGCAACTCCGGCGCTGAAGCTGTCGAGTGCGCGCTGAAGATCGCCCGTTACCATACGCAGCGCCAGAACGTGATCGCATTCTTCGGCGCATTCCACGGACGCACGATGGGCGCGCTTTCCCTCACCGCGTCGAAGCCGCAACAGCGTCGCCGTTTCTCTCCGTTGATGCCCGGCGTTACGCACGTGCGCTATCCGTACGCCTATCGCGGCTGTAGCGGCGGTCCGCAGGAAGAAGAAAAGTTTGCCCTTGGTTGCGCGCGCTATATCGAAGAGAAACTCTTCAAGACGACACTTCCGCCCGAGGAAGTCGCAGCGATCTTCATCGAGCCGATTCAGGGCGAAGGCGGCTATGTTGTGGCGCCGGACATCTTCATGCAGGAACTGCGCCGCATTTGCGACAAGTACGGCATCCTCCTGGTCGCCGATGAGGTACAGTCCGGAGCGGGCCGCACCGGCAAATGGTGGGCCATCGAACACTCCGGTGTAGCGCCCGATATCGTCTGCATGGCCAAGGGCATCGCTTCCGGCATGCCTCTCGGCATCTGCATGACGCGCGCCGAGATTATGGACTGGAAGCCCGGCTCCCATGCCTCAACCTTCGGCGGTAATCCGATCTCCATCGCCGCAGCGCTCGCGACGATGGACGTGCTTGAACGCGAAGGCATCGCCAATGCCGCGGTGCTCGGCGAACAGATGATGAACCGCCTCCGCGCCTGGCCGGCAAGGCATTCAATAGTTGGCGATGTCCGCGGACGGGGCCTGATGATCGGCATTGAGATTGTCAAGGATCAGGCATCGCGTGAAGTGGCCGGGCCATGGCGCGACCGCATCGTAGAACTCGCTTTCGAGCGCGGTCTTCTGATTCTCGGCTGCGGCGAAACATCCATCCGTCTTGCACCACCGCTGATTGCAAATGAACATGAAGCTGCGATTGCGCTGGACATTCTGGAAGAGTGCATTTCGCTTGTAGAGACAGAGCAGCTGGCAACGAACAGTCTAGCCAGCTCAGCAGTTTAAGATGAAAGCCAGAGACCGAAAGGTCTCTGGCGCCCTCCCCTGAATTCGGGACCTGTCTGTATCATCCTTCTCGCCGGAGAAGTCTGTATGATCACCCGACTATGGCAGGGCTACACCTCGCCGGAAAATGCTGACGCGTACGAATCTTTCATTCGCACGGAAGTCTTTCCGAAACTGCGCGAAGTTCGCGGCTTTCTGGGCGGCAAACTTCTACGTCGCAACCTGTTTCAGGAAGTGGAATTCGTCGCGGTAACCCATTTTGACTCGCTCGAATCGGTGCGAGCGGCTGCCGGGGAGGAGTTTGGCTACATCATTATTCCCGAGGCTGGACGCAGTTTACTGACCCGTTATGATCAGCGGGTTGCCATCTACGAGGTTGTTGTTACCGAAGAGTCGTCCAGCTGAAATCTACTTGCGCAGAGCTTGTCTGCGAAAAACGATACCGGCCAAAAGAAAGAGCAGTGAGATCGCGACCGCCAACGCAGCATGTCTAAGTGACCCACCATAAAGGTGCAGCGCGGCATCGATCCACCAGACCACCGCGCCCACAAACCAGATCATGTAAGAATTGGACCGCACTTGAGTCTTATCTTTTGGATGCAGTTCACGAGCACGCTGCAACGATCGCTTTAGATCCGCACCAGTTCCTGCTGGATTCGCCCGGTTACCTCTGCCTTGTCGCGCGAGGTGATCATGTTGATCTCGCTGCGAATGCCGAACTCCGGCAGATAGACGCCCGGTTCTACGGAAAAGCAGGTGAATGGCAAAATGCGGCGCTCATCATGCGTCTCCAGATTGTCCAGATGCGCTCCGCCTCCGTGAATTTCCGTGCCGATATTGTGTCCGGTACGATGCGTGAAAAACGACTCAAGTCCGGCCTCGCGAATTACGCCCCGCGCCGCGTCGTCAGCCTGCCATCCGGCGATTGGTTTCTTCTGCGCAAAGGCATCCTGCACGATACGAATGGCGGCGTCCCGCGCATTTTTTACCGTTTGAAAGACATGGTTTTCACGCTCAGACGGTTCGCGTCCCACGAGACCGGTCCAGGTAATGTCGTACCAGCAGGTTCCGGGCCGGTTTTTGCGTGCCCATATATCGATCAAAAGAAAGTCTCCGCTCTGAATTTTGCGCGAGTGCGCAGCAGTCGGCTCATAGTGCGAATCGGAGGAGTTTTCGTTGACGGAAACATTTGGACCATTCTCCGTCACCATCTCTGCCCGCTCGATGGCCTGCTGGAACCAGGTCATCATTTCGTATTCGGTGATACCACTCTTCAACCTACGATCGATCGCGCGAAATCCTTCGGCCAGAATTTCATCGAGCGCTTGTTGCGCTTCGTAGTGGCTGGCGATTTGCTCCTCGGAAAGCACAGCCTCAAACTGGCTCACCAGATCGGCCGAACTGACGATGGTCTTACCCATTTCCCGGAGCAACTCTACCGTGCCGGCGTCGACCATGGCGACATACATAATGGCGTTCCGCGGAGAGTATTGCATGGCGATGCGGTGGTATGGGGCAAGCATTGTCTCCAACCCGCTTTGCAGTTCCTGCCAGGATGAGTACCGCGTTTTGCCGCCCGGCAATGAATCCAGGCGCGCCTGCTCGATGCGATGAACGAGTTTGTGCGGCTCGCCCTGTGCGGGAATTACGTAGTACCAACGACGCGTGATATGCGCATGCGGATCGAGCCCGAGAATATGCTCGCCGATGGGATCGCGGTGGTGGTGATCGTAAAAAAGCCATGCGTCCAGCTTCAGGTCACGAAGAGCGGATTGAATTTCTAAAAGGTTCATGGTCGAAAGCAAAGTCTATCGGAAATCAGAAAACCGCGTCAGGCGACAAGCCGCAGGTAGTCGGGACGATCGGCGATGGTGCGATGCCGGAATGATCGGACGATCTTGCGATCGCGCAGGAAGAAAACTCCGGGCATCTGCGATGCGTCCTCGCGTATCAGGCCAATGCCGTGCTTGATCATGGCGTTCTGCATCCAGCCTTTCCAGACTGCTGGTTGGAAGAGAATTCGCAGGAGCGACACGCGGCCTAATTCGAAGACTGGACTGTGATAAAACGATCCGTCGGGATTGCTGATGCGCTCGGTGTCGGCCAGATCGTAATAGTCGAAATAGGGTTTGGCTCGCTCCGGGGTTCCCATGTGCACAAAGACCGGTCGAATGCCTCGATCTGCCAGGACACTGCGTACTTTTGAGACATCATCAATAGCCTGCCTGCAGAACGAACATCCGAAGTGCCGCAGAAAAACCAGCAGCACCGGGCCCGCGTCCACCAGTTCGAGCAATGTGCGACCTGATTCGGCGCGAACGTTCGCGAATGCGGAAGCGACCTCTGCATTTTGCTCTCGGACCTGCTCTTCCAGATACATGATCCTGCCTGCGCAATATTCTATGCTTCGCTCAAAGCCTGTGTCTTTGAGAAACGGCGATGCCCAGCACTACAGCATTTCGCTGGTAAGGTGCTAAGTTGGTCGACAGAGATATTTGGAGGATGAAGGATGGATTTATCCCGGCGTGGACTGTGTCAGGCGCTACCTTTGATCATTGGTTCCCTTTCGGGCTCACTTTCGAGCACTTCCCTCGCTCAGGCAACGAGCGACCAGCCCATTCCATCATTTGCTCTGCCGTTCGATCAGATGACGGCACACACAAATGGCGGCAGCACCGGGCGGCCTATTCTCAACGGGGTCACCCACTCGGGGGCGCATCTTGAGGTTCACGAAACTGTTCTCGCACCCGGAGCGATGCCGCATCCGCCACACCATCACGTGCACGAAGAACTTTTCCTGCTTTCCAAGGGGACCATCGAAATTACCATCGCGGGCAAGAGCTCGACGATCGGTCCGGGCTCCGCTGCTTTTGTGCATTCCGGCGAAGAGCATGGCGTTCGCAATATTGGCCAGGAACCGGCACAGTATTTTGTGATTGCGATTGGAGCGGAAGCATAGTCCTTGCTGAGCGAAACCTATTTAGCAATACACGAAGAAGTTCCACTCAGCTTCTGTTCCAGCAATCTTGGCATAAAGAATTGAAAGAATTGGTCCGAGTCAGAGCTGAGGCAAACGTTCACATTCGCCGGTCCCGCGCCCTCACGCGTAAAACCCTTGTCATCGACATCAATATGCAGAGGCGTGGCAGGACACAATTCAGGCTTCAGCGCATACGCGGCGGCCACTGCGTCAAACATCGTCGGCGTCGTCTGATGCGTCCCCCGCTGCCATTCTGCGATGAGCACCTGCAGCGAATCTGTGAGCGGCGTGCTTACCGTTGTCAACATCGCACGCTTCACTTCATCGAATTTCAACTGTGTAGAATCGAGCGGCATCATGTAGATCGGAGCTCCTGACCACACCAGCTTCTGAGCGGCAGCAGGATCCATCGCAATGTTGTATTCCGCGTCTGGCGGACGCGGTATTAGACTGAGCGTCCCGAATTCGTCGTAGCCACGCCGAATCGATCCTCCCATAAGCACGACACGCTTCAGCTTCTTGAATGTCTCAGGATCGCGGTCGATCTCCGCGCCAATATTCGAGAGCGGGCCAATGGCGATCAGCGTAATCTCTCCAGGATTCTTCCTCACCTGATCGAGCAGAAAATCGACGGCGTCTCCATGCGCGTGCGTTACACCTGCCTTGGCCCATACGTCTTGCGTAAAGATTGACTTTCGCGGCGTCTTCACTCCAGTCGTAACCGGAATATCACTGCGTCCTGTCTCGCAAAGCAGGCGATCCAACATCTGGCTGCGCAATTCGGTATCGCCCCACGCCGAGCTCACACCCAGAATCTTCAGCTCCGGACTCGACAATGCCAAACCGACAGCAAAAACATCGTCGATGTCGTCACCAATATCGGTATCGATGATGACTTTTTGTTGCTGTGCGAATGCGCTCAGGCAACTCGCAACAAATAACCATGCTGCGAAACAGGCAATCCATGTCTTTGAGTGATTATTGATTGACATATTTATCCAGCCACTTCAACTCTTCACGCACTTTAATGTAGCCATGCCAGGGATTCTTATCCAATCCATGCCCTTCACCGGGAAACGCGAGAAACGTGTGCGGCACATTGATCTGCTGGAAGGCACGCTCCATCAGGATATCTTCAAGAAAGCTGACACGCACATCAGCATTTCCGCCAACGATGTGTGTTGGGGTCTTCACCTTGTCGAATTGAAAAAGTGCGGCCTCTGACTGATATAACTCCGGCTTCTCCCACGGAAGGCCGCCGAGATACCAGGCATCGTCGTAGGTCTCGTCGTCGTTGCCCCAGTTCGCCGCATGCTCAACGGCGCCCGCGCCTGTCACGGCAGCCTTGAAGCGCGTCGTCTGCGTGATCAGCCAGTTCGTCATGTAGCCGCCGTAGCTGTATCCGCCAATGGTCAGATGGTTCGGATCGGCGATGCCATCTTTCACCAGAGCATCCACGCCCGCAAGAATATCCTTGCCTGGCACCGAAACAAGATGCGGCTCGATCTGCAACATGAATTCATCGCCGTAGCCGCTCGATCCGCGATAATTTGGACGGAAGACGAGCCACCCGTTTGTCGCTGCCAGGGTCGCCCAATCGTACCAGTCGGCACCGAAGTGGTTGCCGTCTGCATCGGCAGGACCACCGTGGATCAGCGTGAACATGCGCAGATGTTTCGCGTCCTTCTTTCCCGGCGGATAGATCAACACTCCCTCAACTTCGGTGCCGTCATCCGATTTCCACTTATAGGTCGTCCACTCGGGCTGCGCTCGTTCCCGGAAGATGGGATTGAAATTCGTGACTGCTTTGGCTTGCTCCAACTGATCCGGACTATCGGAGACAAAGGCCTGCATTGGATCGTTGATCGTGGAATGCAGCACCACCAGCTTGTGCCCTTGCTTCGCAGCATCTATTCCTGAGTAGCTGCCTGCAACTCCGCTCAGAGCTTCCGCCTTGCTCTCCTCAATTTTGTAGAGCTGTTGCTGCGTCCCGGTCATGCCCTCTGCGATTACAGTTCCATCTGAGCCAAGCGTGTACTCTTCGAGCGATCCTTTGAAGTCCGCGCCTAACCGACCCACTTTTCCGCTCGCAGGATCGATCACGTACAAACGTCCCTGAACATCCTGATACTTGCCATCGAGCGAACCTGCTGCGGCGCGCACGTTGAAGTAGAGTTGCTTCCCATCCGGCCCCCATCGCAACCCGCTTTCTACGGCCTGGTTGTGGGTCAACTGCTTCGCGTCGCCTCCATTCGTGCTGACCAGGAATATTTCGCTCGCCGCAGGCCCTTCCATGCGATGCGAGACGGATTCAGTTTCGAATGCAATTTGCTGAGGAGCGGCAGCGATCTCAGAAATTTCGCGATCGTTCTTTGTCAACACCTTAGCCAGTTTCGGCAATGGAGACTCTTCGTCTTCCTTTTCTTTCTTCGCGGATGCCTTCGGTCCTGGAATCTTCTGCGCTTCGGCAATGGCGTCCTGCACCGGAATCGCCAGCAGCGTGTCGCCCCGCTCCTGCTCGCGCCACCGGATCACATCTTTCCATTCCTCTTTGCGAGCGTCCTCCTGCGCCTTGGTGAGCGGCTGCTGCACGGAGAAGAAAATCCTGGAACCGTCCGCTGACCAGGCGAGCGCATGCGCATCCAGCTTTTCCGTGTAGAGCGGAAATGCCTCGCCACCGGCCACGGCAATCAGCCACACCCTCTCCGTGCCTTCCTTGTCGTCGTCTTTCGCCTCGCTGTCCTCATCGGCAAGAGCGCGTGACGAGATAAACGCGATGTACTTGCCATCCGGAGACCATGCGGGAGCTGAATCGTAGCCTGACTGCGTCAGCTGCACAGTTGTTCCCGTCTTCTGCCGCCAGAGCCACAGATCATCGCGGAAGCGGTCGTGCTGCCAGTCAGGCGACGAAGTCCAGATCACTGCCGCCTGTCCGTCCGGAGCGATTCTCGCCATCCGGACTTCCGTCGAGTTCATGAACTCATCGAGCGTGATGGGTGGTTTTGATTTCTGCGCTTGGCCACACAGCGATCCGCAGAGAAAAAACAAGGCGACAGCAAATTTCTTCACTCTCATCTACCTTTTGCAGAAACTTATTTTCTGGTTGACGATAACATCCGCCTGCACGCGTCTCCAAACAATTCCCGCATGCGCTTTCTTTCGCAAACGAGCCATGCAATCTGTTACTTTTTGACTTTACTGGAAAGGGGAAATACATGCGCTGTTCCGCTGCGCTGAGCCTGCTTGCGCTCTGCGCTTTCACATCTGTCCTAAGTCCAAAATACTGCTCCGCCCAGGTCGACGAACAAACACGCCAGCTTGCCCACGATGTGTTTCAACAGCTGATCGAGATCAACACCACTGACTCGGTCGGCAACGTCACGACGGCATCGGAAGCCATGCAGCAGCGCTTCCTGGATGCCGGCTTCTCGAAGGTCGATATGTATCTCGGCGGCCCGAACGACCGCAAGAAGAACCTCGTCGTTTGCTTCAAGGGAACTGGCCAGAAAAAGCCTATCCTGTTTATCGGCCATCTCGATGTTGTAGAAGCGCGCCGCGAAGACTGGACCACTGATCCATTCAAGTTTGTCGAAAAGGATGGCTTCTACTACGGACGCGGCACACAGGACATGAAGGAGAGCGACGCGATCCTCGTCACCACCTTCATTCGCCTCAAGAAGGAAGGCTATAAGCCCGATCGCGATCTCATCCTCGCACTCACTGCGGATGAAGAAGGCGGCAAATCGAACGGCGTCGATTGGCTGATCAAGAATCAGCGCAATCTCATAGATGCCGAGTATGTCGTGAATCCCGACGGCGGCGGCGTCGATGTACAGAATGGTAAGCCCACCAACATGGACGTTGACGCCACGGAGAAGCTCTACGGCGATTACCAGCTCACCGCTACCAATCCTGGTGGACACAGCTCGCTCCCCGTGCCCGACAACGCTATCTATCACATCGCCGACGCATTGCAACGCCTGCAGAATTACACGTTTCCATTTGAGCTGAACGCCATCACGCGGGCTTACTTTGAAAAGATGAGCACCATCGAATCCGGGCAGACGGCGGAGGACATGAAGGCGATTCTCGGTGCCTCTCCAGACAAAGCTGCCATCCAACGACTGTCTGAAAATCCGGAATACAACTCCATCATGCACACAACGTGCGTGGCCACTCGTCTTTCTGGAGGTCACGCCAACAATGCCCTGCCGCAGACCGCGCAGGCCAACGTTAACTGCCGCATCCTGCCTGGACATTCGCTTGAAGAGACGCGCCAGGATCTGATCCAAATCTTCAACGACCCAAAGATCACGGTGCGCTACGTCGACAACTCCGGCGATGCCTTCGACACCGCCCCCGACCGCAAAGCATTACCGCCCGCAGCCCTGAAGCCTGAAGTCATGCAGCCGCTCGAAGCCATCGTGGCGAAGATGTGGCCGGGCATTCCCGTCATCCCAACCATGGCGACCGGAGCCTCCGATGGAGTCTTCACCAACGCCGCCGGGATGCCGACCTATGGCATTTCAGGAATCGCACTGGAGACAAACGATGTTCGCGCCCACGGAAAGGACGAGCGCGTGCCCATCGATTCGTACTACAAGGGTGTCGATTTTTACTACCAGTTGGTGAAAGGGCTTGGTTCCGAATAGACCCTGATCGCAATCTTCACAGGCAAAGGGAAAGGCCCTATTCCTCAACACAGATAGGGCCTTGTTGATGGCTTTCGGGTGCTTAGAAGCTGTATCGCAGCGAGAACTGCATCTTTCTCGGCCCCGACAACGTTGCGCTATAAACTCCCAGCGTGCCGCTTGTAATTGAGGAGTTTAGAAACGATGGGTTCGTATCAAAGCGCACTGAGTTCGTGACGTTGAATACCTCCCAGGCGAACTTTATGTTCTGCCCTTCCGTTATTTTCCATGTCTTTGACAAGCCGGAATCGATATTGAAGATGCCATCGCCGCGGAAGTTGTTGCGCTCGCCTGCTTCACCCGGATACGGCAGCCGGACGGGAGAGCCACCGCTCGACACACCACTATTAATTGCATCAGGGTCGTCAAAGACCTGCGGTTCTCCATTTGAATCGAGATGTTTGCGCAGCTTCACGTTGCCCGTGACCACGCCTGCGCTTTCAATCTGCCAGTTTGTAGCCCAGCCTGGAGCGAGAATGGTGAACGGCAGCCCTGTCGTCCAGCGGTTCAAACCGGACCACTGCCAGCCGCCAATGAATGCATTCACCACCCCGTTCACATTTCCCGCAAAATGCTGCCCTCTGCCAAACGGAAGGAGGTAGACCCAATCCACGGTAATTAGGTGCGTTGTATCAAAGTCAGAAACGCCGCGATTCAGGTAGGGTTTCCAGCTATTCAGAATGGTGCTGAACGCTGAGGTACCACTCCCTGCTCCGTTTCCACCAACATAGAGTTCGCTGGCACGTTCCGTGTCCGAACCCATATCGATGGAGCGGGAGTAGGTATAGCTGAAATCAAACTGGAGGCCATGGCTGAGAGGATGCCGCAGCACAATCTGGCCCGCGTTGTAATAACTCATGCCAATGGAAGACCACGCATACAGTGATGAGAACTGGTCCTGCCAGAAACGCGTCATCGGATTGCCAGCCGCATTTGTCGGGCAGTTATAGGGCTTTTGGAGCCTGGCGTTGTAGCAGAAGTAATCAATGTCAGCCAAAGCCGTGGTCTCGCCCGCTCCATAGCGGTTAGGCGCCCATTCATTGTTGTAGATGGCCTGCGTCGCGCTTTCACCTGTATAGTCAAAGCCGGCCATATAGGAAAAGACATCTTCGAAATAGGGAATAGCCGGAACGTTCACGTTGGTGTTGTTGCCGCTGTAAGGGCCGTTGCCGTCATTCTGATCGACGATTTTTGACAGCTGTGAGCCTGCTGTGAAGTAGTCGATCCCGCTTTTTGTATCCACAAGGTCGACCGGCTCTGCAAGATCGAGTTGCTGCAGCAAATGGCGACCCATCCGCCCAACGTATGCGAAGTCGACGGTAAAGCCACCCGGCAACTCACGCTGCACCGAAAAATCTATGGATTCGGAGTAGGGGGTCTTCAACTTATCGTCCACTCCCCACGTAATGAGGAATGAATTTGACGGGACGAGGTAAGGATAGGAGATGGGATTGGAAGCCGGCGGCAACGGAATTGACGGCAATGTACTCCTCCCTGTGAACCTGGGGGACGTGCTGGTGAACTGCGTTCCAGCGGGGTTTGTGAGGCTGGTCGTCAACCCGAACGAGCCTAACTGATCAAAAGAATTGACGATGGATTCGCCGTAGTGATCGTAGAAAATACCGAAGCCGCCACGAATCGAAGTCTTGCTATCGGGCGCCCACGCAAAAGCCAGGCGAGGAGCGATATTGTTCTTTGACTTCTGCCAATAGCCCGGCTGGTGATACACAGGTCCATTTGGCGCGAATGTCAGATCCTGTTCATATGCCTGTCCAGCCGCTGCTGCCACGCCACGCTGCATAAACCAATCGTGGGTATCGATGGTTGGGGCAATCTGTTGGCCGCTGGTTTCGTATGGAGTTTGGAGGATCGTGTGCCGCAGACCGAACGTCAGCGTGAAGTTAGGCCGGATACGCCATGCATCCTGTACGTAGTACTCGAACTCATTGGCCTTGAAATGACGGTTAATGAATGTGCCATCCGGAAAGAGATTGCCGGATGCACCGCCATTTGTTACCTGATAGTTGGATTGCTGGGTCAACGAAGGCACTGCGCCAATCAGATTGTCGTAGGCAATCTCATACGAATTACCGAAACCCCCATCCACTGCGGGTAGCCCGATGTTGTCAGGAGTCGGCGGAAAGTTACCCAGCCAGTACGGGTTCGTGCTTGCGTTGTTGTAAGAATTCTGATCCGATCCGCGGTTGTTATGGATCAGGCGCCAGTTACCGCCGAATTGAACACTATGGTTTCCCTTGGTCCAGCTCAAATTATCGACAATGTTGTTGACCGGCACGTCCACGACGGTGCTTCGAGTTTCTGCGGTTAGAGTCGACATGAAACGAAAATCGACATAGTCCCCCTGGCCCACCCCGCGATTGCTATAACCCTGCCGCGTGTAACCATACCGGATGTCGTTCACCAGGTTGGAACTGATCATCCATGTATCGCCAATTGCAAACCCCTTTGAGTTGTCGTCGGTAAAACTCTGGGCTGGCTGACCTGGAAACTGCTCAGTTCCCGTAGTCGTATCTTTTTGCAAATTTCCCCGGAAAAAGACACGCTGCTTTTCGTTTGGCACCCAGTCGATCTTTGCAATCGACGTATTCAATGTCGCCGGTGCCGGGGACGAGAACGTATAGGATCCGTAGTTGTAGCCATCACCTTGAGAAAACCCGTTATTCAGCGGGAATTGCTGAAAATACTGCTCTGCATAGGGATCAGGACCGGCACCCCAAGGGCAAACATTTGGCCCCGAGCAATCATCAAGCTGTCCAAGTTGTGCCGGAGTCAGTGTTACCGGATTGGAATTAGCAACATAGGTAAGATTTCCTGCCCGATAACTGGCCGTCGGAACGGTCTGAGTAACCTGGATATTCTCTGCCGTTCGCTGGCCTTCATAATTTCCGAAAAAGAAGAGCTTGTCTTTGATAATCGGGCCGCCCACTGCGGCGCCGAAGGTATTGCGAATCAGCTTGCCCGGGATATTCGGTTCGCCACTGGCCAATTGAGCCTGCTTGTTGAACCAATCGTTCGCGACGGTAAACGTGGGCCGGTGATACTCATAGGCGCTTCCATGAAACTTGTTCGTGCCGGTTTTTGTAACGAGGCTCACCTGCGCCCCGGAAGAGCGTCCTGCATCGGCGTTCGAATTGCTTGTAGTCACGCGGAACTCCTCCACCGAATCCAGCGTCTCGCGCAGAACGCCGGTAAACGCGAAGCCGTTTACCTGATCGTTGTCGTCCAGTCCATCGAGCGTAACGTTACCCTGGTCGGATCGACCTCCGTTCACCGCGCCGCTTCGGCTATCCGTCGTCTGATCATTGTCATGCCCAAGAAACAGAACACCGGGCTGCAGGGCGAGCAGCTCCGGCACGTTGCGGCCTTCGCTCGGCAGCGCCTGGATCGTCGCATTCGTCACCGAGTTACCGAGCGTCGCATCCGTTGTGTTCAACGTCTGCGCCTCGGCGGTAACGTTTATCACTTCTGCGCTTGCCTGCACGGATAGAGCAAAGTCAACTGTCGCTGGCTGATTCACCAACAATTCCGCAACCTTTGACTGGTCGCCAAATCCTGTCACCGATACCTTGATGGTGTATGTAGCGGGTGGAATCTGATTGAACTGGTAGTCACCACCGCTCGTGGATGTGGTTTGAAGAAGCTTGCCCGTTGAATTGTCCGTCAACGTGATCCTCGCGCCAGGCACGACAGCACCGCTTGGATCCTTGATGGTTCCGCGCAGAGATGTTGTCGCAGTCTGGGCAAATGTGAGTGAAGTCAGGGAAAGCACAAGTAGGAGAACGCAGAATGCGTGTCGCTTGGTCACAGATTCCTCCAGGAAGTGCAGCAGGACCGCTCCTAACGCAGCGGTCTTTTAGTTCGTAGTTCTTGCTATCTGTATTGCGGTAAGGTTCCCATTGTGTGCCAGCGACCCATAAGATTTCAATCAATTTCGCTTCGAGTTTTGCAGCACACAAAAATGAACTGGGTTATGAATGAAAAATTGGATTCCACCTAAATTAAACACCCATATGAACTTCTCCCATGTCCCATCAAAAATAATTATCTTCCGCATAAGCGCTGAAAATCCACGTCCGCCACGCCCATGCAGAATTTGCGGTTCACCCGGTTCGGGCACAATTCGTCGCAGCCGCGATGACAAATGTTCAGCTCGGTGTAATTTCTCTAACTCTTCACGCCTCCGTCTGCTATGTTTCTCCTTTGTCCTTAGCCACGCAACCAAGGATCGAACTGTGTCGAGCCGCTGTATTTTCCGCACCTGTGTTATCGCTGCTCTAATCCTGCTTCCGCTGACGCAAGCTCCCTTCTCGGCCCATGGGGCTTCGGCTTCGCAGGCGAAAGCAGATGCAGCCACTCCGAAAGCAGATGCAGCCACTCTAGGCAAATATGCCGGCCAATACCGCTTCGACGATGAGCCCGATATCACACTCTCTTTCTTCACCGATGGCGGCCAACTCGCGGTCGAATCGACCCGAATCCCGCATACCCCCCTGCACGCAACCGGAACAGATAGTTTCTCCCCCGCCAGCAACAACCCTCGCTATGTCTTTCTGAGCGACGCCGCCGGCAAAGTCATCGGCGTAAAGCGCATTGCTGGCAAAGACGAAATGAAGGCCACCCGCGTCGGCGATCAGCCCCAGCACAACCACTTTCGCTCTTATGATCGCCATGAAGCGATGATCCCGATGCGCGATGGCGTTCGTCTTCACGCCGTCATGCTGCGTCCGACCGACACGAATCAACCACTGCCGATCCTGATGCAGCGCACGCCGTATGGAGTGGATGAGTTCAATTCCAATTCCATCAATGCCCGCTACACGGAGCTTGCGCAGGGCGGCTACATCTTTGTGATGGAAGACATTCGCGGCCGCTATGGGTCAGAGGGCAAGTTTGTGATGAACCGCCCCGTCGTTGACCATCATGATCCAAACTCATCTGATCTGAACGGCATTGACGAGACGACGGACGCCTACGACACGGTCGCCTGGCTCATGAAGAATGTCGCCAATAACAATGGCCGCGTCGGCGTGATGGGTATCTCTTATCCCGGCTTTCTTGCCATCGAATCCGGCATCGACGCGAACCCCGCGGTGAAGGCCATTTCGCCGCAAGCCCCCATGACCGATCTTTGGATCGGCGACGACTTTTTCCATAACGGAGCCTGGCGCCAGAGCTATGGATACGACTACGCCATCGGCCTTGAAACCAGCAAGGAAAATGCCTTCAGCAAGATCAACGGAGACGCTTACGACTTCTTCCTCGATGCCGGCTCGCTCTCCGGAGATATAAAAAAATCAGGATTCGGCGTATTGCCTACCTGGCAGGGCTTCATTGACCACCCCGGCTACGATCACTACTGGCAGATCCGCGCGGTTGAAAGCCACCTCACCAAAGTGACGGTGCCCACGCTCGAAGTTGGCGGCTGGTGGGATCAGGAAGACATGTGGGGACCGCAGGCTGAATACGCAGCGCTTGAACCGCATGACAAGAATGGAGAAGTTTTCATTGTGCTCGGCCCCTGGAATCATGGCCAATGGGCACGCACCACACGCTCTCTTGGCGAGGTAAACTTCGGTGCGTCTACCGGAGATCAGTTCCGCGCGCAGATCGAGGCGCCATTCTTCGCCCACTACTTAAAGGATGAAGGCGGGTTCGACCTCAAAGACACCGCATCCTTCCAGACCGGAACCAACCGCTGGATGCACTACAACCAGTGGCCTCCAAAAGAAGGCGTAACGACCAGAGACCTCTATCTCGACGCCGACGGTTCTCTCAGCTTCACCAAACCGGCAGGCAACGACGCGACAGCCTTCACTACCTACACCTCTGATCCGGCAAACCCGGTTCCCTACCGCAAGCGCCCCATTGAAGCCACCTACGCACCGACCGGCTCAGGCTGGTACACCTGGCTCGTGCAGGATCAAAAGTTCTTGGGCAAGCGCAACGACGTTGCCATCTGGACTTCTAGTGTCCTTGACCAGCCGGTCACGATCACCGGAGACATCGTGGCAGATCTCTTTGCTTCCACCTCCGGCACAGACTCCGACTGGATCGTGAAGGTCATCGATGTCTACCCCGACGATCCTTCGCTCGGGAAGATGTCCGGAGCGCAGCTGATGATCGTCGATGAGATCTTCCGCGGTCGCTACCGCAAAAGCTATGAACGCCCGGAACCGATCCCGGCGAATCATCCTGAAGAATTCAAGTTCAGCCTCCACGGTGCGGACCATGCCTTCCTCAAAGACCATCGCATCATGGTGCAGGTGCAGAGTACATGGTTTCCGCTTTATGACCGCAACCCGCAGACATTCGTGCCCAACATTATGACCGCTGCGCCGTCCGACTACAAATCCGCCACCCAACATATCTATGGATCGGCTGAGCACCCCTCGCACATCATTCTTCCCGTCGCTGCCGAGAACTAACCCCGCCGTAACCCGATCAAAATCTGCTCTCAAGGTGGACGCCAAAGGTGCGCGCGTCATCTGTTGGCAAAATGTGTAACGCCGAATGGGCTGCCGCTACTCCGCATCCCCTGAAAACGCTTTCATTGCGTTGAAAATATTCGGGTTTCCCAGCACAAATCCATGTCACCTGTTTGACGATCAGTTACTCAAATAACTAACCTTTAGCCAGATAAAACCCACGAGGCCAACTTGTTTCACCAAAGGCAACACAACGAAAGGACACATTTCAAATGTGCGACCCAGTACCCTCCCCTCTACGCAGGCGGCTTTGTTGTAGCCTCCTGCTCCTCATCGCATTCTTCGTTACAAGAAATACGCCTGCTCAGACCGTAACCGGGAACATCACGGGAACGGTGACCGACCCGAGCGGCGCGATTGTTTCCGGAGCCAACGTTACCGCTACCGACACCGCCACTGGAATCCAAACCCAGGCCACGACCAACGAATCGGGCGTCTATACCATCCGCTTTCTCCCCATCGGCCAATATCAGGTTTCCATCTCGGCCTCGGGATTTGTCACAGCGCAATATCCGCCGTTTCAACTTGAAATCAATCAGAGCGTCAAGATCGACGGCAAACTGCAAGTCGGCGCAACCACGCAAACCGTGAGCGTCCAAGCCGATGTCGCTCCCATTCTCAACACCACGGATGGCTCGCGCGGTCTGGTTCTCTCTACCAATGAAATTCAGAATGTCCCGCTCAACGGACGTAACTTCTCAAGCATCACCTTGTACGTCCCTGGAGCCATCAACACCGATCCCACCGGCATGACCGGCAGCAACGGCATCGAGCGTAACACCTACAACAACGGCATCGCGTCCATCAACGGCAACCGCAATCAGGCGAACAACTACACCCTCGACGGCATTGACATGAACGAGGGCCAGAACAACCTCATCGCCTACAACCCTGCGCCGGACGCCATTCAGCAGATCAACGTCATTTCTGCCAACGCGCCTGCCGAGTACGGCAACGTCAACGGTGGAGACGTGATCAGCGTTCTCCGGAGTGGAAGCGATCACTTCCACGGATCGGCCTACGCATTTCTTGAGAACTACAACCTGGACGCCAACAGTTGGGGCAACAAGCATCAGGTGCCCATTATTCCCACGAACCCCTACACGCAGACCATCTTCGGCGGAACGATCGGTGGCCCCATCCTGCACCACAGGCTCTTCTTCTTTGCCGATTATGAAGGCGTGCGCAAACATACCGGCGGCACCGGCATGGCCAGCGTCCTTACCGGCGCCATGCGCGCGGGTGATTTCTCTTCTCTGCTCCCGGCTGGAATCCAGCTCTACAATACGCAGAACAACTTTGCCCCTTACAACAACAACCAGATTCCGGTTGTGAACCCGGTCATTCAGTACCTCGCCGCGCATCCCCAGTACTACCCTCTGCCCAATGCATCGCCAACCGACAACCTACTCCAGAACAACTATCAGGGAGCGCAGAGCAGCTTCATCGTCAACAATCAGGGTGACTTCAAAGTGGAATGGGACCCGCGCGATGCGGACAAGATCACCGGCTACTACGCACAGTCTGACGCCTTTGACGGCCAGGTTGCGGTGCTTCCCATCAGCTTCCCGCCACAGAACGTTTATCCCAGTAAGCTCTTCGGCGCGAACTGGGTGCACATCTTCTCACCCAACATCGTCAACTCCGCCCGCATCGGATTTACCCGCGTCCGCTGGGACAACAGCATTCCCACCGACCCAACAGGAGCCTTCGGCCTGACTGGAAATAACGTCGTCGGCATTCCCTTTGGGACACAGATTTATCCCGGCTTCTCCGGACAGAGCCTCAACAACAACGCAAGTTATCTCGGCTCGCCGGCAAACATTCAGGTGATCCGTGACAACACCTTCAGCTATGGCGACAACCTCACCTGGCAGCACGGTCTGCACTTCTTCAGCATGGGCGTTGAGGCCATCCGCTATCAGCAGAACTACTTCAACGCCGACAACTTCGGCTTCCTTGGAACCTTCAACTACAACGGTAATTTCACCTCAAATCCCGATCCCAGCGTCACCAACGGCGCCGGTTACGGACCAGCCGACTTCGTGCTCGATCGCGTAAGCCAGGCGGAAATCGCGGGTCCTAATGGTCTCGTCGGCAACCGCCAGTGGCGCACCGCCGTCTTCTTCCAGGACGACTGGAAGATCATGCCCAATCTCACCCTCAACCTCGGCATCCGCTACGAGTTCGATCAGCCCTGGTATGAGGTCAACAACAAGACAGCCAACGTTCTGCTCGCTACCGGTCAGGTCATCTACGCGCACAGCATTCCCGCCGGCGCTGCACCAGGTTCGGGCCTTTGCAATAACCGCGCTTGCTATCAACCGAACTACACGCAGATCATGCCGCGCATCGGATTCGCCTGGCAGGCAACACCCCGTTTCGTCCTCCGCGGCGGATACGGCGCTTCCAGCTTCTTTGAAGGCAACGCCGGCAACCAGCGGCTCACCTCCAGCCCGCCGTTTGTTCTGGCAAACAACAAGCTGGCGCTTGCGCCGACGGTAGGCAATGGTGGCACGCCCTATACCGTCGAGGAAGGCTTCAGTTCCAACCCCGGCGACATCAACTATGCCGGACAGGGTTACGGCGCATGGCCGCAGAACATTCAGCCGGCCTATATCCAGGAATTCAGCCTGACCACCGAGTACGCATTGAACCCGAGCACTTCGCTGTCCGTTGGCTATGTTGGCGAAACCGGCCAGCACCTCATCGACTACCGCAACGCTAACCAGCTTCCGTATGCCGGCGCCACGGCTCCCTATCTCAACCTCGTCGGTCAGGGCGGCCCTCTGCTGCTCACCGAATCAAACGCCATGATGAACTACAACGCCGGACAGGCGACGCTGCGTCATCGCGCCACCCGCGGCTTTGAGTACACCGTGAACTACACTTATGCCCGCGCTATGACGAACAGCGCTGGAAACTATGGCGTGCCGAACGTCAACGGCCAGAATGGAGCCTTCCAGAATGGCTATAACGGCCACGCCGACTACGGCCCTGCCGGACAGGACGTGCGCAATGCCTTGTCGGCAATTGGCGTCTATGCACTTCCCTTCGGCCGCGGACAGCAATTCGGATCTCACGTAAACCGTGTGGTCGATACCTTCGTCGGCGGCTGGTCGCTCTCCGGATCGGTCATTGCCTACTCCGGCTTCCCCGTCACCATAAACTCGCCTGTTTCCAGCAACACCAATAGCTACGGCCAGGAACGCGCGAACCAGTACCGCAAATTCAAGATTCAAAACCGCAGCATCAACAACTGGTGGGGAACCGATCCATCTGTCCCGACCGCAACAAATTGTGTTACGCAGGGAGTTGATAACGGCGTTTGTGCCTACGGAAATCCCGCAAATAACGAGTTCGGGACCGCCAGTGTAGGCAGTGAGCGTGCTCCCGGGTACGAGCAGATCGATAGCTCCGCCTTCAAGGACTTCCACATCACTGAAAGCCAGACAGTCGGCTTCCGCGCCGATTTCTTCAATCTCTTCAACATTGCCAGCTATGGCAATCCCGACAATACAGTAGGACACTCCAGCTTCGGCCAGATCACCAGCGTCCGCTCGCCGGCGCGTCAGATCCAACTGTCGCTCCACTACAGCTTCTGAGCCATACTTCCCACAATCACAAGCAAGCACCGCAGATTCCGCGGTGCTTGCTATTGTTCGCGACAATTAAGTATTCCGGGGAAAGCGCACACGCAGGACGCCTCTGAGAGTGCTGGATACATCCCATCTGTTATTCATCCCCAATTAACCACTTCGCCGTTAACTTGCCCATACTGGTTGTGCGGGTGAATCCGCCTGACACCATGTGATCGGTACGTCGCCAAGGAGTAATCCCCCATGAGCATCAACCGCAGAGACTTCCTGCGCAACGCCGCCACCGCATCCGCCGCTGCCGGGCTTACGCCTGCCGTAGCTCGGATGCCCCGCGTCTCCGCCTCGTCGACACCGCTCCCTGCTCCAGGAAGCTCTGGAATCGAACACATCGTTGTCGTTATGATGGAGAACCGCAGCTTCGACCACCTGCTCGGCTGGCTTCCCGGCGCCAACGGCGCCCAGGCCGGCCTCGCGTACACCGACGGTCAGGGCATCAGCCATCCCACCTATCAGCTCACTGATTTCGTCGGCTGCTCTCATCCCGATCCGGACCACTCCTACACGGGCGGCCGCTCCGAAGTCGACGGCGGCAAAATGGACGGCTGGCTCCGCACCACCACCAACGACAATTTCTGCATCGGTTACTATACCGAGGACCAGCTCCCCTTCCTCAGCGGCTTCGCCCGCAATTTCACCACTCTCGACAACTACTTCGCCTCAATCCTCGGGCCAACTTTTCCGAATCGGATCTTCTCCTACGCGGCGCAGACCGATCGCATCTCTAACACCGTAGATCTTTCGAGCCTGCCTACCATCTTCGACAGCCTGCAAAACGCTGGAGTCAGTTGCCGCTACTATTTTTCTAACGTTCCCTTCCTCGCGCTGTGGGGGCTCAAGTATATCGACATCCCCCGCGTCTATGACGACTTCCTGCTCGACGCCTTCTTCGGCAATTTACCCTCGGTTTCGTTCCTGGATCCCCGCTACACCCTTCTCGACGATGGCCTCGGCAACGACGACCACCCGCATGCCGACATCCGCTCCGGCGAAGCCTTTCTCAGCCGCGTCTACAAAGCGCTGAAGGACAGCCCAAACTGGAAGAGCACCGTGCTGATCGTGAATCGCGACGAGTGGGGAGGCTTCTACGACACCGTCCCTCCACCGCGCGCCGCCGCGCCCAACGACGTCGACTCTGACATCGTGGACGGCAAGACCCTGCTCGGCTGTCGGGTTCCGGTAGTGGTCGCCTCTCCCTTCAGCAGCGGCAATCCCACCACTCCAAGGGTGAATTCGCTCGTCTACGACCACACTTCCGTCCTCAAGCTCATCGAATGGCGCTTCGGTCTCGCGCCGCTCACCCGCCGTGATGCTTCCAATGACGTCGCCAACCTCGCCTATGCCCTCGACTTCGAAAATCCCAACTTCCACCCACCATCGTTGGCCAAAGTAAACGCCCCGCCGCCAACCCCATGCGGCCCGGAGAGCATCCTGCCACTTGACGAGGGGAGTCAGAGCCTCGCGCTCTCAGCCGCCAATCGCCATTTAGCCGGCAAGGAAAACGAAAGCTACGACTTTTACGATCTCCTCATGAGCGAACGGACCGCAGGATGGCCCATTCCGGCTAGGTGAAGCCCAGGCGATAACTCAAAGTGGGAGACTTACATGTTCGATTTGTCGAAGATTCTTTTTAGATCGCGCTGACCACGTCCTGAAGCCATCAGCGAAGACAGGGAACTTCCGAGGGTCACGTGCGTATCCGAATGCTTAGGAGGCTGACACCCTCATGCTCCGACGCCATTTCCTGCTCGCTGGCACTGCTTTGCTGATTTCTTTCATAACGCCTCTTCATTCGCAAAACGGCACCACGTGGAAAGATCCTTCACCGCATGCAGTCCGGTTCGTGACGGTTAGCGACGGTGTTCGGCTGGAAGTGCTGGACTGGGGCGGTTCCGGCGCACCAGTGGTGCTGCTGGCAGGAGGCGGAGACACTGCGCATATGTTTGACGACTTCGCGCCCAAGCTCACGACTCACAATCATGTTTACGGGATTACCCGGCGCGGGTTCGGTGCTTCTGGTTTTGCAGACGCGACCGACGCAGGTGAACGGCTGGGCAAGGACGTTCTCGCCGTAATCGATGCCCTTAAACTCGATAAGCCGATCCTGGTAGGACACTCTATCGCCGGCGCAGAACTAAGTTGGATGGCAAACCTGTATCCAGATCGGATTGCAGGCGTTGTCTACCTCGATGCTGGCTATTCCTACGCATTCGACGACGGAAAGGGAGCCGCAATTGCCGACATGATGAAGCTGAAGCCACCTCAACCCCCACCCCCCAGCGCAGCCGACCTGGCCAGCTTCAGGGCATTGCAAAGCTACGATGACCGCATGAATGGGTTCGAATTTCCAGAAGGAGAGCTTCACGAGGTGAGGCAAACCAATCCGGACGGAAGCGTCGGGGATTTTCGCAATCCTCCCGGTGGCGCGATGCTTATGAAGTTGATTTCAGGGGGACAAAAGTACACCAGGATTCCCGTTCCCTCTCTTTTCATTTTCGCCAATCCGCATAGCCTGGGAACCTGGGTTGATGCAAGTGCCGATGTGTCGGTGCGGTCCGATGCAAAGGCTTATTCCACCGCATTAGCAGCCATGACAGAGAGGCAGGAGAAATCAGTTGAAAGTGGTGTGCCCGTAGCCTATGTCATCACCATCCCCAATGGAAATCATTTCGTCTTCCTGTCGAATGAAATGGAGTGCTTGCACGCCGTGGAAGCTTTCCTCTCGAAGCTGAGTCAGCCCCATATTGTTCGAAGTGCGCTTCCACTCAGGCGCGAGTGACCGCGGAAAGCGGTGTTTGTTTGGGTTTAAGTTCGATAACCCGCTGGCGAATCTGGATGTTCAGTCGCAGGTTATTGGTTCCGGAGACGAGCGTTTTCGAAGGAATGAAAGCCCTCTCGTGGAGGTGCCGTAAATAGCAGGCGCAAGCACAACCACGATGAGGTTTGAGGTCGCCAACTCCCGACGTTTACTTTACTTCGGCGCTTGGGCAGGCGGATTTTCGCTGGTCGGCGGCACAATTCCCTTGATTCGCAAATAGGTCACCATGTTTCCATAGTGCTCGTCCGTATGCGCGGTATTGAGCGAAAGCAACGTGATCTTCGCTATGTCGAAGTTCATGAATTTCGTCATCTGAGCGCCCTTGGCATCGGTCATGCCTTCAAACGCTGTATTGCAATACGCAACGGCGTCCTTGAGCGCGGCTACCAGATCGGCCTTTGAGGTCTTCGTTTTTTCTATGCCCTTCCCAGGATTCTCTGCACCCGTGGCCAGCGAGCAGAAGAAGTAATTTTCCTCGGCCTCATGACCGACCAGTTGGCCAAAACTCCGAACTTCCGGCACTGGTTTGAACGAGTAGTTCTCTTCCGGCATTTTCTGAGCCGCGCCAATGACCGCGTTGCTCACATACCCATAGAGGCCTTTTTCGCTGGCGGTAATCGGATTCGCTGGTGGAGCAGTCGGCGTTTGTCCGTGTAGAACAACAGGAACGGCCATTACTGCGGCAAATAAAAACCAAAGTCTCTTGCTCAAATGACACCTCCGGCCAAAATCATGCCATACCCCGAACGGGTCCCGGAAGAGGATTGAGTCGAATCGAATCCCTTGTAAGACAGGCCGTTACCGAAATCAAATGAAGCAGTTACATGCCGTGCTGCCGGGCCTTCTCACGGCTTTTTCTCGGGCGCGGCAAGAATTAGATTTCGTAGCGCCGATTCCACCGATACGCGTCCTTCCATTCTCCCAGCCAGCGCTGTGACGAGTTCGCGAGCGTTCTTTTTTCTTGTCAAGAGGGTCGACTCGATCGGCAACGTCTAACTTACTTATCCTCTATGAGATAGAGGACAGCTGGCTCTGCAGGGAATTTCCCCTTAAATTGCTACAATAGAAATAGAGCGCAGTTCCCAAAGATTCATCCGCAGGCATCTCGTTAAGAATCAATAATTTGCAAATAAATTCCTTAGAATGAATGGGTTACGAGACAAGCTATTTTCGTAAAGCCAGCATTTTCAAGAATTTAGCAAAAAACGGGGGAGGGGTAGCAAACCCGACAACCGCCACCCATTACACATGGACGACCACACCCCGACCCGACGAAAAATCCTCTATGTAGCCAATCTCGAGTTCGCGGGAACATCGGTCCATCGCGTGGAAGCGATGAAGCGGCTCGGCCAGGAAGTCGTAACATTTACCCCCGCTGCTTCCCTTCCTCAGTCGCGCATTCTGGCCAAGCTTCGCTACTACTACCCGGTCGGGCCGCTGGTTTCCGGGGTAAACCGCGACCTGCTCAAAATGGTGCATAGAGAAAGGCCCGATGTCGTCTGGTTCGACAAGCCGTTGTTTTTCACACCGGAGACGATTCAAGAGATCAAGTCCACCGGCGCAACAACCGTTTGCTACAACCAGGACAATCCCTTCGGGCCGCGAAATGATGGCTGCTGGATGCAGTTCCTCCGTGCGTATCGGTACTTTGACCTGAATTGTCTTTTTCGCAAAGCCGATGTCATCCGCTACCAGGGTTGGAATCTGCCGTACATTGAACTCCAGTTCAGCCACGATCCGCAGCAGAACTTTCCGCCGCCAGCTGAATGGACAGATGCTCAGCGACACCGCGAAGTATCCTTTACCGGCAGCCCCTTCGACGACCGGGCAGAGTTCCTGATGACACTGGCCGAAAAACATCGGCTCCCGGTTCTGATCACCGGCCCACGTTGGGAACGCGGCCTGAACCAGCAACAGATTGAGAAGTACGTGACCGGCGGACTCCTGACTTCGGACGCCTATCGGGAAAACATCTGGCGGTCAAAGATCAACCTGGCCTTCGTAACCCATTCGAATGAAGACGATGTGGCGCACAAGGCCTTCGAGATCACGGCCTGCGGATCGTTTCTTCTCGCAGAGCGGACAGCTGCGCATCTCGCTGCATTCAAAGAAGACGAGGAAGCCGTCTTCTTCTCGACTGTGGAAGAATGTGCTGACAAAGCCCGCTACTATCTCGATCATGCATCGGAACGCGCATCAATCGCCAGTCGCGGACGAGAACGCGCCATAACCTCAGGCTATGACAACGACACGCAGTTGAAGCGTGTGCTGCTCAAACTCGACGGGATCGAGACGCGATCGGCTATTTAGAGGCCGCCTCGTCGACGGTCACGTACTGATCACCTTTCACGTCCTTGAGCGTTTGAACAATGCCGCTCGGCCAGCGGATTTCAACGCTCTGGGCCGATACGTCCTTGCCCAACCCGAAGTGCGCACGCGGGTCGCTCGATGAAAGATAGCCAACGCTCGTCGTCACCGTCTGCCACTGAGGCCCGGCAGAGGTCGTAATCTTGATCACCGCGCCGATGCCGTCGCGATTGCTCTTGTGGCCGATGAGCTTGATGCCAAGCCAGTGATTGCTGGTCTTTGTCTTGTTAAGCAGGACGTGCGCCGGACCGCCATTCTCGGTCACAACTGCATCGAGCAACCCGTCATTATTGATGTCGCCGATCGCCATCCCGCGCCCAACCCAGCGCTTTGTGAAGACATCACCCGACATCGCCGAGACATCGACAAACTTGGCGCCGTTGACATTCCATGCCAAAAGCAGGGGCTCGCGATAGTGAAGCTGCGGAAAGGTCTTCTCGATTGTGTCGAGATCGTGCCCCTGAGCAATCAGCATGTCTTTACGCCCGTCATTGTCGTAGTCGAGAAAACGAATGCCCCAGCCGGAATGCAGCAACGTCATGCCGCCGATGCCCGATGTGTAACTTGAATAGGTGAATGCACCGTCGCCGCTGTTCTGATACAGCGCATACTTCTGGTTCGCCAGGTTCGTTACAACAATGTCGGGCAGGCCGTCATTGTTGTAGTCGGAGAAGTCGACGCCCATGCCTGCGTATGTGCGGCCTTCGCCATCCACCGCGACCTCTGAATCGAGACCAACCTCTTCAAAAGTGCCATCTCCGTTGTTATGGAAGAGGAACTCGACCATCGAGTCGTTGGCAACGAAGATGTCCGGATGGCCATCGTGATCGTAATCAGCGATGGCGATGCCCAAAGCCTTGGCGGGCTTGTCGAGTCCGAGTTTGTGCGCCTCCTCTGTAAACGTTCCGTCGCCGTTGTTGTGATAGACCAGCATCGAGATGGGCTGGAAGACATCGGGATGACAGTATCCGCGATACCCTTCGCGATGCTCACCGCACCACAGGTCGTCCCAATCCCACTGGATATAGCGAAGGACCACCAGGTCCAGCCGCCCATCGTTGTCGAGGTCGACCCATGCTGCACTCGTTGACCAACCGCTGCCCGCGACACCGGCCTTGGCAGTCACATCCGCAAAAGTGCCATCTCCGTTGTTGTGGTAAAGCTTGTTTCCACCGTATGCCGTGACATACAGGTCTTCACGGCCATCGTTATCGTAGTCGCCGACGGCGACACCCATGCCATAACCGACACCCTGAAGACCAGCCTTCTCAGTAACATCTTCAAACGTTCCGTCGGCCTTCTGGTGATAGAGCCGATTCCAATACTCGGGTCCTGTCTTCTGAGGAATTGTTCCCTTTGGCGTGGGGTCGCTGAAAGGCGCACCGTTTACGAGGAACAGATCGAGACGGCCGTCATTGTCATAATCGAAAAGTGCGACGCCCGATCCCATCGTCTCGATCAGATATTTCTTTGAAGTATGCGGAGCTTGATGCTGGAAGTGAACTCCGACCGCGTCTGTCACTTCGACAAAGTTACCAGGAACCGGCTTTGGTTCCGCAGACGTCTGACTATGACTGACTGGGCACAGCAAAAACGACACGATGAGACTGGCAATGGTGCTGACCCTGCGTTGATTCCGGCGAAACCACATCATTTCGTCTTTGACTCTTTGCCGGACTTATCACATGCGACGCACAACTCATCCACGATTCCTTTGCCTTCCTGAACGGTGTAAATGCGGTCGATGTTTGGCAGGCTTAACTTCTCGACAAATCCGCTTGGCCAGTGAATCTCAACCTGATCGACCTTGGCCGTATCGCCCAGGCCAAAGTGGACGCGCTGATCGTTCGATGACAAATAGCTTCCGCCGCTCAGCACGTCGTCGCGTCGCTTGATTCCACCTGCGGTTAGATAGACGGCTGTGCCCACCGCATCGCGGGGACTCTTGGGGCCACCGATCAGCTTCAGTTCCACCCAGTGGTGCGTATCAGCATTCACATTGCGAAGTAGGACGGGCGTGCTATCCAGCACATTGATGACGACATCAATCTTGCCATCGTTAAAGAGGTCGCCGAATGCCGCCCCACGACCAGGGATCACGTCTGCCAAGCCTGTACCTTTTACCGGTGGAACATACTCGAATTTCTGGTTCTTAAGGTTGTGATAGAGCAGCGGACGCTCGGCGAAGCTGGTGCCCCAATCGTACTTGTCGACTTGCGGATAGACATGTCCATTGACCATGAGGATGTCTTTCCATCCGTCGTTGTCGTAATCAAGGAAGCCCACACCCCATCCGAGGAAGGGAATGCCTTCTTGAGCGATTCCGGCGTGATAGCTCACGTCGGTGAAATTGGCATCACCGTCGTTGTGATAGAGAACCTTGTAGTCATCCGAAAAGTCAGTGGCGACAATGTCGAGCAGCCCATTGTTCTGATAGTCGCCGACCGCGATACCCATGCCCGCGATCTCGCGGCCATCCTGATTCAGAGCGAATCCTGAGGCATAGCTGGCGTCTTCGAAGGTGCCATTGCCCTTGTTGATGTAGAGATAGTTGGGCGTGGAATCGTCAGCGACGATGAGATCGACTTTGCCGTCGTTGTTCAGATCGACAAAGATGGACGAAAAGCCGTAGTAGGCATTTGGATCAGTGACGCCGGCCTTCTCGCTCACATCAGCGAACGTTCCATCTCCATTGTTGTGGAAGAGATGATCATGCTCGCCTTGAAGGCCTCGTGGGCCGCACATGGTGGACACGCCGCGGAACTGGCATCCCGAAAAGGAAACGGACTTGGTGCCTGGGACCGGAGGATTATTGAAGTCGTAATGGATGTATCCGGGAACAAACAGGTCAAGTTTCCCATCTCCATCGTAGTCACCGAATGTGGCGCCTGTGGACCAATTGCCAAGCGTGACGCCGGCCTTCTCCGCAACGTCAGTGAATGTTCCGTCGTGATTGTTGCGGTAGAGGCGATTCTTGCCGAAGTTTCCCACAAAAATATCGGGCCATCCGTCGTTGTCAAAATCCCCGATGGCTACCCCAAAACCCCAGCGGTCATTTGTAACGCCCGCCTTCTCAGCCACATTCGTAAATGTGCCGTCGTGATTGTTGTGGAAGAGCGCGGCATGAGGTGCAGTCGCTTTGCCCTGTTCGGCTTCGTAGGTCGAACCGTTCACAAGATAGATGTCGAGCCATCCGTCATTGTCATAGTCGATCAGACCTACTCCAGAGCCATTCGTCTCAATGATGAATTGCTTCTCCGGAATCCCCATCTGGTGATGCCAGGTTGTCAGACCCGCCTGCTTGCTGATGTCCTGAAAGATGACGGGGCCGCTGTCTACAAATCCTCCAGCGGTAATCGGGCGATTTTCGGCATCATGGACCGGCGCATGAACGCCTCCGGTACTGTTGCCTCCCATTGGAGCCTGCGGAGGCGGAGGGGTTTGTCCATTAGTGGACGAGATTGCGAAAGAGAAGAGGAACAAAAGGGCCGCAAAGCTGCCTTTGCACAAGGAGCACTTTTCTTTACAACGGGACACGGGCTGAATATAGCAGATTCGCAGAGTTATTCGTCTCCGCCTGAAGTTGGAGCCGGTGAGCTCATGAGTTGCCGGATCAGATCCACTTCACGCTCGCGGTAGGGCTTGCCATCGGCGTGGAAAATATCGTGGAACCAGACGGTCGGCTGCTGGAGAACGTATGGTCGTTGCCAGGAATCCCACGGCAGATAGGTTTGTGTTTTGCCGGCGACAAATCCCCAGTTAATGGCAGCTACGCGATACCTCTTCGCAATGGGCAGGATGGTGTCGAAGGTGCTGCCCGCACCGCGCGCCATATATTCGGTGCAAATGAGAGGGCGATGGAACTGCGTGAGCCACTGAATGCGCTGTTCGAACTCTTCGGGCCAGCCGTAGTTGTGGAACGAGACAACATCCGATTGTTCAATCTGGACGCGGGAAATCGCGTCCATCTTGTCGAGAGACGACCAGTCGCCGGTCCAGACACCGCTGGTGAGTGGCTGCGATGGATGCTCTTCCCGCGCCCAGGAAAATACCTGAGGCAACAAAGCCAATACCAGCTGGCTCTTGTTCCGCGGATCATCTTTGCCGTAGGAACTGTCGTTGCCGTTGCTCGGCTCGTTCCACAGGTCCCATGCAAGGATTCGGTTGTCGTTGGCGAAGGCTCCGACTACCCCCTGAACGTAAGCTTTGAGGCGAGGATATTGTGACGCGTCGCGCAGCGCCTTTTCACCGGGGCTCTGCACCCATCCGGAGTTGTGGACTCCGGGAATTGGCGGGTGCTGTGGACCGAGTTTGGGATTCGGATCCCAACAGGAATCGAACAGAACAAAGATCGGCTTGATGTGGTGTTTACCAGCGATGGTGAGAAAAGTATCGATTCGCTGCCGGAAACCTGTTGAGTCCTGCTGCCAGAGCAAGTCATGGAGGAAGACGCGCATCGTATTCATGCCGATGCCCTGCGCCCATCCCAGTTCTTTGTCGATTTCCTGTGGGTCGAAGGTATCGGCCTGCCACATCTCCAGCTGATTGATCGCATCAGCAGGAATGAAATTACTACCGACAGGCCAAGCTTGCCGCGCATACCATTCGTTCGCTTTTGGCTCCGGCCATCGCTGGGCCGGAGCGCAGCCTGCGAACGCAAGGCCGAGGCAAAGTGCCAATAGTCCGACAAGTCTCAAACGATACCGCAACGTCTACTCCTGACTGGAATCATAAACGGAAGCGCTTACACTCTTTCCCGCTTTAGGGTACTATCCATATCGTCACAGAGTTTATTGCTTTTTCGGAAGTGGTGGCGCCTGCTAAATTGCAATTGAGCTTTCATGATTTTCCTTCTTTTTGCTTTCAGACTTCCGGGATCGTATGAACATTAAAGAGGTTGCCAAGCTCGCCAAGGTCTCAACCGCTACCGTATCCCGCACTATCAACGGCTCCGATAAGGTCACTCCGGAGACAGCCGAACGCGTACGCCGGGCCATCGAAACGCTCAAGTTTTATCCCAACACTTACGCGCGCGCTCTGGGATCAGGTCGCAGCAGCCTGTACGGGCTGATTATTTCCGATCTCACCAACCCCTTCTTCCCGGAGCTGGTGAAGAGCTTTGAAGAGATCGCAGTACAGCACGGGCAGGAAGTGTTGATTGCAAACACTAACTATGATCCGCACCGCATGGAAGTCTGCGTGAGCCGCATGCTGCAGCGCAAGGTAGACGGCGTGGCGATCATGACATCCGAAATGACAGAGCACTTGGTCGAGGAGCTGGCAGTTCGCCGTATACCTCTGGCCTTCCTCGATACTGCTATACCGCAGAAGGGCGTGAGCAACATTCTGGTTGATTACGCCGTGGGCATTGATGCCGCTGTCGAACACTTGACCAGCCTGGGACACAGAGCTATCAGCTTTATCGCTGGTCCTGTCTCACTTACCTCGGCGCGCATCCGTAAGCGGGCATTCATCCATTGTTTGGAGCGAAATCGCATCAAGCTCGATCCTCACTTTATGGAGGAAGGCAATCATCGCACCGACGGCGGATACGAAGCAATGTGTCGCCTGCTTGATCTCAAGGTGCGTCCGACTGCGGTGCTTACCTCCAACGACATGACAGCGATCGGGGCAATGGTAGCGATTTCCGAGCGCGGCCTGGAAATCCCTAAAGATATCTCGATCATCGGGTTCGATGACATTGAGCTTAGCTCTTTCACTAAGCCCCCGCTTACTACGGTGCGCCTGTCAAGACAGGAAATAGCCAAGATGGCCTTCCGAGCGCTTTACAACACCTATCAATCCGGCGCAGCCAAAGGAGCTCAATATCCGATTGAGACAAGTTTGATTGTGCGCCAGTCAACTGGGCCAAAACCGGCGACCAAACGGTAGACGTCGCTCTCCCTACTCAATCCTCTCGTGGCGATAGCCGGCAGCGGTCAGCACATCCGCTATTTCGCGGATGTGCTCATATCCGCGTGTTTCGAGCGTAAAGTCGATGACGGTATCACCCAGGTTCACGCCGTAGTACGCGCGGTCATGCGACGTCTGCACAATATTTGCTCGCACATCGGCAAGAATTTTTGTGAGCTGATGCAGCGCGCCAGGCCTGTCAGTTAAATGAATGCGCAGGCGGGTACGCCGTCCATCCTTCACCAGACCACGCTCGATGATTTTTGCCAGCAGGCTGACATCAATATTGCCGCCGCCCACCAGAACCGCTGTGCGCCGGCCATTGAGCGATGTTTTTCGCTGCAAAAGCGCAGCCAGCCCGACAGCGCCCGCACCTTCCGCCAGCGTCTTCTCGCGCTCCAGCAAAATCAGAATGGCCTTAGCGATTTCTTCTTCGTCTACCGTAACAATTTCGTCGACATATCGCTGCACGAGGCCTAAGGTCTGCTCTCCCGCGCGTCGTACGGCGATACCATCGGCAATCGTTGCTTCAGCAGGCACTGTAACCGGCTTGCCTGCCTCAGCCGCGCGAAGCATGGAAGGCAGCCGCTCGGTCTGTACACCAACGACACGAATCTTCGGATTGCTTTCTTTGATGGCACAGGCTACGCCGCTGATTAGTCCGCCACCACCGATGGGTACAACGACAGCCTCAAGGGCATCCACCTGTTCCAGCAACTCCAGTCCGATCGTTCCCTGCCCTGCGATGACCTCGGCGTCGTCGAATGGATGTAGAAAGGTCATCTCTTCGACATCCCCTTGCCGCAGAGCTTCCGTACAAGCCTCATCATAATTGGTTCCGTGGAGCACGACTTCAGCGCCGAATGCCGCGGTGGAAGAGACCTTGACCAGAGGCGTCATCAACGGCATCACAATGCGTGCCTTAATGCCGTGCTGCATTGCATGAAATGCAACAGCCTGCGCGTGATTGCCCGCGCTGGCCGCGATGACGCCCCGCGATTTTTCGGAGTCTGACAGCGTAAGAATTTTGTTCAGCGCTCCGCGTTCCTTGAAGGCTCCGGTTCGCTGCAGGTTGTCGAGTTTGAGAAATACCTGCTGTCCAGTCATCTCCGACAGCGCTGCGGAGCGCTGAGCGGGTGAACGATAAATGAAATCGCGAATCCGCGCTCGGGCTGCCCGTACATCCTGTAGTGACACACTCATTGATCTGACATCCTTCTGGCCGAAACAAAAAAGCCACCAACCCGTTGCGGGTGGTGGCTTTGTGTTTCTCTTAAACTCTCGTCGCCTTACGCACCCGCATGTTGTTCGAAAATAATTCGAATCATGCTAATGCAAATGGAAATCGCAACCGTGCGTGCCTGCTGAACAGGAACAAAAATTCCGCGATGCACGTTGTTGAATTCCATGGCGATTGACTTATCAGTATCAGAGCGAGAGACGTGACGTCAAACTCTGACACCCGCCGCAAAGACGGCATGCGGTCGATGATTCCCAAAAAAGTACGCTAATTCCCGATAGTCTTCTGCATCGTGGATCACAAAATCAGCGATCCTGCCCGGTTCGAGGCTACCGATCTCGTGTGCACGATTGAGACTCCATGCGGCATTGATCGTCGACGCCGTGACAGCTTCCGCAGGAGTCATTTTCATTTGCGTGCAGGCGAGCGACAGAATCATTGTCATCGAAGTCGTGGGTGACGAACCCGGATTGAAATCTGTTGCGATCACGACCGGCAATCCGGCTTCGATCATGGCTCGCGCGGGAGCATATTTCTGCGAGCCGATGGCGTAGACCGAACCCGGCAGCAGTACCGGCTGAACATCCAACTTCTTCATAACGGCGATGGAATCCCGTGTGGTCTGCTCCAGATGATCAACCGTTTTCGCTCCGAGCGTTGCAGCAAGATCGATGGCACCGCTTGAGGTGAATTGGTCAGCATGTACGCGCAAGCCCAGTCCAAGACGCTTCGCCGCAGAGAGCACCCGATCTGCCTGCGTTACGCTGAAAACCTTCGACTCGCAGAAGACGTCGCAGAACTCAGCGAGATTTTCTTTGGCGACGACTGGGAGCATCTCGTCCACAATCAGGTCGACATACTTGTCTGCTTGCGTTTTGTATTCATCCGGAATCTCGTGAGCGCCGAGAAATGTCGGTACGCAACGCAGCGAAGTCGTTTCTGAAACGCGGCGGATTGCACGCAGCAGCTTCAACTCATCGTGGACCGTCAGGCCGTATCCGGACTTTGCTTCAACCGTCGTGGTTCCACCTTGCAGAAACCAGCGGGCGTGTTTCTGCCCTGCAGTCACCAGCTCTCCTTCCGTCGCTTCGCGTGTGCTTCGAACGGTGGAGCGGATCCCACCGCCGCGCTCTGCGATCTGCTGGTAGGTCATGCCTGCGCATCGCATCTCGAATTCTTCGGCTCGGTTGCCCGCAAAGACCAGATGCGTGTGCGCGTCGACGAAGCCCGGCATGACCACGCGGCCACCTACGTCAATCACCTCAGTATCGTCAGTGGCTGCAGGTTCGATCTCATTTCGCGCGCCGACAGCGGCGATGCGTCTATCCCGTACGAGCATGGCGCCGTCGTCCACGATTCCAAGATCTCTCATCTCGAGGCCGAGGCGCGGCCGGGATGGTCCTGCAAGCGTTACAAGCTGTGAGCAATTCGTGATGAGAAGCGACGAGAATTGGCTCACGCGCGATCTTCGCGCATTGGTACGCGAACTCCTTTATTTTTTGCAAACTGGATTGCCTGTTCGTAACCAGCGTCGACGTGACGCAGCACGCCTGTCCCAGGGTCGGTCGTGAGGACGCGTTCCAGGCGCTGCGCAGCGAGGTCAGATCCGTCGGCGACGACAACCATTCCGGCGTGATGCGAATAGCCGATGCCCACGCCACCGCCGTTGTGGATGCTTACCCAAGATGCGCCGGCCGCGGTGTTAACGAGGGCGTTCAGCAGTGGCCAGTCGGCGACGGCGTCGGAACCGTCTAGCATGCCTTCGGTTTCACGGTAGGGAGATGCTACCGAACCTGCGTCAAGGTGATCGCGCCCGATGACGATGGGAGCGCTGATCTCACCTTTGCGCACCAACTCGTTCATGGCGACGCCGAACTTGGCGCGTTGTCCATAACCGAGCCAGCAAATACGGGCCGGCAGTCCCTGGAAGTGAATGCGCTTTTGGGCCAGTTCGATCCAGCGATGGAGGCTTGCGTCTTCGGGAAAGAGTTCGAGGACTAGCTCGTCAGTGCGGTAGATGTCCCTCGGGTCGCCGGAGAGCGCGACCCAGCGGAATGGGCCTTTGCCTTCGCAGAAGAGCGGGCGGATGTACTCAGGCACAAAGCCGGGAATCTCGTAGGCGTCTTCGACTCCGACGAGCTTCGCCTGCGTGCGAATGTTGTTGCCGTAGTCGAAGGTGACTGCGCCCATGTGCTTCAACTCCAGCATGGCTTTCACGTGCTCGCCCATCGTTCGCATCGACTGGCGTGTGTATTCTTCGGGGTTGTGCTGGCGCAGGCCGAGGGCTTCTTTCAAGGTCATGCAGTTGGGGACGTAGCCGTTCAGCGGGTCATGCGCGCTGGTCTGGTCGGTGAGTACATCGGGGACGATATTACGGCGGATCAATTCGGGCAGCACGTCGGCTGCATTGGCGACGAGGCCGACGGAGATGGCTTTGCCGTCGCGCCTGGCTGCGTGGAGGATGGCCAAGGCTTCGTCGAGCGTCCTGGCAATGTGGTCGCAGTAGCCGCTTGCCAGGCGCTTTTCGATGCGCGCTGCGTCTACGTCGATGCCGAGGAAGCGGGCGCCGTTCATCGTTGCGGCCAGAGGCTGGGCCCCACCCATGCCGCCCATTCCGGCCGAGACGACGAACTTGCCGTCGAGCGAGCCGAAGTGGCGGCGTCCAGCTTCGGCGAAAGTCTCGTAGGTTCCCTGCACGATGCCCTGGCTGCCGATGTAGATCCAGGAGCCGGCAGTCATCTGGCCGTACATCATCAGGCCCTTACGTTCGAGTTCGTGGAAGTGCTCCCAGTTCGACCATTTGCCGACAAGGTTGGAATTGGCGAGCAGCACGCGCGGCGCGGCTTCGTGCGTGCGCAGGATGCCAACCGGCTTGCCGGATTGGATGAGCAGCGTCTCGTCATTCTCGAGGCTCTTGAGGGCGCGGACGATGGCGTGGAAGCATTCCCAGTTGCGCGCGGCTTTGCCGGTTCCACCGTAGACGACGAGGTCATCGGGGCGCTCAGCGACGTCGGGGTCGAGGTTGTTCATCAGCATGCGCAGCGCGGCTTCCTGCTGCCAGCCTTTGGTGTTGAGGCTTGTGCCGCGTGGGGCGCGGATGACTTCGGTGGTTGCTTCCAGCATGTTGCTCTCCTTCAAATCCCACATCTCTTCGAGATGTGGGGCACCCAATGTCAGTTCTTCCAGGCGTCGAAAGCGCCGACTCGGATCTCGGTGGCGAGTCGCTCGATATCGGTTGACAATACACGGTCTTCGGCGAGGCGAGGTAGGAAGGTACGGACGACTCGCCGGGCCCGTTCCACTTCGCGGGCGGGCTTGAGCGGCTGGCGGTAGTCGAGGCCTTGCGCAGCGCTCATCATCTCGATGGCGAGGACGTGTTCGGCGTTCTCGACGATCTGGCGCAGCTTGAGGGCCGACGTCATGCCCATGGAGACATGGTCTTCCTTGCCTCCCGAGGTCGGTACAGAGTCAACGCTGGCGGGATGCGAGAGGACCTTGGCTTCATTGAGCAACGCGGCGGCGGCGACGTGGGCGATCATCAGGCCGGAGGAGATTCCGGGCGTGTCGGAGAGGAATGGGGGAAGGCCTTCATTGATGTCTGGATTGATGAGGCGGTCGATGCGGCGTTCGCTGATGCTCATCAGGTCGGTGAGAGCGATGGCGGCGTAGTCGAGGGCGAGGGCGAGCGGCGCGCCGTGGAAGTTGCCTCCCGAGAGGATGTCGTTTTCGTCGGCGAAGATGAGCGGGTTGTCGGTGGCCGAGCCGGCTTCGGTTTCGATGACTTCGCGGACATGGGCGAGGGCGCCGCGAGCGGCTCCGTGGACTTGTGGCATGCAGCGGAGGCAGTAGGCGTCCTGCACGCGGGGGTCGTTGTGGCGGTGCGATTCGCGGATTTCGCTGTCTTCGAGCAGGCGGCGCAGGTGCGCGGCGGCGGCGATCTGGCCGCGATGCGGGCGGGCGGCGTGGATGCGCTCATCGAAGGCGGTGGGCGTGCCGCGCAGGGCTTCGAGTGACATGGCTCCGGCGAGGTCGAGGAGCTGGGTGACGCGCAGGGCGCGGTCGAGCGCGAGCGCTCCGGTTGCGGCCATGGCCTGGGTGCCGTTGAGGAGCGCGAGTCCTTCCTTGGCTTCGAGCGTGAGCGGCGCGATTCCGGCTTCGCGCAGAGCGCAGCAGGCTCCGACGCGCTTGTCTTGGTAGATCACTTCGCCTTCGCCGATGAGGGCGAGCGCGAGGTGGGCCAGAGGCGCGAGGTCGCCGCTGGCTCCGACCGATCCGCGCGAGGGGATGACGGGGTGAATGCGCTCGTTCAGCAGCGCGACCAGCGTTTCGAGGACGATGGGGCGAACACCGCTGTGTCCTTTGGCGAGGACGTTGGCGCGGAGCAGCAGCATGGCGCGCGTTTCGGGCTCAGGCAGTGGCTCGCCGATCCCGCTGGCATGGCTCAGGACCAGGTTGCGCTGCAGGGCTTTGAGGTCGCCGTTCGAGATGCGGACATCGGCTAGCTTGCCGAAGCCGGTGTTGATTCCGTAGGCGGTTTCGCCGCTGGTTACGACTCTTTCGACCACTTCGCGGCTGGCATTGATCTTTGGCCAGGCTTCGGCGGCTACGGTAACCTTGCGGCCGTTCGTGGCGACGGCTGCGATTTCTTCGATGGTGAGCGCTTGTCCGGCAAGCGCGATTGCTCCAACTTCCATGATCTTGCGATGGTAACGAGGCGGATGCGGCCGCGTACATGGCATTTCCACGGAAATTGAGGCCGATTACAATGATTTAGTTCTGTTTTGGAGCTAACATCGATGGATTCAGCGGAAATTCTTGATGATTACAGCAGAAAATTGCTTGCCGAGTTGCAGCGGGATGCTCGGGCGTCATTTGCTGACCTGGGGCGGCGGATCGGGCTGTCGGCCTCAGCTACGGCGGAGCGGCTGCGGCGCATGGAGGATGCCGGGATCATCCGGGGCTATTCCGTTGATGTGGATCGCGAGGCGCTGGGGTTGCCGATTCTGGCCATGGTGCGCATGACCTGCGATGGGCCGCGGTATCACCCATTTCTCAAGTTTGTGAAAGAGCTGCCCGAGGTCCAGGAATGCCATCACGTGACCGGGGGCGACGCCTTCTTTCTGCAGGTCACGGCTGCGTCGATTGCGGAGTTGGAGCGGGTGATCGAGCGGCTGCTGCCCTATGGGATTCCGACAACCAGTATTGTGCTTTCGTCTCCGGTGGCTCGGCGGGCGTTTGAGCTTTCGCGGAGCCGAGGTTGAGTTACCTTCGGCGACGGCGTAGAGATCGGAGAGCGTGTAGCTGACGGGTTCTATTTCTTCGCCTCGCGCTCTTCTGGCATCGCGTTCGGCTTTCATGGCTTCGGCTTGGCGCAGCAGGATTTCGCCGAGGCTGGGCGGGCGCTTTCTGGCTGCGGCTTCTTCCGGGTCGGGGGTCTGCTGGGGCGGGCCGATGAGGGTTCCGTCTTCGTGCTCGTGGGTCTCTCGGACTGTTAGGGTTGGGGCCTGTTCTTTCACGGCCATGCCTTCGCGGTGACGGATGTTTTGCGAGGCTACCTGCAGGCCGTAGATGAGGATGCGGGCGCGGCGGGAATCGAGGCGATTGGCGGCGAGGGCCAGGACCACGTCGGACAATGCGAGTTGGATGGCGTCGGCGTCTTCGAGCGGGGTAAGGTCGTGGGCGGTTTCTTTGGGTTCGGTGTAGGGGTCGTAGGGTTGATCCTTCGGAGTCGGGCGCTTGCGGGTATTGGAGTGGAAGTAGCAGAAGTTCTGGTCTTTGTTTTGATCTTTGAGCGCGGGTGACTGGCATTTCTTTCCGCTGGTGAAGATGTGGCGACATTCGTTGTACATGGGCGACTCCCCCGGTATGTTTTTTCGTAAATTCGTCTTTTTGTTAGTGGTTACGGAACTTTATAGGGTGCGCTTTGCGCGTTCTGGTTCGACCCACCCTACCTTCGCGAACAACGCGCGAAGGCAGGATGGGGCACCCGTTTTCCTGGCCCTGTCCCAGTTTGGGGGGTCCCCCTATGTTTTTGCTAAATTCGTCTGACAATTTGGGTTAGGGGTCAAGCGATGGGAAAGCCCCCTCGGCTCTGGGTCCTGATTCACCGGGCTAAAGCCCGGTGCTTCTACCCTGCGCTTTTGCGCCCTTAAATCGGCTCTTCCCAAAAAACACGAAAGCCCGCCGGGTCTCGGCGGGCTTTTTTCTCTCTATTTCCAGTTTAGCAGTTTCGGCGAAATAGTACGCCAAGCCCGCCTTGCTTTCTTCGCTTTGGAATGTGTGACTTAGAGGAATTATTTGGTTTGAGGGGCTTGACACAGCGCCGAAGGCGTTGGTGCGGCGGTAGCTGATGAAGACGGTTTTCTCGATGGGGCGGCCGCGCTCATGCCCCATTCTCGACGAAATTGAAGAGGCGTAGGAAGTTTTCTGTGCGCGGATTACACTCGATGCGTTATGACGGTCGTGATTTCGATGCTGCGGGGCGTGAACCTGGGCGGGCAGAAGATTATCAAGATGGAGGCGCTACGGGCGCTCTATGAGTCGCTGAAGTTTGAGGACGTGGCGACTTTTATTCAGAGCGGGAATGTTGTGTTTCGAACGAAGGAGCGGGATCTGCGGAAAATTGCCAAGCGGATTGGCGATGGGATTGAGAAAGGCTTCGGCTTCCGGCCGGAGGTCGTTTTGCGGACGGCTGAGGAAATGCGCGGGGTGGTGGTGCGGAATCCGTTTGCGGGACGGCAAGAGATTGAACCTAGCAAACTGCTGGTTTGGTTTTTGGGCAGCGCTCCTGATGACGTGGCGCGGAAGAAAGTTTTTACTGTGAAGATCGAGCAAGAGGAGCTGCGGCTGGAGGCGCGCGAGCTGTATATCTACTTTCCGGATGGACAGGGGAAATCGAAGCTGTCGTTGCCAGCGGTCGACCGGGCGCTGAAGGTTCTGGGGACGGGACGGAACTGGAATACGGTGCGAAAGCTAATGGAGATGGCGGAGAAGTTGGAGGGGTAACAGTTGAGTTTCGTTTCTTCCTTCCGGTTCGTGTAGCCTGCGACAAGCTCAGGAGATGCGCGTTTGAAAGAGTTGTGCTCTCCCACCCTTTCGCAAACTGTGCGAAAGGATGGGGCACCCGTTTTCGTGCTGACCGATACAAAAGCAGGTCCTTCGACTCCCCCTTCACTTCGTTCAAGGTTCGCTCAGGATGACAACTTTGTTTCCGACAGAACGTCTTGCTTGTTCTCACGCCGTAACTGTTTCGGTGATTTTCGCCAGGTTGTCGAGGCAGCCGTTCCAGCCGTATTCATGTCTGCTTCTTGTTTCGGTTTCTTTGAAGCCTTCGTGGGTGATGATGACTTCGGTGCCGCTATTTGCCGGCTTGAATTCGACGGTGACGAGGGTTTCGTAGCCGGGGCCGCCGGTGCATGGGGTCCAGGTGTAGGAGAGCAGTTGATTGGGGATGATCTGTTTGTAGACGCCTTCTACGTGGATCGGGTCCGATCCGGTCAGGACATCGATGCGGTAGGCTCCGCCGACTCGCAAGTCGGAGGTCGCGGCAGTTACTTTCGCGGGTAAGGGCGCGTACCACTTCTGCATGAGCGCGGGCTGGGTCCAGGCCTCGAAGAGATCTGCGGGCGAGGCTTTGATGACGCGTTTGACTTGCAGGCTGAGAGGGTCGCTCATTTCTTTTCTCCTTCAAAGTAGGTTTGGAGAGCATCGAGTCTCCGGTTCCAGAACTGTTCGTAGTAAGACAGCCACTCTTCGGCGGTCTTGAGGGCCTGGGCGTTGAGGCGCACGACCTGAAAGCTGCCTCGCTTTTCGCGATGGATGAGGTTTGCGGATTCGAGCACCTTGAGGTGTTTGGAAACTGCGGCGAGCGAGACGCGATAAGGCCTGGCGATTTCTCCCACGGTTCTTTCGCGGGTTGACACGGCGCGGAGGATGGAGCGGCGCGTCGGGTCGGAGAGGGCGTGGAAGATGGAGTCCAGCTTTGCCGCAGAGTTAACCATTTGGTTGAATGCTATGCTCGATTTATCTATCTGTCAACCGTTTGGTTAAATGGTTTTTTGGTTTGGCTGAAGGTTGATTGTGTGGTGTCTGGCTCCTCGCTGGATTCTTTCGCGCGCTCAGAATGACGCTGGGTTGGGGGCTTGCTTTCCCACCCTTTCGCAAATGCGCGAAAGGATGGGGCACCCGGGTTACGTGCTGATCGAGGCGAGAAGCAGATCCTTCGGCTTCGCCCTCAGGATGACAGCGCGTTGTGGGAGCTGGCGCGCGTTAGGTGAACTGGGTCATGTTGATGTCTAGTTTGTATTCTTCGTGGTTGGCGAGGAGTTCGTCCCAGGTGACTTCGCGCTTGGTATAGCCGGCCATCCGGCCGAGCATGCAGCTGCGGGCGCTTTCTACGCCGGCGGCGATCTGGTTGTGGAATTTGCCGGAGGTAATGCTTTCGATGAAGCCCTTGTCTTTTTCGGAGTCGGCCTGGGCGAGGTTGTCGCTGAAGGCTCCGTTGGCGGCGAAGGAGCCGGTAGGTTGTTGGTCTACTTCTTTGCCGCCGGCGCTACTGTCGGTCCATGTCCATGAGTTGTCGCCGATGATGCGCAGGGGGCCGGAGTAGGGCAGTTCGGCGATGCCTTTCGCCCCGAAGATGCGCTCGGAGACGTCGAACCATTTGCCCGGGCAGAATTGCGTGGATGAGAAGCTCACATGGACTTCTTCCGGGTAGGTGAGGATGACCTGGTAGTTGTCCCATGTATCGCCCGCGTGCTGGATGACGCTGCGGCCTCCGGTGGCTTGCGCTTTGACGGGGTGGCCTTGCAGCGCCCAGTTGCAGATGTCGATGACGTGGATGTTTTGTTCGAGGAGGATGTCTCCGGAGAGATTGCGATACCAGAGCCAGTTGCGGAGGCGCTGCTCGTCGGCGGAGGCGCTGGGGTAGTCGTGCTCGACTGCGGGCGGCGCGTTGTAGTGCGCGGCGACGCTGGCGATTTTGCCGAGGTCGCCGTTGTGGATGCGGCGGACGATTTCGACGAAGGGCGGCGCGCTGCGGATCTGGAAGCCTACGTCGACGCTGACTTTGCCGTCGGCGAGCTTGGCGATTTCGAGGGCGCGCATGGTCTGCGGGATGTCGACGCCAACGGGTTTTTCGCAGTAGGCGTGTTTGCCGCCTTTGACCATGGCTTCGAGGTGCTCGACGTGGAAGTACGGAGGCGTTGAGATCTGGACAGCGTCAACATCTTTCGAGGCGGCGAGTTCTTCGTAGGCTTTGTAGCCGCGGAACTGGTGTTCGGGGCCGGCGTAGCCGAGAGACTTGTTGAGATCGTCGAAGTAGGCTTTGCCTTTTTCGAGTTGGTCGGGGAAGATGTCGGCGATGGCTACGATGCGGGCGCTGGTGTTCTTCGCGAAGGAGGTGGCGACGGAGGTGCCGCGGTTGCCGCATCCGAGCAGCGCGTAGCGGACGGCGGAGTTGGCTTGGTAGCCGAAGGCCGTTTTGGGCTTTAAGAACATGAGGCCTGAGGCTGCGGCGGTTCCGGTTAGGAATTTTCTTCTGTCCATCTTCGTCGTGCTCCTGTTTGGAAAGCCCGGGGCTGAAGCCCCTTGATTTTCGATTTCTTATTTCACCGCCCTCAAGGGGCGGCCCTTCTACCCTGAGTGCCACTGTTAACTGTTGTGGTATCCCACCCTTTCGCAAACTGCGCGAAAGGATGGGGCACCCGAGATTTCTCGCTGAGCTCATCAGCTGTTCTGGATTTTGGCGATGATCTTTTCGAGGTAGATTTTTTCGTTCTTTACGTCTTCGATTTGCTGCGGACCTTCGGTTTCGCGCTCGATGGTGACCGCTCCGGTGTAGCCGAGATTGTGGAGCTTGGTGAGGACGGCTTCGAAGTTGACGAGACCCTGGCCGATGAGAACTTCTTCGCCTAGCTTCATGGGGTCGGTGGGCCACTTGCCGTCTTTTGCGTGGATGGCGTGGACGTGCGGGCCGATGATGTCGACGGCGTCGACCGGATTCGCTTTACCGTAGAGGATGAGGTTGGCTGTGTCGAGGCCGACGCCCAGGTTCGGCTGGTTCACGTCCTGGATGGCGCGCGCCATGGTAGTGGGCGTTTCCTGTCCAGTTTCCATGAGGAAGCGCTGGCCGTTTCTAGCGCAGTGCTTTGCTAGTTCCTGAATGGCGAGAACGGCTTCGTCGTAAAGCGGGTCGCGCGGGTTTTCGGGGATGAAGCCGCAGTGCGTCTGGATTTGGCCGATGCCGAGGAGCTTGGCGAAGTCTGATGTTTGCTTGAGGGCGTCGATGCGGGCGGAGCGGCTTTGGCGGGGGACGAGGCCGATTGTTGACGGGCCGTCTTCAAAGTCCCAGACGAGGCGGCCGGGGCCTACGACTTCGGCTGTCGTCGCGACGACATCGTACTTCTTGAGCAGGCCGCCTAGCTCGTCGGCTAATGCCGGTGTGTATTTATCGATGTAGGCGTCGAGTGAGAAGAAGCAGTTGGTGAAACCCATGTTCTTGACGCGGGAGATGGTGGCTTCCGGGCCGTCGGCCGGCTTGATGAGCAGGCCGAGGGCCATGGGCTTGAGTTCGCTCTGGGTTTCGGCGAATCCGAGGCTACTTGTTGCCACGGTGGCTGCTGCGGCACTTAGAAATTCTCTTCGGTTCATTGCGTGTCGTTCTCCGGTGGCAACGATTCCATTGCGCAAGGGTATCAAGGGTGGTGGTCTTGTGGGTAGTCACTTCGCGGATGGCTGAGTGTTCTTCGCTGTTGTGGCGTGTTCGCACCGTGGGGATTCTTCCTTCGACTCCGCTCAGGACAGGCTGCGCGGATTGCGCGCTCAGAATGATGGCTGGTTGGAGGTGTTGCTTTCCCACCCTATGCTTCGCATAGGATGGGGCACCCTTTTCCGTGCTACAGCAAAGAAGAAGCAGGTCCTTCGGCTCCGCGTGCTCTCCCACCCTTTCGCAAACTGCGCGAAAGGATGGGGCACCCGGCTAGCTTAATACGTTGACTCAGAGGAGAGTACTTTTGAGCCCTTCAGTCCGTAGTAGGCGATGAAGAGGTAGCAAAGGATGGGCAGGACGAAGGCGTGGTGAATGCCGATGTGGTCGGCGAGGATGCCTTGAATTTCGGGAATGATGGCTCCGCCGACGATGGCGGTGACTAGAAGACCGGAGGCCTCGCCGGTGAGCGGGCCCATTTCGGCGATGCCCAGGGTGAAGATGCTGGGGAACATGATGGAGTTGAAGAGGCCGACGAGCAGGATGCTCCAGATGGCGACGTGGCCGAAGGTGAGCATGGAGGTAATGACCAGTAGGGCGGCGACAACGGCGCAAAGCGCCAGCAGCTTTCCCGTCTGCACCTTTTGCAGAATGGCTGAGCCGATGAAGCGGCCGATCATCGCGCCTCCCCAATAGAAAGGCACGAGGGCTGAGGCTGCGAGCGGGGTGAGGCCGCCGATTTCCTTTTGACCGAAGTAGTTGATGAGGAAGCTGCCGATCGCGACTTCTGCACCGACGTAGACGAAGATTCCTACAGCGCCGAGAACGACGTGGCGATGACGCCACATGCTGTCTTTCTTGTCGCCCATTGGACGGTAGTCTTTGGTCGCGTCGAGACGTGGGAACTTGAAGAGAGCGATGGCCAAACCGAGGATGACGAGCGCGAGAGCGATGGCCACATAGGGGAACTTGACGGTTGCTGCTTCCTGCAGACGGTAAAGGTGGAGTTCCTGCGGAGAGAGCGTGCTTACGTCCTCTGTGTGCTTTGCTGCCTTGCCGAGAATCAGCAGACCGCCGAGAAGCGGACCGATGACAGTGCCCAGCGAATTGAACGCCTGCGTCAGATTCAGGCGGCTGGATGCGGTCTCAGCCGGCCCGAGAACGGACACATACGGGTTCGCTGCCACTTGCAGCGCTGTTATGCCCGCAGCGAGCACGATCAGTGCTGCGAGGAAAAGCGCGAACGAAGGGACGCTGGCGGCGGGGATGAAGAGCAGCGCTCCGACGCACATGGTGAAGAGGCCAGCGACCATGGTCCGCTGATAGCCGATCCATTCGACGACTTTGCCTGAGGGGATCCCGAAAGCGGCGTAGGCGCAAAAGAAGACGAACTGCACGAGCATGGCTTCTGCGTAGTTGAGAGAAAAGATGGACTTGAGATGCGGGATGAGGATGTCATTGAGCGAAGTAAGAAAGCCCCACATGAAGAAGAGCGTGGTGACCATCGCCATGGCACTTCTGTTGGTTCCACCGGGAGCGTGGGTTGTGACCGAAGAGCTGCTTACGTTTGTGATCGCCATGCCGTTTCCAAACCCCTCAAAATGACGCAATCTGTGCTGGCCCTGTCTGCCTGAGATGCAGGCTGCACTAAGGCCAACGCTGATCATAAACTCACCGGGCAACGGCTGGCGCGTGGCAAACACTGGAAACAATGCCGGGACACAGATTTTGGGCCATGTAACCGGTTGCTCACGCTAGAATCAGGCTTGAAACTTTCAAATGTGGGCTCACGTCTGTCGTTTAGGCCCCGAAGAAGATCTCTTCCTGAAAGATATTGACATCTATCTACTTATGCCCTTTGTGAAGACATCGCTCGCGCTCAGCTTACTGGCATCGGCCGGGTTAACCGCCGTTAGTTTTCCGGCACTTGCGGAAGCGAGCCAGACAGCCCCGGCATCGACGGCGCGGCTGCTGGGAACGGTGACGGCTGTGAGCGGCGATGCGATCACAATCAAGTCCGATGCAGGTGTCGTCTCCACAATTACGGTCAGCGATGCAACGCGCATTGTGCGCACGGAGCCGGGGCAGAAGGATTTGAGCAGCGCGACGCCGATCAAGGCTCAGGATCTGACGATTGGCGACCGGGTGCTGGTGCGGGCGACTCCCGGGTCCGCGGAGAATACGTATTCCGCGCAGGCTGTGATCGCGATGAAGAAGAGTGACATCGCGCAGAAGCAGCAGCAGGACCGCGAGGACTGGCAGAAGCGCGGCTTGGGCGGGATTGTGAAGTCTGTTGATGCAGCAGCCGGAACGGTTGTGGTCACGGCCGGGTCGCGGACTTATACGATTCACACGACGCCGAAGACGATTGTGCGACGGTATGCGCCGGATTCGGTGAAATTCGATGATGCCAAAGTTTCTTCGCTCGACCAGATCAAACCGGGCGACCAATTGCGGGCACGCGGTGATCGTAATACTGACGGGACTGAAGTCAATGCGGATGAGATTGTCGCTGGCTCGTTCCGGAATATTGCTGCGATGGTAGCGAGCGTGAATACTGCCGGACAAACGTTGACGGTCACCGATCTCATTACCAAGAAGCCGGTTGTGGTTCGCTTCACGCCGGATTCGCAATTGCACAAACTCGCGCCCGAGATGGCACAAGGAATTGCAGCACGGTTTAAGGGTGCATCGGGCGGCAGCGAACAGCCGGTTTCCGCCAGCGCGCAGCCTGTTGCGGGCAATGGCGGCGGAATGGGCAGCGGCAGAGCAGGCGGCCAGCGTGGAGATCTTTCGCAGATGCTGCAACGCGCGCCGAGTGTGCAGCTTACCGATCTGCATCCTGGCGACGCGGTGATGATTGTCGCAACCGAAGGCGCAAGCGACACGGCTACGGCGATCACGCTGCTTGCCGGTGTTGAACCCATGCTCCAGGCTTCGACCAAAGCAAGCCAGAGCCTATTTTCTTCTTCCTGGAGTCTCGGCGGCGGCGGGGATTCCGCGGCGGCCGCGCAACAGTAAGCACAACTTTACGTCTAATCGTTGAAACTCTTGGAGAATTTGTGAAGCAAAGAGTTCTAATACGCTATTTTTCTATCTTGCTGGTTCTGCTGTTGAGTCTTGCTTCCGCGAGCCGGTTATTGGCGCAGGCGGCGAAAGGTTCTGTGCGCGGACAGGTGACTGACCCATCGGGCGCAGTGATTCCAAATGCGAATGTAAGCCTGACGACGCCGGATGGTCACACCGTTGCCACGGTGACGTCGAATGCGGGCGGCACGTATCAGGTCAACAATCTGACACCGGGCACGTATATCGTCATCGCGAATGCGCAGGGCTTTGCTTCGTCGAATTCGAAAGCTATCTCGGTTGGCGCAGGACAGACGAAGCAGTTCGACGTGCCGCTGGCGATCGCAGTTGAGCAGCAGCAGGTGCAGGTGCAGGCCGAGAGCACGACGGTCGATACAAGCCCGGACAGCAACGCCAATGCGGTTGTGCTGAAAGGCAAGGATTTGGATGCGCTGTCAGACGATCCCGATGAACTGCAGAATGAGTTGCAGGCGCTGGCCGGGCCTTCGGCGGGACCAAATGGCGGTCAGATTTATATCGATGGATTTACCGGCGGGCAGCTTCCACCAAAGTCGTCGATCCGCGAAATTCGCGTGAACCAGAATCCGTTTTCTGCGCAGTATGACCGGCTCGGCTATGGGCGCATTGAAATTCTGACCAAGCCTGGTACGGACAAACTGCATGGAAGCATCAATGTGCGCGGGACGACTTCGGCCTTTAACGCGGCGAACCCAATTCTGAATTCGAACCTGCAGCCGGGACAGCCGAAGATTCCGTTTCCGGATTACTACACTTATTTTCTGAACGGGAATATCGGCGCATCGCTCACAAAGAACACCTCGTTTTTCCTGAATGCCTTTGGGCGCAATATTCAGAACGTGAGCGTGGTGGATGCAGTGAATCCAGCGACGACGACTGATCCGAATAATCCTCAGTATTTGAATACCACCGTTAGTAATCCGAGCACCCGCATTGATATTGCACCGCGCTTTGACATCCAGTTGGGCCAGGCGGACACCTTGACGGTTCGCTACGACTTTACGCGCAACACACAGTCAAACGCGGGTATCGGGACGACCAGCCTGCCGACGGTTGGATACAACACGCACAATATCGAAAATGAAATTCAGATCAGCAACAGCTGGGTGATGAGTCCTAGGGTCGTGAACGATATGCGCTTTGAGTACACGCGCACGCGGGCACAGCAGACCCCGCTTTCGACTGATCCGACGATTTCTGTGCAGGGAGCCTTTACTTCGGGCGGTAGTAATAACGGGACGCTGCGCGATAACCAGGACTATTTCGAATTGCAGGATTACTTCACGGCGGCTGAAGGAGCGCACTCGCTGAACTTTGGCGCGAGATTGCGGGCTACGCGCGACGCCAACTATACCAACGCGGGAACGAACGGACTGTACACCTACCAGTCGCTTACGGACTACTTGAACAACCAGCCACAGAGGTTTCAATACACGGTGGTGAACAACAACGCGTACACGGCGCGCGCCACGCTGTTTGATTCCGGCCTGTTTTATCAGGATGACTGGAAGATCAATCCGCGCTTTACGCTGAGCTACGGGCTACGTTGGGAGGCGCAGAACTATATCCACGACATCAATAGCTGGGCTCCACGGCTCTCGTTTGCATACGCGCTCGACGGCGGTGGTAAGAAGCCAGCCAAGACGGTGCTGCGCGCGGGTTACGGATGGTTCTATCAGCGCTGGGGTGTCGCGAATAGCTTTGGTGGCGGCGGCAGCACGCCTTTTGTGATCTATACGATTCATCACAATGTGCCGGTCAATGGCGGGGTCTCGAACCAGCAGATTGTGATTCAGTCGTTTGATTCGAACCAGCCTAATACGAATCCTGCGCCGACGTACTACCAGATCGACTCGCATTTCCGCGCTGCTGTGGATATGCAAGGCGCCATCGGCCTCGATCGGCAGATTACGAAAAATGCGACTGCCAACGTGACCTATCTTTACAGCCAAGGGGTACACCAATATTGGACAAACAACATTAGCGCTCCGTTCTGGGACGCGTCCAGCGGGACGTATGCGGACGCTGTGAATCTGGCACCGCCGAGCGAGAACCTGTACACGTATCAATCGGGCGGTTTTTACCGGCAGAGCCAGTTGATTGCCAGCGGCAGGGCGCGCTTCCGGCGGCTCAGCTTTTTCGGGTTCTATGTGTACAACAATGCGCGCAGCAACACGGGCGGGGTAAACTCATTTCTTTCGAACGCGCACGATCCGAAGCTCGATTATGGGCGCTCGGCCTTTGACATACACAACCGGTTCATCATTCTAGGAAATTTCCAGGCTCCGTGGGCGCTGTCGTTCTCACCGTTCCTCGGGTATAACTCTGGAACGCCGTATAACCTGACGATCGGCAATGATCTGACGGCGAACAACCAGTTCAATGCGCGTCCCACATTTGCGGCGAGTTGCAGCGAGGCGGGAGTTGTGGAGACGCGGTTCGGCTGCCTGAATACAAATCCGCTTGGGACGAATGAGCGGATTGTTCCTTATGGATATGGCACAGGACCGTCGAATATCAATCTGAATATGCGTGTTGCCAAGGTGATTGGCCTTGGGCCGAAGATTGAGGGGCCCGGGCCAGGTGGCGGCGGCCCGGGTGGCGGCGGCGGTGGACGTGGACGTGGCTTTTCGGGCTTGAGCGGCAATACGGGTGGTCCGGGAAGGCTGGACGCTTCGGTGTCGCGCAAGTACAACCTGACGCTGACGGCTTTCGGAGCTAACATCCTGAACCATCAGAATCTTGGCACACCGAACGGCACGCTGTTGTCGCCCTTCTTTGATAAATCACAATCGCTGGCGGGAGGCTTCTTTGGGCCGCCGACGGCAGGCAACCGCAGCATCTTTCTGGAAGCTGCCTTCAACTTCTAAATATGGCGGCAGAGGCAGTCTCTTCTTGACTCGGCTCTGCCAAACCGCTACCCTTTATCTATGTCTCACTCGACTATTCCGGTGCTCTGTTGCGGATGTTGTATCTGCGTGCGCCGGACTTTGAGTGAATGACCTCAGCTAACAGCTAAGTTTCAGGTTTCACATAAAGCCCGCGTATCAGCTCAGACTGACGCGGGTTTTTTATTTCTCCAGAACAGGGAAACGCGATGACCGACACTGCTGCACCAAAAGAAACCAAAGCACAGAAGATAGAACGCCTGAAGCGCGAGAAGAATCCGTGGGAGGCGTTCAACGAAGTGCGCGAGTTTGCCCGCCAGGGACGGGCGAGCGTGGTGCCGGAGTGGGCTTCAGCCTACTTCAAGTGGTGGGGCGTGTACACGCAGGGCGATGGCGTGGGCGCCGTGGGCGGCAAAGGCGGCGAAGGTCTGGCCACCGAGTACTTCATGATGCGCGTCGGCATTCCGAACGGGATTCTGCGTTCCGATCAACTGCGCGTAATTGCCGACATTACGAAAAAGCATGCGCGGAACCTGGCCGATATCACTGTCCGGCAGAATATTCAACTGCATTGGCTGACGATTGAATCGCTGCCGGAAATTGTGGACCAGCTGACTGTGGTCGGGCTTTCACCAAAGGGCGCTTGCGGTGACGTGGTGCGTAATGTTACCGGCTGCCCGCTGGCGGGAATTGCGCACGATGAGATTCTGGATGCTTCCCCACTCGCGGTAGAAGTTGCGCATCAACTCACGGCAAATCCTGAGTTTTATAATCTGCCGCGCAAGTTCAAGATGTCCGTTTCCGGCTGCTCGGTGTGGTGCAACTATCCTGAAATTAATGACGTTGCGCTGACAGGAGTTCGTCGCGGCAACGAGGTTGGGTATTCGCTGCGCGTGGGTGGTGGCCTTTCCAATGAACCGCATCTGGCGATAAGGCTCGACGCGTTTATCAAGCCGGAACAAGCGCTGGATGTGGCACGAAGAGTGACGGAGATTTTCCGCGATCAGCAAGGATTGCGCGAGAGCCGGGATCGGGCGCGGCTGAAGTATCTCTTCATGCGTGAGGGATGGACGGCGGAGAGTTTTCTGCGCGAGTTGGAATCACGTCTTGGGTACAGGCTTGATCGGGGCGTTGACGAGCATGCACCGGAAGACATTCTGCGCGATCACGTGGGCATTCATCGGCAAAGGCAGCGTGGATTCAGCTATGTGGGCGCATCGGTGCTGCGCGGACGGCTCACGGGCGATCAGTTGGCGGCAGCCGCGGAGCTTGCGGAACGCTACGGTACAGGCGAGTTGCGCACAACGGTCATGCAGAATCTGATCTTCGTTAACGTGCCGACTGAAGAAGCGGGAGAGCTGGCGCGTGAGATTCACAAGATTGGCTTGCGGGTTGAAGGCTCGACCTTCTGGCGCGGCGCAATTGCCTGCACCGGCACGGAGTTCTGCAAGCTTGCGATTACGGAGACCAAAGGTTTTGCGCGCTGGCTCGTGGACGAACTCGAAGAACGCGTCCCGCAATTCAATGAACAGCTGAAACTGCATGTAACGGGCTGTCCGAACGGGTGCGGACAGCACTGGATCGCCGATATCGGGCTTGAAGGCAAGAAGATCAAGCACAACGGCAAACTGGTAGATGCCTACTATTTCTGCGTGGGCGGCGCGGTTGGCAGGCATGCGGCGGTAGCGCGTCCTGTTGGTTATCGCGTACCTGCTACGGAGGTTCCGGCTGCATTGGAGCGATTGTTGCGGACTTATCTAGCAGAACGGGAGCCGGGTGATAATCTGCGGACCTACTTCGGACGACACACGGAAGAGGAACTGCGCAATCGCTTATCTGGCGACTATATCGAGGCAGTCGAGAGAGATTTGCCGCTGGCGCCAGTTCCACATGGAGTTGCAGAATGAGTCTCTTTCCTATTTTTCTGAAGCTGCAGGATCGCCGCTGCCTGGTGGTTGGCGCGGGTGAAATTGCTGAATCGAAGATCCATAGTCTGCTGGCGGCGGGGGCTGACGTCACCGTCGTTTCTCCCGAAGCCAAGCCCGATCTGATCGCTTCGGCCAACGTTGGCCTGTTCACCTGGCATCGGCGCGAATACGCAGCGGCGGACTTAGACGGAATGTTTCTCGTCGTGGCAGCGACTGATTCACTGGAAGTGAATGCGGCTGTCTACAGGGATGCTGTGGATCGCAATATTCTCTGCAACGCGGTGGATGATCCGCCGAACTGCGATTTCTATTTCCCGTCAGTTGTGAGACGCGGGCGGTTGCAGATTGCGATTTCTACCGAAGGCGAGAGCCCGGCCCTGGCGCAGCGATTGCGCAAGGAAATTGACGAGCAGCTGCCGGAGGATCTGGGGCCCTGGCTGGACGATCTTGGTGAACTGCGCCGGGAAGTGCTTGCTGTCTTGCCGCCGGGTGAATCACGAAAGCTGCTGCTGCATGAGCTGGCCCACCGGCCGGTATGCAGCGCGGACCATTGCCCATCAAGAAGATTGGCGTTGCAGGCGAAAGACGCGCTCGCACATCAGTGATCGAAGACGAGGCTATACATCAGCACCGCAAAAACGAGGAGACTGACGACAACGTAGAGCCGGTCTTTCTCGAGCAAAAAGCCGAAAGCTGCAAATAAGACGCGGGCGACGGGCGTTGCGATCAGCACGAGAAGACCAAGCTGAATGATGGCGTAGCTGTTTCCGCTGAATGCCTGCTTCACGACTCCCACCGGGCTGCGCAATGCGATCGCCTCTCCCTGAAATGTAGCGTAGTCATGACGAGGACCGCGCGTCTGATTTAGATACAGGACTCCTCCGATGAAGACAATGGCGGCGGCAAGGAATACTCCTGCGCGAAGGATCTGGCCGATGGCGATTTCCATTTTCTGATCGTTCATCATCAGAGCCTGCCTGTCATGCTGTTGTAGATCATTTCGATGCCTAACACGACGATGACACTGGCGAAGAGCAGCCGCAGCGTCTTTACCTTTGCTTTTACAAGAAGGCGTGAACCCACAAGCGATCCGATCAGGACGCCCAGCATCACCGGCATGGCGAGTCCGGGCGATATGTAACCGCGACTGAGATAAATTCCAGCGCTCGCCGCGGCTGTGACTCCGATCATGAAATTGCTGGTGGTTGTCGACACTTTGAAGGGCAGGCGCATGGCGCGATCCATGGCCAGAACCTTGACTGCTCCGGAGCCGATGCCGAGGAGGCCGGACAAGGCTCCGGCGACAAACATCAAGCTGAAGCCTCCGGGGACATTCTGTGCTACGTAGTTTTCTGGTCCATGCGAGGTGGGATAGCTGCCTTGCAGATTTAGCTTCAGGGCAAGGGCATTCGGTTCGCGATGCGTTTCGTCGGGGTGAGTACGCAATGATTCGTATGCAGAGTAGAAGAGCACTGCTCCGAAGATAATTCCGATCGCGTGAGTGGAAACGATCCCTGTGAGGTAGGCTCCAACCAACGCGCCGAGCGTGGTTGCGATCTCAAGGAACATGCCGATGCGGACGTTGGAAAAGCCTTCGCGGACATAGGCCGCGGCCGCTCCGGACGACGTGGCGATGACGGACACCAGGGAAGCGCCGATGGCATAGCGAATATCGACGTGAAAGAGAACCGTGAGCACCGGAACGACGACGACGCCACCGCCGAGGCCCGTCAGCGCACCGAGGAGGCCAGCCAGAATGGAACTGCAGAAGATCCAACCTGAAAATTCGAGCGTGTTCATGGGCAGAACCAGCCTACAACATCCCTTGCGCTGTGTTTATGAGAGCGCGATGATGGCGACGGAATCCGGTGTCAGGATCAGCGATCCGTTTTGCAGGGTTACCTGGTTGTTGGAAGTCATCAACACGCTCGATGTAGACGGAACCTGGCGCTGCAGTGGATGCGGGCCCAGATTGATGACGACTTCGATTGTGTCGCGGCGGAGTGCGAGCCACTTTTCGTCTTCGCTATATTGGACCTGCGTTTCTTCAAGTGAACCGTTGGTCAGTTCGGGATGTGACTTGCGGAGGGCGATGAGCTTGCGGTACCAGTCGAGCATTTCGGCGTGCACAGGCTGCGACTGTTCTTCCCAATTTAATTTTGAGCGGAGGAATGTTTGTTCGTCCTGCGAGTCGGGGATATCGTCGGGGTTCCAGCCGAAGGCGGCGAATTCTTTCTTGCGACCTTCGGAAACGAGGCGGCCTAATTCTGCTTCGTGAGCGGCGAAGTATTGGAAAGGCGACGATGCGGCCCATTCTTCGCCTTGAAACAGCATGGGGACAAAGGGCGCGGTGAAGACGAGCGCTGCAGCGATCTTTGCGCGCTGCGGATTCACGAGATGACTGATGCGCTCGCCTTTTGCACGGTTGCCGACTTGATCGTGGTTCTGCGCGTATCCGAGGAAGCGCCATGCGGGAAGGCCTTCGACGGGCCGGCCGTGGATGCGGTCGCGATGCGGCGCGTAGATTCCGTCATACACAAAGACCGATTTGAGTGACTTGGCGAGGTCGGCGATGGAGCCGAAGTCGGAGTAGTAGCCGCTGCGGTCGCCGGTGAGGACGGTGACCAACGCGTGGTGGAAGTCGTCGCTCCATTGCGCGTCCATTCCGTAGCCTCCGGCGTCGACGGATCGCACGAGTCGCGGATCGTTAAGATCGCTCTCGGCGATGACTACGTAGTGTTTGCCGGTTTCTGCTTCGAGGGCGCGGACTTCGGTCGATAGCTGCTCCATGAAGTGGATGGCGGAGCGGTCCATGTAGGCGTGGACGGCGTCGAGGCGCAGGCCGTCGAAGTGGTAGTCGCGGAGCCACATGATGGCGTTGTCGCAGAAGAAGCGGCGCACTTCATAGCTGCCTGCGTCTTCGAGATTCACGGCGTCTCCCCAGGGCGTGTTGTGCAGATGCGTGAAGTAGGGGCCGAATTTGGCCAGGTAATTTCCTGATGGGCCGAGGTGGTTGTAGACCACATCGAGGAGCACAGCGAGGCCGTGTTCGTGACAGGCGTTGACGAAGCGCTTCAGGCCCTCGGGTCCACCATAGGCTTCGTGGGGCGCGAAGAGGTCGACACTGTCGTATCCCCAGCCATGCTTGCCGGGGAATGCGTTGACGGGCATCAGTTCAACGTGCGTGATGCCGAGGTCTTTGAGATACGGGAGATGTCGCTGCGCGACATCGAATGTGCCCTTAGGCGTAAAGGTGCCGATGTGCAATTCGTAGATGATGGCGCTGGATAACGGCACCGGCTGCCATGAATCGTCGCTCCAGGCGAAAGATGCATGATCGACGATGCGGGATGGACCGTGCACTCCCCGTGGCTGCCAGGCTGATCGCGGATCGGGGATAGCAGGTTCGTTGCCGCCGATGACGAAGGCATAGTCGGTTCCTGCGCTTGCGCCACCGACGTCAGCTTGCCACCATCCGCCAGCGGCCTTCTCCATGTTGTGAACCGTGTTCCCGATCTTGACGCCGACAGTTTTCGCTTTTGGCGCCCACACTCTGAATGGGTGCATCGTTGGTTTCTTCCCCGTATTTATTCGTTGTAGTAGGCCGAGAGGCCGCCATCTATATAGTAGGTGGCTCCGGTGACGTAGCTTGCTTCGTCGGAAGCGAGGAACAGTGCAAGAGCGGCTACGTCCTCCGTAGTGCCGATGCGATTGAGGGGAAGTTGCGTGAGCAGAGTATCGCGTCTTGGTTTGTTTTCGAGAAGCGGCCTGCTCATCGGCGTGTCGATTGCTCCAGGAGCAATGTTATTGACGGTGATTCCGAGCGCGGCCAGTTCAACGGCCAGATTGCGCATCAACATGCGCAGGCCGCCTTTGCTGGCACAGTACGAAGTGTGGCCGGGGAGGACGATGTCTTCATGGATGGAACTGATATTGACGACGCGACCAGGCTTTTTCTCGGCAGACAGCTTGCGAGCGAACGCCTGGGTGACGAAGAAGGGCGCTTTGAGGTTTACGTCGATGACGCGGTAGAAATCTTCTTCTTTCGCTTCCAGAAATGCTGGCTCGAATCCGATGCCAGCATTGTTGATGAGGATGTTGACTGAGCCGAATCCTGCCCATGCCTGGTTGATCAGCCGCTCGATTTCGTTCGGCTTCGACACATCGGCCTTCACGATAAGGCCTTGAGAGCCAGCAGCCTCGACCATATGCAATGTGCTCTGCGCGCCCTCAAGGGGAGCAATGTAGTTGATTACGATGTTCGCGCCTTCTGCGGCAAAGCGTTTCGCGATGCCCTGCCCTATGCCTGAGCCTGCTCCTGTAACGATCGCAGTGTGCCCCTGTAAGCGGCGCATGTCGCGTCCTGTGATGAAGGTTTTCTTGCCTGCTTCTGATGCTACAGGAGGGAAAGGAGCGATCAAAAAACAAAGCGGGAGCCATGAAGGCTCCCGCGCCGTGGCTTACAGCTTACGACTGTGTAGTCGAGTGTTTGCCCGGCTTAACCTCAATTTCATTGACTACCTGCTGGACATTGGGGACTTCCTTTGCCAGCTTGCCTGCTTCAGTCTTCTGAGCAGCCGTCTTTACGCTGCCTTTCAGAAGGAGGGTTCCGTTCTTTGCGGAATAGTCGATGCTCTGGTCGTCAAGATGTTTGTTGGCTTTTAACGACGCCTTGAAGTTGTCTTCGATTGCGCTATCCAGATTGGAGTCGACTGCCTTCGCCTGGCTCTCTGCACCGCTGGGCCGTACACCAATCTCGTTGGCGACTGTGTAGTCCGGAGCGGCTTGTTTTACGAGAGCCTCAGCCTGCGACTTCTGATCCGCGGACGCAACGTCGCCGGTGAGCGTCATTACGCCTTTGTCCTGATCTTGTGAAACGCTAACGCTGCTGAGACTGTTGGAACCGAGCGCATTCGTCACGGCCGACTTCTCATCCGGATGCGTGGGTTTGTTGTTGCAACCGGAAACTACCAAGGCACCCGCCAGAATCGCAACCGAGCCGGTTAGGAATTTGTACCTCTTGCTCCTGTTCATATTTCTGCTCCTCAGAAGAGAACGTGCTTCGTACGTCTTCTTCAGATGCGGTGTGGGCATGTTTTAGTATGTCCGCAGTTACAAAAAGAAATAGTGATCTGCGGGGCAACCATAGCATGACGATTGGCATAGCAGGGGAAATGCACGGCACGGTTCGCATCGGCATTTCAGGATGGACCTACGAACGGTGGCGCGGTGTCTTCTATCCGGAACGGCTTCCGCAGAAAGAGGAGCTTCGATTCGCTGCCGGGAAATTTCCGTCGATTGAAATCAACGGGACCTTCTATTCGCTGCAACGGCCCGCTTCCTTTGCGCGATGGGCAGCAGAAACGCCTGACGATTTCGTGTTTTCGTCAAAGCGACTCGCTTTATCACGCATGACCGGAAGCTGCGAGATGTTGAGGTTCCGCTAGCGAATTTTTTCGCTTCGGGTTTGTTGAATCTCGGCGAGAAACTCGGGCCGATTCTCTGGCAGCTGCCGCCGAGTTTCAAGTTTGATCGCGATGTGATGAAAGCGTTCTGCGCGCTGTTGCCGCGAGACACGATGCAGGCAGCCATGATGGCGAAGAGTCACGATCCGTGGATGAAAGATCGAGCTGTGACTGAAGCCATTGCTAAAGAAAAGCTTCGTCATGCGATCGAGATTCGCCACAAGAGTTTTGCCACGCCTGAATTTATTGAGTTGTTGCGTAAGTATGAAGTCGCGATCGTATGTGCGGATGCCGTGGAGTGGCCACGCATTTTCGATGTGACCTCTGATTTTGTGTATTGCCGATTGCATGGCTCGGAGGAACTCTACGCCAGCGGCTATAGTGACGATGCTTTGGATGAATGGGCTGCGCGCATCGCGACCTGGGCGCGCGGCGGTGAATCTTCCGATGATGCGGAGATCAGTTCCATTCCACCAAGCGCAGCCAGCAAGCGCGATGTGTATGCCTATTTCGATAACGACGTCAAAGCGCGCGCGCCGATCGATGCCCTGGGATTGATCGAGCGAGTCAAAAAACTCTTGCAATAACCTCCGTTTTTTCAGCCAGTTACCGGGTGTTCACAGAAGGCCTGCCGATTTCTCTTGCTTAATATCGCAATCAGCGATATTGTTATTGCGGATTGCGATATGAAGCTCGGCGAGAAAATCCGTTACCTGCGCGAGGTGGAAGGCAATCTTCGTGGTCTGAATCGGGCCATGACGCAGCAGGAACTGATGAAGGCGATTCGTGCAGAACTTGGGACTTCGATGAGCCAGTCGTACCTGTCGCAGATCGAGAGCGGCGCGCGTCCGCACCTGACGAACACAACGCGGCAACTGCTGGCAAAGTTCTTCAAGGTGCATCCGGGCTACCTGGTGGACGATCCGGATGGCTACCACCCCGAGTTGCTGAGCGACGCGCGCACGCTCGAAGACAAGCTGGATTTGTGGCTGGTGAGCGGCGCCGAGCGATTCCGTCGCGATCCTGCGCTGCGCCAGTCGTTGCTGGCGCTGGCGCGGCATAAGAACACACGGCAGTGCCTCCTGCTGCTGGAAGCCGTTATGGAAACCCCGGGCCTGGTGGAACGGCTGCTGGAGGTGCTGCGACCGGAGCGCGTGGTGACGCCCCGCGCCAAGGAACGGGCGGCGAAAAAGCTGCCCGGAAAGGAGAGTCAGAAATGACGTGGGAAGGTTTCTACCTGTTTTGCTTTGCCCTGGGCCTTTGTCTCAGCGCGATTGCATTCGTAGGCGGCTTCTCGCATTTTCACATCGGCCACATGCATCTGAACCATCTCGGCAAGGCAGGGCATGTGCATGCAGGAACCGGTCATGGCGTGAATCAAAACGCTGTCAGTCCGATCAACGGATTCACGCTGGTGATCTTCCTCTGCTGGTTTGGCGGAGCCGGCTATCTGCTGGAGCGGTACGGCGGGTTTGTTGTCCCGATGGTACTGCTGCTGTCTACGGTTGCTGGAATTGCGGGTGCGTCGGTGCTGTTCTGGTTCATGGCGCATGTGTTGGCGCCGCATGAGCACGCGCTAACGGCAGAGGAGACGGCGACGATCGGCATGGTGGGCCGCGTGAGCGGGGCGATCCGCGATCACGGCACCGGCGAGATTCTGTTCTCGCAGAATGGAGCGCGGCGGTTTGCCGCTGCGCGCAGCGAAAACGGATTACCAATCCCCCGCGATACGGAAGTAGTGGTGATGCGCTATGAGCAGGGCATCGCCTGGGTGCGCCGCTGGGATGAAGTTGCAGGCGATTTCAGGTAAGGCCCAGAGGCGTGGTTTGAATGCTTAACTAACACGGTTTTCCCAGTGGAAAGGACTGGGATCACTATGACAAACACAGTCATCATCATTGTTGGGTTGAGTTTATTGGCGATCATCGTTTTGACGGGCCTGCTGGCGAAGATGTTTCGCAAGGCCGGTCCGAACGAGGCGCTCATTGTCTACGGATTTCGCGGACCGCGCGTGATCAAGGGTCACGGAACGGTTATCTTTCCGATGGTCGAGAACTGCCGCGAGCTTTCATTGGAACTGATGTCGTTCGATGTGGCTCCGCAACAGGATCTCTATACCAAGCAAGGCGTGGCGGTCACGGTCGAAGCTGTTGCGCAGATTAAGGTGCGATCCGATCAGGAATCGATTCTTACCGCCGCGGAGCAGTTTTTGACCAAGACGCCACCGCAGCGCGAGGGCTTGATTCGCCTGGTGATGGAAGGCCACCTGCGCGGAATCATCGGCCAGCTTACGGTCGAGCAGATCGTAAAAGAGCCGGAGATGGTGGGAGACCGCATGCGCTCGACCTGCGCCGACGACATAAGCAAGATGGGCCTCGAAGTTGTGTCGTTCACGATCAAGGAAGTTCGCGACAAGAACGAATACATCACCAACATGGGACGTCCTGACATTGTCCGTATTCGCCGCGACGCTGATGTGGCCGCGGCGGAAGCAGAACGCGACACGGCGATTCGGAGAGCGAATGCCCTGCGTGAAGCGGCGATTGCCAAAGCTGCTGCCGACCAGGAGCGCGTGATTGCAGAAACTGCATCGCTCGCCAAGCAGGCAGAGGCTCAACGCAATCTCGACATCCAGAAAGCGCAGTTTTCTGAGCAAAGCCGCAAGCAGCAGGCGCAGGCGGACAAGGCCTATGAGTTGCAGACCAATGTCATGCAGCAGCAAGTCATCGCCGAGCAGGTGAAGGTTGAGCAGGTGGAGAAAGAGCAGCAGATCAAGGTGCAGGAAGCTGAGATTTTGCGCCATGAGAAGGAGCTGATCGCGACCGTGTTGAAGCAGGCGGAGATTGAACGCCAGCGAGTTGAGAATCTTGCCTCTGCTGAGAAATCTCGCCTGACGATCGAGGCTGAGGGCAGGGCTTCTGCGATTCGCGCACAAGGCGAAGCTGAGGCTGCGGTCATCTTCCAGAAGGGTGAGGCTGAGGCCAAGGCAATGAACGTGAAGGCCGAGGCTTACCAGGACTGGAACCAGGCTGCGGTGGTCGACCGGCTGATCAGCAATATGGCTGACGTGGTGCGGGCGATGTCTGAGCCTCTGGCGAAGGTAGACAAGATCACGATCGTATCTACCGGAAATGAGCCTGCGGCGGGGGTGAACAAACTTACGGGCGACATTACGAAGATTGCCGCCCAGGTGCCGGCGCTGTTTGAGGCCCTTTCGGGCATGGACATGCATGAACTGATGAGCAACGTGAAGAGCATGCGTACGCGCCCGAACGGGTCGGCGACAGTCGATGGCAAGTAACGCTTTGAATCCGGGCGGAGCTCACAGGCTTCTCACCCCATCGACGAAGACCTATCGATGGGGACCCCGAACTCCGCCCACTTACTTTTTCAAATAAGGAGGAAGATATGGCACTCCTGGAACGCGTTTCAGCTTTGCTGCGCGCGAATGTAAATGACCTGATCGATAAAGCGGAAGATCCGGAGAAGATGTTGAAGCAACTCGTGCTCGATATGGAGAACCAGCTGCTTCAGGTGAAGACTCAGGTGGCAATTGCTATTGCCGACCAACATCTGCTGGAAAAGAAGAAGAAAGAGCATGACGAATCTGCCGAGGAGTGGCACAAGAAAGCCGAACTGGCGGTGAGCAAGAGCAAGGACGACCTTGCCCGCGCGGCTCTTGAACGCGCCTTGAGTCATGAACAGATGGCTCACGGCTTCGCTCAACAGATTGAAGATCAATCGACCGAAGCCGATTCTCTGCGCACTGCGTTGCGAAAGCTGGAGCAGAAGCTGACGGAGACGCGCAGCCGATGCGAAATGCTGATTGCGCAGCATCGGCGTGCTCGTGTCGTCAACAGGGCAAATCAGGTGCGGCAGAAGATAGTCGAAGGGCAAAATGGCCGTGGCAATGCCACCGGGATCGACCGCATGCGACTTCGTGTAGCGGGTGCGGAATCAGAGAATGCGGCCAACAATGAACTGCTTGGCGGCGACACGCTCGAAGACCGCCTGGCTGCGCTGGAACGTGAGGAGCAGATTGAAGGTCTGCTGCGTGAACTGAAAGAACGCCAGGGAAAGACGGCGTAATTCCTTACTCCAGGTTGACCTGGCCGTACTCAAGCAGAGTCACGAGCAGCACGCCTCCTGTGATGTTGCCGAGCACGGCTGGGCCAAGCCAGAGGAAGTAGCGCGACGCGTTTAGCTGCCCATGCAGCACTGCTGCAAGAATCTCGCCGCTGGCGGCGATGCAGTGTGCGAAATGTCCGAGACCCACGACAAAAGTAAGGGTCCAGATGAGCATGACCGAACCTGTAATGGAGTGGCTGCCGCTAACAAGCCACGCAACCATGGCGATGATCCATCCACCGACAACGCCGCTCCAGAAAATGTGGCTTGCCGGATAACGCGCGGCTTCGACGCCAAGTTGCGCCAGAGCGTCAGCGTATTCACTTCGCAATGCGCCCGTTCGCACAGCCAACATGGCAAATAGCAGCGCGCCAATTACGTTCGCGGAAAATACAACGCTCCACAACCGCATGGTGCTCCAGAAGTGGCGGCGCTCGGTGAGCATGAGCGCGACCGGATACAATGTGTTTTCCGTGAAGAGCTGACCACGTCCTAAGATGACGGCCATAAATCCCATCGGATAGAAGCAGGTGGCTATGAATTGAGCGACGGAGCCGGCGCCAAGCTGCGCCCTTACGAGAGCGACGCTGAGACCCGTTAGCCCCATTGTGAGCCCTCCGACGATTCCTGAAACTGCCAGGGCGAGATTGGTCCGCGAGAGTTCGCGTTTCGCGTTCTTGGCGACCTGCTGATAGATTTCGGACGCGGTGGGGCGATCCAGATCACGTTGCACGGAGGCGGAGGCGTCATCGGATGCCACGTGCAGTTTGATCTTGGGCAACGGCATGACTTAGTTGGAAGCCGAACCTGGACAAGACGATGCCAGCAGTCCCACCCTAGTTTTGCGAAAACGCATCTGATGTCTGTACCTTGGACTGGAGTTCATGAACGATAACCATCAGGTCAACTTGCAGGCTTTGGCGCGCCAGTCCATGCTGGAGCACGGTTTTCATCCAGATTTTTCCGCTGCGGTTCGAAAGGAGCTTCAGTCACTGGAGTCACACGCGCCAGATCACCATCCGCAAGCTGCGCGGGATCTCCGTCAGTTGCTGTGGTCATCGATTGATAACGATACTTCGCGAGATCTCGATCAGATTGAGTTCGCGCAAGAGGCGGAAGATGGGCCTGTTCGCATCCAGATTGCGATTGCGGATGTGGATGCATTTGTACCGGCAGGTTCGGCCATCGATAAGCATGCCTCTGACCAGACAACGACTGTCTACACCGGCGTGCATAACTTTTCCATGCTGCCGGATGAGCTTTCGACCGGTCTCACTTCCCTTCTTGAAGACCAGGAGCGATTGGGGGTTGTGTACGAATTTTCCGTGGATGGCGAAGGCTGCGTTGGCGAACACAATATCTATCGGGCTTCCGTAAGAAATCATGCGCAGCTTGCTTATCCATCGGTTGGAGCCTGGCTGAATTCCGGCAGCAACGCCCCGCCGAAAGTGGCGAGTTCAAGTGAACTGCAGAAACAGCTCTTGCTGCAGAATCGCGTTGCCCAGGTGCTACGGAAGGAACGCTATCGCCGCGGAGCGCTCAATCTTCAAACGATAGAAACCCATCCGTTGATGACGGACGGAAAGCCTGTCGATATTGAGACACAACAGAAGACGCCGGCCAACGATCTGATTGAAGACTTCATGATTGCGGCCAATGAAGTGGTCGCCCGGAGCCTTGAGCGGGCAGGGTTCTCTTCGATTCGACGCGTGGTGAAGACGCCGAAGCGCTGGGACCGCATTGTGGAGGTGGCTGCGCAATTCGGTACGAAGCTCCCGGGCGAGCCTGACTCCAAGGCTCTGCAGGATTTCCTTTGCGACCGCCGTGCCGTTGATCCAGATCACTTTCCGGATTTGTCGCTGACGGTGGTGAAGCTGCTCGGCTCGGGTGAATATGTGCTGGAGCGGGTTGGCGAAACTGCGCCGGGACACTTCGGACTCGCTGTTCAGGATTACACGCATTCAACGGCACCGAACCGTCGCTATGCGGATCTGGTAACGCAACGCCTGATCAAGGCGATGCTCGCGAAGCGGCGCTCACCCTATTCCGATGACGAGCTTGCTGCGATCGCGCAGCAATGTACAAAACAGGAAGATGCCGCGCGCAAAGTGGAGCGTGAGATGGGAAAGCGCATTGCTGCGGTTGTGATGCGAAGCCGCATCGGGCAATCATTTACAGCAATCGTTACAGGTGTCAACGAGCACGGCTCTTTCGTGAGAACTACCCATCCGCACGTAGAAGGCATGCTGGTTCGGGGGCAGAAGGGCGTGGATGTCGGTGACAAGCTGAATGTAACACTTGTACATACCGATCCCGAACGGGGATACATCGACTTCGCTCGGAGCTAGCATGCGCCCGCACCTCGCCACACTCGTCGATGATTTTCGCCGACTAGGAAATGCTACTGCGATTGTTACGTATCGTGGCAATCGCCGGTTGCGTGCAAGCTATGCAGACATTGCTTCGCTTGCCGAACGATTTGCGACGGAGTTGCAGCGGCGTGATGTCCATATGGGAGAGCGCGTGTTGCTTTGGGGGCAGAACAGCGCGGAGTGGATAGGCGTGTTCTTCGGTTGTGTTCTGCGAGGCGTTTTAGTTGTACCGCTGGATGCAGGCGGCGGGATTGACTTCGCCAGGCGAGTCGTCGCTGAGACTTCTCCAAAACTCATTGTCGGGGATCAACCGTTGGTCGGCTCTTTGTCGGAGATCGTCCCCAAGATTGTGCTCGATGAAATTAAGAGTGCGCTGCCACCGGAACCAGATGGGAAGGCGAGCGAAGGCTCGCTGAGTCTGGATACGCCGCTGCAGGTCATCTTCACATCCGGTACAACCATGGAACCGAAAGGCGTCGTTCATACCCACCGAAACGTGCTGGCCAGCGTTGCTCCGATTGAACGGGAGATGCAGAAGTACCTGCGCTATGAACGGCTCTTTCATCCATTGAGATTTCTGCATACGCTCCCCCTCAGCCATGTCTTCGGGCAGTTTATGGGGCTGTGGCTTCCGGTGCTGCTTGGGGCTGAAGTTCATTTCGAATCGCGTTTGCAGGCGCAACGGTTGATCGACCTCACGCGGAGCGAACGAATCTCGGTTCTCGTGGCAGTACCGCGCGTATTGGATCTATTGCGATCGCACTTGTTGGCGGATGATCCAGAGCTAAAAACACAGATACAGAAGGCGCAGGGTGAATCGGTCTGGAGCAGATGGTGGCGCTTCCGCAAGGTCCACAGACTTCTGGGGTTGAAGTTCTGGGCCTTTGTGTGTGGTGGCGCTTCGCTGCCTGCTGATCTTGAAAGTTTCTGGAGCACGATTGGATTTGCGCTGATTCAAGGGTATGGCATGACGGAAACGACTGCTCTCGTAACGCTGAATCATCCGTTCAAGATCGGCAAGGGAACAATCGGCAAGCCGCTACCGGGGCGCGAGGTCCGGATCAGCGATGACGGCGAGATTCTTGTCCGCGGCGATATGATTTCTACCTCGACATGGCAGCGTGGAAAGATGCAGCAAGCCCCTGACGACTGGCTGGCAACAGGCGATCTCGCTCGCAGCGACGCACAGGGACAGCTTCAGTTTCTCGGTCGAAGGAGTCAGGTCATCGTTACTTCTTCGGGCTTGAATATTCATCCGGAAGATGTTGAGGCTGTTCTTGACAAGCAGGATGGGGTGCGTGCCTCGGTTGTCGTGCCGCTGGAAACTCCGAGCGGCAATGAAGCGATGACGGTGTTGCTTTTTCGGGGATCGGAGGAGGAAGCGGCAAAGGCAGTCCGGCACGCAAGCGCGGGACTTTCGGAATACCAGCGGATTCGCTACTGGCGGATTTGGCCTGAGTTGGATTTTCCACGGACTTCAACCGGCAAGATTCAGCGGGGCAAAGTAGCGGAATGGGCAGCAGCGCATGCCTTTGCGTCAACTGTAACTTCTACCGATACAAATCACGATGCGCTCGCTGACTTGATTTCGAATATAGCGCGCTTGCCTACCGCAACGGCTGGCGACGAGGCCCGTCTTGATGAAGACCTGCATCTCGATAGCCTGGGCCGGGTGCAACTGCAGGGTGAGCTGGAACGTCGCATGGGAGTCGCACTTGACGATGCAACCATGGCGCGCATAGAGACGCTTGGCGATTTGCGACGGAGCCTGGGATTGAGAGGTGCTGCGGCCGAGATGGAGCCAGGTGTCACATCACCTGCTGTCGCCAGTGAGAGTAATACGACGTGTGAGCGAGCGGTTTATCCACGTTGGCCGTGGTCATTGCCCATGAGGGCCGCGCGTATTGTTTTCCTGGAATGCGCCTTGCGGCCTCTGGTCTGGTTTCTTGCCAGCCCTAAGGTTGAGCGGCTTCCGAATATGACATGGCCGGATGCGCCATTTCTTATCATCGCCAATCACATCACTGCGTATGATGCGGCGCTGGTGTTGTATGCTCTGCCGGGCAAAGTGCGCCGGCGCGTCGCGGTTGCTATGGCGGCTGAGATACTGGATGATTTTCGCCATGCTCGCGGGCAGGGATCATGGTTCTTGAATGGACTCTTTCCAGTCGCTTATTGGCTAATCACTGGGCTGTTTAATGTGTTCCCGCTTCCAAGCAGCATCGGATTTCGCGATAGCTTTGCTCACATGGGCAAGGCTCTCGATCGCGGATATAACATTATGATTTTTCCGGAGGGACATCGTTCCGGCGGGCTTCTGGCTCATTTTCGACCGGGCATCGGGTTGCTGGTACAAGAATCCGATGCTGAAGTTGTGCCCGTGGCGCTGCTTGGTCTTGGCGAATTGAAGCAGAGCAGAAAGCGATGGTTCCGCTCAGGCAAGTTATCAATTCGTGTGGGGCGATCGATGCAAATCGATAAGGGTTTACAAGCAGATGAAATTACGTCCCAGCTGGAGAATACTTTGCGCGCGATGCTCAAGTAGATCGCTGCAAGCGTGCAGCTATCTGAAGACGGATTTGATAGTTTGAGTCTCAATGACGGTTAACATCCATCACCTCGAACTGTTGATGCTGCTGTTGCTGCTCTTTGTGGTCGGCCTGGCTGTACTGGCGCGACGAATCGGGCAGCCATATCCGATAGTGTTTGTGCTGGGCGGATTTGTGCTTAGCTTCCTGCCCCCGGTGCCGGATATCGCTCTGCGGCCTGATTTTGTTTTCCTGGTGGTCCTGCCGCCTCTGGTCTTTGCGGCTGCGCACAACTCCTCCTGGCGCGATTTCAGGGAGAACAGCTTCATCATCCTGTCGCTTGCATTCGGGCTGGTGGCATTTACGGTGATCGGCGTTGGAGTTGTTACTCACTTGCTGTTCCGGCAACTTACGTTGCAGGCAGGCCTGGTGCTGGGCGCTGTTGTTTCCACGACAGACGCGCTTGCTGCGAGCAGCATTGCCCAGAAGCTTGGCCTGCCGCAGCGCATCGTGCACATTCTAGAAGCCGAGAGCCTTATCAACGATGCCAGTGGCCTGCTTGCTCTTAGCTTTACGGTGAACATCATTCTGAATGGTCACGGACCTTCATTTCGTGCGGCTGTAGGCGAGTTGCTCTATCTCTCAATTGGCGGATTGTTGATCGGGCTCGCGATTGCGTGGGTTCACTCGCGGCTGATTCTGCGTATCGAGGCAACACAAATTGAGCTGACGATGACGCTGATGACGCCTTACATCGTCTACCTGTTGGCGGAACGGTTGCACACTTCGGGCGTAATGGCGACCGTTGCCTGTGGCTTGTACCTTGGCCACCGGAGAGCCCAACTGCTTTCCCTTGGCGCTCGTCTCGAATCACGTGCGGTATGGAATACGGTGGACTTCGTTCTCAATGGCGTCGTCTTCCTACTGCTTGGGCTGCAGATCTCCATTGTGCTGGCGGGCATTGAAGGCTTGAGAATAGGTCAATTGATTGCGGGCGGACTGATTGTGAGCCTGATTGTGATTGCACTGCGTTTTCTCTGGGTTCTTCCCGGAGCATGGGTGGGGCAAAAGCTCCGACAGATCCACTCAGGTATCAAGATGAGTCCAGTGGACAGGCGCTATGCTTTCGTTGTCGGATGGGGTGGCATGCGTGGAGCCATCGCGCTGGCAGCTGCCGTATCTCTACCAGAAACGCTGCGGAATGGCGCTCCATTTCCGGCACGCAATATCATCATCTTCTTCACTTTCTGCGTGATTCTGGTAACGCTTGTCATCCAGGGGCTTTCGTTCCCGTTCGTTATCCGCAAACTGGGGCTCGCGCAGGGAGAAAAAGAAGATCCGGAAGAGCAATTTGCCCAGAAGAAGATGATTCACAATGCGCTTGAATATCTGCAGCGTGAAAAGGAGCAAAAGCCACGCGAGAAGGAAGTCTACGAAGCTGTGGAAAGGAACTACAAGCGCAGACTCGCGCTCCTAACAGATGCGCAGGACACGGCGAAACAAGAGGTGATTACCCAGGCACACCGCTATCTCGAGATATCACGCGCTGCGCGCGATATAGAACGGCGCACGGCTGGTGAATTGCTGGCGAGAAGCCAGATCAACGATGTGGTCTACCAGCAACTCATTATGGACATTGATCTGTTGGATAAACGATTTGCGACAACGCCACCTGCTTGAGGCTAAGGGGCTTTCGGCAACCATGTTGCTCCTGATCCCTTCCAACATAGAGAAGGGCAGGTTTATGGCAATTCTTGGAGTGGTGGGCGGTGTGATTCTTCTCTGCGTGATTGCGGCTTTATGGGCGACGGGCTCGATGAATACCAGGCAGTTCAATTTTCGCGGAAGAAACAAGGCGGTTGACCGCCGTCAGCCGCGGCCCCGCGCGTCCGGGTTGAACTAAGGTCCCCACTTTCGCAATTTCTTCTAACGAGTTACAGTAGCCGTCATATCCACTATGACGGCCACTACTGTTACAAGTCCTTCCGTTGCCGGTGTGCAGACGCGGCTCATTTCCCTCGATGTGCTTCGCGGTATCACCATCGCGTTCATGATTCTGGTTAACAACAATGGCGATGAGCGGTACGCCTACTGGCCTCTTAAACATGCGCTTTGGAACGGATGGACACCGACCGACCTGGTCTTTCCCACCTTCCTGTTCGTGGCCGGTGTTTCTCTGGTTTTCTCCTTTGAATCGCGCCTTGCGAAAGGCGCATCGAAGGCTTCGCTGCTTTCGCATGCTGTGCGACGCTCCGTCATTTTGTTTGCTTTAGGTCTCGTCGTAAACGGCTTTCCTTTTTTCCATTTGTCCACATTGCGGATCTATGGCGTCCTTCAGCGCTTTGCTGTCTGCCTGCTGGTGGCCAGCGCTATTTATCTGTACAGCCGCGGAAAGAGCAAGGTTGCGACCCTGGTAACCGTTCTTGTCGCTGCGCTCGTGAGTTACTGGATCATCATGCGCTGGATGCCGGTGCCGGGATATGGATTGCCGACACGCGATATTCCGTTGCTCGACAAGGATGCCAATTGGGTTGCGTATCTGGACCGCCATATCTTTCCCGGCCGACTCTATGAAGGGACACGTGATCCGGAAGGACTGCTGAGCAACCTGCCTGCGCTCGGGACGGCGCTGCTGGGCATGCTGACGGCGATCTGGCTGCGCACAAAGAAGAGCGCTTCCACGAAGTTCGTTGGCCTGTTCGCCGCCGCGATTGCCGGACTGATCCTGGGAAAGATCTGGGGTCACTGGTTCCCGATCAATAAGAAGCTCTGGACGAGTTCCTACGTTCTGTTTGCTGCCGGATGGTCGCTGCTTGGCTTGTCGATTTGCTACTGGCTCATTGAAATCAAGCAGTGGAGGCGTGGCTGGACGTTTCCGTGGGTTGTTTTCGGATCGAATGCGATTGCGGTCTATGTGTTCTCTGAACTACTGCCGGCGCTTCTCTCTGATGTTCATGTTGGCAGCAATCACCATACGCTGGGTCAGGTGATCTATTCGCACATCTTTGCGCATGTTCCAGACCCGTCATTTGGGTCGTTGCTCTATTCTCTATGCTACGTTTCCGTGTGCTTTATTCCGGCGCTGATTCTCTACAGAAAAAAGATCTTCATCAAGATCTAGCTATGCGCCTGGAGCAATACGCGGCAATAGCGGGCAATCTGTTTTTCTTCTTCGGTTGACATGACGCGAACGCGCACTTTGCTGGAGTCAGCTGAAATCACAGCTGAAGATGCGTTGTTGCGTGCTGCGTCGAGCGCGATTCCCAGGAATCCGAGGCGGTCACAAACGCTGGCGCGCACAGTGGAACTGTGTTCACCGATTCCTCCGGCGAAGACGAGAAGATCCAGGCCACCAAGGACGGCGGCGAAGGATGCGATGGTCTTCGCGATCGATCGGCAGAAAATTTCAATGGCGAGAGCAGCCTTGCTATCTCCGCTATCTGAGGCTTTTTGCAGCTCTCGCATGTCATTCGTTCCACCGAGCGCCTTCAGGCCTGAATTGTGATTCAGCAGAGTCTCTAGCGCGTCCGTATCCAGCTTCTGATTGCGAATGAGGAAGAGCGGAACGCCGGGATCGAGATCGCCCGCCCGCGTGCTCATCGGAATGCCACCGGTTGGCGTGAGGCCCATGCTGGTGTCAACCGACTTGCCATCAGCAATCGCAGCAAGGCTGGCTCCGTTGCCGAGATGAGCGATCACGACTTTGGACGGGAGATCCTTGCCGAGATCGTGGACGATCGATGCGTACGATAAACCGTGAAATCCGAAACGTCTTACACCCGCCGCAAAATATTTCTCAGGAATTGGGTATCGGTAAACGGCTTCCGGCATGGTCTGATGGAAGGCCGTGTCAAAACACGCAAACTGCGGCAATTGCGGAAAGACTCTTTCAACATGGCGGATGATCTCAACAGCAGCGGGGATGTGCACGGGCGCGAAATGCACCGCTCGCTGAAGCGTTGCCAGTACCTCAGCCGTGATTCGCTGGTGCGTCACCAGATGTGGACCGCCGTGCACGACACGATGACCGACGGCGATCGGCGGCTCGAGTTTAAGCGCAGCGGATTGCTCAGAAATCGAGTTCAATGCCTCTTTTTGCGAATCGAGGCACCGAGTCTCTTTGAAGATTTGGTTTCCTTGCTCGTCGAAAATCTCCAGCGTGCTACGGTCGCTGCCGATGGCATCGGCATTGCCACGCACGACGAGGTGCTCATCTCCGCCCTGATCGACGAACAAGCCAAATTTGAGCGAAGATGAGCCGCTGTTGATAACCAGGATCGGCTTCATACGTTGTCGCCACCTGTGTCCTGGCTCGTTGCGCCTTTGCCGCCACCGGACCAGCTCCAGTTGCGGACTTCGGGTAAGTCTTCACCGTATTGCGAGACGTAGAGTTTATGCGCCTGGCGCTTCTCGGTGAATTTCTGCATGGCTTCGTCGGTTAACTGTCGAAGGCGCGGAACGCGGCGCACGGCATCGAGCGCGAGAGTAAAGCGGTCCATGTCATTGAGGACGCACATGTCGAATGGAGTGGTGGTCGTGCCTTCCTCCTTGTAGCCGCGGACGTGGATACTGCCGTGATTCGTCCTGCGATAGGTCAGGCGGTGAATCAGCGTGGCATAGCCATGGAACGCAAAGATGACAGGCTTGTCTTTGGTGAACATGCGGTCGAAGTCTTCATCGGGCAGGCCGTGCGGATGCTCGGCGACAGGCTGCAGAGTCATGAGATCGACGACATTCACGACGCGAATTTTGAGATCAGGGATGTGCTGACGCAGCAGCGATACTGCGGCAAGCGTCTCCAACGTCGGCACATCACCGGCGCACGCCATCACGACATCGGGATCGCCGTCATCGTTGCTTGCCCAGTCCCATACGCCCAGACCAGCCGTGCAGTGGCGGATCGCCTGCTCCATCGTGAGCCACACCGGAGCGGGCTGCTTGCCGGCAATGATGAGGTTTACGTAATGCTGACTGCGCAGGCAGTGGCTGCCGACAGAGAGCAGCGTGTTGGCATCGGGCGGCAGATAGATGCGCACAACATCCGCTTTTTTGTTCGCGACGTGATCGATGAAGCCGGGGTCCTGGTGGCTGAATCCATTGTGGTCCTGACGCCATACATGTGAGCTCAGCAGGTAATTCAGCGAAGCAATGGGCTTGCGCCATGGTATATCGCATGTTACTTTCAGCCACTTTGCATGCTGGTTGAACATGGAATCGATGATGTGAATAAAGGCTTCGTAGCAGGAGAAAAAGCCGTGGCGGCCAGTGAGCAGATAGCCTTCGAGCCATCCCTGGCACATGTGCTCGCTGAGGATCTCCATCACGCGGCCATCGGCCTGAAGGTTTTCATCTACCGGCAGCGTTTCGGCAATCCAGCGCTTTTCCGCAACTTCGTAGACAGCATCAAGCCGGTTCGACGCTGTTTCGTCCGGACCGAAGACGCGGAAATTTTTGTTCTTCAGATTGGCCTTCATCACATCGCGCAGAAAATAGCCCAGGACGCGCGTGGCTTCTGCTTCCGTTCCACCCGGCTGCTTGATCTTTACTTCGTAATCGGCGAAGTCGGGCAGTTCGAGCGGTTGCATCAGGAGTCCCCCGTTGGCATGCGGATTCATACCCATGCGCAATCTGCCCTTCGGGGCGATTTCGGCGAACTCGTCGCGGAATTGACCCTGTTCGTCGAAAAGCTCCTGCGGCTTGTAGCTGGAGAGCCACTCTTCCAGGAGCTTCAGGTGTCCGGGATTGCCGTGCACTGTCGAAAATGGGACCTGATGCGCTCGCCACGTGCCTTCCACTGGCTTTCCGTCTACTTCTTTCGGTCCCGTCCAACCTTTGGGCGTACGCATCACGATCATCGGCCACGCCGGGCGTGTTGGGTCGTTGGCATCACGGGCCTTTTTCTGGATGGCGCGAATCTCGGCGTATACCTTGTCCAGCAAGGCAGCCATTTGCTGGTGCATGGTTGTGGGATCGCTGCCCTCGATGAAGTAGGGATTGTAGCCATAACCGCGCATCAGCGCTTCGAGCTCGCTCTGGGGAATGCGCGACAGAACAGTTGGGTTCGCGATCTTGTAGCCGTTCAGGTGCAGGATGGGCAGCACGGCCCCGTCAGTGATGGGATTGAGGAACTTGTTTGAATGCCAACTGGTGGCGCACGGGCCGGTTTCCGCTTCTCCATCGCCGACGATGCAGGTGACGATCAGGTCGGGATTGTCGAGGGCTGCGCCGTAAGCGTGCAGCAGCGAGTAGCCTAACTCACCGCCCTCGTGGATTGAGCCCGGAGTCTCGGGAGCGACGTGGCTGGGTATGCCGTAAGGCCACGAGAATTGGCGGAAGAGGCGCTTGATGCCGTCCTCGCCTTGCTCGATGTGCGGGTAGATTTCGGTGTACGAGCCTTCGAGGTAAGTATTCGCCACGATTCCGGGGCCGCCGTGGCCGGGCCCAATGATGTAGATCATGTTGATGTTGTGTGCCTTGATGATGCGATTGAGATGTACGTAGATGAAGTTCAATCCGGGAGTGGTTCCCCAATGGCCCAGGAGCCGCGGCTTGATGTCATCCATCGACAACGGACGTTCAAGCAGGGGATTGTCTTTGAGATAGATCTGGCCTACAGAGAGGTAATTGGCCGCACGCCAGTAGGCGTTCATCTTGCCCAGCAATTCGGACGAAAGGGGTTCGCTCATGATGCACTCTCCTCAGGGGTTAGGTAGGTGGTGGCAAGGTCAAAGATGGCTGACTGTTAAAAGAGCGCTCGAAAATGTACCAGCCAACATACGACGGGCGAGGTTAAAGAAACAACCATCGTACCTTCAATTTGCGATCCAGTGACCTGCCAGAAATACCAGTTCCGCCGACGCGTTCTTGCTGTTAAGTGATTGCAGAGAAACGAGTCCGGTGCGGAAAACAGGCATCCACATAACTTTTTTTTATTCCCAACATTCAGGTAAGCCAGAGAGCCAGTGTTTTCTCTTTGGGTGGTGCCGCGTCTGCGTTATGCTCTCGAAAACACAACCTTTCCAGTTCCGATTTTTTTCATGGCTTGCTCTACTTCTGGGGTCGAGTTGTTTTCACATTACAGATCAAACTGGCGATCAGCTGCCAACGGCTGCTCGCTAAAGTGTTTTTCCGAGGCATTAACTTTTGTGAGGCCAAGTGTATGCTTAGAAAAAGTTTCCAATGGATCGCAGTTTGTCTTGTCTTCAGTATTGTGATGCGTCCAACGCCTCCGGTATGGGCGCAGCAGACTCTCGGCGCCATCAGCGGCACGGTCAGCGATACCTCAGGCGCGTTGCTGGCCGAGGTAACGGTTACCGCAGTTGAAGACCAGACCAAACTTACTCGCGTAATAAAGACGAACAATGATGGAGGCTATCAGTTCGTTAACCTGCCGATCGGCACCTATACCATCACATTTACTCACAATGGTTTTGAGACACAGAATGTGCCGAATATCCTGGTGCAGGCCGATCGTACGGTTTCAGTCAATGCAGGGCTGAAGGTTGGGTCCATCACCACGTCAGTTACAGTGACAGAGACTCCGCTTCTCAATGCAGTGGATACGACAAATGGTTACGTGCTTGATAAAAGCCAGATTGATGCGATTCCCCTGCCCACAGGGAGCTTCACTGGGCTCGCCATTCTTTCGCCCGGAGTGAACGCCGAGATTTCTGGCGGGACCGGAGCAAACAGCGGCCTGGGCAACGCGCCGATCTGGGCCAACGGCCAGCGCGACACATCGAACAGCTTTCTGCTGAATGGGGTTGACGCCAGCAATCTATTCAATGGCAAGAGCACAAGCCAGGTTGCTTCTTTCCGCGTCGTGAACAACACGGGGGTCGGCAACGCCATGGCTGGCGGCGTGCAACAGAGCAGCGCCTCCGTCTACCTGGCAATCGGGCAGGCGCTCCCCACACCAGCACCGGAGACGATTCAGGAAGTACGCGTAAATACATCCATGTATGACGCCCAACAGGGCTCGACGAGTGGCGCGCATATCGACATGAGCACGCTTTCCGGAACCAACGCCTACCATGGCACGGCATATCTCCATCGGGGAACCGACTGGCTGAACGCGGCGCCATTTTTCTTCAAGCAGGATGGCGATATTCCGGCAAATGAGAAGGTTCCGCAACTGCATCGTTATATTGCTGGCGGCGGCGTCGGTGGCCCGATTATCAAAGACAAGCTCTTTGCCTATCTTGCCTATCAGCACGTGCACGTGAGCGATCAGGAGATAGGCATATCACGCTTCACCGTACCGTATGGGCTGACCGATGATCGCAGTCCGGCTACTCTCGCGAATGTAGCAAATTGCAACTGGGTTGCGCCAACGAGTGCCTATCCCGATCCCTGTAATGGCCCAGGATCCGCAAACCCGGCCGATCCCAACTATGTAAACCCGACGATGATCAGCCCTGTGGCCCAGTTCCTGATGCAGTACAAAATGCCAAATGGTGGCTTTCTAGTGCCGTCAGCGACGCCCGGGGTGCAACCGACCTACAATACCCCGGACAACACTTCGATTCCGGGTACGGCATATTTCACATCCGACCAGGCGGTAGCAAACTTGGACTGGAATGCAACATCCAAGGACACGCTGGCGCTCAAGTACTACTACCAGCATGATCCGACGCTCGCGCCCTACGCATATTCCAATACTCCCGGTTTCGAGCAGCATCTCGACACTGGCAGCCAGGTCTTCTCACTCAACAACACGATTTTCCTGAAGCCGAATCTGAGCGTCACCGGAGTGATCGGCTTCCTGCGTGAAAAGGCCTACGGCTATAACGACCAGCCTTTTACAGCGCAGACCGCAGGCATAAACACCTTCGGATCAACCTACTTTCCCGGAATATCCATCGTCGATAACTTTGGCAACAACTCTCCCAACAATCCGGGCTACATCTACAACGCTTCGATGAATATTGGGCCGGGCTCATTTACCCAGGCTCCTTTTACCGGGCTTTTTCAGAACCGTATTATGCCTTCCGGTAATGCCATCTGGATTCTCGGAAGGCACACGGTCACCTTTGGCGCCAGCTACGCGTATACACAGCTCAATATCCGCAACGATCGCATTGGCAAAGGCATGATCGCATCGGCCAATTTTGCCGGCTTCCTTCAGGGAAACATCAGCTTTCAGAATAACGACTTTACGACTACATCGCTCATGCTGGGCGATGCCAATCGCTACTATCGCGCCAACCAGACCGGAACCTATGTGCAGGACAAGTTTCAGATCCTGCCCAATCTCAGCCTCACTGCTGGCGTGCGCTATGACTGGAACGGCGGCCTCACAGAAAAGTATGGACGTCTCTTCAACTTCGATCCGGACCTCTACTCCTACAACGAAACAACCGACCAGATCATATCCAATGGATTCATCATGGCCGGGAATAACAAGCAATTCCCAACGAAAGGTGTAAGCGATACAACCCTCACTGGTCGCCAATGGGGAATTGGGCCGCGCATCGGACTTGCCTATTCGCCAAAGCAAAATGATGGCAAGGTTGTCATTCGGGCAGGGGCGGGCATGTATTACGATCGCGGCGAGTTGTTTACTTATTTGTCTCCCGGATATGCGGCTGGAGAGGTTTCGGCTGGTCCCTTCGGCGTGACACAGTCGCCTCCATTCGTGAACACGATTCAGTGTCCTGGCGCTCCTTCATTTATCTCGCCCTGCTCAGGCACAATTTCCCTCTCGAATCCCTGGGGCACTACGCCCGGTACCCCGCCCAGCGGCAATCCGGCGGACATCACAAAATATCTGCCGAATCAGGCGGCGATCGTCAATGGAGCTCCGCTCTTTGCCATTGGCACCTATAACCGCGCGAACAAGCTTCCCTACACCATCAACTACACGCTGGATTGGCAGTGGCAGCCGCGCAATGATATCGCGATCGATCTTGGCTACATCGGGAATCTCGGACGCCATCAGGTCATCCCGGTTCCATTCAATCAGGCGGGAACCGCGAGCCCCAGCAATCCGATTCACGGGCAGACATACACCTACGGGTATTCAGTGCAAACGACCGCGTGCGACTACTATGCCTGTTCACCGGCGACACTTCCGAATGGACAGCCGTTCCTCTGGACCTATGAGGGCGGCAATATCGATCTTCGTGTACCGTACATCGGTTATTCTTCCGAATCGGAGACCTACAAAGCTGCCGGCATCTCCGCCTACAATGCGCTGCAGGCACACTTGGAAAAGCGCTTGAGCGGCGGCCTGCAAGTTGCCGCCTCATATACCTATTCACACGCCACCGACGAGCAGAGCGCGCTCGGGCTCTTCTATAACGGCAACAATCCCTTGAATCTGCGGGACGGATACGGATCGTCGGACTTTGACCGCACCCATGTCGTCAACTTCAACTATTCCTATCAATTGCCGAAATTCGTTGCTGAAAATAACTGGAAGGGAAAAGTGATCAACGGATGGGCGCTGCAGGGCATCACCATCATTCAAAGCGGTCAGCCGTATAGCGTCATCGACTACTCAGGCGCGATCGGCAGCATCTTCTATGGAACATCCAATGGCATCACCAATCCTGTCGTTCCGCTGGCTCCGGGCTGCGATGCACATCGTGCTTACACAGGACACTCAGGAGCATTCGGCACTCCGGCACTCAACGGCGCCTGCTTCACTCTGCCGCTTTTGAGTCCGGGAGACCTGGGTGGCGCGATTCCAGCGGGCGATGACTTTGAAACCAACTTCACGACAGGCCAGCGGAATATCTTCCGCCAGTCCTGGCAGCGCCGCGCGGATATATCGCTTGTCAAAGCGATGAACATCGGCGAACGAATCACGGCACGATATACCTTCGATGTCTTCAACGTAACGAACACGACCAGCTTTGATATTCCCGGTGACAACGTGTCACAAAACGAAGGCTACAATGATTTTCCGGTGCAAGGGACTCCGGCGGCTCCGTCGCCTGCGTCCTGCGCGGCTGGAAATCCGCCGAATGGGACGTTCTTTAACTGCCCAACCGGCCTCGGATATACGACACGCGCCATCGGAAGCCCGCGGCAGATTCAGATGTCTCTGCAACTAACCTTCTAGCTCACCCTGAAACGCGAGAGGCAGCCTTCGGGCTGCCTCTTATATTTGTGGCCCAGGTTTGTAACTGCTACTGACGCTTATTCTTCGTCGGGGTCACGACCACTACCGGACGACGCAGTGGCACCATCGCCGATCCCTGCTGCTGGAAGCCGTGCTGCATACGGCTGACCATCTCAGTGCGGACGTAATCGACAAAGCCCTGCATCTGGCGGTTCATCTCTTCCATGCGCTCGCGCATTTGCAGGATGATGGCGATGCCGGCGATGTTCACGCCAAGATCGCGCGCCAGGTTAAGGATGAACTCTAGCCGTTCGAGGTCTTCGTCGGTGTACAGGCGCGTGTTCCCTTCGGTGCGCGACGGCTTCAACAGTCCTTCTCGCTCATAGAGGCGAAGTGTCTGCGGATGAATGCCATACATCTCGGCTACCGCCGAGATCATGTATGCGCCTTTCGATTTACGTTTCGTGGGCATCGCGTTTCTTTCAATGCGCGAACAACCGCGCTACTCCATTCTGTACCTGGACCGCGCCAAACCTGATGTATCTCGGCAGGATTCCGAGGAACTGGCCTCCACCTATTCTGTAGGGCACAAAGGCCTTTATACAGTACCCACTTTGATGCTCGATTTCGACCAGCAATGCATCCGTGAAACCCTCTGCTGAGGTCTTCGTCATGGTGACGTTGGCTGCTGTGGCCGCTGCGATGATCTCCTTCTTACCGCTGCGCTCGGCCAGTTGCTCCTGTATTAGTTCGAGCAGCATGGCGGCGTCGGGTGGCATGTTCTTTCGCGGGACGGTTTCGTTTACCAGCTCATGCTTTTCGTTCAGGGAGAAACCAAACGGGCCGAATTCGCCATATTTGCGCAGCATGCGCCGCGCATAGTTGACCGCGGCATTTAACAGCTCGTTGGCATCGTCGCGAGTTTGCGCATCTTCACTCACTGCCCATTTCCTATCTTGGCCCAGATCGTTTCACGCGGGTCGGCTGGATTGAGCTTGGCAAACTCGCGCAGAATCTCCTTCGAACGCTCGTCCTGAATGTGCGGCACAACGATCTCGACGGTCACAATCTCATCCCCGCGCTTGCCTTCCTGAGTCGCCGAAGGCACGCCGCGTTCGCGCATGCGGAGCTTCTGGCCGGACTGGGTTGCGGGCGGAATCTTCAGTTGCGCGCGCCCATCGATGGTCGGCACTTCAATCTTCGCGCCCAGAGCCGCTTCCGCGACTGTTACGGGAACTGTGATGTGGATGTCATCCATCTGGCGCGTGAGAACGGGATGCGTGCCGGTGCGGATGATCAGATACAGGTCACCTGGATTGCCGCCGTTGGTTCCCGCATTTCCCTTGCCTGCCAGACGAATTCGCTGCCCATCGCGCGTTCCCGGCTTGATGCGGAAATCAATGTGTTCCGTCCGCGCCACTGTTCCTTCGCCATTGCAAGTCGGACACGCACTCGTCACCTTTCCGGCGCCGCCGCAGCGCGGGCACTGGATGTTGAACTTCATCCGGCCGCCCATCTGTGTCACCTGACCAGTACCGTGACACTCAGGACAGGTCTGTGAGCCCCCTGTCGTCGATTTGCCCTTGCAGGTCGGGCATACTTCACGACGATGGATCTCAAGGCGCGTGGTGCCGCCGCGAATCGCTGTCCAGAAATCGACCGTGACCTGGTATTCGAGATCTGTACCGGCCTCGGGGCCCTGCGCCTGGTGGCGGCCGCCCTGTGAGAAAATTCCCGAGAAGATATCGCGGAAGCCGCCCCAGCCGCTGGATTGCGCGCTGCCCGTGTTTCCAGTGTGCCCACCGGAGGAGGCAAAGTCGGAGAAGTCGAATCCGCCGAAGTCGAATGGAACTTCCTGGCCACGGCTCCCGCCGCCTTGCCCTGCTCGCGCTGCTGCTTCGGCGGCAGCGGGATCAATCTGATCGGAGTAGAAGCCGAACTGGTCGTAGATCTTGCGCTTCTTCTCGTCGCTCAGGATGTCGTTCGCCTCGGAGATTTCCTTGAACTTCTCCTCGGCCTTTTTGTCGCCGGGATTGACGTCCGGATGGTACTTCCGCGCCGCCTTGCGAAATGCCTTGCGGATCTCGTCCGCAGTTGCCGTTTTTTTAACGCCCAGTGTGGCGTAATAGTCTTTGTGTTGTGTTGGAGGCATTGCCTGCTCGCCACCCTCGCTTTTTGCTACTTATATCGTACAAGGCCGGATAAGGCTCCAGCCAAGCCGAGAGATATAGATGCATCTCGCGTGAAAGCGATGCATGGCCTATTGCGCCGGGATGACCAGATACTGCTCCAGCTTGCCGTCGGGCTCGGTATAGGTAGTCACCCGCAAATGCTGCGGACTATCCTTGAACGTCACAGCAAACACCCGGAAAGTCATGCCACCGCGCAGGTCGTCTGCCGTCTGATGGAATGTCGCCGGCTCTCCCAGCGGCTTGAGGCTTGAAGAGAAGTCGCTGAGCCCCTGCTGATCAAAGTAGGCATTGCAGTTGTCGGTGAAGAGCGTGCGGTCGATCTGCCCCTGCTGCAGTCCCTTGAAGATCGTCAGTGCCTGTAACTCAGCTTGCGCAGCGGATTGCGTATCGGCGCCAAGAATGATCGGCGTCAGCTGGCGGGCAATTGCGGCTGCAGCCGGAGAAGCGTCCTGATTGGTGAGGACGACGATCGCGGCCTTGTCGTCGGGAAATACAATATTTTCCGAGACAAAGCCGGAGACTTCGCCCGAATGCTCGAGCGCAGCGTGTCCGGAGCGCGGCGTGGTGAATACGCCGAGACCATAACCGCTGTCGCTGCCATCTTTCAGCTTGATCGAAGTGAACATCTGCCTGTAGGACTCGGGCGCGAGCAGCGAGCGGTTCATGATGCTGATGTCCCACAACGCCAGATCATGCGCGGGCATGGCGAGTTCGCCCGCAGCGAACATCCAGCCCGCGCCTTCTTTCGGCGCAGGGCGCAGCGGGCCCAGTGCGTAGCGAATGTATCCGGCAGCGTCGGTGTCTCCTAGTTTCGCTACGTCGGTGTTATAGACCGATTTCATGTCGAGCGGCGTGAATACGTGCTCCTGCAGGAAGCGCATCAGGGGCTCGCCGCTCAACTTCTCGACGATGACGCCAGCGATGACGAAGTTCGTGTTCGAATACTGCCACTTGGCGCCGGGGTCGAAGTCGAGCGGCTTCTTCGCCCAGGTGTCCATGATGTACTGCGCTGTCGCGGGTTGGCGCATCGGCTGCATCAGGTAATCCTCGGGCCAGTAGTCCTGATAGCCGGAGGTGTGCGAGAGCAGCATGCGGATAGTCACCTCGTCGCCGCGGGTGAGGCCGGGAACATACTTCGAGACGGGATCGTCGATGGAGAGCTTGCCCTGTTGCTGCAGCAGGAGGATGGATGCTGCGGTGAACTGCTTCGAGATCGAGCCCACTGAATAGCGCATCTGCGGCGCGGCGGGTGTCAGTGGATCGAGGCGGGCTTTGCCGTAGGCGTTTGTGTAGACGATCTGGCCCTTCTGCACGATGGCGATCGAGGCCGAAGGAACGCCTGTGTCTGCGAGGACTTTGTTGGCGACGGCATCGATCTTTCCGCGAAGATCGGCGGGTATCGTGTCGACTGGCTGGGTGTAGTTGGTTTGAGCGAAGGCGGCCGGTGTGAGTCCGGCAATACACAGCAACAAAAGAGCAAGGAAGCGTTGCATCCGAAATTCTCTCCAAATGGAAAAGAATCAGCCTAGCAGGATTTAGCGCAATCCGAAAACAATTCGGCGCCGGCCGATTTTGCAGAACTTCGATTTCTTGAGGGACAATGGTCTGCTGTCTCGACAGGAGTTGCCATGAAAGCAGCGTGGTATGAAAAACAAGGCCCGGCGCGTGATGTCCTGATCGTCGGCGAGATGGAGGATCCGAAACCTCAAGCTGGTGAGGTCCGGATTCGTGTGTCTGTTTCGGGCGTGAATCCCGGCGATGTGAAGAAGCGTGAAGATGCCTTTGGATATGGCATGCCCTATCCGCGCGTCATCCCGCACAGCGACGGTGCCGGAGTCGTAGACGCCGTGGGCGACGGCGTCCCTAAGGAGTGGATTGGACGGCGCGTCTGGTGCTACGGGGCTCAGTCCTATCGTCCGTTCGGCACCGCTGCTGAATTCGCTACTGTTCCTCTCGATCAGGCGGTGCCGCTTCCTGAAGTCGTCACAATGGAGCAGGGCGCATGCCTGGGCATTCCCGGCATCACCGCGCATCGCGCGGTGCATGTGGCGGGTCCGGTCAAGGACCGCGCTGTCCTCGTGCAGGGAGGAGCCGGTGCCGTGGGAGCCTGCGCCGTTCGACTCGCCTACCAGGCGGGAGCGAGGGTGATTGCTACCTGCCGCGCTGACAGTGATAAGGAGATCGCCTTCAAAGCGGGTGCGGAAGAGGTTCTGTTGACTGACGGCAAGCTCGTAGAGCGCGTTCGAAAACTGGCCCCCAACGGTATCGACCACGTCGTCGAAGTCGCTTTTGCTGCGAATATCAAGAACGACCTGGAAATCCTGGCTCAGAACGGATCGATCGCGAGCTACGCGACCAACGCTCCTATGGCGGAAGTGCCGGCCTGGCAGCCTATCTTCATCAACGCGAGAATGTTTTTTGTTGGCAGCGATGATGTGCCGAAAGAGGCCAAGAATGAAGCGGCGAAGGCCATGAATCAGGCTTATGAAGCGGGATGGCAGGGATTCCAAATTGCGGAAAGGTTCTCATTGAACGACATTGCGAAGGCACACGAATTTGTGGAGCATCCGTCAAAGGCAGGGCGTGTCGTGGTCACGATCTGATCTCTTTCAGTCTTCATGCGGTTCCGGGGGTCTGAGCTGTTCTTTCGCTTTGTTATGCTTGGCCTCAAGGACAACGAATGACGACACGGCGCGATTTTCTTTCCCGCAGTGCGATGACGGCGGCCGGGCTTGGCGCTGCGGCGATGAGCCAGCCTTCGCAGGCGCAACTCGCCGAAAGCGTGAAGCAGATGCAGCCGCCGAAGAAGCCCGTCATCATTACGCGCGATACCGGCGACCGGACCATTGACGAAGCCTACAAGATGCTGCTCGACGGCGCAGACACTCTGGATGCATGCGACCATGTCTGTCTTGCGCGCGAAGACGATCCCAACGACCACAGCGTTGGCTACGGCGGCCTTCCCAACGAAGACGGGGTAGTCGAACTCGACGCCTGCTGCATGCACGGACCTACGCGGATGGCTGGTTCCGTCGGCGCATTGCCGAATATCCGCCATGCCTGCCTTGTTTCGCGCCTGGTGATGGAGCGCACAGGGCACATCATGCTCGTCGGACAGGGCGCGGAGCGTTTCGCCGTGATGGAGGGCCTGAAGCGCGAAGACATGCTCTCCGATGAGGCGCGCAAGATGTGGCTTCTCTGGAAGGAAGACCGCAACAGCCACAACTTCTGGGGGCCTCCTTTGTCAAGTCCTCAGTGGAAAGAGCCAAGTCCGCCTCCGACCCTGAACCACAGCGCCATTCCGCGTCATCCCGGACCTGAGTGGGCCGAGGTGATTCGCGCACGCTCGCAGCAGCTTATGGGAATGGCCAGCGATCTTGGCATCCCACCGCACGAGCGCGCCTTTGCCGTAGAACAGGTGCTGTGGCCGACGACGGGCACCATCCACATTTCGGTGCTTAACACCAAGGGCGAGATGTCGGGCGCAACCACGACTTCCGGACAGGCGTGGAAGATTCCGGGCCGACTTGGCGACTCGCCGATCATCGGAGCGGGCTGTTACACCGATCAGGATGTGGGCTCGGCGGGCGCTACTGGATCCGGCGAGGAGAACATCAAGGTTGCCGGCGCGCATACCATCGTCGATTGCATGCGCCAGGGTATGACGCCGAAGGAAGCCGGGCTTGAAGCGCTGCGGCGGATTGTTCGTAACTACAACGGTGACATGAACAAGGTTCGCTATCTCGACATGATCTACTACATCCTTCGCAAGGATGGCGCTTATGCCGGAGTCTCGCTCTGGAGCACGACGGCAAGCGGCAAACCAAAGGTCTTCTGCGTGCACGATGGTGAGAAGCGCGTGGAGAATTGCGCCTGGCTGCTTCAAGGGACCACTACGAATTAGCTTGTTCTGCTGACGTGTCCTGTTTTCACAGATTTGTGGCGACTGACGCGAGAAACAGATCCTTCCCCTTCACTGCGTTCCGGGTCAGGATGACAAATTGGCGGCGCTCGAACATTTGTCTGTTACAAAGAAGCAGGCATGAAGCATCTTGTTCACGGCTATCTGCGGTTTCGCAAGGATGTCTTTCCGCAGCGGAAGGACAATTTTCATCTGCTGGCGGAGCGTCAGGCTCCTGATGTGTTGTTCATTACCTGTGCCGACTCGCGGGTTGTTCCTGATCTGATTCTGCAGACGGAGCCGGGAGATTTATTTATCTGCCGGAATGCCGGGAACGTTGTGCCTCCCTTTGGCGAGGCGGCTGGGGGTGTTTCGGCGACGGTGGAATACGCTGTCGAAGTTCTCAAGGTGAAGCATGTGATCCTGTGCGGCCATTCGGATTGCGGGGCGGTGAAGGCTGTTCTCGACAAGAAGGACATGAGCCGGCTTCCGATGACTTCCAAGTGGCTCAAGTATGTGGAGGCGACGTGGCAATACCGCGAGCCGGGCGACCCGATCGGTGACAAGAAAGCGCAGCATACAGCGCTGATCCATGCCAACATCGTCGCCCAGTTACACAACCTCAAGACGCATCCGGAAATTGCCGCCGGACTGGCTAAGGAAACCTTGCAGGTTCACGGCTGGTATTACGACATCATGAGCGGAGCGATCGAGGTCTATGACCAGCATGCGCGAAGGTTCGGGCCGCTCGAAGACTCGATCTGACCCTCCCCCCTGTTTTCGCAAATTCCTTCTTTTCAATTCTTTACGACGATTACACGCACGGAGATCGTTTATTTTCAGCAACTTAGACGGGGTAGTTTTCTTAAATTCCCTGGAATCATCCATTTATCAAGCGTTGGCCGGGATTTTCGGTGAAGGGTATGCCGTTGCGGGTACTCTGGACCCTCTCGATTCTTCGTCGCCTTTGGCTCGTCAGAATTACCGCCTAATTCAAGTTTAGCAATTCTGCTCATAATTCCACGCCACTATTCGTTGCAACGACTAAAATTTATTGCTTTTTCGTAACGAAAAATTCGCCGGGTGTCGATTTCACGCGTTTCTGTTCGACGTATGGACAGAGAGGGATTTCGAGATGGCACGCAGAAGGGGTCTCCTGGCAAGGATCATCGTTAATCTGGTTTTCTCGTCGGCGACAGTAGGCGTCGCCTATGCGCAGCCGACTGCGGTTCCATCGGGAAACGCTCCGGGTAGCGGCCTGACAATGTATTACGAGATTCACGGCGCGATTCAGGATGTGGAGCGGCCACTGATCCTGATCGAAGGAGGGGCGGACCTAAGCGGGATGTTCGGCGCGATCATGCCGGAGCTTGCTAAGAACAGGCACGCGATTGCTGCGGACCTCGAGACGCAGGGACGCAGAGCCGACATTGACCGTCTGTTCAGTTTTGAAGCGCTGGAAGATGTGGCCGCTTTTGTGTTGCGTCTCAGTATCGAGAATGTGGACGTGATGGGCTATTCCTTTGGCGGCGAACTTGCGCTCCGCGTGGCGATTCCGCATCCCGGCATCGTTAGAAAGCTGGTAGCTGGCGCTGCAATATTTCATCGCGATTCTTGTATAAAGGAGTTGAGAGCCTGCTTTCCCCGTGTCAAAGATTCAAGAGAAACGACCGATCTCAGGTCAGCCGTCGGAGCCGATTCCGGAGCAGAGCGGCAACACGCGGAGAGCGATCGCATTATCGAGCTTTTTCTTCGCGGTTCTGCAGAGCGTTTGCACCTTTTTCGCCGCGGTTGACGGCCTCCGGCTCATCATCGGCGTGGGATCGGTTGTGGTGAGTGCCGGCCTTGCCACTTTTCTGGACCGGCTTCACGCGAACTGGATCCGGGTACCGATGATCGTGCTGGCTCTGGCCGGCTCACTGTTGAATCTGGCGATTCTGGCGCAGCTTCGGCGCCTGCGTAACCGTCCTGCCTCACAATGGCGCATGCGGCCATTGAGCCCACATAAAATCCGCATGGAACGCTGGCAGATGGTGCTGTCCATTGCCACGCTGATGCTGATCGTGGTCGAAGAATATTTCCATCTTCGAACCTCTGGCCACTTGTAAGAACCGGCCAGCACTTAACCTTCGATACCTAACCTTCGAGTAGACCGGCGCGATAAACAAAGCGCAGGTTTGGCTCCATTCTCTGCTCCAGTTCTTCGACAGGTGTCTCCGGAAATCTCGCTTTCAGGGCTTCGAGGAGGGCGGCGCGATTGCGCGTGCCGTCAAGCAGTTGCAGGCAGTGGCGACCGATGGGATCCGAGAGATCGACCTGCGTGTGCCATAGGGTTGCGGTGGAGTCGCGCGTGCCGGTGTCGAGGCGGCTGGTGGCGGTGGCGCGGGGACGGTCGGAGATGCCGCTGGCCAGGGGCGGATTCCATGCATGCAGCTCGATCATTTGCGTAATTGCCAGTTGCAGGAGCAGCATGGCTGCCTGGTCGGGTTGGGTGAGGCCATGCTCTTCGAGCGTCGGCATCAGGTTGTCATAGCTCAAGGTATGAGGCCATGCTGCGACCAGCTTTTCCATGATGGCGATGGTTGCCGGGTGCGTGCAGTGGAACTTCTTGCCGCCGGTGAGCGTGTAAAAGCGCGAGGACGCTTCCTCGCCCGGCTCGCTGACAGCTGATGATGCGAAGCGCAGGCGGTGGAAGGAATCGGGCGGAAACCTGCGCTTGAGCGGATGGTGGGCGCGGCAGAGCAGCGTTTCTCGATACATGCGCATGCGGGCGAAGTCGAGCATCTGCTCCTGCGCCAGCATGTCAGCGGAGACGGATTGGATGACGCTCTGAAAGCCTGCTCTGAAACAAGGATCGGTGGGTACGACCAGTTCGGCTTCAGTGAGGTATTGCAGTCCGTGCTTCGCCGCGTGCTCGATGAACTGGGAGAAGTAGACCGGGTGATAGACGGGGCTGAAGTCGTCGTGATAGACGGCGTTCCAGTTCTTGACGCGCAGGCGCTTGAGATGCTCCTCAAACAGCGTCTTGTAGACATCGCCTTCCTTGCGTGTTTCCGCGAGCGCCGCGATGAATTCGATTCCCGTCTTGATCTGCTCTTCCGGATCGATGATGCCCTGCGTGCGAAAGACCATCATTTCGCGGAACATCTGGCGCAGATGGCTGCCGGGGAGCGCGTTGTAGCTGACGAAGGCGACTCCGTTGGGCTTGAGCAGCTCGCCGCAGAGCGCAAGCAGGCGGTCGCGGACCGGTTCGGGCACCCAGGCGTAGAGACCGTGGGCGATGATGTAGTCGAATTCGCCCAGCTCCGGACCCACTTTGAGCAGATCGGCCTGGAAGATGCGAATGTTCTTGAGACCGAGTTCGCGGACACGCGCCTGTCCGCGCGCGATGCACTCCGGCGCGAGGTCGAAGCCGACGAATTCGGCTCCGGGAATGGCGTAGGCCATGGGGATGATGTTCGCGCCCTCATTGCAGGCGACTTCGAGAACGCGGCAGCCGGCTACGGGGGCGGGCTCAAGCCCATAAAGCAGCGACATGACGGCGAGCTGGTCGGGATGGGTGTGGGCGTAGGGGAATCCGGGATACTCGACGGCGTCGTAGACGTTCTGTGGGGACAAGGGCTCTCCTGAATTTCTTGCTCCGAGATAGTTTAGTGTGCATATCACGAAGTTCGTACAGGCGAGTTAGGTTTGGTTGGGTTGAGGTCTTGCTTTCCCACCCTTTGCTGCGCAAAGGATGGGGCACCCCTTTTTCGTGCGACCGCGAAGGAATTGCAGATCCTCGCTTGCACTCACGAAGACAAACGATGACTCAATGGGCGCCTGCCGGAGCTTTCTTGCCGGGCTTGATCCTGCGGAAGAGCCAAACGAGAACGATGCAGCCAAAGCAGGTCAGAGCGATGTAGCGGAAGACGTCGACAAAGGCCCAGAGCAGCGACTGATGACCCAGCTGCTGGTAAAGCTGCGCCTGGCTGGCGGCTGCGGCATTGCCCGGATTTGTCTGATGGCCTAGATACGTGGTCATGCTACTCATTCTCTGCTGGAGCCAGTAGCTGGAACGGGGAATGGAATTCGCGAGGTCGTGCTGGTGGAGGTCTGCGCGACGGGTAATCATGGTCTGCGCGACGGATATCCCGATCGAACCTCCGATGTTGCGCACCAGATTGAAGATGCCGCTTGCGTTCCCGATCTGCTCGTTACTGAGCGTGCCGTAGGCCTGAGTAGTAATCGGCACGAAGACGAAGCTCAGGGCAAATCCTGTAATGATAATGGGCCAAAGCAGAGTCGTCGGGCTGATGTCGGTGGTGACATTCCCGAAGATCAGCGAGGTAATGCCGAAGATCATAAAGCCAAACGTGAGCAGGTAGCGCGCGTCGATCCTGCTGCCCAGGATGCCGACGACAGGCATGGCGGCGATAGCTCCAAAACCGCGCGGCCCCACGACCCAGCCAGCGGTAAAGGCGGTATATCCGAGAACCTCCTGGTAGAAGAGCGGGAGGACGGTGATGGTGGAATAAACACTCAGGCCGAAGACGAGCATCAGCGAACAGCCGACAGCGAAGTTCCAATCCTTCAGGGCGCGGAGATTGACCAGAGGATTCTTTTTCCGCAACGAGTGGATGATGAACCAGACGAAGCCGACCACCACAGCGGCGACCGCCCAGCGGATCCAGATGGCGCCAAACCAGTCGTCCTCCTGGCCCTTGTCGAGGACAACCTGGAGGCATCCTATCCAGACGGCCAAGAGGCCGAAGCCGATATTATCGAACGGGCCGGCCTTGGCATGCTTGATGTACGGCGGGTCGTGGACGAAGCGGCTGATCATGAAAACGGCCAGGACACCGATTGGAATATTGATGTAAAAAGCGTAGCGCCAGCTATAGGTGTCCGTAAGCCACCCACCCAGGGTGGGGCCGAGGATTGGCGCGACTACCACGCCGAAAGCGAAGACGGCCATGGCAGCGGCCCTCTTTTTGGGCGGAAAGCTCTCCAGCAGAATAGCTTGCGAGAGCGGCTGCAGGGCTCCCCCGCCTGCTCCCTGAACAATGCGGGCGATGAGGATGAAGCCGAGGGAGGGCGCGGCTCCGCAGAAAAATGAGGCGATGGTGAAAATGATGACGCAGATGATGAGAAAGCGCTTGCGCCCGAAGCGGAGGGCAAACCAGTTGCTGGCCGGGAGAATGACCGCGTTGGCGACCAGATAGCTGGTCAGGACCCATGTCGCTTCGTCGGTCGAGGCAGACAGAGATCCGGCGATGTACGGGAGGGCGACCGAGGCGATGGCGGTGTCCAGCACCTCCATGAAGGTGGCCAGCATGACGGAAACGGCGATCAGCCAAGGGTTTACTCCCCCAGTCGCGTCCCGCGGGTCGAAATCTTGGGTTGGAGCGTCGTCCATAGGGGAAAGAGCTGTCCTCCTTAAGATACAGTTCCGGTCGGATCGGATGTATTTAACGTGGAATCAGCAGCTTAGAAAGTCATAAGAGTATTGCATCCCGGATATAAATGCTGGCATCAGATAAGTTGACAATAAATGACTCAAGTGCGAAGCTAGAATAGCTATTTCAACGCTGAAGCCAGCACGAGGGCAGTGGGGCAAACGACTATGGCAAAAATTATTGGAATTGACTTGGGCACGACGAACTCCGTCGTAGCCGTAATGGAAGGCGGCGAGCCGAAGGTGATCGCCAACGAAGAGGGTGGCAGGACTACGCCATCCGTTGTGGGCTTTACCAAGAGCGGTGAGCGCCTTGTTGGCCAGGTGGCGAAGCGCCAGGCTATCACCAACCCGCAGAACACGATTTACTCGATCAAGCGCTTCATGGGGCGTCGTTACAACGAAGTAAACGACGAGATGAAGATGGTTCCCTACAAGGTAGTGCAGCAGGGTGACCATGTTGCCGTGGAGGCGCAGGGCAAGCTATACACTCCGCCGGAGGTCTCGGCGATGATTCTGCAGAAGCTGAAGAAGGCGGCCGAGGATTACCTCGGCACTTCAGTGACGGAAGCCGTCATCACAGTTCCTGCGTACTTCAATGACGCGCAGCGGCAGGCGACGAAAGATGCCGGCAAGATCGCTGGTCTTGACGTAAAACGCATCGTGAACGAGCCGACGGCCGCGGCATTGGCTTACGGTCTCGACAAGAAGAAGGACGAGACGATTGCCGTGTACGATTTTGGCGGCGGCACCTTCGATATTTCGATATTGGAAGTAGGCGAGGGCGTGATCGAAGTGAAGTCGACCAATGGTGATACGCACCTGGGTGGCGACAACATCGACCAGAAGATTGTGGACTGGTTGATTGACGAGTTCAAGAAGGACGAAGGCCTAGACCTCCGTGCGAAGGGCAACGAAATGGCCCTGCAGCGTCTGAAGGATGCAGCAGAGCGCGCGAAGATTGAGCTTTCGACCGCGTTGGAAACTGAGATCAACCTCCCGTTCATCACGGCAGACGCGAGCGGACCGAAGCACCTGGTGAAGAAGCTGACGCGCGCGAAGCTGGAGCAGTTGGTTGAGGACTTGATTCAGCGCTCGCTGGAACCTTGCAAGAAGGCGATGGCGGATGCCGGCGTGGATGCAAGCAAGATCGACGAGGTAGTTCTCGTTGGTGGACAGACGCGCATGCCGCGCATTCAGCAACTGGTGAAGGAGCTTTTCGGCAAGGAACCGCACAAGGGCGTGAATCCTGATGAAGTCGTCGCGATCGGCGCTGCGGTGCAGGCTGGCGTGCTCTCGGGTGAAGTGAAGGACCTGCTGTTGCTCGACGTAACGCCGCTGACGCTCTCGATCGAAACGCTGGGTGCTGTGGCGACGCCAATGATTCCGCGTAACACGACGATTCCGACGAAGAAGACGGAGACGTTCTCGACGGCGGCTGACTCGCAGACGGAAGTTGAAGTGCACGTGCTGCAGGGCGAGCGACCGATGGCGCAGCAGAACCGCACGCTGGGCAAGTTCAAGCTGAGCGGCATTCCTCCGGCTCCGCGTGGCATTCCGCAGATCGAAGTGACGTTCGATATCGATGCCAACGGCATTTTAAATGTCACTGCAAAGGATAATGCGACGGGCAAGGACCAGAAGATCACGATCACGTCGTCTTCGGGTCTAAGCAAAGAGGAAGTGGAGCGGATGGCCAAGGATGCGGAAGCGCATTCGGCCGAAGACAAGACGAAGCGTGACGAGATCGAGGCTCGGAACGGACTCGACAACCTGGTCTACAACATCGAGAAGATGTTGAAGGAGAGCGGCGATAAGGTTTCCGGCAGCGACAAGACCGATGTGGAAAACGCACTTGCCGATGCAAAAAAGACGCTCGAAGGTTCGCCTTCTGCATCTGAGTTAAATGCAGCCCGCGAGAAACTGACCGCGGCATCGCACAAGCTGGCCGAGGCCATGTACAAGGCCAACGCAGCCGGCCCTGCGGCGGGCGCTCCAACAGATGGAGCGCAGGCGGCGTCTGACACTGCGGAGCAGAAGAAGGACGAAGGCGTCATCGATGCTGAATACGTAGATGTTGACGAGAAAAAATAACTGAGCGCGATAAGAAAGAAATAGTAACAACTGAGGGCGCGCTCAAACGAAACGTTAGCGCGCCCCTTGTGTTTATAGAAGTGTAGATTGGAGTATTTGCAAAAATGACTGACACCCTTTGGAAATGCGAACAGTTGCGAGCCGGACAGGTATACAACACCCTCATGTTCAATACGCGCGAAGAGGCCGAGAAATTCAAGGCACACGTGAACAGGATGGAGCCGGATATGTTTTGCCGCATTGAAGCGGTTCCGGTGAAGTTGGTTTGGAATTGACCTCGGCGCACCAGCCTCGCTCATCGTTTCGCTGTGGGCTTAGAGGCTGGTGAATGCCAACTCCACTGTGATGGCATCGTACGAATCGCCTGCATTCTTCGCTTCCCGTCAAAATAACATTTCGTCGGCTTGTTACTGAGGCCTGACCCGCCTTTAAGCGGGGCTTCGGCTCACAGTACAATTACAACCACTTGGTTCCCTTTCAGGAGCATGAACTTCGGGCAGAGCCGGGAGCGCAGTTTGCGCTCATCGGGTATTTCACTCTTTGTGGTAGCTCAATCGTATGCCGGAAGGAAATGAAATTCATCGCTTCGCGGAAAACCATGCCAGGGTTTTCGCGAGGAAGCGCGTGCGCGTGGATTCGCCGAACGGCGGCTTTCCAGATGCTGAGATTCTTGATGGTCGCAAGCTGGCGCGAATCGATGCTGTCGGCAAACATCTTGGGTATCACTTTGGCCGCGATCTGATTCTGCATATTCACCTGGGCATGTTCGGGGATTTCCACCAGGGCGAGATTCCGCTGCCACCGGCGCGAGGCGCGCTGCGGCTGCGCATCTATACGAAAACAGACTGGATTGAGCTGCGCGGCGGGACCGATACTTCGATCTTCGGGCACGCAGATTGGCAGGCGCTGCTCAAGCGACTCGGGCCTGATCCTCTGATTGCCGGCTCCGATCCGGAGCCAGCGTTTGAGAAGATCGCAAAGCGTGACACTCCGATTGGCGCGCTGCTGATGGATCAATCAGTAATCGCGGGCATTGGCAATATCTATCGCGCGGAGATTTTGTATCGAGCGCGCATCCATCCGCTGCGACCGGGCAGAGAAGTTGATCACGCCGCCCTTAAGGGCATCTGGAGGGACGCGAAAAAATTGATGGGCGCGGGCGTACGAGACACGCGCTATGTGACGACGCTTGCGAAGGACCGTCCGCACAAGACGGGGCCTGTGCGCGAAGACGAGGAGCGCTATGTCTATCGCAGGCATGGCAAGCCTTGCTTTGTCTGCGGCACGAAGATTCAGCGCGCCGACCTTGCCGGACGCACGATCTATTGGTGCCCCAAGTGCCAGAAGAATTAAGCCCTATCCATAGCGTTTCCGCGTAGACTGATTTCACTCTGGGGAAACTGTGCTGCGATTCTGTCTCGTTCTTCCATCATTCATTTTGTTCCTTGCACCCGGGCTGCAAGAGCAGGCATCCGCACCAACGGACTTTCACAGCACTTACAAGGGCACTCCCTATGCGGATAGCCATTACAAAGGCGGACCGCAGGCTATTCCCGGACGCGTGCAGTGCGCTTACTACGATAGCGGCGGACCCGGCGTCGCCTACTACGACACGACGGAAAAGAATCTGGGCAGTGGCGGGTTGAATCCTGCGGACGGTACGTATCTGAACCAGTTCCGGATGGACGAGGGCGTCGATACCTCGTACACCAAGTTTCACGATCAGATCGACAATAGTCCCTACAACCTGGTGAAGCCGCCGGAGAACCAGCTCTATGTGGGATGGACGGAGCCCGGCGAGTGGTTCAACATCACGGTGAAGACCCGCAAGGCAGGGACGTATAAGGCTGATCTGCTCTACACCTCAAATCGCGGCGGCGTGATTTCGATCGATGTTGACGGGGTTCCGGCATCGGGGCCTCTGAATATCACTTCAACTGCCAATGCCTCCGATCCGATTGCCTGGCGACAGTGGCACCACTGGAATGTGCAGCAGGACCTGGTAAGACTCGATCTGCCTGCGGGAGAAAGCGTGCTGACCATTCACATTCTCACGCAGGGAAACATGAATCTCGCTTATTTTGATTTCAAAGAAGTGCGATGAGTTCTTTTTCCGGCGCTTTGAAAGAGCTCCTGACCCTTACGCAGATGCTCGTTTTGCTTCTGGTTTCCGGCGCTCAATGGAGCCATGCCCAGGCTTCGCCGCAATTGCCGCTCCACACCAGCGGCTACAAAATTGTCGATGCGAAGAAATCGCCGGTGCAGTTAAAGTCGGTGAACTGGTATGGCTTTGATGAGAAGGAATATGTTCCGGGCGGCCTTGACCATGCGCCACTGGCCACGATTGTCGGCCTGATCAAGAGAATGGGCTTCAACTCCGTGCGACTGCCGTGGGCAAATGAGACGCTGGAGAAGAATCCGGTGGTTGCTGACTATGCGATCAAGGCGAATCCGCAGCTCCGCGGCAAGCATGCGATGGAGGTGATGGACATCGTCATCGACGCGCTGGCCAAGGCACAGATCATGGTGATTCTCGACAATCACGTGAGCCGCGCCGACTGGTGCTGCAAGGATGATGACGGCAATGGGCTGTGGTACAGCAAGGAATATCCCGAAAGTGCGTGGCTGGCCGATTGGAAGACGATCGCGCGGCGCTATCGCAACCAGCCGTGGGTGGTTGGTGTTGACCTGCGCAACGAACTTCGCAGCGGCGCGGTGTGGGGCGGCGACAATAAGAAACTGGACTGGCATGCGGCTGCCACTCGCGGCGGCAACGCTGTGCTCAGCGTGAGTCCGAAACTGCTGGTGATGATTGAGGGACCGCAGTACTCGACTGATTTTCGCGGCGCGGCGCATCTTCCGGTGTTCCTCGATGTTCCAAATCGTGCGGTGTATTCGCCGCATGCGTATTCGTTTGGAGCGCAGACCCAGAACTATGCCGAGCTGCAAAAGGCATTCGATGAACGTGCAGGATTCTTACTGCAGACAACGCCGGCGATTCCGCTGTGGATCGGTGAATTTGGAACCTGCCAGACGTTAACGGGCTGTGGAAGCGATCCTAACGGCGAGTGGATTCGCGGATTTGTACGTTATGTGAAGGAGCATCCTGAACTGGGCTGGAGTTACTGGCCGCTGAACGGAACGCAGTCTAGCGGCTACAGCCGCACCTACGATGCGCCAGAGACCTTCGGGCTGCTCACGACGGACTACCAGCACATTGCCGCGCCTAAGCTGCTGGAACTTTTCCGGACGATCGGCCTGCAGCCACAAGAGTAAATTTGGGTAGCGGGAAAGTGTTCCCCGTGAGCTGTAAACCTGTATATACTGCTTTCATCGATTGATTTCCTGGAAACTGAGAGAAGCGCATGTCACTGACCCTGGCGGACTGGCTGGTCATAGCCGGCTATCTGCTGTTCAACTTGCTGATTGGCCTTTATTACCGCAGCCGTTCGAGCGGCTCGACGGAAGATTTTTTCGTTTCCGGGCGCGATGTTTCCTGGTGGCTCGCTGGTACATCCATGGTGGCGACGACTTTTGCCGCAGACACACCGCTGCTGGTCTGCGGGCTGGTGGCGACGCAGGGGATTTCCGGCAACTGGATTTGGTGGAGCTTGTGCCTCAGCGGCATGACGACGGTCTTCTTCTTTGCGCGCTATTGGCGGCGGGCTGAGATTCTGACGGACGTGGAGCTGGTGGAGATTCGTTACGGCGGCAAGCCGGCGGCGTTTCTGCGCGGATTCAAGGCCATCTATCTTGGCCTGCTGATGAACTGCTTCATCCTCGGCTGGGTAACGCGGGCGATGGTGGATATTATCTCCGTCGTGCTGGGCCCGGTGATTGCTCAGGGGCGCGTGCTGCAGTTGAGCATCGGCGGTCACACGTTGCTGCAATACACGCTCGGCGATCCGCGCCATACGGCGCTTGCCATCTGCATCTTCATTCTGGTTCCCTTCACCGGACTGTATACGTTCATTGGCGGACTCTGGGGCGTGCTGGTTACGGACCTCTTCCAGTTCGCGCTAAAGATGACGATGATTGTCGTGCTGGCGTGGCTGGCGGTTTCGCAGCTCGGCGGCATGCATGCGCTGAAACTGCAGCTTGATGTAGTGGGTGAGGCGACGCGCGCTGCGGGGCAGCCGACTTCCAATGTGATGTCGTTCCTGCCGGATTTCCATGCAGGGCTGACGACTTCGAATATCTGGACGCTGCCGCTGTTGACGTTCCTGATGTATATCGGCGTGCAGTGGTGGGCGGCGTGGTATCCGGGCGCGGAGCCGGGCGGTGGCGGCTACGTGGCGCAGCGCATGTTCAGCGCAAAGAATGAGCAGCACTCACTGGGCGCGACGCTGTGGTTCAACATTGCGCATTATGCTCTGCGGCCGTGGCCGTGGATCGTTACTGGCCTGGTGGCCCTGGCCGTGTATTCGCCGCATGGCGGGCTGCACCCGAGCGCGGCTTTTGCAGCCAATCCGCAGCAGGGCTATGTCATGGTGCTGCGCGACTATCTGCCTCCTGCACTGCGCGGGCTGATGGTGGCGGCGTTCCTGGCGGCGTATATGTCAACGATTGGGACGCAGCTGAACTGGGGCACCTCGTACCTCGTCAATGATTTTTATCGTCGCTTCTGGGTGCGCGATGGCAGCGAGCGACATTATGTGTTCGTCAGCAAAATCATTACGGTGATTCTGGTGCTGGCAAGCGGCTACGTTGCCAGCCAGTTGACTTCGATCAGCGCTGGATGGGAGCTGGTGTTGAACCTGGGCGCGGGGACGGGCGCGGTGTACATCCTGCGCTGGTTCTGGTGGCGAGTGAATGCCTGGAGCGAAATTTCTGCGATGATCGTGGCGGCGGTTGTGGCGCTCGGATTGTCGCGTGTTTCGTTTACGGGCAATGATGCGGTGGTTTTTGCCAAGTCGACCTTGATTACAGCTGGGATTACGACAATTGTGTGGATCATTGCGACGTTCGTCACGCCCGCCGAAAGAGAATCGACGCTGCTGAATTTCTACCGGAGGGTTCATCCGGCGTGTTACGGCTGGAGCCGCATCGCGAAGCTCGCTCCGGAGCTTCCGGAAGTGCGCGACTTCGCTGCAAACGCCTTCGATACGGTGATGGGATGCGTGCTGGTTTACGGCACGCTCTTTGGGCTGGGCAAATTTATCTTCGGCAACTGGCTAGCCGGTACGGTGCTTATTGTGCTCGCGGCAGTGGCAGGCTACCTGATCAAGTGGGACCTGTCGCGCCGTGGATGGGAGACGCTTTCGGGCGTGAAGATGAAGGAGACTCCGGTGGCGGAGGGACGGTAGGTCGGCCACAAAATGTAGAGGAATCGCGCCGGTTATTTTGCCGGCGCTTTTCTTTGTGCGGTATTTTCTGCGGGGTTACTCTTGTCGGTCTTCGGATAGTAGCCGCTGCGGGTGCGGACGACGAGCTTACCGTGTCCGGGAGCCGCGGCCTGGACCTTCACGACGCGGTAGCCTCCCTGGCTGGCCGGCTTGGTGGAGTGATAGCCGATGGTGTATTGGTTGCGAATGTCGTGCGCCACTTCGGCGCAGATCTGGTCGACATTTTCAAGCGACTTGGGAAAGTAGGCGATGCCGCCGGTTTCATTCGACAGCAACTGCAGGGCGCGCTTGGCACGGTGAGCCTCGCGGCCTCCGCCTTCGTCGCCGAAGAGCAGGCCAATGGAGTAGACAACCGGACCCTGCAGGTCCTGCACGCGGCGGATGGTCTGCTCAAGGTTCAGGCTCGATGCGTTGTCCTCGCCGTCGGTGATTATCAGCAGGACTTGCTTGGGCCTCTTTGCGCCTTTCGCGAGTTGATCGGCGGAGGCGACGACGGCATCGTAGAGAGCTGTTCCGCCTTTGGAGTCGATGTGCGCAAGACCGTCGCGCAGCTTGGCGATGTTGGAGGTGAAGTCCTGGTCGATGAAGGCCTCATCGGAAAAGTTCACGATAAAGGCTTCGTCCTGCGGGTTGGAGGCTTTGACCAGATCGAGAGCTGCGGTGTTCACGGCTGCGCGCTTGTCGCGCATGGAACCGGAATTGTCGATGAGGAAGCCCATCGAAACGGGAATGTCCTGGTGCTGGAAGGCGGCGATCGTCTGTTGCACACCGTCTTCAAAAACGTGGAAGTTGTCCTGTTTCAAGTCGTTGACGATGCGGCCATTGTCGTCGAGGACGGTGGCGTTGAGCACAACCTCATCAACGTCGCGGCGGAAGGTAAAACCGCCCTTTTCCTTTTCCAGGTCTGTGCCGGGCCTAACCGCATTGGGATTTGATGGACTTACTGGCTGGTTGTCGGCCGCGTCCGGGGAGACGATCGGATCCCGGTCCACGGTGAGGGGCGTCTGCTGTTCCGGCTTTGACGACTGTGAAGACGCGGGCGCTTGAGCCCAGATTGCAAACGAAGACGCGACGAGGAGAAAGAAAAAGAAAATATGCCGTTTATTGCAAAGGCGCATAGTATCCGGTGCGAGCATGAACGGTAAGCTGAGGCAGCCCGGCAGGCGGCACCAGCTTTACCTTCACTTTACGCCACTTGCCGTCCTTCCGTTCATCATCCGGTTTATATCCAAGCACATATTCATTGCGCAACTCGGCGCTGATCTTTTCGGCAATATCGCCCATCTCCGCGATGTCGTCTACGCGGAAGAGGCGTCCTCCAGTTTCCGTGGAGATGTCGTTAAGCAGCATGGGACCAAGGCGCTCCTCGGTAGTGGCGGCGTAGGGGTCGAAGATGCCGATGGAATAAATCTGCACGTTGGACTCGCGTACCGTGGAGCGGACCTCGTTTTCCGTGTAGCGGCTGCGATTGTCACCCCCATCGGAAACGATGAGGATGGCGCGCCGCTCATACTTGGCCTGCTTCATTTTGTTCAGGCCAAAATAGATAGCGTCGAGCAGGGCGGTGCGGTGCTCGGCGTGGACGGAGGCGAGGCGCGCTTCAATATCCTGGGGCGATGAGGTGAAGTCCTCGATCAACTCGGGGCGATCATTGAAGCCGATCACGAAGAATTCATCCTGCGGATTAGCGGTGTGCATGAACTGCAGGATGGAATCGCGCGCACGTAGGACCTTATTCGCCATGCTGCCGCTCAAGTCGAAGACAATGCCGATCGAAACCGGGGCGTCTTCCTGCGAGAACGACTTGATGCTTTGGATCTTATTGTTTTCGTAGAGGAAGAAATTCTCTTTTTCGAGGCCGGTCACGAGACGGTCCATCGGGTCGGTCACGATGAGCGGGACAAGCACGAGGTTGACGTCGACACGAATGCGCTCATTCCGACGGGCGGTCATGGCGGCTTCGCCTTCGAGCAGAGGCGGCTGCGTGGTGGGGTCGGGTTTGGGCTCCGGCGGCGGGACGTGAACCTTATTCAGTTCGTCCTCCTGCGCGCGGGCTCTGGGCACAGAAATGACGAATCCGATGACAAGCAATACAAGGGAGATAACTGCCGAAAGGCCGTATGCAGTTCCACGGGTCCAACGAGCGCTTTTGCGCCCCAGCGAGAGCGCCATGCGAGTGGGTCCTTCTTCCAGAGCATCGTAGCACGGTGTAGGCATGGCTGGCCTTGAAGTTTTCGATGCTATCAGAATAAGGAGCGAAGACGTTCAACATTATCGATGAATCGTTTTTGCTGCACGGGGTAGCGGGATGCGGAAATTCCTGGAAATGCGTGAGATACAATGCAAAGAGCGCAACAACTCAGACAGATTTCACGCCGGATTTCCGGCATTTTCCTGGAGTTACGACCGTCCGCATGGCCCGCATTTATCCGTTTCGCGCATTACGTTATAACCCCTCCCTTGTTCACGTAGAGGACTGCGTTACGCAGCCGTATGACAAGATCACGCCTGCCATGCAGCAGGCGTATTACCAGAAGAGCCCCTATAACCTGGTTCGCATCATTCTGGGGCTGCCGGAATTGTTCGATGGCAAGGAGACGGGCGACGTCTATACCCGGGCTGCCAGGGATTTCAAGGAGTGGCGGGAGAGCGGCGTGCTGGCGCAGGAATCCGAGCCTTGCATTTTTGCCTATGCGCAGAAATTTACCGTGCCCGGTTCAAACGGTCAGGTGATGGAACGCCGTGGATTTATTGCCCTTGGCGGACTGCACAATTACAACGAAAAAGTGGTCTTCCGGCACGAGCAGACTCTGTCGAAGCCGAAGTCGGACCGTCTGAATCTGCTGCGGGCGACGCGCGCGCATTTCGGACAGATCTTCATGCTCTACTCTGATCCGGGCCTTACGGCGGAGAAGCTACTTTTCGATGAAGATGCTACTCCTGATATTGAAGTGACGGATGAGTACGACGTGCTGCATCGCGTATGGAAGATCAGCGATGAAAACACGATCAATATTCTGACCAGCGAGTTGGCGGACAAGAAGCTGATTATTGCCGACGGGCACCATCGCTATGAGACGGCTCTGAATTACTCGAAGGAGCATGCACCGGCGCAGGCCGCATCAACCGAGCGCAACAGCTATGAATTGCCGCAGCCACCGTATGCGGAAGCGGCTGTGATGATGACCTTCGTGAACATGGACGCCGAGGGACTGGTGATTCTACCAACGCATCGCGTAGTTTTTGGGCTGAAGGATTTTGATCCCGGCGCATTTGTGGAACGCGCAAAGGCTTACTTTGATGTGGAGCCGGTGGCGTCCTCGGAAACGGCTGCACTGAAGGCAAAGCTCACGGCTGCGAGCAAAGGAAAGACGGCCCTGCTGACTGTCACGAAGAGCGGAAATTACCTGCTGACAGCAAGGCCGGACGCAGTGGCGAAGGCTCTGAGCACTCTATCCGAGCGGCAGCGGCAGTTGGATGTGGCGCAATTGCACGGATTGGTTTTGGAGCAGTTGCTCGGCATTACCCCCGAGGCGATTCGTGAGCAGGCCAACCTGCGCTATCTGCGGGATGCGGGCGAGGCCATCGAGCAGGTCGCGCGCGGCGATGCGGATGTGGCCTTCCTGATGAATCCGGTGACGATGGCGCAGTTGCGCGAAGTTGCCTTCGCCGGCGACGTGATGCCGCAGAAATCTACCGACTTTTTCCCTAAACTATTGAGTGGCCTTGCGATCTATCCACTGGATTGATTTCCGGAAAATGCTGCTAAGCCTGTGCGCGCTGCTCGCAATCTCTGCAGCAGCCGCGCAGGAGGCCCCACCACCCCAATCGAATCTGCCGGACATGGGCAAGTTGCCGGCGGTGCCTCCGGCGCAGCGGGCGCAGGTGCAGCCGCAATATGTAGTCGTGCTGGATGCGGCCCATGGCGACGGCGATGTCGGCGCGCAATTCAGCGACAAGATGTTGGAAAAGGACCTGACGCTTGGATTTTCCGTGCGTCTGCGGCAGGCGCTTGCTTCTCAGGGCATTCAGGTGATCACCACGCGGGATGCGGATACGCAGGTCTCGATGGTGACACGCGCGGAGACTGCGAACCACGCCATGGCTGCAGCGTGCGTCACATTGCATGCCACGGCTACGGGAAGCGGCGTGCATCTGTTCACATCGTCGCTCGCGCCAACTCCATACACGAAGTTTTTGCCGTGGCAGAGCGCGCAGTCCGCGTATGTAACGCAGAGTCTGCGTTTGTCTTCCGAGATCAGCACGGCGCTCGGACACGCGGCGGTTCCGGTTACACTGGGGCGCACAGCGCTCACGCCCATGGATAGTTTTGCCTGCCCTGCAGTCGCCGTGGAGATTGCGCCCCTCATAGGTGGTAACACAACAACGGCCACACCGCTGACCGATGTTGGCTATCAGAACAAGATCATCGGCGCGCTGACCGCAGCGCTCACGCAATGGAAAAATGACTGGAGGCAGCAGCCGTGATTCCGCGCTTCCAGCGTTTTCTGTTCGCCGCGATGCTGCTCGCAGCGGTCGTGATGGCGGTGGTGCTGATCCGCATGCGGGAGCGAGCGCACGATCGCTTGATGACGGCGGTCGACAGTCAGCCTTTGAATGAGTTGTCGAGCGCGTCGTCGAGTGCGCCGGTCGAAAAGATCACGCTGCTGGTGGCAAATGACCTGGATGGATCGCTGATTCCGGTCGAACGCAGCTTTCCCATGCCGAAAGATCCGAACGCGCGAGCGCGTGTGTTGATGGAGAAACTGCTGGAGGAGTATGCAGCGCCCAAGTCGACGCATCCTATTGCAAATGCTTCGGGCGTGGACGAGGTGTTTCTGATGCCGTTGCCGCAGCAGAAAGGCGCGAGCCAACAAGGAGAGATGGCGGTGGTGAATCTCGACGCAGCGTTTGTTCAGGCGCAGCCATCTGGGATCGAGCCGGAGACGCTGACCTTGCTTTCCATGATTGCGACTCTGCATGCGAATCTACCGCAGATTACAGAGGTACGCTTTCTGGTGGATGGTCAGCAGAAAGACACGCTCGCCGGGCATGCCGATCTGACGCGCGTCTACCTTGCATCGGACACGCAGACGGCGGTGCGCCCATGAAGATTGGTGTCTTCGACTCCGGTATGGGCGGCTTGACGGTTCTTGGCGCGCTGCTCAGACAGCTTCCAGCGGCAGACTACATTTATCTGGGCGATACGGCACGGTTGCCTTACGGCTCGAAATCGCAGGCGACCATTGCGCGCTATGCGGTTTCTAGCGCGCGCTTTCTTGTGGAGGAAGGTGCGGAGTTTCTTGTGATTGCATGCAACACGGCGAGCGCGCTGGCCCTCGACGCGATTCGAGAAGCTGTGCGTGTCCCAGTGTTGGGCGTGATCGAGACAGGAGCAAATGCGGCCCAGGTTTCTTCCTTGACCGGCGATGTGCTGGTAATTGCAACCGATGCCACGGTGCAGAGTCATGCGTATGAGCGGGCATGTGCGGAACATGGTCTGCGTGCGCTTGAAAAGGCGTGTCCGCTGCTCGTTCCTCTTGTAGAAGAGGGATGGATCGAGCATCCGGTCACGCTGGAGGTGCTGCGGATTTATCTTGCGGAATTGCTGGAACAAGCCGAAAGGCCGGGCCTGAAGCCGGATACGCTGGTGCTGGGATGTACGCATTATCCTTTACTGCGAACGCAGATTGAGCGCGCTGTTCCGGATTTGCGCGTGATCGATTCTGCGGAAGTAACCGCATCCCAGGTGTCGGCTGCACTCATAGAGTACGTTCACGATGGAACGAGAGAGCGCAGGTTTTACGCAACGGATTCGGTTGAGAAATTCAAGCGCCTGGGCACGCGGTTTCTGGGAGAAGCCATTGACTGCGTCGGCCTGGTCAATCTCGGTGGCTGATATCCTTACGTGTTTGGAGGAAAGAGTTGCATGTTGAATCTTGAAGGACGGGTTGCCGTTGTTTTTGGAGTGGCGAACAAGCGCAGCATTGCCTGGGCCATTGTGCAGAAGCTGCACGAGGCGGGCGCGAAGCTCGCGATCGGCTACCAGAACGAGCGACTGAAGGCAGAAGCCGAAGGACTGATTGCGGATTTACCGGGCGCAGAGGCGTTCCAGTGCGACGTATCGAATGACGCAGAGATTGCGCAGGTTTTTGAAGGACTGAAGGAACGTCACGGCAAGCTGCACGTGCTGGTGCACAGCGTTGCGTTCGCTCCCGCTGAAGAACTGAAGAACGATTTTTTGCAGACGTCGCGCGAAGGCTTTCGCGTTGCTCACGATGTGAGCGTGTATTCGCTGATTGCGTTGAGCCGCGCAGCTGCTCCATTGATGACCGACGGCGGAAGCATTATGACGTTGACGTATTACGGCGCGGAGAAAGTTGTCCCGCATTACAACGTAATGGGCGTGGCCAAGGCGGCGCTGGAAGCGACGGTGCGTTATCTGGCGTCAGACCTCGGTAAATTGAACATTCGCGTAAATGCAATTTCAGCTGGGCCGATCAAGACGCTGGCCGCGCGCGGAATCGGCGGTTTGGGCGACATGCTCAAGTCGCATGCGGATCGCGCTCCATTGCATCGGAATGTGGAGCAGGCCGAGGTCGGCGGGACGGCGCTCTTTCTCGCATCGGATCTATCGAGCGGCGTGACCGGTGAGACGGTGTACGTCGATTGCGGCTACAACATCATGGGCTTTTAGCTTCATCCTGCCGCAACGGCCAAGTGTAAGGTTGCAATCGTGGAGGCGCAAAATGCCTGTTTATCAATACAGCGTACTCAAGGGCGATCCGCAGTCGGGCAGCCTGTCTCCTGACTCGCATCCGCATTATCTGATCAATGTAGATGCGGGTGGGACGACGTATCAGGTTGCAGTCAACATTGAATCGACCGACGGATCGCAGGTTCTCTACTTCATCAACGAGAATTTCACCCCGCCTGATGCCGGAGCGCTGGATGCTCTTGCTGTCGGCATGACGCAGTTGAGCACGCAGGGCAATCCGGCAGTCGACTATGTGCGCAGCACGGCAAATGGGCAGCCGATTGTGACGCTCAGCGAAATGCAGTTGCTCCCGTTGCCGGGGCAATCAGCGTCTTCGAACCTCCAGAACGCGGTGATTCAGTATCTAAATCAGGCGATTGCCGATGACAACGGTACGATCTATGCCTTTGGCAGCCAGTACACCGACGGCACGGGCATTCACGACATCCACATGAACCAGGGCAATCCTCCCGGCGCATATGAGAAGGACAATGGCATCTGGCAGGATGGGCTCCTGGTGTTTGAACTTCCGGCGAGTGGGACGTGGGCTGCGATCTTCATTGCCTTCCAGACGGAGTCGTGGACAACGGACAGCAACGGGAATCCGCAATAATGTTGGTTACGGCAGTGCAGGTTGATCGCTTTCGTCCTTGAGCGCGATCCCTGATTTGCCGAGTCTGCGCGCGGCGAGCATCAGGTGATGCAGCTTGTGCGCTGCGGATGGATAGCTGAGCCCTTCAGGACGCACGTTGGAGATGCAATTTCTGTCCGCGTCTGTGCAGCCGATGTGAGGCTTGTACGTCAGGTAGATGCCGAGGCTGTCGGGTGAGCTTAGGCCGGGGCGTTCACCGATGAGCATTACAGTCATCTCAGCATTGAGGAGCTCTCCGATCGCATCGCCAAGCGCGACGCGGGCCTGCGTCGCGATGATGATTGGCGCGAGGTTCCAGCCTTCTAGCTTGCGCATGATTTCTTTGAGGACCGGAACTGCGTGGCGCTCCGGGGCGATGGCGGATAGGCCGTCGGCTATGATGAAGACCGCATACATCGCTTCGCGCAGCGTCTGATCCGTGAGCAAGGATCGACTTTGCTCGTTGAGCTTGCGGCCCAGATCCGGACTGCGGAGATATTCGGCGCGATCGCTAACCGCGCTTTGTACCGTGATGGATTCGAAACCGGATGCAGTGAGTTCGCGAGTCATTCGGTCCGCGTCGAACATGTTGTGAACGGCGTCGCGAGCCCGCGCATGCGCCAGGGCAAATTCAAGAACTTCGTTTGTTGGCAGGCTGTCACCGGCGCGACCCAATGCTAAACGCGCATTGGTGAAACTGCGCAGACGCGTCCACGGGTTCTGAATGATTTCTCTCATGCGCTTTCAAGCAGTCGGGCGGCGCTTGGAGGCAGACGGTCGGCGAGGGTGCCTTCGCGATCGGTGATTCCCATTTTTTCCAGCCATGTTTCAAATTCCGGTGCGCGCTTCAGGCCGAGGACGCGCCTTGCGTAGAGCGCATCGTGGAATGAGGTGCTCTGGTAGTTGAGCATGATGTCGTCGGCTCCAGGCACGCCCATGATGAAATTCACGCCGGCGACAGCGAGCAGCGTAAGCAGCGTGTCCATATCATCCTGGTCGGCCTCGGCGTGGTTGGTGTAGCAGATGTCGCATCCCATCGGCAGGCCGAGCAGCTTGCCGCAGAAGTGATCTTCGAGTCCTGCGCGCGTGATCTGCTTGCCGTCATAGAGATACTCAGGGCCGATGAAGCCGACAACAGTGTTCACCAGGAGCGGCTTGAATGCGCGGGCTACGGCGTAGGCACGGGCTTCGCAGGTTTGCTGGTCGACTCCATGATGCGCGTCGGCCGATAGAGCGCTTCCCTGCCCGGTTTCGAAGTACATCACGTTGTCCCCGACTGTGCCGCGATGCAGTGCCAGCGCGGCTTCGCGAGCTTCCTTGAGCAAGGCGAGATTTACGCCAAAGCTGGCGTTTGCCTTTTCGGTTCCTGCAATCGACTGGAAAACGAGGTCGACGGGCGCTCCCTGTTCGATTGCCTGCATGGTTGTGGTGACGTGCGCGAGCACGCATGATTGCGTTGGAACTTCGTATCGCTCGCGGAATTTGTCGAGCATGTCGAGCAGCGTTGTGACTGCGGCGAAACTATCGCTTGCCGGGTTGATGCCGATGACCGCGTCGCCGCAGCCGTAGAGCAGTCCATCGAGCATCGATGCAGCGATGCCTTTTGCGTCATCCGTGGGATGATTCGGCTGCAGGCGCACGGACATGTGTCCTTTGAGGCCGATGGTGTTGCGGAAGCGTGTAATGACGCGGCATTTCTGCGCGGCGAGGATCAGATCCTGATTGCGCATCAGCTTTGAGACGGCAGCCGCCATCTCGGGGGTGATGGATAGCGCGATGCGCGTGAGGGTCTCTGTGTCCGTGCTTGCGCTCAGGAGCCAGTTGCGGAAATCTCCAACAGTGAGATGACTGATCTCTGCAAATGTGCTGGCGTCGTGGGTGTCGATAATGAGCCGCGTCACTTCGTCGGATTCGTAGGGAATGACGGATTCTTCGAGAAAGCGCTTGAGCGGCACTTCAGCGAGCGCCATGCGCGCGGCTACGCGCTCTTCTTCGCTTGCCGCGGCGATGCCTGCAAGCTCGTCGCCGGAGCGCAAAGGACTAGCATTTGCCAACAGCGTTTTTAAGTCGTCGAAGCGCCATGTGCGGCTTCCGATGGTGTGCGCGTAGGCCATGTTTAGTCGGCGGCCCGCTCACGCTGATGACGCGTGAGCAGGAAGTAGATAAATCCTGATCCCAACAATGCGAGAAAGACAAGCGCGACCAGGCGATTGTAGTAAAGCATGGTTCCCATGCAGAGCACGGAGCAAATGAGCGCAAAGGCTGGAAAGATGGGATAGAGCGGCGCCTTATAGCTGCGGTGCAGGTCAGGCTGTGTGGTTCGCAGGCGGAAGAGCGCGAGCATGCTGAGGATATACATCAAGATCGCGCCGAAGACAGACATGGTAACAATGTTCGCAGTCAGCGTTTGTCCGCCAAAGGTGATGAGTTGGTCGCTGTAAATGGCAGCAATGCCGACGACGCCTCCAGCGAGAATCGCAAGCCACGGTGTTTTGAATCGCGGATGCACGCCGGCGAGAAAGCGCGGAAGATAGCCAGCGCGGGCGCGCGAAGATTTGTCGCGAATAGCCGAGGATGATTCCGTGAAACGATGCGACGAGGCCGAAGAGTCCCAGCCAGACGAGCATGTGTAGCCATCCACTGCGCGCTCCCACGACGATCTTCATCGCCTGCGGCAGAGGGTCGTTGATGTTTGCGAGCTTCGTCCAATCACCCGCTGCTCCGGCGAAAAGCATCACCCCCAGCGCCAGCGCTACCAGCGTGAGGATACCTGCGATGTACGCGATGGGAATCGAACGCTTCGGATCTTTCGCTTCTTCGGCGGCCATGGCCACGCCTTCGATGGCAAGAAAGAACCAGATTGCAAATGGAATAGCGGCAAAGATACCCGGGACTGCGTGCACGGTGAATTGATTCTGGCCCGCCCATCCACCCTGAAGAAAATTGGCGAAATGAAATCCGGGCGTGACGACCGCCATGAACACCAGTAGCTCAAAGATGGCGAGCAGAGTTACGAACAGTTCGAATGTGGCGGCAATCTGCACGCCAATGATATTCAGCGTCATGAAGACGAGATAGGCCCCGAGCGCGGCATGTTTTGGGGCCAGCGACGGAAACTGCACGTTGAGATAGGCTCCGATGGCGAGCGCGATGGCAGGTGGCGCGAAGACGAACTCAACCAATGTGGCTGCGCCTGCAAGGTAGCCTCCAACTGGGCCGAAGGCTGCCCATGCATACGCAAACGGACCGCCAGCGTGCGGAATGGAGCAGGTCAGCTCGGTAAAGCTGAAGATAAAGGTCGCGTACATGGCCGCGATCAGGAGCGAAGTGACAAGAAAACCGAGCGTGCCTGCGTTGGCCCAGCCATAACTCCAGCCGAAGTATTCGCCTGAGATAACAAGTCCAACTGCGATGCCCCAAAGCTGCCAGGTGCCGAGCGTCTGCCTGAGGTCGTGATGCGTTGTGACGGGCGGCGATTCGATGGCGTGCGACACGCTTGAGAGTATCCGCCTTTACGGTGGACTTATGGAGGGCGCTTCGCGCCTACTAACGTTATATAGACAAAGCAGGTCTTTCGACTCCGCACTCCGTGCTGTGCTCAGGATGACAATGTAGAGAGAGTTAGTCTTTGAGCGTCAGCGTGATCTTGCGCGAGTCGCCGCCGGTGGTCTTCATCACGATTTCGCCGTTACTGCGCTTGGCCACGCTCGGAAACTTGTCGCCCCATTCCACCAATACGATGCTGTCGGGCGTGGCGATCTCATCGAGGCCGAGCGAGTCGAGCTGGCGCTCCTGCTCGATGCGGTAGAGATCGAGATGGTAGAGCATGACCGGCTCGTTTTTTCCGTGATCATGGAGGGTGCCTTCGTATTCGTGCATCAGCGTAAAGGTGGGGCTCGTCACTTCATCCGGTTCGGCGGCGTCGAGGGCTTCGGCAATGCCCTTCACCAGCGTGGTCTTGCCTGCGCCCAGATCGCCTTTCAAGATAAGGAACTTTGGTGGCGTGAGCAGTTTCGCGATCTCACGTCCGGCACGGATCGTATCGGCGGCGCTGTTCGTCTCGAACTCGTGGACCTTCGTGCCTGTGGCCTCTGTCATCGCGGCATCCCCTGTATCCAAACATACCCGCCTTTGTCGTCGGAGCGGAAGCGAAAAGCTGTTGAAAGGTGCGCAACGGTGTCAGTGGCAAGCAGGGTGTGCTCGTCGTGTTCCCACACGGCAAAGTCGGCAGCCAGCCCGTGGAGATAGACGGCGGCGTTCACCGCTTCTCCGGCTAGATGCGGATATTGCGCCAACATAGCCGCTATGATGCCGGTGAGGATGTCTCCGCTGCCACCTTTGGCCATGCCGGGATTGCCGGTGGTGTTGATGGCAATCGAACCGTCCGGATGGGCGATCAGAGTGCGCCATCCTTTGAGCACCAGCGTGACATGATTTTTCATCGAAAATTCACGAGCCAGCGCTTCGCGGTTGGCTTGAACTTCGCCGGTGCTGATTCCGGCGAGCCGAGCCATCTCTCCGGGATGCGGCGTTAAGACGCGTAACCGGTTGCGGCCATTGATCTTGCCGGGATGCTTGGCGAGGATGTTCAGGGCGTCGGCATCGAGGACCGCGGGAAGATCGGTCTTTTCCAGCAGGCCGAGAAGAAATGCTTCGGTCTCCGCCGACTGGCCCAGCCCCGGACCAATCGCGAGCACCGTTTTCTTGTCGAGAAGCTCTTTGAGCGTTTCGTCATCGAGATTGCTGCTGCTGATTTCTCCTTTGCTGCCGGCACGCAGGGGAATGGTCATCAACTCGGGCGTGATGCGCACAACCGAATCGAGGATTGGTTGCGCTACGGCGGCGGTCACCAGGCCGGCCCCGGTGCGCAGGGCTGCGAGCGAAGCCATTGCAGGCGCTCCGGACTTTCCGTATGAGCCGCCAACCACGAGTACGTGACCGAATTTGCCTTTGTTGCTCTCCGCGGGACGTGGAGTCTCGGTGATCCTCTTCGAAGCTCCCGCCCAGGTGAGGTTTAACTCGGATTCGATGGCTGCGTCGGGCGAGCCGATGGGGGCGACAACAATGGGCTGATAGGCGCTGTCGGTCAAGTTGCCGCTGACGTGCGCTGGCTTCGGAGCGGTGAAGGTCACGACCGCATCGGCGCGATAGGCGCCCTCGGTGCGATACTCGCGGGAATCCGAATCCCAGCCGGAAGGAATATCGACGGCGACGACCGGCGCGTCGAGGCTGTTGATCCGGTTGCGTAAAGCCATCGCCACGCCCTTCAGCGGAGGCCTGAAGCCGGTGCCGACGACTGCGTCGAGAAACAGGTCGGATTGATTGAGGATATCCGTGATCTGAGCTGAAGAGAGAGACTCTTCGTCCGGCGCAAGAGCAGGCGCGATTTCCATGCGCTCAAACATCTCTTTGGCGTCGCCTTTCAGGTCAACCGGATAGCCGAGCAGCAGCACCTTGACCCGGCGGCCCTCCCCGGCCAGCACGCGCGCGGCGACAAAACCATCGCCGCCGTTGTTGCCTTTCCCGCACAGAACAGTAATGTTCGCCGCGCGCGGAAATTCCTGCAGCGCGAAGCGGGCGACGGCGTGACCGGCGTTGTCCATGAGGTCAAGCGAAGCGATTCCGTAGCGGTCTACAGTGATGCGGTCGCATGTCTGCATCTCCTCTGCGGTAAGAATTTTCATGATGTAGAAATCGTACCTGAACAAAAACGGCCTCCGCGATGGAGGCCGGTCGTTTCAGAAATTTAAGATGCGCTATTCGGTGACGCCGATAGCTGTCTTGGTTGTATCCGTTGGCTGCTTCGCGACGAAGTAGCTCTTGTCCCAGAGGTTGCGGTAAAAGAGGCCGGTCAGCTCCGCGGCTTTGGGACCGAAGGTCGGGCGTCCACCTTCGAGGAAGAAGACGGTAACGATGCGACCGTACTGCGTGTCAGCGTAGGAAGCGAACCAGCCGAAGCGAGTGCCATTGTTCGAGCAGGTTCCGGTCTTGCCCATCACCGGGAACTGGTTGAAGTTGGCACGTAGCGAGCGCGCCGTTCCATATTGCACCGCGGCCTGCATGCCGTCCTGAATTTCTGGGATGAGCTTGGCAATATCAAGCGTGCGCTTGATGCGCGGCTGGAAGTTCACCACCTCTTCCGGTGTCGTCGGGTGCTGCAGGTAGTAGAGCGTTCCACCGTTGGCGATGGAGGCGACGAGCGCGCCGAGTTGCAGAGGAGTCATCGAAACGCTTTCGCCGAAGGAGCACATGCGGCCCACGCCGCCCTGGCTCTCCGGCAGCTCCTGATCGGGATAGACGCCCAGCTGCTCGTTGGGGATGTTGTAACCGGCCAGCTCGCCCAATCCAAACTGATTGGCATAGTGGCGAACGCGCTCGAAACCAAGGCGGCGGCCCAGCGTCTCGAAGTAGAGGTTATTCGAGTGCGCCAGAGCTTCGGTGAGGTTCATGTGATACGAACCGCCGAGGTTGACCGGCGTGTCCTTCGTAACAATGCCTTCATCGAGCGCGGCCAGGGCGACGGAAAGCTTGATCGTCGAGCAAGGCTCAGCGCCGCTCGACAGGGCAAGCTTCTGGTTGACCATCGCCAGTACGCGCCCGTTGCTGGGATCGATGGCGACGACTGTGCCGTTCATGTTGCCCAGCGCATCGATGGCGGCCTGCCGCACAACTGGATCTTCTCCACCGATCGAGTCGCCGTTCGTGAGATCAATATCTGTAAACGAACTACCAGTGAAGCGCTCGTAGGAGCGGTGACGATGAACTGTCGTCAGGCTGGCGCGGCGAACTCGGCCGTGACTGGTGGTCGTGGTGAGAGAAACATTTGTGACGCGGGCAGGGCGGCGGCTGTGCTGCAGATGCGAAATATGCTGCTGGGCGCTGGCCGATTCCTGCACATGCGTGCGGGTGGTATGGCGGGTGGTGTGGTGCGTCGTCGTAGTAGTTGTGTCCGCCGCGAGCGCGGCGGGTACCGCAACCAGTCCTGCAAGGAAAACGAGGTGTGCTATGCGTTTCATGAATCCATTCATCCTGAGCCCAGCTACTCTTTGAAGGCCGTTCTCTTCTTATCGGCCTCCATGCATCTTGCGCATAGAAACAGCCTGAACTTCTAACAAAAAATACTTGTCGCCCGACCAATAGTTCCGCAATGGTCCGTCCCGTTTCCATTCCGGACTAACGATCGATCCTATTTCACCACAGTTACAACCCGCATACAGCCGGAATGATGCCCCCCGGCATTACTTTTGATTACTGTACTTTAGGATGGGTTCCTGATTAAGCAAAATTTTGCTTTATCCCCATCCAATTTCTATTATTACAAACCGCCGCGACGCATGAAGGCCGGGATATCCAGATTTTCACCGGACTCCTCCTCGTGCATCAGGCCGAAAACATCCGATAAAGGCGCGGGCTCAGCGACCGCGACAGCCACCGGTTCCGGTTCGAGGATCACTTCCGGCTCGGGGACATAAACGGGCTCCGGGGCCGGCTTCGACGCCGCCGGCTTGACCGGAATCGAGATCGACCGGCGCGGCATGTCCTCTTCCTCGCTCATGAACCGGGGAGTCGCAACCGTGGCCTCAACATGGGTTTGCACCTGCACCCGAGGCAACACCGACTCGCGCAGAGCCGCAGTCAGCATGCGCTCGCGGCGCTCGGGCATTTCCTCGCGGAAGCCGGTGGCGATGACGGTGATCTTGACGTCGTCGCCCATCGATTCGTCGAGCACAGCGCCGAAGATGATGTTGGCATCTTCGTGGGCGGCGTTCTGGATAAGAGTGGATGCGGCGTTTACTTCGCTCAGCTTCAGCGTGCTTGATCCGCTGATGTTGATCAGGATGCCCTTGGCTCCGTCGATCGCGCCATCTTCAAGCAGCGGCGATGCCATCGCCGCCTGCGCGGCCTCAATGGCGCGGTTCTCACCTCCGCGTGCTGCCGTGCCCATTACGGCGTACCCCATGCCAGCCATCGTGGTCTTCACGTCGGCGAAGTCGCGGTTGATGATACCGGGGATGGTGATGATGTCCGAGATGCCCTGCACGGCCTGGCGCAACACATCGTCGGCAATGCGGAAGGATTCAAAAAAACCCGCGTCCTTCGCGACAGCCAGGAGCTTTTCGTTGGGGATGACGATCATCGTGTCGACGCTGTCGAGCAGTTCCTGCATGCCACGCTCGGCCTGCGCCATGCGGCGCTTGCCTTCAAAGCCGAAGGGTCGGGTTACGACGGCGACCGTCAGCGCGCCCATTTCACTCGCCAGCGAAGCGATCACGGGAGCAGCACCCGTGCCGGTGCCTCCGCCCATGCCGGCGGTAACGAAGACCATGTCCGCGCCTTCGAGCGCTTCGATGATTTTTTCCGAGTCTTCGAGCGCGGCACGGCGACCCACGTCTGGATTGGCGCCTGCGCCGAGGCCGCTGGTCAGCTTCATACCGAGTTGCAGCTTTACCGGAGCCTGCGAGAGTTGCAACGTCTGCGCGTCGGTGTTGGCGGTGATGAACTCGACGCCCTCGACGCGCGCGGAGATCATACGATTGACGGCGTTGCCGCCGCCGCCGCCCACGCCGATGACCTTGATCTTCGCGCCGGTGGGTAGCTGTTCGTGATACTGAATGCGGATTTCTTCTGACGGGTTCATGGCTAAGACTCCTACAAGCTTCCTGCAAAGATGGCGCGCAGCTTGGCGCGCAGACCCTGGTCTTCCGCCGCACGGGTCACGCTGGTGCGGTGGGCATACAAAAGCATTCCTACTAACGTGGCGTTCTCGGGGGCGATCAATTCTTCCGGCATACGAGAGAGCGGCACCGGCGATCCAATGCGCGCCGGGACCCGCAGCAGGCTCTCAGCGGTATCGAGCAATCCTGGCAAGTGCGAACCGCCGCCGGTGAGCACGCAGCCCGCGCCCAGCGCTTCCAGCACTCCTCCCTGGCGGAGGTTTTCTCTCAGCAGCTGAAAGAGCTCGCGGGCGCGCGGTTCAAGAATCTCACTGATATAGCGTTGCCGAACCATGCGCGGTTCATGGCCCGGCATTCCCTGCAACTCCACTTCGTTCGACGACGAAACACTGGTGACCACCGCGTGACCGTAGGTGCACTTGATCCATTCCGCTTCAGCCGCGGAGATGTGCAGGCCTACGGCCAAATCATTCGTGAAGTGATCGCCGCCGATCGGGACAACAGAGGTATGCGCAACCGAACCTTCAAAGAAGACAACTATTTCCGTGGACCCGGCGCCGATATCGATGAGACAGGAGCCCAGTTCACGCTCGTCGGCGGAGATCGTCGCTTCCGCCGCCGCGATTGCATCGAAGACCGATTCCGTCACCTCAAGACCCGCACGGTTGGCGCACGTCACGACGCTTTGCAACGCGCTGGCTGAGGCGGTTGAGATATGCAGGTTCACTTCAAGGCGATTGCCGATCATGCCGACAGGGTCGTGAATGCCCGGCTGCTCGTCGAGAATGAACTGCTGCGGCAGCAGGTGGATGATCTCGCGATCGGAGGGCAGCGAGACGGAACGCGCACGGTCGACTGCGGCGCGAACATCTTCACGGGTAATCTCGCGCAAGCGCGATCCCAGGCTGACTCCGCCCCGGCTGTTCAGGCCACGAATATGCGGGCCGCCGATGCCGACAACACAGCGGTCGATAGTCCCCTGCGCCATGGTCTCGGCCGCCATCGCCGCCTTGTTGATGCAGCTTGCCGCCTGTTTCAGCTCGGCGATCAGGCCTTTGCGCATGCCGGTGGATTCGGCGATACCATGACCCCGATAGCGCAGCGCGCCATCGTGCAGCTCCGCTACCAGTACGCGCGTCTTCGCGCTTCCCACGTCGAGCACCGTCAATAGCTGTTCGGTCTGGCTCATGCGTGCTTCCTGTGGGGGTGGGCTATGGGCCGCGCCTTTGCGACCGGCTGTTTGGGCGTTGCCGCCGGCGTGGCTGGAGCAGCCGGGGCGTCCTGTGTTCCGGGTGCGTTGTCCGCCATCTTCAGGACCACCTGCCGGTCATACCGCAGGTCAACCGAAGCCAGATGCGGGTACTGCTGCTTCCACTCGGCCAGATGCGACTGGTATTCGTGCCAGCGATTGAGGAAGTTGTCTTCGCCAAAATGGAGCAGAATTTCGGAGTTGCCGGAAGAAACAAGCCCCTGGACGTCCTCGGGATCAGATATGTCGATCTCGCTCAAGCTTCTCGAGAGCTTTTCCCCGCTCGAATCGATCTCATTCATGAACTTCTGGTAAATCCGCATGCGTGGCGCGCGGACGGAAAGCGGATCGTCAGGATTGATGCCGGTGACGACCGGGAACGAATAGTGCTTAGCCGCCAAAGCTGCCGGCTGCATATCGAGAAGGACGCCGTCCGGATCGACCAGCTTGATCTTGTTGCCGATGCGCGCAAAAGCGATCGGCTGGCGCTCAACGATCGCCACGCGCAACTGGTTCGGCAAAATGCGCATGACGGTTGCGTGAGCTACCCAGGGTACCTGTTCCAATTCTTTGCGGCGTTGGGGAAGTGGAACAAAGAAGAGGTTGCGGCCGATATCGGCGCCGAAGACCGTCAACAGGTCTGCCCGCGTCAACTGGCTGTTGCCATCGATCTGAATCGACGAAGCCGAGTCGATGCGAAAACGAGGATCGTGATCGAGAAAATCTTTTGCTGCCAGCCCCACAAAAACAAAAATTGCAACCACCACCAGCGCCAGAAATCCAAGGATGACGCGCCCGGCTGTGGTTTTCGTAAAGAACGCAGGCAGAATGCCCTTCCGGACAGGCACACGCTTGCGCGAGCGCAAAAAGACCTCTTCGCCGTCCGAATCGTCTTCCTGTCGAGGGATCGGGCGTTGCGGTCGCGCGCGCGGAGGAGCAGAAGCGGGACGAAGAAATTCCTCCGCCGGTGCATCCTCGGCAAGCGCCGTGCCATTTCTGTATGCGTCAGTCTTCGCCACGCCCGAGCAAGGTCGTGAGAGTCGCCACCCAAACTATAACGTGCAGCGTGCTGTGGATTACTGGGAAATCAAGGCGGGAACCTTGGAGGGTAATCCCAAAAGAAAACATGGGAGCCGGAAACGCATCGCAACAGGGAGTAGTCTATGGAGACAGACACGCCTCCTTGTCTATCCGGGTTTCGTGATAACGGTATCAAGAGAGTCGAATCAAGAAAGCGCAAGCCCTTCCGCATGAGCATGTTTTCTATTGGAATTGACCTCGGCGGCACCAACTTGCGGATTGCTGCCTTCACTTCCAACTGGGAACGACGCGGAGCCATCACCACCGCCACGCGGGTGCAGGACGGCCCCGGCGCGGTGTTGAACGACATGTGCGCGGCAGTGAAAAAGCTTGTGGCGGAGTGCGGTGGTCCAGGAGACCTGATCGGCGTGGGACTGGGCAGTCCGGGTCCGTTGGAATTGCCTGCCGGACGATTGCTGCAACCGCCCAATCTTCCTGGCTTCGAAGACCTGGAATTAAAGACCGAACTGGAAAATCGCCTTCAGGTCCCGGTTGTCGTCGAGTGCGACGCCAACGCGGCGGCGTTGGCGGAGTGCCACGCCGGCGCGGGCCAAACGTCCGGCTACCACTCTTTATGCATGCTCACTCTGGGAACCGGCGTCGGCAGCGGCATTATTCTCAATGGCCGCGTCTGGCATGGCTTTGCCGGAATGGGCGGCGAGGCAGGCCACGTGCCGGTGTATCACGACGGGCTGCTCTGCGCTTGCGGCTCGCGCGGCTGCCTGGAACAATACGCATCGGCTACGGCAATCGCGCGCGCTGGAAAGAACATCGTTCAGGCAAAATCAGAGAACGGTCTGGGTATGATGACCGCTCGTAGTATCGCCGAAGCTGCGAGCGCGGGAGAGGCTGAATCGCTGAACATTTATCACGGCGTCGGAGAAGCGCTTGGCATTGGACTGGCCAACCTTGTGAGCACGCTGAATCTTCCTCTGTATGTCATCGGCGGAGGAGTAGTGGCTGCATGGTCGCTCTTTGCTCCGTCGATGTTTGCCGAGCTTGAACGCGGCAGCTATATTTACCGGCTCACGAAGCCCGCCGATCCCGCCGTGCTTGAAGCCGGTAAGACGAATGTTCTTCCCGCTGAGCTTGGACCCGATTCGGGCCTGCTAGGCGCGGCGATGCTTCCCTTTTTCCAATCGCTCAGCAGTTGACGCCGCTTTTCTGCGGATGCGCTGGTCGAGATGCCCTGCCCCCGAGATTGCCCCGACAATTCTGAGATTCTGCGCCGCCCTTTGACTGTGGTTCGGTAGCCCGCATCGGAACTGGGTCGCGTCGCTGCCAACCTGCTCTTCGACCGGATCAAGGCGCGACGAGTTCCCGGAAGAAGGCAACTACGTCGTTCTCCCCGTCGAGTTGGTGATTCGCACGTCCTGCGGCTGCAAGGCCCGACATCCGAAGTAACCAGAGTCACGCCCTACTGATTCGCTACGACCTCAGACCTTGTGCTCTTCAATGCCGTCACTTTATTCCGTCGAGAATCGATCCTACAATCCCGCCAACCACCCCGGCCTCGGTCGTCTGCCGCGCCTGCTCCTTCGGCATGTACTGCATCAGCTGATGCGCGAGCTTCGAGATGGGCAAGGTCTGCAGCCACACGCGCCCGGGCCCTGTGAGCAGCGCGAGGAAGATGCCGTCGCCGCCGAAGATCATATTCTTGATGCCGGGGACGCGAGTGATCTGGAAGGAAACCGTGCCCTGGAATGCTCCCACATGGCCGGGATGCACGCGCAGCATTTCGCCGGGGGCAAGATCTCTGACAATCAATTCACCAGAGAGTTCAAGCCACGCAACGCCCTGTCCGCTGACTTTCTGCAGCAGGAAGCCATCTCCCCCGAAAATCCCCGCGCCGAGCGACTGCTGGAAGCCAACACCCAGCTCAATCTGCGCAGTAGCACAGAGGAAGCCGTGGCGATGAATCATGTACTGGTGGCCGCCGTTCACTTCAACGGGAACAATATGCCCCGGCACCCTCGTCGCAAAGGCCACTTCACCGGTTGCGCCCACCGCGCGATACTCCGTCATGAAGAGGCTGCCGCCCCCGGCGACGCGGCGTATCGCGCCGAAGAAACCGCCACCGCCCATCATCTGTGTATGGGTCGTCATCTGGATCGAATTGCCCATCCAGGAAAGCTCTCCGGCTTCTGAAATAACGGCCTCGTTCGGCTCAAGCAGCAGTTCGAGAACGGGCATGGTGGTTCCGGTAATACGGCTCTGCATCTGTGGACTCCTGTTCAGCAGCTAACGCGCATTTTGACAATCGCTTCGATGGGAATGGTACACGAGGTGAGGACCGATTCTGAACTCAAATCCGCTGATCCGTGTTCGCGTACTGTCGCTGCCGCCTAAGGTACAGACACGACATCTGTTTTCACAAAATCCTCGCCCTTGAACAGCAGAGGCTCGTTAGTTGTCTTCGCTAACGCATAGGAAAAACAGTCACCAAGATTCAGCCCCGCGGGATGTTTTCCCTTGCCGAATTTCTCATAGGCTTCTCGTGCGACTTCCGCCTGTTTCACATCAACAGCTGTGATTTGCACGCGGGCGCGTCGCAAAAACTGGTCTAGTTTCTGCCGACCACGTTCGCCCTTGCGGTTGCGAAGAACAATCGACGCCTCGACGAAACTTACCGCCGAACAAAGCCGTATGCGGTCTTCACCGATGAAGTGCACAAGTTGAGCAGCCTCAGGTTCTTCAAGAAGGACAGCAAGAATGGCTGAGGTGTCCAGAACCATCAGCCGGGCAGCCCTTCGGCGTCATATCCCAGGATCTCATCGGCCATACGCGTGTCCACGTCAGGCAACGCCGCACACTGATGGGCAATGCGCAGCAGATCCTTTTCAAGCTGCGTCGCTCCATGCGCAGGACTCTGCGCCGGACGAAGCCGCGCAAGCCTCTCTTCGATGGCCCGCTCCGTGGCCTCGGTCAGGGTCTCTCCAGTCAGGCGCGCAAGCCTCCGCGCAGACTTCTCGACATTCGGATTTTTGATGTATAGAGGCACGGGGATATCCCTTCTTTTTGAGTATATCCCTTTTTCTAGTTGTGGGGTGCTGTCAGACTGTCCAGATATCTCTTTGTAACCTAGTCCATCTGATTTGCGGCCACCGAGGCAGCCATGGGGCTAATTGGCGAGTTTCCAAGCCGCAGTGAGCAGAGCGAACTCTGCCGTCTGGCCGCTCTTGCCTTCAAATGATCTAGGAGATTGTGCGTGAGTCGACCAAGCGAAGGATGGATGAGCGACAGTGACCATTAGCGGTGACATGTTCTCCTGCCCGATGGAGAATGCTCCTCTCACTATCGGATCGCACATCCGGTCGAGATTCGTGAAGGAAATGTCCCTCGTCCATACATGCCCTTCGTTGAGCAAAGTTGGCGCGATAAACTTTCTCGGCTCATGACCAAGGCACACAATCAGTGTAGGCTTCTGCACTTCGAGTTGATAAGCAAGGAACTCCCGGCACATCGCCCGGAATTCCAGCTCTTTTGCACCCGGAGAAACCCCGGTCGTCTTTGTTGCCGTCCTCAAGCCGAGAAAGGCATTCGTAAAGAAGCACCGGTTGCCGGGCAGCCCAGCTTTTCGCAAAGTCTCCTTGATTTTCCATGTTGGCGGATCTTCAAAACCCTTCGCTAGGCACTGCAGGAACCCGGGTGAACGTGGATCAGGATTATCTAGACATCCAAAGTCATTGCCCAGAACCATGACCCCTCCGAGGGGAAATCTGCCTGCGAATGCTGTCGGTCTGTCCCTCCAGAGACCATCGCCACCAGGAAAGAAGCCTTGCCCCGATAAAGTACCTGGAAATCCTGTCAGTCCATCAGGATATGCCCTGCCCCTGAATCTGAGTTGCGACTCGAACAGGTGAATCCGTTGTCGGAGCGCTTCGATCTCGTGCATTGGGTTGATTGTAAGCAATCTGGCAGGTCGCTCGTGAAGGTCTGTACGGAATCGCAGAACGGATTTTCCGCTCAAATCACGACGCTCTCCTGATACTCCCCGAACACCTCACGCATCGCCGCTGCAATCTCTCCCACTGTGGCGTAGCTCTCGACAGCTTCCAGAATCGCAGGCATCAGATTCTCGCCCGAGCGCGCACGCTCTTTCACGCAATCGACCGCCGTCTGCCACCGACCCTTGTCGCGCCGCACACGAAGAGCCTGCAAGCGCTCAACCTGCTTGCGCTCCAAGGCTTCATCGATGCGCTGGATGGGAATGCCCGGCTCATCGTCGCGGGTGAAACGGTTGACGCCGACGACTGTTGCATCCCCGGAATCAACGGCGCGCTGATATTCATAGGCGGCGTTCTGAATCTCCTGCTGCACCCAGCCGCGCTCGATGGCGCGGAGCATCCCGCCCAGCGAATCGATGCGATCGAGATATGCCTTCACCTGCAGCTCGATCTCGTGCGTCAGCGATTCGATGTAATACGACCCGGCGAAGGGATCGATGGTCTGGGCCACTCCCGATTCCATGGCGATAATCTGTTGCGTGCGCAGCGCGATGCGCGCTGCCTCCTCGGTCGGCAGTGCCAACGCTTCGTCGTAACCGTTCGTGTGCAGCGACTGCGTCCCGCCCAGAACCGCCGACAGTGCCTGGATCGCGGTGCGGACAATATTGTTCTCCGGCTGCTGCGCGGTGAGCGTCGAACCGGCAGTCTGTGTGTGGAAGCGCAGCATCCACGAGCGCGGATTCTTCGACATAAAGTGGTCGCGCATGAGATGCGCCCAGACGCGCCGGGCACAACGGAACTTCGCCACCTCTTCCAGAAAATTGTTGTGTGCGTTGAAGAAAAAGGAAAGGCGCGGTGCGAATTGGTCGACGTCAAGCCCGGCGTCAATGGCGGCCTGTACGTAGGTCATGCCGTTTGCCAGGGTGAAGGCGACTTCCTGCGCGGCGGTCGATCCCGCCTCGCGCATGTGGTAGCCCGAGATCGAGATCGTATTCCACTCCGGCGCCTCGTCATTGGCCCACGCGAACATGTCCGTGATGATGCGCATGGCGTGGCGGATGGGATAAATATACGTGCCGCGCGCGATGTACTCCTTGAGAATGTCGTTCTGCACGGTGCCGGTGAGCGTCTTCACATTGGCGCCTGTTCTTTTGGCGACAGCGACATAGAGCGCCAGCAGAATACTCGCCGTTGCATTGATGGTCATCGAGGTCGAGATCTTGTCGAGTGGAATGCCGTCGAAGAGCCGCTCCATGTCTTCTATCGAATCGATGGCCACGCCCACCTTGCCGACTTCACCCAGTGCCATAGGATCATCAGAGTCGAAGCCGATCTGTGTGGGCAGATCGAAGGCGACCGACAAGCCGGCTGTACCGTGTTCCAGCAAGAATTTGTAGCGGCGATTGCTCTCCTCGGCGTCGCCCATACCGGCATACTGGCGCATGGTCCAGAGGCGGCCGCGATACATGGTCGGCTGAATACCGCGGGTGAAAGGAAACTCGCCGGGAAAGCCAAGATCTTCGATTGGGTCAAAGCCGATTGCTTCTAGATCAGGGCGCGCGTAGACGGTCTTCAGATTCTTTTCTTGAGACATGGAGTAGACCAAGAAGAATACCTTCTCCCCGGCTCTTTCGCGAAGCGTTCCCGAATTACCGGGACTGCCGCTTTAATCTCTCTTTTTTTCGCGCCCGATAGAACGAGCTGAAAGCGAAGTAAGCAAAGATCAGCGTAACCAGCGTATACACAACAAAACGCTGATGATCGGGGCCAATCGCCCACTGGTTGCGCAGCTTGTAGGTGTTGATTCCAAAAAACAGCGCGAAGATGCCGAAGAACAGCCCGGTTACCTCGAGCCAGAGAACACCGCTCGCATGGGCGAACGGTTTCCACACCGCCTCGCCGAATTTGCGCGTCCCTTTGGCGACGGCCTTACCCTGCGCGGCGTACACTTGAGTAGAAGGAACTGCCTGCCGCGCTGGGCCGGGAACGTTTGAGCCGGTGGCAGGCGGGGCGCCTTGCGCAGCCCGATCCAGAAGCTTCCTGGACGCGATGCGAACGCCGATTCCGAATTTGCGGCCGAGCGTATTCGGCTCCATGGAGAAAAGTTTAGCAGCCGGGTGATTCCGATTGCTCTCCACGCACATCTGAAAGTAAGGTAAAGAACAATTTCAGCGCACTCCAGGCCGTTCGGTGGCAGGGAGGAAACGGAGAAAGACACCTTGAACGCAAAGCTGCGAAAACTCGTTCAGCAGTTGGGAGAAGCGATCCACGAGACCGTCTCCGAATCCGAACATATTGCTGGCGTCGTGCAGGATATCCGCAAGCAGGGCTTCGACGTCCTGCTCATGCTTGAAGCAACCATCGGCCTCAATGAGCTGGAGCAGCAGCCCGAGGCCATGCTGGAACAATCGCACGGCAAACATGAGGAAGGCCCGGAGGGCAAATCGTTTTCCAGCCAGGATGTGCATTTCCTGCGTTCACTTCGCATCGCGGTTCAAGGGGACGAACGAGTCGACTGAATTCGCCGTCCAATTTGCCGGTTCCTGTGTATTGACTCCCCCGCAGGCAGCTATATGCTAGTATCGCCAGTTCCGGCGAGCGGTGACGGCTGCCGTATCCTGACAGCCAGATCCGCCAAGCCGAGGACAGGCAACCAGCGCAAAAGGGGCGTAGTTACCCATGAAGGATACACTTGGAGTTCTTTTAGCAGGCGGCGCAGGCGAGCGCCTTTTCCCGCTGACCCGCGATCGCGCGAAACCAGCAGTTCCCTTTGGCGGTAACTACCGCATCATCGACATTACGCTTTCCAACTGCATCAATTCCGATCTGCGCCACGTCTACATCCTCACCCAGTACAAGGCTCTCTCGCTTAACCGCCATATCCGCGAAGGCTGGACCAGCGTCGTCGCCCAGGAGTTAGGCGAGTTCATCGAGATTCTTCCGCCCATGCAGCGCGTCAGCGCCAACTGGTATATGGGCACAGCGGACGCCGTCTACCAGAACATCTACTCCATCGGTTCCGAGCAGCCCAAACATGTCCTTATCCTCTCCGGCGACCACATCTACAAAATGGACTACGGCAAAATGCTTCAGCACCACAACGATTCCGGTGCCGACGTTACGCTGGCCACTCTGCCCATCGATCCCACAGAGGTATCCCGCTTCGGTGTTGTCGAAGTGGCCCGCTCGGGCGAGGTCGTCGGCTTCCATGAGAAGCCAAAGTCCACTGACCTGCGATCGCCGTTCAATGCGACGATGGTAGATGCTTCGATGGGCATCTACCTCTTCAATACCGACGTGCTGCTGCCGGCGCTGATGAAAGACGCTGAAGACCCCGCCTCGAAGCACGACTTCGGTCACAACATCCTGCCGTCGCTGCTGGGCAATTACAAGATGTACGCCTACAACTTCGTTGACGAGAACAGCAAGGATGCGCACTACTGGCGCGACGTGGGCACCCTGGACGCCTATTACGACGCGAACATGGACATCGCCTCGGTGTCGCCCACCTTCAACCTGTATGACAGCAACTGGCCTATGCGGACGCGCGTGCGCCAGTATCCTCCGGCAAAGTTTGTCTTCGGCGAGCCGGGACGCACCGGCATGGCCATCAACTCCATCGTCTCCGCAGGCTGCATCATCTCCGGAGCGGTAGTGCGCAACAGCGTGCTCTCACAGGATGTCCGCGTGAATTCCTATTCGGAGCTGGATTCGACCATTGTCTTCTCGCACGTCAACATTGGCCGTCACTGCCGCATCAAGAAAGCCATCATCGACCGCGACGTGCATTTGCCCGAAGGCACGGTCATCGGCTACGACCAGAATGAGGACAGACGCAATTACTTCGTCACGCCATCGGGGCTCACCGTCGTAACACGCGATTATTCGCTGTATGAGAACCCGGTGTCGGCGGATTTCCTTCAGCCGGTTTAAGCAATCACGGGATTGACTGAGAAGCCGCCGTCAGTGGCCGCCTCTCAGTCCTGAGCATCAAACGGCCCATCTCAAAATGAAACGTAGTGGCGCAGTCAAACTGCACCGCTGCACAACACAATCAAAATCTGCAAGTAGGCTCAAACCCTCACCCTAGGTTCACTTCGCTCATAAGAATGGGAGGTTCACTTGGCAACGAAAAGTCTTACTACAGGCACTGCTGCCGATCTGCTCGCGTATCAATCCTTTCACCATGTCTCCAGAAATATGGAGCGTCTGACCCGGGTTGCGACCGCCGATCAACAATGGATCGTCAGGGATTGGGACGGAGAAGTGTATTGCATAAAATTCGAGAAAAACTTCTCGAAAAAACATCTGTTTACCTTCAGCAAGGACGTAGACAGAACGAAGACACAAGCCCAGGCCGAGGCAGCGAAGCCCGGTGTAAGGTCCGACGCAGAAAATTGGCACAATGCGGAACTGGAGCTGCTGAAGTCAAAAATCGCCAAGAACGTCGACAAACGTGCCGTTTCGACCATGTGCTCCTGCGGGCACAGATTCAACCAGCATGCACTCCCCGGGCCAGCCTGTACCGTAGGCGGTTGTGGATGTGCGGCCTTTGCGACGCCTTACAAACTGGCGCGCAAATATGTCGGCAAGCCTACGGAAGATCCGCTTTCCGGTGCATCGACGACACGGAACTCATGCATTATTCTCAACTGGGTCCCGAAAGCCGAATTCGAGGACGTCGTTGTTCGGTCAATTCAGGCGCACGAGAAGCCTGCAGGTTGGGCGAAGGGGCAGCCTCTGGCGGTAACAGCTGCGCCGCCAGGGAGCGCTGCACCCGCTGTAGCCGCCGCCACAAAGGCTCTGAGATGGGATTTTGGACTGGCACGCAGCGGCGCCATCGTCCTCGCCGTAAGAACTGCGGTGGGACCACCCCCGGTTTATAACTACAGCAATTTCCAGGGCTGCTGGGTAAAGGCTACAAAAATCGGCTCGGAAATTGGCAAGCAGACCTGGGAAATTTTCCACATGGAAAGTGCACCGCCGCATGCCCTCTTTTAGGCTTCATCTACAAAGATAGGTGAGGGTCGAGGGCTGCTATCGTGAGCAAAGATTCTGCCTTTTCGACTCTCGCCCGAGATATCGAGCAAAGAAAGACATTACTCACCATCCGGCAAAGGCGGAAAACAGACCCGGTTATCCTTAGCGCGAAGTTTTCTGTTGTCCCAGGATTCCCGGGTCAAGCTCTCGGGCGTTTCCCCCGATACAAGGCCTGCGGTCTTATGCGAGTCGAAACCCTGCGGGCTCACCTCGCCCAGATAACCGTAGACCGTGATGTCCGGGTAATCCTGTTTCATGCAGTTGTATAAGCGCTCCACGTAGGAGGCAGATCCCCCTTCGCCCGCAAGCGTATTACCGCTTCTCGATGCGAAGATCTTCAGCTCTTTGTGGCGCGTATCCAGGCCTTCTGATATCAGATGGAAGGCCAGTTCCTGCGGTGTCTTTCTGCTCTCGCCGACTGCCTCCAATCCATCCCACATGCGCGCGTAGACGTACAGCACGTCTTCGTTGCCCACCTGCGTCAATCTGCGATCCGGGCGCTCGTCTGGCAGGGCTTCGATGAGGGCATACAACTTGCCGCCGGCGGTTTTCCGCTGCTGCCATTCGGAGGCGCGGCTCTGCAAGTCACTTCCGCCAAGAACGTAGATCCAATGCTGCTGAAGCTCGCCTTTCGTCTCGTTTTCTTCCGGATTCGTCATTTGCAGCTCCGTTTACTCGTACGCTAAAGCATCAATCGGGTCTTTACGCGCAGCCTTCAGCGCCGGATAGAGCGCCCCAAGGATCGATCCGCCAAAAGCAATCAATGCGCCTCGCACTCTCCACTGCAGCGTAAGGGGAAACGGCAGCGTTGGGAAGCGATACTCCAGACCAATCTTGATGATGTAGGTCATGGCGATGCCGAGAATAATTCCGGCAATCGCGACCAGGGCGGCCTCACGCAGCACCGCATTTGCGATGTAGCCCTGCGAAGCACCCAGTGATTTCAGGATGCCGATTTCGCGCGTGCGCTCCATGACAGCCGTGTACATGGCCTGAAAAACGACGATGAATCCGACAATGACCGCAATGCCGATCACGCTGTTCAACGCCGCGCTGAACCCGGGCAGATGTTCGGGAGTCATCAACGACATCCACTCCTGCAATGTCTGCACCTGGTATTGACCAAGACCGGGCGTGCTCAGAATCTCCTGCCGGATCGCATCCTGATTCTTTACGTCGTCACTCTTCAGATAAAACAGGGACGCATTGTCGGCATTCCCAACCATCCCACCCAACGTGTGAATCGGCAGGAACTTGCGTCCGCCCTTGCCGTGCTCGACGATGCCGCAGATGCGGAAGGGATGGTTCTTGACCTGAATGGTTTGTCCTACCTTGTGACCGCCGTCCGCACGGGCGAAGATGTCATCGACGATCACATCGTTAGGTCCCTGAAACGTGGTTCCGGATAGATAGACGAAAGGCTTGAGTGCATTGAAGCTCTCGTAGTCGATACCCCAGATGGTTTCAACCGAGCCGCCCATATTGAAGTCGGTGATAACAGGCGCAGCGACGGCGACATGCGGCAGTTTAGCCAGAACATCGGCTATCTTCGCCGGCACCGGCGCCCCACCAACACCGGTGATAAAGCTCGCATTCGGTGGACGAACGATCATGTCCGCGCCAATGCCGCTCGTCTGGTTCCGCGCATTCGAGATCTGGCCGATCATGATGCCCACGATGGAAAGAATCATGACTACCTCGACCGCAACGGCAACGATGCCGATCATGGTGCGCAGGGGACGGTGGAGGAGATTGCCGATGACAAGCTTGTTCATTTCAAATCCCGGAAAGATCGCTTGGAGAGCTGACGTGCCTTCCCGACGGAGGAAGAGGCGAAAATCTTTCGAAATTTAAGTCTAACAAAGCGACCAGCCCTGCCGATAACCATCTGAGGTGAACGAGACGGGTCAACGATCACCGGGAATGGTCAAGGTGACGGGACCGGGCGCGTTTACTTTAGATTCATGAATAGAAAAGGATAATTGCTTTTTCCTTTGACTTGTCGTAATCAGCGTCTTATGGTTTGCCCTAGAGGTTGTGCATTCAGGCGGTTTCGATGTACAACATCTTTTTGCAAGGCTTGCTAACCCCAAAGCGTATCTGCGCAGGATAGGAGCATGGGTCAGTTCGGCGAAGATTTGCGGAAAGAGCGGGAAACTCGCGGCATCGCGATTGGCACGATTACAAACGTGACGAAGATCAGCGGCCGTCACCTGCTCGCTCTTGAACAGGAACATTTCGATGCCCTCCCCGGTGGTGTTTTCAATAAGGGCATTGTGCGCGGCTATGCTCGCGTGGTCGGTCTCGACGAAGACACGTGGGTTGGACGCTTCATGTCCGCCTACCAGCAAAGCGGCCAACTCAAGGATGACGACGTAAGCTGGATCGAATTTGCGGAAAATGTCAGCAAAGGCCGCGATGACGACACTCCGCGTCCGGATGTCCGTCTGCGCTGGGCAGGCGTCGCGGTTCTACTGGTCCTGCTCTCCGCGCTCGGCTGGTTTGTGTGGCACTTCGTCAGCAACCGCGTCACGGCAGAAAATGTCAGCGTTCAGCATTCCGTGTCCGCTCAGGAAATACACACTACGACAGTTCCCATAACCGCTTCTGCCGGTTCTGGAAATTAACCCAGCTGGATAGCCTTGGCAGTTGACTGCCAGTTGCATTCAGGAGCATGGGTTGGTGTGATTCGCGGCCTGGGTAGTGTTTGTCAAGCCCCTCAAGGCTAAGAAATTTCCTAACCCATACATTCCAAACAGCAAAAACCCGCACCGATTTGGCGGTCTATTTCCCTAAAACAGCTAAAATAGAAATAGAGAAAAAAAAGCCGCCCGGGCCGCGGTTGGCCTTTCCGTTTCAGGATTCAGGAATGGATTCCCCCAGCCGTCATTCTGAGCGCGCAATCCGCACAGCCTGTCCTGAGCGAAGGTGAAGAAAAGAATCCAGGAGTCCCATACAACAACCACCGGCTGCCCAGATCTCCTTTTAGCCTGAGTCGCTCCCTAGGAATTTAGTCGGTGGTAATCGGTTGGATCGAGTTCCAGGAGTTTGCCGTTCCACCAGGCAAGCTCAGCGCGTATGTCGGAGTAAGCGGGATGAGTCGCCGGTACTTCGCGCAGTGCTGACCGCAATTGAACAACACACTCCGCAGCGCCCTGAGCATCCACCAGGCCATCCGCGGTCGCCGAAGGAGGATTGCTCACAAACAGTTTGTGGCTTCCCTGGCACATATGCAGAGACACCAGGTCGGCCTCGGTGACGGAATTCAGGTATCCGGCGCCATTCTCGGGGTTCGCCTGGGCAAAAGGCGCAATCTGAGCAGCGGCCTTCAGATCCGCAGTGCGTTGGTTGTGCTTTGCGATCTCCTCGGCCCGGAAGCCGATCGTGCCGACTAGAACAGTCGAAAACGTCAAGACATAGATGAAGCGATTCACTTGTACCAAATTTCCTGACTGGGATGGATTTCGTTCCGTGGTCGATTCAGAGCGGGGCCGGAAACTGACTTTTGCGAATCTTTTAGGAAGGAACGAAGGATTGCCATTAAGATACCAGACTCCTTCAGGAAAGCAATACATATTTGCGAAATTGCAAACATGTAAACCGGAAACCCGGTAGCCCTTCTGTATCCCCATGGGAATCAACTCCAACTTTTCGTTTTCCCACACAAATACTCGATTATTACCTCGGTCATTCGCATTCTTTTTGTGTCGATCACTTTCGGAGGCAATCGACCGCGACAAGCCTGCATCCCAAAATTAAGACCCTAAGACAATCTGACTACATTGTGAGGACTATTCGTGACTCTCTCCCCCTCTCACGGACTCTTTTCGACATTGATTCACATGGTTGTCCCGGCGTGGATGGCCCTGATCTTGTTCTTTATTTTGTTGAAGTTCGTCGCACGTCGGAAGGCTGATTTGAGCGAACCTCACCACCCGTCTGGTGCATCGCGGACACTTATCGGTGGACTGGCGATTCTGATCTTCGCGCTTTACATTGGGGCGCTGGCGATCCGGCTCTTTTTCCCGGGATTTATCGACCCGGTAGAGCCGTTAATGGCGTCGATATCATACTTCTCTCTGCACGGTACATCGGTGTATCAGAACATCGTCGCGTATGGACCCCTCTCCTACCTTCCCTATGGCTTTGCGTTGAAGCTGATGCCTCCAGGCATGCTTGCCTTGAAGATGGTTGTGGTGATCGCGAACATTCTGCTTGTCGCTTTGATGGTCGATCTTTTCCGTCAAATGGTCGAACCACGGAAGGCCTATTTAGCAGCGGGCCTGGTAGTTTCAGTGCTCTTAATGAAGCAAAGCTATCTCATTCAAATTCGAGGAGATGTGTTTATTTTTCTGGCGGTCGCCCTTGCAATCAGGGCCGCATTGATTCGCCGGCAGGTTCTGTCGTCAGTATTGTTCGGGATCGCTCTCGGACTCGCCATCGGGGCAAAAGCTACCGCCGTTCTCTGCCTGTTAGCCCCGTGCTTATTGTTTGTTGAGCGCCATGGCCGGCGGGCTCTTCTCTCGTCAGTCGCGGTTGCGTCTGTCGTGAACCTAGTGCCGTTTCTGGTTCCTACCATTTCACTCCGACAATACTTTTACTGGCTCTTCCACATGTCGCACGAGCTGCGCAGCAGCAGAGAATTGCTTGGCAATCTGTTTGTGACTGCCGTATTGCTGCTGCCGATCCTCTTGGGTTGGCCAAAGAACCGTGCTGCGTCACGCCGTTATTGGGGCGAACGGCGTTGGCACATGCTCGCACTCGTTGTCGGCGTCTTGGCGACCGACATTCTCGCTGCAAAAATGGGAGCGGGAAGACACCACCTGGCGCCATTCACAATTGTGGTGGCTTTCTACGTTGTTGAAATGCTTGCACAACAGAGGGAGAGCGCGCCCACATTCCGGCAGCAAAGGCGCAGTTACGGAATGAGCGTTTTCGTGCTTGGTTGGGCCGCGTTCATTACCCTGGTGGTGATTACCGAAGCCGGTGCGGTGTGGGATGTCTGGGCGCTGGATCGTCAACAGCATTCTCAATCCGTCGCTCTGATGCGAGACGTGCAGGGAGTTCTGAATCGACATCCGGACCAGCGCATTGAGATGGCCCCGGGTACGAGCCAGGAGAATTTGAACGCCACATACTCCCCTGAGTATGGCGCGCCAATTCTCGCATTCCACGGAAATCCGGACGACTTTGAACTTGCCGCTGCCGCCGATGGGGAACTCCTCCACCTTCCCGTTCCGAGGCACATGGAAGAGGCTTTGACCACTTGCCGAACTTCATTGTGGCTGGTGCCACGAACGCAAGCCCCATTCAGTGCTGTCAGCATTTACAGCAGCATGTATCCTGCTGAATACCCAGGGCATCTCGTCTTCACCAACCTCACCCGTTCGAAGTTTTCCTCCAGGCATCGTCTGGTGGGCAGAACGAATTTCTTTGACGTATACAAATGCGTTGGTATGGGCTGACGGACGAGGGTCGGCTTTTCAAGCCAACAATCCTCTCATCCCAACCCCTCCGGTACGGAGGGCGGCGGGCTTGTTGGCAAAGCCGTTCACTGGCTGATTTCGCCGCTGAAATCTTCCACATCCCCTTTGGCTGAACCGCTTTGCCCTGCCTCCGACGGTCTAGTACCATCTAAGATCAGATGCCTGTGCGCGATCGGGCCCTACGGCTTGATCCTCCGCTCCGCACATTCGTGAATCAGGCGATCCGCAAATTCATGGAGGACTGTTTTGTCCGTACGCGACAAGTTTCTATTCACCTCAGAGTCGGTGACTGAAGGGCATCCCGACAAAATCGCAGACCAGATTTCCGACTCCATTCTCGACGCCTGCCTCGAACAGGATCCTTACAGCCGCGTCGCCTGCGAAACCCTAACCGCCACCGGACTCGTCGTTATCGCCGGTGAAATCACGACCAAAGCTTACGTTGACTTCCAGACTCTCGTGCGCGGCGTGGTCGCAGCCATCGGCTATGACAACGCGCTCTACGGTTTCGATTCGAACACCTGTGCTGTGATCTCTTCGATCAACAAGCAGTCCGGCGACATCGCCATGGGCGTTGACACGGGCGGCGCGGGCGATCAGGGCATGATGTTCGGCTACGCTACCAATGAGACGGAAGAGCTGATGCCGGCTCCCATCTCACTGGCCCACAAGCTGACCAAGCGCCTGAGCGAAGTCCGCAAGAGCGGCAGGATGTCGTATCTCCGTCCTGATGGCAAGAGCCAGGTCACGGTCGAGTACGACGCCGAAGGCAAGCCGGTGCGCATCGATGCTGTCGTCATCTCGACGCAGCATGCGGAAACGATCTCGAACGAAGAGCTGCGCGCTGACATTCTGAAGCACGTCATCCAGGCTGTTCTTCCCGCCGAACTCCTCGACGAAAACACCAAGTATCACATCAACCCGACCGGTCGATTCGTCATCGGCGGACCGATGGGTGACTCGGGCCTTACCGGTCGCAAGATCATCGTCGACACCTACGGCGGCATGGGCCGTCACGGCGGCGGTGCTTTCAGCGGCAAGGATCCGACAAAGGTCGACCGCTCGGCTGCATACATGGCGCGCTACATCGCCAAGAACATAGTGGCCTCCGGTCTTGCCGACCGCTGCGAAGTTCAGCTCGCCTACGCCATCGGCGTTGCCGAGCCGGTCAGCGTGCTGGTAGATACCTTCGGCACCGGCAAGATTCCTTCCGACAAGCTCCAGGAACTGGTTCGCGCCAACTTCACGCTGACGCCGAAGGGCATAATCGAGAGCCTGAACCTGCGCCGTCCGATTTATAGGAAGACCGCAGCCTACGGCCACTTCGGGCGCGCCGACAAGGAGTTCACCTGGGAAGCGACTGACAAAGCCGCGGCTTTGCGTGAGCAGGCCGAGGCGGCAACCGCAGTCGCCAAGTAGCAAGTTAGCGCTAAGCAAGTCAGCATAAGGGCAAGCTTCCAGCTTGCCCTTTACTTTTTCTGCCTGAATCGCGGAAGATGCCCCGGGAATCGATACGAGGGATGGCAAAGACAACAAAATTTAACAGCAAGAAGCGGAGTGCCATTGGAACCTTGAAGGCGCGAAGATCAGAACAGCATAGGGAGGAAGATATGAGTGCTGTTCAGGTATCGCACCAGGTTTGGGACAGGGCATGGCAGATGGTGGAGACGCGCAAGCCCGCTGCGGACATGCTCTTCGTGTACGCAGTGAGGACAACGGGCATCTACTGCCGTCCATCCTGCCCCAGCCGCAGGCCGCTGCGCACATCAGTCGAATTCTTTGCCACCAGCGAACTCGCGGAGCGCGCAGGATACAGAGCATGCAAACGCTGCGCGCCGGGTGAGGCGCATCCGCAGGCGCACATGCTGACACAGGCATGCGATTACATCGAGCGGAACATCGACACCACCATCAAGCTCGACAAGCTGGGAAAGATTGTAGGCTTGAGCGCGTTCCACACGCAGAGGCTCTTCCGCCGCTACCTCGGTATCTCTCCACGGCAGTATCAGCAGGCTCGCCGCATGGAGCATTTCCGCAAGAACCTGCTCACGAACGATAACGTGACGACGGCGATGTATGAGTCCGGTTTCGCGTCCAGCAGCCGCCTGTACGAAACAGCAAACGAACACTTAGGAATGACGCCGACGGAGTACCGTCGCGGAGGCAAGGACGTGGTGATCCGCTACACAATCGTCGATTCGCCACTTGGGAAAATGCTGGTCGCAGCTACCGACGCCGGCCTGTGCCTGGTGGCCTTTGGCTCACTCGAAACCGAACTTGAAGATGAGTTGGCGTCACGCTTCCCAGCCTCCGACAGCAGGCGCGACGAGGCCAATCTGGGTTTGATGGTGAAGCAGATACTCACGCAGATGACCGAGCATCCGGTTGCGCTCGAACTACCACTTGATGTCCGCGCCACGGCGTTCCAGAGACGCGTGTGGAAGGCACTGCGTCGCATTCCGCGCGGCCAGACTCGCACCTACTCTCAGATTGCGCAAGAGATTGGTCAACCCACTGCGGTACGCGCAGTCGCGCGCGCCTGTGCAACGAATCCGGTGGCGTTGGTCGTGCCCTGCCACCGCGTCATCGGCAGCGACGGTGCGTTGACTGGTTATCGCTGGGGAGTTGAACGGAAAAAGAAGCTGCTGGAGCTTGAGAGCGTTCCAGCCAAATGAAAAGGGCCGCTCAATGCGGCCCCAATTTTTTACCGATAGCCACCCGAGGCGATAACCAATTCGCCTGACAACCATCCTGAATCGGCAGATGCCAGGAAAACGGCGATGTTCGCAATGTCCTCAGGCTGACCGATGCGTCCAAGAGGAACTTGCGCCTCATGCTGCTTATGGAATTCACTGCCGATGAATCCTGCAGAGTGAACGCCTTCCGTCTCCACCATTCCGGGGTTGATCGAGTTCACGCGAATCTTCTTCGGGCCAAGTTCCTTGGCCAGAGTCTGCGTGATCGCATCGACAGCGCCCTTCGTCCCGCTGTAAACCGACGACGTAGGCGGTGTAACCCTGCTGGCAACCGAGCCGATGTTGATGATGCTGCCTCCATCACCATTAAAGTGCTTTACCGCCTCTCTGGAGGCAAGGAGCAGACCAAGCACGTTTGTGTCGAAAATGCGATAGTAGTGCTCTTCCGTGATGTCCTCAATTGGGGTGAATTCGTAAACGCCAGCATTGTTCACCAAAACGTCCAGCTTGCCAAAAGCCTTTTTCGTCTCGGCAAAGATACGGTTTACGTCGGCTGCTTTCGCAACACTTCCCTGCACCGCAATGGCTTTACCGCCCTTGCTCGAAATCTCACTCACGACGCGATCTGCTCCCTCTTTGCTGGAGGAATAATTCACAACAACAGCTGCGCCTTCCGCAGCCAGACTCTTGGCAATGGCCGCGCCAATACCTTTCGATGCGCCAGTAACAACGGCGACTTTACCCTGAAGCTTGCCCATCTCTTCGCTCCTGTTCGAAACATCATTCGTAGACATTTCGATAACTGTCTAATTGATGAGCGGATCGAGAAAAAGTCGCAAAATGCATTTGTTAAATTGCGGCTAATTGATCGAGGTAGGCTTGCCACACGTCGCGGCAGAGGGAAAGATTTGCAAACTTGCCTTCGCGTTCGATCTTGATCAAGCCGGCTGTCTCAAGTTCCTTGATGTGATGCGACAGGGTGGCAGCGGTAATGGGAATGCAATCGCGCAGATCGCCACATGGCAGCTGGTGTCCGGAGGCGCTGATTTGCTTGAATATCTCAAAGCGGCGCGGATCAGCCAAGGCGCGCGAAATCAATATCATCTGACGCGCTGAGAGCCGCACTTTTTTCTCTTGAGCCACTTAGTAAAGATGCTACAGGACTTTCACATGATTCCTCCGCAAACGACTCGTCGGGGCTGTCGGCGATGATATCCTCAGTAGAGCACCGGGAGGGTCTGCCCGACGTTTAGGACCAGGTGACTTTGGAGAAGATATGGCGACAACGACCGCAACACTGCACCACGTAAAGAATCTGGATCTGGCTGACCAGGGACGCAAGCGCATCGAATGGGCGAACCAGTCGATGCCGGTTTTGCAGACCATCCGCAAGGAATTCATCAAGCATCAGCCGCTCAAGGGCATTCGCGTGGCGGCCTGCCTGCACGTAACCACCGAAACAGCGAATCTGATGATTACGCTGCGCGACGGCGGCGCCGATGTGGCCCTCTGCGCATCGAACCCGCTTTCCACGCAGGACGACGTGGCCGCATCGCTGGCCCGCGACTTCAATATTCAGACCTATGCCATCAAGGGCGAGGATAATGAGAGCTACTACTCGCACATTCTGGCGGCCATTGATCACAAGCCTCACCTGACGATGGACGATGGGTGCGACCTGGTCCACCTGCTGCACACCAAGCGCCAGGATGCGCTTGAGGGCGTCATCGGCGGCACTGAAGAGACGACGACTGGTGTGATTCGCCTGCGGGCCATGGCTAAGGACGGCGTGCTTCGCTACCCTGTCGTTGCCGTCAACGACGCACTCACCAAGCACCTCTTTGACAACCGCTACGGTACCGGGCAGTCGACCATCGACGGCGTAATTCGCTGCACTAACGTGCTGCTCGCCGGATCGAAGTTCGTGGTCGCCGGCTATGGCTGGTGCGGTCGCGGTCTCGCGATGCGCGCACGCGGCATGGGTGCTGAAGTCATCGTGACCGAAGTCGATCCGACCAAGGCGCTTGAAGCAGTCATGGACGGTTTCCGCGTGATGACCATGATCGAAGCAGCCAAGCAGGGCGACGTCTTCGTGACCGTAACCGGCAACAAGAGCGTCATTCGCCAGGAGCATTTCGACGTGATGAAGAACGGCGCGATCATCGCCAACTCCGGACACTTCAATGTCGAAATCGACATCCCGGCTCTGGAGCGCACCGCTTCCTCCAAGCGCGCAACCCGCGACTTTGTCGACGAATATGCCATGCGCGATGGCCGCAAGATTTACCTGCTCGGCGAAGGCCGCTTGATCAACCTTGCTGCAGCGGAAGGTCACCCGGCGTCGGTGATGGACATGAGCTTCGCCAACCAGGCGCTTTCGGCCGAATACATGGTGAAGAACCATGCCAGCCTGGAAAAGAAGGTCTACTCCGTTCCGCAGGAACTTGACAAGCGTGTTGCCCGTTTGAAGCTCGAAGCGATGAGCATCGGCATCGACCGCCTGTCGCCAGAGCAGGAAGAGTACCTGGCCAGCTGGTCGGAAGGCACCTAGCCTGAACCCGAAATTCGAAGTGAAAGGCCTCGATACTTGATCGAGGCTTTTCTTTTGCCCTACACTCTTGCTGACGAAGCGGCAAAAGCAGATGATGGATGCGTTTAGGCCATTTGTTCGGTTCGAACGTCATACGATTTATGAAACTTTCGCGCTTCCTCCGGAGCATCCCGAGCCTTACCGTCACCTGCCTCGCGCTCTCTGGAATTGCCTGCAGTCAGCAACAACCAGCGCCTACCTCAGTACGCCCCGGCGTTCAACTCATCGAATTGAAGGCACCCGACGCCAGCGTTCTCTCGTCCCGCAAAGGCTCCTATTCTTTCAATGTGCCAGCCGGAGATTGGACCGATACCGGCGTCACCGTCACATTGGGTGATCAGCTCGACTTTTCTGCAACGGGCACAGTTACAGTTTCCGACGGACATTCATCCACGCCGGACGGAAACGCGCGTGGATGGAAGGACCTGGTGCGCCAGTTTCAGCTGAACAGCGCTAACAGCGGTGCGCTCATCGGACGTGTTACTAATGGCGACGCTTCTATTCCCTTTCCGATTGGCGCGAGTAAGCAGATCGAGATAACGACCAGCGGCAAGCTGTATCTCAATGTGAACCTGAGCAGCGACCTCACCGGGGATGGGAGTTACACGGTAAAGATGAAGCTGTCGAAATCGCCGACTACTGCCACAGAAACAACAGCCATTAACCTCGCGAGTTCTCTGTCACCCGATTTATTTGCCAATATCCCGCGCAGAGTGCAGGACCAACAAGGGAATCCGGGAGACATGGTGAACTTCGCCATTATCGGCACGCAGGACCAGGTGCAGAAGGCCTTCACCGGCGCAGGTTGGACCACAGTCGACAAGACCACTCAAGACGCGATTGTGCATGGACTTATAGCAACGCTTTCTCACGAGGCTTACACGGAAATGCCGATGAGTATTCTTTACCTCTTCGGGCGTCCACAAGATTTCTCATATGCGCGCGCCGATCCCATTGCGGTTGCCGCAATCCGGCACCACCTGCGCGTATGGAAATCGACGGAGACAATCGACGGAAAGCCATTGTGGGTTGGCTCGGCCACGCATGATAGCGGTTTTGAGAAGGACCAGCGCAACGGCAACGTAACGCATCACATCGATCCCAACATCGATGAAGAGCGCGACTTCATCGAGCAGAGCTTTGCGGCAGCCGGTGCGATCACCGGCGCGGCATACGTCACGCCGTCGAATCCGCTGAAAACTGCGCTTACCGCAACTGGCGGGAGCTTCCACTCCGATGGACGCATTGTAGTGCTGGCCCTACGTTAATAGCTTTGCTTCTTCACACGTGCTGCGCCAAAACACGATAGGATGATGGCGCAGCGGTGCCATTCTTATTCCTGCATCTGAACAGGTGATATGCGAACTCTTGACCTGCTGTTTGGCCGTCCGTTAGCCACATCAGAAGAACGCGCAGAACAGATCGGCCCGTCCGCCGGCCTTCCGATCTTCGGGCTTGATGCTCTCAGCTCTGCCGCCTACGGACCGGAAGCTGCGCTCACACTGCTGATTCCGCTCGGCATTGCTGGCGTACATCACATTGTGCCGGTGACAACGGCAATCATCATTCTGCTGGTCATCGTCTATTTTTCTTATCGCCAGACCATCGAAGCCTATCCACATGGCGGAGGCTCCTACACGGTGGCGACGGAAAACCTGGGTGCAGGTGCCGGTTTGTTGGCTGCCGCCGCGCTCATGATCGACTACATCCTGACTGCCGCAGTTGGGATTTCCGCCGGTGTAGGCGCTCTCATCTCTGCCGCTCCCGGCCTGCAGAAACATACGCTCTTACTCTGCCTGCTCATACTTCTAATCCTCACGCTTGTGAATATGCGAGGTGTTCGTGATACCGGCGTTGCGTTTCTCATACCAACTTACCTTTTTCTCGGGACACTGATCATCGTCATCATTCTCGGTGGCGTCAAGGCTCTTGTGCATGACGGCCACCCAGTACCTGTTGTCGCTCCTCCGGCACTTCCGCCCGTAACCACCGCGCTGACCTGGTGGCTCCTGCTCAAGGTCTTTTCGAGTGGCTGCACGGCAATGACCGGTGTCGAAGCCGTCAGTAACGGCGTCATGGCGTTTCGTCAGCCTACGACAAAAAATGCAAAGAACACACTCACAATCATCATTGCGCTACTGATCGTCCTGCTTGCAGGTATCGCCCTGCTCTGCCGCGCTTACGGTATCGGCGCAACGGATCCGGGAGGGGCGGGATATCAGAGCGTGCTTTCACAATTGACAGCCGCCGTTGCCGGCAAGGGCATCTTCTATTGGGTCACGATCGGATCCATCCTGCTCGTGCTCTCGCTCTCTGCCAACACAGCTTTTGCCGATTTCCCGCGCCTCACGCGCGCTATCGCGCTCCGTGATTACCTGCCGCATGCCTTCATACTCAGGGGACGCAGACTGCTTTATTCACATGGCATCTACGCTCTGGTGACGTTTGTAGCTGTTTTGTTGATCCTCTTTGGCGGAGTCACAGACAGACTCATCCCGCTCTACGCAATCGGAGCATTCCTCGCGTTTACGCTCTCGCAGGCGGGCATGGTAGTGCACTGGTACAAGCAGGGACATGCCATGGGCCACATGATCGTAAACGGAATCGGCGCAGCCGCCACCGGACTAACGCTACTAGTGGTCCTGGTCGCTAAGTTCCTCGATGGCGCCTGGATCACGGTCATCCTGGTCCCGGCGCTCATTATCGTCATGAGGACAGTGCGCAAACATTATGACGATACGGCGAAAGAAACGGCTCATCCTGAGCCACTGCGGGTTGATGGACTACAGCCGCCACGCGTGATCATCCCGATGGACAAGTGGAACCGCATCAGCGAAAAGGGCTTGCGCTTCGCTATCGCGATGTCTCCTGACGTTGAGGCCGTCCACGTAGAGTGCGGAGATGAGGAGGACAGCGTCTGCCAGATATGGAATGACCTGGTGGTTTCTCCGATTCGAGCCGCAGGACTGCCCGAACCACGATTGACCATCATCAAATCTCCTTATCGCTTCTTCATCCAGCCCTTCGTAGACCACGTACTCGCAGAGCAGATGAAATCGAGCGACAGGCAGGTTGCCGTACTGGTGCCGGAACTTGTGGTGAAACACTGGTATGAAAATGTATTGCACAACCAGCGCGCCAACCTGCTGAAGCTGTTTCTGCTTGTGAGAGGCAATGAGAATGTGGTTGTCATCAATATCCCCTGGTATCTGCACAAGTAGCCATAAGACGATTCTTGCGAGTGAGGTAAATGCAATAGCATTCTTTCGAGTTTCCCGATAAGTTTTAGTTTTGGGGGGTCGCGCTACATGTTCTACAGAAAGTTGTTTGTGCTTCTTGGACTGCTTGCTTCTATGTACACGTATACATTTGCGCAGAGCATTCAATTCGATCAGCAATCTCGCGTTTTTCGGATCGATAGCGTTGGTGTGACGTACGCGTTCGGAGTGAATGAGGAAAATGAGCTCCAAACTCTCTATTGGGGAGGCCGGCTCGGATCCAATGATCATCTCGGACCGGCACAGGCAAATCAAGGCCATGCATCCTTCGACCTGCCTTCTGGAAGTACCCGGCAGGAGTTCGAGGGCTGGGGGGCAGGCTTGTTTTATGAGCCCACGCTTAAGATCACCTTTCCGGATGGCAACCGCGACCTGGTGCTTCACTACATTGACCACCACATCGAAGGAAACACGCTCAATGTGCACCTCAAAGATATTTCGCGGGATGTGCTGGTTGATTTGAAATACCAGATCGATCCTGAAACCGGAATTCTAGGCCGCTCGGCAGTCATCACGAACAAGACGAAAGAGCCGCTGCTCATCGAGCAGGCAGCCGCTGCGACGTGGTCTCTGCCGCAAAGCACCGACTACTGGCTCTACTATCTGACTGGCCGATGGGCGGGGGAGATGAACGTGCAGCATGAGGCGATACGTCCCGGCACACGGCTGATCGAAAGCCGTCGCGGGTCAACCGGACATCAGAACAATCCGTGGTTTGCGATTGAACGCGGCAACAGCGGCGATCAGGACACAGGAGATGTCTGGTTTGGTGCGCTCGGATGGAGCGGCTCGTGGCGGATCACCGTCGAGCAGGACAGCCTGCGCCAAATCCGCATCACGGGCGGCTACAATCCCTTTGACTTCGGCTACCAGCTCGCGCCGAACGAACAACTCGAAACACCGGTCTTTTATGGCGGCTACTCTCATAACGGCATCGGCGGAGCGTCGCGCCTGCTGCATCGGTTCGAAATCAGCAAGGTTCTCCCGCAGGCTCCGAAGCCCCGGCCACGGCCCGTTCTCTATAACTCGTGGGAAGCTACGGAATTCAACGTAACCGAGCAAGGCCAGGAAGAGCTCGCGGAGAAAGCAGCAAAGATCGGCGTTGAGCGCTTCGTCATGGACGACGGCTGGTTCGGCCAGCGCAAAGACGACCATGCGGGGCTCGGAGACTGGTATGTGAACAAGGAAAAATTTCCGGTCGGCCTCAAGCCGCTCATCGATAAAGTGCATTCGCTCGGCATGGATTTTGGACTCTGGGTTGAGCCAGAGATGGTCAATCCCGACAGCGACCTGTATCGCAAACATCCCGACTGGGTTCTGAATTTCGATGGACGACCGCGCACTGAGGGCCGCAATCAGCTTGTACTGAATCTGGCGCGGCAAGATGTGCGCGATTATGTCTATGGCTTCCTGGACAAGTTGCTCAGCGAGAATGACATCGCTTTTCTCAAGTGGGATTACAACCGCAACTGGTCTGAACCAGGATGGCCTGCCGTCGCACCGGACGAACAGAAAAAGGTCTATGTGAAGTTCATCGAAAACCTGTATTCGATCCTGAAGAAGCTTCGCGAGAAGCATCCCAAGGTTGAGATCGAATCGTGCTCAGGCGGCGGAGGCCGCGTCGATCTCGGCATCCTTCGCTACACGGATGAAGTGTGGCCCTCTGACAACACCGACCCGTTTGACCGCCTCTCCATTCAAGATGGATTCACCTACGCCTACACGCCGGGCGTGATGATGGCCTGGGTCACGGAGTCGCCAGGCGGGGCGAATCACAGTCCGCGGTCGATTGAATACCGCTTCCTCTCGTCGATGCAGGGCTCGCTTGGCATCGGCTCAAACCTGAATCACTGGAGCGACGCGGATTTCGCTTCCGCGCGGCATTTGGTATCTGAATACAAGGAGATTCGCGAAACCGTGCAGCATGGTGCACTTTATCGCCTGATCTCACCCGCAAATGGCAGTGAGCAGTCCGCGACAGAATCAGTAGCAGCTGACGGCAGTCAGGCAGTCGTCTTCGGCTTCCTGCACTCGAGTCAGTTTGGATACCCCTATCCGCGGCTCTTGTTACGCGGATTGAACAAGGATGCGCAGTACAAGCTGCACTGGATCACGGAGAAACCCGGCGGCAAGCGTCCTGAAACAGCCAGTGGCGCCTACTGGATGGGCCACGGTGTCGATCTCGACCTGGATGGTGATTTTCAGGCTACTGCTTTTCGACTGGATAAAGAGCGGTAGCGCGTCGAAGCCGCCGATTGGAGGCGTAATAAATGGCAACACCAGCGCTGACCAGGAAGATTGTAGAACCGATCACCTTCATCACAGCGAGGGGTTTGTTCGGTTCTTCGTCTGGTGGAATCACGGAGAGCACGATCGTCAGCAGTGTTGTCAACAAGCCGAGTGAAGCGAGCACAATTGCAACCGGCTTTCCGCCGGGAATAAGGATCGTTCCCGCCGGAGCGGGCTCGCGCTGCAGCCGGATCATAGAAGCAAAAAGAAACGCGAACGGAATGAAGTAGGTGATGATCGACATGCTCACCAGCACGTCATATGCGCTGCGCACCGTCGTTCCCGCCTGGCTGAGCAACGCGCATAGCATTCCCACAAGCCCATACGCTCCAATGGCAATCCACGGAGTACACCAGCGCGGGTGCACGCGTCCAAAAACCGGCGGCAGATAGCGATCGATACCGGCAACAAAAGGCAGTCTTGATGTCGAAGACAGATAGGCTGTCGCACTGCCAATACTGTTGAAGACCACGAGCAGAGCAACAGGAGTGATGAGCCATCCCAGACTCAACTTCGTGCACATCAGGGAAATCGCGCTCACGAATCCACCCACTCCAGTGATAGCGGAACTTGGCAGCGCAATCAGCATGGCAATCGTTCCGGCCACGTAGCACAGCACGATCAAAGCGCCAGCAATGACAATTGAGCGTGGAATCGTCCGACGTGGATCCTTGATCTCTTCACCCATAAACGAGCCGGTTTCAACCCCGCCGAAGGCAAAAAAGATTGTCGACCAGAAGATGGCATTTTTCAGATCGGCGTGTGGAATGAGCTGTGCCCCGGCGAAACTCGTTGCTGAACCATATCGGCTGGCAAAGATGGCGCCGAGCCCCAGCAAAACAACCACGGGGATCCATGTGCCAATGGTGCTGCAGTTGTTCAGCCACTTAACCCGCCTTAGCCCGAAAATATTCAGCAGCGTGATGAGTGCAAGCCATGACAGCGCGAACAGCATGTAATACTTTGGCTCATTGGTCAGGTGCTCGCCACGCTTGCCCAGCGCAAACAATGCACTGCCCGCGCCGAAATAAAGCACGGCGGGAAAGTACGGCAGATTGCTCATCCAGTACGTCCACGCCGCTATGAAGCCGGAGAAATCGCCGAAGGCGCGCTGCGTCCAGACGTACAGACCGCCTTCTTCCGGATAGCGTGAAGACAGTTCAAGCACGCACGCCGCAAGCGGCACGAAGAAGCAAAGACAGGCGAAAATCCAGACGACAATCGTGCTCGGGCCAGCAGCCGCGGCAGTGGCGATCCAGCGAAGGCTCAACCCTCCTGCAACGTAAAAGAGGACGAGATCGAAGAGGCCTAGTTCGCGCTTGAGCGCACATGGGGTCGGTGTTTCCGGCATGCTTTCGCCGCAGCATACCTGCAGAAACGTGCAAAGACCAGAACTATTTCTGCGCCATGTCTTTCAGCACCGCCATCGCAGCATTGCGCCCGTTGATTCCGATCACGCTGCCACCAGGATGCGTGCACGCTCCGCAGAGATAGACGCCCGGCATCGGCGTCCGCGCGCTGAGACGGTTCGACCACATATACTGCGGCAGGCATTCACCCTGAAAGATATGCCCGCCAGTTAGTCCGACTTTTTCTTCGATATCCGGAGGCCCCAGCACCTGCGCGTCGATCACCGCCGTATCCATGTTGCTGCAGAATCGTCCAATGGAGTCCAGGGCCGCCTTTCGCACTTCAGCACGGCGGTCGTCCCACGTGCCTTCCTTGAAAGTGTATGGCACATACTGCGCAAAGACGCTCATCGTGTGCTGCCCGTGGGGAACAACGCTGGCGTCATGCGCGCTCTGGAAGTAGAGCTCACACCAGAGATGTTCAGGCAACTGTCCGCCACGCGCCGCAGCGTAGCCATGTTTCCACTCGGCCTTGGTAAGCGGTGCGTTGATCTGGCCCAGATGATGTGGCTCCATCGTTCCGGGGCGTGAAGTGAAGTTCGGCAGCTCCCACAACAGCACATTCAGCTTCACCGTGCAGCCTTCAATAGGAACCGATTCGACCTTGGCCTTCCACGCGGCATCACTGGAACCATCCAACATGCGCAGCGTCCGGCGAGGATCGGCATTGGAAATCACAATCGGCGCATTGATCCGCTCGCCGCCGTCAAGCAGCACACCCTCTCCAGGAAGAATGCGCGCGACTGGAACTCCGGCTGCAACCACTGCTCCCGCCTCGCGCGCGGCATCGCAAAAGTAGAACGAGACCATTCCCATTCCGCCCTTCACGTATCCCCACATGCCCGGCATACCCCCGAGTCTTCCTGAAGAGTGATGAAAGCGAATCGAAGCTGTGCCGGGGTCGAACGGACTGGCGTTCGTGCCGATCACACCTTGCCCTAAGTACGCGACCTGCAACCGCTCGTCGTGCAGATAATGCTGGACAAGTTCCGCCATCGACCACTCGAAAAGCAGCTTGATCGCTTCATCATCGTTTCCCAGCCGATCTTCAATCTGCTCGCGCGTCGGCGCATCGCCAATCCATGTATCGCCGTCACCCGCTGGACGCAATGCGTCGCGCAACCGTCGGATGGCGTCGCTCATGGCCCGCCAACCTTCGACGTCACTGCTGCTGAAACGTCGGATCTCATCCTCGCACTGTGCATCATCATCCCAGAGCTGAATGCTGGTGCCGTCGAGAAAGGGTACAAAGAGGCCATTCACCGCGGGCGTCCATGTAAAGCCACGTTGCGGCAGTTGTAGTTCCTCGACTACGAGCGGGTGCAGCAGTCCCGCCAGATACGCGCACGGCGACATGCGCACTCCGGGGAATGGCTCTTCAATCGTGCAGGCGCCACCGATGCGCTCGCGGCTTTCCAGCACAAGAACGCGCTTACCTGCGCGTGCGAGATACGCTGCGCATGCGAGGCCGTTGTGTCCGGCGCCTACAATGATGGAATCCCACTGACGTTGAGCCAGTTCCCTGAGGGGCGCAGGTAGCCCAATCTTTCCAAGAGAATTTGCTGTAGGTGAGAAATGATTGCTGGTCATTGAATAGTCTGCGGTATGAAATGCAGCTTACATCAGTGGAAAGCGTTCGCGCACTTCGTATCTTGACCCGCTTGGATCAGTGAAGCTCTGATAAAGAAGAAACTCCTTCGCCTGAATAGAGGGCAGCCTCATCGGAGGAAGTTTCTGAACGCTCTTCTTCAACTGCTCGAAGTCATGTGAGAAACCGCGTCCCTTTCTGCGCGCCAGCGTGATATGTGGAGAATAAGGGCGGAGCTCCGGTTCAAAACCGCATGTTGCAAGCGCAGCCTCTGCCTGATCATGCAACTCAATCAGCGACGCCGCTGTCAGCACTGAAACATGAAAGATACCTGCGCGCTCAAAGAATCCCGGCTGGTCGATCTGGATACTCACCGGATGCGCACGAAGTCCTCGCAACTGCTCGACAACACAGGCGTAACGGGCTTCTTCTGTTTGGCCGAGGAATTGCACAGTCACATGCCATTGCTTCGGCTCAGACCAACGTAACTTTGGAAATGTATTTCGAAGAGCGCTTAGCCATGATTCGAGCCCTTCCTGCACTTCACTCGTCAACGCAATGCCCACAAAGAGACGCACGATGATACTTTACCCGCAAGAAATGGTCGGCGAGAAGCAGCTTCCGCCCCATGAAAAACCTGTAAGACACCAACTTTCTTTATCTAGCCGAAATTCCGGCGGTCGCTACTGTTTTTGCAGTCGAAAGATGCAGCCTTAGATCGGGAATATTCCATCCTGATACGACGATGGTCGCGTTTTCCAGTGCATGCGAGGGGAGTTTTGCGGTCAAGACGCGGGATTCGCCCGGCATGAGTTCTACGTAGTCATCAGACCACACGACAGGCACAATGTCCTCATCATGAACATCGCGCGCAGCTACCGCTACCTGAAATGCCAGGACCTTCGAATCATTATGTAACCGTATCTGTAGCGTTTTTCCATCTTCTGCATTTGTTAGTCGGGCCTCGACCTTGGCCTTCGGGAGAGATATCAACTCCGTCATATCCTCATGTTGAATCGCCGGAGTGTGCGTGTAGTCCGTCTTGCTCCAATCGAATGTCGTCAAACTTGATGGCACCCAATAGAAGTTTCGGCTGAGAATCTCTCCCACATCATTTTTCAATGCGAGATCAACAAAAAACACCTTAGAAGATCCGGTGAATACATCATCAGGGATTGAGATTGCTTTCTGCACGGCATCCGCGTCAATCGTAATGTCAGACTCCTTGCTGAAAAGCTCCTTGAGATTGAAATCGTAGACTTTGGCCGTTACCGAAAGACGTGGTGATTGCTGATAGGTGCCGTTGACTACGACAATGCTGTGATCATCATAGGAATACTGCACGTGCAGCGGCTCGCATGCCTTCTTCGTGCCGTAATACCCTCCGCCTGCGTCCAGATAATAGTCATACAAATGCCAGATATTCGAAGGCCACGCGTTGTTGAGCATCCACTGAATCACGCCAGTCGATGTGTATTTGTTTCGCGAATATGCCTCGAACATGGCACGTTCGCCGTTGTAAGTCATGGCCTGCGCCACACGAACATAGGCGTTCAAATCATCCGGCGGGTTGTAGGTCGCCTTCATCGCGTCATCGAAGACGGTAAGCGTCTTGAATTTCCCCCCGCCATTGTGGAGCGACCATGAAGCACTCGTCGCAGGCCACATCTGATCCTCAGGTATGAATTTACGCAGGCTGCTGATGTTCGGGATTGCCGGCCCGGGGCTCGTCTCCGTATTGAAGCCGTACCCGCCGCCATGCTTGTCCGTGTCTACGTACCAATACGACGGAGCTACATAGTCGTATGGCCCGCTCATCTTTACTCCGCTTCTTCCGCTCACCGTCGTTGGTCTAGCGGACGCCGATGACAGAATTGGATTCGGCCAATGCATCCGCGCCTCAACGTCGAGATACATCTGCTCGACATCAGCCGGTGGGGGATTGTCGCTCCCGTTCAACCACACCAGCAGGCTCGCATGGTGGCGGATGCGCAGGATCTGTGCTTGCAGCGACGCCTTCGCCACCTCATAGTTTTCTGGTGTCCAATTCTTCCAGTGTTCCCATTGATCGCAGCAGCACCAGCCCAGCATCACGAGAATCCCCTGCTCGTCGGCAAGTTGAAAGAAGTCGTCCGTCTCCAGCTTGCCTTCCAGCCGGATCGTGTTCAGGTGCATGTCGCGTACGAGCATGAATTGCTCTCGCAACCGCTTTGGATCTTCTCGCAGCAGCATGTCCTGCGACCAGCCAGCTCCGCGAATCAGAATCGGCTTGCCGTTCACGCGAAAGAGCCGATAGCCCTTGTCGGTAAGCTCAGATGTAATTTCACGAATCCCAAAACGCACGGATTGCTCGTCGGAGACTTCGCCGCCCGCGGTAAATCTCAGAGTGAGCGCCTCAAGGTACGGTGTCCCCATCTGATATGGCCACCAGACATTCGGATTGTTGAGCTTCAGCTGCGTGTAAGTTTCAGGATCGAAGACGACTGTCTTATCTTCATGCGGAGCAAGATTGACCTGTTGCTCGATGCGAATTCCAGCAACTGTACCGCTTACGATTCCGCTTGCCGGTTTATCGCTTGCATTGTGCAGTTCAGCATATACAGTTAGATTCGCCTGCTTTAGAGAAGCATCCGTGAAATGCGTTACAGCCATGGGTGATCGCAAAACAACCGATCCCCTGGTCACAAGGTCAACTGCGCCCCATATGCCCATGTCTTTATCGGGCGGGCACGGATTCCAATCCACCCAGTTAATGCCGAGGTCTTTCTCAGTAGGCGCAAATGTCTCTACAGCGACAACATTCGGTTTGCCGATAACAACATTGTCAGTAACGTCGAATTCATAGGTGCGATACGCACCTGCAACCTGCGAAGAGTCGGCAATGCGTTTCCCGTTCACCCAGATGTCGGCTCGGTAGTTAATGCCCTTGAAGCGAAGCCATAACGTGCGCCCCTTCTCCAACGCAGGTATGACAAACTCCCTGCGATACCACCAGCCACAGCGATACGGACTATCATCGGGCATCGGCAGATTCGAGAAGTTATTTCCAAGCGGATAGCTTGTTCCCGGAATATCGCGCAGATTCGTACCATGGTACGGGTCTTTGTAAATGCCAGCCGCCACCTGCGCAGCAAGCACCGTGGCCGGCACGGTCGTCTGATTCCATCCCTCAGGATGATAGGTCATCGTTGAAATAGTCTCGCCGGAAGCTTGCACCTTGCACGCCGACTGCAGGCGCCATCCCTCGGCAAGAACCATCGACGGAGAGACAGCGGCGCAGGCGAGGGGAACCATCGTACCTAGCATCAGAACAACAGCACAACTGATCGCCAACCTTTTCAGCATGCCAGCACCTTTCTCCAGCGCATCGTCTACTTAGAAATTTCTAGCAGAATATCGGACACGCTAGCTCGGCTTCGCAACAGGCGAGAGTGTGCCTCGCGACGAAGTCCGCTGACTCCTCACTCAGGTGTTCGAGAATGCCATACGATATTCAAACGTTTTAAATTTGCAGTTTTAACGTATTTCTTGCCATTGTCAAGCGCAGAAATGAAATTCTCAGGAGGTTATACAGGAGCGCGTTGAACCGCGAACAAGAACGGCGGGCGGCAAAAGCTTCAAAACAGGTGCACTCGCATTACGGTCTTCATCCTTGTCAATCGACTTCAAGACCCACTCAGTGCCCATCATGCCCATTTCCTCCATGGGTTGGCAGATGGTGGTAATCGCAGGCGTGCAGAAGGCCGCGGGCGGAACGCCATCAAAGCCAATCACCGAGCAGTCCTCGGGCACGCGCACACCTGCCTGCATCAATGCGCGCAATGATCCTAAAGCCGTCACATCATCGAAGGCCATCAGCGCCGTGAACTTTTGATGCGAGCGGATCAGGTCGGCCGTCAAGTCCACGCCGCCATCAAATCCCGAGTTCGCTTCAAGTATCTCCGGCAATTCCCGGATGAGCTTCGGATCGAGTTCGAGCTCCCGTTCGGCAGCAAACTTCTCGATGCCTCGCCAGCGATTCACGCTGTCATGCAGGCTCGCCGGTCCACGAATAAAAGCGATTTTTCTATGCCCGAGTTCATAGAGATGATCCAGTGCAGCATAGGCTCCGACCGCGTTGTCAACCAGAACAGAGCTGATGTGGCTTGATGTCAGATCGCGCCCGATCACCACAGTCGGAATGCTGTGCTTCTCCATGTCAGCCAGCAGATCGGTTTCCGCGAAGAGCCAGTTCGCCACGACGATCAACCCCTCGACACGCCGGTCGAGCAACATTTCAAGGTAGCCCTCAAACAGTTTTCGCTCGTTGTGCGCATCCATAATGATCGGCAGATATCGGGTCGGATGCAGGGTCTTCTCAATACCACGCAAAATCAGCGTGCAGAAGGGATCGGAGATGTCGAAGATCATTACACCGATCGTGTGACTACGCCTGCTCCGCAGAGAACGCGCGAAAGCGTCCGGCCGATAACCCATCGCCTGTGCAATCTTGCGAATATGCTCCTTCGTCTTCGCGGCTACATAGCGGGAAAGCGGCGCTTCGTTCAGGACAATCGAAACGGTAGATGGCGAGAAACCGCTCTTGCGAGCTACATCGACAATTGTTACCCGGTTACTTGTATGCCTGCGACCAGCCAAAGCGATATGTCCTTAAGAATCGAGGTGCGTGTGAATCCCAAAGCATAGCACCCGCACCGGACTCTTTCAGAACTTCTTCTCCGGTCGCCCACAAAACTAAATCGTTTCGGCAGCCACCGGACGGATCACAATCTCGACAGTCTGGGTTCCCAGCCTGGGATGTTTTGCCGTCAATCGCACGGTGCCCGGCTCTTGCCTGGCGCGAACCCAAACCGCACCCGTGCCACCAATCAGCCCGAACGGATTATCCCCGATCAACTCGGCGGGGCCTTCCAAGGTCAACACGATCGGATCGTTCGCATAAGGACGAATTGCATCGTATTCATCCGTCACGCGCAGAACAACACGCGTCGTATCAGCCCCGTCAGCGCCAAGTTCATGATCGTCAGCAAGGATGGAAAACTTCTGATCGACGCCCAGGCCGGAGAGCGTTTTTGAAATCATCTGTTTGCCCTTCAAATAGCCATCAATGCGAAGATCGCCCCACTTCAGCCAGCTATCATCGCCGTCGATCTTCGTCAGATCGAGGCTGAACGGCGGATATTTGAGATGCTCGAACTGCTCGCGGTCCGGATCCAATTCGGCAATCTGCTTCCAGTCGCCCCCATATCTGACGAAGAATTTCAGGTGGTCGCAGTTCGAGCAGACCATCGCCACCGTAAAGCGCACCGACTCATCACCCATAGCCCAGTGAAATGCCGGCTCCAGCACAATCTCATCTTCCGGATCGCACTGCGATTTGTAGAACCCGGCTGCCGGCTTCGGCTCGCGGAAGATATCAAACAAGCCGTGATAACAGATGCGATCGCCCGATCCAAAATCATAATGCGTGTTGTAATCAAACGCGCACCACCCAATCCCACCCGCATACTGCGGATTCGATGCAAGTTGATTGTGCACGCGCGCATGCCGAATCGTGTGCTCGCGCTGCCGCGAATTTTCGTCGATCGTCTTCGTCGGGAAAGTGTGCCCCACAAACTCCGTATTCAGATACCGGGGATGATTCGGCGGTTTCAGAGGCCAGCCGAAATCGTTCACCGTGAAGACGTCCTCCAGAAACTCCGATCCCTGAAAATTGCGGATTCCGCCTGTTTGCCGCGTTGGATCGAGCTTGTGCGCCATCGCATTCGTCCGAACATAAAAGTCGTGATTATCGCGTGACTCATTGATACGCACGCCCCACAACACAATTGAAGGATGGTTCCAATCGCGCCGAATCATCCGGCTCACGTTGTCGACGGAAATATCCTGCCATGCCTTATCGCCGATGTGCTGCCAGCCTGGAATCTCTTCCAGCACCAACAACCCATATTCGTCGCAAGCATCCAGAAAATGCCGCGATTGCGGATAGTGCGACGTGCGCACGATATTGCAGTGATACTGTTTTCGCAGAATATACGCATCGCGGCGCTGCACGCGCCCGGGCATCGCCTGCCCTACAAACGGAAAAGTCTGGTGGCGATCGAGCCCGCGCAGTTTGATGACTTTGCCATTCAGCTCAAACCCATGATCGGTAAACTGCGCCTCGCGAAATCCGATACGTCGTGAATCTTCGTCGACGAACTGCGAACCACGCAACAGACGTATCTTCACCGTATAGAGCTTTGGATTCTTCAAATCCCACAGCGTAATGCCATTCAGCTTGCCAAACGTAATCGTATGACTCAGGGGTTCAGTCGAAGCCGCTGAAGCCGGAACCTTCTGCGTAGCTTTCGCAACCACGCTGTCGCCATCAAGCAGCGTCGCCTCGATCGTCAGCGCATCGCGGGTTGCTTCAAGCTGTTGCAGGTAGCACAGCACATCGAGCGAAGGGCTTCCACTCATCACATCTTTGGGCTGGGCGAAAATATTCTCAATAAAGGTCGATGGGACGACGCGCAGCGACACTTCGCGATAAATCCCGCCAAACGTCAGATAGTCAATCTGATATCCGAACGGAGGAATGTCCGGCCTCTCGGTCGAATCCACATCGACGGCAAGCACGTTGTAGCCGTCGAAATTCAAATGTGTTGTTAGTTCAAACGAAAACGGCGTGTATCCGCCCTTATACTCTCCAAGCCGCTGCCCGTTAATCCATACCGTCGAAGCCGTCATTACGCCTTCAAAATCGACAAAGACCCTTTTGCCCTTCGCCTCGCCAGGCAGCTGAAATTTCCTGCGATAGAGCGAGATAAACTCATACTCCTTGTCATCGAACCCATGCCAGGGCAACGGTAGGTTCGTGTGCGGCACCACAACGCGATCCAATTTCGAATCGTCGAACGCCGCATCATGACCGCCATCTACGAACTTCGGGCTGTATCGCCATCCGCGATTCATCGCGAGCACCATCCTGCCCTGCCCGCCCTGCTCCTCAGCAAATACATTGCCGCGAACAGCTGCTCCCGCAAGAAGCGCGCCGCTCGTTTTCATGAAATTGCGTCTGTCCATATCTTTTCCTGACAAAATGAAACCGCTTTCAATTCCAACCACAAAAACAATAAATGATAGAAACAGCCTGTGCACGAAAAAGGCAGCCCAAGACCCTAAATCTCTGCTGCCCCCTGAACGGCTGGCTTGCCAAAGGGTTCTCCGCTCTCAGATCCGAATCTAAATGGCTATTTCGCCAATCGCAGGGGTCTGCATTTTCTTTCCAATGCCAGTGAGTCGATAAAAGACCAGCGCGCAGAGAGCGATTAGCTGAGTCAATCCGAGGGACGCAGTCAGAATGTCATGGCGCAGGTGCGCCACCTTCAGCAGCATGGCAAGCCACGCGTAGCTACCGACCGTAATTGAAGCAAACGTCAGAAGACTCAGGTACGGAATAGAGAATCGCGACCGCAGGGCTTCAGACCAAAGAACCGCAAAAGCCACGAATGCGATCGCATAGGCATGTAGCCAAGAAACAGGAGAGAGCAGAGGCGATGCCAATGCAAGGAGAGCTAGAACGACGATCTGGCTCTTCATGGCAAGATTTTGTCCCAGTCTCGCAATCGTGAATATAAGAGCCAGGGTGAGCAACAGCGAGACAGTTTTTCCAGCGAGTACTACCTTCGCGGGAAGAACTGCCGGATCAGGAAAAATCGGTATTCCTCGCAACGCGGCTATCATCAACTGCGTGCTCGATGAGATCGACAGGTTTGGAATCTGCGGGATAGAGCGCGACATGGCTGGGGTTATGCGTCGAAAATACAGGATCAGCGTTGAAGGCGCGTTGATATAGAGCGTCGCTGCCGTAAATGCGGAGAAGGAAGCCAGGAAGGAGATGATCCATTTCCAATTCCTCCAAACGATAAAAGGAATGAGAACGATCGCTGGTGTCAATTTGATTGCAGCTGCCAGCGCAAAGATGATTCCTGACGAAGTGGTATAGCCCTTCGCATATAAAGCAGTCCCCAAAGCCCAAAGGAATAATAGGAAAATTGTTATTTGCCCATATGAAATGCAGTCGACTACCGGGGAGAAGCAAATTACTCCCACCAAGAGGAGTCCTGTCCAGAGACCGACTAAACGCACCCGGATCACTGATGCGAGACATATCGCTGTTGCCAGGAGCAATCCAAGATTGATGACGATCCATATATGCGCCGCAGTTCTGAGGCCAACATAGGTCAGCGGCACCAGCATGTCAGCCAGCAACGGTGGATAGAGGTAATAATCTATGCCAGTTATCCCTTGGGATCGGGCCGCTCTATCGATTGGGGCACCAGGACGAGCAGGCTTCTTTTGCGGGTCTGTTCCATCATCGGCGCCTGTGTACAGTTGCGAGCCAAGTCCCTCATGCACTAGGACGGCGCCTGAAAAATAGACATTAAAGTCTCCCCATTTCATCGCCGGCAGAGGATGTCGCAGACGTGGCGCTACACATGGCAGCAGGGCAATGAGGAGTGCAACACACGTTATGAATGGTGTCGTCCGAATGGTTTTCATGGATATGGCTAAAGACTATCCGAACTAGTCTTGCAAATGCCGTCTCTTATGATCAACGGATTGAAATGATTTAGATGCAGAGTTTTGCGCTCACATTTTCAACACAACGCGACGCAGATTGCTTTCGACTGACTTTTTGAGCACTTCTCATTTGATGATGAGGAACAGCAAACAAGCAAGTCTCTGCATCCAATAGGTCAAAAACAAAGAGAGTTAGATTGAACGATACAATATTGAATGAACCAGCAAGGTCCGTCCTAATTCGCAAGACAACGTGATTCGCCCTTACAGATTCCGGTTTTGAGGTACATGCTATTGTCACAACGCCTTAGTTTACCGACAGGTACGCCATGACCATACCGGTACTTTTCTGTATCGACGGGGCGTTCTGGCAGCACGTGGCTGTGTCAATCGCTTCCCTGCTGGAGAATAATGCTCGAAACACGTTCCGAATATTTGTGGCTTCCGTATCCGAAATGGATGGGGTAGAAGTTACAAAACTCAAGTCAATGATTGAGCGAAAGGGCAGCTGTCTCGAGACGATCGTCTATTCACAAGCGACAAATTATCACCATCTGCCTACGCATAGCCATCTCACCTTCGCAATGTATTTGCGCCTTTTCATGACCGAATACATAGACCACTCTCTTGATAAGATCCTTTACCTGGACAGCGATATCATCATCTGCTCGGATATTGAGGAACTGTGGTCTTTCTCGTTGGGAGATGCCTATGTCGGAGCAGCGCGCGAACCCTATAACCGGCGGCAGCGTGAGCCTCTTGGCTTTTCTCCAACTGACTTGTACGTCAACTCCGGCGTAATGCTTGTAAATCTCAAGCAATGGCGAGCCGATCAGGTTTTACCTCGCTTGCTTGATTTCGCAGAAAGAAACCAAGCGATTATCCATAGCCCTGACCAGGACACTATCAACAGCGTGTTTCGCGGTCGAATTTGCGATATCGGTTATCAATGGAATTGGCAGGCTCTATTTCCGCGTTTCGCGCCAGCAGAATTGGGTTTGGACCGTGAGACCTTTGCCAGCCTTCGCCTCATGCCGAAATTGGTCCACTACACTTCCAAATACAAGCCCTGGTTTTATCGCTGGCAGCCGCACTACAAGGAGATCTACTACAAGTATCTGGCACAAACTCCTTGGGCGGTTTATGAGCCGCCCGATCGATCCTTCGCAAACTTTCCGCTTCGGTCGATCCGCAGACTTCAACGCGCAATGGAATGGCATTTACCTTCGTTTGCACGTGCGCTCAGGAATTTGAAAGCCGGCTCTGACGCCAGGTCTTGATTGGTGCTGCCAAAGCTTCGGATTTCATCATTCCATGTTTGAAGCATAAAGCGAGCCATATACTCACATACGGAGAAAAGGATGCTTCGTGTCCTGTCCATTCAAAGCGATATCATCGGCAACAGGACGTACGGCTCCATCCTGCGGGACAGTTTCGCCTCCATCTCCGATATTGATCTGGATTCACATTGGTATAACTCGGCTCGCAGCCTGCCCACACGAGTTATCAATAAATTGGCTTCGTTATCTGTTCCCGTCCTTAATGCTGGAGGTAGAAATCTTGACCTTCGGCGCGCTCGTGCCGAATGGTCATACGGAAGAACGAGCCGAATCTTAACGGAACGGCTTCTTCGAACCAACACCTATGATCTGTTGCATTTCCACACGCAGATCCAGGCATACGGTGCGGTTGAGCTGATGAAACGCATTCCAACGATCGTAACAACCGATATGACAGCGTCTCTCGCATCGAAGCAAACGACCACCCTGCATCCGCGGACATATCGGATTAACATTTCGTTTGACAGGAAAGTCTTCGCAGTCGCTGAACATATTGCCGTATTCACGGAGTGGGCTCGACAATCGGTGATTCACGACTACGGCATACACGAAGGAAAAGTAAGCGTCATCCCACCGGGTGCGCGGCTCTCCACCTTTTTGCAGCCCCACTTTGGTGAACGGCGCATTCCTAAGCTCTTGTTTATTGGTGGAGACTTCGAACGAAAAGGCGGCTGGGATGTTCTCGATGTTTTCACAAAATACTTTTCCGATATGGCCGAGCTTCACATCCTCACTAAAGAAAAGCTAAAGATACAGAATAAGAACGTTCATGTGCACTGTGGAGTCCTTCCATATACGCTGCGCTGGCACCAATTAATACGAGATGCAGACATATTGGTAGTACCAAGTTATGCAGAACCATATGGCCTCGTCTTTCAAGAGGCAGCAGGATACGGACTTGCTCTTATTGGTAGCCGAGTCGGAGGCATACCAGAGATTATTGTTGAGCATCAAACTGGATTTCTAGTAGATGCAGGCAGCAGGGAAGATTTGAGGTCTAGAATCGAGTGCTTAGTCGTTGATCCTCAGCGCCTGCTCACAATGAGAAGACGAAGCCTGGAAATCGCAACCGAGCGCTTCGATGCAGAGAAGAATATCTTGAAACTTGCGGAGTGTTTTCGGAGCGTCTATGCAAGACGTTACGCTAACTGATTCCAAATATGTTGCGCGCACGCGCACACAAGTTAGTAGACACTCTTACATTCGGTTGCTAGAGTCTGCCTAAGGACGCAAGCGGGATGGCGCCAACAGACAATTCGATTACTCCTTCTCAATCATCCGTTTGGTGGCTGCAATATCTGCTGCTCCTAATACTCTATTCCGGATGTTTTCTTTTTCTAGCGAGTGCACTGAAAATTCAATTCGGGTTCCCGCTTGACGACTCTTACATTCATCAAACTGTTGCGCGTAATTTCGCTCGTTACGATGTTCTTGGATTCATCCCTGGCAAGCCATCGTCTGGCGCCACAAGTCTGATCTGGGCCTGCATTCAGGCATCGAATTACAAGTTTCTGCACTTCGATCCAGTCAAATTCAACTTCGTGTTTAGTTGGATCATGCTGGCATTGATTGGGCCGCTGCTCTTCACACTTTCGCGAAGAGACGGATTGCCACCTCTTTCCAGTTTCGTATTAGCTGCATCTCCTGCTCTGTGCGGGAATTTCATATGGCTGGGCTTAATTGGCATGGAGCACTTGCTTTTCATCATGCTCGTGCTCGTCTCTATTTACTTCTGGTTTGACCTCGGACCTCATCGCGGCCGTAACGCCGTATTTGCGGGGCTTGGATCTGGCCTGCTCGCGATTACACGGCCAGAAGCGATGGTTTTTGGACCCTTGCTGGCGCTTTCCTCTTTGAAAGTCAAGCGCACCTTTTCTGAGATCACCTCGGCTCTCGCTGTCTGGGCAGTGTTCCTTGTTCTTTTGTTCGGATCAAACTTCTACACATCTCACTCGTTCATGCCCGCTACACTAAAAGGGCGAACATGGCTCTATTTCCATACTAGCGGGGGCCCACACACAGTCCACTCCATGATTCGCTTTCTCGGCGCATGGATTCAGCGGCTACCGCGACAGTTTTCTACAAGATACGTTCAGCAGATACAGAGCCTGCACGAGGTACATGGCAGCTTTGCCTTGTATGGCTTTCTGCTTTTCATCCTGGCCGCCATCGGCGTGTATGCGCTGGTGTCTAAACGCTTGCCGCGCGTGAGCTTTCTACTCTCATGGGCCGTTCTCCACTCGTGTATCTACTTGCTTACATTTCCAACTGGCGGTCATGGCGGCCGCTACCAACCTCTTAATCTTCTGTTACTGTTCCCGTGTCTTTTCTTTGGAGCGCTATGGCTTCTTCAGAGAGTGGCGAGAGGTCAGACTCCATGGACCTCCACCGTTGCCGTCATTGCACTCGTTGTCGCAGGAACTGCGTCCCTTCGCACTTGGCGAATCGTTACGATTGATGGGATCGGGCACATTAACGGGACGCATGGCAAGATGGGAGTGTGGATGTTGCAGAATCTTCCTCCTGACGCAGACGTAGCAGCATTTGATATTGGTCGCATCAGTTACACCTGGAACAGAAGACTGTTGGATCTAGGAGGACTAGTTGATCCTTCTTATGTGCCATATTTGACGTCAGGCCGCATTCCTGAATACCTCGAAGAACATCATGTGCAGTACGTCGTACTGCCGAAAAAAGCAGCGGACGAATTTGGATTTACACACGATCCAGCGTTGACGATGACAAAGCTATCTGAATTCTGCAGCCCATATGATCCCTGGATCATCGGTTTCCGATATACGATCCATGCTATGGAGTGCCAGGAGCTTTATCAGTTGCACTACAATGACAGCGCGGAAAAGCAGCCCGTGGCATCCAATAAGCAGAATTGATTTGGGACGTGTTTACATACTCAATTCCGTGCGAAGGAGGTTTAAATGTACAATCTACGGCCTTTTCGTCTTACGCCTGGATTATTGGTTGCTGGCCTAGCCTTGCTGGTTTCCTACAGCAAAGCTCAGACTACGCGCGTCACACAATCCGGTACCGTCTCTGGCACAATGCCTCAATCCCTTCGCGTTCCGACCGGACTCTCTTTTAAGGTGCGATTGAAAGAGGGCTTGAGTTCTCGCATTGCGACGCCTGGCACTATTTGGACCGGTGTGCTTGCTGAAGATTTTGTGAGTCCCCAGGGTCGAGTCTATGCAGTTGTCGGGACCACAGTAACTGGTGTTGTAGCAACGGTGCAGCCTGCAGTCAACGATCAGCCGGCATCGCTTTCGCTGCGCGCAATGTCGATTGATGGAGTCGAGATATACACCGACAACAGGACCAGGAGCGGACCGGGGCCCTCCCAAGGAGGAGACCTGCTAACAAGCGGCAGCTACAATCTGCGCAACGATCATGCAGGCACAACTGGAGACTCGGGAGGATTCGCTACTTCCGGCGCAAAACAACAGGTAAATCTGGCAGCAGGTTCCCTGCTTACCTTTAGTACAAGCGCTCCTTAACCCTGAAGCAACTTTTCTTCTACGACAATCATCTCGTTGCAGGCGAAGACCGTTTCTGATGATGAGGGATTTAGTTAAGTGACTGCGTCATAGTAAGTTAACAATTACCCCTTGCTACTTTCGTTTCCCCGTGTCAGAATCTAATCAATAAGGGTACTATCGATCCACAAGGTAAAGCTGAGACTTTTAATGCATTACGGCTGATCCCTTTGCTGCTGATCTTCGCCCTTTCCACGAAAGTGGTGAATCTAAGCCACTTCCGCTCGACGCGTTTTTCCTGCCGACTCGTTGTAAAGAAAATGTTACCGGTTTGTAAGAAGTCATTGATACCGGCCGTGAGATGCAACCCTTGAGGCGGCTCGCACGGTCTAAACCATATATCAATCGCTAGCTCTTCTGCCCGGGGACCTTAAGTTGAAAGACTCGGTCATGCATTTGAGATGACGCTGGTGTACCCTCTCGGGTTTCACATCTGACCAGTAACACTTTGGCAACGGAAAGTTAGCGCGAGGATTTATGTCCCACAGTTTAGCGATCGCCAGCCGATCCAATACTTCTGTCGTATCCATCGTAGAGAGCGCATTTCGTCAAAGGCGAGTGTTTCTCTGGGCGTCGTTGGCAACCTTTTTACTGGCCATGCTTTTCATCTTTGGAACGCACAAGAAGTACAGTTCCGAGATGGTGTTATTGATTCAAAATGCACGCGGCAATCAGCCAATTACCGCCGAGCCAACTGCTGCCATGCCTCCACCCAGCGACGTCACCGAAGAGCAGTTGAATTCGCAGGCCCAGGTTCTGCAGAGCCAGGATGTGCTGGACGAAGTGGTTTCGCCGGGATGGCGGAATACTCCTGTTCAAAATCGTAGCCAAGCTGAATTGATGGAACATTTGGGCGCCACTTCGTTCCTTGCAAAGCATCTTGATATTACCCCGACCAAAAAGTCACATTTGATCTCTGTCGAACTCAGAGAACACGATCCCAAAACGGCGACTGATACCATGAACCATTTGCTTGCCGTTTTTCTCTCCAAACAACAGGATCTAACACGTCCCCGCGGGGCTTCAAAGTTCTTCGCGGAAGAAGCGGAAAAATACAAGACGCAGTGGGCCGCAGCTCAGCAGAAGCTCTCCGCCTACCAGCAACAACAATCCATAACTTCGCCGGGCGATCGAGAGACGTGGCTGCAACAGCAACTTGCAGACGCTGAGATGAACTTGCGCAACACGGATGCCCAGGTCGATGAGATGGACAAGCGCATTCTAGCCGACAAAGATGAATTAGGCCGTCTCCCGGCACGACAGAACACCGTGCAGAGAACTCTTCCCGATTCCGGATACATGGATCAAATGAGCACCCTTCTCATCCAATTGCAGAATCAGAGAACTGAGTTGCTCACGAAATATAAACCTGGCGACCGTCTGGTGAAGCAGGTGGAGGATCAAATAGCTTCAACCGAAAAGGCGCTCAACGACGCGCGCTCCAATCACTTTGGAGAAGTCACCACTGATGTCAATCCGACCTGGCAATCGGCGGACCAGAGCTATAACTCGAACAGGGCAGCGATTCAGGGCCTAAAGGCTCGCCGTGCCGCTCTGGCTGCATCGATTGCCAGCTTACAGGATCAGTTGAACAAGGCAGAAGGAGGGGAGACCACTTATAAGTCGCTTCTGCACGATGTAACCGATGCTGAGAATAACTACCAGCTGTACGTGCAGAAACGTGATGCTGCTCAAATCGCAGATGCAATGGACACGCACGAGTTGCTGAATGTGGCAGTTGTGCAGTATCCCACCTATTCACCAACGCCAGTTCACCCAAGACCTCTGATCGATACCGTGCTCGCTGTTCTTAGCTCGCTATTCATCGGCGCATTCGCGGTCTTTCTTGCCGAAAACGGACGACGGACTTTCTCCACACCCTACGAGTTGGAACAAGCCTCGAAGTTTCCTGTTCTGGCGACGGTGCCGCTCGGAGAAGCTGCACCACCGGCGATACTCGATCCAGGCGGGCGGTCTGGTCGCGTGGCGGTTCTAACAACACCGGGCATGCGATCCACTCAACTGACCAAACTAAATTGGGCGAACTTTTTATCGCATTTTGGTTTCAAGGACGGTGAAGACCCCGTTGGTTCGGCGCTCTGATGAAGGGACGAGATATGCAGTCTTATGGCACCATCTTTCAGGGTTTGATTTACAACGTCCTCCAGCAACCTCGAGCTGAATCTGACAAAGGCATCGTACTTTGTTTTACATCTGCTCAATCAGGAGAAGGCGTCACGCACGTGGTGCGCGCACTCTCGAACGAGCTCGGGACGCAGGCTCCGGAGCGCGTCGCTCGCGTGGACCTGGCATATCTCCAGACACGCGCCCTGCCATCTCCAACATCTACGGCGATGATTCTCAGTCCAAGAGCTGACGGGACAATTGAAGAGGAAGAAGAACCCGAGTTTGCATCAGGCAGCCCAGATTTGTCTGTTAATTGGCACGGCAGTCGGCAAATCCGCCAGGACAGTATTGATAAGCTCAGATCGCACTTCGACTATGTGCTGATCGATTGTCCATCGCTGAGAATCAGTGGAGATGTCCTGGGCATAGCATCGCTGGTAGACGGTGTTTTCCTCGTCGTCGAAGCAAATCGTACGCAGGCTCACCAGGTGCTGCATGCCGAACGTCAGATTCAGGCTGCAGGCGGCGTCATTTACGGCCACATTCTCAATAAACGGAAATACTTTGTTCCTCAATGGATCTATCGACGACTAGCGGCGAACTAAGGGGGTAAGTCATGAAAATGAAAGGTATCGGACTGTTGCTCGCTACGTTATTGATTGCGTCTATTGTGCATGCCGATGATCAGTTGCATAAGCGACCGCGTTATACCCTACACGTGGGAGATGTCGTCGATCTTAGTTATCGATTGACGCCTGAGTACAATCAATCGGTCACAATTCAGCCTGACGGCTATGCCAGCCTCAATGTTGCCGGAGATGTTCATCTGGAAGGTTTGACCCTCGACGAGGCGCACGATCTGATTATCAAAAAGGACTCCGAACGACTGAATGATCCGGAACTGAATCTGATTTTGAGCAGCTTTCAGCGACCCTATGTCATCGTTGGCGGTGAAGTGCTCCAGCCTGGCAGAATTGATCTCCGCGAGAACATGACTGCGATGCAGGCAGTCATGATGGCAGGAGGGTTCAAGCTAAGTGCCAAGGACACCAAAATTGTGGTCTTCCGCCATATCAATGCTGACATGGGTGAAGTTCGTGAACTCAACCTACACAACATCAACAAGACGGCAAAACTGGAGCAAGATATGGTGCTCCAGCCCGGAGATATGCTGCTTGTGCCCGCCAACAAGATGGAGCATTTTGCACGTTATATGCATGCGTTCTCGTTCAGCTCAAGTTTTGCACCTTCAAGTGTTTTCTGAGGCGACTACACGGCGGAATTTGAGTAGGGCCAGCACGGACTGCGACGTTTCGATTACATGTTTCCAGATTTCAAACCGGACAGGCGGCTCTGTGCGCGATCTATGCCATCCAAGAGTGAATCGCGTGGGCTTTGCCAGAATCTTCTCTAAGGGAGAGCGCAGACGTTCCGCAAAGCGTAGTGTTATTGGAGGAGGAAGGACCGCCGCATGAGCACAGCGGAGGTAAATGTTGCTCCGAACCCCGCATGGAATGATCCCGCGCCAGCGTCCCGGCAACGAGGCGCCCACGCGATAGCCCAGACGATCGGCAGTAAGATCCTGATTCAGGCTATCAACGCCGGTACGGGTATCATTACCGCGCGCGCGTTGATGCCGGCGGGCCGTGGTCAGCTCGCGGCAATGATTCTTTGGTCCCAGTTTCTTTCTTATCTTTCGTCGCTAGGTATACCTAGCTCTCTGGTTCACGCCTATCGGCGTCATCCGGAAAAGCGCTACGATATTGTCGCCACTGGGCTTCTGATGAGCTTGGGTACAGGCATTCTTGTAACTTTGATCGGAGTAGTCTTCTTACCTCACTGGATGCAGCGATACCCTGCGCCGGTCATCCGCTACGCCCAGTGGTTTTTGATTATCACTCCGATTTGCTCTCTTACTTACACAGGAAAATCGATTCTAGAGGCCGCAGGATCCTTCACCTCCTCCAACTTAATGCAGATCCTTACGCCCGTAGCCACGATCATTCCATTGATTGTGCTCGCTCTGTTTCATGCGCTTACACCGTTTAATTCCGCACTTTGTTATGTAGTAGCAGCAATCCCTCCGTTCTACTACCTCATGCTTCAGGTACGCCCATACGTCCATGGGCTGAAGCCGAGTCTGGACATCGGCAAGCTTCTTCTTAGTTTCGGCGTCCGCTCGTATGGCATTGATATTCTTGGCACACTTGCATTCCAGGTCGACCAGGTTTTAGTCGTAAACCTGCTAACACCGGCAGAGATGGGCTCATACGTTGTCATTTTGAGTCTTACCCGCACACTCAATGTTTTCCAGAACTCAGTTGTGAGTGTGCTTTTCCCAAAGGCTTCCGGACTTCCGAAAGAATCAGTCCTCAAGATGAGTGAGAAGTCGGCGCGTGTCAGCATGTTGGTGACTTCGTTCTTTGCTGTCGTGGTTTATATCTTCGGCCCGATTCTTCTTAGAGTGCTCTACGGCAAAGCCTACATGGGTGCGCTGAACGCGTTCCGCATCCTACTGATAGAAGTCACCCTCTCTGGCTGTGTTTTTGTATTGGCGCAGGCATTTATGGCGCTGGGCCGACCAGGTATTGTTACTTTCCTCCAAGGAACCGGCCTCTCATTGAGTATTCCCCTCATGCTCGTACTCATTCCCAGATGGCACATTCTGGGAGCAGTGGTCGCTCTCCTGGCCTCCACAATCGCGCGTCTGATTTTTGTTTTCCTGGGATTTCGATTGTTCCTGAAAGCACCTCTGCCTGATCTCATGCCGCGCCTGCGTGATTTCGAAGAGCTACGAGCAATGTTTCGCCGGCGCCGCGCAGCGGAGGCAGCATGACACTGCATCGCAGCAATCTTCCGGATCAATTAGGAAGCCCGGAAAAGAAAGCGCGCGTGACATGGGTCTTTCTCGTCTTCATTTTGACAAATGCTCTGGTGGCTTTTTCGCCGCTCGCTCGTGCTGCGATCGTCTTTTATCCAGCTTCGTGTTTTCTGGTTAGCCTGTTTGTTATCAGGCGTTCCAAGCCGGCATATACTGCCTTTATCTGCTGGCTCTGGCTTCTCACGCCATTTGTTCGCAGGGTTGTTGAATGGCGCGCCGGAGGCACCCTAAACCTCATCCTTCTTGCGCCTTATGTTTCGATCGGCGTCGCCGCACTCTTTCTAGTACCAAAGCTATCTCAAGTCTTGACGCGGCGAACGATGCCTTTGCTCTTTGCCCTGGCTGCGGTTTGCTATGGAGTTTTCGTCGGGATTCTCCATCTCACCTTCACCGGACTTCCGCAGGCGGTCATCGCTTGGGCAATGCCTCCACTTTTCGCACTCTTTCTCTTTGGTGAACGTTCGGAGCACGAGTCCATCTATAAAAGCTTTGAAATGGCAATGGTCATCGGCCTCTTCGTGATCGGCGCATATGGAATCTATCAGTTTTTCATGCTGCCGGAGTGGGACGCGCAATGGATGATCCAATCCGATCTCCAATCCATCGGGTTACCGGAACCATTTCAAGTGCGTGTCTTCAGCACAATGAATTCTCCGCAGGTGTTTGCCGCATTTTGCGCTGCTGGATTGCTGGTCGCACTGCGATCACATTTGAAGATCCGCTATCTTGCAATTCCCGCCGGCTTCATCTCGCTGGTGCTATCTCTTAGTCGAACAGCCTGGATGGGGCTGACTGTCGGAGTTCTTTATCTCTTCTGCTTGATGCCCAACCGCCAGCGCATTCGCATTGTGGCCGCGGTTGGTTGCTGCCTTATCGTTTCATTCGTCGCGCTGCAGGTGCCAGAAGTCAATACGATCGTGATGATGCGTTTCAATTCACTTGCCGATCCTCAACATGACAGCAGTTATGAAGCTCGGATGCACGATTACAACACCGTGGTCCAAACCATGATCGACAATCCATTCGGCCACGGGCTTTCAGCCGACGCGGGCAGCGGCGACCAGTCGGCGCCGCCTGGCGCAATATCGCAACAAGACAGCAGCATCACGGCTTCGCTCTTTTCGCTCGGGTTATTGGGGACAACAATCTTCGGCCTTGGCCTTCTATTGCTTGGCTTTGGCATTTTCAGTACACGAGGCACTTCCGGCGCGCTGATTGGGGCCAAGGCCACATTGTTAGCGATCGCAATAGAGGCTCCGTTTAACAACGTCATCTCCGGGCCCGTCGGGTTTCTTCTCTGGTGCTGTATTGGGCTTTGTATTGCCGAGTGCGAAACGGTGAATGCGCTCGATCTGAATCATGACCCAGGCACCGCTCAGGCTTCGGTATCTCCGCCTGCGGCCATTGCAAGCTAATCCCATGCGCATCCTACACGTGATGAATCACGTTTCCGATCGCGGAAACGGAATCGTTAATCTCGCTGTTGATCTCGCTATAGAACAGCGCAAAGCAGGACACCTCGTCACGTTTGCCAGTGGTCACGGCGGATATGAGCCGCTGCTCCAGCAATATGGAATTACCTTTTACCATCTCGACCAAACACGCTCGCCCAAACAATTGTTCGCGGCTTGCATGGAATTCCGAAGAATTCTTGCTGAATTTGAGCCGGAGATTATCCACGCTCATATGCGCGTTGGCCTGCTGATCTCCTGGTTGTGGTCGCGGGCGAGGCACATACCCCTCGTAGCGCACCTGCACAATGTACACGACAAGGCTTCGATCCTCATGGGGCTCGCTGACCGCATCATCGCAGTCAGCCAATCTGTCAGCAAATCCATGCAGAAGCAGGGCATACGCCAGTCAAAGCTACGTGTGGTTCTCAATGGCACCTTGAATGGTGCTCGTGCCACTCAGGAAGGAGCAGTTGCGCCAGCAAGGTTGCAGCGCCCGGCAATCACAACAGTAGCCGGCATGAACCATCGGAAAGGCATCCATGAGTTGATCGCTGCGTTCAACATGATTGCCGGGGATTTTGTCGACTCGCATCTATATCTTGTAGGAGACGGACCGGAACGCAAGCTATTTGAACAGTTGGCAGCAGAATCACCCTTTCGCGATCGTATCCATTTCGAGGGCTTTCAAAGCAGACCCCAAGCGTATCTTCTCTCGTCGGATATTTTCGTTCTCGCTTCCAGGCGCGAGTCGTTCGGCCTCGTTCTCTCCGAGGCCCGCCAAGCCGGCTGCGCGATCATCGCCACGAACGTCGATGGCATTCCTGAAGCATTGGAGGACGGCAAAGCAGGAATGCTCGTCCCTCCGCGCGATCCCCGAGCGCTTGCAAACGCCCTACGTTTGCTGCTTGACAATGATGAACTCCGCCGCGACTGGCAAAACAGAGCGCGACAAAACACTGAGGTATTTACAACTGCTCGCATGGCTGAGGAAGTGGAAAACGTCTATCTCGAATTGACTCCGGCGACCGCAATCAAGATGTCGTTATGAAACTCCTGCTTACCCGCAGCCTCGGGTTGAGCGCTTTCCTTACGGCAACATCTCAAGAACAAGTACGTGATCTGGAATATTCACGTCGACCTTTGCCGCTTTGCTCCACTGCTGGATTGGGCTGGCACTTTCCATCGGGTTGTAGAGATTGATGTGCCGGAAAGCCTTTGGAAAAGAGATGCTCTCATGTACAGCCTGCACGACCAGATCGGTTTGCGTCTTGGTATCGTAGCTTGGGACCTCCTGCCAGATGGCAAGGTAGTACGCACCATTGCGCTTGCGAAGCAGTGTATGCGCGAGGTTTGGTGATTCATCGCTGATCTGATAAGAAAGCATACCGGCGCTCGCAGGACCGCCAGAGTTGTCCCGCAGGATCGAAATCAGATTTCGCATGGCCACAAACGCAGGCTTGGGAGTGCCATCATAGCGAACCAATCCAAAGTGAAACTCCTGATTTGTTTGGGCCGGGTCATTGCCTTCGTCAAAAAATTCGTAGAGATATGTTTTTTCGATTCCGGCGTTGAACGACTGAAAATATAGCCGTGGAATATATTTCGCGCCAGCCGCTTCGGATATTGGAGGCTGCGAGCCATGATTATTCATGGCATTGTGATAACCGGTCTCCGTCACAATCAGCGGTTTCTGTCCGTACATCGCTGTTGCCTGCTGCGCCTGTTTGGCGTACAAGCTATCCGGCATGCCGCCAGCAGCGTATGTGTGCAGATTGCCGCGCGTGACAAACTCTGAGATGTCCCCAACTCGCTGCGCATTCTTTACGAACGCCATGGATGGACCGACAAAATTCAGTTCTGTGGCGGCGGGAACCTGCTTAGCTGCTGTAAATAGAGCTTGCTGATAGTTGTGAGCAACGTCAATCCATGCAGGCTTCTTGCTGATATCAAGTTCGTTTGGCCCTTCGATGCTTTCTACCGATCCACCAGCCAAGTCGAGCAATTTGCTGATTTGTTCCGGGCTGGGCTGCTTGATCGATCCTCGCGGATCGAAACACATATCGAACTTAACCCCAAAGCTTGCCAGTGTCTTCCATCGCCCGTAAACGAGCCGATTGTAAGCGTCGTTTTGCAGCACCGCACCGTCGCGGACGTGACGTATCCCAGACTCTTCAAGCCGCTGCTTAAGCAAATCAAAATTTCCGTAGAGCCGGTCGAAATAATTGATATGCGTATTAACGCCGATACTGTCGACAAAAGTCTGCGTGTCCTTTGCTTGCTCCGTTTCAAGTGCAAGGCATGGTCTGGTCAGTAGCAGAACCGTGAAAACGGCGCATGCAGCGATAAAGCATGCTGAAGGATTTAGAACTCGACGCATATACACCTCCCGCGTGTGACGATGAGCGAAGTCGGTCGATTAAAGTTGGAAATCGGCATTATTAGCCTAAAGTACTTCTCTATAAACAGCCGCGGTCCGCATTGCCATTAGACTCGCATTGAAGTGTTCCGCGGCGTAGGACCTGCACGCTTGTTCAGACGGTAATAACTCCGGGTGGGATAACTGCGTCAGCAGATGTTGTTCCAAGTCTTCCTGCTTTGAGGACGGAAAAATAAGATTCTCAGAGAGTGGCGCAACCACTTCCGGCAAACCACCGACAGGCGTCACAATCGAAGGCGTTCCCGCTGCTAGTGCCTCTGCTGCTACAAGACCAAAGCCCTCCAGGGCCAGCGTTGGAACAATATTCATATCCGCAGCCCGATATAGCAATGGCAGCGTGGTGTCCGGCACATAACCCAGGAGCTTTACATGTTGGTGCAGGCCTGACTCCTCTATCTGTGCCTGCAGTGCCTCACGCAATCGCCCTTTCCCCGCGATATAGAGAATCGTGTCGGGATATTCTTTCGTTACGCGCTGCATGGCAGCAACTAATGTTCCCAACCCCATGCGATTCGCCAATCGTCTGACCGAAACGAGGATTCTTCTGTCCTTCGGCCAGTCGAGAGTCTCTCTTGCCTGCTGACGACTCTCGCTTACCGCAAATCGTTCCAGATCCACTGCTCCGGGAATGATGCGAACAATAGCTTCCGGTACTCCATAGGATCGTGTGGCCAAATCTGCGAATGCGCGCGACAGTACGATCACGCGAGCCGCTTTGCTATACACCGTCTCTTCAACCCAATGTTTCACCGCCGCTGTTACCTTGTCTGCGCCTTCTTCGCGGGATTCATCAGACCATGGCCCATGAAAATGCACGACGTGGGTTGAACGCTTCAACCTGTCCAGTGCGGGGAACGTATACAAGGCAAAATGTGAAGCAACAATCTGCGGTTGCTTCTCGTTTATGATTTGAGTAATAGTTTTACGCGCTCCCAGCATGCGGCTCCAAGTCGAAGACGCACCAGGCGCAACGTTCAGAATTTTTCCGCCGGTTACCTCTGCTACGTTTGGCGGAGCAGAAACTGCGCCCAAAACGTCAATACCTTGAGCTGGAAGATATTTGGCAAGATCAGCAGTGACGCGACCGGAACCGCCAGCACCCTCCGTGGCCCAGGAGATAGCAATGTGCAAGGATGAAATTCTAGATGATGCGGAATGATTCACCAGATGTTCCCTTGCCTGGCTAGTAGGATTTCTATGTCAGTGTAGCGCACGGTTTTACTAGATTTGATGCGCATAAACGCTAGTCCACTGCCTTTTCATTACTTTTCTTTATTCGTGAAAGAAGCATCCATTACTTTGTGAGCAGCAGGAGATTTGCCTCGTTTTCCATGAACGTACAAACAAGATCAGACGACCACCCGCAACACCGGGAACTTGCGCAGATCTCTCCGCGAGGGCGTACTCCCGTCTCGCCGACACGCGTTTTGCTCTTCGACCATACCGCTCAGTTAGGCGGTGGCGAGATTGCCCTTCTGGACTTAATCCAATTTTTCGATCGTTCTCGCGTTATGCCGATTGTCCTGCTTGGCGCAGATGGCCCACTCGCGGATCGGCTTCGAGGCATTGCCGAGCTCCATATTCTGGAGATTAGTCCTGATGTTTTGCACACGCGCAAGGATACTCTTGGCTCATCTAGCATTGTTCAACTGAAGACCGCTTTCAATATCCTTGCATACGTGTTGCGTCTGATTGACTTCATTCACACGCACAACATCGAGCTCATCCACACCAACTCGCTTAAGGCTGACATACTGGGCGGAATAGCCGGCAAACTCACGCAGACGCCAGTTATCTGGCATATGCGCGACCGCATCACAGAAGATTATTTGCCAAAGCCGGCCGTACATGTGATGCGTAAATTGTGCAGGCTCATTCCCGACTTCATCATCGGAAATTCAGCCGCTACGATCGAGACGTTGCAACTGAAGGGAGTTCGGCCAAGCATGGCCGTCGCTTCCGGAGTAGACATCCGTGCATACGAACAGCCTGGATCATCGCCTCTAAAAACTTCGAATACCAACCACAAGGTAAGGATCGGCTTAGTAGGCCGCATCTGCCCCTGGAAAGGCCAGCACATCTTTCTGCAGGCTGCAGCTGACGTTCTTAAACGATTCCCTGAAACGCACTTCCAGATCATTGGGGCGGCGCTCTTCAAAGAGCAGCAATACGAACTGGAAATGCACGAGCTCTCGAGAACACTAGGAATCGGACAGGCCGTAGAGTTCACCGGTTTTCGTAATGATGTAGCCGACCTTATCTGTAAGCTGGATATTCTGGTTCACGCATCCACAACTGGTGAACCGTTTGGGCAAGTCATTGTGCAGGGGATGGCGGCTGGCAAGCCTGTCGTGGCCACGAATGGCGGCGGCGTGCCGGAAATCGTAGTACACGGCACGACGGGATTATTGGTTCCGATGGCCGACGCCTCGGCCCTAAGTTCGGCGATCTGCACACTCTTGGAGGCTCCGCAGACAGCGGAGTCAATGGGGGCGGCTGGTAGAGAGCGTGTCCTTGGACACTTCACCATCCAGCAGAGTGCACGAAAAGTAGAAGTCGCATACGCTCAGGTGCTGGCCTGAGAGCGTGTAATTCGAATCAATTCGTCGGAACGATCTTCAATAGAATTACGCTCGGCGTGAGTTGAACATCGTATGCATACGAATTATTCACCTTGGTGTTAGTGAGCATCCCTGCAGAGTCAATGGAGAAATTGCCATGAACTGCGTGACCAGCATCCAGCGTCACAGTAACCTTTTGCGGGGTGACGCTCATCGACTCGTTGGTTGCCGGGTTATAGATCGGCAGGTTTAGCCACAACGCAAGGTAGAATGTCCCATCTTGCTTTTGCATCAATAAGTGATGCACATTTGCCGTCGAGCCGCTTAGCGAATATTGTAGCTTCCCAGGTGCAAAGGATGCTCCCTTATCGACAAGAACACTCGTTAACGATTGAAGTGCAGTATAGGAAGACTTGGGCTGCAACGTATTCGTCATCAATCCCAACTCGGGAGATGAAGGTTCGTCCATCAACTCATACATATATGTTCTCTTAATGCCGTGCGTCATCATCTCGAAGATAGTTTGAATCGTGTAGAAGGATGCAACACTGTTTGGCACGGTATACGGAGTCGTAGTCGTAGGGAGTTGATTATAGCCACTCTCTGTAACGTAGGAGGCCACGCCGGATGCCGATATATTTGCATTATCGAGCCACCATGGAATGCTTCCATAGGAGTGCCCTTCTGCATTCACAGATCCCCAGCCATTGGTACCCGGATTTCTCCCGCCGAAGTAGATATGGAGATTGGTGTAGTTGATATATTGCGAGATATCCCCAAGTTGGCCGTAGGATTTTTCCTGGAACAAAGACGGCCCAAGGACTGGGACATGCAACGCAGCGCCCGCTTGCCCTAGAGTCGGCAGAAAACTGGCAAGCAACGTCTCCCAGTTGCTACCTCCGTTTAGATCGATCTCATTCGGTCCTTCGATGCTCTCCATATCTCCGACAAGCGATTGAAACGATTCGAGGTCCGAGACCGTCGTCAACGAATTATAGGCAACGACATAGTCTGTACCAATACCGGCAGCATGAACTGCCTGATGAATCTTATACATTTGATTACCAGCCGGCCAGTAATGATAGCCATCGCGGATATGGCGAATGCCAGCGGCGCTAATCGCGGAGATAGCCTGTGGATATTTCTGGTAGTAATAGGTATTCGTGTAGGCAAAGTGAGAATTCACCCCAATTGAATCAACAAGATCATCGGCCCTGATCGCTTGCTCTTGTGCGGTTGATGCACCTACCGCCAGGAAGATAAACACCAATAGGGTGGTGAGTCCGCGGATCACCATATAGCAATTTCCTCCAATAACATTTGTCCTGGATGCAATTGAAGGCTATCACCAAGTTTTTCGTAGCGGTAGATTACTTAAGTCGGAAAAGTGACATGTTATAAGTGCCGGACTGAAGATATTGACTAGACCACTGTCGCCCAGCGTGACAGACCAAGACAGCGGCAAAAGGCTTGCGACTTGTGACGGTCTTGCGTTCAATTCGACAGTTCTATTCATTAGGTCTCGCATCTATTGAGTGCAGAGGACAATCCTGCTATGCCGTTTTTTCTCCGAAACCAAGCGCAAAGGGCGTGGATTCATCGAGGTGCGCCCCGATTCGCGATAGAAACGCATGCATGCGTGTTTGGAATACTTCCACGCTGAACCCTCTGGCGTGGTTGCGAAGAAGGCGTTCAGACCATCTCAATCTTTCAAAATGTTCGATTGCGGACGCTACGTATTCAGGCTCCTGACGATCGAAGAATACCCCCGTTTCATCTTCGACGATTGTCTCCATAGCGCCTCCGGCGCGGAACGCGATTGTCGGTCGGCCCGCCGCAGCGATTTCGAGCGGCGCCATACCGAAGTCTTCTTCACCCGGAAAAATAAGCGCGAGACAACGCGCGGCGTGATACTGAACCTCGCGATCCGGCAACCGGCCGAGAAAAGTGACCGTTGGACCCGCCAGGGCAGAAAGGCGTGCACGGTCGGGACCATCGCCTATGATTAGCAGCTTCCGCCCTAAGAGGTTGCAAGCGGCAATTGCGAGATCGATGCGCTTGTAGGAAATCAATCGCGAAAGAACAAGGTAGTAATCTCCCTGCTCATTGGATATACCGAAGCGACTGATATCAATCGGAGGATGGATGACCTCGGCATGACGGCCATAGGCTCGTGCGATTCTCGCGGCGACGGCGCGCGAATTCGCAATGAAGTGGTCGGGTTGTCGCGAAGCGCCAATATCCCAGTCGCGTAGTCCGCGAATCATGCCGCGAAGCATGAGTCGATGCGCAGCGCTGAAGGCTTCCCGCTCTGAATAACGATCGAACCCCCAAACCCAACGCATGGGAGTGTGACAGTAGCAGATATGAAGGGCATCCCTGCTCGTACGCACTCCTTTGACATACCCGGAAGAACTGGAAATCACCAGGTCATATTGAGATAGATTGAGTGAACGAACCGCCAGTGGGTAGAGAAGGAAATAAAGCCGGTAATAGTCCTTTAGGCGCGGAAGATGCTGCATCCATGATGTTTTAATCGGAACATGCGCAAGGCTCGTCGGCATACAATCTGCCAACGCAACCGTCGAATGCAGCGTGGCCTGTGGCATCATGCGCATAATTTCTTCAGCCACTTTCTCTGCGCCGCCCAATTGCGTGAAATAGTCGTGCACAACTGCAATTCGCATCAGACCTCCTGTGCCGCTTAAGCTGAACCCGAACGCTTTAATACCGCGGGCACGGTGCGGGCAAGAATTTTGAGATCAAGAGCAAGAGACCACTCATCCAGGTATGCGAAATCCAAGGTTATCCACTGCTCAAAATTGAGAGAACTCCGGCCTGACACCTGCCAGATACCCGTGATCCCGGGTCGCACGCTGAAGCGCCGCATCAGTTGCGCTTCTGTGAAACGTGAGACATCTCTGATGCTCATCGGCCGCGGTCCCACCAGCGACATATCCCCCACCAGTACATTCCATAATTGGGGAAGCTCATCGAGCGAAGTACTCCGGAGGAATTTTCCGAGAGGCGTAATACGAGGATCGTTTTTGATTTTGAAGATCGGGCCGTTCGCCTCGTTCTGACTTTCCAGGGAGGCCATCAAGTCAGGTGCGTTCGACACCATGCTTCGGAATTTCCACATCGGGAAAAGTCTGCGCCGGTAGCCGTATCGCTTTTGAACAAAGAATATTGGCCCTGGACCGGTAAGTTTGATTGCAATGGCAATAGCCGCAAAGATCGGTAGAACGAGTATCAGGCCAATACCCGCCGCTACAACATCGAATGCACGCTTTACGCTTTCGGCAGTGATCAACCTTTCATCTTTAGGAATGAGCTCAGTAAAGAGCGGCGCGCGAGCACGAAGAGTCTTGCTGAAACTGAGACCATATGTGTCATTTAGTGTAAGGACACGGACGCCAACGGCCTCGGCGATGGAGACCGCTCGCTGGGCCAGATCGTAGCAGGATCGCATGGGCACTGCGATGATGAGTTCGTCAACGACATGATGTAAAAGGAACTCCGAAAGCCGATCTATGTCACAGACATAACTCGCCTCTAACTCAGCCGGCAACAGATGGGGATCCCGATCATCGACGAATCCAATCAGACGCTTGCTCCCGTGATATCGAACACGCAATTCCTTCCAGGCTTTGATTGCGCGACGTCCGCTGCCGAGAATTAATACCTGCTCAAATTCACGTTGTGTTGAGCGCAGACCGCGATTGGTAATCGCGAGGCGGACGAGTTGGTAAACACATATCGAAATGAAGAATTCCAGCAGTATGATCGCGATAGGGCTTGGGGACTTACGAAGCAGGAGGTAGACTGCCACAAAGGTGGTCATGATTCCACAGGATGTTACCGCCTTGAATCCTGCACGAAGCCAGTCAGTAAAATCGCCTCGATACATGCCGAGAGCGCTTGAACATTTCGTACTAAGAACAACGAACACAATCGCAAAAATTGCGTTGAGCAACGTAACCCGCATCTCGAGAAAATCCTCGAGCGTTCCGGATGCCATGTATAACTGGTTTGCCCACACGACGGCAAACACAGCCAACATGAGGGATATAAGGCCGTCGACCGCAACAGTAAGCGTCCTGGGCTTCTGCTGTCTCATAGGCATCCTCCGCAAATAAAGAGAGCATTGCGCATTCGGTATGCGCTCAATGAAGAAACCTACTCGTTCAGGTTTTTCAGTTTTGTTTACCCAGCGATCTAATTCGGACCTCAACAGATGCGATTTCAATTAGTCAACTAGTCAACGCAGTCGGGCTCAAGGTTTTTGACAGCGTGTGCATCGACTCTCTGTTGCTCTAGAGTCCCCTCGCTCGTATATTTTGAGAGCGTATGCGAAACCGAGCGGTTGCAGTTGTTACTTTCAGGTTCTAGCTTAGATGGATGTCGGAGTCAGCATGACAAACATAACTGCTGCTCGCTTACTTTTCTATTTCTATATCGTAAATGAATGCGTCGTCACAGTATGTATGTTTATTTAAGATGCGGTAGTGACGATAAAGTTGCTCCAACCATAGCACAGTTGCTTTTGTTGAGACTACGACAAACTCCCTACTGTTACAGTAATTTACGCTACATTTACAGAAATTTTTACCACCTCGCAACCTCTATAACTCCTATGCATGGGGCAAAAAAGTAATTCGTATCGTGAAATATATACATCTTTGGCTGCAAGATTGCCTTGCTAATCGCCAATCAAGTAACATACTAGCAACTGGAATTCCCTTCATGGCTATTCTATTTATTTATGCGTACGATAATATTTGCCAATAGCGACTATCTTTCAATCGGCGGATCCCTTGCGATCACTTAACCATCTCGTCTAGGGTGCCTATAATTCGGCATGCGCAGAATTCCCGTCATTTGGCGCGTGATTCTTCTTGCGTTGATCATTGAAGGTGTGTTGGTCGGACTATATGGCCCACGCGGGCATGAGGCGCTCAATATCCCCACGGTCTATCATGCGCTGCGTATCAAACCGACCGGCATAGATTCAACCCGCTGGATGTCACTTGCTGATGCCGCTTTTCAAGCAGGAAATCATCGAATTTACCCAACATTGTTTTTTGTACAGCATGAAAAATATCTTTACCCTCCTTCAGCGCTCTTTGTAATGGAGTTCCTCCAGCAGGCACCCTCCAGCACATGGAAAGTTGTGATGACACTAAGTTGGCTTGGCTGTTTGAGTGTGGGGCTATTCCTGTGGCGAGCGATCCGCGGGAACTTCACCTTGACCGATACTGTCGCCGTGCTTCTCTTAGGTGTGTTATTTCGCCCCATTGGAATGGCCCTGGCAGAAGGCCAGGTACAACTTCTGATCACGGCTTTGTTTGGCCTCAGCCTTTTATTCTGGGCACATCACCGCCGACTCGGCTCGGGGGCTTCGCTGTCGCTTACTTGTGTCTTCAAACCGCAGTTGAGTTGCTTTCTTCTGTGGGGAACACTACGTCGCCAGTGGCGCTTCACGGTGGGCTTCACAGCCATCATCACATTCGTCCTGGCAGCATCCGTCAGACATTTCGGGTTGCAAAATCACGTGGATTACGTGCGGGTGCTAAGTTATCTCAGTCATCATGGTGAGGCCTACTATCCGAATCAAAGCTTAAACGGAGTTCTCAATCGCCTTCTTCATAATGGTGACGCCAGCACCTGGAGCTTTTACTCATATCCGCCGTACCATCCATTCATTTATGTCACTGGCGTTCTATTTTCTCTCGTTTGCATAATCGCGGGAATATGGATTCCCTTACGATATCGCTGGCAGGCGACACTGGCGGATTTGCTGTTCTTCGGTTGCCTTGCTGTGATGATCTCACCGATAGCGTGGCCTCATCATTATGGGGGAGATTACTTCCTTTTCGTTTACCTGATGGCCAAACATGAGCGGCTTTTTACCGGGAACAAGTGGTTGTGGCTGGCGCTCTCTTACATCGCGATGTTTGAGCGATTTCCTCGACTCGATCGTTATCTTTATGGTCTTCCCAGTTTGGTTGGCGATTACCTCTTCTTTGGCGCAATCCTTGCGCTGACGCTTCTCGTTGTGGCTGAGAGCTACAGCCACACTCTTCCGCAAGCTTCTATTGGAGTCCAGAGCTAGCACTGGAAGCAAAGCATCACACGCTTCTTTAAGGCGCCTTCAGTCGCCTCCGCGGACAAGCACAGAATCGAGCTCATTTGACAATGACACTGAGATGTCTATATATAGATGTCTCAGTATGCCGAAGACCGATTCGCTGCAGGGTTCGCTTGATTTGCTTGTGCTGAAAATTCTTTCGCGCAGACCGCGTTTACATGGCTACGCGATCATGTCCGCGATTGGTGAAATGTCCGCCGACGTGCTGCGTGCAGAGGAAGGCTCGCTCTATCCAGCATTGCATCGGATGGAAGAGGCCGGCTGGATTCGCGCGGAGTGGGTAACTAAAGATAACGGTCGGCGAGCGCGTGTCTACGAACTCACTGCGGCGGGGAAAAGGCAACTTGTCGCTGAGGAATCGCGTTGGGTGACGGTGACTTCTGCGGTGAATCGCATTTTGAGGACGGTGTGATATGTCTCTCTGGTCGCGTATCTCGAATGTGTTTCGCGGCGAATGCCTGAACCGCGATATCGAAGAAGAGTTTGAAGCGCACGTTGCCGAAGCGGTTGAGCAGGGACGCGATCCAGAAGAAGCGCGGCGGGCACTGGGCGCTGCGATACGGCAGCGGCAGGAGAGCCACGATGTCCGCGTGATTGGCTGGCTCGATTCGCTGCGGGCTGATCTTGTGTTTGGGTGGCGGCAGCTGAAGCGCAACAAAGTGACCTCCGCTGCGGCGATTCTTTCGCTGGCACTGGCGATTGGCGCCTGCACTTCGGCGTTTCGGCTGATTGATGCGTTGCTGCTGCGTCCATTACCAGTGAAACATCCGGAGCGGCTGTATGTTTTGTCGCGGTATGGGATGGGTTTCGACAACAAGCCGGGTGAATGGGATTCGTGGGCGTATCCGTGCTTTCAGCTGATGCGCGCTGCGGCGAAAGACGAGGCGGAATTGATTGCGGTCTCGTATGTTAGTCGCACGGACATCACATACAAAACCGACAACGAGATAGAGAAGGCGAATGTGCAGTATGTGTCGGGTTGGCTATTCCCCACATATGGCATTGAGCCTGCGCTGGGCCGGTTGTTTACGGAGAATGATGATCTAAAGCCGGGCGCGGCTCCGTATGCGGTGCTTTCCTACGACTATTGGACGCGGCGCTTCGGGCGTGACCCTCATGTGATTGGGCGTACTCTCCATGTTGACGACCGCGTTTATGGGGGCGTTTTTGAGATTATTGGCGTCAGTGAGAAGAAATTCACTGGCACAGAGCCGGGTACGCTTGTCGATATTTTTGTTCCAACGATGATGCATAACGGCGTCACGCGCAATGACTGGACATGGTTTCGCACACTGGCTGTCGTCAGTCCGGGAGTTGCGATTGAGCCGTTGCGAGCAAAGTTGGAGGCGGTCAGCCATGCGTTTGAGGCGCAAAGGCTGAGCGGTGAGACCGGGCTGTCGCAGGAGACGCTAAAGAATGTGCTCGCCAATCAGGTGCGGATGGAACCTGCGCCCACGGGTGCGTCTGGAATGCAACAGGAATACAGTCACGCGCTGGCTGCTCTTGCAGTGCTGGTGCTGATGGTTCTGCTGATTGCCTGCGCGAACGTAGCAAACCTGATGACGGCGCAGGCTGCGGCTCGGGCGCGCGAAATGGCGCTGCGGGTTTCGATTGGCGCGGGTCGGTGGAGACTGGTGCAGATGGTGCTTGTCGAAAGCATACTGCTGGCGTGTCTTGCGGCCGCGAGCGGAGCGCTATTCGCATGGTGGTCTGCGCCGTTCGTGGTGAGCATGATCAATCCGCCGGATAATCCTGCGCGAGTGATTTTGCCTGCGGACTGGCGTGTGCTTGGGTTTGGGATTGCGCTGACGCTGATTGTTGTTCTGCTCTTCGGGCTGCTGCCTGCGCTGCGGGCTTCGTCGGTCAAGCCGGTCAGCATTTTGAAAGGCGGCGATGATCCGCATTCGCGGCAGCGGATGATGCATGGGATGATTGCGTTGCAGGTGGCCTTCTGTTTTCTGGTGCTATTTGTGGCCGGACTGTTTGTGACTACATTTGAACGGCTTTCAAACAAGTCCACGGGGTTTTCTACTGAGAGGATTTTATTGCTGGAGACGACAAGCCGTCCTGCGCAGTCGTCGCTTTACTGGGATCAGGTGGCTGACCATTTGCGCTCGGTGCCGGGAGTTGAGCGCGTATCGCAAGCTTCATGGGCTCTGCTGAAAGGCGTTGGTTGGAATGATTCGATCTCGGTGAATGGAGGGCCCCCGAGCGTTGACCTTGCTTATTTTCTAAGCGTCTCTCCAGGCTTTCTGGAGACCATGCGGATTCCGCTGCTTGCCGGCAGGGATTTTCGCGAGGGCGATCTGTATCCCAACGCCGCGATCGTGAATGAAACGTTTGCCAGGAAATTTTTGAATGATGCGAATCCAGTTGGGCGTGCCTTTGTGAAGGCGTCGGATGACGGCTCGCGTGAACGCATGCAGGTGATTGGCGTGATGCGCGATGCTTATTACCGCGGGCTTCGCGAGCCGATGCTGCCTGTTATCTTTACTCCGATTCACAACATGAATAAAAACGGGGAAATGCATCCGTTAAAGAGCGATACGTTCATTGTGCGCACCGCGTCAGCAAATCCGATGGCGCTGGCCTCGATGCTGCGGCAGGACGTGGCGAAGGCGCGCTCCGGGTTTCACGTCTCAAATGTGCGGACGCAGTTGGAGCTAAACCAGTCGCAGACGATACGCGAACGCCTGCTGGCGACGCTGGCTTTCTTCTTCGGCGCGGTTGCGCTGCTGCTTGCCGGGGTTGGGTTGTACGGTGTGTTGAATTATTCAGTACAGCAGCGGGAGCGCGAGATTGGGATTCGCATGGCGCTAGGCGCGCGAATTGGGGATGTTGCGCGGCGCGTCACGGCGGGGATTGCGTTCGCGGTGATCGTGGGTACGATTGCGGGTTTGGCTCTCGGTATGGCTTCAGTGCGTTATGTCGAGTCGCTGCTGTATGAAGTAAAGGCTACCGATGCTAATGTGCTGGCAGTTCCCTGCCTCACGATTCTCCTGGCGGTTGTAATTGCTGCTGTACCTGCAGTGCTGCGGGCGCTGCGGATCGATCCGGTTGCGATGCTGCGGGTTGAGTGACTAAGGACCAGCCAGTGCTTTCTCCGAATCGTTAATAGCTTTGCGAAAAGCGTCCACTGCTGGAACGCCGGGAGGCTCAAGCGCGTCCTTTCTCGTGTATCGCCATACTGGCGGCGAATTGAGGGGATTCTGCTCTGTGATGTGGTTCGGATCGCCGCGGTACACGGCGAACGTGTCGTCCGGAGTGCTAACCTCCATTTCCGGATGCGGATCGGACGTTTCAAGTGGCGGCCCAGCGCGACCGGAAGCAGTGACGCCGGTATCTGTTCGTTGGGCAATCACGGGAGGCGGAGCGTTGATGGGTGTGCCGCCGATTGTCGGCTGCACCAGCTTGCCGTTGCCTTTGCGAATCACAATGATGAGGTCCGCCTGGGACGGGTCCGTTACCGGCATGAGCCTGCCCCACTTTGCCAGAGCGTTTTCGACATCAGCGCGAGCAATGCGATTGGCATTTGGGTCAGTGACATCAACGCCCGCGCCGGGATCGACGATCACCCAGGCTGTATGTGCCTGGAGCACGTCGACCGGCAGCTGAAGTTTTTTCTTGTCCTTTGCGGCAGCAGCCAGGCAGCACAGGAACAGCGCGGACAGAGTAAGACTTCTGCGGTACGGCATGCTCTGCCTCCCAGACGGATTAGTCTAGTCCATCGAGTGATTGACGCGGAAGGACATGAAGGGTTATCCGTCATTCCATACAAAACAAAAGGCCGAACCAGCGATCAGGTTGGGCCTTTGTGTATCAAGTTATGTATGAAACGTTGTTGGTTACCTGGCGAAGACCAGTGGCATCTCTACCAGGTGCTCACTGATGAACCATACCTGCATTTCATTCGTGCGGACGACGTCGCTGATCAGGAGATCATTGGTACCGTCGTCGCGCACGTCGCTTGCACGCTTGGCCAGCTTGCGGGCATCGTCGAGGATGATCTTGTGTGCTTCAAGCAGGCGCGAGATGATCACCGGAACTTCTTCGCGGCCTTTGGGCGGGCGTTGCAAGCGTGTGGTTTCTGCGATGTCGTGCGCCATGGCGATGCTGACGCCGCCAAGCATCTGGATGCGTTCCGCCAGGCCGTCAACAAGCTCTACCTGCTCGCCAAAATGCTTATCGAAGAGAAGGTGAAGCTGATAAAAGGTCGGGCCGGAGACGTGCCAGTGCGATTTCTTATAAAGGTCCCGCAAGCTTGCGGTATCAGCGAGAAGGACATTGAGACGCCCCGTAATCTCCAGGCGGGCACTTTCATCCAAGCCGATAGGCATGTCACTGATGACTGTGCCGAACTTTTGAATTTCTTTGGCGTTCTGGTGCCAGTGGGGTGTAATGTGGTCTGCTTTGCTCGTAACTTCTTTCAGGGCAGGCTTGCTCATACTTCAATCCTCCACTCTGCATGTTTAGATGCAACAGCCCGAACCGACGCTGCTGAAGGTTGGAATCAGACCGACTAATCTTAAGGAAGGATCAGATAACAGGAATCGTCTCATAGAGACAAACGGGTAATGTAGCGGGAGAACGGAAGACGGGACCGCCATGCCACTCTACAGTTCCCGTAATTTCAACCCACCCAAAACGCTCCAGCAGCGGGCGCGTGATCGTAATGGCCGCCATGCGAATCAGGCTTCCTCCCACGCACGTGTGCGGACCTGAGCCAAGCGCAAGGTGGCCTTTCCCCTGATGAACCCAGTCCATTTCATTGGGCCGAGGAAAGCGCTCCGGGTCTTTATTGGCAACCGCAATTCTTAGTATCACGCGATCGCCTTTCCGCAGAGGAACACCGTTAAGATCTACATCCTCAATGGCGCGACGAAAAAGAAGCCGCGTCAATCCTGCATAACGCAGCAACTCCTCCATTGCTTTCGCGGTGAGCGCCGGTCGCTGGTGCAGACGTCTCCATTGCTGGGGATGCGCAAGCAATGCAAACCACGCATTTGCAAGCAAACAAGGTAAGGTATGCGAGAGCGCAACGAAACCTGAGTCGCGCAGGGCTTCGGCCCCGGCGTGGAAGCAACCACGAAGCTCTGCGTTTGCTGCTTCAGCGGAAGCTCCAATTTTCGTGTCGTACGGTTCTGCGGCCGCAGCGGAAACGTGCCTGGCCAACGACTGAAGGTGGCTTGCATCCTTTGGATCGGCCTTCGTCACTGCTACTGCAAGCGTAAGGCACAGCGGCCGGGCAACTTTCTCAACTAGGTTCACTGGCACACCGAGAGGCAGGCGCTGCGTTAATGCGTCCGCCTCCGACGTGAGAATTTTTTGCCACTTATACAATTGCCGGAGCGAGAGCGCCGCCTTTGTCTCCGCGCGCATCTTCAATCGTATTGTTTCATTGGGTGCCGCTTTCTTTGATCCACCCTTCGCGCCTGTTGGCACAAGAACGGGACTGCGGAACGCGGCAAGCACATCCGCATAGCGACTCAACACCCATGCTCCCAGCTTCTCGTCAAAGTAAGAAGCCTTGATTTCAGGCGGAGAAGAAGAATCCAAGTGGTCGTCGCTCCAGGATGGCCTTACGCATTCTTCTTGTCTGGAGGTCATGATCTATCGCACCAGTATCTGTGGACGCTGTGCGGATTTTGTCATCAAAATGTCAGGCTTTGGTCAAAAGATCGGGCGATTCTCAGACCACGGCGGATGTTACATTGCCTGGGTCCGAGAATCGCGCGGATGCAGATTACTTCACCCTGACTTTGGGCTCAACCGACATGCCCGGACGCAGCAAATGGTCAGAGTTTTGGTCACGATTGGTCAAGTCGATACGCACTGGAATACGCTGAACTACCTTGACGTAGTTTCCAGTTGCGTTTTCCGGCGGGAAGAGGCTCAAAACAGAGCCGGTAGCGCCACCGATCTGCGTCACCTTGCCGTCGTATTTGCGGCCGCCGTAGGCATCAACACTGATGGTGACGAGCTGTCCCTGACGCATGTGCTCGAGCTGGGTTTCCTTAAAGTTGGCAGTGATCCAGATGTCGTCGAGCGAGACGAGGGTGGCCATGTTCTGGCCGACGCTCACGTTCTGTCCCACTTCGACGCTCTTCTTGGTGATGATGCCCGCCGTCGAGGCATAGATTCTGGTGTAGCTGAGGTTCAGCTTGGCCTGGTCGAGCGCGGCCTTCGCTTGCTGGACCTGGGCAGCAGCCTGGTCCGCGCGGGCTTTCTGAATGGCCACCTGTTGCGGCCCGGTCTGAGCGTATTTCAAGGACGCCTGCGCGGAGGCTACACGGTCTTTCGCCACTCGGACTGCAGAGTTCGCAGCTTCGAGATTGGCCTTGGCTTGTTCCAGAGCGGCCTTGTCGCCGTCGGCCGCGGCTACAGCAGCATCGAACTGCTGCTTGGAGATCACATCCTTTTCGACGAGCGGCTTGTAGCGCTGCAGATCGAGTTGCGCCTTGGTGTTGTTGGCATCGGCCTGCACGACCGCAGCCTGCGCAGCCTGCTGCTGGTGTTCGGACTGCACGACCTGTGCGTCCGCGCTGGAGACGTCTGCACCAGCCGAGGTCAGAGTACTGCCGGTGTTGATGTGGATGACGGGGACGTTGACGTTAGCGGCTTCATAGGCCGCTTGGGCAGCTTCAAGATTGGCCTCGTCCTGTGCGACTGCTGTTTCAAAGTCCTTGGGGTCGAGTTCTGCTATGACTGTGTTGGCTTCAACGTACTGGTTTTCGTCGACGTTCACCTTGAGGACATGGCCTTGAATGCGCGCGCTGATCTGGATCAGGTGCCCGTTGACCTGCGCGTCGTCCGTGTCCTCGTAGTAGGTGGAATGCCACCACCAGAGAAGCCCGACAATCACCAGGACAGCGACAACTCCGATAATGATGAACCGCTTACTCGACTTTTGCGGCGCCCGCTCTTCAGGCGTGTCGATGCGATTTTTTTCTGTAGGTTCCGCTACCTGCTCGGCCACGTTTCACTTTCCTCCCACATAACTCTTGTAGTTCTTCTGAGCGACTCCCAGCGCTCGCGCTAAAGAAAGCTTCGCGATGTTGTGCTGATAGAGGCTGCTCACATACTGATCATTTGCCTGAGCAACGGATTGCTGCGCCTGTGATACGGCAAGATTATCCGAAACCCCGGCAGCGTAGCGCTGTTGCGCTTCGCTCAATGCTTCATTCGCCAGTTGCACATTGCTGCGCGAGACTTCCACCTGCTTTTGCGCAGAACGAATGTCGAGGATGCTGTCGCGCACATCGGCACTGATCTGCCCGTGAAGATCACTGAACTGCGCGCGTTTGATTTCAAGCTGCGCCTGCGCCTGACGTGCATCGCCGCCAAGCTTTCCTTCTTCATACACGGGGACAGAAAGCGTGCCGGAAGCGTTACCGGTTCCGTGCGAGTTCGCCGGGTTCACGCCAATGTCGCCATAGTCCCCCGAGAAGCTGATGGTCGGATATCGCTCAGCGGTTGCAGCGGAGCGGGCTTTTTCCGCCGACTTGACCTGCTCAGCCGTTGCCTTGAGGTCACTGCGGGTATCGATTGCATGCTGTACAGCCGTGTCGGGATCGACATCGTCGAGGGCCGCATACGGCGCCTGGTCGCTGAGTTCGAATTTCTGTTCGAGCGGCAGACCAATGGCGCGAGCGAGCGCGATCTTGTCTTTTTCGTATGCGTTTTGCGCGGAAATGAGCGTCTGCTGCTGCGTCTGGTAATCGACGCGGGCGCGCAGCTCATCGAGCAGCGGAGCGGTTCCGGCCTGATGGTTCGCGACTGCCTGGTCGAGCGATACCTTTGAGGTGTCCACCTGCGCCTGGGCACTGTCGATACGGGACTTGTCGGCGATAACAAGCAGATAGGCATTGCCCACGGTCAGCACCACCATGTCGCGGGCATCATCAACAGAAAGCTTCGAACTCTGGAAGTTGTGTTTCGCCGCCAGGTAGTTCCGGAGCGAGGCGATGTTCACCAGCGACCAATCAAGCGAAGCCCGAATATCGGTAAAGCCATAAGGCCCGATGATCGTGGGAAAGCCAGGAATGCGGAGACCTTCGGCTGCGAGGTTCACCTGCTGTACAGAGACTTCTCCTTTGGCCTTCACCGTAGGAAGCAAATCTTGCAGCTCTTGCAAGCGCGAGCCGTTCACATTGGTCGTGTTCTCGGCGCTGAGAATATAGCCAAGATTGTGCTTCAGACCGCGCTGGATCGCATCGTCCAGAGACAGCGGGAGTACGCCTTCTGTGGGCTTGTCTTCAACGACACTGCCCTGAAAGCCGCTGCCACCCTGCTGTGGCGTGGAAATCTGGTAAGGACTGGGAATGGACGACGAGGAGCTGCTGCTTGTAGGTGCCCCCAACTGTGCCACTGCACTCGCTGGAGCGATGAGGGAGCCGACTGCCAGCAGACCGGAAGCCACACGCCACCGCCAGCCATTTCTGGTTATTTGGACCAACGATTCACCTGTGTTACCCGGAGATACCCCAAAAGGGGCTTTACTTTCGATGCGTAGTCTGTTCAAAAAATTCAGAAAATAACAGGGAATCAAGACCTTGCGCCGGGAACCATGCCATTTTACATGGCCGTGGTGGCGAGAATCAGCGGCCAGATCGGCCCAATGCTCACGTCACCTTGCTTAGGCACACTAGTCTTCCGCCGTCAGGGGAATTACCCGCGGCCCAAAAGGAGTTAAGCGACAGGAGTCGGGGTTGCTGAGTGTGCCAGCGAGTTAGCCAGCGAGCACAGCGCCTGGCGGAAGGCTCCACTAACTTTGTCCGCCGTCCAGCCTGCAGCGGTTTCACCGCCTGCACTGCGAATTGTCTGCGCGGTCGCGGCATTGTCGCGCCCTAGCATGGCTCTCTCCACAAAGACAGCCCGCTGCGCTGCTGGCAGGTGTTCAAGCCAATCACGAAGCTGGCCTCTGCCTTCAAGAAGAAGCTGGCTCAGCTGAGCCGAGGTGATACCGGAAACGGACAGGTCATCATCGTCGATGCAAAGAGCGTTGCCGCCTTCTGTTTCAACTGCGGCAAACGAACCGGGCTCACGCTGGCTGAGTTCGCGAATAGCCGCCTGTACGAGCTGGTTCTGGAGTACGGCCGTGGCCTGGTTGCCGTCCGCGCAAGGATCGACATCGGCTCCCGCCATGGTTTCCTCGACCAGGCGGACTGCCTCGTCCCCGTCTCCGAGCAGGAGGGCTGCGGTCTGAAACAGCTTGGCCGCTGTATCCTGAACGAGCACATCGCTACAACCGTGTTTTCCCATCGCATTTCCTCCAACAGCTACCTTTTATCCTCATGGAGTGGCGTCTAGGAGTCAAATCGGACTAAAAAGGCCGTCTTTTTAGCGGGCCTTTCATATCCGCACGCCCGGCCCCGGTGTATAGCAGATTGTGTACACTTTCCATCTAAGTCCGGATCTAGAGCCATGAACGCACGTTCGACGCAACCGCAGAACCTTTTGATTGGCCGGGACGAGTCCTGGATGCAATTTAACCGGCGCGTGCTGGAAGAGGCCCAGGATACCTCGAATCCTCTGCTGGAACGGGTGAAATTTCTGGCCATTACCGCCAGTAACTTAGACGAATTCATCGAGATCAGAGTGGCCGGACTGCTACAACGGATCGAAGACGGCTACACCGATATCGGCCCCGAGGGAGTGACGCCTCAGCAAACGCTCGAAGCGCTCACGGAGGATATGCACTCCTTCATGACCCAGCAGTATGCCTGCTGGAATCAAGAGTTGCAGCCGGCGCTTCACGAGGCGGGCGTGCGTGTGCTGGGCTGGAATGAGCTGGGAGACACGGCAAAAGAGGCGGCGACCTCATTTTACCAGCGCGAAGTCGATCCTCTGCTCACGCCTATCACAATCGATCCCGCCCACCCATTTCCTCGCGTTCTGAACAAGGCGCTTTGCATTGCTCTACTTCTGCGGCGCAAGCGAAAGGGCACAGCGGGTCCGGTTCTGGGTGTAGTCACCGTACCGCGTGCACTGCCACGGCTGGTGCCCTTGCCTTGCTGCTCACCAGGGACGCACGATTTCATTCTTTTGCACGATCTCATTGAAAAGCATGCCGCAGGCATGTATCGGGGCTATGAGATTCTTTCCAAAGCCGCCTTTCGCGTGACGCGAAACAGCAATCTGTACTTCCAGGAAGAAGAGGCGCGCTCACTCCTGGAGACAGTCCGGACCGAGCTTCATAATCGCCGCAAAGGAGATGCTGTTCGGCTCGAGATTGAGCGCCGGGCCGACGCCGAAATCATCGACCGTCTGCGCATCAATTTTGAGTTGGATGAGTTGCAGGTCTACCGCACCGATGGGCCGGTGAACCTGTCTCGCTTAATGAACCTTTACAGCGATGCGCCACGGCCTGATCTGAAGTTTGCGCCTTTCGTTCCGCACGAGCTGCGGCTAAACCGCAAATCGGCGGATCTGTTTGATGAGCTGCGGCACCGCGACATTCTGCTGCATCATCCGTATGACTCGTACGATGCCGTGGTCGGGTATATCGAGTCTGCAGCCGCCGACCCTAACGTGATCTCGATCAAGCAGACGCTCTACAGAACGAGTTCTGATTCCCCCATGTTTCGTGCCCTTGTCGATGCCGCCCAAAGCAAGGAAGTGACGGTCGTCGTCGAGTTGATGGCTCGCTTCGATGAAGCGTCGAATATTCGCTGGGCGCGTGATCTCGAAGATGCTGGCGTACAGGTTTTTCACGGCATCGTAGGCCTGAAAACGCATTGCAAACTGGCCCTCCTCGTGCGTCGCGATCCGGATGGGACGATCCGCCGCTATGCGCATCTTGGAACAGGCAACTACAACCCGAATACTGCGCGCTTTTACACCGACCTCAGCCTGTTGACTTCCGATGCTGCAATCACGGCGGGTGTGCACAGCGTCTTCAATTACCTGACCGCGCACTCGGAGTCGGATGATTACGCGCCCTTGTTCGTAGCCCCGCTGACGCTGGCGGAGAGCTTTATTCGGCTAATCGCAAGAGAGACAGAGCATGCCAAGGCGGGCCAACCAGCTCACATCATCGCCAAAATGAACTCGCTGCTCGAGCAGAGTGTTATCGAAGCGCTCTATGCTGCGTCGCAGGCCGGTGTGCAGGTGGATTTGATCGTGCGTGGCATCTGCGCCATACGTCCGGGACTGAAAGGTGTAAGCGACAACATTCGCGTGCGGTCGATCGTGGGCCGCTTCCTGGAACACAGCCGCATTTTTTACTTTGCGAATGCTGGCGAAGAAGAGTTCTACTGCGGCAGCGCCGATTGGATGCCGCGCAATCTGTTTGAGCGCTGCGAAGTCGTTTTTCCCGTTAAGGACGCTCAACTCTGCGCGCGCCTTCGCAACGAGATCCTCGCCGCCTATCTTGCCGACACGGTAAAAACCCGGCTCCTTGCAGGCGACGGCAAGTACCACCGTGTGCGCGAGACAGCGCTTGGCAAATCTCTGCCCGCTTTCAGCTCACAGGATTTCTTCATGCGCGTAGCCGAGGGCAAGGCTTCGGCAGACGATATCCCAAAGTTGCCGGAAGAGGAGCAACCGAAGCCGAAAGTACCCGCGAAGAAGGTGTCATCCCGACGCAGAGTCGCAGCAGATTAATTGCGACTCAAAGCGAATGCTTGGCTCGTGCATCCAGAGCGTTCGCGGGTATTTGGAGCCGCTTCAGCTCCTCGGATTCGTGTTGGCCTCTTACAATAAAGTGTGGCTCTTGCAGCTGAGCAGACCTCGGCAACAACGCGATTCACCAGCATCCCGGCGAAGCTCCCCGTGTATTGGCACTTACTCAGCCTGGATGCCCCGACAGTTGCCGCATTGTGGTGCTGGAGTTTTTCCCGCGTCGCGCATATCGATTTGCCTGTGTTAGCGCCTGCATTGCTGGCCGTCGGAACATGGTTGATCTACGTGGCAGACCGCATTCTTGACGGATTGGATCGTACGAATTGGCAGCGTCTTCGTGAGCGGCACTTCTTCTATTCACAGCATCGATCGACCTTTCTCATAGCCGGTGCGATCGTCAGTCCGGCTTTTGCCTGGATCATATTTACTCGAATGTCGCCAGCGGCTCGTTTAGGGGACGCTGCCGTCTTCGCCTTCGCAGCGTTTTATTTCCTGATTGTGCATACTCATGGGCGCCAGGCAGAGCGATGGCTTCCGAAGGAGCTTGCCGTAGGCGTGCTGTTTGCCGTCGCAACCGCAGTACCGACCTGGGCACGGGACACCAACGGAAAGTCTGCGCTGGTACCTCCGGTCGCCATCTTCGCTGTTTTGTGCTGGCTGAATTGCGTAGCGATCGAGAGTTGGGAGGGTTCCGCGACAGATTCATCGCATTCAACAACGTCATGGGCCGCACGACACCTGCGAGGTCTTGCATCAACGACGCTGGCGCTTTCCCTGGCTATGGCATTGCTCTGTCTCCATGATGGCGCCAGTGTGAGCCTTTTTCTGGCTTCAGCGATGAGCGCCTTTTTGCTCGTCTGGCTGGCGAGCCGCAAGCAGCGTTTTGGCCCCCTGCAACTACGTGTCGCTGTCGACGCAGCCTTACTGACACCACTCCTCTTTGTGGCGTGGCTAGGGTGAGCCGCCAGCTGAACTTCGATCGTCTGGCTCGGCCTTATCGCTGGCTGGAGTATTCAACATTCGGACGGTCACTGGAACGTTGCCGCTTTCACTTCTTGCCCAGTTTTACGAGTGCTCGGCGTGCCCTGGTGCTCGGTGACGGCGATGGACGGTTCCTGGCGCGGCTACTTCACTCCAATCCTCAGATTGAAGCTGACGTGGTCGATATAAGTCCGGCCATGCTGCGTCTCCTAAGAGAACGGCTCACGCCCGAAGCGCGAAGGCGCATCACCCTGCACGAGGCCGACGCTCGCGGCTTCACACCTGCCAAAAGTGGCTACGACCTCGTCGTCACACATTTCTTCTTTGATTGCTTATTTCAGCCTGATCTTGAGGCACTTGTAGACCGAATTACTCCCCGGTTAGCCGCAAATGCCTCATGGGTGGTTTCAGAGTTTGCGCGGTCATCAGGAGAAACTGCTTCCGTAGCTGGGCGAGCCGTCATTTCAAGCCTTTATGCAGCCTTCGGCCTGTTAACCGGACTCGAAGTGCGGTCCTTGCCCGACCAGCAAACCGCGTTGGAGGGATGTGGATTTCAATTGTGCAGCGAAAAGCAGTGGCTCCGTGGATTACTAATAAGTCAACTTTGGCAGCGATGAGTCTCGCAGTTCCGGGCAACCCATAGCGGCTTGCCCCCTTCTATCACACTGAGCACCATGGCGACCTCCGACCCCCTATCACGTTGGTTACTCTCTCAGCTCCACCCGACGCTTCTCAATAGAATTCCCGGCATCGACCCCGGGACCTGGCCGCAACCGTCTCCCAAACCCGCGCCGGAGCCCGATCCAGACCCGGATCCGCTTCCGCCTTCCAGGCCGGGAAGCTCGGGCGTTGATCCTGGCTTTCCTGTCGAGCCGATCCCCTCGCCTGCTCCAGTTACTTCCGGTCGACGCCCCGCCTGAAAAGACCAAACCAACCAATTGTTACAATCAGGTTAAGATGCTGGCCAGAAACTACTGGCTCTCGCATACTCACAGTTGAAAAAAGGCCTTACCAATTCATGAATCTCTACGTTCTTCGCCATGCAAGTGCGGGTATACGCCGCGAAAATCCCCTCCTGGACGTGAAGCGCCCGTTGGACAAGGAAGGAAAGCAGCAATGCATTCTCGTCGGCAGCTTTCTGAATGCGTTGCGGGTGCAGTTTGATCTGATCGCATCCAGCCCGCTGAAACGTGCATTACAAACTGCCTCACTGGTTGGGACGGAAGTCGGTTATGACACGAAAATCCAGGTAACAGATGCCTTGGCTCCGGGTGCGACAGTCGCCACTTTCCAGCAGTACATCGCCGGCCTGGGACCACACGAAAATATCTTGGTGGTTGGCCACAACCCCAATCTGGAGCATTTTCTCGGCTCGATGATTGTTTCGCCGGGCCGCGCAAGTCTTCGCCTGCGCAAAGGAGCCATCGCACGCGTCGACTGCGGGCGTCGTCCAGGCGTGCTGAACTGGCTGGTCGATCCGCGCATCTTGCGCGGTGTTTATACCAACGTGACGAAGAGGTCTCTGCGGAAAACCTCGCGGAAGTAAACCGCTTCCTTGCGCAGCGACCAGAGTTCCAGAGCTGCACCGGTAGGCCCCGGACTGATTTCCAGCAATACCTGCTTGGGATAGACGCGCACTTTTACCCGCAAAACGTCGCTGGCTCGGTCCTGATTGAGCGCCACCGCGAGCCGCAATAAAACCACCGCACGACGCACATGCTCATGCTCCTCCGGAGGCACCTGCCGCATGGTGCGTCCCGTTGGCTCCGGCCGGCTCTTGCCGAGATAGCGCGCGACGGCCGAGGTAATGACGCGCTGCGCCGGCGTAAATCCGAACATTTCCGAGTTGGCGATGATGTACTGCGCATGCCGATGATAGCCCTGATAGTTCATGAACTTGCCGATATCGCGCAGCATCGCCGCCGTTTCCAGCCAGGTGAGATATTCAGGAGGCAGCCTATGCACCGGATCAAGGTCCCGAAAAAGCTGCACAGCATGTTGGCGTACAGGCTCCGCCTGACGCGGATCAACACCATATTTGCGGCAGGTTTCAAGCACTGACTCCCACCGGTCCCGCTCAAATTGTTGATGCGCCGTTGCCCGCGGATCCTGCTCGGCGAGCATCTGAGCGAGAATCCCATCGCGCAGCCCCATCGAGGAATAACGGAATCCTGGCAACCTGTATGCTTCGAGCAGCTCAGCGAAAACCTGCGCCCCGGCAACGATGATCTCGGATCGGCGGGGCCCGACACCCTGGACGCTCGTCCGCTCGTCGTTGGTCATCTTCGTGAGCTTTTCGGTCAGCTTGCGGACGTGCTGCGTTGGTGTGAGGCTGTCGCTTTTCCCGGTTGCTTCCCTGGCTCGCTGTTTGCTCACCAAAGACTTGCCGGCTTCCGAGAGCGCAGCCGCCGTGCCCGATGTAGCGATCACGGTCTGAACTTCCACCGGATGGACGCGCCGCTCGGCCTTGCGGAGTTCGCGAGCGATGAACTGCTTGAGACGCGCGATATCTTCTTTCGACGGCGGATCGCTTTGCAGAAATTCTTCGGTCAGCCGCACCGCACCGAGCGGGACGCTGACGGTCTCCTTAATGCGCTTACGTTCTGAGAGCGAAATCTCGCAACTGCCGCCGCCCACGTCGATCAGCAGGCAGCGGCCTGCGGTTCCAGGCTCGTTGCTCATGATGCCGCGATGTATCAGGCGACCTTCCTCAAGTCCCGAGATAATCTCAACGTCCCAGCCAGTCTCATCGCGCACCCAGGCAAGGAAGGCGCGAGCATTGCGTGCATCACGCATGGCAGCCGTGGCAACCGCGCGGACCTTATCCGCTCCATGCAACTGTGTGGCGCGGTAGAAGCGCTTCAGAGCGTCGAGCGTTGCGGCCATCGACTCTGGTGAAACCAGGCCGGTTTCAAATACGCTGCCACCAAGACGCGTAACCTCACGGTCTTCGTGCAAAACTTTGAGTTGATGTTGAACTACACGGGCAATTTTGAGTCGGCAGGAATTGGAACCGATGTCGATGGCGGCAAACGTCTGCATTCTTTTGGGGAGTGTGCTCGGGTTTCTTCGGGTCTTTCAAGAAAGATACACGAACTATGTGACAAAAAGATTGCACGCGCGCCGTGAAACAAGATCTAGAAGCCCGTTTGGCCCACAATCAGGATGACGCAGTTCTCGTTCGCGTCGTCTTTGAAGCTAAGGATGGAGAACGACGCCGGGGCTGCGACGTTGCCAGCCATTCGCCCATGAGCCTCCCGCGCAACCGGTTCACCGTTTTCATCGCGAGCACGTAGTGATGGTCACGTTCAGTGTCCAGCAACGCGATGATGTCGTTGCCTTTGTCTCCAAGCGCAGTACGGGCTTCCTCTGCAAGAACCAGCCAGTCATGCCAGTCGCCGATGTCGTCCTGCAGCCTCTTGAGCACCTTTCCGACGGCAATGGCATGGGCATCTTCAGCAGCAGATTCCGCAATATACCGCGCCTTCTTCGCACCCTTGCGAAAGTCGTGCAGATTATTGGCATCAAGCTGCTCCATCTCATGTACGAGGCGCGCAAATGATTCGAGCGCAACAATGGCGGCGCTTTGCGGACGTCGCCGCATACGCGGCCAAAGCTTCATGGCGGACTCAAAGGCAGCAGCTTCCGCGTCGAATTTTGCGAGAAGCTTTGCGGCCTTCTTCTTGAGAGCTTCGGCATTGTGCTGGCGCGCATGTTGAAGCCACGCATCCAAATGTTGCGCGTGTTCTATCAGAGGATTAGCAGGCAGGGCGGCGACTACCGGAATCTCAGCAACATCCGGAGGAGCACTCATCGCAGCATTTCCGCCTCCAGCGGTTGCCCCAGTCGCTTCGTTCCTGCTTATCTCCTTGACCAACTTCTGCAAGAGTTTCCGATGAACGTCGAGATCGCGCACCGGAGCAGCCGCGCGACGCATCTTCTTTAGAGCGCCAAGCCATTCTTCCGTTGGCTCTTGCAGCGAATGATCCTCATCGCGCTCGCGCAGGATCGACTCAACCATGGCCTGAAGCCGGCGCGTGCCTGTGCGCACGTCGTGCACCGGATCGACGTCAGGATTGCTCGCGCACTTCTCCAGATTTCCGCGCAATGTTGCTGTGATTTTGCGCAGGTGCGCCTCGCGCGCATCGGGCTTGGCCGCTCGGGACGGGCGAGCCTGTGTTCGGTTTGATCTTGCTCGCTCCACTGCGCTGATATTCTAAAGCTTTGGGATTATCATGATTGAATCGATATTGCCTGGTATCAATCCTCGCAAACCTGCACTGCTTTCGTCTCCGGTAAAAACCTGGACGCTTCTCTTACTCGTCTTTCTCGCCGTTCATTTTGCGGCGCTGTTTACGCCTTCTCTTTTAGATGATGCGGATGCAACCCACGCCAACGCCGCCCAGCACATGGCTGTCAGCGGCGACTGGGTGACGCTTTATGTGAACGGCATTCGCTATCTCGAGAAGCCTCCGCTGCCCTATTGGATGGTGGCGATTGATTATCACATCTTCGGTTACAACGTGTTTGCCACGCATCTGCCCATGACGCTCGGCGTGTTGGCTTGTGCTGTGCTCGCATGGTTTTGGGCGCGGCGAGCTTACAGTGAGCGCGCCGGCTTCTACGCAGCACTGGCAATTTTGACAAGCTTCGGTGTTTTTCTCTGGACGCGCTTCTATATTCCGGAATCGATCCTGACGTTCTTCATCGGACTCGCGCTCTACTGTTTTCTCACCGGCCTCGAAGACCGCAAGCCCTCGCGCATGTATGGGATGTACGCTGCCCTGGCAATTGCGGTGCTGGCAAAAGGGCTCATCGCTCCAGTTTTCTTTCTTGCCGCCGTAATCCCGTATCTCTTCATTACCGGTGAATGGCGCAAGTGGCGGCAACTGCGTCTGTTGACCGGCCTGCTCATGTTTCTTGCGATTGCGGCACCGTGGCACATCCTGGCCGGGATGCGAAATCCCGATCATGGCAATCCTGTCGGCAATGTCCCAACGCCCGGACACGTTCACGGCTTCTTCTACTTCTATTTCATCAACGAGCACGTTCTGCGCTTCCTCGGCAGACGCTATCCGCACGACTACAACAAGCAGCCGTTCTGGGTTTTCTGGCTGGGTCAGTTAGTCTGGCTCTTCCCCTGGAGCCTGTACTTCCCGGTTGCCCTGCGCCGCGCATGGCGGAATCGCAGGCTTGCCTGGGCCGACGTGCGCTACAACGCATCCGATACGCTGCACTTTCTCGATGCCCGCAGCACAGCCTATGAAGCAGCCGGAATGGCGGCTCGGGTACGTTTCCGCGCACGCACCGGCCTGCTGCTCGCGCTCTATGCCGCGTTCATTCTGCTCTTCTTTGCCATCTCAACCAATCAGGAGTACTACACCTGGCCAGCCTATCTTCCGCTGCTGATCCTGACCGCAGGCGCATTGGGCGCAGTCGAAGATGCGCCGGAAGCAGGACGCTGGCTTAACGCGAAAAGCAAGTGGCTCACCGGCGCGCACGCTGCATTTGCGATCGTCGGCATCGCTGCCGCCGTCGCGCTTGGAGCCGGGCTGTGGACGTCGCGCAATCTGCCCTATGAGTCGGACATCGGTACGCTGCTCGCGCATCGCGGCGTGGGTGATTATTCCCTGGCCTCGTCCCACTTCTTCGATCTCACCGGCCCTTCGTTCGCAGCACTGCGATTACCTGCTGCACTGGCAGCTGTGACGTTGCTCGTGGGCCCGCTCGTGGCGTGGATTCTGCGCAGGCGTGGCCACTCATTTGAGTCGACAGTATCCGTCGCGTTTACCTCGGCTGTCTTTTTGATCGCTGCACACATAGCCTTCGTTCGCTTCGAGCCGATGCTGTCCTCGCGGGCAATGGCAGACACCGTCAACCACCTGGCATCGCCTACCGATCAATTAATCCTTTATGGCGATCAGGCAGACGGATCATCACTCGTCTTTTACACCCATCGGCAGGCATTGCTCGTAAATGGCAAGTCTTCATCAATGATCTGGGGCTCATACTACCCCGATGCTCCGCACATCTTTCTCGATGACAACGATCTGACTGCGACGTGGGGCAATGGTCCGCGCAAATTTCTCTTTGTGCCCGGCGACCACCACGATCATGTGGAGACACTGCTGGCAGGGCATCTGGTCAAACTGCAGGAGCTCTCGCACAACACGCTATATACAGATCGGCCGCTCTAGGCTGCTAAGGAGCGGTCAGTAGAGAATCGTTCAGCGACCCCTGAGCGGTTCTTCGCCGACCGTTTTATCAGCCGACCGTTTCATTGGCTCGTCGCCCTCGATCTGACTCGGCAGCATCAGGCCGCCCTCAGCCAGGCGATACACGCGCCCACGCCACAATATGTGACTGCTCGCATAGCTCGCCGCCCAGTAGAAGAATCCAAGCAGGTCGCGCAGCGGATAGAGCAGACTTGTTCGCAGCAGATGACGCTCCTCAACTACGGTCTTGCCCACGACTGCCGCCAGCATCACGCGCGCCACCACGCTGTAAACGACGAACGCTAATGCCAAACGTGGCATGTGCAGGGCCAACGCCGCGAAACCGGCGAGCAATCCAAAAGGCACAGCAAACGTCAGCGACGTTCCAAAGTGTCCTTTGGGGCGCGAAAAGCGCGTCGACTTCATCCAGCGAACCTGATGCTTCACCGATGCAGCAAAGCTCAGATTCAAAACGATGTGGTCGATCACGTGATCCGAGAGGACGACTTCATGTCCATGAGCCGCGACCTGATTGCCCAGAATAAAATCGTCCGCGCAGTACGGTCCCAAATAGCCGAACCCACCCATCTCATTGACGCAACTGCGTCGCACGGCCATCGTCGGACCCAATGTGAATTGCATGCCCTCCATCATGTTCGCGACCAGCACGCCTGAAGTCATTTCGATGGACATACCCGCAGCTTCGAGCTCCGACCAGACGCCTTCGTCAGCCACACCGCGATAGAGACAAGTGACCGCTCCAACTTTCGCATTCACAAATGGAGCAACAACTTCGCGAATATAGTTCGGCGTCACTCGCACATCGCTATCGCTGATGATGAAAATGTCTGACGTCGCTGCGGCTGCCATCTTCTCCAGCGACGACACTTTGGCATTGATGTACGAGGGCTCGCCGGTCGTTAAGAATTTGACCGGAACGGAAGGATAACGAGCAGCGACCTTGCGTGCAGTCTGCAGGCCTGCATCGTTGGCGTGGCGTGCACAGAACAAGATTTCAAAATTGCCGTAGTGCTGTTCGAAAAAGCTGGTGATGTGCGCGTCAAGATTCGGCTCGTTGCCATGCAGCGGCTTCAACAGGCTCACAAACGGCTGATAAGGGACCTGCGCCATCATGCGATGCCTCCGCCGTGCCATCACAAAACGGTAGGCACCCGCAAAGACGAGGCCCTGGAAGACGGTGGAACTGACGAGGCCGAGAATGCCAACACCCATCAGAACTGCGAGAATTCGTGCAGAAATCACTATCTATCAGAATATCGTATCGCTGAGCTGTTCTCGCTAACTGCCTGATTTCAGTCTCTCAAGGACCTGCGGAGCAAGTTGGGAGACATTGCCTGCGCCCAGCGTAAAGATCACATCTCCTTTGCTGGCGCGCTCCACCACGCGTTGGATTGCCTCTTCCGTGTTGGCAGCATATTCGACACCGTCCTGGTGCATCTTTTCAACCAGCGCCTTACTCGTGACACCCGCAATCGGCTCTTCGCTCGCGGCATAGATGTCGAGCATCTCCACCGTATTGGCCTCTTCAAAAGCGCTTAGAAATTCTTCCATGAGATCGCGCGTCCGCGAATAACGGTGCGGCTGGAAGATGACGTGAACCTGGCGATAATTACACTCGCGCGCCGCATGCAGAGTGGCCCGAATTTCCGTCGGATGATGGCCGTAGTCATCAATCACAGCAACACCGCGCTCGCAACCCTTCAGCTGAAAACGCCGATCCACGCCTCGAAATGAATCCAACCCTCGTGCCATGGCTTCCGGAGCAATTTCCAACTGCGCGGCAATAGCGACTGCAGCCGTTGCATTCAGCACGTTGTGCCGTCCGGGAACATGCAGCGAAAATGGCCCGAAAACCTGACCATTTGCGGCAACTTCAAATCGTGCGCGCGCTTCATCGCACGGAGGCAGCATGCGCGTAATAAAGTCTGCCTTGGATGTCGTCCCATAAGTAAAAACACGGCGACGCACGCGCGGCAGAATTCCAGCTAGTTGCTCGTTGTCGATACACGCGACACAACTCCCATAAAAGGGGACGCGGTCCATGAACTCCACAAAAGCATCTTCCACGTCCGCCATGTCGCGATAGCAGTCCATGTGTTCGCGATCAAGATTGGTGACAACCGCGAGAATCGGCGACAGCTTCAGAAAGGAGCGATCGCTCTCGTCTGCCTCCGCAACCAGGTACTGCGACTTGCCAAGACGCGCGTTGGAACCGAGAGCATCGACCCTGCCCCCAACCACAACCGTAGGATCAAGATTCCCCGCCGCGAGAACAGTCGCAATCATCGATGTTGTGGTTGTCTTGCCATGCATGCCAGCGATGGCGATGCCGTACTTCAAGCGCATCAGCTCTGCGAGCATCTCAGCGCGTTGGATCACGGGAATCTTACGCGATCTTGCTTCGATGACTTCCGGGTTATGCTCATTTACGGCAGAGCTGGTGACGACAACGCCAGAGCCAACCACATTGGCTGCCGCATGACCTTCAAAGACGATGGCCCCAAGCGACGCAAGGCGGTCGGTGATGGAAGACCGGCGCAGATCGGAACCCGAAACCGCATAGCCGAGATTCAGCAGGATCTCGGCTATCCCGCTCATGCCGATTCCACCAATCCCGATAAAGTGCACCCTCTGTGCTTTTGCAAACATAGTTTCAGAACGCTCTGATTACTGTAGCAGCGCGCTGCACAAATGCGCAGGAACGATGCAGTTACTTACTCGCCGCAATGCTGCGGCTGTGCAAAGTCCGCGCAACATTTATCCGCAACTGCTGTTCACACTGATGGAAAGAATGAGCGTTCAGGCTCGCAGACAAAAACGAAGCCGAAACGCTGAGAGGATGAACATGATGAAACGCGCACTTTACACTCTTGCCCTTGCCGTTGGTGCTTTATTTACCACTGCGGCTGCTCATGCGCAGGTTGGGGTTGCAGTCCGCGTCGGCCCTGCTGCGGTGTATGCAATACCTTGCCCGGGACCAGGTTACATTTGGACCCCTGGCTACTATGCTGGCGCGGTTTGGGTGCCGGGACGCTGGGCGTATCGCAGCTACTATCACCCCTATTACGGGCGGCCTTACTATCATGCGCACTACTATCATCCCTATTACTACGGTCGCCGCTAACGACCGCTGGCTCCGGATGCTCCCACGGCTTCCGGAGCCAGCTTCACATCCGCAAAAACAAATCCATCCCGTTCCACCACGTCCCCACTCTCAATTGCAATCGGCTTATGGAACATGGGACCAGCGTAAGCACAGGTATGAAACTCACCATTCTCCGCACACGGATCGATATCTGGCGAAAACTGTTCCAACAGAGATTCGTCGAGATCGCGCCCCGCGAATTCTCGCGGCAGCTTCTTCGGATCGACACAAACGATGCGTGCTCTCACTCCCGCATGAAGCATAGTTCGCACCAGCGCAACCGTATTCATACCCCATAACGGAAAAATCGGCGCGAGCCCAGTGCCTGCGAGGCGCTCTTCGCGATAGCGGCGCACGTCCTCAAGAAACAGATCGCCGAAAGCGATTGCCTCAATTCCTTCAACGACCGCGCGCCGGCAAGCATCACTCATCGCAGCTTCGTATTCTGCGTTGGAACAATGCCATGGCAGCGGAACGGTCCACAGCGCCACCCCCACTGCATCGGCCTGTGCTTCAAGAATCTCGCGGCGCGTCCCGTGCATGGCCACGCGATCGAAGGCAGCGTTTACCGTCGTCAGCAGCCCGGCAATTTCATATTCGCCTGCCTGCCGTAGTTGGTGGAGCGCCCATGCACTGTCTTTACCGCTGCTCCAGGAGACAAGGACCTTCCTCACAACGTCGCCAGTGCCTGATCGAGATCGGCAAGCAGATCGTCAACGTCTTCAATACCAACAGACAAGCGCACCAGACCATCGGTGATGCCGAGTCTCGCCCGCTCCTGCTCCCCAACCGCAGCATGCGTCATCGTGGCCGGATGCGAGATAAGCGTCTCTACCCCACCCAGCGATTCGCCTAATGTGCAAACGTGAACGCTCTTGAGCAGCGTGTTCGCTTTTTCGAGCGATCCGGTTTCAAACGAGATCATCGATCCGAAACCAGTCATCTGTTTCTTTGCGAGTGCGTGCTGCGGATGCTCCGGCAAGCCCGGATAGAAAACCTGCTTCACCTTCTTGTGCTGCGTGAGATAGGCCGCAACCTTGCGCCCGCTCTCATCGTGCTGCTCCATGCGAACGGCCAGCGTCTTAACACCACGCAATATCAGCCAGCACTCAAATGGCGAGAGAATGCCACCCGTGCATTTCTGCACAAAGGCAAATTGCTCCTTGTGCTTTGGAGTCGTTCCGACAAGCACGCCGCCAAGACCATCACTATGGCCATTAAGAAACTTGGTCGTCGAATGCATTACGATGTCGGCACCAAGTTCGATGGGCCGCTGGAAGTACGGCGACATAAACGTGTTGTCGACGCTCAACTCAATCTTGTGTGCATGGCAGATCTCCGCAACGGCGCGGATGTCCGTTATGGTCATGATCGGATTCGTTGGCGTCTCAATATGTACCAGCTTCGTCTCTGGCTTGATCGCTCGACGCACAGCTTCGACATCCGACGTATCGACATAGGTAAACTCGATCCCGTAGTTCACAACGATCTGGTTGAAGAGGCGCGCTGTCCCGCCGTAGACATTTTCACCACAAATGACATGATCGCCAGACTTCAGCATCGTAACCATCGCCATGATGGCTGCCATGCCGCTCGCAAAAACGTGCGCGCTTGAGCCGCCTTCGAGCGATGCGAGATTCGTCTCCAGCGCATCGCGCGTGGGATTCGAGACTCGCGCATACTCATATCCTTTGTGCCTGCCTATTTCTTCCTGTTGATAAGTAGAAGAGAGATAGATTGGCACATTGACCGCGCCTGTCAGCGGATCAGCCGCCTGTCCATCGTGAATAGCGCGGGTCGAGAATCCATGATTCGATTTCGTCATTCGTTTGTGCTCCTGCACACTTGTTTTCGCTGATTGTTAAGCCCGCAAAGGCTATCAGAGACAGGCAGGCTCTGCTACAGCCCACCTTCAAAAATCTTCTTCGAGAGGTAGCGTTCCGCCGAATCGGGAATCAGTGTCGCAACGCGCTTGCCCGGTCCCAGCTTTGCAGCAACATCGATTGCCGCGTGCACCATCGCGCCCGCGCTCGATCCGGCGAGCACGCCTTCTTCCAACGCGAGGCGATTGACCATCGTAAAAGCATCCACATCCGTAACGCGCACGATCTCGTCCGCAACTTCAGAATCGAATGTTCTGGGAATAAAAGACGCGCCGATGCCTTCCACCTTATGCGGTCCCGGCTCGCCACCCTGCAGCACAGAGCCTTCCGTCTCAATCGCAACAGTGAGAATGTTGCGATCCTTCTCTTTCAGAAACCGTGCAACGCCAGTAAAGGTACCGCCGGTGCCCACTCCCGCAATAAAGGCATCAACCCGGCCCTCCATCTGTTCCCACAACTCCCGCGCGGTTGTCTCGTAATGAAATCGCGGATTCGCCTGATTATCGAACTGCAGGGCGGGAAAGATATTCTCGCCGCTCTTCGCGAATTCAAGCGCACGCTGAATCGCTCCGCGCATACCCTCGGCTTCAGGCGTGCGCTCAACCGTCGCGCCAAAACCACGCATCAGAATGCATTTTTCCTCGGCAAAGCCTTCGGGAACAAAGAGCATGACCCTATATCCCCGATTCACGCCGACAAGCGCAAGCCCCACGCCGGTATTTCCCGCCGTAGCCTCGACAATTGTCGAACCCGGCTTCAAAATGCCGCGCGCTTCTGCATCAAGGATCATCCCAAGGGCGGCGCGATCCTTCACACTGCCGCCAGGATTGAGGAACTCAAGCTTGGCGTAGACATCAGCCATCTGGGGTGTTGTGAGACGACACAGGTGCAGCATGGGCGTCTGTCCCATGAGCTCAACAATGCTCTCGGCAACACGCAAAGAACGGGCAGGTTGGAGTGTAGTTGAATCCGTCATAACAAAACTTTTTAGTGTAGCAGGCAAAATACAACTTATACCTTAGAGACTCTCAACGAAACTCGTTCTTGCCTCATACCTTGTGCTGTACACTTCTCGCATCGGTGCGCCGCTCTTGGGTATGAAGCCCCTATCTGCGCTGAGTGCAAGAAGTCGTACTATACCTCTGCTCATGCTTGGCGCCCTCGGGGCATTACTGTTCACGTGCACAGCCGCAGCCATTTTTTACAGGAACACACTACGTCTGCTCGGGTCCCACGAACTGGAGAGACATTCGCGGGAAGTGCTGAGTTTACTGGAGTTGACGGCGCGACAGATGGAACGAGGCGACTACCTGAGCCGCCTATATCTGACCGCGAGGAATCAAGACGATCTGAATACAGTTCGGGCAACTGGAGTTTCACTGGACACGGACATGGAGCAGCTCCGGAATCTGGTGAGGGATCCCGGTCAGCGTAGCCGCGCGCAGAATGCCGATAGCTGCGTGCAGGAACTGAAGAAACAATTCTTTGCACAACTTCAACAGAGCACCGAGGCAGACAGAATGAGTATGACTCGAAAGGTACTGGAGTGTCGCGACATCATTAGCCAAATGCAGCTGCAGGAGGCCATTCTGCTGAAGCAGCGTATTTCCGAGGCGCAGCAGATTACCTACCAAAACCTGATCGCAGGGGTTGTCTTTCTGCTGGTGTCGCTCACCGTCGTCCTCATTCTCTTTGGTATTCTCCTGCGGGATGCTAGTAAGCGGATCGAGATGGAAAAGCAAATCTCAGATACCAATGACCGCCTCAAGGTCACGGTGAAAACCCTCGAAAGCCAAGCAACAGAAACTAATTTGCTGACTTCCCTGCGGGGAGAATTACAGCTATGCGCGACTCCGGCTGAAGGATATCGAACTGCCCAGCGTTACGTCGCACAGGTTTTACCCGCTGCGAAAATCACGCTGTTCACGGTCAATCACTCACGACAACTGCTCGATCTTGCCACTACGTCCGACCATCAGGCTCAGCTTATGGACGGGGTCCCGCTTGACGCCTGCTGCTCACTCCGCGGGGCTCGCGCACGTCACCGCAAGCCCGGCAATTCCGAGGTCGACTGCGCGCATTTTCTTGGAAACCCTCCTCAGGACTATCTCTGTCTGCCGATGGCAGCGCACGGACAAGCTTTGGGCATTTTCTATATTGAATGTCCCGAAAAGTGCGATTCGGATAAGCTTGATGCCCATTTGAATATCCTGCAACGGCTGGCGGAAATGAGTTCCATGTGGATTGCCGGTCTCAATCTGATCGAGCGCTTTGAAAGCGAGTCCATTCGTGACGGACTGACGAATCTTTTCAACCGTCGATTCATGGAAATCTCCCTCGACCGCGAACTGCGATTGGCCGCAAGGAGAAAGGGCGACCTTTCGCTGCTGATGCTCGACATCGACCACTTCAAGCGATTCAATGACACGTTTGGCCACGAAGCGGGCGACCAGATCCTGCGAAAAGTGGCTGAAATTCTGCGCGACGCCGTACGCACGGAAGACATTGTCTGCCGCTACGGAGGCGAGGAGTTTCTTGTCATTCTGCCCGGCATGGGAGCCGAGGCTTCATTCTGGCGCGCGGAAGACATTCGCCAGCGCGTGAGCAAGTTGCGCCTCGACTTTCCCGGAGAAGCAACGAAAGAAGTAACCATTTCCATCGGGGTGTCGACATTCCCGCAGGCCGGTCAGGCGGTCGAGGAACTAGTCCACTCGGCCGACCGCGCCCTGTATAACGCGAAGGAAAGCGGACGTAACCGCGTTCAGGCAGCCAGTTCTCCGATCACAGTCTGAGAAATCGATCTGCCAAAGTACTCCTAACTTCTCTTGCCGCCTAGTTTATAAGTGCAATCTGTCAGCAAAGGAGCTTAAGAAGGTGGAAACTCACCCTCAGTACGGGCTATTACTATAGAAAGAAAACCGTTTTATTGCTGTCAATTTAGCTTTTGATGCCAGCGACCCTTGCGGTACACTTGATCCACTCTCTACACTGGATAACTTTAGATCCTTGGCTCTGCATCCGGGATTTGATGCCGATATCTTCAATAATTGAGTGGATACACCAGTTCCATCTACGGTAAACACTAAGGACCACACAGTTCCTTTGTTGCTGCTCGCCGCGACAGGCGCTATCTTCTTTATCTGCGCTTCAGCCTTCTTCGTTTACAACACTACCCAGCACCTGGTAGCCTCACGCGATTGGCGGGACCATTCTCAGGAGGTGCTGAGCACTCTGCAGCTGACCTCGCAACGGCTCGACCGCATCGACCTTTCCAGCCGCCTCTACATTTTGGAGAAAAATGAAGAGGACATCTCTGTCGCTCAAGCCAATGCAATTGCGCTGGATGCCGGCCTCGTACACCTCGTTGAGCTGGTAAAGGATAATGCGGCGCAAGTGGCGCGAGCACGCGAACTCGACAACTGCGTCTTGGGCCTTAAACAGCAGATAAATGAAGCTCTGCCACAGGGCGTGAGTCCTCACAACAAGGTCTTCGAGTGCCGTGACGATGCCAGCAGAATGCAGGAATCGGAACGAACCCTCCTCAGTCAACGAACCGAAGAATCTCAGAAAAGCATCTATCGCAGCCTGCTCGCTGGCGCTGGCTTTCTGGTTGTCTCGCTCGCAGTAGTCATCGCCCTATTCGCCTTCCTCGTGCGTGACGCGAGACGTCGTCGAAGGCTGGACCAGCAGGTAATTAACGCAAATTCCCAACTCGAAGTCACAGTGCTGACCCTGCAAAAACGAGCTTCTGAATCGACCCTGCTGACCGCCGCCCGCGAGGAACTACAGCTTTGCACAAGACCGACGCAGGCGCATGAGGCAGTCGTTCGCTACACCAAGCAACTACTACCTTCCGTGCATGCTGCGCTCCTCATGATCAACAATTCGCGCCACATGGTGGAGATCGTTTCAGAGTCGCAGGGTGAAACAAAATTGCTGGATGGCTTTCCCGTCGACGCATGTTGCGGTCTCCGATCCGGCACACTCAGGTGGAGAAAGCCTGGACAATCCGAGGTTCATTGCGCTCACTTCGTCGGTGCTTCTCCAGAGAACTACTTGTGCATTCCATTGGCGGCGCATGGAGATACGCTTGGCGTCCTCTACATAGAGTGCCCGACAGTGCTGGTCGGGATTGATGTTAGAGCGAATCTAGACAATCTGGAAGAACTGGCGGAAATCGCGTCCATGTCTATCGCCGGATTGAATTTGCGCGCACGCCTGGAACATCAATCGATCCGCGACGGCCTCACCAATCTCTACAACCGTCATTTCATGGAAATCTCGCTCGATCGCGAAGTACGCCGCGCGGCAAGAAACCAGACCGACATCTCCATCCTGATGCTCGATGTTGACCACTTCAAGAAATTCAACGACACCTACGGGCACGAAGCCGGGGACTGCATCCTGCGCGAAGTTGCCGAAACCTTCCGCCAATCTGTCAGGGCCGAAGACATCATCTGCCGTTACGGCGGTGAGGAATTCGTCATCATCCTGCCGGAAACTTCGCAGGAATCCGCACTGGAGCGCGCTGAGAATATTCGACAGCGCGTAAGTGAACTCAGGGTCCGATTCCGCAGCGAGGCCTTGCGCGAAATCACCATTTCCGTCGGGGTAGCCACATATCCGCAGTCGGGTACCACGCTGGAAGAAATGTTGCGCGCAGCCGACCGCGCGCTTTATCTGGCAAAACATGGCGGTCGGAATCAGGTGGTGATTGCTGACACTCCGCTGGCCACCGTCTAAGCCTGTTAACGAACCAATCCGCGAATCCACTTCTGCGTCGGTTTCTCGATAAGCTTCATCGTCAGCAGCGCCCCCGCAACGAGCAGCCCATAGCTGATCCACGGATCGAACGCGATGAGATGCGTCGCCTCGAGCATATGCGACTTGTGAATCAGGTCCCACAGATTGAAGTGCAGAATATACAGGCAATAGCTCGCCTGTCCCACAGCAACGAAAGGCCAGAACCCAAAAAAGCGGGCAACAATGTTGTGTCCGGCAAGGCCGAGAATGGCAAGGCCAAAGAGCGGCATTAGCAAGCCATCGTGCATCAGGGCAAACGGCATGAGGTCGCCGTAATAAAGCACTGTATATATCGCCCCCACGCCGAGAATACCCAGCAACAGCCGCCAGCGATTAGCCCGAGAGATGCGCGCATCCACATCCGCCAGCACAATGCCAAACAGAAATGCAGGCACATGGGGCGGTGGCGAAAACTTGAGCGCGCGCATCCAGAAGCTGTCTGTATATCGCCCCGGATGCGGACCGTCAGGCTGCAGCAGCGTGTACAACGTTGGCAAGAACATACCTGCAACCCAGAGTAGAGCGAGCAGACCAATCAGACCACGCCACCGTTGCGGACGCTGCCAGCAGACCACCACCGGGAAAATCAAGTAGAAGAAGCCTTCGGTGCACATCGTCCACGCCGGCGTATTCCAGAAAGTCGCCAGCTTCGGAATCCATCCCTGCAAAAGCAGGGGCGTAAGAACCACGCCAAGCGCAAACTCGCCATGGGTTCGCACATGCCACTCGGCCATCAGCATGCCGAGCGAAACAATCAGGGCGAAGATGTATACGGGATAAAGCCGCGAGAAGCGAGCAATCCAGAAATGCTTGACTTTGAACTGACCACTCTGCGCGCGGTCGCTGTAGTTATACGCGAGAATGAAGCCCGACATCAGCAGGAAGAAGCTGACCGACGTATACCCGTTGTCAACGATAGGAGCGAACGGTCCAAACCACTTCGGATTCGAAAAGTGGTAAAAGACGATATTCAGAGCAGCGAAGGCGCGCAGGCCGGACAGCGCCGGTAATAACGATTTCTTTGCAGGTTTTATAACTTCTACTGCGGCGCCAGCCTCAGGGGAGGGATGCAGTATCTCTGCAGGCTGCTCCAGCACTGCAGCCGAGGAGGCGTATTGCGTCTCTAAACTCAGGCTGTCACCAGTGACCCGACCTTCTCCCCGCTGATTACGCGTCGGATATTTCCCGGCCGGTTCATGTTGAAGATAATCATGGGCAGATTGTTGTCTTTGCACAGGCTAACTGCGGTCGTATCCATTACTTTCAAGCCCAACCGCAGGATGTCCATATACGTAATCTGCTCAAATTTCACAGCATCGGTTTTGATGACCGGGTCAGCATCGTAGATGCCTTCCACTTTGGTCGCTTTCAATAAGACGTCCGCCTTGATCTCCATGGCTCGCAAAGATGCCGCCGTATCTGTGGAAAAGTACGGATTTCCGGTGCCAGCGGCAAAAATCACCACACGACCCTTTTCCAAGTGCCGAATCGCCCGTCGCCGGATGTAAGGCTCGCAAACCTGATGCATCTCAATCGCCGACATCACCCGCGCATGTACGCCGCATTTCTCCAGTGCGTCCTGAATAGCCAGCGCATTGATGACCGTAGCCAGCATGCCCATATGGTCAGCCGAGACGCGATCCATTTCCTTGGCCTGCTCGGCCACGCCGCGAAAGAAGTTCCCGCCGCCAACCACAATAGCGATATCCACTCCCAAGTCCCTGACCTCGGCAATTTCGCCAGCGATTTCGTGGACGCGGTCACCGTCAACGCCAAAGCCGCGTCCTGCGGCCAGCGCTTCTCCAGAAAGCTTCAAAACGACGCGATTGTACATTCTCTTTGAGTATCGCATGCGACTCGGTGGGGGTGAAATGGGAATCCAGTACAACAGGCGACCAAAGGGAGGCATCCCTTTTAACAGCGGAGGCAGCATGGATCCCAAGATAATCGTCGTCATAGCGGTGGCAGTGATCGCTCTGCTTATCGTTGTCTGGGCAGTAATGCGGAAACGTCAACGCACTGTGGTGCTGCGTAAGAATTTTGGCCCTGAATACGAGCGGGTCGTCAAAGAGCAAGGCGCCACTCGTGCGGAAACGGTTCTGCTGGAGCGGCAACAGCGAGTGGAGAAGTTCCATCTTCGCACGCTCGCTGTCGACGAGCGCGAGCGCTTCATCACCGAGTGGCGTATCGTCCAGTCGCGCTTCGTAGACGATCCGGCTATGGCAGTCACTGAAGCGGATGCTCTTGTCACAAGGCTGATGCAGTTTCGCGGCTACCCGATGACGGACTTCGAACAACGGTCAGCAGACATTTCGGTGCACTACCCGCTCGTAGTGAACAACTATCGCGCGGCTCACGAGGTCGCGCTGCGACACCAACGCGGCGAAGCCAGCACTGAAGATCTACGAAATTCAATGATTTATTACCGCACCTTATTCGATGAACTGCTTGAATCGAATGCCGTGCGCGCGAAACGAGAGGTGGCATAATGGCAGAACTAAGACGTCAGGAAGAAGAGCAGTATTTTGACCGGACGAAAATGGCAAACGATCGCGAAGGAGTCTTTCTAGAGAACGATAACGAGACTCAATCCCTGAACAAGCCGCGATTGATAAACGCTTCGCTGCCTGTCGAGAATGCGACAACGAGGTCTGATTTCGACACTCGCGATTTCGAATCGACTCCCGCAACCATGAACAGACAATCTTCACCGGCTGCAAATTCCGTCACGCCGCTATTTTCAACGGCGGACGTAGGAGATCTGCGCACACGCTGGGGCAGCGTTCAGGCAGGTTTCGTGGATGAACCGCGCTGGGCGGTGCGAGAAGCCGATAAGTTGGTCGCTACCGCAATGGACCGCCTCACGGCTGGTTTTTCTGAGGAGCGTTCCACATTGGAAAAACAATGGGACCGTGGAGAGGATGTCTCCACAGAAGAGCTGCGCCTTGCCTTGCAACGCTACCGCACGTTCTTTGACAGATTGCTCAATGTTTAAAGCTTCACCCACAGTGTCAAGGGGCGACCGTTCACCGGTCGCCCTTTCTTTTTGCGCCTGACGCACCTTGCCCTGAGTTCCCACAGCAATGGCTGCGTGGGCAAAATGCACGCCGTCGCTGCCTCGGTATGAAAACAAGACATTCCCAGCTAAACCGTTTTACACTCATCTGCGCAGAGCACTTCATTCTTTACCTGGATCCAGCGTGCAGAAACTGATCAAGAAGTTTTCTCTTACAGCCATTGTCAGCGCCGCAATCCTGATTTCATTTGCTTACGCGAACGCGCAGGCTGGCGAGCAGCGCCTCGTGATGGAACGCGGCGACTCCACCATCGTCTTTGAGCCATACGCTCCCAATGTCATCCGCGTTACGCTCAGCCTGCTCAAAGACCCTGCGCTCGCTGCTCCCGGATATGGCTTCGTCGCCTCGCCTTCAGCCACAGGCTGGAACCACGCTCAGGGCGGTATCGATGACGTTTATAGATCATCGCGCTTGGTTGTAACGCTGAAAGGTCATCGCACGGGCGGCACGCCTCCACCACAATCTGTCATGGATCCCGGCAAGTACTTCAGCGGCTCAACTCCCGGCGCGGATATCACATTCACAACTCCGGAAGGCAAGACGTTGGCAGAATTGAATGGCTGGTCCATGTCCGCACCGAATCACAAAGACGGCAATTCGCAAGTCCTATACGACCGTCGCACCACCGACCCCAACTTCTACCAGGTGGGTGCGGACTTCGCTTCGCCCGACGATGAGCACTACTATGGCCTGGGACAAAACCAGGAGGGTTATCTCGATCATCGGGGTCATGTCGTGCACTGCTGGCACGACTACAACGCTCCCGGCGGCCAGAGCGTATGTGTGCCTTTCATGGTTACAAATTACGGCTATGGTATCGTCTGGGATAATCCGTCGAAGACCACCATCGCCCCGCACTTCAACGAGCGCACCAGTTGGACCTCCGAAGCGGGTGCTCGCGTTTCCTTCTTCCTCATCGCTGGCAAAACGACAGACGAAATCTACGCAGGCTACCGCCTGTTAACCGGAGCGACGCCTCTCTTGCCTAAAGCTGATTACGGATACATCCAGTGCAAGCAGCGCTACCGCTCGCAGGATGAGGTAATGGCCGTTGCCAAAGGCTATCGCGAGCGCCATCTGCCTGCCGACGTCATCGTCGTCGACTGGCTCTACTACTCAAAGATGGGCCAGATGGATTTCGTCCCCAATCTCTGGCCTGATCCAAAAGCGATGAACGGCGAGCTGCACAAAATGGGTTTCCAGACGATGATCAGCGTGTGGCCGCGCTTTGAGCAAGGCTCGCGCTACTACGATTTCATCTTGAAAAAAGGCTGGTTCGAGCACCTCGCCGATGGCACGCCAACAAACGGCCTGCCTTTTGACAAAGCAGGCTCAGACATCGACACGACCAACCCCGACGCAGCCCACTGGTACTGGAACATGATCAAAGAAAACATCATCAGCAAAGGTTTCGATTCCATCTGGGCCGATGAAACCGAGCCCGATCTCCCTCCTAACGGCAGTTATCTGCAGATCGGCCCCGGCACACAATATTTCAACGTCTATCCCCTCTTTCACACCGCTGCGATTTACGATGGCTTCCGGCGCGACACGCCACATCGCGGCTTGGTCCTTTCGCGCGACGCATATCTCGGCGCACAAAGAAACGGCGCGATCTTCTGGTCGTCCGACATCACAGCCACATGGGACGCCTTCAGGCGCCAGGTCCCGACAGGCCTCGACTTCACAGCATCCGGTCTGACTTACTGGAGCAACGATACTGGCGGATGGCAGCCGCTGCCCGCCGTTCATCATCCCGAGCATCCCCCGCTGATCGATCCGTCTGACGTTCACGACAACGTCGGCGGCTACGACGACTACGTCGAGCTATACACGCGCTGGTTCGAATACGCGACCTTCCTGCCCATCATGCGCACACATGGAAGCCGCCGCTACAACGAGGTCTGGTCCTACGGCAAACAGGCAGAGCCGATACTCGAAAAATATCTCAAGCTCAGATACGAACTGCTGCCCTACATCTACTCCCTCGGCTACCAGACCTACCAAACCGGAGCCCCGTTCATGCGTGCGCTCTTCATGGATTTCCCGAATGACGCGAATGTGATCGACATTCGCGACGAATACATGCTCGGCCCGGCGTTCCTCGTGGCTCCGATGACGGAGCAAGGCGCAACCAGCCGCAGCATCTATCTACCTGCAGGCGCCGACTGGTACAACTACTGGACGAATGAGCGCATAAAGGGCGGCCAGACCATCACTGTCAATGCCCCAATCGACACCATTCCACTCTTCGTCCGTGCCGGCTCGATCATCCCCACCGGTTCCTACATCGAAAACACTTCGCAGCCCCAGCAGATTGCAAAAGTCCATGTCTATCCCGGAGCCGATGCTGATTTCGCCCTCTTTCAGGACGACGGCAACACCTACGCCTACGAAAAAGGAGACGCAAAGATCACGCACCTGCACTGGAACGACAGCTCACACCAACTTACCCACGAAGGAGCACAAGCCTGGAGCGGCTCGGATGCGACGGTAATCGACGTGATTGGCAGATAACCATTCGACTCTCTGAAAGAGAGCTGACACTTTTTATGGAGTTCGGTCACTTCTCTTTAACAAAGCATCGCCTCCGGACAAGCGTACACTTTAGAGCAATTTCAACCTCCAGCGATGGTTGCGCGGTGACGGAGGACGGAGGGTTCACCGCCATGATCGATATCGTTTACACCGATCTGGATCTGATTCTCTATTTCAAAGAGAAACAGAACCAGCCGAGTTCCCGACCATGAAAAAAGGCCCGGCATACCACCGGGCCTTCGCATTTCACAAAACAATTCTCTTACGACTGCGCTTCTTCCGTAACAGCCTTGGTCTGAGCAACCGTCCAGTTCGGATCGCCAACCTTAAAGCGGGCAAAGCGGCGGACGGTGATGTTCTCACCCAGCTTGCCAACCTTCTGTGCTATCAGGTCCTTGATCGAAACCGTCTGCTCCTTGATGAATGGCTGTTCAAGCAGGCAGACTTCCTCGTAGAACTTGCTCATCTTTCCTTCGACGATCTTTTCGATCACCGGAGCGGGCTTGCCCGTCGCCGCCGCCTGTGCGCGGAAAATGTCCTTCTCGCGATCGAGATCCTCAGCCGTTACATCCTCAGAGCGAATGTAGCGGGGATCGGTCGCGGCAATGTGCATGGCGATGTCCTTGAGCAGCTCCTGAAAGTCCGCAGTGCGGGCAACGAAGTCGCTCTCGCAGTTCACTTCGACCAGCACGCCGATCTTGCCGCCTGCGTGGATGTAGGTGCCCACTGCGCCCTCATTCGTGGTACGCGAAGCCTTTTTCTGCGCCGAGGCCATCCCGCGCTTGCGCAGAATGACGAAAGCCTCTTCCATGTCACCTTTCGACTCTTGCAGCGCTTTCAGGCAATCGCCCATCGGGGCGCCGGACTTCTCGCGCAGCTCCTTCACCAGCTTTGCATCAATCTTCTCGCTCACAGTCGACATTCCTTTTCCAAATCCCTTCTACTCAATCTTTTCATTGGCGGCTGGATTTCCGCAAAACGCGCACCAAAAACATCAGTGTTACAACCTGTCTTTACAGTGCGATGAACGAAAACCGCGGGAACACAACAAAAGCGTGGCTCGATAAGAACTGCAGCCACGCTTTCGCGAAGAATACGTCGCAGTCCGCATCGAAACCGGCGCAGGCTGCTTTTATCTCTTAGAAGCTGCTTTCGGCTGCCTCAGCGTCGTCCAGCGCGCTCACGGTTGCAGGCGACTTGCGAATGCCTCCACCCAGCGCTGCTTCCAGATCAACCTCGTCTTCCGGAGATTCCAGAGCACCAGCCTGAATGCCTTCGAGCGTGCCCGCTTCGACATCGCCAGCCACACCGTCAGCACTCACGCCAGCCACTTCGGCGAGCGTCTTATCGCCGGCCATTTGCACGCCCTCTACTGCCGAATCGGCAATCTTTGAAGCGAAGAGGCGGATCGCGCGGAGCGCGTCATCGTTGCCCGGAATCACGTAGTCAACCACCGTTGGGTCGCAGTTCGTGTCAACAACAGCGACGACAGGAATACCCAGCTTACGGGCTTCCTTCACAGCAATTGCTTCGTTGTTCGAGTCGATCACGAAGAGCGCATCAGGAAGACGCTTCATGTTCTTGATGCCAGCCAAATTGGCTTGAAGGTGCTTGCGTTCGCGCTCGAGGCGAATGACTTCTTTCTTGGTCAGCAGATCATAGCGGCCGTCGGTGGCCATCTCATCCAGTTCCTGAAGGCGCTTCACCGACTTCTGCACCGTCACCCAGTTGGTCAGCAACCCGCCCAGCCAGCGGTTGTTAATGTAGAACATCCCGGCTCGGTTCGCCTCTTCGGCGATCGCGTCCTGTGCCTGGCGCTTGGTGCCGACAAAAAGAATTACTTTGCCCTGCGAGGTGATGTCGGTCACGAATTTGCTCGCGTCCTTGAACATCTTCAGGGTCTTCTGCAGGTCGATGATGTAAATGCCGTTGCGCTCGCCGAAGATGTATTCCTTCATGCGAGGATCCCAGCGCTTCGTCTGATGCCCGAAGTGGACTCCCGCTTCGAGCAGCTCCTTCATGGTGATGGTTGCCAAACAGCCTCCTTCGTGGACTGCATCCCGGCAATGGTTAGGTCGCCGGAATTGATTCCCCTATTTGGGAAGATTTAACTACCTAAACTCTACGCAGCTGCTAAGTCCGGGTGCCCCATCTTGTCGCGCAATTTGCGGACAGGGTGGGGTTTTCCCAAAACCAAATTAGCGCTTGCTGAACTGGAACCGCTTACGAGCGCCCTTCTGACCGTACTTCTTGCGCTCCTTGGCGCGTGCGTCACGGGTCAGCAGGCCTTCGCCCTTCAGCGTCTTGCGCAGTTCCGCATTGAACTCGAGCAGGGCGCGGGCAATGCCCATCTTGATCGCGTCAGCCTGCGCATTTACGCCGCCACCGGCAACCCGCGTAATCACGTCAAAGGTTGCCGTGGTCTCCGTCAGAGCCAGCGGGCGCTTCGCCGCCACGCGCTGCTGCTCGGTGACAAAGTAAGCGTCAAACGCCTTGTCGTTGACCTTGAACTCGCCGCTGCCGGGGCGCAGAAAGACGCGGGCAATCGCCGACTTGCGGCGTCCCGTTCCGTAATACTGAACCAAATCTGCCATTCGCTTGTCCTGAACTCTCTATACGTTGTCATCCTGAGCGGAGCGAAGGATCTGCTTTTCCCTCTCCCCGGCAGGATACTTAAATGCCTTACGCCTTCACTTCCAGAGGCTGCGGCTTCTGGGCCTGGTGCGGATGCTGATCGCCGCGATAGACGTTCAGCTTCGTGCCCATCTTGCGGCCCATTTTGGTCTTGGGCAGCATGCCCTTGATCGCCTCTTCCACAATCTTTTCCGGCTTGCGCTCGAGCAAGCGGACAAAAGACTCCTCGCGCAGGCCACCCGGGAAACCGGTGTAGCGACGATAGACCTTCTGCTGGCTCTTCAGGCCGGTCAACCGAACCTTCTCGGCGTTGATCACGATCACGTGATCGCCCATATCGATGTATGGGGTGTACTTGGGATTCCGCTTACCGCTCAGCACACTGGCCGCCTCGGTCGCAAGACGCCCCAGGGTCTTGCCGCTCGCGTCTACCACGAACCACTTGCGCTCAATCTCGTGCGCGCTGGGAATGTACGTCGACATCTCTGCTATCTCCACTAAAAACTTGCGTTCAAACGCAATTTGACCGCGCAAATCACAGCGCGGCTTCAAAACTTACCCACGACGAGAACTTCATGGACGCGTGAGGCTCGGGGCCCCCAACACGCGCGATGTTCGCGTTTTGGGGTGATTTGGCGCAGGCTCAACCGATTGGGGTTTTCCGGGTTCGGCGCCCAGTCAATCTGCGAGATGGTCGCAGACATACGGACAAGCAGACGCGGAACTGCGCAAGGATTTTAGAATACGGGATTTTGGGGTTCGAGTCAATCAAATTGGCCTAAAGTACAATCTGTTGACACCGTCCAAGATCAACATTCGTTTCTATAGCTTGCCTAAGGACCCCATGGCGTCAACAGAAGGACAATCTCGACTCTTGCAAGAGGCGATTATGAGTTCGATGAGGACCGTATTGAAGTCGCAATGGCCCGATCAGACAAAATCCCCTCCGACCTTAGGACGGTCAGCGCTAAATCCAAGTGAACTATTCATCGTCGATCTTTTTCAGCACTTTGTAGAAATTATCAACTCTGTCGAGAGGCTTCGGTTAATTGCTGCTTTGCTCGGTGCTAGGCCTGGACGGTCTCCGAAGGTTAACAAGGCTACCTATCTCAGCTTTCTGCTGGAGAGTTACTTGCAGGAACTCTTCGTTCTGCGGGAGAGATTTCTCCTATTCGCAAAATATGTAAAAAGGAAGTCCAAACGGCTGGATCCGCGCGATGCTACTAAATTGGATAACCTCATTAAGTTGACTGTCACTTTATTCGAACGGCGAGCTCGACAACGATCAAACCATGTTCATGAAACACGATATACAACGGACGATATCTCACACGCTCAGGGCTTAGAGTTGATTGCAAACAGCCCGCTGCCTAAAGACCCAATAGATCCAGCCGCTTGGAGGGTTCACGCCGACTTGGCCTACCAAGAGACTCGAAAAAGACTTGTCAAAGAGGTTCGTAAAGAACTTGAAGCAATCGAGAAATTTCAGAATGTTTTTTTCGCAACCATCCAACCTATCTTGGCCGAACGAATCTGCAAAAGCGGATGATCGTTATCGTTGACCGTCGAGCAGACAGTAGATTGAAGCCAGCGATATCTTAACAATGACACCCGCGAAAACTCTGATCAAATCGAAAACGCGTGAGTCTGCACCTGTAAACCTACACCTTCGGCTCAGAGCATCCCTGCCCCGTACGAGAGCGCGGTGGCACATAGTGAAACCGGATGAGGTAAATATTCTCGCCCTTACCATGCTTTGCCACCTTCAGCAGATCCAGAACACCTAAGAATCCCGACTCACGCGCAAGCTCGGGAGTAATGTCTGGGAACCCGATCGTCTCAATCGAATCCACCTCGATTTCGCCTTCTTCCATGCGATATCGTCCGCCCACTCGCACACGGGGACTCATCCAAATTCGGACGCTGCAAGTGATCTCTCCGCGACGAATCCCCTCGCGCAGTCGCTTGGCAAACAGCATGGCCGGAAACCTAAAACTGGCTCACCGAAATCGAAGCCTGCGTGACATTCACCGCATTGTTCGTCCCAAAGACCCGCAGACCCCCATCCGGCTGGGCTTGAATCTGCAGCCCCGCCTGAAAAGCAGCCTGCTGCACAATCTCCATACATTGCGGTGGAGTCGAGTTGGCCGGCAAGGGCTTAGTGACGGTGTTGTTCGTCGATCCGTTGGTCACAGTCACCGTCCCCGCAGTCGCACCTGTGCCGCTCACGAACGAAATCAGAATCCCATGCGGCTGAGCCGGCCCGGAAGGAGGCGGAGGTGGCATTTGCTGAGGAGGCGCGGAATTGTATAGAGCATCGAACGGAGTGCCCTCGACATTATCAACCCCATAGGGAATGTGGCACTTGCCGTTGGCCAGGAAGCCCGGCTGATACCCCTTTTTGCTGCCGAAGTAGCTGATCTGCTTGCGGCAGATGTAAATGTGGGTGCCGTCGGCGAGGTATCCGCCAGGCACCAGTGCTCCTATGTTGCCATCGAAATTGCGCCACTCCGCCGGGCCAGTGGCGACCTCATAGCTCTTCGACGAGTCCTCTTTTCCCTGGTCGTTGACGAATCGGCACTCTCCTTCAACCCACTTTCCAGGTACAAGAGCGTTGTTGGAATAGACTCGGCAGACATAAAGAGGCGAATCAGGCTTGGGACCGTTGCCCGGACCTCCCTTCACCGCGTCGTCTCCCGGAACAAAGGGCGACTGTGCTTGCTGCCAGTTCACTGAGCTCGCTCCCGGATCATACGGAGGAGGAGGCGCGTAATCTCCGGGTTGTGGATACTTGGGCTGAACATTGCCAAAAGCATCGATCGAAGAACACCGCGGTCCAACATACCAGCTCGTCCCTCCCTGCACCTGCCGCGTCACACTCGGATCGTCACGCCGGCACGGTGGATACGGCTGGGCAGGCTGCACTGGCGGGTAAGGATACGGCGGGTACGGTGGATACGGTGGCGGATAAGGATATGGCGGCCTTCCGCCGCCGGTGGCATAGAGCACTTCAAACGGCGGACCCTGCACGACTTCGCCTCCGCCCATCGGGATGTGACACGTCCCATCGGAGACCAATTTGCCGGGCTGATAGCCGTAATCCGTTCCGGGATTGGGAGAGTAGTGAACGCGGCATGAATAGAGTGGGCTTCCGTCAGCGTTGCTTCCCGTCTGCGCAAGACCATAGACGCTGCCCTGATATTGCCCCCAACGGGCGCTCCCATAAGCGACCTCATACGAGCGCATGATCTGTTCCGATCCGCCGTACGGCACGTTGCAATTGCCCTGAACCCACTTGCCGGGAACAACGCTCCCCTGGATCTGCGCGCGGCAGATAAACATCGGTGCCCCGGGATTGGGATCGGAGCCCGGCCCGCCTGCGATTGCTCCGTTCGACTGGTCCGGCGTAAAGGGCGACTGAACACGCTTCCATGAAATGCTTTGGCCCAACATAGAGCCATTCTGCGCAACCGAAGAAATGCTGAAGTTACCCAACAACACCAGGAGCAGCACAAGACGGTAGGGGCGACCGAAGAATTTCATGTTAAGCCTGCGGGAAAGAGAAAGATGCGAGGAACCTGCGTTAGCCGGTTCATTATGGATAAATTTTCACCGCCATGTATACATGATTCCCAGAAAAGTGCCCGTTCGTCGCAGATCCAACCAAAACTGTTCGATTCCGAACAGATGAGGCCATTTGCGGACAGAAACCCTTGCCACGGTTCGCTTAAGTCCTTCATTCTCAAAGAGTCGGTGACCTCAAGAACGGTAGGCAACGTGCTCGACATTATTTGGCTTCAAGATACAAAGAAACCACCGAAACACCACTTGGGGGACGGGATGTTGGCAGATTTGCGGGACGCACTGCGACAACTACGAAAAGCACCGGGGTTTACCGCGACAGCTGTGATCACGCTGGCACTGGGCATCGGTGCGACAACGGCCATCTTCACGCTTGTGCACCAGGTGTTGTTGAAATCGCTGCCGGTGACCAAACCAGATGAGCTGTGGCGGATTGGAGACCTGGACCGCTGCTGCAACTGGGGTGGGTACGTCCAGGGTGACGACGGGGATTTCTCGCTGTTCTCGTGGGAGGCATACAAGAACTTTCGTGCGCATACGCCGGAGTTCTCAGACTTGGCTGCACTGCAGGCAGGCAATGCGCCTCTCGGCGTCCGCAGAGAAGGATCGCAGGCTCCGGTCGACACGCGCAATGGCGAGTATGTATCGGGAAATTTCTTCAGGACCCTTGGCATCCAACCATGGATCGGTAGGCTCATGACCGACGAGGACGATAAGGAAGGCGCGCCGTCGGTAGCGGTGATGAGCTACCACATCTGGAGCCAGAAATACGGATCCGATCCCTCCGTCGTGGGCGCCAGCTATCAGATCAACGGACATCCGTTCACCGTGATTGGGGTTACTCCGCCGGGATTCTATGGTGGCAGGCTATCTGGGTTTAACATGCCGGATCTCTGGCTGCCGCTCACGACAGAGTTGTTGATCGATGGTGCGACGGCGCGCCTGAAAAGGCCGAATGGCAACTTCCTCGACTTGCTCGGAAGAGTGCATCCGGGAGTGAATCCAAAGACGCTTGAGGCAAAGCTCAGGGTTGAATTCCATGACTGGCTCGCCAGTCATGTTCCCGACATGGAGCCGGGCGAGAAGCAACTCTGGCAGCAGCAAACGTTGCATCTGGTACCTGGCGGTGCCGGAGTAGCATCCATGAAGGCTCAGTATGAGGATGGCCTGAGGCTGCTGCTGATCGCCTCCACCTGCGTGCTGCTGGTGGCCTGCGGAAATCTGGCAAATCTCATGCTGGCGCGCGGATTGAAGGATCGCGCGCAAACGTCGGTGCGCGTGGCATTGGGCGCTTCACGGCAACGGCTGGTGCGCAAGGCGCTGGTGGAATGCGTCCTGCTGGCTGTCATTGGTGGAGTCATCGGCATAGCCGTGGCCTACGCTGGAACACGGCTGATCCTGCATCTGGCCTTTCAGATCGGCGGTCCGAACAATTATGTGCCGATCGATGCGAGCCCATCCTGGCCAGTGCTGCTCTTCACTCTGGGCGTGTCGGTGCTCACCGGCATCTTGTTCGGGATCGCGCCGGCCTGGATGACCTCGCATGCGGAACCTGTAGAAGCGCTGCGCGGCGCAAACCGCTCCGTAGGCGGCGGGCGCTCGTGGGCGCAGAAGTCTCTGGTGATCGGACAGGCAGCTATGTCGCTGATCCTCCTGTCGGCAGCGGCTCTGCTAGGCCAGAGCTTGCGCAACCTCCAGCACCAGAATTTCGGATTCGACATGCGCGGACGCTACATAGCCTGGATCAATCCGCTGCTCAGCAACTACAAGCCGGAACAAATGGAGCCAATGTTCCGTGAGATCGACGCCCGCCTGCGTCAGATTCCGGGCGTGCGTATGGTCGCCCCGGCACTCTATGCGCCAATGAGCGGCGACAGTTGGAACGACGGTATCCGCATCGAAGGCAGGCCGGAACCCGGAGCGAAGGAAGACACCTCCGCGGGCTGGTCGCGAGTCATGCCAGGATTTTTTGAAACCATAGGCGCAAAAGTTGTGCTGGGCCGGCCTATTACTGAAGACGATACCGATGCAACGCGGAAGATCGCGGTCATCAACGAAGCCTTCGCGAAGAAGTTCTTCAAAGGCGAGAACCCGATTGGACAGCATTTCGGTCCTGACAAGATCAAGTATTCCGCAACCTACGAAATCGTCGGTGTCATCCGAAACATACGGTATATGACCTACGACTACAAGGAGGCCATACGCCCGATGTTCTGGGTGCCGGAGGCACAGACTGTGCAGTACGACGAGACGGCATACATGAGCGGCGAAATCTGGTCACACTACCTCTACAACATCGTCATCTGGGCGCCGGGGAATCCGCCGGGACTGGAAGAGCGCGTGCGCAAGGTCTTGGCCGGCGTCGATCCAAATTTCGTTCTTTACGGAGTTGACCCGTACAGCAAAGTCGTCGACGCGGATTTCCAGCAGCAAAACATGATTGCGACACTGACGACGCTCTTTGGCATACTCGGGCTGGTGTTGGCAGCAGTTGGCCTCTACGGAGTAATGGCATACACGGTGGAACAGCGCACGAGCGAGATTGGCGTGCGCATGGCGCTCGGAGCAGATCGCGGACAAGTGGTCAAGATGGTGCTGCGCGGCGCGTTCTCGCAGATCGCTATCGGACTGGCAATTGGCATCCCGACGGCAATAGGCGTAGGAAAACTGATGACCGATCAACTATTCGGCGTAAAGCCCTGGGATCCGGTCATGCTCACGCTGGCTACATTGCTGCTGGCGCTGGCAGCACTCCTCGCCACGGTGATTCCCGCACGCCGGGCTGCGGGAGTCGAACCGATCGTTGCACTTCGGAATGAATAGTTGCGAGGCAGACGGGTACGCGCGTGATTCCGCCCTGTCAAAAGACTATAAGGGGATGACCCTCTCAATCGAGATGGCAAGCCTCCCATATCTCTTCGAGATGTTCTCGGCAAAATTAGCGAGTACCGAAGCTCCCCCCTGCGCTAACATGAGTCAGCACTCGGTCTTTTGATCGTAACTGAAGCCTTCCCTCCTGACGCATGGCGCGCCACGTACTTATCTTCGGCTTGATCGGCGGAATCCTGATCGCCGCTCTTCAGTGGACTGAGTACCAGTTCCTGGTCATCGAACATTCGATGGCAATCTATGGGGCGCTGATCGCCGCCATCTTTGCCGCTCTTGGAATCTGGCTTGGCATCAAGCTGAGATCGTCGCGGCAAAAAATTGTTGTGAAAGAAATCTCCGTCCCGACCGAAAAGCCGTTCGTCCTGAACGAGAGAAAACGGGGTGACCTCGGCATCACACGCCGCGAGCTTGAAATCCTTGAACTCATCGCCCAGGGCATGAGCAATCGCGAGATCGCAGGAAAACTCTACGTGAGCGAGAACACGGTCAAGACGCATTGCAGCCGTGCCTTCGACAAACTAGGAGCCAAGCGACGGACACAGGCCGTCCAGCTCGGCAAGGAGTTCGGTCTGCTTCCGAAATGAGTCATGCAAACGCATGATTTTTCTATCCATCCGCCGAAATCACCCGAAAGGATGACGACAGAGCCCCTCCCCGCCACGGTAAGGTGTGTTCACATTCGCAGGAGACACAGATGAAAAAGACCATACTCACCTTCGGACTGATTTCCGGTGCCATTTCCTCGCTGCTGATGGGCGTCACAATAATGATCGCAAACAGGATCGGCCTCGATCGCGGCGCCTTCGTCGGCTACACCACCATCGTGCTGTCATTCTTGCTGGTCTTCTTCGGCATCCGCTCATACCGCGACACCACCGGCAACGGTCAGATTACCTTTGCCAAGGCATTCATCGTCGGAATCTCCATTACGCTCATCTCGTGCATCTGCTATGTGATCACATGGGAGATCATCTTCTTCCAGTTCATGCCCGACTTCATGCACAAATATGCGGCCCACGTCATGCAAAAGGCGCAAGCCTCAGGCGCCAGCCCAGCAGCCCTCCAGGCACAAAGCCAGCAAATGACGCGCTTAGAGCAGCTCTACAACAACCCCCTCTACAACGCAGCGGTGACATTCATCGAGCCCTTCCCGGTTGGCCTCGCCATCACCCTGATTTCCTCAGTCGTCTTGCGAAGGACACGGACGCCCCAACCAGCACAATCACCTCTGCCAACCTAAGCGGTCGCCTAGGCCAGAGGGCCTAGTGACTCTCGTGACAGATGACGACAAATCGCTATCGTTTAACGATTTGCTAGGTGCTGAGTCGCTCTCATCTTTCTGTCAGATCACATCGCAGGCAACGGACTCTTACTCGGCGCCAGAATATCGTCCAGCCGATCCGGCGTCCTCTCAACCCGCTCCAACGATGGATAACGCAGCCCATCATAGTAAGCGAACGGGATCGTCACGAAGCGGTCCTCTATATGAAATTGTAACTGTATCGGTTGCTTATCTTTTTCCGCTGCAAGAATGGCATCCCGCAGCACCTTCGCCGAGTACGCCGTGCCGTTCACAGAAACAAGTTCCATACCGGGAGTCACCCCTGCCTTGAACGCCAGGCTGTCCCACACCACATTCCCGATCGTCTTCGGTTCCGTGCCTTTGTTTCCATACGATCCAAGCGAGAAGCCCAGCGACGTCCAAAAGCTCACGATTCCAGCCTTCGCCTCTTCCTTTTCTGCCCACTCAATCGGCTTGTCCGTGTACACCAGCTTGTAGCCGCCTTGCGCAAAGCCGTTCATCGGCACCTCTGGATGCAGGTCATACACTCTCTCCTGAAGGAAGCCGCGCCAGTCATACGGAGCAACCGCATTCAGATCCTTCACCACATCCTCCAGCGTGTACTGATACGTAATGAAGCTGCCGTTGTAGACCCCGAAGAACTTCTTGCAGAAGTCATCCAGCGATTTCTGGCCTCCGGTCAGCTCGCGAATCTTCGTGTCCGCGTCCAGCCAGATCAGCATGCCTTCCTCGTAATAATCTTCCGGCCGCTGGTAGCTCACCCAGCTCACCGGGCGCCGCTGCGAAACAATCGGCTGATTCGTCGTATCCACCAGTGGCCGCCAGTCCCGTCCGCGGCTGATCGCATAGTGTGCCGCGGTAGCAGCCAGAATGTCGCGCGTCTGCTCCGGAGTGCGCATGCCCGCGCGAGCTGTCAGCACGTTGCCCCAATATTGCGTCATGCCCTCGTAGACCCACAGCAGGTCATCGCGCATCGGAACGTTGAAATTCGGCGTCCATAGATCGGCGGGCCTCCGGAACTTCCCATTCCAAGAGTGCGTGTACTCATGCCCCAGAAGATCGCGGTCCGAGACTCCGCCCGCCCAGTCCGTCAGGTAGTCCGCGCCCAGCCCGTCCTCGCTCGACTGATGATGTTCGAGCCCGACGCCTCCCACCTTTTCGCTGAGCAGCAGCAAAAAGTCGTAGTGCTTGTAGTGGTGCGATCCGTAAAGCTTATCCGCCTCCATCGCCAGATTCTTATGCGCCTGCAACTCCTCTGGCGTCATCTTCAGATCTTCGGCCTTATCTGCAACGATGTTCAGATGCACTGTGTCGGTCGGCGTCGGCGACAGATCGATGCGCTCGAAATAAAGCCCCGCATACAGCGGCGAATCCACCAGCGTATTCAGCGTCGTCCGCTCAAAGTGGACCGTATCGCCATCATTCGAAGCCGTCTCCAAAGCCGTCGCGTACTTCCAGCCCTTGGGAAGCTTCAGCGTCGCATCCACTGAAATGCCGCGCGAGAAGTACCCCGCCGGATACATCACAATCTCGTTCCACTCGATATCGGCCATCGCATCGGAAATCTCAATCCGGCCAGAGCTCGCCTTGATGGGCGAGAGATAATCGAAGTCCAGACCCACCGTCTTTGCGCCCTCGCTGAGCGGTACGTGAAAGGCATACATGTTCACGCGATTACGCACCCATTGCACGCGCTTGCCATCTACCGTCGTCACAATTCCAGCCAGCGCCGAGATCGGCCCACCCGGCGCATGCTCTCCCGGAAGCCACTGCGGATAGAGCAGCACCATCTCCTTCGCACCCTGCTCTACCGGAATCTCCTCGTGTACCTTCTCCACGCGATCGGTCAGGTCAGTAACGTCGACGGAGAGCTGGACCGGCCCGGAATACTGCTTATCCACTGGCGCCGCAATGGCGGGCGGCATCGACGTAGGCTCAGGCTGCGATTGCTTCTGTGCAACAGCAGGCGACGTCAAGGCAAGGAGAAACAACGCGGGAGCAAATCTGTTCATGAAAAAAGTGTAAAGCACGGCTCCTGCTTTCATCTCTTGCTCACCGCTGTGACGATGGTCCTAACCACAAGGAAAAATGCAGGGAAGCGAAGGCGTCATTGCCAATCAATCGACGGCTAATCTAGCCATGGATTCAGCAACGACACGCCAGTCAACTCAAAATCGGCCGTATTCCGCGTAACAATGGTCATTCCATGGACCAAAGCAGTTGCGGCTATCAGGGCGTCCCGGTCAGAACACGGATCGGGAACGTGAAGTGCCGCGCAACGCTGGGCAACCAAGGTATCGATAGCCACAATCCTGTCATGGAACGAAGGCAATACCTGCTCTTCCATCCAGGAGCGAAGCAGCCCGCCTTGATGATGGTCTCGGCGCTCAATCAGCAGAATCCCGATCTCCAATTCCAGTACCGAGATCACCGAAAGAAACAGCCGTCCAGAGGGGACGCCTTTAGCCCAGGACAACACATTCCGATCAGCCTTGCCGGTCTTCGCTCTGCGTAATTCGGAGACAACATTCGTGTCTAAAAGGAACATCAGGGCAGACTCGCTGGCTTATGAATATTCCCGCTGATACGAGGCGGTTCAAATTCAACCTCGGCCGCATTTGGCATTGCCAGCGAATCAACGATGTTTTCTCCCGTGCCGGTAATCTTCTCGTACTCTTCGATCGAAAGAAGCACATGAGAGGTGCGCCCACGATCAGTGATAAAGACAGGCCCTCGCTTGGCAGCTTTCTTCGCCCTGCCCGCATCCTGATTGAATTCCCGACTGGAAAATGTTGTGGCAGTCATAGCGGCCAATGTAGAAACATATCTACATAATAAGGCGTTCGCAGCCATGAAGCAAGACCATCAGCACATTCCTGAGTCCGATCGGGTTGATCAGACTCAGAAATCGGGCGACGATGAAGGCGGGAATCTCGAAGCCTCAATGACCCCAGACCTCGAAACCCGGCGGCTTCTCCTTCTCCCGCCCATCGTTGCGGACGCCGAACAGATCCAGCGCATCTTCCCGCAATGGGAGATCGTGAAATACCTCGGCAAAGTTGTTCCCTGGCCGTATCCGCCCGACGGCGCAATGACATTCTTACGCGACCAGATGCTGCCATCGATGAAGCGCGGCGACGGCTGGGCCTGGACGATCCGCCTCAAAGCAGCCCCCGCCCGGATCATTGGCTTCATCAGTCTTCACAACCGCGAAGAAACCCACCGCGGCTTCTGGATCGTTCCCGAGCATCAGGGCCAGGGTCTGATGACCGAGGCCTGCAACGCCGTCACCGATTTCTGGTTCAACACCCTCAATATGCTCGTTCTCCGCGTGCCAAAAGCAGTCCCGAATATCGGCTCCCGCCGCATCTCGGAGAAACAGGGCATGCGCCTGCTCCGCACCGAGGAACGCGATTTCGTCTCTGGCCGGTACACTGCTGAAATTTGGGAGATTACCGCTAAGGAATGGAACGCTCGCCGTTAACTAAGCCCCGCCTCAATAAACGATAATTTTATCTTCGCACTTCACTAAAAGAGAGTGGCCATGTCCGCTCTGCCCAGAGCTACTGCGATGACCAAGCTCTCTAGAAGACTGGCAGAGCACAAAATCAACCGAACAAAGCTAATTCCCAGTGCTACACTCTCCTTCAATCTGAGATATCCCTGGTGCAAATCGCTGACCTCATCCTACCTGTATTTGCAGTGATCCTGACTGGCTGGATCGTTGGCTTTACGGGGTATCTGTCGCGGGCATTGTCGGACGCACTGATTCACTTCGCTTATAACATCGCAATGCCGGCCTTGCTGATCGTCACCATTGCACAAGAGCCAAGTCATTCGCTGATTAATTGGCGCTTTCTTGTTGCCTTTGGTGGTGGCTCCCTCCTCTGCTTCACCTTCGTCTTCGGCATCATGAGCATTCATGCTTCGCGAAGTCTTGCAAGCCGAACGATGCATGGCATGGCGGCATCGATGACCAATACCGGCTTCGTCGCCTTACCCGTCCTGCAGGCGATCTATGGTCAGCACGCTGTGTTGCCGGCGGCGATCGCCACGGTATTCGTGGCCGTTGTGATGTTTCCAGCAGCTGTGATCCTGCTCGAACTTGATCAGCGAGATGCGCGTGGCTCACGCACGACCCCAATGGTCACAGTGAAGCATGTCGTGCTTAACCCGATGGTCATATCAACCCTGATTGGCATGCTTTTGTCGGTCCTCAATCTCCACATGCCCGGGCCAGTCACCGCTTACCTAGGCATCCTGGCAGATGCTCTCACGCCTTGTGCTCTATTCGCCATCGGGCTGGGGCTGTCGATCGATGGATTGCGCGCCAACATTGGTCGAGCCTCGCTGCTCTCGGCCGTCAAGCTCGTTATCATGCCTGTGATCGTGTACGGACTGAGCGTATCTCTGGGGCTCGACCCCCTCTACACCATTGCGGCTGTAATCTGCGCCGCAGTGCCCACGGCCAAGACTGTCTACATTCTTGCCGGAGAGTACCGCTGCGAGGAAATGATGGTAGCGTCCACTGTCTCGATGACAACTCTGGTTTCCGTCATCTCGCTCGTGATCTGGCTTTATGGGCTATCCGGGCTTGCGAAACGCATCGCCGCCGGATAGGGCACTAATGCGTTCGCGGTCTCGGAGGCTCATTGCCATTATGGATAAAACTCCGCGAATCCTGCTGAACGTTAAGAATTTCTTTCGAGCAAACTTCATGTGCTATGCCAATTGGAAAAGTGTACGATCTTCTTCGACTTTCAAGCTCAAGGCATCCGCACAACTGTGACGACCGCCAGGCTCTCTCTACACATCACCGAGCACAGATTTTTTCTGCTGTTTGTCTTCCTCCTGGCAGATCTCGCTTTCTATCCCTTCGTCAGCGATTCTCTCGGCGCGCGGTATTATGTGCTCCGCGGGTTGGGCATAGCCGTAACTTTGATTACTGTCTATGCGGTCAGTTTCCGCAAGGGTTTGATCTTCGTCGCCTTGGCGCTCGGCATTCCCGCGATGATGGAACGCAGGGTGTTCTTCCACACCGGCATCGGGGCGCTATCCGCTTTGAATGTATTTGTCGGCTTTGCGTTTGATGTCTTCGTGATCGTCGTAATGTTCCGGCGCATCTTTGCCCCCGACAAGCCCAGCGCGGAAACTCTCTTTGGCGCATTGTGCATCTATCTTTTGATCGGGTTCGCCTTCGCCCGGCTTTACGCTCTTATCGCAGCCCTCAGCCCCCATGCCTTTTATCTCGATCCGGCGACCAACCAGCACACTCTTCCAGTGGGCTTCGATTTCATCTTCTTCAGTTTCGGATCCATGACTACAGCCGGTGCTAGTAGCATCGTGGCCGTCTCGCCGCAGGTGCGCTCTCTCTCAGTGATCGAATCCATTCTGGGAGTCCTGTATCTCGCGGTCATGATCTCAAGGCTGGTAGGCGCCTATCGACGAACCTATCCCGACTCCAAAGAGTCCTGACCGTCTCCCGTAGCGAACAGCCTGTATTCAAAGTTGCGGCACGAAGAATCGCACGCAACGACTGAATATGCGCAGTTAGCAGATGATCGGCAATCCGGAACTAACCGGATTACTTCCGTATTGGCGACTAGCCGCTCGCACGCCGAATCATCCGGAGAATTCTACGTTGCACAGGGATTTGATAGACTCTGGTCAAGACGAAAACCCGACGACAGTCGAACGTACATGAAATCATCCCTTTCGAAGGGACCGCTGTGAACGCCCTGGGGCTTGCCAGCCTTCCTGAGGAGCCCTTGGATGCGCCTAGCGACGAAGATTTCTCCTGTTTCAACGAAGCCCGCAGCTTCCGCCAAGATCAATCAGGAGGAGACTCCTTTCGAAGCGCTGGCCAGCATCTGCTCAGTTCTGGTGGTGGGCCTATTTATTCTGACCTTCTTAGCTCAGAACTACGTCATTCCGTCGGGTTCGATGAAGAACACGTTGCTTGTAGGCGATCACCTGCTCGTCGACCGGATCACGCTAATGCCGCTTGCTTCGTGGATGCCGCTCATCAGGTATCGCGAGCCGAGGCGCGGCGATATCGTGGTCTTCCACAAGCCCGTCAATCAGCCTGGTATTGATGCCACTGACGCCGACGGAACACCACAATACACTCCCCTGGTGAAGAGGTTGATTGGCGTACCGGGAGATCATATTCATCTACGCAACGGCATTGTGATTGTTAATGGTGTTGCACAGCCCGGGGGATTTGCGCAGCCGACAACGACGGATAACTTCAACGAGTTCCTCGACGATTTCCCCGCAGTACCTCCAGCCGAGGTGCCTGGGTCAACAGAGTCGTGGGCCGTGAACTTCTCGAGTTATATCCAGGACGGCGACCTGGTGGTTCCACCCGGCATGTATTTCATGATGGGCGACAACCGGCACAACAGCCTGGACTCGCGCTACTGGGGCTTCGTGCCGCGCGCTAACATACTTGGCCGTCCGCTTTTCAACTATTGGTCGTTCGAGGCCGCAGACGGGCAACTTGAACAAACAGGATTCGGTCACAAGCTCGCGTGGATCGGCCACGTTCTGGTGCATTTCTTCCCAGACACGCGCTGGAAACGCACTTTCCACGTCGTTCGTTGAACCGAAATTGTAAGATCCCGATTTGATCTTGGTGCGCTCCGGTCGTATGACCGGCAATCCGGAAGTTACCCGCCGAAATGTCCGTATGCCGACCAACCGGCCTAAGGGTAACGAAATCGCGTGTGATCGCTCTCGTAACGCAGGTCCCCAACAATTTAACGTTCGAGCATCTGTAGCGCCATCTCCGGAATCATCAATCCCGTGAACGCGGCGACTCGTCCCTCAAAACTTCCGGATGATCACGAACTGCTTGTATCTTCCCCGCCTCTGCTCTAGCCTCGGGCGATTGCAAGAGTTTCGATTCCAGCGGAGACCGCAATGAAATCGCCGATTCTCTCTTCGATTTGTATCGCCTGCGTCCTGAATGCCGGTGCTCTCTCAATGCACGCGCAAACTTCCGACGCCTCCACAGACCGCACTGCACCCAGCTATGACATGAAAGCCCAGGCGCTTCTCGACCTGCAAGAGGTGAATAAGAAGTGCGTCGATCTTGCCCAGGTACTTCCGAGCGACAAACTCACCTGGCGCCCCTCGCCCGACACCCGGTCCTTTGCCGAAGTGTTTCTGCATGTAGCTGGAGAACGCTACGCATTCCTCAGCATGATGGGTGCGACTCCTCCGGCAGGGTTCAAAGCGGGCGAGTTCGACAAATCCACCACCGAAAAGGGTCACATCATCGAGGCGCTGAATCAATCCTGGGATTTCGCGAGCAAGGCGATCAATGGCATGAGCAACGCGGATTTCGCAAAGCTGCTGCCAAAGCTCGGCCCGCAGGCTAACGAGGGTGACGTTGTTTACCTCCTCGTTGCCGACGCGCACGAACACCTCGGCCAGCTAGTCGCCTACGCCCGGCAAAATGGCATCGTGCCTCCCTGGACCGTGGAGGCTCAAAAAAAGAAGACGGCCGCCGCTGCCAAATAAGGCGTGTGACTTCCCCCTCTCTATGACTCAACGCTCATATCGATCCCTGGAATACAGATTCCGAGTGGCATGGTGAACACATCCATCGCCTAATCGACGCTGTGCCATCTGCCAACCGAGAGTTTGGCCGATGGATTGATACATTCCGGATTGCCGACCAACCGGACGTTACTCAACACAAGGGCGTTTTTCGGTATCTATCTTGGAAGAGGGCGGCCGTCTCGGTCTCAAGTGTTTACTCTTGAGTTAGTTCCGGGTGGGCGACCACACGCCCAGGAGCGTTTCGAGTCGCATGCGGCAAGCGCGATTCCGCTACTTCTTCCGGCTTGGGTCGTCGTCAGGATTGACGTAGTTGAACTGCAACGGGGACATGCCGTGGACCTGCACCACAACTTCTCCGCTTGCCATCGCGTAGTGATGCATATCGGGGTCGAGAAAAGCAAAACTGCCGGCCGGGAAATCTCCCATCTTGGTTTCATCAAACCGATCTCCCATTCCCACTTTGAAAGTCCCTGTGATGACAGTGACGTTTTCTCGTTGAGGATGCCAATGTGGCGCGATGCGATATCTGTCTGGCATCTTCAAGCGAATGGTGTAGTCCCCACTGGAAGCACCTGGATTGCCCTCAAGTACTGCGAGTTGCGCTCCTGCGGGCACAAATGCTGGGGCGGGACCATATGGAATGGCATCGGGTGTGAATGCGTGTTTCGAAGAATCCGTTTGAGCCCCACTCGTGAAGACGAGGGCTACTCCGCACAGCAGTGCTGCCAGTGTAGCCGCGAGATTTACGTTCCGGTTCATAGACTTTGCCTCCGTCGTTGAATTCGATACCGAACGCCAAGAATATTCCTCCAACCAGGGCGCCATTTCAATCGGGCTCAGATAACGGTTCCATATCTTTCATATATCGGAGTAAAGTGCTCAATCTTAGAGAAGAATGCCTGCAAGACAAGCTCTATGCCGGGTGCAAAACAAGAAGTTAGTGAAATTGAGTTAGACCTCGGGCGCTACGAGCTTCGCCGCCGCGGGCGGCCGGTAAAGCTCGAGAAGAAGCCCATGGAACTGTTGATTTTCCTTGTGTCGCGCAGGAATCAGCTGGTTTCGCGGAGGGATATTATCACGAAACTCTGGCGTTCGGACGTATTTATCGATGCCGAGCCTGCCATTAACAACGTCATACGAAAAATCAGAACGGCCTTAGGCGACACCTCCGCTAAGCCGCGTTTTCTTGAGACGGTAGTTGGCAAAGGGTACCGATTCACCGGCCCGGTGCGAGTGATTCATGCTCGCTTCCAGTGTTCCGAGCTGGAGGGGTCTCCGGCAGTTGAGGCCAACTGGGAAGGTCTTTCTGTGCGAGACGAACGCCCGTCCCTCGCCGTACTCCCACTTTGTCTGCTCGGAAACAGTCCCGATGACAGGGGAGTATGTCTCGGGTTTGCAGACGCATTAGTATCGCGGCTCGGAAATCTGCAGGGCGTCAATGTCTTACCAACCTCGGCGATGCTTAACGTGCCGGTCGACATGAGCGCTTCGGACGTTGGGTCACGCCTCGGCGTCCGCTTTGTAATCCACGGCGCTATCCGAGAATCGAAGGGACAGTGGCGTCTTTCCCTGCAGATGTTCGACACACATTTGCAGGGCGCAGGCTTCTCACGGAAGTGCGATCTCGATGTGAATCGGCTATGCGACCTTGAAGATGAAATTGCCAGACAAATCGCGAGTGCATTGAATCGGCCATTGCGCCCACAGACAGAGCAGCGCCCGCGCTATAGCAGAGATCAGATGGCTTATGCGGAATTTGTCCGCGGATACCGACTTAGCTCCTCTGGTGACACTGCCGTCTTGGATGAAGCAATCGAACGCTTGAGTAATGCGGCGACCCGAGATCCGAACTTCGCTCTTGCTCATGCAACGCTTTCGCTTGCCTGCGCGACTCGCTATTTCGAGTTCGACCCAGCGAGCAAATGGTTGGAGAAAGCTGAGTTTCATTGCCGTCGGGCGCTTGAACTAAGTCCCGATTTGGCTGAAGGGCATGTCGCCAATGCCTTTCTCCTTTGGGGTCCATCGAAAAACTTTCAGCACCTCGATGCGATTGCCGAACTGCGGAGGGCGATTTCGCTGCAGAAGAATCTGCCTCATGCTTACAACCGTCTGGGGACAATTCTGGCGCACATCGGCCTGCTCGATCGTGCTCGTGAAATGTATGAGCGCGGGCGGCCTTTCCAGCCGAAGAAGGCCGCCAATCACAGTGTCGTCCAAGTGTATGTCTGGAATCATGAGCTCGATTTGGCACGGGAAGAGATCCAGGCGTGGCGAGCAGAGAATCCAGGCAACAAGTACGCCATCTACTTTGCTCCGCAGCTGGCCATGATGACCGGAGATTGGAACGAGGCGAGAGCTCTGTTGGATGACGCGGTTCGAGTCTTCCCTCAAGAACCGATGATTGTCAGTTTGTTGGGTCTCTATTTCGCTTTGGTCGGCAAAGCTGAACAAGCACTGGAGTGCGTGGCTCGCGCCTGCGGCACCGCAAAATCGTTTGGACACTCCCACCATACTTATTATCAAGTCGCTTGCATTTATGCCATTTTGGAGCGGCGTGAGGCGGCCTTTGAATGGCTGGAACGGAGCGTTGGTACTGGATTTGCGTGCTGGCCGTTTTTTCTAAAAGACATTGGCCTCGAGAATCTGCGGACCCTCCCTGAATTTGAGGTCTTGGTCAGCGCCTTGCAAGCCAAGTATCCAGACTATCTCGGATTGCTTTAGCCGTGCCCCCTTGTCGACTGCGAGTCGTGTCACCGCCAACTCGGTAATTACCAATTGGTTGAGAGCTTAGACGGCAAGAGCAAGATTAGTACCGAAAAGTCGGCTTGTGGGAAGTGATGTGACAGATGTATCACCGGCAAACCGGACATTTCGCTATAGCCGTCCAATGGCTGCCGGAAACCTCTGGCTGACGACAATCGGTCAAAGAACTCGGCAACGTCAAAAGCCGACCTCTTGGCGTCAACCTGCAACCTTTTGGTAGGTGCCCCCGTTTGGAGCAAACGCCAAATTACGGTTTATCTGAGACCCCGTTGGCGCAGCTTGATTACTTTCGGTTCGAAATCCACTGCTTGCGAACCAGAATCCGCGCATCTCCCTATACGGAGCCAAGCTACGCTGCATGCAGATGGGTCAGGCAAGTTTCTACGTCTACATCGCCGCAAGCCGCACCCGTGTCCTCTATCTGGGAATTACCCGGAACCTGAAGCGCCGCATGCACGGCCACAGGGACCCCAAAAACGAGGAAATACCGGCGTTCGCCTTACGAAACCGCTGCAATCGACTCGTGTGGTTTGAAAACCATGTCTCTCCGGAAAGCGCAATTGCACGCGAAACCCAGCTTAAAAGCTGGTCTCGTGCACAAAAACTCGCCTTAGTGGCGAATGAAAATCCCTCCTGGAACGACTTCAGCGAGAATTCCGGCAAGGCGAAACCTGTCAAGCCCCTGCGAGAGCTCGGCTCCCGATAAACAGCACGAAACAAAATACTTAATTGAAAAATTGAATTGGCGTACTATTTCGCCGAAATTGCTATACTGGAATTAAGGGGAGAAATTCCCTAGAAGTGCCCGCTGAAGAGCGGGCGCTCTGCTTTTTGAGTGAGGATCCCCCGCTAAGTGATTGAAAACACTAGAAAGCACCTAACGGCATTGAAATCAATCACTTAGGAGGGGATGATTCCCTCCTAAGTGATTGATAAATAATGAAGCCAGCCTGACGGGAGGGGAAGGGGGTCAGGCGCCCGTCTCAATCACCACCCGGAATCGCGCCTTGCCGCTCATCATGCGCTCGTACGCTTCCGCCGCGCGATCCAGCGGATACTTTTCGATCAAGGGCAGCACTCCTGTCAATTCGCTGAACTTGAGCGTGTCCTCTGACTCGATCGAAGTTCCGCTTGGCCAGCCATGGACGGATTGCCGCTGTAGAATCAACGGAAGCGTCGAGACTTGCAACGGCGTCATCGATACTCCAAGCACTACTAACTCGCCTGCATAGCCAAGGCCGCCAACCGCGGCCGACATCGCATCATTATCGGGCACCGTGGCCACGATGACTCTCGCGCCGCCAAGCTTCTGGAGCGCCTCAGCCACGTTCTCGCTTGAGCTGTCGATATAGTGCCGCGCACCCAGCTTATGGGCAAAATCAGTCTTGTCCGCCCCGCGGCCGATCGCAACGGTGTTGAAGCCCATCTTGGCCGCGAACTGCACCCCAAGATGCCCAAGGCCCCCGATTCCGAAAACCGCAACGGTGTCAGGCGGCTTCGCCTTGGTGTTGCGCAACGAGTTGAAGGTCGTGATCCCGGCACATAGAAGAGGCGCAGCCTCAGCGCTCTTGAACGAATCAGGGACCGCCGCCAGCGCATCGGCCGGGACCACAATGTAGTCGGCATAGCCGCCGTCATAAGTGACACCTGGGATCAGCGCATTCTGGCACGCAACCAGATCGCCACGGCGACAAGGCTCGCAGTGTCCGCAATGGCCGCCATACCAGCCAACGCCGACACGCTGCCCTTTTTTCCAGGGCACAACGCCCTCGCCCACAGCATCGATCAGCCCAATGACCTCATGGCCCGGCACACGCGGATAGGTGATGAAGGGGAAAAGCCCCTGTACGGTGACGGAATCGCTATGGCACACACCGCACGCCTGAACACGGACCCGCACATGTCCCGGTTTCGGCTCGGCCACGTCTCGCATCACGACTTCCAGAGGCGCGCCGCCCTTGGCTACCTGCACATATCTTCCCTGCATTCGAATTTCTCCTTGGCGTTGGATTATTTCAGACAGTGACGGATGAGAGATTACGAAGAGGAAAAGATAGGTGCAAAAGCTTGCGCTGAAAATGCAGCCCATGCAGAGCTATACTCGGCGAATGAGCCAGCACTTCTTCGACCTGATCCGCCAGGGAAAGACCACCGAAATCGCCGAGGCCGTCGAAGTTCAGCCATCGGTTGCCAAGTCTCGCGATGCTCAGGGAATCTCAGCGCTCATGCTGTCTATCTATACGCAGCAGCCGGTGATCCGCGATTACCTCCTGGCGCACCTGAAAGACCTGGACATCTTTGAAGCCGCCGCAACTGGCGACTGCGGCCGCCTTCAGCAGCTCATCAAGGAAGACGCCATGTCCGCCCGCGCCGTCTCTTCTGACGGCTGGACACCCCTTCACCTTGCCGCAGCCTTCGCCGGCCCTGAACCGGTTACGCTTCTGCTGGAACATGGGGCGCACGTACACCAGTTCTCGCACAACCCCATGCACAACCAACCGCTCCACGCCTGCATTGCGTTGAACCATTCGCTGGACGTGGTTGCGGTCCTGCTTGAGTGTGGCGCCGATATAAATGCGACCCAACACGGTGGATACACTCCGTTATTGCAGGCCGCCGCTGCTGGGAGGAAAGATCTGGTCCGGCTGCTCCTCGAACACGGGGCACGGGTAGATTGCATCTGCGACCGCGGCAAATCCCCCGCCGACTATGCTCGCGAGCGAGGCCACACGGAAGTGGCAGAGATTTTGGCTGAATACGCCGCACATCCTGCCTAGTCAGACGATTGAGATTCTGGTTCGGAATGCGACTCACCGACATCTAACAGGGTGCTTATAAAGGAAGTAAGGGATGCGCTGACAGGCTGCATCTGGAGGTTTAAATGGAAAAGGCAACATTTGGCGCAGGTTGTTTCTGGGGAGTTGAAGTCAATTTCGGGCAGATTCCCGGTGTACTTGAAACTGCCGTTGGTTATGAGGGTGGCAAGCTCGATAATCCCAGCTACAAGGATGTCTGCACCGACGCAACCGGCCATGCCGAAGTAGTGGAGCTAACGTTCGACCCGGCAAAAGTCAGCTACGAAAAGCTGGTGGAGGCATTCTTCTCGTTGCACGATCCGACACAGCTCAATCGTCAGGGCCCGGACTGGGGCACACAATACCGTTCCGCCATCTTCTATCACTCACCCGAGCAGGAGGCTGCGGCAAAGGGCGTGATCGAGAAGCTAACAGCAGAGCGCCGTTTCGCGAAGCCGATCGTAACCGAGGTAGTGCCAGCGCAGACATTCTGGAAGGCGGAAGAGTATCACCAGAAGTATCTCGAGAAGCGCGGATTAGCTAGCTGCCACATCTGAGTGCAAAAAAGCCGGCCAACAATATGGCCGGCTTTCTTTGTTTGATCCAATCATCCTGCAAGCTTACGCATCGTGAATGGCTGCCTTCACTTTCTCCATCAACTCTGGCGGAATGTCAGTAAATCCATGATCTTTACGAGCGTGTTGGGCCGCTTTCTCCATGACTTCTTCAGCACTTGCGCCCTGAGCAACAAAATCACAATCCACGCCAACATCCCGGCACGTCAAGACTTTGGTCATCTTAGGTCTCCTTTCACCAATGCCGACAGAGCATAGTGTCGAGGATCGTATTCCTCTGCGGATGCTCCGTCAACGCCCTTGGATAAGGGTTGTGGCGAAGTTCAACCAAGACTCTGGGATTGGGTTGATCCAGCAAATGAGATGGTAAGGGGATCTGGTGCGCCCGGAGAGATTCGAACTCCCGACCTAATGCTCCGGAGGCATTCGCTCTATCCAGCTGAGCTACGGGCGCGCGTCCTTAGGATACTATACCGGAAGTTTTGACACGCGGGCCTCTTCGCGATTTGATGGAGAGGCCCACTTCCGGCACAAAAAGGAGAGTTCCGATGCATCGCAGGACATTCGCAAAAACACTCTGTTGCATTTTGTTCGCAGCCATTGTCAGTTCCTTAGCTTTTGCGCAAAACGATCAGAAGCCGCCAGCCAGCCCACCGGCACAGGCGAAGGTGACTTTCGGCAGCAAGACTGTGACTATCGACTACAGTGCGCCATCGATGCGCGGACGCAAGATCTTCGGGGGACTGGTTCCCTACGATCACTGGTGGCGTACAGGCGCAAATTCTGCAACGACACTGAAGACCGACATCAATTTGAAAATCGGTGACCTTGGCGTGCCAGCCGGGACATATACGCTGTACACCATTCCGGAGAAGAGCGGCTGGACTCTCATTGTGAACAAGCAGACAGGCCAGTGGGGCACGAAATACGACGAGACTCAGGACCTGGGACGCGTGAAAATGACAGAAGGCGTCATGCCCAGCAGCCCGGTTGAAACCTTCCAGATGAAATTCGAGCACACGAAAGACCTGACGACCGAATTGCACCTGCTCTGGGAGACGACGGACGTCTATGTAGGCGTAACAGCGATCCCCTAACTCCGGCTCGCTTCCCTTGCCTGCTCTAGCTCCTGCATGACGGACTGGATCAGTTCCTTGGCGCCGTTGATTTCGTTCATCACGGTTTCGAGATCAAGCGCCGGCTTCGATGGATTACGGTTCGACGCGCAATAAACTCCGTGCTGACCAATGAGGATGAGCGCATCGGTCAGCGCGTCGAGCGTCACAGCAAGCCGCCCGCGAGCCGGTCCCATCATGAATTCGTACTTTTCGAGCTCGTCGCGGCGGTCGTGAAAAATAGACATGCCTTGACTACCACTCCTTGGCCGGAGTGTCGTCCGGAGTGAGCGGCGTGCTGGCAGGATGCGCTTTCCACCGCAGGATCGGCTTGCGCGCGGCAGTCGTCTCGTCCAGGCGCGAAACACGCGTCGAATGCGGCGCATTGAGAATCAGCTGTGGATTCTCGTCCGCTTCGCGCGCAATCTGGCGCATGGCATCGACAAAAAGATCGAGTTCCTCGCGCGATTCGCTCTCCGTGGGCTCGATCATCAGCGCGCCGGGCACGATCAGCGGAAACGCCGTCGTATACGGATGGAAGCCGTAATCGATAAGGCGCTTGGCAATGTCTCCGGTCTTAATGCCATTCTTCACCTGACGACGATCGCTAAAGACCACTTCATGCATGGAAGGCGTGTTGTACGGCAAATCGTAGACATCTTCGAGCTTCTTGCGAATGTAATTCGCATTGAGTACCGCGTCTTCAGTTGTCTGACGCAGGCCGTCAGGGCCGTTGGCAAGGGTGTATGCGAGTGCACGCACAAACATGCCAAAGTTACCGTAGAAGGCGCGCACGCGCCCCACAGATTGCGGACGATTGTAGTTCCAGTGAAGTTGTCCGTCGCTTCCCTCTTCGACTACCGGGATCGGCAAAAACGGCTCGAGAATCTTCTTGCATGCCACCGGTCCTGACCCCGGACCACCACCACCGTGCGGCGTCGAGAAAGTCTTGTGCAGGTTCAGGTGCATCACGTCGACGCCAAAGTCGCCAGGCCGCGTTTTCCCGCACAATGCGTTCATGTTTGCACCGTCCATATAGAGCAGCGCGCCCTTCGCGTGCAGAATGTCGGCTATCTTGTGAATCTGATTTTCGAAAACACCAATCGTCGACGGATTCGTAAGCATCAACGCGGCAGTGTCTTCATTGACCATCTGCTCAAGAGCCGCGACGTCGATGCCGCCCTGTGCATTGGATTTGAGATTGATGACCTGGTAGCCGCAGACGGCAGCGGTGGCCGGATTCGTCCCGTGGGCCGAGTCAGGAATGATGATGTTCTTGCGCGTGTTGCCTTTTGACTGGTGATACGCGCGCGCAAGCAGAATGCCGGTGAATTCGCCATGCGCTCCAGCAGCGGGCTGCAGCGTAATCGTGTCCATACCCGTGATCTCGATCAGACAGTCCTGCAACAGTTTCACAATCTGCAGCGAGCCTTGCGAGAGCGACTCCGGCTGATACGGATGGGCTTCAGCGATGCCCTCTAGTCGCGAGACGAATTCGTTCACGCGCGGGTTGTACTTCATCGTGCAGCTACCCAGCGGATACATGCCAAGATCAATGGCGTAATTCCATGTCGAAAGCCGCGTGAAATGGCGAATGATCTCGATCTCGCTCAACTCAGGCAGTGTGCCTGTGCTCTCGCGCGCCGCTTCACCGAGAAGTGTGGAGGGATCAACTTCGGGCACATCCAGCGGAGGCAGCCTGTATGCCTTCTTGCCCGGCGATGAAATTTCAAAAGACAGTTTTTCGTTCTGCGTAAGATGCGCTGTTACCTTGCGCGGCGTGCCGCCAAAAGTTTGTTCTGTTGTTGCCATCTTCAAATTTCCTTGTTGCTACCTTGCGGATGCTGCGACGGGCGCTTCCGCCACGACTGCAGCGGCCTGATCGATCTGGTCTTTTGTAGTCAATTCCGTCGCGCACCAGAGCGTCGCATTCCCCAGTTCCGGATACCACTTCTTGAGCGGCACTCCGCCGATGATCTTGTTTTCGAGCAAGCGTACATTGAGTTGATCAGGAGCCTCGCTCGTTTCGAGAACAAACTCATTGAAGCGTGGCGACCCAGCAAAGAGTAGCTTGCCGCTCTCGCTAATCGTCTTCGCCGCGTATTGCGCTTTGGCAAGATTCTGCACCGCAAGTTCCTTGATTCCTTCCTTGCCGTAGACGGTCATAAAGATCGTCGCCATCAAGGCCACAAGCGCCTGATTGGTACAGATATTCGAAGTCGCCTTCTCTCGCCGAATATGCTGCTCGCGCGTCGAAAGCGTGAGGACAAAACCGCGGCGTCCATCTTTGTCTTTCGTCTCGCCGACGAGACGTCCCGGCATCTGTCTCAGATATTTTTCCTTCGCTGCCAGCACACCGCAGAACGGTCCGCCATAGCTGGGGGCCACTCCAAACGACTGCGCTTCAAGCGAAACGATATCTGCCTCTACGGGAGGTCGCACAATACCGAGCGAAACCGCTTCCGCAATCGAAACAACCAGCAGTGCGCCCTTCTTGTGCGCGATCTCAGCGATGGCAGGAATATCTTCGACCACACCGAAGAAGTTCGGTGACTGGACCATCACGCACGCAGTCTTATCGGTCACCGCTTGCTCAAGTGCCGCAAGATCGATGCGGCCGTCAGCGCCGTAAGCAACTTCCTTCGCCGAGTGCTCCTGGTGCTGCGAGTATGTCTCCATCACTTCGCGATACTCAGGATGAACTGTGCGCGCAACGAGCACGCCATCGCGCCCTGTAACACGAACCGCCATCATCGCCGCTTCCGCAGCTCCCGTTGACCCGTCATACATCGAGGCATTGGCGATGTCCATTCCAGTGAGCTCGCAGATCATCGTCTGGAACTCGAAGATGGCCTGCAGCGTGCCTTGCGTAATCTCCGCCTGATACGGTGTGTACGAGGTCAGAAACTCGCCGCGCTGCACCAGCGAGTCGATAATCACAGGGCGATAGTGTCGGTACACGCCCGCGCCAAGAAAACTGGCATAGCCAACGGCGTTGTGCACTGCCGCGTTCTTGAAGTGATCGATGATCTCCGACTCGCCCATCTGCCGCGGAATATCGAGATCCCGCCCTAGACGGTATTCCTCGGGAATAGTCGCAAAGAGATCATCGATGGAAGAAGCGCCGATTTCACGCAGCATCTCAGCGCGCTCGGCGGGTGATTTCGGTAAATAACGCATGATTCTTATTCCTTACTGCTAAAAGAAAATCAATCGTGGGAACGCAAAAATATTCATCTCGTCGCAACACGGAACAAAGAGGATTGGGCCTAGTGGCCCGTCTCTTCAGCGATGAACTTCTCGTAGTCTGCCGCGCTCAGAAGCGAATCGACCTCCGCTGGATCGCTCAGCTCAACCTTCATGATCCATGCCTCGTGCGCGCTGGTGTTGATCTTTTCCGGAGCGGAGGCAAGTTCCTCATTCACTTCGGTGACCGTCCCGGTAACAGGCGAATACAAATCCGAAACAGCTTTCACTGATTCAACGCTGCCAAAGACTTCGCCCTTCGTCACAGCTGCGCCCACTTTGGGGGATTCCACAAAAACAATGTCGCCGAGTGAGTCCTGAGCATAGTCGGTGATACCGATCTTGCCGACCTTGCCAGTAACCTCAATCCATTCATGCTCGCGGGTATAGCGGTAATTCGCAGGATATGCCATGTGATTTCTCTTTCTATTGTACGGTCTGTTGTGGTCAGGACTGCTTTTTCGGGCGGCGGTAGAACGGAATGGGCACAACCTTGGCGCGAACCATCGCGTTGCGCACCTGCACAAAAACTTCAGAGTCGAGTGAGGCGTACTCGCGTGGAACAAAAGCCAGTGCAATATTTTTCTTCAGGAATGGCGCAGGCGAGCCGCTTACTACTGATCCAATCTGCGTGCCGCCTTCATTGAAGACACAATAACCATCGCGAGCGATCCCGCGTTCGATCACCTCAAGACCAACTAGTTTGCGCGTCGGGCCGCCTTCAGCAATAACGCGCTGTAAGGCCTCAGCGCCGATGAACGGGCCCTTCTCCAGTTTGCAGAAACGATCGAGCCTCGCTTCAAAAACGTTGATGGTTTCTGAGATTTCGTGTTCGTAGAGCGACAAAGCCGATTCGAGGCGCAGCGTATTCCGCGCACCCAGTCCACAGGGAATGATCTCGAACTCCTTGCCCGCTTCCAGCACTTCGTCCCACACGCGCCTGCTGGTGGCCTCGTCAGATGGAATATAAATCTCAAATCCATCTTCACCCGTATATCCGGTGCGGGCGATCAGCGTGTTGGGTAGACCGCAAACGGTTCCCCACTTGAACCAGTAGAACTTGATCGTCGAAAGATCGACGCTTGTTAGCTTCTGCAGTGTCTCCGCCGCCTTCGGACCCTGAATCGCAAGCTGCGTGTAGTAGTCACTGTAATCACTCACGTGACAATGAAATTTCTGCGCGTTGCTCTTGACCCAGCCGAAGTCCTTTTCGCGTGTACCCGCATTGATCACAATCAGATAGTCATTGTCAGAAAGCTTGTGGACGATCACATCATCCACAAACGTCCCCTGCGGGTAGAGCATCGCCGAATACTGTGCCTGCCCTACCCGAAGCTTCGCGGCATCATTCATGCAGATGTGCTGAATCGCATCGAGCGATTCGGGCCCGCGCAGCTGAATGTCGCCCATGTGGCTCACATCAAAGAGCCCAACTCCGGTCCGCACAGCCATGTGCTCGGCAATCAGGCCCGAATATTCAACGGGCATATCCCATCCGCCAAAATCGACCATTTTAGCGCCAAGGTGACGATGGACGGCGTTCAGAGCGGTCTTGCGCAGGACAGGAGCAGCTGTGGAAGTGGACACGGCAGGATCCTTCGTTGGAAGATACGGAACCTTCTAACTTACCACGGGACTTGCCGTCCAGGCGGACGCGCCTACGGCGCCTATTTCCCAGCCGTTTCCTTATCCGCGTAGTAGCCGTCCCGCGTCTGCACAATAAGGTCTTTCTTGTTCGCAGTCAGCGTGATCCGGTGATAGCTCTCGTCGGAGCTGGATTTATCCGGCGTGTAACCAAGCATGTACTGCGAGCGCAGTTCTTCGGCGATGCTGGCGTAGACCTGATCGAAGTTCTCCTTCTTCTTTGCCTCGAACATGCGGCCGCCAGTCTGCTCGGCGATCTGGGTCATAATCTTCTTACCGTCAACATGTGGCTCGTCGGACGGCCTCTGGCCGCCGCGCCCGCCGGGGTATCCGCCTCCGCCGCCAGGATAACCACCCGGATAACCTCCGCCGCCCATCCCAATCCGTGGGCGACCATAGCCACCGCCGCGATTGTCGTAGTCATGCTGTTGCTCACCCTGGAAATAGATGGTGTAAACGACCGTGTTCGACCGCTGCGCAGCTTCGATGGCTGAATTCAGCGTCTCCCGGCTGCCGCGGTCCTGTCCATCACTCAGGACGACGATGGCCTTGCGCCCTTGCTGCTTTTTCATAAGTTCATCAGCCGCGAGAAAGATCGCGTCATAAAGCTGCGTGCCGCCGCCGTGATGCGCCCGCTGTTGCCCAGAGTCGGAGTCCGAGGTAGTTTGATACGGCTGCTGCGTAGGGCCCAGATCCTGCAGGGCTGTCGAAAGCTTCTCTTTCGATGGGGTTAGGTCCTGTAACAACTCCACTTCGCGGTCGAAGTGAATCAAGAAGGCCTTGTCCTCGGGCTTCGTAAGCATCTGGTTGAGAAAGGTCTTGCTCGCCGTCTTTTCCTGATCGAAAGCGTTGCGCATGCTCATACTGGTATCCACCAGCAGGCCCAGCGTAAGGGGCAGATTTGTATCTAAATTGAAGTATTTAATGGTTTGCTGACGCGAGTCTTCAAGCAGAGTGAAATCGTCTTTCGTGAGATTCGTAACAATCTGGCCCTTCTTATCGCGAACCGTAACCGGCAGGGTCACAACCTTTACGTCTACTGACAACGTAGTGGGGGGCGCCGTGATTTTCGGTGGCCCGGGGGTTGCAGACTGTGGTGTTGCTGTCTGGGCAAGGAGACTGGCAGCAGCGAAGAGCCCGGAAGCTATCGCGGAAGAGAGAAACGTAGACTTCGATGAAAGCATAGTGGGTTGTCACATTGTTAGACGAAAGAGTCGGAAAACAGTTGAGACAGCGCGTTCATTGCAGGTGTGAAAATTCATATTCACCTGTGACAAATCCTTCATGAATCTGGGAAGATATACCTAGTAAGCCGGCTCTGCCTTCATCCCCTCAACGAGGTCACCTATGGAACGCCGCGACTTTCTAAAGCACAGCGCCTTCGCTGCTGCTGCCGCTGCCACAACTAAACTTTCTGCCGCCACTCCTGCCAACCCCATCGCCCGCCGACAATTGGGCAAGACCGGCGAACATCTGTCGATCATCGGGTTTGGCGGCATTGTCGTCATGGACGAAGAAACTGGCGCGGCCAGCAATATCGTGGCTGAAGCCGTCGATCGCGGCATTAACTATTTCGACGTCGCGCCCAGCTACGGTAACGCGCAAGAGAGACTCGGCCCTGCGCTCGCCCCCTACCGCAAGAACTGCTTCCTCGCTTGCAAGACCGAAGGCCGAATGAAAGACGACTCACGCAAGCAGTTGGAAGAGTCGCTGCGACTACTCAAGACTGACCATGTCGACCTATATCAGTTCCACGCACTCACAAAAATGACCGACCTCGACATGGTGCTCGGCCCGGGCGGAGCGATGGAGACAATGGAAGCGGCAAAAAAGGAAGGCAAGATCCGATACATTGGCTTCTCGGTGCATTCTGCCGAAACCGCTGTTGCCGCGATGGACCGATACAACTTCGATACAGTGCTTTTCCCTGTCAATTTCGTTCTCTTCTCGCAGGCAAGCTTTGGCCCGCAGATTCTCAAGAAGGCACAGGAAAAAGGAATGGGCATCCTCGCACTGAAATCCATGGCAAAAACCGTCTGGTCCACCGACCAGAAGCAGAACCATCCCGAACCAAAGTGCTGGTATCAGCCCGCCGCGTTCCCCGACGAGGCCTCGCTTGGCTTGCGCTGGACGCTCGGTCACCCCATCACCGCCGCATTGCCTCCGGGCGATGAAAAGTACTTCCGCCTGGCAATGGACGTAGCCCAAAACTACAAGCCTCTGGAATCGCACGAAGAACAGGCCTTGATCGCCCGCGCAACCGGCGTAGAGCCCATCTTCCATCTGGGAAATGACGTCTAGATGTGGAGTCTTAACAGGTCGTAATACGCACTCTCTACTACGCGACCGTCATTCTGACGACCAACGGGAGGAAGAATCTCAGCAATGCGTACCGGGAAGTGTCGCTGAGATTCTTCGCTGGGCTCAGAATGATGAGTCTATAGCTATTCCTAAAGATGACAGCCTAGATCTGCGAAAACTCCGTAGGCGTCAAAATCAGATTCGTAATGTTGCTCACAATCGATTCAAACGCGTATCGCGGTGAGGCCGACAGCTTCTTCCAGTCCGGATCGCTGCCGAAAGCCGCCCACTTGCCATTCATCTCGCCGATATCCCCGAACGTCAGCATGTAAGTCAGATTCGGCAGCCTCGGTCCAATCAGCGAGTCTCCATAGAACACCTGCCCAAAGCCCGCCTTCTGGAAAATCTCAAACTCCCCGTTGTGGAACATCTCCACCTTGCGCACGTGGTCCTGGTTCGTAGGGCTTTCATACGTGCGTAACTGAAACACACGCTTTGCGTGCTGCGCTGTGGCCGCCGGGACAGTCACCTTCGGCCAGCCTTCGAACGCAATCATCAGCGAGCTTTCAATCCGAACATAAGGCAGCTCTTTCGCCGAAGCATTCCAGAAGGGCTCCGCCGCCTGCATGAACCCTTTGTCCTGCGCCAGCTTCAGATCCGCCGTCACCAGTGCCTCCACCGACGTGCTGGGAATCAGCACATACAGCGTCGGCGTCTCCGGCCCAAGAGTGAGGTTGAACGCGCCTACCGGAGACATCCCCATACGATTCAGCGCCGGAATCAGCGCGCCGGAAACATAGTTCTCGGTCAGCTTCGTCTGGCCCGACTGCATAAAGTATTTGCGCAACTCGTAATACTCGCGCTGTTTGCCTGTGGATTCCTGCGCTACGGATTTACCTGCGAATGCCAATGTCGATGCGGCCAGAGACGAAGTAAGAAAGCGACGTCTTTCCAATGGGGCCCTCCTGATGATTGAGATTGTATCCAAGGAGGCGCCGCTGCAACGTAAACCCGAAAAGAAAAACCGGATGCCCCATGGTGTTGAACACGTGAGTATCCGGTCGACCGATGGGTTGATTGGTCTGAAAACTTACTGGTCGTTCCCTTTCACCAGTTCCGTCGAAACTGCTGTCAGATAACCGAACAACCCTCCCGAACCATGATTCGGACCGGCGGTGTGAAATACAACTCTGTTGAAGGCGCACCAGCGGGATCGTTGTTGGCCGGGTTTACATTGCCCGGGCTAATGGCCCAGATGCCGTTGATCGCGATCGGATTCCCGCTCGCATCTTCAGGCAGACCATCAAATTCACCCGTCGCCAGGTCGTAGGCAGCAATGTAGCCGCTTGATTACATCGTGCCGCCGCCGGTGGGCGTCGGAATGGAGCGCAGGCGGGGAACCTATGATCCGAATTCCTGAATCAGGCTACGGGCCGGTTACGCGAGGCTCGCCCTGCGCGCCTTCAGTAGGTGCAGCAACTTCACCGCGACAAACTGCCTCTACTTCAACGAAAGAAGGCCGCTCGTGCAGTGGAATGGCGCGGCGTCCCATTTCGATGGCAATAATCGGAGGATCGCCCTTGATGGCCGAGATCATCAATACGCGCAGCACGTGCAGGTAGTCTCGTTCCTCTTCAGCAATCTTCGTCATGTGCGATCCGATGGGCCCGATGAAGCCATAGCAAAGCAGAATGCCAAGAAACGTCCCGACTAGAGCCGCTGCCACTTTGTGGCCAATCGCTTCAGGAGGACCACCCAGCGCGCTCATCGTAATCACCACGCCCAGCACGGCGCAACAATTCCCAGGCCAGGAAGCGAATCCGCCACGGCACTCAGAGCGCCCGCAGATTCCGTTGCGCCGTGGTGCCGCACTTCCATGTCTAGCTCCAGCATCTGGTCAGTAGAGAAAGGCTCGGCGTTGTTACTCACTGCCAAACGCAAGGTGTCACACACAAAATCGCAGATGTGTTTCTGTTTTAGAAACCCGGGATTCGCTTGAAATATTGGACTCTCTGCAGGTGTCTCGATGTCGATCTCGATCGATAGCATGCCTGCGCGCCGCGCCTTGCTGAGCAGCTCATACATCATCTTGAAGGCCGCGAGGTAGGCTTCCTTACCGTAATGCGATTTGCTAAACACGCCGGCCGCGCGCTGCAATCTCCTTAAGAAGGCGCATGGGATTGGCGATCAGCAATGTTCCCGCCGCCGCTCCCCCGATGATAATCAGCTCAGCGGGCTGCATCAGAACCAGCAGCGATCCGCGCTCCATGAGGAAGCCCCCAAGCACTGCTGCGATCACGACTACCATTCCAACAATGACAAACACGACAGATCTCCCGGCCAGGCGCGGCAAGAGACACGTTTCCTGAAAGCCTCGCCTCGTTTTGCCTATCGGACGGGAGCGATCCGGGCTTGATGGAGTGGACTTACAAATTTGCCTTTATTCCGGGATTGGGAAGAGCCTTAGACTTCTTTCGGATTCGTCATCGGCAGCTTCACCACGAACTCCGTTTTTCCCGGCTCGCTGGCAAAGCTGATCTGACCTCCGTAGTGACCAGTCACAACGCGGTGGGCGATATCAAGCCCCAGACCGGTTCCAATGCCGACGGGCTTCGTCGTGAAGAAGGGCTCGAAGACCTTGGCGCGATGTTCGGGAGCGATGCCTGCTCCCTGATCGGTAATTCCGACACACACCCATTCGCCCTCCGTCCAGGTGCGAACCGTAATCTTCCCCGGCTCCGGAGATGCATCAATGGCGTTGTCTAGCAAGTTCGTCCACACTTGGCTGATTCCCGAGCCGCAGGTCGTAAGTACAGGAATGTCGGGATTGAACTGCTTTTCGATCGTGATCTGCTTCTGGCGGAACTTGTGGCCAAGGATGGTAAGAGTGCTCTGGATCGTGTCGTGGATATCGAGCTTGTGTTGTTTGTTCTTATCTTCGTAGGCGTATTTCTTTACCGCCATCACCAGCTCGGTGACACGTGCAATGCTCTCTTCAATGGTCCCGACAAGCTGCACATTCGAAACAAGAGCCTCAAGCCAGTTCAGTGCGTCCGAAAGCACGTTCGACGGGAACGACTCCTGCGCGCATTCAATATCACCGCGCGTCCAGCCCGCGGCGACGAGCGTAGGAGCCATTTTCCAGGCGTTTTCAACTCCGATACTCTCCAGCCACTCAGTAAGCGCTTCCTCGGCATCGCTCTGCTCAAGGGAACTCATAGCCGGATGCTTGGCCGGCGTAAAAACCTCTTCCTGCAACTGCGCCAGGCATTCAAGCTGATCTGGAGAAAGCTGCGCGCGGGACATGCGCAGGCTCAATTCCTGCTGACGCGTCATGTTTTCTCTAAGTTGCGAGGCCGCGCGCTTGGCCGCGGCTCCGGGATTATTCAGCTCATGCATCAGTCCAGCGGCAAGAGTGCCGAGCGAGATAAGCTTTTCTCGGTGCAGTGTAAGAGCCGTATAGGCTTCCAGCCTGCGCGACATATTCTCAAGAACTGCTCTGCGCACCACTGGGCAAGTCGCCATCAGGCTCCAGAAATTCTCCGGCAGAACCCGTCCCAAAGTGCAGTCGGTTATCGTCTCGCACGTGGCTCCCGTAACCGCATGCCCTGCGAGAATCGCGACCTCGCCGAACGTGTCTCCGTCTTTGACCACATTGATGTACATCTGCGAGCCGTCGCTGTCGCTTTTATAAGCCCGCAACTCGCCATGCAGCACGATCCAGAAATAGACCGCACTTTCGCCCGCCCGGTAGAGGATCGACCCTGCCGGAACATCCAGCACATCCACATCGCCTAGACAGGCAAGGTCCTCCTCTGAAGTCTGAGAAAAGGTGGGAATCCTGCGCAGTTCCGGATAAAGTTCCTTGGCACTGACTTTTCTTGCGTTGGCGGTAGCGACTTGTTGAGCCATCTTTGTGTTATCGAAATCCTAAAAACGAGCGAGATATTGGTGCATGAACTGAACCGAAATCGAGCCTTCTCCGACCGCCGAAGCGGCGCGTTTCACCGAGCCGTGGCGTACATCACCGGCGACAAAGATGCCGGGAGTGCTGGTTTCCAGCAGATATGGCGAGCGGCTTTCCTTCCATATCTTCGGCATTTTGCTCTCTATCTGCAGGTCAGGGCCTGAAAGCACAAAACCGTTGGGATCACGCATCACAGTCTCTGGCAGCCAATCCGTCTGCGGCGCCGCGCCGATAAAAATAAAGAGTGACGAAGCCGAACAAACAATTTCTCCCTTGGGACTGCCCACTTTGATGCATTCCAGCCGTCCGTTACCTTGCACTTCCTTAATCTCAGTGCCTGTCCGAACCTCAATATTGGATGTAGCAGCAATCTGATCGATTAAGTATTTCGACATGCTCTTCTCCAGTGAGGAGCGCACTAGCATCGTAACCTTGTGTGCGTACTTGGAAAAGTGCATTGCCGCCTGTCCAGCCGAATTGGCACCACCAACGATATAGACATCTTCGTTACGACAGGAAATCGCTTCGGCTTGCGCCGCTCCATAGTAGACGCCCGCACCGGTGAACTGATCGAGGCCGGGAATATCCAGCTTGCGGTAGTTCACCCCTACGGCGATCAGCGCCACGTGGCACGAAACCTCCCTGCCATCGGCCAACTTGATGAAGTGGTAGTTTGATTCCGAGCGAATCCCCGTAGCCCGCTGCGTCAGGAATTCTGCGCCAAAGCGTGAAGCCTGTGCGTAGGCACGACGCGCAAGATCGGCGCCGCTTAAGCCAGACGGGAAACCGAGATAATTCTCAATCCGGGAACTGCTGCCCGCTTGCCCGCCGGGAGCCTCAGGCTCGATCACCAGAGCCTTCAGCCCTTCCGATGCGCCATACACCGCCGCTGCCAGGCCGGCTGGACCGCCTCCCACAATCACCAAATCGTAAAACTCCTTCTGTGCCTGCGTTCGCAGGCCGATGCGCTCCGCCAGTTGAGTCTGGCTGGGCTGCACAAGCGATGTGCCATCGGGGAAAAGCACGGCTGGCAGCTTATGATCATCCAGCCTGAAGCGCTCCAACAGTTGAACCGCCTCGTCACTTTTCTCGGGATCGAGCCAAACATAAGGAATTTGATTCCGTGAAAGGAAATCGCGTACTTGGTAGTCATTGAGGGACCACCGCGGCCCAATGACCCGCAATCCTTCAAATGGCGGCTTGTAGTCTTCCTTCCAGTTCTCCAGCAAATCATCCAGAACCGGATAGAGCTTCTCCTCAGGCGGATCCCATGGCTTCGTCAGGTAGTAGTTGATTCGGGCCGTGTTGATGGCTTTGATCGCCGCTTCCGTGTCCGCATAAGCGGTCAGGAGGGCCCGCTTCGCGTCCGGATAGAGATCCTGCGCCTTCTCCAGAAATTCCACGCCCGTCATTCCGGGCATGCGCTGGTCGGATAAGAAGAGCGCAACCGCGTCGCCGCGCTGCTGCAACTGGGTGCAGGTGTCCAAAGCCGCCTGCCCGGAGCCTGCGCGCAGAATGCGGTAGTTCGCGCCATACTGGCGGCGCAAGTCCTGTATCACGGCTTCAAGGACGCTGATATCGTCGTCTACTGCAAGAATGACAGGCTTAGGCATGCTTCTCTAGTTTAAAGTGTCGCCTTTAAAAGATGATTGAGATGGCGACCGGTTGCGGGAAATGACACGGCAAAGCGCATGAATCGAAGGCCGGAATTCAGCAAGACTTCGCTCTTCGCGGCTCGGGATGCGGACTCCAATTTCATTCCATGAGGGGAGTTACTAACTCGTTAAATGGACCACAATAGTAACTAACCGTGGTAATTTATTAAGAGACACCCTCAAATTTTAATTTCCAAATCGGTATTTCCTCATGTAGAGTTGCTTCCACCAAATCAAAAAGTTGTTGACATGAAGGGAATTCTTGCGAAAGAAGACCCTTTCCGTACCGTAAATGTCAAGAAATAGGACACTTAGGTTCGGAGTTCTGCCGCAGTCGATGTAGTTAAGGTGGCCTGAAATGTTCTCAGGCTGCATGGATCAATTTGCCTGGACCTTGAAATCTTTCGTTGGCCAGCCAATGCATTCGTTAACGGGGAAACGGACGCAGCTAAAAATATGAACAAAATTATTCTTGCGGATAATCAGGCGATTTTTCGCGCAGGCACAGCGAAAATCCTCGCCATGGAAGACGATTTTCGCATCATCGCTCAGTGCCCGGATTCAGATCGGTTGTACCAGGCCATTGATGCTTTTCGTGGTGTGGTGCTGATGTTTGCAGCCACATTGAAAACAGACCTCAAAATGCTGATGGATCGGATCGCCAGTGCCGGCAGCCGATCGATCGCCATTCTTGAAAACAACGATTCACCTCAGCCCTATCTTTCAGCTGGAGTCGAAGGACTTGTCTACCGCAATGTGAGCGGCTCTTCTTTACTAGACTGCGCACGGCGCGTTGCTGGCGGCGAACGCTTTCAGCAGCCGGCAACCGGTAACTTCGAACTACTGGAAGAGGACGCGGTAGGTGCGCGCGTCCGTGACCGTCTCACATCGAAAGAGATGAAGATTGTCGCTCTCATCACGCAGGGCTGCAAAAACAAGGAAATTGCCATCCGGCTGGGAACAACTGAGCAGGTAGTGAAGAACTATCTGCGCAGCATCTATGACAAAACAGGTGTCTCAGACCGTCTGGAACTGGCTCTTTTCACCATGCACCACAAAATACTGGCGGAGGCGGCAGCAGCCGTCGGCGACCAGATGATGCAGGTAGTGTAGATTTTCTGATGTTTTAAGCTGAATTCCTGCTCAAAAAGGACCGATCGCGATCGGCCCTTTTTGTTTTAGCGCAGCTTTTCAGCGACTGACTTGGCTTGGGTGAACAGGATGAGGTAATCCGGCCCGCCAGCCTTGGAATCGGTGCCAGACATGTTGAATCCGCCAAACGGATGCGCCCCAACCATGGCTCCAGTGCACTTGCGGTTGAAATAGAGATTGCCCACGTGGTAGCTGCGACGCGCGTGATCCAGCTTCTGCTGACTGGTTGTGTACACGGCTCCGGTTAGGCCATATTCCGTGTTGTTGGCGATGGCCAGAGCGTCGTCGTAATCCTTTGCCTGAATGATCGCGAGTACCGGACCGAAGATTTCTTCCTGACAGATTCTTGCATCAGGAGCGACGTCGGCGAAGACGGTCGGTTCAAGGAAGTAGCCCTTTTCCGGTGTCTCGACGACATTGCCACCAGCGATGAGGCGGCCTTCCTTCTTGCCGGCTTCGATGTAGCCCGCAATCTTCTGCATGGCGTTAGCATTGACGACTGGTCCCATATTCGGATTTTTTGCCGGATCGCCCACTGTCAGCTGCGCAACTCGCTCGCGGATGCGTTCGATGAAAACATCGTACAGCGGTTCTTCGACGATGGCGCGAGAGCAAGCCGAGCATTTCTGACCGCTGAAACCGAAGGCGGATGCGACGACGCCTGTTACAGCGTCATCGAGCTCCGCGTCAGCGCTGACGATGATGGAGTCCTTGCCGCCGAGTTCCAGAATCGTCCGCTTGATCCAGACCTGACCAGGCTGGTTTTTCGCGGCGCGCTCGTGGATTTCGAGGCCAACTTTTTTCGAACCGGTAAAGGCGATGAAGCGTGTCTTCTGATGCTCAACAATGGCCTGACCCAGCGCGGGGCCTCCCTGGAGCAGGTTTACGACTCCCTGCGGCATGCCAGCTTCTTCCAATACGTCGAGGAAACGCGCGGCGATGGTGGGCGCGTCTGTAGAGGGCTTGAGAAGAACCGTATTACCGGTGACGATGGATGCGGCTGTCATGCCGGCCATGATGGCAAAGGGGAAATTCCACGGCGAAATGACCGCGCCCACACCGAGCGGGATGTAGATCAGCTGGTTGCGCTCGCCGGGATACTGGATCGGTGTCGTCGACTGCGCGAGGCGGAGGGCTTCACGGGAATAGAACTCGAGGAAGTCGATGGTCTCGGCTACATCGGCATCGGCTTCAGCCCAGTTCTTGCCGACCTCGTAGGTCAGCCATGCGCAGAATTCGAGTTTTCGTTCGCGGATGATGTGCGCTGCATTCAGCAGCAGCGAAGCGCGCTCTTCGACGGGCGTGTATTGCCAACCTCCGAAGGCTTTCAGCGCGGCTTCCATGGCCTGTTCAGCGTGTTCGGGTCCAGCCTGCTGGTGGATACCGACAATTTGCGTTGGCTTAGCTGGATTGTGCGACTCGATTTTGGCTTTCGTGTGAACACGCTCACCGCCGATGACGAGTTCGTATTCGTGCCCTAGCAAAGCGCTCACGCGCTCCAGAGCTTTCTTCATGGCATGCGCGTTCTCATGCTTTGAGAAATCGACGAAAGGCTCGTTGCGAAATTCGCCCTTAGGCGAACGCGGCAGGATGACAGTAGATATTTCTGCGGTAGCCATAACCCACCAGTTTAGCGCAATCCACTTGCTGTAACATGCTGCGATGAAGGGCAGGCGAAAGGAAATCCGTTAATGACTCCAGACCGGTTTGCCCGCTACCCCAGTCTCAGGGGCAAGGTGGTGTTAATTACGGGGGGTGGGTCCGGCATTGGAGCCTCCATGGTGGAGCAGTTCGCGCATCAGGGCGCGAAAGTAGCTTTTCTAGACATCGCCGAAACTATATCGCAAGAACTGGTCAAGAGCCTCACTGAAGGCGTCGAGCAACTGCCGTTCTTTCTTCCCTGCGACCTGACAGATATTTCCGCGTTAGGATCATGCATTCAGAATGCCGAAGAAAGCGTCGGCCCAATTGAAGTGCTGGTGAACAACGCTGCGAATGACGAGCGCCACGAGTGGGAAGAAACGACGCCTGAATACTGGGACAGAATGATGGCAGTGAACCTGCGCCATCACTTCTTCGCGATTCAGGCCGTAGCGCCAGGAATGAAAATACGCAGCCAAGGCTCGATCATCAACATGAGTTCCATCGCCTGGATGCTTCCAGGAACCAGGCTTCCGGCCTACATTTCGGCCAAAGCAGGCATCGTGGGCCTGACGCGCACCATGGCTCGCGAGTTGGGTCCCTCGGGAATCCGGGTGAACTGTGTGCTGCCGGGCGCGATTCAGACTGAAAAACAGCGCCGGTTAGTCTGGACCCCGGAATACATCGAGAGAATCCTGGCCGGCCAAAGCATTAAAAGGACGCTCATGCCTGAGGATGTGGCCCGTCTCGTCCTCTTCCTCGCAGCTGATGACTCCTCAGCGATTACAAATCAGAGCTACGTCATCGATGGAGGCTGGGTCTGATTTCGAGCTTGGGTTCCGGTCGTCATCGTGACGTCCGTCGCTAGCCGATGACCAGCGCAATAGCGAAGCCATCATAGCCCTTGCTGCCGACTGTCTGCTGAGCTGTGCAAAGCACGCGCGGCTCGGCGGCAATTCTTTTGAACATACTGCGAACCCCCTGAATATCTGCGTTTGTACTCTCCGCCTCAATCACCGCGCCGTCGCGCACGACGTTGTCCACAATGATCAGCGTGCCTTTGTGTGAAAGCCTGAGCGCCCAATCAAAATACTGCAGATTGTTGCACTTGTCAGCGTCAATAAAAATGAGATCGAAGGTTTCCAAACCCTCCGCAGCCAGCTCCGGCAATAGTTCCAGAGCCTTGCCTTCGCGCAGCTCGACCATTTCTGCCAGCCCCGCATTTGCAATGTTCGCGCTCGCAACCTCGGCATGCTTCGGATCAAATTCCATGGTGATGAGGCGGCCATCGGCAGGCAAGGCACGCGCCAGCCAGATCGTGCTGTAACCGCCCAGCGTACCAATTTCGAGAATATTTCTTGCTGCGATCAGGCGCGCCAGCAGATGCAGCAGTTTTCCTTGGCTCGGCGTGACGCTGATCTCGGGCAGCTCTGCTTCTGCGCAGGCGGCTAACGCAGCATCGAGGGCCGGATCTGAAGGCACGAGCTGGTCGTTAATGTATTCGTCAACAGCAGTCCACAATTCCTTGGTCATAGTCTCTCTTCTTGGATTAAATCGGCAAGCGGAAGTATGCGTCCCTGCGCTCGAGAGCTACCCCTCCCAGCGCAATAAGAATCGGAAAACATTCAAGCGTGTAGCGCGGCTCCGGAGCTTCAATGGTTGCAAGCAACGCACAGCGCAGCAGGATGAAAAGCAGCATTGCCCCTGCAAAACGGGGAGAACGGTACAGCCCAATCAAGGCCAGCACAATGTAGGCAAGATTGAGAGCAGCATACGCTAAAGCAAACTCCGTCTCGGCGTGATGCTTCGAATATTCCCACCAGCGCAACTCAATCCAGAGCAGTTCCGTTCGCGGCCTCAGCCACATATCTGCGAGGCGCAGCATTGGCATGCCAACGTAATAGCGAAGCGGATCAGCACTGATACGCTCCTGAGCCAATTCACCGAAGCGATCGTCGATATCCTGGCTGAGTGTGGTTGTTTTGTTGTAGTCGGCGAAGAGCTGCTTTGTCTTCGCATACTGCACAAGCGAATCAAAGGCGCGATTTGGCAGGCGGTCGAACGGCAGAGCATCGCTATTCGCGTTCCAGTAAATCTCCCATGTGCATGTCAAATCAGCGCAGACCGTCTTGGTCCAGCGGTTAAACCCGGGATTTGTAGCCTCACCAGGGTCCGTGGCATAGCGCGGAGCCAGCGGCTGAATCACATGAAAGGTTCTCCAGTTACGAACCGCCCAGGGAACGAACGGCAGCACGGAGAGAACTCCGCACACCACAGCCATGCGCAACATCAACCGCATCCCCCACAACTTAGCCCCGTAAGCAACAATCGCAGGGCACAAGGCTACCGCCAACAGCGCTCCATCCGGTCGCAGGATAGCGGCATAGCTAAATGCAAAGGCCAGCACCAACACCCACCGCCACTCCGGGTTTTCTAAAAGGCAGGCAAAACTCAAGAGAGCCAGCGCAATCGAGAAGAGCTCCAGCGTTTCCGTGAGTGGGGTAGCGGCGTAATTCGCTGTGAAAGGACAAAGCACCGCCAACCAGAGCGCCACCCATGCGGCGCGCCGCGACGCGATCTTCGCGGTAAATCCGGCGATGAGTAGGCATGTAAGCAGATCGATTCCGGTCTGCACATACATCACCGCGTGGTAGTGCTCGATGCCGAAGATGCGGAAACATAACACCAGAAACAATGGATACCCCGGCAGGCGAATGAGCGTAGGACGAATGGCTTCGACGTCGGTCTGGCCACCTGACAGTCCGTAGATACCGTGAAGCATCCAGTTCTTGGCAATATCCCCATAGATCAGCGGATCGCCCTGCACCTCAGGATAGGCATGGATGAACCAGAGCCGCAGCATGGCCCCAGCAGCGAGCGCAAGAAGAGCTATCCACCATTTGCGAGGGAGCGCGACCAGCATTCATGTGCATCATACAGGGCGGCGAGACGCTTACGAAGGCATCCAACCAATACAATAGATACCTGAGACAATCGGGAGCGAATGAAACAGGTTTTTTATGATCCGCAGCGGAAACGCTGGAAGCGTCTGCGACGTGTTCTTGACGTAGCCGCCGTGCTGCTTACGGTCGTCCTCGCAGTTTTTGCCTTCAGTGTGATCAAACGACAGTCTTTGCCCGAGCTGCTCCTGCCCACGCAGAAACGCAACTACAAGGCTCTCAAGCCGCAGCCGGACCTCAAGAAAACAGGACAGCAGCACTCGACGCGTCGCAAGACGCATCGCAAGCCATCCGAGATTCCCCTGAATTCCGACGAAGGCGTCCGTGCTGCTTTCTATGTGAACGATGCAAACAGCCTTGCCGCTCTCAAGGCGCACATCCACCAGATCGATCTGCTCTTTCCCGACTGGCTGCATGTAAGTACTGCAGATGGAAAGTTGCACGCCGCCACTCCCCTTTTCCCCGTGAGTGTTTATGACGTTGTCGATGGCAACGGGGTGGTACACGGCATTGATCCGGAAAATTCTGTAGCGCGCACGATTGCCGCCGCAAAGGAAGACACCGAGGTCTTCCCCATGCTCAATGATTACGACGTAGCGGCGGGCAAATGGAATGGCGACGTCATTGGGCAGATGCTCGAAAGTCCTGCCGCGCGCGAAAGCCTTCACATCCAACTAGACAAGTTCCTTGCCGCCAACCCGAGCTATCACGGCATTTGTTTGGATTTTGAGCAGGTTCCGGACGAGGACCAGAAGCTATACGCCGCCTGGATCGGAGAGATTTACAACGACTTTCGCGGCAAGAATCTCCACTTATACGTGAACGTGCAGGTCAGCACACCAGACGATGTTGTGAAGGCGATCGCGAAAAACAGCGACGGCATCATCCTGATGAACTATGACCAGCACGAGGAAACAAGCGAGCCCGGCCCGATCGCGGCGCAGGACTGGTTTGAAGGCAACCTCGCTCACGTACTCAAACTGATTCCGAAACAGAAGATCATCTGCGCTCTGGGGAACTACGGCTACGACTGGTCCACTCCTCTGCCGGAAAAGGGCAAGAAGCCAAGTCGCAAGGTGCTCGACACCGAGGATCTGACTGTGCAGGAGGCATGGCAACGCGCCTCTGACGCCGATGCTGACGTTCACCTTGAAGGCGACGAACTGAATCCCCATTTCGCCTACGACGATGAAGACGAGCATGTCCGCCACCAGGTGTGGTTCCTTGACGGCGTAACCACCTTGAACGAGCTGCGCGCTGCGCGGCAAATGGGCTTGAGAACCTTCGCACTATGGCGGCTGGGCTCCGAAGACGGCTCAATGTGGGCAGTCTGGGACCACCCCGGCGCAGCCGATGCACCGCAGCTTTTGAAAGATGTGCCACCCGGCCATGACGTAAATACTGAAGGCGAAGGCGACATTCTGCGCATAGTGGCTCGTCCCGAGCGAGGCAGCCGCACAGTAAGCATGGATGTGGACAACTTCACTGTCACCGACGAGCACATGGTGACGCTGCCCCACGCCTACACGATTGGCCAATATGGCTATCAGCCCAGGAAGCTCGCCTTATCTTTTGATGATGGCCCTGATCCCAAATGGACGCCGAAAATCCTTGATGTTCTAAAGCAATACAACGTGAAAGGCGCCTTCATGGTCATCGGCGAGCAGGCCCAGGAAAATCCCGGCCTGCTGAAGCGCTATGTGCACGAAGGCCACGAGATCGGCAATCACACCTTTACCCACCCGGACATCAGCGAAATTTCGCCACGCCAGCTTGATCTCGAATTGAACCTGACCGAGCGCCTCTTCGCTGCTGAAACCGGAGTGCAGCCGCTCTATTTCCGCCCTCCTTACTCGATTGATCAGGAACCCGAGACAAACGACCAGGCCGCGCCCGCTGATCGCATTGAGCAGATGGGATACATCATCGTCGGGAACAAGATCGACACCGACGACTGGAATGAGCATCCGCGGAGGACACCTCAGGAGATCGTCCAGACTGTTCTCGATGCCCTAGCGGCGATGAAAGACAGGCCGGACTTTCGCGGCAGCATCATCCTGCTGCACGATGGCGGCGGCGATCGGTCGGTCACCGTTGCAGCGCTCCCATTGCTGATTACTACGCTGCGCACAAGGGGCTATGAGTTCGTTCCCATTTCTGCGCTGATGGGAAAAACCACTGCAGACGTGATGCCGCCGATCGCGCCACAATTGCGCTGGCAAGCACGCATCGACTCAGTCGCATTCTTCATCTTTGGTTTCTTCAACCACTTCGTCGTGACCGTCTTCTTCGCGGGCGACGTATTGATGAGCGCTCGCCTCATTCTTGTCGGCCTTTTCGCGTTGATCGAGCGTTTTCGACAGCGCAAGACTCCTGACACTGGCGTCTTCGAGCCTCGTGTCGCTGTATTGATCCCGGCTTATAACGAAGAAAAGGTCATCGTACGCACGGTGCGTTCGGTGATGAATTCAACCTACAAAAACCTGCGCATCATTGTGATTGATGATGGCTCCAAGGATCGCACCTATGACGTCGTGCGCGAGGCATATCCAGAAGAGATTGCTTCCGGTCTATTGACCGTGCTCACAAAGCCGAATGCCGGTAAAGCTGAGGCGCTCAATTTCGCCTTGCAGCGCCTCGAAGAAGATTTCTATGTCGGCATCGACGCCGATACCGTCATCGCGCCCGACGCGGTTGCGAAACTAGTTTGTCATTTTGCCGACGAGCGTATCGGCGCCGTTGCCGGCAACGCAAAGGTCGGCAACAAGGTCAATCTCTGGACACGCTGGCAAGCGCTTGAATACATCACCAGCCAGAACTTTGAGCGCCGCGCACTCGATCTCTTCAACGTTGTCACCGTTGTTCCCGGAGCGATCGGCGCATGGCGGACGAATGCAGTCATCAAAGGCGGCGGCTACCCCGTCAATACCGTTGCTGAGGATGCCGATCTGACCATGAATCTGCTCGAACAGGGCTACAAGGTCATCTACGAAGACCGCGCCCTTGCCTTCACTGAAGCGCCGACCACCATGAACGGGCTTATGCGCCAGCGCTTCCGCTGGTCCTTCGGAATCCTGCAGGCAGTCTTCAAACACAAACAGGCCTTCCGCACCAATCGGGCCATGGGCCTATTTGCGCTGCCCAACATCGTCATTTTCCAGATCCTTCTGCCGCTGGTCTCGCCGTTCATCGACATCATGTTCGCCGCGGGAATCGTCCAGTACTGGTGGAACAAGCACTACCATCCGGAAGCCGCCAGCCCGGCCAGCTTCGAGAAGCTGCTAGTCTACTTCCTCGCATTCCTGCTCATCGACTTCGTGACCTCGATCCTCGCCTTCACGCTCGAACGGCGTCATCCGGCAAACAAAGGTGACGGCTGGCTGCTCTTCCACATCTGGCTGCAGCGCTTCTCCTACCGGCAGATATTTTCGCTGGTACTGTTCAAGACATTAAAACGCGCGATCGACGGACGCCCATTCAATTGGGACAAGCTGGAACGCACCGCGAAGATGTCGCAGCAGACAGAGAAGATTGCGGCGGGAGGCTAGGCAACCTTCCGAGAGATGTCGGCTTTACTTGCGAATCGTCTGAACATCGTGCGGAATTTTCAAAGCAAACGCACTCGCAGGGACCTGATTCATTTGAATATTCGAATAGATCGCCGTCCGTGTGTCCCCACTCTCCTGAAAGAACACCTGTTTGAGCGAGATCGCCCGAGCCGGATCGATCCAGATGGTGACGTGCGTAAACATCTGATTGCTACCAACCTGCTTCGGCGTCAGGTCAAGCTTCGCGGTCTGCGTGCCGTCGATGGCTTCCATTCCCTGAAAATTAATGATCCAGTTTGCCGCAAGATCCTTGCCGCTGCCGCCAAAGCCGAGCGTGAGGAAACCTTCAGCCTGCTGGCGATTGGCTCCCGTAGAAAAAATGGTCTGCTGCTTGATCGCCGGCTGGTAATAGGCAAGCTCGCCGTTCTTGTACAAGATGTCCTTCGGCGCCGGTTGACCGTTATCGGTCTTCACATGCGCAATCATCTCCGTGCTGGACACGACTCGGCGAAAGGCAATCGTGCCGGTTGTGATCTCATGGCTCTGGACAACAGCGGTAAGCTGGTCCCAGCTGAAGTCCGCCTGCGCGCTCTCGAATTTCTGCGAGGCCGCATCCATCTGGCTGAGTATCTTCTGCAGGTCAGCATTCTGCGCAAGTGCGGGGATGGCAGCAACTACAAACAGGGCTGTGATAATCGAACGGCTGATCTTGACTCGATTCATGGTTCCTTTAATCAGCACGGTTGCTTTGGATGCGTTCCAGCCCATTAGCGGTGGGCCCAGACTTTGTAGGCTGTGACCTTGCCGCTCGCATCCTTCAGCGTGTCGTAGTGGTCAATCACCATCGGACCGGAGATGCGCCCGATGCTTTGTTCCAGACGATCCTCAAAGGGCGCCGACGAATTGCCGCGCACCTGCTCTGCGGGAATCTGATACGTGAAGGCATTTTCGCCCGCCGCCCGCACTACTACCTCACTCGGAGCAAAGCTGCCGACCGAAGGGTGGTCACCGTAGTTCCAGAAGTGCGGCGTGACAAAGATAAATGCCAGAATGAGCGTCACCATCACGTCATAGTGAAAACTTCCGCGCTCATACGTCCAGAAAATGTAGCTCTTTAAAATACGACCCATTGGGGGAACTCTCTATCTCATTCTACTTGGCCGCAATGGCAGTCTGCCCACCCATGTAGGGCACCAGAGCTTCCGGCACGCGTACCGAACCATCCGCCTGCTGATAATTTTCGAGAATCGCAAGCCACGTCCTGCCTGTTGCCAGGCCACTACCGTTAAGCGTATGCAGAAACTCCGCCTTCCCCTTGCCCTTTGGACGATAGCGAATGTTCGCACGCCGCGCCTGAAATGCCTCGCAATTTGAGCACGATGAAATCTCTCGATACAGCCCTTGCCCCGGCAACCAGACTTCTACATCGTAAGTTTTCGCCGAACCGAAACCCAAGTCAGCCGTGCACAACAGCATTCGCCGATACGGCAAGCCTAACTTCTCAAGAATGGCCTCGGCATTCGACGTGAGCTTTTCCAACTCCTCATAGCTCTCTTCAGGCTTCGCGAATTTCACCAGCTCCACTTTTTGAAACTGGTGCTGACGGATGATGCCTCGCACATCCTTGCCATACGAACCCGCCTCAGACCGGAAGCAGGGTGTATAAGCAGTCAGCGAAATGGGCAGCTTCGCTTCATCCAACGTCTCATCGCGATAAAGATTCGTAACTGGCACTTCCGCCGTCGGAATCAGCCAGTGATCATTTTCCCGATACTGCCCTTCCTGAAAGCCCTGATCATCCACACAACGAAACAAGTCTTCAGCGAATTTCGGCAGTTGACCTGTCCCGAAAAGCGACTTGCTGTTGACCATGAATGGCGGCAGGACTTCCGTGTATCCATGCTCTCGCGTATGCGTATCGAGCATGAAGTTAATGAGCGCACGCTCGAGACGCGCGCCCTCAGCCCAATAGACCGCGAACCGCGCGCCGGAAAGCTTCGCTGCGCGTTCCAGGTCAAGAATGCCGAGCGCCTCACCGATCTCCCAGTGCGACTTCGGTTGAAAATCAAACTTAGGCTGCTCACCCCAGCGCTTGATCTCAACATTGTCATGCTCGGACTTTCCAACGGGAACAGAATCGTGCGGAAGATTCGGGATACGCTGCAGAATCCCGCGCAGCTGCTCCTCTGCTTCATTGGCCGAGCCTTCGAGCGATTCCATCTTTTCCTTGATCGCCCGCGTCTCTTCCATAACAGCAGTCGCATCCTGCCCGGCCTTCTTCAGATTTCCGACTTCTTCGCTCAGCTTGTTGCGCTGGGCTTTCAGCTTTTCGACTTCCGTGATGCGCTTACGACGGCGGCCATCAATCGAATGAAAATCCCCCAGCAACGCGGCCGGGTCCTGTCCCCTCGCGCGCAGCTTCTCCTCGACCAACGGCAAGTTGGCTCTCACGAATGCAAGATCGAGCATAAGCTTCTAGCTTACAGGAGGATTGGCGGCTCAAAACAGAGTCACACCCGCCTCAATCTGGTTCATCGGCAAATAGCCTTCTTTGGAACGACAAACAGCTGATTCCGACGCCGGAGCAACTAGGTCACAACCGGTATTTCGGCCATTCCTTCCAAGCCGAAAACGCGCCTGTAGCGCTCAACCTCATCTTGCGGCCCCAGCGCTTTCCTGAAATTATCAGAGAGCTTGACCGCTGGCCTACCGTCAGCGTCATTGAGTTTGCAGACCAGGCTGGCAGGATCAAAGGCATCGTCGCCACGCGGATTGCAGTTGCGGAAGTCATTTGTTAACAAAGTGCCCCAGCCTGCGCTGAAGCGGATGCGACGCTCCAAGCTCCACTTCTTTTCATCAAGAAAATCTGTCGCTTGGTGAAAGTCACTCGGAGCCGCGCCATTACGCAGTGTCCCGGCGAAATACGCATGCAGGGCAAGAATTTCATCCACATCCAGCGAATCGGAGGCGATAAAAAGCTTCTGCTTCGGATCGCGCCCATGTTCATCGAGCCATGCAATGTACTCGTCCCCGGCTACGAAGGGATCCTTGCTGTCGGCGCGCTGACCAGTCCAGTTCGCAACCCAGTCCGGGGCATCCCGCAGAAACTGCGTCGTCCCGAAGGTATCCGGCAACAGAATCAACAGCTCACCCTGGTACGTCTGCTGCCATAAATCGAGCAGCCGATATTGCGACGCCTTTAGTTCTTCATCATCTCCGGCCATCGCAGCCAATGCCATCGGCAGCTCATGCGCGTTCGTGCCAATGGCCTCCAGATCATGTTTGTAAGCAAGATACGTATTCGACGTGCCGGTAAAATTTTGACCCAGCACATCCGTCATCGCGTTCACAACGTATTCCTGCCATAAAAAGCTGTGCCGCCGTCGTGTGCCGAAATCGCTCACACGCAGACATGGAACGCCGCGCAAGCGCGCCATCTTTTCCCAAAGACGCGTCTTGGCGCGGGCATAAAGAATGTCCAGTTCCAGCTCACTCAGATCCTTTAACGCGGCGCGTGTCCTCAACTCATTAATCGTCGACAGGATGTAGATTTCCCAAAGCGTCGTCTCGGTCCACAGTCCGTGGAAGGTCAACGAGATCTGACCGTCGTGCGTGGACAGCTCATAATCGGAAAGTCGAAAATCGCACTCAAGCCATTCAAGAAACGCGGGCTCAAAGATGCCGCGCCGTCCATAAAACGTATTGCCTGCAAGCCAGATCAACTCGGACTTATGAAAGCGCAGGCGACGCGTCTGCTCCAATTGTTCCCGGAGCTGGTCCACATCGATCATGTCTGCAAGCCGCACCTGTGCCGAGCGATTGATAAATGAGAAGGACGCGCGGGTCTTCGGAAAATGTTTCCAGATAAACTGCAGCATCAGCAGCTTGTAAAAATCCGTGTCCAACAGGGATCGAGTAATGGGATCGAGTTCCCAATTGTGATTGTGAGCACGCCGCGCGAGATTAATGATCACGATGGCAACACTTTACTGCATCAGGACGAGGCAACAGAAATCGATTGCCCTCAGGACGGCATAAAAGCCGGGCTTCGAGGTCTGACCTTGTTACCATGGAATTTGAACCAATCCCTTAGAAAACCGATCCCAATGCTGAAGCGTTTCTTCTCCCTCGCCCTGATCCTTGCCCTCACCGTCGGGCTCACTCCCCGCGCAAGTGCCAGCGCTTACGATGCGCATCCCAAGCTGGTCGTCATTTTGGTCATCGATCAGTTCCGCGAAGATTATCTACAACGCTACCGCGCGGACTTCAAGCCGAAAGGCCTCCGTCTTTTCCTCGATCACGGCGCATATTTTCCTGACTGCTACTACGGCTATTCCAACCTCTTTACTGCACCGGGACACTCCACCATCGGCACCGGCGCCTACACTGACGGCCATGGCATTGGCTCGAACGCATGGTGGGATCTCGATCGCAATAAAGATCGCCCCATAACGTCAGTCGAAGATGAACGTTACGCCATCGTCGGTATGCCTCAAGGCAGTGAGACCGGCCCTGGTCGCTCGCCACGCAACCTGCTCGCCTCCACCGTGGGCGACGAGTTGCGCCTCGACACCAAGGGCCACGCAAGGGTCTTCGGAATATCGCTCAAAGACCGCGCCGCCATTCTTCCTGCCGGAGCCTCAGCGAACGGCGCTTTCTGGGTAGATGAAGCGACCGGCCGCTTTGAAACCTCTACGTATTACATGCCGCAGCTTCCCGACTGGGCCACAGCCTTCAATGCCAGCGGACGGCTCGATCAGGCAAAACAGGAAGCGAACCAACCGAACACAACAAATTTCGAAAATGAAATTGGCAGCACTCCCGCCAGCATCACCTACGAGCTCGATTTCGCGAAAGCTCTGGTCACCGGCGAGCAGATGGGCAAACATGATGTGACCGACATGCTCACGCTCAGCATCTCCGGCACAGATATTCTCGGGCATCGCGTAGGGCCAGACGCCGACGAGCAGCAAGCAATCGTAGATGCGCTCGATACTGACCTCGACGGCTTCTTTGCATGGCTCGATAAGAACGTCGAAGGCGGCCTCGGCAATGTTTGGATCGCCATCACCGCCGATCACGGCGTCGCGCCATCTCCGGCGATCGCTGCGCAACTTGGCATGAACGCCGCGCAGATCGACACAAAGAAGCTGGTCAACGAATTGAATGACGCCATGAACCAGAAATTTTCCCCCGGCGAAAAAGTAGTCTACGTACTTCCAAAACAGGAACTGCCTTTCCTCTCGCTGAATCGCCCGTCATTCGAACGTGCGGGAATCAACGAACAGGAAGCAGAACAGGCAGTACAGGATGCGCTTGAGGGCGCATTCTCAGCGCTCATGAAACCCAGCGACATAAAGCTGCCCGCGCAATCCAAGCTCCCGCCGCGCCCAGTTCTCTACCGCAGCTACACTCGCCTGCAGTTAGCCGCTGGCGAATTGCCGCACACGCAGTTTGGCGATCTGCTTGCGCACAGTTACACACCGAATGGCGGGTGGTACGTGCGCGTCGTTCCCGCCGCTTTCCAAATGGGACTCGAAAAAGCCAATGGCACGACGCACTTCACTCCTTATTCATATGACCGCCATGTACCGCTCGGCTTCTACGGCGCACCCTTTACAACGGGCGTGTATCACGGGCGCGTTGAGCCAGTCGACCTCGCGGCAACCTTTGCGTCCTTGCTGGGTGTGAATCAACCGTCAGCGTCTGTAGGACGCATCCTTACACAGGCCCTCAAACCGGCTGCGGAAGTGACCTACCCCAAGGCGATTCCCGCACGCACACATCGCGGCGCACACCCCACTGCGGGCAAGAACACCACTCCAAAAGCCCCTGCAAAATCCGCAACGGAGAAGCCACAGCCGTGAAGCCAGATATGAAAGCTCGCTTCCTCGGGATCGAACTTCGCAACCCGGTCATTGCGGCCAGTGGAACCTTCGCTTATGGCATCGAGTTCGAGGAAATCGTGTCACTCGACCGCATCGGCGGCTTCGTAACAAAAGGATTATCGCGCGAGCCGATGGCAGGCAACCAGGCCCCACGCATCATTGAAACAGCAGCGGGAATGATCAACGCCATCGGACTGCAGAACATCGGGGTGAAGGCATTTATCGAAACCAAGCTGCCCGCGCTCGCCCGCTACCCATCCTGTGGCATCATCGCCAACGTCTTCGGCTACGAAGTCGAAGACTACATAGCCGTCATCGAGGCACTGAATGAAGCGCGCGGCATCGCCGCCTACGAACTGAACGCGTCCTGCCCCAATACGAAGCACGGCGGTCAGGTCTTCGGCACAGATTGGAGATTACTGGGAGAACTCGTCGTCCGTGCCAAGGAAGTTGCGAAGCATCCGCTGATCGTCAAGCTATCGCCCAACGTCACTTCTATATCCGCCATGGCGCGCTGCGCCGAAGATGCAGGTGCCGACGCCATCTCCCTGATCAACACCTTCGTCTCGCTATCGATTGACGTAGAGACGCGCCGCCCGCGCATCGCCAACATCACCGGAGGACTCTCAGGTCCCGCCATCAAGCCCATCGCCGTTCGGATGGTCTGGGAAGCAGTGAAGGCTGTCCACATTCCCGTCATCGGCATGGGCGGCATCACAACTCCCGAAGATGCAGTCGAGTTCCTGCTTGCTGGAGCCACCGCCGTTCAAGTGGGAACAGCCAGCTATGCCGATCCTCGTGCAGTCGAGCGTATAGCGAGTGGATTAGAGTCATGGTGCGTTCGCCATCATGTCGAACGCGTTTCCAGCCTCATCGGCGCAATCGATACGAAGCCATTAGACACCGAAACAAAGCCCGCCTCCGAGCCCTCAAAGGTAAAGGCATGACCGCTCCTTCCAGGTCATTCGAGCCAAATGACCGGATCGCAATCACCGGTCCGGTGCAGGACCTCTCCGCACACCACCTGCCGCCCAACTTCCGCGGTCGCCCGGCATGGTTCGTGCAGACCTGGTGGCTAGTGCAATCGCTGCTCTTTCACACCTCGCCGCAAGTTCTATATGGCTGGAGACGCTTTCTGCTGAAGCTCTTCGGCGCAAAGATTGGTAAGAATGTGATGTTTCGTCCCAGCGTCTCGGTGACCTATCCCTGGAAGCTCACCATCGGCGAGGATTGCTGGATCGGCGATCACGTCACGCTCTACACGCTCGGACCTATCGTCATCGGCAACGACACAGTCATCTCGCAGCACTCTTATCTCGCCGCCGCTTCACACGACTACACCAAACCGTCCTTCGATATCTTCGCAAAGCAGATCACCGTCGAAGACGAAGTCTGGATTGCCGCTCACTGCTTCATTGGCCCCGGAGTTACCGTTGGGCGCGGCGCGGTGGTCGGCTCGTGCAGTGTCACATTCAAGGACGTTCCGCCGATGATGGTCTGCATGGGCAATCCACTCAAGGTGATCCGGCCGCGCGTCGTCACGGATACTGCAACGCGTTGATCGCGGAACTTTTTGTCAGTGGCCGCGTATTCTTTTTGCAGAGCGAAAGGAGTGTATCGCCCATGATCAAATTTCTTCTCTGGTGTATTCTCTTCTTCTTTTGCTGGCCCCTGGCGCTGCTTGCTCTCATCGTCTATCCGATCGTCTGGCTGCTGCTGTTACCCTTCAGGATTGTCGGAATCGCCGTGCATGGCGTACTCGAACTGGTAGCCGCAATCATCTTCCTGCCCGCTCGTATGATCCGCGCCATTTAAGTACCCTCCCCAAAGACAAAAGCCCTCGCCGATGCGAGGGCTTACTCATACCGATCCGAAAAATCAGGCAGCTTTTCTGGGCAAACGATTCTGCAATTCGCGCGCCTGCGCCATCGCTACCCCGGTAATATACACCGGAGCAGGGGTCGCAATGGCGACAAGAACCCACGCCAGCGCCGATATCAGTAGTCCCACGACAGCAGCAGCCTGCAGCGTAAGCACTACGTCGATCTGGTGCAGATGCAGGTTCATCACCGCCCAGTTGCGCAGTGGCTCTACGCGGTGAATCACCGACAATGCGAGCAGAAAGGCCAGCATTGAGATCGTGGCCAGCCCAATCAGCGTGACATCGACAGTACGATGCAGACGCTGGCGCGAGTGGCAGTGCTGGCATTCCACAAAATGTTGTTCGTAATCGACGCGCATCTCCGGGGAAATTCCGGAAATGTCATATCTCCAACTTGAGAGTATGTCTCCGATGACTTGATCGGTACAAGGGGTCATGTGAATCCGTTCTCCGCCCTAACGTTCTAGCTTAGGTAACAGTCTTCCTAAGCGGGCCCATTCGGCCCGAAGTGACTGCATCCCGGAGCGGCCAGGGAATCTTACTAAAGTATAAACGAGTCTCGTTACAACACAATAGACTCTGTTGCCGTTCGTTGTTCCGCCAGCACTAACCTGTTTCCCAACAAGCTCATACGGTCGCGCAAAGCATACTCTGCAGCCACCCGGGCTAGTTCGGGCAGGTTATTGCTCTCTGATAGATGCGCCAGAACAACATAAGACGCTTGTCCGTCATAATGCGTCTCAAGAAATTTTGCGGCGGCATCATTCGACAGATGCCCCACACGCGACATGACCCGCTGCTTCACCGACCAGGGATACGGTCCATCCCGCAGCATCTCTAAATCATGATTCGACTCCAGCATGAGCACATCGCATCCGCGAAGCTGCAGACTGACGTTCGGAGGCATGTACCCAAGATCGGTGGCCAGCCCAATGCGAATGCTCTCAGTCTGGAAGACAAATCCCACTGGATCCACAGCATCATGCGGAATCGTAAAGGCGCTGATCGCGATATCGCCAATTGAAAAGTGGGTACCAGCCCGAAAATATTCCACCCCTGGCAAAGCACAGGGATCACCCTCGACCTTGTCGTCGGCCTTTCGTTCCTCTTCTTCCTCTGCAGCACATTCGGCCAACTCTGCCTCGCGATAAAAGGGGTCCTCCGCTTCAGCATCCGGTTCTGACCCGCTCTTCTCCGCTTCTGCTTTCTTCTGCGCTGCCTCCTGCTGCCGCTGTGCCAGCCATTCGGCATAAGTCAGACGCTTGCGTGGAGTCATCCAGCGCATCCACGCTCGATGTGTCGCCTCTGTGAAATAAACAGGAATCCCCAGCTTGCGCGCCGTCACCTGCAAGCCCTGCACATGGTCTTGATGCTCGTGCGTGATGAGAATCGCGTCCAGCGTCTCCGGATCTTCGCCCACCGAGCGCATGCGCTTGAAAATCTCGCGGCAGGACATGCCCGCATCTACCAGAATCCGCGTGCGCGTGTTGGAGACAACGGTGCTGTTGCCCTTCGACCCGCTGGCCAGCACCGTCATTCGAACCATACCCTTCAGGATACGCCCACCGCGTGTGGAAGACGCGTCAGAAACTAACGCAGGAACCTGCCTTGACTACACCGCGTCCAAACTGGGGAGTAAATCCACCCGCCAAAGCTAGAGATAGCTCAGCCGCCAGTCATGCCGTGTCTCCTTGACTCCGGCAAACCACAGGCACAGCGGATACAACAACACGACTACGAAGTCCCAGGCCAGATAGACCACCCACAAACTGTACCCGAAGTTTGCCGGGAAGAGTTGCGCTGGCCCACCCATCGAAGGCAGCGGATTGAAAATGGATGAGAACGCCGACCGCGTAATCCAGCGCGTAAGGAACAACACAGGAATAGTCCTCGTCAGATCTGTCGGCGAGAACGACCTCGCGCTGCTATGAACAAAATCACGGACATGATCAAGAGCCATCACCACCATCACGAGTCCGCGAAGCGCATCAATACTGATGAGGCGCGGACGATGCTTCGTGAGCGCATTCATTGGCATCCAACCTCAATCAGAAGTCGATGCGTACCGCTCTCGACAAACGGCCATCCACTCCTCTGCCCGCGCCCGCCGGTCAGCAAATCGCGTCGAAAGAATCGCGCCCCATACCGCCCCCTGAAGGTCACGGGCTTCAAAGAACGGCTCCAGATGTTCCGGCTCAATCACCACGTCGTAGCTCGCCAGCGCATTCTTTCTCTCTTCACCCGAAGTGCGAACAAAGCACGCCACGTCCCATGCAATTGGTCCACGGCACGCATCTTCAAAATCTGTCCACACCAATCCTCGGCTTGTCTTGAGCACGTTTTTCTTGTGAGCATCGCCGTGCAGCGCTTGCTCTGGCAACGCCAAGGCGTCAATCCGTACCAAAATCGCTGCATATCCCCGTCGCAGCATCGCCAGATCGGCTGCTGCGACCGCCCCCCACTCTTCTACTTCATCAAGCCACTGCGGAATCTCGGTGAACGGGCTTAAATGCCTCAGATTGCCGCGAAAACCGCGCAATTCTGCATGTAGTTCCCGCAAGAACGCACCCGTTTCCAGCGCATTTGACACATAGCCGCGATCATGTTCGACATATTCCCAGAAGGTAAGCGCGAGATCGTCCGAGATATGCGGCCCTGAAGGGACCTCAGTGCTTGGCGCGACCACGGGAAAATTCCGGCCAGCAAGGAAACCGGCAAGATCTAGATCAAGCGCCAACCAATCCTGTGCCGGTTTACGAACCAGCCCCGTAGTCGTGGCCACCCGCGCAACTACGGGCGAAGGCCGCAAATGCACCAGAACATTGCTGCCGTCGGCGAGCAGCTCTGGTTCGTCGTTACACCTGAGTCCGAGTTTCCGCGCAACGGTCGTCGCAGCGGCAACAGCACGCGTGCTCAACGCATCCATTGTTTTCATCGTACTTGTGTTTGGTCAGGGCCTCGCAACCAACGAAGAAATGCGCTACTCTGGCTGCGCCAATTCGCAAGGAAGGAGACTCGCTGTATGACAACAGACACGATCAAAGAGACCACCGCGCCGGGCGACTCCGCGCAGTTCGATTTATTGAGCGAGATTGCCGATTCGGAAAAGAAAAAGCCCTGGCAATCGGGCCTCTACGCGAAAACACTCGACAAGCGAGCCGACTTCCGCACCGTTCTCATCACTATGGAACGCGGCGCCCGCATGAAAGAACATCACACTGACGGCACCATTTCCATTCACGTGCTCAAGGGCGCCATCCGCGTCAACGTGCAAGGACAGGCGCGCCAGTTGAACACCGCCGGCCTCTTCACGCTTGCCCCGTCCATCAAGCATGATATCGAATCGCTCGAGGGGTCAGCGTTTTTGCTCACCATCTCGTGGCCGACCAGCGAAAAACTCCGCTCGCTGGAACACCGTGGCTATGGCACCTAGGGATTACTCGTACTGATAGAAGCCGCGGCCGCTCTTGCGCCCCAGCCAACCCGCGTCCACCATGCGAATCAGGAGCGGGCACGGCCTGTATTTCGGATCGCCGAGCCCGTCGTGTAACACGCGCATGATGTCGAGACAGACATCGAGCCCGATAAAATCCGCCAACGTCAGCGGTCCCATGGGATGCGCCATCCCCAGCTTGAAGACCTCATCCACGGCCTCCGGCGTAGCGACGCCCTCCATCACCGCATACATTGCCTCGTTGAGCAGCGGCATCAGCACACGATTTGAAACAAAGCCGGGGGCATCGTTGACCTCGACGGGAGTCTTGTCAAGCTTTTCGGCCAGCGCCTTCACCGTGTCATAGGTCGCCTGAGAAGTCTGGAGGCCGCGAATCACTTCGACCAACTTCATCACCGGCACCGGATTGAAAAAGTGCATGCCGATAATCTGCTCTGGCCGCTCGGTCTGTGCGGCGAGCTTGGTGATAGAAATTGATGATGTGTTTGACGCCAGGATGACGTCCTTGGGCAGAATCGAATCCAGTTCCGCAAAAAGCTGGCTCTTGATTTCAAACTTCTCAGTGGCAGCCTCAACAACAAAATCGCAAGCCGCGAGCGACTGCCGATCAAGGGTCCCCTGAATCCTCTTTAACGAAGCAGCAACTTCATCTGCCGTGATCTTTCCTTTAGCCGCTTCGCGATCAAGATTCTTCCGGATGGTCTCAATGCCGCGATCGAGAAGTCGCTGTTCCACCTCACACAACCGCACATCAAATCCGCCGCGCGCAAACACGTGCGCAATGCCGTTCCCCATGGTTCCCGCGCCAAGCACGCCGACCACCTTGATCTCACTCATCCGTTCACCTCAAAACAATTGAGTGTATCAGTGAAAGGCAATTCACTCGCCGCTCCGGAATGACTGCGGTTAGCTGACTAAGAAATCCTCACTAGAATCGCAGTGATGTTGTCGCTTCCACCCGAGTCATTCGCATCTTGAATCAGCGCCTGGCACAGCGCCTGCAAGTCGGAAATATCTCCACAAAGAAGTTCGGCCATTCGCGGTTCGGGAACTTCTTTCGTCAATCCGTCCGAACACAGCAGAAAGAGATCACCATGCTCGGTGGCCACTTCCTGAATATCCGGCGTCACGTGCTCACGCGTCCCGATCGCCCGCGTAATCACGTTGCGAAACGGTGACACTTCCGCCTCCTCAGGCGTCATCTGTCCCAGGCGTATCTGCTCATCGACAAGGGAATGATCCTGCGTCATACGCTCCAACGCGCCCGCGCGAAGCCGATAACAACGGCTGTCTCCAACGTGGGCAATCCACACACAGCCCTCGCGCACCAGTAGCGCCACAAGGGTCGTGCCCATTCCATGCAAGGAGGACTCGCGTTCGGCACGCGAAAAGACCTGACGGTTGGATTCTGCAATCGCAGTCTCGAGCGCCTGCCGCGGATCGCTGACTGTTTCAGCGCAGACTTTCTCCATTACGGCCGCCACCGTCACCTGGCTCGCCACTTCTCCCGCGGCGGCCCCGCCCATGCCATCGCACACTACAAAAAAGCCGGCCTCGTAGCAAAGCCCATAACTATCTTCATTTCCGGAACGAATACGTCCAACATCCGTCAGCGCTGCAGCTTCCATAAGCATCTGTTCTTGAGGCATGCTGCGGTCCCCGGCCCCTACGAATTTGCTTCACAATGTAATCCAACACAATACACGGCTCTGGCAACACTTCGCATCCGGTTCGGTTCGCCGCAAAAATAAAGGCCGGCGCAATGGCCAGCCTTGTAATGGTAAACGCGGGTTACGATTTCGACGCGGCACTCGCCAGTTTCGATTCCGCCTCGGCAATCACGTGATTCGCCTCATCATACTTCTCGGCATCCTCGCCCGCTTCGCTCCATAATTTCTGACCGCGTTCGAGCTGCTCTTGGGCCCGCCCGGTATCGATCTCTTCCGGCTTCAACGCGCTCTCGGCGAGAATCGTTACACGCTCGGGAAGCACCTCAACGAATCCCCAATTCACGTTGTATCGTTGCTCACCTGCATGACCGCCGTGCAGTCGCACCTCGCCAGCACCGAGTTCAGAGAGCAACGGCGTGTGCCCGAAGAGCACCTCAATGTATCCGTTAGGCGCTGGCAACTCAACCGCATCTGCCGTCGAATCGACAAGGATGCGCTCCGGAGTCACCAACCGTACTTGCAGTTGATCTGGCATAGTCTACGCAGTCGCCTTCATCTTCTCAGCCGCTTCGAGCACTTGCTCAATCGAGCCCTTCAGGTAAAAGGCCTGTTCGGGAATGCTGTCATGCTTGCCGTCGAGCACTTCCTTGAAGCTGCGCACTGTGTCTTCGATCTTGACGTAGGCGCCCGGAATACCGGTGAACTGCTCCGCAACATGGAACGGCTGCGAGAGGAAGCGTTGAATCTTGCGCGCGCGCTGCACGGTAAGCTTGTCTTCTTCTGAAAGCTCGTCGATACCTAGAATCGCGATGATGTCCTGCAAGTCCTTGTAACGCTGCAGAATCCGCTTCACGCCCTGCGCCACGTCGTAGTGCTCCTGCCCGACGATACGCGGCGAAAGAATACGCGAGGTCGAAGCCAGTGGATCGACAGCAGGATAAATGCCCAGTTCAGACAGAGGCCTCGAAAGAACCGTCGTCGCGTCGAGGTGAGCAAAGGTTGTCGCCGGAGCCGGATCGGTAAGATCGTCAGCCGGAACGTACACAGCCTGTACCGACGTGACCGAGCCCTTCTTGGTCGATGTAATGCGCTCCTGCAACTCGCCCATCTCGGTCGAGAGATTCGGCTGGTAACCGACAGCCGAAGGCATGCGCCCCAGTAGCGTCGATACTTCAGAACCCGCCTGCGTAAAGCGGAAAATGTTGTCGATGAAGAGCAGCGTGTCTGCGCCTTCATGGTCGCGGAAGTATTCAGCGACGGTGAGTCCGGTCAGCGCCACACGCAGACGCGCACCTGGCGGCTCGGTCATCTGACCATAGATCAGCGCAGCCTTCGACTTCTTGAAGTCCTTCAGGTCGATAACGCCCGCTTCCTGGAACTCAATCCAAAGATCATTTCCTTCACGGGTACGCTCGCCCACCCCGGCAAAGACCGAGAAGCCGCCGTGCTTGAGCGCAACGTTGTTGATCAACTCCTGAATGATGACCGTCTTGCCCACACCAGCGCCCCCGAAGAGGCCAATCTTGCCGCCCTTCAAAAAGGGCTGGATGAGGTCGATAACCTTCACTCCGGTCTCAAACATCTCTTCGTGCGTCGATTGCTCATCGAAGGCAGGAGCGGGACGGTGAATCGGCATGTGGACCTTCGCGTTTACCGGACCAAGTTCGTCGACCGGCTCGCCGATCACGTTCAGCACGCGTCCCAACGTCTCGTGGCCCACGGGAACGGTGATGGGGCCACCGAGGTCGATGGCGTTCATACCACGCACCATCCCTTCAGTCGCCTGCATGGCAACGCAGCGCACGCGGCCTTCGCCCAGGTGCTGCTGCACTTCCAAAATGACGTTGATGGGGTTCGGCACGGTAAAGCCGTCGCTCACGACGCGCAATGCCTGATAAATCGGAGGCATCTTCGCCTCTTCAAACTGTACGTCGACCGCTGGCCCCGCGATCTTGATGACTTTGCCAATGTTCTCTGCCATAAAATTCTTTCTCTCTACAGTGCGGCTGCGCCGCTCACAATTTCGATTAGTTCCTTGGTAATCGCCGCCTGCCGAACGCGATTCATCAAAAGCGTGTAGTGGTCAATCAGGTCCGACGCGTTGTTTGTCGCCGAATCCATCGCTGTCATACGCGCAGCAAATTCCGCCGCTACTGACTCGATCATCGCGTGATACAGCAGAGTGCCGATATACCGTGGCAGAATCGCGTTGAATAGATCTTTCGGGTCCTGCTCGTAGATGTAGTCGATATCCGCCGTGCCAAAACGCTGCGCCTCTTCCTCAGCCTCCTTGGCTGCGGCACTCGCCTCTTCCGAACCTGGACTGATCCCGGCCGACGCTGCAGCTTGGGCTGCGCGCTCGCGCTCTTCTCGCGTCATCTCTTCGGCGGCAGCAACCTGTTGTTTTCCGATCTCAACGATGGGAAGAATCCGTTCCACGACAACGCGCTGCTGGATCACCGACTTGAATTCGTTGTAGACCACATAGACAGCGTCGATCTTTTCCCGGCTGTAGAGTGTAACGATCTCCCGGCCAAGTTCGCGTACTTCATCAAACGTAATCTTGTGCAGGATATTGCGATAATGGTCATCCATTATCTCAATTGCGCCGCCACTCTTGCGCTCACCGCGAGACAGGCGATCTTCTTCCGTTTGCTTTTGGGCATCCAGATACTGCGCCGCAGGATACCGCCGCCTCAGGATGTCGCGCCCCTTGCGGCCAATCGCTTCAATATCGATGTGCTCATCCGGATGCGCTGCAATAAAGTTCGTGGCCGCCTTGATGATGTTCGCGTTGAATGCCCCGGCAAATCCGCCTTCACCGGATATCACCAGCAACAACACATTCTTTTCCGGACGCGTGAGCAGCAGCGGATGCCGCACTTCGCCGGTTTCGGGGTCATAAATCTCAATGCGACGCTTGAGCGACTGCAGCACGCTCGCCATCATCGTTACGTATGGTCGCGACGCAAACGCGCGCTCCTGCGCCCGGCGCAGCTTGGCTGCGGCCACCATCTTCATGGCCTTGGTAATCTGGCGCGTGTTCTTGATACTGCGAATGCGCCTTCTTAAGTCGAGAACGTTTGCCATTCTTCCTGCTTGTGCTTATTTCCTGGCCGCCACAGGCTCCGCCTGTTCCGATGATGGTTTCGCAGAAGCGCCTTTTGAGTTTCCCGATTCCTTCTTCATATCCGATGACTTCGCCTGATCGGGCTCCTTCTTTGCCGCTGCCGCAACCTGGGAATCCTGGTGTTCCGCGAAGAAGTTCTGCTTGTACTCGTTAATCGCATCCTTCAGGCGGCTCCGCAAATCATCGTCCAGCGACTTCTTCTCGCCGATGTCCTTAAGCAGCGCCGCCTGCGTCGAATCCAGATACTTATGGAATCCGTCCTCAAACGCCCGAATATCCTGCACCTTGACGTCATCGAGCAGGCCCTGCGTTCCGGCAAACAGAATCGCGACCTGATGCTCCGCCGTCAGCGGCTCGAACTGCGGCTGTTTCAGCAGTTCAGTAAGGCGCTGACCGCGGTTGAGCTGATTCTGCGTAACCTTGTCCAGATCGCTGCCGAACTGTGAGAACGCTGCGAGTTCGCGATACTGTGCCAAGTCAAGCTTCAGCGTCGCGCCAACCTGCTTGATCGCCTTCATGGCCGCCGAGAATCCGACGCGCGACACCGAAAGCCCGACGTTGACCGCCGGACGGATGCCCGAGTTGAACAGATCGGTTTCAAGGAAGATCTGCCCGTCCGTGATCGAAATCACGTTGGTCGGAATGTAGGCCGAAACGTCACCCGCCTGCGTTTCAATAATCGGCAGAGCTGTCAGCGAGCCTCCGCCCTTTTCCTTGCTCAGCTTAGACGAGCGCTCCAGCATGCGCGAGTGGAGATAGAACACGTCACCCGGATACGCTTCGCGGCCCGGCGGACGGCGCAGCAGCAGCGAAATTTCGCGGTACGCCACGGCGTGCTTGGAAAGATCGTCGTAGATCACCAGCGCATGCTTGCCCTTGTCACGGAAGTACTCACCGATTGACGTGGCGGCATAGGGCGCAAGATAGAGCATCGGCGCAGGCTCAGAGGCGGTCGCCGCAACGACGACGGTGTAATCCATCGCGCCGTTTTCGGTCAGCGTCTGCACTACCGAAGCGACCGAGGAGCGCTTCTGCCCAATCGCGCAGTAGATGCAGATCAGGTCGTTCTTCGCGTTATTGATGATCGTGTCGAGCGCAATCGCCGTCTTTCCCGTCTGGCGGTCCCCAATGATCAGTTCGCGCTGTCCGCGGCCAATTGGAATCATGCTGTCGACCGCCTTGAGACCGGTCATCATTGGCTCGCGCACCGACTGGCGGTCGACGACACCTGGAGCAAGTCGTTCCACGGGCAGGAATTCGGATGAGTGGATCGGTCCCTTGTCGTCGATGGGCTGGCCCAGGGCGTCGACCACGCGGCCAACCACGGCCTCGCCAACAGGCACACTCAGAATCTTGCCGGTGCGCTTTACCTGGTCGCCCTCGCTGAGCTTGGTGTATTCGCCCATCAGAATGGCGCCCACCTGCTCCTCTTCCAGGTTCATAGCGAGCCCGGCCACATCGTGGGGAAACTCGAGCATCTCGCCATACATGACCTTGTCGAGGCCGTGAATGCGGGCAATACCATCGCCCAGGGCAATGATCGTGCCCACCTCATCCACGCGGATCTTCGAGTCGTAATTCTGAATCTGCTCTTTAAGGAGCTGCGTAATTTCGTCTGCTTTAATCTGAGCCATACTTCACTTTCCCAACGGAATCTTGTTTAGACCTTCGCAACCTAGCTGGCAAGCTGCGCTTTCAGACGGTCCAGCCGTCCCTTGACGGACCCGTCATAGACAGTGCTGTCCACGCGGACCACCACGCCTCCAAGCAGCGATTTATCTTCGTGAAAGGTGGCCTGCACCTGGGTGCCCGTCATTTTCGCCACCTTTTGTTCAATACCCCGCCGCTCATCTGCTTCTAGCAGACGCGCACTGGTTACGTGCACTTCAGAGATACCCAGGCGCTGATTCACTTCCCGGCGGTATTCGGTCAGAACTTCATCGAGCATATTCAACCGATCGTGCTGAATCAGCACCGCGATAAAATTCCGCACCTGCGCCGACAACCCCAGACGCGTGTTCAGCTTGTCCAGAATCGAAACCTTCTGGTCCGCCGGAAATGAGGGGTCAAGAAAGACCTCGCGTAGATCGGCGCTCTCGCGCCACGCCGCAACAAAATCATCCAGCTGCTTCTGAACGTCGCGCGCGTTCAGATGAGCCTCAAACACAACATCGGCAAAGGCGCGGGCATAAGGACCGGCAATTGCGGCCATCAGTTCTGCCCCCCCTTCGTCTGGGTGCCGGCCAGATCAGCGGTGAATTCCTGCACCAGAATGCGATCAGCATCTGCGCCCAGATGAATCCGCTGCAAGGCCCGGTCCACCGCCAGTTCGGCAGCAAATCGCTTCAGCTCCCGTTGCGCCGCTGATCCGAAGGCCTCAATCTCCTGTTCGGCAGACTCGACAATGCGCTTGCGCTCCTCTTCAAGCGACGCCTTGATGCGCTTCTCGTCCTCGGCGCTGTCATGTTCGGCCTGCTTGCGAATGGCCTCGATCTCGGAATCCAGCCGGGCCAGTCGAGCTTCAACCGCGCTCAGCCGTCTCTTAGCCTCTTCGGTCGCCGAGTGGGCGTCAACAAGTTCTTTCTGAATTTTCTCCGACCGCGCACGGAAAGCCTTGGGCAGCACCTTCACCAGAAGCCAGATGACTCCAATCCAGATGATCGCCGAATTGAGATCTTCAAAAATCTTCGCCGCGGTTTCCGTGTCCGTATGCATTACCTTGGCGATAAACTGCACCGACTTCGAATGCCGATACTGCTCTTCCTGAGCATGGGTCTCCGGCGCATCCATGTGCTCATACCGGGAGTCAACGTTCGGGGCATGCGCCGGCTGCTCCTGGCTGAAGGCACGCGGAGCGGCTCCGGCCAGCAGCGCCAGGGCGGCCATGAATGTTACAAACCTGATCTTCAAGCTACGCGTCAAAGGGCACTCTCCACAGGAGCCATGCCTGCCGGAAGTATGGCCTGAAGAATTTGCGAGGCGAGTTGCTCAGTCGAGCCCTCAATCTGCTTATGCGCCTCAGCAGCCTGCGCTTTCAATGCGCTTTCAGCGGAGCGGACCCGCTCTTGCGCAGCCAGCCGGGCGGAAGCCAGTGCCCTCTCGCGCTCGGCATTCCATTGGTGAATAAGCTGCTCGCGGTGGCGAAAGATCTCCGCGCGCGCCGCCCGCAGCTTGGCTTCATATTCCTGCGATTTCGCATCTGCGGCAGCGATGGCAGCGGCGGCTCGTTCGACCGCCCCCTGCGTGCGGTCACGGCGCTCCGCCAGCGTACGCGTAAGCGGGCCAAAGAGCACAAACCGGTAGGCCAGCACCAGGACGATGAAAAGGATCATCGTCGGAATCGAGCCAAGCACCAGATCGCCGAGTTGTTTCAGAATTACATCCATGCCTTTTGCCGGTTCTTGAAACCACCCTCAGGCGAGTCCGAAAACACCTCGAAATTCACCTTCAGGCAGTCTGATTTTCTCCGTACCGCCGCCCTATCCACACCTTTTCCCAACGCCTTGCGACTCGCTCTGGCGCGCTTTTAGCTGCCCTTTAAGCCCTTGGAAGTCTGGATATGGAAGGTATTGCGGAACCTATAGGTTGTAACAGAGTGAAAAATATAGTGTCAACGCAGGGGAGGACACTTCCCCTCTAGATGTATCACACCCGGCCGATTTTCTGCAGAAAACCGCTTGACTCGACCCCGTCCCGGCGTAGACTTGAACTATCACCTATGACCCGGTTCAGGGTCCAACGGATCGGGCGACTGGGAATCTCCACCGCTCCCCCTCGTCCGGTCCGTACTTGCATCCACCCGAAATTCCCTGTATCTCCCCAGCAATGACGCCGGCCCCGCGACTGTCATGCGAACGGTGTTGTCAATAAATTGTCGATCACGCAACACCGCCCCGGCGCCCAGCGCAGCAAGGATCTCGCCCTTTGCCTGCGGAATCGTAAAGGTCTGCTCAATGACCGGATCAGCCGTCAACTCTGCGTCGATCCGCACCAGCAATGCCTCAACCCCCAGACCAAGCTTGCCCGAGGTAGTAACTGCCCCGCTCGCAATCAATTCCGCGCGATCTTCGTCCGAGAGCAGGTCAATCTTGTTCATTACCTCAAGCCGGGGCTTGTGCAGCACGCCGAGCTCACCCAGCACCTTTTCCACTTCAGCCTTCTGCTCATCGCGCACCGGACTCGAAGCGTCCCGGACATGCAGCAGCACCTCCGCCTTCTGCACTTCTTCGAGCGTCGCGCGAAACGACGTGACTAGCGTATGCGGCAGATTGCGAATAAACCCAACCGTATCGGAGAGCAAAATTTTTCTTCGCGATGGCAGCTGAATGGCCTTCAGCTTTGGATCAAGGGTCGCAAACATCCGCGCCGACTCTAATACGCCGGCCTTCGTGAGCGTGTTAAATAGCGTGCTCTTTCCAGCGTTGGTGTAACCGACTAAAGCGACCGCTGGGACCGGAACCGCTTCTCGCCGCTGCCGCTGTTGCCCGCGGACTCGGCGCACTCCTTCCAGGTCGTCTTTCACCTGCACAATGCGACGCTGAATCTTGCGCCGGTCAGTCTCCAGCTGCGTTTCACCTGGACCTCGTGTCCCGATACCGCCGCCCAGCTGCGACATGGATTTCCCACGCCCGGCCAGCCTCGGCAGCATGTATTCGAGCTGCGCCAGTTCCACCTGCAACTGACCTTCCCGCGTCCGCGCATGCCGGGCAAAAATATCAAGAATCAGCTGCGTCCGGTCAAGAACACGACTGGGCAGCCGCTCTTCCAGATTTCGAAGCTGTGTCGGGCTCAAATCGTGATCGAACAGCACAACATTGGCGCGCGTCGAAGCCGCTACACCGGCCAGCTCGTCCACCTTGCCGCTCCCGATAAGGGTCGCCGGATCGGCTTTGGGTCGCCGTTGCGTCACCTCGCCGGCAATCACCGCGCCTGCGCTGACCACCAGTTCGCGAAATTCGCCAAGCGAAGATTCAGAATCGTGGGTTAAGGGCGCAGAGAACACGGCATCCGCTTCCTCGATGCCAGCCGAGATGCGCGCCGCATCACGCGCCAGAACTGCCGACGGCGGCAGAGTAGAACGCCGCGTGGCGAACTCCACCGCTACCAGCAGTGCGCGCTCTTCTGCGCTATTCATGCTTCTGCGCTGAAGCTCATCCACGAAACGCCGTTCCTGAAATCCTGACCGTTATGCGCTCTGTGATTCTGTTCCCGAGGGGCCCGCAGCAGCCACACCGCTCCCGCCTGGGTGTCCAGGGGTATGCGCCGATGGCGGCCTGTGTTCGGTATGGAGCACTGAGCGCGAGCTGACCACAGTCGAGATAGCGTGCTTGAAAATCAGTTGTTCCTGGCTATTGTTCTCCAACAGCACGGAGTATTTATCGAAGGAGCGAATCTTACCCGTCAGCTTTACTCCGCTTACCAGGTAGATAGTGATTGGGGTTTTGTCTTTCCGGACCGTATTAAGAAACGTGTCCTGAATGTTCTGTGCCGGCTTGTTGTCCATGTGCCGATCTCCTCTTGTTTTATTTTCACTGCGTGGGACTCGACTACTGCAATGCTAAAGCTCATGCCAAAGCCCGTAGGCGAAGCAAGGTTGTAAAAGAACAATACGAGGTTGTAACTGACCGGGGCAAGTCGTCATGGTCTTTCTCCCGCCAGATATCTCACCTCAAACGACGAGGCAAACTACACCTTAGTTGAGTTTAGATGCCTTTTAGGCTTGATGGTTGTGTGGAACCAGAGAATTCAGCGTATTTGATGGTGTCAAATCGCTTAAATTCGTTACATCAGACAAGAATTGCCGGAAAATCGCCGAATCCGGCGATCCCGCCTCAATGGTGTTTAGGATGCTTCGCCCGCGTTCCGTGGTGCTTGGCGGCCTTCTTCCCCGTTTCCCGCGATGCCTGCGGAGCGACTGACGGTAGAGGCGGTGGTGGAGCGGCGCTCGGCGGCTCGACCTTCCGGACGATCACGCCCTCCAGCCGGAACGTCTGCGTCGTCAGATTCGCAGGCCGAGCCGCGCCTGTCGCCGGATCGATTGCGATCGTGTCGTCGGTGGCTGTTTTTAGAGAAAACACCGGCACCGTCCCAATCTTGTCAAAGGCTTGCGTTCCAACCTGCACCGGCAGATACCCCTGCAGATTCCGCTGCCGATAAGCCGTTTCGTAGCGGTGCTTTCGCACATTCCAGGTAAAAATACGCACTTGGTCAAAGTCGTACGGCAGCCCGTCCTTATACGGGCTCATCACCGTCACAAACTCCGGTACCTGCCCATTCGGAAAACTCGACTCCGGATCACTCACCGTCGTCAGCTTGTAGGCGCCCACAATACGCTGTCCCTCGGCGTACCCGGCAATCGAATCCGGCACATCCACATCGAGACGTCGCGAGAGCATCCAGCCCACGCGGCCCTGCGTATCACGCACCAGCCACCAGTCTTCGAGAGCCGGGGGCTCAACCGGAGCCGCGGGGGGCGACGGGGTTGCAGCAATGGTGGGTACAGTTGCTGGGGATGCCGGCTTGTCCCCCGCCTTCGTATCTGTCTTCACGACTGGCTTGCGAGCAACGGGAGCAGCCTGCGGCGGCGCATCTTTCGGCACCGATGCACGCACCAGCATCTGCAGCTTGTCATTCTCTGGGAGCAGGTAAAAACGATCCGTCTGCCGCCCGGGCTTCACGTGCAGGTAAAGATCGTCGCGCAGCGTCGCAGTCGAAATCACCGGATCGTTCGCATGCTGCTTCGCCAGATCCGCAAACTGCTGGTAGGCGTCCTGGTCGATGACGCCATGCTCCTCGATCCAGCCGATCTCGCCCTTGTCCGTTTTCACCTTAAGAAAGCGCCGGCCCTTTTCGACCACCTGCAGCCGCTGTCCGTTCGTGACGTTGGCAACACGGTTGGACACGGCAGCCACGCGATCGCGCAGGAAGGTTTCCTTGGCGACAACGTACACGTATTCCGCGGCAGGTTTTGGGCGCAGACGATTGCAACCGCCCATTGCAGCAAGCAACAAAAAAACTGGCAGTAGACGTAGAAGTAGAGGAGGAGACGAGCGAAAAACCATGCGCACTTAACAAGAGAAGGTAGTTAGCGACTACATCTCCTGCTATTTACAGAGCATAGCATTGAATCGCGGTCTTTCTCGCTCGCTCCACAGAATCAACTCGTTACGGTTCCCACATAAGCACCAAGGGAGCAAGGGCCATCATCCATCAAGTTCCCTGCTTCGCCTCGGTCGGCCCTTCCAGCCATGCGAGCAGAAGCTTGTAGCCTACCGAAAGAACAATGGCGCCCACAAAAAGGCCAATAATGCCAATCGCAAGGAATCCGCCAATCGCACCCAAAAAAACCACCACAATGGGAACAGCCACGCCCCGCCCAAGCAGCAAAGGCTTCAGCACATGCTCGCTCAGCACCACTATCACGCACCACACCAGAAACACCACCGCCTTGGTCGTGCTGGCAATCGCAAATACGTAAATGATTGCGGGAATTAGAACAATGCCTCCAATCTGAAGCACGCAACCGAAGAGGAAGACCAGACACCACAATCCAGCACCGGGCAATCCCGCCACCAGGAACCCGATCCCGGCAAGCACCGCCTGTATCACGGCAACGCCAATAATTCCATTGGTGACGCTTCGTACCGTTGATCCCGCCAATTCCTCAAACTCAGGGCCTCGATCCCCAAAAAGGCGGGCGGCCAACAGATGCGTGACGGAAACGCCACCCGAAGCATTCGCCAGCAGAACCCCGGCAACAACAATAGAAAGAATAAATTGCACAACCGTCAGACCAATTCCAGCAGAAGTGTGGAGAAGCCTGGGAAGAAACTCGCGAATCTGTGGAGTGAGACTCTTCAGCAGTCCGCTCAAATTCGTATAAGCCATGTCCCACACGCGGCTCAAAGGCGCACCAACAAGCGGCCAGCCTTTCACACTTTCAGGCGGTGGAGGAATACTGATGTTCCCCGCTCTCACCTGAGCAGTCAAACCACGAATGCCGCTGATCAGTGTGTCGGTCAACAACGCGACCGGAACAATCAACACCGCCAGAAACGCCAGCGTGCAAAGAACCGCCGCCAGCGTCCCTCGCCCGCCTAAAAGACTCCGCAGCTTTTTGTAAGCAGGAAATGTAGCGATGGCAATGATGATGCCCCACGCAACCAGCGGAAGAAATGGGCGCAGAATCAGCAGGCAGGCTGTCGTAAGAAGCACGAGCAGGCCGACATGGATCGCAACTTCGAGGGCGCGACGTATGTAGTACCGGTTATCGGAAAGGGGCGGTTCGGTGGCCACGGCTAAGTCCTCCTGAGAAGCGGATGAGACTGATTACCGATACTGACTACTGCCCAATACTCGAATCAGTGTAGACTCGCCGCGTTTCGGGTCGAAAGGAAATTCAGTGATACGCCTCTGACCGGATCCGCTTATAACGATCATGGGCCGGTAAGACCGCGGCAACGCAAACCGATCCCAGAGAAGCTAGACAGCCCGCATCAGCACGCATGTAACATCGTCGTGCTGCGGTGCATTCCCGACAAAGCGATCGAGATCAGCAAGGACACTGTTCAACAGCATCGAGGGAGCCAGCATCACTCCCGAATGCAGCATCGTGATGAAGCGCACTTCGCCGTACTCCTGCTGTGCCGCATTCTCCGCTTCGACAACCCCATCGGTGAAGATGGCCAGCCAGTCACCCGCCTCCACTACTCGCTCTCCCGACTGATATGCCGCGTCTTCCATAATCCCGAAAGGCATCCCGCCTGCTTCAAGCCGTTCGATCGCGCCCGATTTCCGCCGCAGAATCGGATTGTTATGCCCCGCATTTACATACGTCAGACGCCGTGACACCGTGTCATATTCCGCGATGAATGCCGTCGTGAACCGTCGGCCGCGCTGGCTGTTGCTACATGCATAGCGATTCATCCGGTTCGCCAGTTCCACCAGCGACCCAGGAGTTGTGCTGAGGGTCTTAAGGCTCGCCTGGAACGTAGCCATCAGCATGGCAGCCGGAACGCTCTTGCCGGCAACATCCGCTACGGCGATGAGAAAGGTGGGGCTCCTTTCTGATTCCGCTGAGGCGCGCGCGAAAACATCGTAATAGTCGCCAGCCACGGTATTCGCCGGACGCGTGGCAAATGCAATCTCCAAACCCGGCACCAGCGGCGGTTCGGAGGGAAGCAGCCATGCCTGAATCTCCTTCGCGATCTGGAGATCCCGCTTCATCACCACCCGGTCTCCGACTTCCAGGATGAGCAGCGCAAACATCAGCAGCCCGCCATAGAAGTGAAAATCCAAAGCAAAAATCTTCACTTCATGCGACCTCGTCGAGAAGGTCCATTCGCCGCCGGGCACGATAACAAGAATCAACGCCGCCAGCAGCAGGACGCGACGAGCCGGGGTAAGCTTCTCGACAATCGCCCAGAAGAACTCGCTTGCTACACGAAAAAAATGCTTGCTGTGAGGAACACCGGCGGTGCGCGTGGCGTCAACTTCCTGCGAATACAGCCGATAGCTCGAATGCGCATCCTTCCGAAACTGTGACCACAACTCGCTGAGTTCCATGCCCTCAGTCACGCGTTGCCAGAATTGTTCAGCGCGTTCCCTGAATGGATCTCTCCGTACCGCCTGTCGCTGCTGTCGATAGTGGGGCGTCGCCATGAGGGTAAGTCTACTGCCAATCCCATACGGAAAAAGTGCCCCATCCTAACCATCAATGCGTAGCCGCGATAGCACTCGCCAGCGTAGGATCAGCCCCCGTAGTCAGGCTTGCAAACGGATCGAGCTTACCCGGCGTCGTGGTGTCGATGGTGAACACCTGCATATCAGGATTCCCTCCTACACACGCTACCGCAAGATAGGTATTGGTCTTATCCTCGACAATATCGACCGGGGCCGTGCCCGTCGTGTACGGCGAACCAGTCAGAGGCGTAAGCGACCCGTTCGCCACCAGCGTGAAGCCGCTGATCGTTCCATCCGTCCGATTGGTTACGTACACATAGCTTCCATCCGCGACGATGACTTGCGACGGCCCGAGGCCAGTCTTTACCGGCGAGGTAGAAAGCTCTGTAAGGATGGTGCCTGTGGCATTGATGTTCAAAACGCGAAGTGAATTGATCCCCGTTTCGGTAACAAAGAGATACTTGCTGTTCGGGTCGCTCGCCAGCCCGAAGTCGGCATTCGTCGAGGCGGTGGGATGCAGGATCTGATTCAGCTTGGTAATCACACCAGTCGTGGTATTGAACGTCAGAATATCCACGCCGCCTGTCCCCAGCGAGACAAAAACGTTCAGTCCATTCGGCGTGATGATCAGGTTCGTCGTGGTTCCCGTATCGAGCGCGAGCGCATTTCCCTGCGTTGTCAAAGCGCCGGTGCTGGCATTGATGCCAAAGACATACACTGCAGGGCTTAGATCGGCGGCAATCAGCCACTGCCCCGTCGGGTCGATCTTCATCGTAATCGGGCTGACGCCCGTGGCCACTGGACTTCCGTTGTTGGCTACAGTCAGAGTCCCATCCGAGTTGATCGTGTATGCGTAGATGCCCCCGGAAACGCTTCCCACATACAAGAATGTGTCTTTGGGCGTCACCGCCAGCGCATTCGGTGGCAGGCCCGTAGCAAACGGTGAACCGTTCAAGGCCGCGACCGCCGGAGTGCTGTTAATCGTGAAGGCCGCTACGGAACTTACGCTCGTCGACGAATTCGCCACATAAATAAAGTTCCCGCTGCTCGTCGGGTTGCAGTTGGTCTTACAAGGAGGCGGAAAAAACTTCCCCGTCTCACACGACGACAACGCAAGCAGGCCAGCCATACACAACAAAGGGAGAAACCTTGACTTCAATCCAACTCTCACTGCGTTCGACTCTCTCTCGTTCTCATGCTCCATGGTTTGAGAACAGTTCTGCGAAAAAGCGCTATTTCTTCTTCGATATACTGCGCTTACCCTTATGCGCCTCTGTTTTCGCCTTGTCTTGGTGATATCACTGCTCTCACCCTTTTGTCGCGTCGCCAGCGCCGCCGATCGTTCAACCTTCTGCAACCCATGCGTCCGCGCCGACGAAGAATTTCTCGCGTCCGACGAACTCCACGGACGCGGCAGCGCCACCCGCGACGAGCACATCGCCGCCACTTGGGCCGCTTCTCAGTTCCAGAGCTTCGGCCTCGAACCCGGCGGCGACAACGGCACTTTCATTCAGAAAGCTCCGCTGCCCAACCCGCTGCCGGATCGCATCCAGCAGCGCCTGGCAAAGTACGAAGACACGCCCCGCACCAAAACGTGGAACGCCGTAGCCGTTCTTCGTGGCTCCGACACTAAGACGCAGCAGGACGCCATTCTGCTCACCGCGCACCTCGACCACCTCGGCATCGGCCCCGCCGTCAACAATGACTCCATCTACAACGGAGCCGACGACGACGCCTCCGGCACTACCGCCGTCATCGAGCTCGCGCGCACCCTCAGCCAGGGCAAGCGCCCCAGGCGCACCATCGTCTTCGCCCTCTTCGGCTCAGAAGAACTCGGCGGCTTCGGCAACCGCTACTTCATCGACCACCCGCCCGTCCCGCTAGACCACATCGTCGCCAATCTCGAATTCGAAATGATCGGCCGCCCCGACCCGGCCGTCCCCGCAGGCAATTTCTGGCTCACCGGATACGAACGCTCCGATCTCGGTCCCACGCTCGCAAAACACGGCGCGCACCTCGTCGGCGACCCGCACCCCGACCAGAAATTCTTCCAGCGCTCCGACAACTTCGCGCTCGCCAAACGGGGCATCGTCGCCCAGACCGTCTCCAGCTTTAACCTGCACAAGGACTACCACCAGCCCAGCGACGAAATCAGCAAACTCGACATCCCCTACATGACCACCGTGATTTCTTCAATGGTCAAACCCATCCAATGGCTCTCCGACACCGACTGGAAACCAACCTGGACTCCAAACGGAAAACCCTAGAAACTACCTAACTCATAAATGCTACTGGTAGGTGAGGCTAGGCAGCGTTATTTCCGGATAGCCCGACGACACGACAAATTGCGGGCCGCAGGTGCGGACGAGCCTCAATGAGCCTGTCGCCCTGCTTGCAATCGTTCACTACCGGGCACCTCAGACTGAAATTTCCGAGTTCATTAGGTTGGGCCGTCTTTACGATGGGAAAATGGACAGCCTGTCCGAAATGACAGTTTCCTGGAACCAAGCACGGGGCTATCATCTCCACCGATGCGGCAATAGCAACCGAACGGAGGTTACACCAGTGAGATATCGACATGCTCTCGTTGCGGTCACAATGCTCCTCGTGACCAGTGTCCCGCTATTTGCAGAAGGTCCTTCAGAAGCATTCACGGATGATGCCTATTGGGTTGATTTCTGGTCAAAACCAATGGTGGCTCTCTATGGTCCCGAGGAGGAAGCCTTCAACGCAAACATGCACGAAATCAGGTTTGCTCATGATCGCTTTAACCATGCTGTGGACGAGAGTGCGTTGAATGCCGATATCCAATGGTTGAAGGATCATCCAAGTGATCGCTTCTTCATCGACGGTTACACCTCTGCGACGGGCACCGAGGCCTACAATCTGAGACTCTCGGGAGAACGAGCGTGGTGGGTCAGACAAGTGATGATACGCAAGGGAATTGCGGAGGATCGGATCGTGCTGGCCGTGCCATGGGGGGAGTTATATCCAGCTTGTTTAGAAAACACCGAGGAGTGCCATGCCAAGAACCGGGTTGTCCGGTTCACTTACCGTCCAAATTGAGGAGAGACCCCGATCGACATCGCGCGACGATGAATTTCCATAGCACAAAAGAAAAAGGCCCGCCGCAGCGGACCTTGACCACGCAAACAACAAGGCTAAACAGCCACAGCCTCCGGCTGGGCCACGCGCTCCGCATCGAGAACAGCCCCGATCGCATGAACGATGGAGGCGACACGCACCACTGCCAGCACCGTCTCCTCGCTTACGCCTTTCTCGCGAACAACTTTCTCGTGTGAATCCACACACTTGCCGCAGCCGTTGATCGCCGACACCGCCAGCGACCATAGCTCGAAGTCGTTGTGATCGACGCCATGCGTGCGCATGACGTTCATGCGCAAACGCGATGGCAAGGTCGAGTACTTTTCGTTCGAAGTGAGGTGAAGAAAACGGTAGTAGATGTTATTCATCCCCATCACCGCCGCCGCAGCCTTCGCCGCATCAAGCGCCTGCGCCGAAAGTTGCTTTGCACCCTCTTCCAGCGCCGCCTCCGTCAGCTCAGGATTGCGCGTGGCAATCGCGCTCGCCACCACCGTACCCCAAAGCTGCTGCGGAGTGAGTTCCTGATTCTGCCGCACAAGACTCGAATAATTCAGCTTCAGGTCCTTCGCATAAACCGGAAGCCCGTCAATCAACTGATCCAATTGCATATTTCCAAATCCTTTCCCGTCATCCTGACTGCAGATCGACCGCTGCCCATCGTCTTGACCGACCAACTCTTCACGTCATTCTGACGACCATCTATCTCCCTCGTCATTCTGACGACCATCTATCTCCCTCGTCATTCTGACGACCACAGGGAGGAAGAATCTCAGCGATGTTCAATGTGCATGCACATCGCTGAGCCGTACCCGTTTTACAAGCTAGTCCTAAGCGACTAAAGTCTCTTCGCCCTTCTGCCAGTTGCAGGGGCAGAGCTCGTCAGTCTGCAATGCATCCAGAACGCGCAGCACTTCCTGCGGATTGCGGCCCACCGAAAGATCCGTCACGTACACGAAACGAATGATGCCCTCAGGATCGACGATGTACGTCGCGCGCTGCGCCACGCCGGCTGCGGGATCGAGAATCCCAAGCTGCTCGCAGAGATCACGCTTCACATCAGCCAGCATGGGGAAAGGCAGATCCTTCAGATCATCATGGTTGTTGCGCCAAGCAAGATGCACAAATTCGGAATCCACGCTACCGCCCAGCACCTGCGTATCGCGATCCTGAAACTCATTGTTGATCTTTCCGAAAGCAGCAATCTCCGTAGGACAAACAAAAGTGAAATCCTTTGGCCAGAAGAAATACACCTTCCACTTGCCCGGATAGCTCTCGTTCGTGATTGTTTCAAAGGCCTTGTTTTTATCGCGGCTGACCGTAGCAGTGACCGAATAGATAGGAAACTTCTCGCCGATACCTAACATGTATGACTCCTCTAAGTAAGTTGTTATGAAAATGAATGAACGATGGTAACAAGATTTTCCAACAGTGTTTCGGGTGGAAGCACCGGCCTTTAGGCCGGTGAACCAGGAATAAAAATCTAAGGGCTTTAGCTCCGGGAATTTCCGCAAGGCTCTTAGCCAGACGAATTTCAAATACGCTTTAAGACAAAACTCTAATCAGCCTTCCGCTGGCACTCGGCGCACAGCCCCAACACATCGACTGCATAGCGTTGCGCAAGAAAACCGCCGGGCAGCTTGCCATGCTTCGCAGCCAGCCCTAGCTCTTTTGCATCGATGTCTGAAATCGATTTGCACCGCGTGCAAACCAGGTGATGATGCGGTCTGTGATTCGTTTCCACGCGCAGCGAGCCATGATGCAAGCTCACCTCGTGAAAAATTCCGCTCTCTATAAATAGATGAAGATTCTTGTAAACCGTCGCAAGTGAGATCGACGGAATTCTGCGCTTCACGCGCGCATACACTTCTTCCGGGCTGGGATGCCCGTGCATATTCTTAAGAATCTCGTAAATGACATGCCGCTGATGCGTCACCGCAAGCCCAGCGTTCTCGCACATCTCACGAAATTCCTGCGCCTCAACCGTGTTCACATTTCTTATTAAACAATAATAATTATCGTTTGTCAAAGTTCCACAGAGTCGTCGTCCTGAGACCCTGAGCTTGCGAAGGGGACGAAGGATCTCAGCGATCCTGGCTGGTCAAAAACCGCTGTTAACTCGATAATTGGAGAGGTAACTGAATCAATTCGGCCGCTCAGGCTTGCTCCGCCCAAACCGCTCATCAATCGGCTGGCGCCCGCGAAACCCCGCATCCACCGTATGCCAGTAATCAATCCGAGACTCGCCCATCTTCCAGCACAGCAGGACAATCTCTCCATCAATCATGTGCGGAAAATCCAGCAGCCCAGTCTCGAGATCCTTCACCTGGACGCCGATCGAATCAATCTCAGCCACAGCGTCCTTGGCCTGCTGCACAAATTTGTCGATCTCCGCCCGCTGGCGCGTCGCAGAGATCACATTCACCATCATGCCGCCCGAGAGAAAGATGCGTTGCCGCAACTCATGCAGCTCCGCCTCTTTCTCCTCCGCGCTTTTCTTGCCCTCGATGGCCCGCTTCAGCAGCGATTCGAGCACCGGCAGCAGCGATTGCGCCTCATCGAGGCTGAAGGTCTTCATGCCTTCATTTTAAGCCCGAATTTCCAGCATGCGATCCAGAGCCACGCGCGACCAGCGCTTCACATCCTCGCGCACCTGAATCCGATTGACGACTCTGCCTTCAACCAGATTCTCCAGCGCCCACGCCAGGTGCTGCGGACTGATCCGGTACATCGTCGTACACAAACAGCCCGTATCGTCGAGCGTGATAATCCGCTTGCCCTTCGCCGCAAACTCTTTCGCCAGCCGGTTCACCAGATGGATCTCCGTGCCAATCGCAAACATCGATCCCTCAGGCGCGCTCTCGACCAGATGAATCAGCCGTTCTGTAGAACCGAGAGCATCGGCCTTCTGGCAAACCTCCCAGCGACACTCCGGATGCACAGCCACCTTTATCCCTGGATACTTCGCGCGAACTTTTTCGACATGCTCCGGCAAAAAGCGCTGGTGCACCGAGCAGTGCCCTTTCCACAAAATGATCTTCGCCGCCTTCAACCGCGCCGGCGTCAGCCCGCCATTGATCTGGTATGGATCCCACACCACCATCTCGTTCAGCGGAATCCCCATCGCAAACGCCGTATTGCGCCCCAGATGCTGATCCGGCAGAAACAGAATCTTCTCCGCGCGCGCAAAGGCCCAGTCAAACGCCTTGCCCGCATTCGATGAAGTGCACACCAACCCGCCGCGCTCGCCACAGAAAGCCTTGATCGCCGCCGTCGAGTTCATATACGTGATCGGCAGAATATCTGCAGGCGACAAGCCAGCCGCCATCAGCGAGTCCCAGCAGTCTTCTACCTGCCCAATCTCCGCCATGTCAGCCATCGAACAGCCGGCATTCAGATCAGGCAGAATCACCTGCTGACCTGTACCCGGAGGATCGTCAGGACGCCCCAGCACATCGGCGCTCTCCGCCATGAAATGCACGCCGCAAAAAACGAGATACCTCGCCTCCGTCTCCGCGGCAATTTTCGAAAGCTTGTAGGAGTCGCCCGTGTAATCCGCAAAACGGATCACCTCATCGCGCTGGTAGTGGTGCCCAAGCAAAATCGTGCTCTTGCCGAGCTTCGCGCGCGCCGCCGCAATCCGCCCGTCTATGGTGTGGTCAGGCTGCGCCAGGTAGTTATCCAGAGAACAAACGTCCTGCTCAACAGCAGGGGCCGACACTATTTCTTCAACAAATACGCTCAAGTCCCTTTTCCGCCTTCAGTCCAAATGTGGACGGGGATGTTGAAAGCAATCACGGTTGCAGTGGATTCGCTGCGATGCCGCCCAACCCACGGGGATGTTGCAACCCTATTTCTTCGATGTGCCGCTCAAGGTTTGCGTCGCAAAATTGCAACCCTCACCGGACAAACCGATTTCATCTAATTTTAATACGAAAGAGAGCCAGTCTAAGACTCAGCCCTGCTAAGCAATTCATCAGAGCCTACACCGAAAGTTCGCCGTCATTTCTGAGCGGAGCCGTAGTCGTAGCGAAGAATCTCAGCGATGACGGCCGATTCACGACACGCAGCTATTCCAAGGAATTCGCGATCAAAGTCCTCGATCGCCAGTTTGACCGCCGGGGATTGGCTCACTCAAGCTTTCTTTTTGTCAAGTTACACGACATCGTTTGCAGTTTGTCTCTGGACATTCTTTCCAGTTAGGGTCGAGGGTTTTGAGCTGGTATCCAACGCTCGACGATCGTCGAGCGTTGGATGGCGGGATCGAGTTCCCGGATCAGGGTGTTGCAGTAATAGACCTGGAGCCGCTGTTCGACAGGGAGGATCTGCACCCATTCACCGGCCAGAGCGCGACCGATGCGCCACTTGGTATCGGCGATCTCCAGCTTGCCTTGACAGTCGACCTTCAGTACCCAGGCTCCCTCGGGGTACTGCCAGCGCGGCGGGTTGGGATCGTAGCGCCGCTCACTGGGGCGCCAGCGGCTGGCTGGAGTCTGCATGCCCAGGGCTTCGTGCGGACGCAGATGGTTGTGCTCCCAGCGATAGCGGTCCAGCCACTGCTGGGGCGCGTGGCCACGCAGTCCACGCCGGGTGAGCGCGCGTTCCAGCGCGCCGTGAAAGCGCTCCACCTTGCCTTGCGTCTGCGGATGCCCGATGCCGCTCCAGCAGAGGCGTATGCCCTGTTTGATCAGCCACAGCGCCAGTCCTGTCGTCGCCGCCTGTGGTCCGGCCCAACTCCACCAGGGCACGCCGTGATCCATCAGCATGGCCTCGGGCAGACCGCACTCTTGAAAGGCATGCTCCAGCCGCACACGGACCGGCTCGGCCTGGGTGCTGCCCACCGCCTCCAGCGCGATCACATAACGGCTGTGATCATCCAGGATGGAAAGCGGTCCGATCGGCTGGTGCCACGACTTGGGACCCTTGAAATCCATCTGCCACAGCTCGTTGGGCGCGGCCCGCTCGAAGCGCCTGGGCGCGGGGCGATGCCGGTCCTCGGGGCGCACCAGTTGATGGCGCAGCAGAATGCGATGGATGGTGCTTGCGGGCAAACGTGTCCCGCATTGCTCGAGCAATACCTGCAGTTTGCGCGCACCCCAGTCGGGATAGCGGAGGCGTAGCTCGATCACACGCCCTTCCACCTCCGGCGCGGTCTGCTGTGGACTGTGCAGGGGGCGTCGGCTGCGTTCCGCGATGGCTTCCACCCCGCCAGCCCGATAGCGCTCGACCCACAGCCGCCCAGTTGGACGCGAGATGCCAAACTCCCGGCATAAGCTGCTCAAGCTCCGCTCACGGCGCAACGCCGCCACCACAAACCGCACCCGCTGTTCCCGCACGTCCATCGTCTTCCAAGGCATCCTCAGTCTCACTCCCTGCTCTCGCTTCGCTCGCGCAGGGAGTGTAAAGGATGACTAGAAACATCCTGGAAAGCATGTCATGGCACTGAACATTCTTTTGGCTTGTGTGGGGCTGTTCGCCGCAGAAGTCCATTCAAGCACTTTTCTCCAGCACGACTCCACCGCCTCCGGTCTTCACCGCAAACAGCATCAAATAGAAGCCGGTTAGGACATCAGCCAGACCCATCGGCGGAAAAGAGATGATTTGAAATAATCCGCGCCTTTCCGGGAATACCAGGCTGGCAAAATACAGGCATATCCAGATCGCCGAAGCAGCGACGCCCAGCCCTGATAGGACCCTCGGGATATATCTCGATTTGAAAAACAGGTAAAAGAAAAGCAGCGAGCCGATGCCGAAAGCAATCCCGCCGATGTTCTCCGTGACACGCTCAATAGTGCGCATCAGCTCCGCCAACGCTTGTATGCTGGCCGTCCCGGCTCCCGCGGTTTGTGCGGAGAGGTAAAGATGCAGCCTCACGAATTCGCACATCCGCACCACCAGGGCCAGAAATGAATCTCCCAGGCTGAAGATCATCGCGAGTTGAGCCAGCAGACTGTTGACCGGCTTCAGCGTCGCATACAGAGCGACAGCAAGCAGGGCGCTACCCAGACTCACAATCACCACAGCCGAGAGCCCCACTCGATATAAGCGCTCCGACGCTGCGATTCGCTTTGCCGTTTCTGCGAAGGTTCCACTCCCCGCGACATGGGAGAGGATGAAGCCGCTGCCGAAAGCAACGATGATCACCCCGAGGAACAAACAGCCCGCAAGCCTTGCGTATGTCCGTTGGGTTTTGGCCGCTTCAGCGTTTTCGATTTCCGCCTCCTAGCTATATGAGTATTCCGAACGACGGCGGAGTGCCGCTTCGACTTTCTTCGACAGCTTTGGATCATCGACAACATCGGCACCCAATGACTTGAGCGCTCTAAGGATTTCGGCAGCTTCGGGAGCCTCAAGACCCGACTGAGATTCCGTGGTCTCAGAGGTCCCGATACCGGATCTGAACCAGCCCCTGAATGACGGCAAAAATCATGGCCGTCGAAACCCCAAACATCAGCGCTCCGTTTGCGGCCTCGATGGGTCCCAGCAGTCTCCACGACGGGCTCATCACGATATCTCCATAACCGAGCGTCGAGTAATTCACCGCCGAATGATAGATGGCCGTTCCAAAGTACCGGAACTCTCCGCAGATCATGTACAACTTGGCCCACAAGCAAATCTCGACCAGGTGCGCAATGAACGCTAACCCGTTCGCCCGGAAGACGATCGAAACATCCATGAGGGTGCTTGAGCCTGCGCGTCCGGATACCTTCTCCCGACGAAACAACTGCACGGTCGCCAACACCGCCAGCGCGTGAATCGCAAGCGTCAACGCCACCAGAAACGCGCCCGTCGCAAGCGGAACCAGAACTGGAATTTGGATATCGATCATCGGAAAGCGGCCTGCTACTCGCGTCTTAGTGTAGTGCATCATGCCGGATGTCATGGATGAAGGGTGGCGCGGACGCGGGCGCCTTTCTCGAGGATGCCGTCAACCTTTGGGTCCAACTCTGCTGTGCCGGGTGCCCCACATCTCGAAGAGATGTGGATTAACTACTTCACCGCCACCTCCGGATGATCCACCCCAAACTGCACCGCATGCGCCACCGCTGGACGGCTCGTATGCGCTCCGTTCTCCGTATTCCGAGCCACTTGCTCGTAATACGAACGCGCCAGCGCGGTATCACCAGTAGCCTCGGCTGTAGCACCAGCGCTCAGCAGCCCATTGAGCCGATTCGGACTCAGCTTCAGCGCAAGTTTGTACTCAGCCAACGCCTGCTCCGGCCTGCCCAGCGAGAGCAGCAGATCTCCGAGCATCTCGCGCGCCGGAATATCCACCTCGCCCTGCCCCAGTTTGTCCTGCTGGGCGGCAGCCTTGCTCATCGCGGCAATCGCCGCCTCCGGAAGGCCCACAACAAACGCCTGCCACCCCACAATCTCGTTCCGCCGAATCTGCGCACCGTCGACGTCATCGGCGTAGGGCGACTTCTTCATCCACGCCAGAGCTTCGTCGTACTTCACCAGTGCCTGCGCCGCCAGCTTCGAATCATGCAGGTGCCCGGCCGCAACAGCCCACCCCCAGTAAATGTCGAACTCAGAGAAGCGGTCCCCATGTGGCTTGCCCGGATCAACCTGCAACGCCGCCAGCGTCTTCCAGTCATGCATCTCCATGTTGTAGATGACGCGCAGCTCGTTATCGAAATACGCACCTGAGTCCTTCATGTCATCGTGCCCCGGCAGCGCGGCGATATGCTCGCCAATCGACCGCATCTGGTACGTCAGCTCACGAGCTTTCTCATCCTGCCCCGTCTGCAGATACGCATAGACAAGAAATTCATCGGCATGCATCTGGTGCGCGACGCCCGGCATATGCTCAGCCTCGTCTTTCTCTGAAGCCGCCACCGAAGCCAGATTCGACGAAATGGAATCCTGCCACATCCCCAGCCGCGAAAAGATGTGGCTCGGCATATGCAGCGCATGCGGCGACGATGGCGCGATCTTGGCATACACCTTCGCCGCCTCCAGACCCTCGCCTGCAAGCGCAGGCGTATCGCAGGTGTGAATAATGTAATGCGCCAGTCCCGGATGATCCGGATTCTTCTCAAACAGCGGCTTCAGGATCACCAGCGCATGCCGCTCGTTCGTCAAAGATGTATCGTTCGGCGCAACATCGGCCAACAGCGACAAGGCATAAAATGCCGCGCCCTCCGTATCGTCCGGATAAGCCGCATGCAGTTTGCTCATCCCCATCGCATAAGCATCGGCGCCCTTCTGGAAGCTCTCTGGCGCAAGACGATAAAAGTCGCTCAGCGCACCTATATAAGCCTGCTCGCGCGGCGTGATCTTCGTCTTCGCCGCAATCTCACGAGCCTTCATCATTTCGCTCGCGCCCGTCTTCAGCGCCTCCGCATCCGGACGCCCCCACAATTCATGGAACTGCGACATCGCAACGCCCCAGTGCGCCATCGCGCACGTCGGATCACTCTCGGCAATGCTTTCGAACTGCTGCTCAGCCAGCGTGTATCCAAACGAGTGCAGAAGTGCAATGCCGCGCTCAAACGGAGCCTGCGACTTCGCCGCGCACGAAACCGGAAAGTGCACCTGCCCCAGCTTCTCGGTGCTCAAAGGAGCATCGTCATGGTGATGATGCTCCCCACCCGACATCCCCGGCATGTTCGGCATCGATTGCGCGCTCGACCGTGGAGAAGTGACACCAAAACCGCAGCAAACGAACACGAAAAGACACGCGGCAATACGTTGACTCATGCCCGCAAGCTTAGTGGAAAGCTCTTATTCCCAACAAGCCCATTTCCCGTAAGACGAAAATTTTCATGCACAAATCCGATTTATTCGCTATTGTTGAATTAATGCCAGAGCGGGGCTATCTCGGAGAGTTCGAACTCATGCTCCTCCTCGCCGTCATCCATCTCGGCGACGACGCCTACGGAGTTCCCATCTCGCGCGAACTCGAAGCAAATCGCGGCAGAACCGTCTCGGTAGGCAGCGTATACGCGGCTCTCGAGCGCCTCGAAGCGAAAGGCCTCGTCTCATCCAGTCTTGGCGATCCCACCCCTGAACGCGGCGGCAAAGCGAAGCGTTATTTTCGGATCACCAAGGAAGGCCTGCATCAGGTCCAGGAGACGCGCCGCGTTCTAACGAAGTTGTGGCAGACACTCCCCGCCTTGAAATAGGAGGGCACATGACGCGCTACGAACCTCCACCGCTCGCTACCTGGATACTGGAGCACCTGGCGCCCGGCCACCAGAATGAAGCTCTCGCTGGCGATCTCCTCGAAGATTTTCGCGCCGGCCGCTCCAGCCGATGGTATTGGCGTCAGGTCCTCGCCGCGTGTCTCGCCGCATGGCTCCGGTATCTCGGCGATCGCAAAATGATCGTAGTCTTCGCCGTTGTCTGGTCCATGTTCGCTCCCGCCTGGACAACTCTGCAGGAACGCATCATGCACGGTCCCGAGCACATGTGGCGCATGGACCTCTCCTTCAAGGGCATCTCAACCATTGCCGTCTGGCTCACTCTGAACCTGATCTTTCTCTGGGCTGGAGTCCTCTTCTACTTCATTTCCCATCCCCATTTCACAAAGCGCTTCACCCGGCGGCAGGTCACGCGCGCATTTCTCCTCGCGGCTTTCGTATTCCTACCTGCGTACATTGCTACATTCATCGTCACGAACCTCTATTTCTTCCCCGGCCCGCAAGTCGATCGCAGCACGATGACTCTCCTGGGCGAGTTCATGGACGTGCGGTTGTGGGCGAACGCGATCCGTATCCCGTTTCTCGTCACTCTGCTCTGTGCACTATGGCAAGCCATACCCCGCTCTCAAAAAATGCAGGCAATTCCTGCCATGGGGGGCAGACCGGCCAGGTCTCTCATCGATGGAATCTGGCTCGACTCCAGTTCCGACGAACTCAGCGTGAAGCAATGCTTCGTCCTCGTCGTAGCTGCCGGCTTGGTGAATTCTTTGATCACGGCGTACCTGCTTTGTCACCTGCCCGAATCTCATTCGCCATCGCTCGCGTCGCTTTTCGTCAGAGCAGTTATCTACATTCTGTTTGGCCTCGTCGGAGGCGCAATCGGCGCGTGGCTTTATTGGAATCGCCCATCCAGCCCCTTCCGCATCGATCCTCCCGTACCGTTCGGCCTCTTGGCTCTCATCTGCTCGGCCACCTGGGTTTGGACTCCTCCATCCATGCTCCTGTCTCTGCAGAGTTCGCCCGTCGCGCCGTTCATCTCGATTGTGGGTGCGGCGCTGCTGGCCACAAGTTTGCGCGGAATAGCATCAGTTGTCCTCGCGCCCGCCCAACCCAGCTTGTCTTCTTTTGTCTATGGGAATGGCGATCTTTTCGCTACGGCCCTCTACGAGCCTCCGTTCGAGGCACACGGCTTTGTCATTGCGCTGTGTATCTACGCATCCGGCTACGCTCTCTTTCACGGTTTCACCTTGGCCTCAAGCGCCTTCGGAGCCGTGGCGACATTTCTCTTCGGTTGGAAATGGGGATTCGCACCGCCCGAGACATTCGACAGAACTACAGAACGCGAGCGCGCCGTACTAAGACTCACTTTGGTAGCGCTGCCCGCCGTCTTCGTAACGTTCTGGGCCATGCTCGGCGTCAGCTATCACAACGAACTTGGCTCCATCGGCGCAATGGCCAACGCGATCGCAAAGGCAAATGTCAGAATCAAATCACCCGCATCGTTTCCGAGCTACGGATACGAAAGCATCATTCTGCTGCCACCGCCCGCAAAGAAAGAACTGGTCTTTCCCTTCTCTGCTCCGGGACGTCTCACCGCTCCGGAAAAGTCCCACCCACTCGTGATTCACTTCGACGGCCCTTACTGGTATTTGCAGCCGCCCGATATTCGACCCGGCCCCATGGCCCACAAGGCCCACGGCACGCCCCTGTCCGTAAACATCAAGTCGAACAATTCGATTCCCCTCATCATGCAAGCGCACCAGAGTCTCGGTAGAAGCATCAACATAGCGCGCTGCCGCGAAATTCAGATCCAGATAGACAACCGCGACACCGAGTCCGGAACCATCACCATGGCGGTTTTCGTAACGGATTCAATTTTGCCGGGTAGACCCACGCTCAGCCTCGGCACGAAATCGCTCACAAGCCCCGCTTCAATCGGCGCCCAACCCAGGCACGAAACGCTCAGCTTTCCCTTTCCCGCTCACACATCGTTCCGCAGGTTCGACCGGATTACGATCTCCCTGCTTCCCGACATGCGGCACTCGCTGGTAGCCCCCAAGATCGCGATTGAACAATTTCAAATCTTTCCACGCTGAGTACGCGCGCTCCCCTGTCCAAAAATGCCCGCCATGATTGAAAATTTCCACTAGGCTTAATCTCACAGGTTCACCTCTGGCGCACGAATCCTATGAGTTACTACCTGATCCACACGACGTATCCCATCCTCTTTGTGGCCGTATTTGCGCGGCAATTGTGTCTCCCGGTTCCAGCTATTCTTTTTCTTCTCTCTAGCGGAGCACTCGCAGGCGCGGGAAAATTGAGTTTCGCCGGAATACTTGTGATCGCTGTCCTTGGCTGCGTTTTGGCGGACTCGGTGTGGTTTCAGGCCGGCCGAGTCGCAGGAAAGAGGGTCCTGCGGCTCTTGTGTGCATTGACCAGCGATCCAGGCTACTGCATCAAGCGGGGCCGAGCCGTTTTCCAAAAGAGAGGCGTCCGGCTGCTCTTAGTTGCTAAGTTCGTCCCCGGGCTCGATGGCATCTGTCCCCCTCTCGCTGGAATGCTTGGCGCGTCACTCCCTTCTTTTGTCGCATACGATGCCGGAGGAGCGTCCCTTTGGGCAGGAGCTTATATCTTCTGCGGTTTCCTCTTTGCAAAACAACTGGATATGGTCGCAAAGCAGTTGGCTGTAGCTGCTAACTTCCTGATTATTGTTTTGGGAATTCCTCTGTTGGCAATGTTTTTTTGGCGAGTTTTCATGCTCATCCGCATGATTCAATTGCTTCGCCCTCTGCAAATCACTCCGGCTGAACTCAAGCAGCATCTTGACTCGGATGAAAAGTTTGGCGTGATTGATTTGCTTCGCTTTGAAGACGACTGTGAAGGTGTGGCTGGAATACCGGGCGCGATCAGGCTTGCCCCTCCTGAAATTCGGCGCAAAAAGCGCATCACAATTCCTTCCGACGTCAATATCGTGATTTATTGCCGATCGAAGAATAGTTTCGTCAGTGCACGAGTCGCTGCTGCGATGCGGAAACATGGTATTCGCGGCGTTCACGTATTAAAGGGCGGCCTGGACGCCTGGACAGCGCAAGGTTTCTCTTTAAGTGATGAATTTGCGGACCCGGCAGCCGAGTTGCAACGTCTAGGCATCGAAATGACTCCGTCCTGGCATCCTCCGTCAACCCGGCCTTAATGATTTCAGGAGAATTAACGTCAGAGTTGGCGGGGGTGCCCCATACAAGCCTTCTTTTGGCTTGTGTGGGATTGTCCCCAATTTCCAACGCATGGCCGCTTCCTGCTGCAAAAAGCAAAGTCTAAATACCAAAAAGCGCAAAGCGGCTCCAAGTAGAAGCCGGAAACTTCAGTCCCCGGACCACCCTTCATTTTGTCTGCAGGCTTTCGCTCTTCGACTGGATCGTCTGCAGCAAACTGTCCCACGACTTGTCGAAAGACTTCGCGCCGTCCGATTGCAAATCGGCAGCCAGCTTTGTAAGGTCGATGCCCGCCTTCTGAAACCCGTCGAGAACCGTCTTGAAGTCACCACCATCACGCGGCATCGATCCCTTCACTACCCCGTGGTCATGGAACGCCACCAAAGTTTCCTCCGGCATGGTATCGATCGTGTTTGGAGCTGCGAGCGCTGAAACATAGAGAATATCGGACGCTTTCGGATCCTTTGTGCCGGTGCTGGCAAACAGAAGGCGTTGCGCTTGAGCCCCGAAGTTCGCCAGTCTTTGCCACCGGTCGGAATCCAGAATGTCTCGATAGGCTTTGTACACCTGTTGACCAACCGCGATGCCCAGCTTGTTTCGCAGCTCGCTTGGCGCCTTATCCATCGTTGCCTTGTCCCAGCGGCTCAGGAACACCGACGCCACCGACCGAACATTCGGAGACAGGCCTGCATCGATTCGCCTTTCGATACCACGCATGTACGCTTCTGCGGAAGCGACGTAGTGATCGGCGGAAAACAGTAAGGTCACATTGATGGGAACACTCGAGAAGATCGACTCTTCAATGGCTGGATTTCCTTCTTTAGTGCCAGGAATCTTAATAAACAAATTCGGGCGGTTGGCTTTAGCGTGCAATTCTTTGGCGGAGGCGACAGATGCCTTCGTGTCGTACGCCAGTCGCGGCGAGAGTTCAAGTGAAACGTACCCGTCAACGCCATTGGTGCGTGTGTGCGCAGACAAGAACAGGTCTGCCGCTCTTCTCAGGTCCTGCAGCGCGAGCTCAAAGAACAGCGCCTCGTCGTGTACCCCTTGCTCGTTGAACCCGACAATATCCTCGTCGTAGGAAGCGCTCTTGGAAATCGCGTGTTCGAAGATGGTCGGGTTGGAAGTAAGGCCCGTAACCGAAAATTCGTCTACGTATCGCTTCAGAGTGCCGTTATTCAGAATGTCGCGAGTGATGTTGTCGAGCCAAAGGCTCTGACCGAGATTGTGGAGGGTCTGGGTTGCTTTCATAGTGTCATCTCCGGTTGATTGCAAGCATTGATTCTTCGGCTCGCCCTTCCATCCAGCGTCGAATCCGCCAGGCCTCAGGGCAAACTCTCAACAATCAAGAGATGAATGCCGGCACTCCCAGGATTCCCCTTGCTCTTTTGTATGGTCAATACATCACAGTAAGCGAGCGTTGCCGCGGTACGCGGACCAAAGTTATTTAGGCGGGGTGGCCGGGTGGCCCATACAAGCCTGGTTTTGGTGTTCAGTTTCATGACATGCTTTACAAAATGTCTCCGGACATCCTTTACACTCCGCGGCGAGCGCAGCGAGCGGCGGAGTGTAAAGGCGAGATGGGCTGGAAGACGATGGATGTACGGCAGCAGCGGGTGGAGTTTGTAGTCGCGGCGACACGCGGGGAGAAGCCTTTCAGCCGGCTCTGTGAAGAGTTCGGGGTATCCCGTCCGACCGGGTATTTGTGGTGGAAACGGTATCGTAGCGGAGGTCTTGAAGGCATCGCAGAACAGAGCCGGAAGCCGCATGCGAGTCCGACCCGGATCAGGGAGTCGCTGGAAGAGCAGGTGATGGCGTTGCGGCGGCGGTATCCGGATTGGGGAGCGCGTAAGTTGAGCGTGCTGCTCGAGCGATCGGGCCAGCAACTTCCGCCCAGTACGATCCACCGCATCTTGCGCCGCCACGATCTGGTGCGCGATCGGTTGCAGAGCAGCCGATGCTGTCAGCGGTTTGAGCGCAGCCATCCCAATGAGCTGTGGCAGATGGACTTCAAGGGACCGAGCGGATGGAATCAGGAAGTGGGTCCGTTATCGATTCTCGATGATCATAGCCGCTACCTGATCGGGTTACGGGCGCTGGGCAGCACGCAGGCAGAGCCGGTGCGCGAGCAGTTGGAAGAGGCATTTCTGCGCTGCGGGGTGCCGGAGGCGATGCTGATGGATCATGGCATTCCATGGTGGGGCCGCGATCCCGCTGGGGCTGACGAAGATCTCCGTCTGGCTGATGCAGCAAGGGATCCGGCTGTACTGGAGCGGGGTGCGGCACCCGCAGACACAAGGCAAAGTGGAGCGTTTCCACGGCACGCTGCTGCGTTCCATCCAGAGGAGGCGCCTGTGGGAGCAGCGCACGCAGCAGTGGCTGGATGACTATCGCTGGGAATATAACCATCTTCGGCCGCATGAAGCCCTGGGGATGAAAACCCCGGCGAAGGTATGGCAGCCGAGTCGGCGGAAATATCAGCCCCACCCGGCCGGCTGGGAGTATCCGGAGGGAGCGGTCTTGCGCAAGGTAGACGCCGACGGCAAACTCCAGGTAGGCGGGCAACAGTGGCATCTCAGTCGCGCTCTGAACCGGCAATGGGTGCAGATCGTGGCTGTGGAGCAGCGTGTGCTGGTCTACTACTGCACCACGCTGATCCGGGAACTGGACTTCTCTATCCAGCGATCGACGATCGTCGATCGCTGGATAGAAGACCCCTTCTGAAATCCAAAACTGTAAACAATCTCTGGAGACAAACTGTAAAGTATCTCGTGGAACTTTACACCTTCTTTTGGCTTGTATGGGGCAGTTCCAGTTTCCAATGCAAGGCCGCTTCCTCCAGCAAAATGCAATTTCGAAATATGGGGGGGCGCAAAGCGCCTCTAGGTAGGAGCCGGGGACGGATCGGGGTCCCCGGAACACGCGGAGTTCGTGTTCTGGGGTGATCTTCAGTCCCCGGAATAAAGCGGTCGCCGAAGGCGACAACCTTACTGCCGTAGGCTCATCCTCCGGGGTCCCCGTCACGCGCGTTGTTCGCGTGATGGGGTGGATCGGCGAAGGTCAAAGACCGCAGCGGATCACCTTCAGCCGCGCGTCGAAACCGACGCGCCACCTTCGGTCCGCAAGTGCGAACTACATAGAGAACTTGCCGGAACGTCATCGAGGAATTGCGAATGCCGACATATTCGCCTTCCTAATTGCGGGGTAACAGGCAGGGTGGCCTATACAAGCCTTCTTTTGGCTTGTGTGGGGTAGTCCAGTTTCCACCGCATGACCGCTTCCTCCAGCAGAAACCAAATTCCAAATGCCGGGAGGCGCAAGCGGCCTCTCGGTAAAAGCCGGGGACTTCAGTCCCCGGAATAAAGCGTCGCCTAAAGGCGACAACCTCACTGCCGTAGGCCGAAGTGGAGGCAAGCCGGCGCGACCTAACCGTCTACGCACTGAACACACCCAGTGAAATCGTTGGCTGGCTACAGAAGCATTTTAGAACGGGGGCTCTTCATCGTCCTTTGCCAGATCGGCCAGTAAGATTACCTGAGAAGCCGCCATCCCGAGAACGTATTCAGAAAGCTCGGCCGTTACGATTCCGCCTGACGTAGCTCCGTGTGATACCCCTTCGCCGCTGTTACGAAACGCATATAGACCGGTGAATGTCTGCCCAATCGTTTTCGGCATTAAGTTAGATTCGCTAGCAGTCGCCCATTTGACGAAGTCCCCAAGGGTCGTAGCCTTGGCATCAGGAAACAACTCCTTCGCCGCCGCTTCCACCGCACAAACAGCTTCCTTTACTGCATTTTCATGGTCGGGTTTCTTACGATCACGGAAGTGGCGAAGGGCTTTTGAAAAATGCTTTCGAGCAGCCTCCAATTTCAGGTCAGTCAAAGCCTTTTCCGCCTTGTTAATTTGGTCTATCATATGGCGTTTTCCTCGCCGCTGTACTAAACCATCTCTAAACTCGTACCCCAGACTCTCTTCTTCAAACAGACGCTGCATTTCCTCAGCAATAAACAGCTGTGATTCCGTTTTCGTGATCGTGACCACTTCGTCGTTCCGCTCGTAGACGGTGCCTTGGACAAGATGGCTGTGAAGTCGTTCGCAGAAATCGTAGACTTGTTCCCAGCCGATCTGATTAAGGAAAGTTTCGGCATCCTTCTCAGCCTGTTCAATGCTTGGAACGTAATTGGGACGATAGTTTCGGACGGGCGTTCTGGCAATTCTTCTAAGCTCCTTCGCGACGATGTGCCAGCCTGAAAGATAGTCCTTGCCAACCGCCTCGTTCAACAGGTGAAGAAGTCCAGTACGTGCCGAGGATGGAAAGTCTTCTTCGATCCAAGCTTTCTCGCGACGATTTCTTGCCGCAAAAGGCGGCGGTACAGTTGCCATTTTCTAAAAATTCTACCCTGCGCACACCTTGCGAAGAGAAATATGCCCCCTTGTCGTAAGTTCTCCTCGCACCATAAACCGCCGCGAAACTTAGGCTATGAAAAACCAGCGCCTCTAGCTCGACGGCGTGGCCCAGAAAGCTTTCTATTGACTCACGTGCACCGGTCCCAGTTTCCAACGCATGGCTGCCTCATCGAGCAAAAAGCAAATTCCAAAATATCAGGAGGCGCAACGCGCCTCTAGGTAAAAGCCGGGGACTTCAGTCCCCGGAATAAAGCGGTCGCCCTAGGCGACCAACCTTACTGCCGTAGGCCCATCCGCACAGGTCAAAGACCGCAGCGGATCATATTCAGCCGCGCGTCGGGCACCGACGTGCCACCTTGCTCGCGCCCCTTAAGCAGGCGGGATGGGTCCATATAATCCTTCATTTGGCTTGTGTGAGGCGGTTCTAGATTTTCTGCACGCAAAAAAATCGCTGCACTTAAACCCCGATTTGTGACACGAATTCTCGACTTAACTCAACGTTAAACGCACAAATTTGCCACGTTCTTCGGCACAGATACCTTCAGAAACTCTTATCGCCAACCTTTTTCCACAACAACCGCTGTCAAGCCCCCCAAACCTGAAAAAATCTTCTAACGCACACATTCCAAACAGAAAATAGCAGCAACAAATTGGCGTGCGATTACCGCCTGAATTGCTAAAATAGAAGAAGAGAGAAAAAGCCCGCCCTTTCGGCGGGCTTTTCTCATTTGAGGAAGGGGCCCCCCGCTAAGTGATTGAAAACACTAGAAAGCAGTTAAACTTTTTAGAATCATAAGCATAGCAGGGGATGATCCCCTGCTAAACTATTGAAAACAAATAAATCAAAGAGACACCCCCGGGGGAGGGGGGTAGGCCCTTGCATCGTGACGAAACCCGAAAACGGTCCATATTTGTGAGCCATCCTTTCTGGCAGGTATCATGATGGAACGAGATGCACTTCGGCGACTCCATCTTTATCTTCCTGTTGGCATTGGTCCTTTTCGGCCCCAAGCGGCTCCCGGAAATAGGCCGCCAGATCGGCAAGCTCCTGGCCGAGTTCCGCCGCGCAAGCAACGACTTCAAAATGCAGATCGACGAAGAGTTGCGCAACATGGAACAGCAGGAAAGGCAAAAGCAGTTGGAAGCAACCGCCGCGAAATCTCAGGCCGAAGCGCCGCAGCTCCCCGCCGAGACCACAGCAACCGCCGAGCCTGCAACCCCGGCAACGCCGACCATCCAGCCTCCGAGCACCGGAGAGCCGGTCAGCGCCACCGAATGGCCCTACAATAAAGACCTGCCGGTCTCTGAGATCGATCCTGGCTACCAGGAAGCAGTAAGAAAAGAAGAGCAAGTCGCGCGCGAAGCTGTAAACGGAACGGGCTCTGAAACCCCTGAAAGCGAGCACACCCCGATCCACCATGCTTGATTTCTTAGACCGCGCTCGCGGCGCCGTATCGGAACGCGCAGAACTGCCCGGCATGAGCCTTCTCGAGCACCTGGAGGAACTCCGCCGCCGCATCGTGCACTCGGTCATTTATCTCGTTGTCGGCTTCTTCGTCGCCTACGGCTTTCACGAGAAGATCTACGGCTTCATGGAGCGGCCGATCAAGTACGCGCTGACCAAGCATCACCAGCCAGCCCTGCTGAACTATCACAATCCGATCGACGGCTTCAACATGTACCTGAAGATCAGCTTCATGGCCGGCTGCATCATCGCCGCGCCCTTCGTGCTCTATCAGGTCTGGCTCTTCATCTCCCCGGGACTCTACAAGCAGGAGAAGCGCTTCGTGACCCCCTTCATGGTCGCGACGGTGAGCCTGTTTCTCGCCGGAGCCTACTTCGGCTACCGCTGGGTCTTCCCCGGCTCCCTCGACTTCCTCTTCACCTTTAACAAGGACTTCAACCCGCTCATCGAGATTAACGAATATACAGACCTGTTCCTGACAGTCATTCTCGGGCTTGGAGTGACATTCGAACTGCCGATTCTGGTGATGTTCCTGGCGCTCTTTGGCATCGTCAACGCAAGATTCCTGTGGAGAAACCTGCGCTACGCGATCCTGATCATCTTCATCATCGCGGCCATCATTACGCCGACGCCGGACGTTCTTACCATGTGTGTCTTTGCGACACCTATGCTTGTGCTCTACCTCATTAGCATTGGCGTAGCCTTCATGGTGCATCCGAGCCGCCGCCGTAAGAAGAAGGACGAGGCCGCAGCCTGATGTACCGCTGCTTATTCGCACTCCTGCTTATGTGTGCGAGTGCAAACGCCTCTACCGACGCCTTCAACGGCGCACGAGCTCTCGAATACACCCGCCAGTTCGTCTCCATTGGCCCGCGGTGGGTCGGAAGCCCCGGCCACGCCAAGGCCGAAGCCTTCCTGAAGAAGCAATTCGCCAAAGACAACCTCGAAGAAGACACCTTCACGATGGACACCCCGGCCGGCCCCCAGCAGATGCACAACTTCATCGTCCGCTTCCCCGGCAAAAAAGACGGAGCGATCGTGCTGGCATCGCACTACGAGACAAACTATCCGCTACGCAACATCAACTTCATCGGCGCAAACGATGGCGGCTCATCGACAGGTTTACTGATCGAAATGGCGAATCACCTGCGCGGTCGCACGCTCGACGGTTACAGCGTCTGGATGGTCTTCTTCGACGGCGAAGAAGCATTTAAAGAATGGTCTGATTCAGACAGTACGTACGGCAGCCGTCATCTCGCGGCAAAATGGCAGAACGACGGCACGCTGAAGCGCATCAAAGCTTTTATCATTCTCGACATGATCGGTGACAAAGATCTTGATATTCAACGCGATTCGAACTCGACGCAGTGGCTGCTCGATGTAATTAAACGAGCTGCTGCAAAAAATGGCGATCAATCCTATTTCTTTCAGGAACAAACTGCCGACTCCGACGATCATCTCCCGTTTGTGCGCCGCGGCGTCCCTTCGGCAGACATTATCGATCTCAACTACGGATATCAGAACTCCTACTGGCACACCGCCCAAGACACGATGGATAAGATTAGCGCGAAGAGTCTCACCATTGTCGGCAACACGATGCTTGAAACCATCCGGCTCCTGAATCAGCGCTAACGATGATTGGCGGAGCATCCATCTCATACTGGGTTGGATTTCACATCCTCGTTGCTGTCCTGTTAATCGTCGATCTTGTCCTTCTGCAGGGAGGCACACACTCAGCAAGGCTGCGAAAGGCCTGGGCATGGACAATTTTTCTCGCCACGCTGGCCTGCGGCTTCGCGCTCTTTCTTTCAAAGACACAGGGCCGGGAGCCAGGACTGGAGTTCTTCTCCGGCTACCTGATCGAAGCTTCGCTAAGCGTCGACAATTTATTCGTTTTCCTGTTGATGTTCCGCTCTCTGCGTCTCGATGCAGACGAGCAGCGACGTGTGCTTCTGTGGGGAGTGCTGGGCGCCATCGTGATGCGGGCCACCTTCATCGCTGTCGGCGTTTCATTATTGAATCGCTTCGCGTGGATTGAATACGTCTTTGGTACATTTCTGCTGGTTGCGGCGATTCGCCTGCTCCGTCATAAGCCCGGCGGCGAATCGAAGCCCGGAATGATGAGTTGGTTGCAACGCCGCTGCCTGCGAGGAGTGAAAGATCAAGGTGAATCGGGCGTGAAACTCGGCATGCCCGCATTGTTGTTCGTGATTCTCGCAGTGGAAGCAACCGATCTTGTTTTCGCGCTCGATTCGATTCCGGCCGTGCTGGCCATCACGCGCGATCCGTTCATCGTTTACACGTCGAATATCTTCGCGATTCTCGGATTGCGTTCTTTATATTTCGTTCTCGCCGGGATGCTCGACAAGCTGCGCCTCTTGCACTACGGACTCGCAGTCATTCTCGCCTTCGTCGCGCTCAAGATGTTGTTAGTGTACTGGGTCGAAGTTCCCGTCACAATCTCACTGGCCTTTATCCTGACTGTCTTATTGATCTTCGCCATCGCCAGCAAACTCATCCCGGAAAAGAAACACAGCTAGTCAGCGTCGAAGCGAACAGCGCTCTGATCTTTACTCAATACAGAATGTTTCTGAAAATTAGCCTCGTCTCGTTTCGGATAGTCGTTGCGGAAGTGCGCTCCACGGCTCTCCTTACGCGCCAACGCCGAACGCACAATTAATTCCCCGATCGTATGCAGATTGCGCAGTTCAAGTGAGGACCGAGCCGTGCTTTTAGGTAGCTGAGTGCATGTGCGTTGAAGTTCTACCTCAGCCTCACGCAACCCTGAAGCATCGCGAAGCAATCCGGCTTTCTGCCACGTAACCTGTTGTAATTCCTCCAAAAGATTCCCAGCTTGATGAGACGAAGGCGTAGACTTTGAATCATCAACAGAGATGGATCTTGCCTTAACGCCACTTTCCGCACGCATCGCCTCAGCAGCACGCGCACCAAAAACCAGCCCTTCCAGAAGAGAATTGCTGGCCAGACGGTTAGCTCCGTGAACACCTGTACAAGCGGCCTCACCCGCTGCATAGAGACGCTGCAAAGAAGTCTTCCCATTTACATCAGTCTTCACGCCGCCCATCAGGTAGTGAGCAGCCGGACGCACCGGAATAAGATCACGGCCTAGATCAAGCCCGTGCTGGGCAAGAAACGCTGAGATGCCGGGAAACCGCTTGTGTAAATCCACTCCTTGAACATGCCGCATATCAAGGTAGACAGGAATTTGCTCACCATTAGAGCCAATTCCCTCAAGCGTGATGGCCCGCGCAACCACATCGCGCGGCGCCAGCTCTTCCAGAGAATGGTAGCGTTCCATAAATCGCTCACCGCGTGCATTGCACAAATAAGCCCCCTCACCACGTAATGCTTCAGAAAGCAGAAAGCGAGAAACACCGGGCAGGCTCAATGCGGTCGGATGAAATTGATAAAACTCCATATCGGAGATCTCCGCTCCCGCACGATACGCCATGGCAATGCCATCCCCAGTGGCTACCGTTGGATTCGTCGTATCGCTATAGACCTGTCCCGCTCCTCCGCTCGCCAACAACACAGCGCTTGCACGAATAGCATGTAGCCGACCCTCGTGGTCAAGAACAGTAAGGCCAACGACCTCATCCCCCTCAACGAGCAGGTCAACACACATCGCCCATTCGAGCAGGCTGACATTTTTCAAAGCACGCGCATGCTCCAGAAGTGAGCGGCCAATCTCTGCCCCTGTCGCATCTCCGTTGGCATGCAAGATCCGGTTCCTACTATGAGCGCCCTCCCTTGTGAGCATCAGTTCGCCGTTATGACGGTCAAACCCTGTACCCCAGTGCAGAAGTTCGTCCACACGCTGTGGACCTTCTTCCACCAACACTCTTGCCGCTTCACGATTGACCAGTCCATCGCCGGCATTGACTGTGTCTTCAAGGTGGAGAGACACATCCTCATCGCCACCCATGGCTACGGCAATTCCACCCTGAGCGTAGCTCGTGTTCGATTCGCCCAGCTGCTCTTTCGTAATCACTAAAACGTGACCCGCATTCGACAAGCCAATAGCTGCACGCAAGCCAGCAATGCCTGCACCTACGATCACGTATTCTGCCGGTGTTGGAACTTCCATAAACTTTGAGGCTATCACTCGCGCACGCAACACTTCTAGACTCGCTAGCCACCGCAAAAGATGCGACAAGAATCCGTACGATACGATGTAAAGAGCGTGCGAACAATTCAAGTCAAAACTGAGTCGGCAAAGTACCCCGTCGTCGTTGGAAGCGGCTTACTGTCTACCCTTTGGCGAAGGCTGCCCAAACGGAATAGCATCTTTGTTCTTACATCGCCCGAGATCTGGGCGCTCTGGTCGAAGTACTTCCTTGCTTCCTTCCCTAAGGGAAATCAACCCGCCGTCTTATTTTTGCCCGCAGGAGAGCAATACAAACGGCTCACCTACATTGAACAACTAGCCTCGCAATTGGCCTCCCATCACGCAGATCGAAGCTCTCTCCTCGTCGCCTTCGGCGGCGGCATTATCGGCGACATCGGTGGATTCCTTGCCGCCATCTACATGCGTGGCATCGACTATATCCAGATTCCATCAACACTGCTGGCGCAGGTAGATTCATCCGTAGGCGGAAAGACCGGCGCAAACCTCGCATCGGGAAAGAACCTCATCGGCAGCTTTCATCATCCTCTCTCCGTCTTTGCCGATATCGATCTGCTGCGGACTCTTCCCGACCGTGAATTGCGAGCCGGACTCTTCGAAAGCCTGAAAGCCGGTGTAATCCGCGACGCGCGTCTTTTCCGCTTCATGGAACGCAACGCCGAAACTATTCTCAAGCGGGGCAACAAAGCGCTTGAATATGTTATCTCCGCGTCCATACGTATGAAGGCAGATGTCGTCGGAATCGATGAAAAAGAATCTGGCCTGCGCATGATTCTGAATTTCGGCCATACAGTCGGCCACGCGATCGAGGCCGCAATGCACTATCGCAAGCTGCTACACGGCGAAGCCGTCGCCTGGGGTATGCTCGCTGCTCTCCAGCTTGGACGCATGCGCGGAACAATCTCAACCACTAACGCAAATCGAGTCGAACGCACGATCCTTGACTATGGTCCGCTTCCTCATTTCAAAACAACAGCCCAACGTCTGCTTGATGCAGCATCGCGCGATAAGAAAAACCGCGCAGGGGTTCGCCGCTTTGTGTTGCCTCAAGAAATTGGCAATGCATCCGTCATCGAAAATGTAACCGACACTGAGCTAATTGCGGCTATCGACTGGATGCTCAGCAAGGTGAAGGAATCGTGATGCTGACTCAGGGCGCTCAACCCGCCGGAACCTCTGATGAGCAGAGCGCCGCTCGCGCCGTGCGTGAAATGTTCGACAGCATTGCGCCGCGCTACGACCTTCTCAACCATGTGCTCTCCATGAACGTCGACCGCCTCTGGTGGTGGCGAACCGCACGCAAGTTCCGCGACGTGCTTTCGAACCCCGATGCAACGATCCTCGATATCTGCTGCGGCACCGGCGACATGACGATGGCCCTCCTGCGCCATCGGCTAGCAAATAGCAGGCCAGTCCTCGCCGCAGACTTCGCGCATCAAATGCTGGTTCGCGGCCGCGCCAAATTTGTGGGACAAAACGCCGCAGCAATCGAAGCTGATGCCTTACAACTTCCGCTTGCGAATAATTCCGTAAATCTAATCACCACAGCCTTCGGTTTCCGCAATCTCGCAAATTACTGCGCAGGCTTGGCTGAATTTCATCGCGTCCTGCGTCCCGGCGGCTTGGTCGGCATTCTCGACTTCAGCGAGCCCGACGGCTTATTCGGAAAACTCTACGCGTTTTACTTCCGCCGAGTGCTCCCCGCGATCGGATCGCGTATCTCAGGTACCGCGGGGCCCTATGCGTATCTTCCCGCATCCGTGCACAAATTCCCGCCACCACATGAAATGCTCGATGAGATGCGCGGCATCGGGTTCACAAACGTTTCATGGCAACCCTATAGCTTCGGCATTGCCGGACTCTACCGCGGTATGAAAGCCTGAATTAAGCACCATGCTTGGAAGGATGGGAGACAAAACGCAGGTTTCGTGCCATTGTACCCTTCCCGACAATAGAGATGCGTCGAGTACACGACGGATCACTGCCCTTGAAGACGACTTCAAGCTGGAATGCCCCGAGGTCTATCGTGTCCTGGTCCATCCGGAACCTGCCAGGACAATCATCATCAGTGAAAGGAAGTTATATGATCGCAAGCACTGAATGGAAGGAAGGAACGCAGTATGTAGGGAGTTCAGGGAGTGGCCACACGATACATTTCGATGCCGATCAGGCACACACTACAGGACCAAGCCCAATGGAGGTCGTTTTAACAGCGCTCTGCGGGTGCACCTCGATGGATATTGTCAGTATTCTGCAGAAGAAGCGCGAACCGATTACCAGTCTTGCAGTTTCTGCGGAGGCACAACAGTCCCCAGCTCCGCCGCGCGTGTTCACACATATTCGGCTGGTCTATCGCGTCGGGGGTGCGGTTTCGAAAAAGGGAATGGAAGACGCCGTTTCACTTTCAAAGAATAAATACTGCTCCGTATCCAAAATGCTGGAAAAGAATGCTGCAATCGAGTTCGTCATCGAATATATGGATGGAGTTCCGCGCGAATGATTCCCTTCTTTCGGCTCGCATTGGTGTTCTTGCTTTTGTGTGTTGTCGCGTTGCTGTCGGCCATAACGACGATGCATTTTGCCATCCATGGAGCGGAAGTTTCAGTACCGGACTTCAGAGGATTAACAACAGCTGATGCGATGCGAAAAGCTGCCTCCCTTGAGTTGAACCTGAGCGTCGACAATCATTTCTACAGTGCTGAGATGCCGTCAGGCCGCGTTCTTTCTCAATCTCCGGCATCAGGCACGGTTGTCCGCCGCGAATGGCATGTTCGTATTACGGAAAGCCTTGGTCCCCAACGAATGGCGATTCCCAATGTAATTGGACAGCCGGAGAGAGCGGCAACAATCGCCATTCGGCGCGCCGGGCTTGATCTTGGGAATGTCGCGCGAATGCCCTACTCCGGCGCATCAGCAAGTGCTGTCATCGCGCAGAATCCTGCACCGGATGCTCTGGGAGTGGGACGGCCCAGCATGAGCTTATTGGTCGCATATGCCGGGCGCACAAGCGCTGACGGAACCGACGTTGTGATGCCGGATCTCACCGGGCAATTGTTCGCTGCTGCTGCTGCCGCCATAACCCACGCAGGTCTCAAGCTAACGCCTACAACGGTTGTACCAACAAGTGTTCCCGCCGTTTCAGTCAATACAACGCAGACCCTGACTGCCCCAGTTCCCCCGGGCACCGTGACAGCGCAATTACCGATTGCAGGGCATCGCGTTGATGCAAACACCACAATTCAATTGACCGTTGCCCGCTAGGCAGGACGTACTAGCAAAGCCGCGAAGAAACCATCGCATGCGTGAACGCCGGGCAGCGTGCGCAGACAGCCATTTACAAGTGTGGTGGCGCGCAACGTGTCTGCACCTTCAGCGTGAAGAACCCCAGCACCCGCGATCCGCTCAATCTCCTGATCCAGGCGAATCATTTCAAAATCATCTCGACGATTGAGGCACTCGCGAACAACAAGATCATTTTCTTCTGGCTCGAGAGAGCACGTGGAATAGAGGAGTCGACCGCCTGCTTTGATACCTCCCATTACGCAATTCAGAATTGCCACTTGACGATCGTATTGGCGCTTCAATTCTTCCGGTCTGAGCCGATGACGAATTTCTGGATTTCGCGCCAGCGTTCCAGTGCCACTGCATGGCGCGTCACACAAAACGAGATCAAACTCTGGTCTAAGCGTGAGGGTAGCTGCATCGGCCAATTTGAAATTGATTCCGGGCCCGTAAGAAGTGTTCTGCAAGACTTGTTGCATTTTGGCGAGCCGTCTCTTGCTGACATCACAGGCAATGATTGAGGCATCAGGATTGCGTTCTGCCAGAATAGCGGTCTTCCCACCGGGAGCTGCGCAGGCGTCTAGAATCCGCATCCCATGTCCTGCGATTTCTGCGATAAGTTGCGATCCCTCATCTTGAATGCGCACCCTGCCGTTTTTAAGGGCGGTAGTCGCCGAGACGTCGCCACTTGTCACTCTGCGGACATTGACCAGGAAGTTTCCGGGAGCAAGCTCGATAGCTTCCTGCAGTAATGCCTGCTCTGCATCTCGTGTCATCAGTCGAACAAAGACAGGGGCAGGCTGTTGGTCGTATTCACAGATTCGCAGTGCCGTTTGCAATCCGAAGTTCTTCACCCAGCGTTCGACCAGCCACTGAGGGTGCGCAAAGGCCTCCGCCAAATCGGCGGTTTTGATGATTCCAGACGTCGCTCCTGGTTTGGGCTGCGCTGCGATCTTGCGCAGAATTGCATTCACCATTCCGGCAGCGAATTTGTTGGCTGTGCCTTTGGCGAGTTCAACACTTTCGCCAATTGCCGCATAGACGGGCACACGATCAAGATAGAGCAACTGAAATGCACCAAGTCGCAATGCAATTTTCACTACAGGGTCAAGTTGTGTGTTGGGGCGGGTCAGTAGTGCGGTAATGCGCGTGTCCAGAGCAATCTGCCATCTTAGAGTGCCCATTACCAGGTTTGTGGCTAGATTGCGGTCTTGTGAGGATAGCCTTGCCACGGCAGGTTGATATAACAATTCGTCACTATTACCTGCGCTGCGTTCTACTTTCAGCAAAATCTCAAAGGCTACGGCACGTGCTGGCGCAACGCCGTTCATCCCAGGCGATCGCCAGTCGTCAACTGGTGGCCGCGCAGAAAATCTGCCGCAGACATGCGTTTTTTGCCTTCTGCCTGAACTCCAAAGATTTCAAGCCGGCTATTTGCACCGCAGTCGACAAAGAGTTGACCATGTTCGACACCTACCTCACCTGGCACGCTCTGTTCGCCCCGGAGTTCCATTGGCATCATATGGTGGAAGGCTAGCTTTTTACCGCGGAATTGCGTGTAGGCTCCGGGCCAGGGCTGAAAGCCACGCCACCGGTTATAGATTTCCATTGCTGAACGAGTGAAATCAACCTGCCCGTCCTCTCGTTTTAGAATCGGCGCGAGCGTGGCCTGTGAATCATCCTGCTTTCTGGGGTTAATGGTGCCCGCGGTCAGTCTCTCAAGAGTTTCGACCATTAACGGAGCACCCATTTCGGCCAGCAATGGAAATATGTCCTCTGCCGTGTGATCAGGAGCGATCGGCAGTTCACGCTGCATGAGCATATCGCCAGTATCCAGGCCCTCGTCGATGCGCATGGTGGTTGCCCCCGTTACCGGCTCTCCATTCGCAACTGCCCATTGAATCGGGGCAGCACCACGATACTTAGGCAGCAAAGATGCGTGCAGATTCAGATTGCCGAAGTGCGGCAGATCCAACATCCACTTCGGAATAATGCGGCCGTAGGCTACAACGATGATCGCCTCAGGCTGAATCATTTCCAATTGCGCACGAAAATCCTGGTTGTTTTTTATCTTTTCTGGCTGCGCGATTGGAATACCAGCGGCGAGCGCGGCGTGTTTCACCGGTGGAGCGACAAGTTGCATACCCCGTCCGCTAGGACGGTCGGGCTGCGTAACGACAAGCCGGATGTCGTGCCCGGCACGTAGCAGCGCCTTCAGCGTTGGAACCGCGAACTGCGGAGTGCCGCAAAAAACAAGGCGCATCGCCTACCACTCGCCATTTTTCTGCATCTTGCGAATCTTGCGCAACAGCAGATCGCGCTTCAACGCGCTTACACGAAAGATGAAGAGGATTCCATCCAGGTGATCGATTTCATGTTGAAAGGCGCGAGCCAACAACTCCTCTCCATCGATTTCGAACCATTTTCCCGTAAGATCTTGAGCGCGGACACGCACTTTATGTGCGCGCGATACCTTCTCGCGAATCTCGGGAAGACTTAGACAACCCTCTTCTTCGTTCTGTTTACCTTCTTTGTGAATAACCTCGGGGTTGATGAGAACAATCTTGTCGTCCAGATTCTTCTTGAAGCTCAGATCGATGACAGTTACCCGTTTGGAGATGCCAATCTGTGGTGCGGCCAAGCCGATACCTTGCGCCGCATACATCGACTCGAACATGTCGTCCACCAGTGACCGTAGCTCGTCATCAAACTCAGTTACCAGTTGGGTCGTTTTTTGCAGAATCGGCTCGGGATATTTGACTATTTCTCGAATCATTCTTTCAAAACTCAGTAGGCACGAATCTGATCCACGTAACCATCATAGTTACGTTTTAGCTCCCGCAGAGAATCCCCGCCAAATTTCTCCAACACCAGCCGTGCGAATGCAAGCGCCACCATAGCTTCTGCCGCAACTCCTGCGGCCGGTACTACACTAACATCGCTTCGCTCGTAAGCAGCCTTGGTCACCTCACGCGTGTCAAAACGAACAGACTGCAGCGGTCTGCGCAATGTAGAAATCGGCTTGAGATAACCACGCACGATGACATCTTCACCGTTCGAGATGCCCCCCTCGACGCCACCGGCATTGTTATGCTCGCGTGTGAAACGGGTATGCCGACCGTTCGCTGGCTCGTTGCTATAGCCAATAGCATCGTGGACATCTGAACCAAAAGACTCGGCAGCTGTCACGCCACGGCCAATTTCGACGGCCTTAACGGCCTGTAACGACATGACAGCCTGCGCCAGAATGCCGTCCAGCCGCTCATCCCAATTTGTGTGGGTACCGATGCCTGCGGGCGCGCCATGAATCACCACTTCAAAGACGCCACCGACGGTATCGCCGGTTCGCAGCACTTTGTCGACCTCGGCCTTCATGCGCTCTTCTGCCTCAGTGTCGACACAGCCCAGAAGCACTTCATCCTTTGCACGCAGCGCCGCGATTTCATCCCACGTCGCGTCTCGTTCCAATTCAGCATGGCCTACTCGAATCACATGGCTGGCAATGTCGATGCCGAGTTGCAAAAGCAGTTGTTTTGCTAATGCTCCGGCGGCAACGCGGGCGGTTGATTCACGCGCCGAGGCGCGCTCGAGGACATACCGTGCATCCGGAAAGTCGTACTTTAGAGCCCCTGCAAGATCAGCATGTCCGGGACGCGGCGACGCTACGATCTTGTGCTTCGCAGGATCGCCAACTTCAACGGGAAGAATATCGGTCCAGTTCTTCCAGTCGCGATTTTCGATTTCAATAGCGACCGGGGAGCCGATTGTCTTGCCGTGCCGCACCCCGGAGAGGATGTGCGCGGTGTCCTGCTCGATGCGCATGCGACCACCGCGACCGTACCCCTGTTGGCGGCGCCACAGTTCGCGATTGATGAAGTTTGTGTCGATTTCAACGCCGGCGGGCAGCCCTGAGAGAAGAGCAATTAGACTCTCGCCGTGCGATTCACCTGCAGTGGAAAAACGTAACATGTGCGTGCTGTGCCAACTTTGATTGTAGCGCAGCGCGCGTGGTCTTTATTCGCCCGTCAGCCAAGCGTACTGCGCGTCCGTGAGAGGAACGACTGAAAGCCTGCCTTGGCTCACGAGCGGCGAATCAGCAAAGAGCTTATGCGCCTTGATCTCTGCCAGCGTGTGCGGCGTGTTGATGGGTTTACCCGCCTTGATGCGCACGTTAGGGACTTTGGGATTCGCAGCATCTACCGACAAGACTTTCGCTGTACCTACGGCCGTGCGCTCATCGCCCGTGTGATAAATCACGAGTTTCTCGCCAGGTTTCATGCTGCGCAAGAACCTCACAGCCGCAGGGTTGGTGACGCCATCCCAAACCGTCTCGTCTTCGCGTTCCAGATCGCTGAACGAATACACCGTCGGCTCAGTCTTCAGCAGGTAAGGCATTGATTTCCTCCCGTGGCTCAAGTTCTTCGGCTGCCGTAGCTTCTGTGGTCGGCGCCAGCTCACCCAAATATCCGGCCGTATTCAGAAGCGGCCGCTCCAGCGCTCGGACCCACTCCGTCATCTGACCGGGAGCACGGCCTAGCGCGCCAGCACGCGCAAATTCGCTGCGCATCGTCTGCATCTTGGCATCAAGATCATCGAGGTAATGGAGCAATAGTGCTTCCGGAATCATGGGCAGCTTAGGTGAGCCGAACTCATACTTTCCGTGGTGACTCAAAATAATGTGCTCGACCAACACGCGAAGATTGTCCGGGAAATCCTGCAGATTGGCCAGCTTTTTCTCCACCATGGAGATTCCAATCGAAATGTGGCCGATGAGTTGACCCTCGAGCGTGTAATCGAAGCTCGTTCCCCAACGCAATTCATGCAGCTTGCCGATATCGTGGAGCACCACGCCAGTGAGAAGCAGGTCACGATTGATTTCCGGATAGTGCCGCGCCGCCAGATCGCTGATGCCAAGTAATGAAACGACATGTTCCAACAGGCCGCCCACCCAGGCGTGGTGCATACTCTTGGCAGCGGGTGCGCTCTTGAGCGCAGAAGCAATCTCTGGATCGTCGATAAAGGCGCGTAGTAGAGCCTGCAGGTGAGCATTGGTAAGGGTGGAGACATAGCCATTCAGCTCCGCCCACAGCTCCTCAATATCGCGTGAGGTCTTGGGAACAAAATCCCCGAGGTCGTACTCTTCAGGGTTTGCCCGACGAATCTTATCCAGTGTCAACTGCAGGCGGTCCTGATAACGCGAAATCTGTCCTCGGGCCTTCACGACATCGCCGGACTCAAAAGGCTGGGCATCCGCGACTTCCCACATTCGGCATTCAATCTGGCCGGTAGAGTCGCAGAGAGTCATGGCAAAGTAGACGGCGCCGTCTTTCTTGCTGCGCACCTGCTTTGCGGCGACGGCAAAGAAGCCCGTCACCACTTGATTTTCAAATTTCCCTAAATCTCCAACAAACAGGTCTTTCATTTTCCCTTGGCCCGAAGCGCGGTTACGGCTGCTGGGTAGTCGGAGACGTCGCCGGAGCCGGAGTAGGAGCTGAAGGTACCGCCTGCTGGTCGGCAGGAGCCGCGTTTGGATTCGGCTGTTGGCCGCTGTCTGGCTTCTCTTTAGTCTTGTCAGACAAGCGTGTCTTCTCTGTCGGCTTTGGCGCCTTCTTTGCCTTGGAGGTATCGCCGTTCAGGCCCAATGGAGTGGACTGTTCCTGGCGAGTAGCCAGTTCATCCTGGCTTTCCGGTGCTGGAGCAAATGGATCGGTCTTATCCTTGCTCTTTTTCTGTTTCGGCTCCTTGGCGCGCGCTGAGAATCTGGTCTTCTCTTTTTTCTCCTCGACGGTTTGGTTGTCTACCGTCCCATCGGGGCCAACGACCTGCATGTTCTGCGGAACATTGTTGGATGCTACCTGTGTACCGGCGTTTGCGCCCGCATCCTCGGTCTTGGTCGGAGCCGAAGGTAGAGTTTCGCGTGGTGCCTGGCCAAAACGGATCTTTTCTTTCTTACCCGGCTTCTCTACGCCTGCACTGGCAACCTGAGAATTCTTAGCCGGAGTCGCAGCAGCAGTTGTCGCAGCCGGAGCAGATGGCGGCGTTGCGCTTGCGGTTTCGGTTGCGCCCGCAGTTTGAGTCGCCGCCGTCTGCGTTGCATTGCCCTGCGGTACATCTGCCAAAGAAGGTACATTAGCTGGGGCGCTTGCGGTCTCCGTCGTGGGCTTTGGATTGGTCGACTTTTGGCGGAAGCGGGTTCGCTCTACATGCTTCTTCTTTTTCCCGGTTGGCGGCGCATAGGCACTATATGTTGTCGTGGGCTTGGTTTCATTTGGCGTTGCCGCTGCATCCTCGTAGCCCTCTTTCACTTCAACATAAGAATCTTCCCGCAGCGTGGTGAGATACTGACGCAGCGCCGGAGCCATCTTCTGGCTGTAAATCGCGTCTTCAACCTGCGGCTCGACATCTTTCAAAGGCTGCACTCCACCCGAAGTGTGTTCCGTGACCTTGAGAATGACAAACCCCTGCTTGGTGCGGATTGGCTGCGTGTACTCGCCAGGTTTCAGCACGAAGGTCTGGTCCTCAAGGACCTTAGCCAACTGTCCGCGACGGAAGTCGCCAAGCTCGCCGCCCTGAGCCGCTGTCGGGCCGCCTGATTCGGTCTTCGCCACTTGTGCGAAGTCACCACCGGATTTCAACTGCGCGGCAATGTCATCGGCCTTTTTCTGAGCAGCCGCAACCTGCGTCGCGTCATCCGGGTTCGCCGTTGGAACCAGAATCTCACTCAATTTCACCTGTTCGGGTTGGTCAAAGTCAGCCTTGTGCGCGTCGTAATACTTCTGCACATCGGCCTGGCTGAGATTCAGGTGACGTCCAACCTCGTCGCGAATTACCGTGGACGAGATGATGCCGTCGCGGATGTGCTGCTTGAAATCTTCAAACGAAACTCCCTGCGACTCGGCCGCCTTCTGCAGGTCGTCCATGCTGTCGAGGTGGTTTTGCTTACGAATGTCATCCAGCCGCTTGACCGTTTCGGTTTCGCCGGTAATTCCCAGTTCTTTTCCCTTGGAAAGGAGCAGTTGCTGATCGATCAAATCGCGCAGCAAGTCATGTCGCGCCTCAAACAGCTGCTGCTGCGACCACCCCTGCTGCTGTGCCTGCGTCGCAAGTTCCTGATCGGCGCGCTGGTAATCAGACTTGCTGATGACCTGATCGTTGACACGCGCCACAATCTCTTCAACCACCATGCCCTGGTAGGGAGACGACTGTGCAGCCGGAGCCGGTGTTTTGGCCGCAGTCTGGCCGAGAGCTGGAATTACCAGAAAGACGATGCCTGCAGAGAACGCGGCCGAGAGGGGTAAGGATCGATAAATCATATGTATACGTCTCAACTTGAAGGCATGCCGGAATCCGGGTAAAGGCTGCTTTAGAGGATTCAGGTGGCGCTTCCGCCATTCTAAACACTACGGGTAGGCGAATGCGAATCGAACTTAAGGAAATGACAGCTCGATTTCGCCGTTGGGTAGCAAAAATGCGGTAGATCGAGGGCTCTCTTTCTTCCCCGGCTTGTTATACTTTGCACAGGATTGCCCAGAGGGTCCTCGCAATCATGCCATCCCGCACTCGACGCACTGTTTTCTCATTAGTAGTCTTTTTTTCTGCCTGTGGTATTGCAGGCATGATTGTCAGCCAAAAAGTCGGCGCGCAATCCAGCTCCGACGAATCGCAATTTCGCGACTCCCTGAAGTCATTTACCAGCGTGTATGACGTTGTGTCGCAGAACTATGCCGAGCCACTCGACGGCGATAAGCCGGACAAGGCCATCTACGACGGCGCGATTCCCGGCATGCTGCGTGTGCTCGATCCGCACTCGAATTTCTATGACCCCAAAGCCTACGCCAAAATGCGTGAGGACCAACACGGCAAATACTACGGCGTGGGCATGACCATCCAGCCGCAGAGTGTCGGCGGCGTGCAGCGGATCGTCGTCCTGTATCCCTATGAGGGAACGCCGTCCTACAAAGCTGGTGTCCGTCCGGGCGACGTGATCATCTCCGTCGACGGAAAAACCACCGACAATCTGAATTCCGAAGAAGTTGCAAACATGCTGAAGGGCCCGAAAGGCACGCATGTTCACCTGACGGTTTCTCGTGAAGGCGCGGCGGCGGCGCTAGCCTTTGACCTAGTTCGCGACGAGATTCCGCACCCGAGTATTGATCTTAAGGAAGAGATTCGCCCGGGTATCGGCTACATCCACATCACCCAGTTCCAGGAAGCGACCGGCCGCGAAGTGGCGGATGCGCTCGACTCCTTCGGTCCGGATATGAAAGGCCTCATTCTTGATCTGCGCGGCAACCCCGGCGGCTTGCTAACGGAAGCGGTTTCTACCTGCGACAAGTTCCTGAAGAAGGGCCAGGTCATTGTTTCCCAACGCGGACGCGCCTTCCCGGAACAGACCTACCATGCCATGCACGGTAATAGCGGCAAAACTTACCCGATCGTTGTTCTTGTAAATCACGGAACGGCATCGGCAGCTGAGATTGTAAGCGGCGCCTTGCAGGACCACGACCGCGCCATCGTTGTCGGCGAAACCACCTTTGGCAAGGGTCTGGTGCAGACGGTTTATCAGCTTTCGGACAATACCGGCCTCGCCCTTACGACCTATCACTACTACACGCCGAGCGGACGCCTGATCCAACGCAACTACAGTGGCGTTTCGCTCTATGACTACTACTACAACCACGACCAGCCGCAGGAGAACAAGGATCGCGAAGTCAAGCTGACCGATTCAGGCCGCACAGTCTATGGCGGCGGCGGCATCACTCCGGACTACAAGATCGACACGCCAAAATCCACTCACATTCAGGAAGAGCTGCTCGCGCATTATGCCTTCTTCGATTTTGCCAAGCACTACCTGGCCAATCGTACGGTCACTAAGGATTTCCAGGTGGATGACAATGTCCTGAATGAATTCAAGCAGTTCCTGGGTTCACAGGAAGTTACTTATACGGACCAGGAATTGAATCCGGTCATGGACTGGGTAAAAGCGAACATCAAGGCCGAAATCTTTACCACGCAATTCGGTCAGGTTGAGGGATTGAAAGTCCGCGCAGCCTGGGATCCGATGGTCAACCAGGCGCTAACGTTTATGCCCCAGGCCAATACCTTAGAGCAAACCGCCGAGAAGGCAGATCAGCAAAAGACCACCACCGCCAAGAACGTGCCAGCATCTCCTGCAACTGAGTAACCGGTACAGATCAAGAAGAAGTGTAGGCGTGAAGCCTGCACTTCTTCTTTTGCAACTCTTAAGCTTTGCCCATCACCCTGGCAACTGTCTCACCAATCGCGGCCGGACTTTCAACCACCTGAATTCCCGCTGCGGTTAGTGCCTTCATCTTCTCGGCAGCGGTTCCCTGGCCGCCTGAGATGATCGCGCCGGCGTGACCCATACGCCGTCCTGGGGGCGCAGTCTGTCCGGCGATGAAGCCCACAACCGGCTTCTTGACATGCTGCTTCACATACTCAGCCGCAGTCTCCTCAGCAGTTCCGCCAATCTCGCCGATCAGGATGATCGCTTCTGTATCCGGATCTTCATTCAGCAACTTGAGCGCATCCACATGAGTGGTACCAATGATTGGGTCGCCTCCGATACCGATAGCCGTCGACTGCCCGATTCCGCGCTGTGTCAGCTGATATACAGCCTCATAGGTCAGCGTCCCCGAGCGCGAAACGATGCCGATATTGCCTTCCTTGTGAATCCGTCCTGGCATAATGCCGATCTTCGCCTTCCCGGGCGAGATCACACCAGGGCAGTTCGGCCCCACGAGCGTTGATTTCGAATGCTTGAGCACACTCCAGACCTTCACCATGTCGTTGATCGGAATGCCTTCCGTAATGCAGATGATCAACGGAACTCCAGCGGCGTTTGCCTCTAGAATTGCGTCGGCGGCAAACGGCGGAGGTACAAAAATCACCGTGGCATTTGCGCCCGTTTCCGCAACAGCCTTCTCAACCGTGTCGAAAACCGGCCAGCCCTCGTGGATTGTGCCACCTTTTCCGGGAGTCACACCTCCAACAACCTTGGTGCCGTATTCGGCGCAGCCCTTGGCGTGAAAGGTGCCTTCCTTGCCGGTGATCCCCTGCACAATGAGGCGAGTGTTTTTATCGACCAGAACCGCCATGTTTACTTGCCTCCCTTTGCCGCAGTAACTGCCTTTTGCGCAGCGTCCTGCATCGTGTCGCCGATGATGAAGTTGAGACCAGAATTCTTCAGGATTTCGCGGCCCTGTTCAACGTTTGTACCTTCGAGCCTCAGAATCACCGGCACCTTCACATTCGTCTTCTTCGCCGCCTCGACAACCCCTTGCGCCAGCGTATCGACGCGCAGAATGCCGCCAAAGATATTGATGAAGACCGCCTGCACGTTCTTGTCGGAGAGCAGAATTTCAAAGGCATGCTCAATCTGCTGCTGATTTGCGCCGCCACCTACGTCGAGGAAGTTGGCTGGCGAACCGCCTGCGTACTGGATGATGTCCATCGTTGCCATCGCCAGACCAGCGCCGTTGACCATGCAGGCGATATTGCCGTCTAGCTTGATGTAGTTCAATGCGTACTTCGAGGCCTCGACTTCAAGTGGGTCTTCTTCCGCGACGTCGCGCAACTCTTTTAACTCCTTGTGGCGGAACATCGCGTTGTCATCGAAATTGATCTTGCAATCGAGTGCGAAGAGCTTGTCGTCTTTGGTCGTGATGAATGGGTTGATTTCAAGCAGCGAAGCGTCGGTGTCGACGTACGCCTTATAGAGGCCCATCATGAACTTGACCGCCTCGTTGATCTGCGTCGCCTTCAATCCCAGGGCAAATGCCAATTCACGGGCCTGATAAGGCTGGAAGCCCACTGCTGGATCGATATAAGCCTTATGAATTGCCTTGGGATCTTTCGCGGCTACCTCTTCGATCTCCATACCGCCAGCCTGGGATGCCATGAAGACGAGCTTCGCCGCAGCGCGGTCAAGCACGATTCCGAGATACAGTTCGCGATCGATCGCAGCCGTTTCTTCGATCAGCAGTCGCTGCACCTTCTGTCCTTGAGGACCGGTCTGATGCGTAATGAGCTGCATGCCGAGAATCTGCTTGGCATACTGCTCTGCTTCATCCAGATTCTTTGCCACCTTCACGCCGCCGCCTTTACCGCGACCGCCAGCGTGAATCTGCGCCTTTACCACGACGCCACTTGCTCCGCCGGTAAAGAGCTTCTTGGCCACATCCAGCGCTTCGTCGAGCGTGTTGGCCACCTCACCCCGCGGCACGGCAACGCCGTATTTCGCCAGGATGTCTTTCGCTTGATACTCGTGGATTTTCATAGCTTGTAGAGGCCGCAGACTCATCCCAGGCGCAGAATTCCCGCGTATGAGGAAAACAGAGTTACGGCAGACACTTCATACTATCGGAGGTTCGTAGGGAGCGGCAATTCTCGGCAGAGTTCAAAGGCTTGGTGTTATTCGTGTTCAACGACCTGATCGGTCACAACTTGAAAGTACTTGAGATTCGCGATTCCGAAAGATGTCGTGATCGCAACATCGGCAGCGTCACGCCCGACTGCCATCAACACTCGGCCGATGCGCGGTTCATTGTGCCGGGCGTCGAAAGTCCACCAGCGATCGCCCAGGTATGCCTCGAACCAGGCACTGAAGTCCATCGGAGTTGGCGCGGCAGGAACTCCGATGTCTCCGAGATATCCCGTCGCATACCTAGCGGGAATATTCAACGAACGGCAGAATGCGATCGCCAGATGCTGATAATCGCGGCATACGCCCAAACGTTCCGTGAAGACATCGAGGGCCGTTTTCGTAGAGCGGGCATAGGAGTAGCCGAACGTGATCTTGCGGTAGACCCAATCACAGATTGCCTGAACTCGACTCCAACCCGGCACCACATCATCAAACAGATCCCGCGCGACCGCTGAAAGCCGGTCCACCTCGCAGTAACGGCTAGCGATCAGGTAGCGGAGTGTGTCTGGTGGCAGTTCTGCAACAGGTATTTCCATCGCATCGAGATTCTGCGGATCCTGACAACCAGAATCCTTGATCAATGTCCGACCCTCCAGCTTTGTTTCTCCGGTGGAAACGTGGAAGCGGCTGCATCGATTGCCGAATGAATCGAGGTACGCTTCCTGCGGCATGGCGGGAGAGACAAGCAATTCATCGGGCTCAAGCAGATCCTGAAGACGCGATGGATGGACCTGCAGCATCGCCACGAAGGTAACGGGAACGGGAACATCGAAGCGGATGTCGTAGCCCAGACGTATTCGCATATATAGCTAACTTTCCACGCAGGAAGAATGGATCGAGACTGCCTTGGCAGGTGACGTTAAGATGCAATGAATTTGCAAAATAGTTTGCCAGAATAGAGGATTTAGTAAAGACCGAATCACCGTTCCGGGGATAAGCGTTGACGTATTGCTTAGGAATCTGTACTCACGAAGGACTGATCATGGCCTCTGATTCGCGCAGCAATGCGGGCTACGATCAGGTGAATCTCTGCCGCAAGATGCACACCTTCGTCATGCCTGACGAGCGCGCATTCGTGATCCTCACCAGCGGCAGCGTCTCGCTCACCCAGTCCGTCATTACGCTGCTGCGAGAGGACTTCAACGCGGGCGAGGGTCTGGCCAAAGTTCCAACACCTTATGCCGCCTCGCGAGTTGTGGGCGAAGCCGTGCGCCGAGTCTCCGATCTTGACCGAGCGCACCTGGAGAAGGATGACTTCTCCTTCAATATCAACCTGCTGTTGGGTGGGCAGGTGAAGGGATCGCGCTCCGGTCTCTACCTGGTCTATCCGCAAGGCAATCCGCTTAGCGCTACGCAGGATTCTCCATATCTGCAGATTGGCGAATGCAAGTATGGCCGGCCGATTCTCGACCGCGGCATCGTGCATGGGTCGACACCGCTGGAGGTTGCCGCACTTTACGGACTGCTTTCGTTTGATGCGGCCATGCGCTCCAATGTGACTGTAGGTCCTCCAATCGAGATGCTTATCTACAGGAATGACTCGTTGCACTTCGACGGCTATCGAAGCTTTCCAGCCGATGATCCTGAGTTGCTCTCGATCCACCGGCAATGGGAGCGTGCGCTGCGCAAAGCTGTTGAGGACTTACCCAAAATCCACTTCAACGCCTGCCTTCCAGGTCACTAGCAAGATGGCTACGTTTCCCGATCTTCTTCACTCGATCCAGGCAGGGCAACGCACTCTCACTCGCGCAGAGGCACGCACGGCTTTACGCGAGATGCTGACTGGAGAGACGAGCGATGCCGAAATAGCGGAACTCCTCACCGTGCTGGCGCGCCGCGGCGAAACGGTGGAGGAATTGACAGGCTTCGCTGAGACGATGCGGGAGCTTGCGATTCCGGTTCCGCTCACCGATCAAGAGCGCTCATTGCTCATCGACACTTGCGGTACGGGCGGCGACGACCGCGGCACCTTCAATATCTCGACCGGCGCAGCGCTCGTTGCTGCCGCGGCGGGAGCTAAAGTCGCCAAGCACGGCAATCGTGCCGTGACCTCGAAGTGCGGCTCTGCCGATGTGCTGGAGGCGCTGGGCATCGCGGTCGCGCTGCCGCCCGAATTGGCGGTAGAGTCGCTGCGCGCTGCCGGATTCATGTTCCTTTATGCTCCGGCGCTCCATCCGACGATGAAGCGCGTCCTTCCGGTACGGCGCGCGCTGGGATTCCGCACCATCTTCAATCTCGCGGGGCCGCTGACGAACCCCGCAGGCGCTCCGGCGCAGATCATGGGTGTGTTTGCTCCCGATCGTGTAAGTCTCGTAGCTGAGACGATGCTGCACCTTGGTGTTCGTCACGCATTTGTGGTGCATGGCAGCGATGGACTTGACGAGCTGACAATCACAGGCGCGAGTCATGTAGCGGAAGTGCGCGGAGACGAAGCGAGTTGGCGGGCTTCATACGTTCACCCCGAAGATGCAGGACTTTCGCGTGCGTCGCTCTCAGAGTTAGCAGGAGGCGCGACAGCCGCCGAGAATGCGGCGACGCTGGAACGCATCTTTGCCGGAGAGAAGGGGCCGAAGCGCGACATCGTGCTGCTGAATGCGGCTGCGGCGCTGGTTGCAGGACGAATTGCTACTGATCTGCGAGAAGGTGCTGAGCGCGCGGCGGAAGCGATCGACTCCGGGGCGGCTCGGAAAACTGTGACAAAACTGCGTATGTTTGCTGAGAAGGTTTGATGATGTGCGATGCGACCTCTCATAGCGATATACTTTGCGAGCATCTGTAAGACTGCCGAGGAGAAACTGGCATGATCATTCGGAAGATTGCCGTGAGTGTTGCTGCCCTTGGATTGCTGGCTGCCGCGCAAGCACAAACGATCAAGGTCGATAAAGACAATCGCACGATCGCTGTCACCGCGAGCGATAAGGCAGCGACGAATGCCGATCTGGCCGTTGTGCATATTGGCTTTCAGGTCTTTGGTCCAGATGAGCAGTCAACGTATGCGAGCGGCTCGACGATCTCGAATGCCATTATGGACGCACTGAAGAAGTCGGGAGTTCCAGACAAAGCCATCGAGAGTGAAAACCAGAATCTCACGCCAAACAACTATCACGATCCCAAAGACTCGGAGATGGACCGCGCGAAGAAGCAATTCGTGCTCAACCAGTCGTGGACGGTGAAGACAAAGCCGGATGACGCGGCTAAGGTTCTCCATGTTGCCGTTGAAGCTGGAGCAAACCAGAGCGGCCAGATCGACTGGCAGTCTCAGGACATGAATGGGCTGCAAGCCAAGGCTGCGGCGAATGCTCTGGCCAAGGCGCAGGTCATTGCGCAGCAGATGGCACAAGGGTTGAACGTGAAGCTTTCCGGATTGATCTATGCCAGCAATCAGGCTCCAGAAAGTCCGGTTCGGCCGATGCCAATGATGATGGAGAGAATGGGAGCAGTAGCAAAGTCCAACGCATTTGCTCCTTTGGCGATCAATCCGCGACAGATTGAGGAGTCATCGACTGTCTATGCGGTCTTTGCGATCCAGTGAACTGCGACGTACGAACATGCTGGCGCATCGAAACAGGTGATTTGTGGTTGAGCAGAAGGAACAGCAGATCCTTCCACTTCACTGCGTACAAGTGTCAGGATGACAAACTAATTGGTACAGGACATACATCATGCCTCGTTATGAATACCGTGACCTGCATCCCTCGCGTGAAGCCGAGGAAGTGTATCTGCGCTGGCTCAAGTACCTGGATGAAGAGTTCACCAAGCACAGGAAGCCGGAACTGCGCGCCGAGCTGGTGCATGACAATCTGCACCAGCTGATGCTGGGTCAGCCCAAGGGAGGGCGGTTGAACTTCACTCTTACCAGCGAGCTGCCTTTCAACGTGCTGAAGCTGTCGCTCGATTCGGCCAACATAACGCTGGAACCGGAATATTACGGCGACATCGACGAGAAGCGGTATGCCTGCATCAAGCCGCTCATCTACTTCTGGCAGATGTTCGACCGCTCGCCGATTGGGCTGAATCACTGGCTCGGCTTCCGTTTCCGCGCCATGCTGGGCAAGCACATTTTCAAGCACATCGGGAACAACGTAAAGATCTTTCACGGCGTTGAGTTCAGCTTTGGCTACAACCTGGTGATCGAGGACGACTGCGTCATTCACAAGTTCGTGATGCTCGATGACCGCGGCGAATTGATCATCCGCAAGGGAACGTCGATCTCCGACTACGCTTCTGTTTACTCGCATGCGCACGATCCGATTGACGGCGGTATTGTGGAGAACCGCAGGACTGAAGTTGGCCCCAAGGCTCGGGTCACGATTCACGCATCGGTTATGGCAGGCGTGAACGTTGGCGAAGACACGATCATCGGCGCCAATGGTGTCGCAACGAGGGACATTGCGCCGCATTCGATCGTCGGCGGGGTTCCAGCAAAGCAGCTCAAGACCAAGGACCAGGCGACTCCGTTCAAGGATCGCTCGACGTACAAGGCGCCGCCTTCGACGGGTGAGCATTGCGAATAGGCAGCAAGTCAGCGCGCTTTCCGCGCCAGCGAGTCAGCGAAAGCCTTTCTTCGTTACTGGTCGTTGTTCAGCTGACCTGCCGACTCGCTCGTTTTCGCTCACCTGATACCATCAAATCTGCGGTATGAGTCAGCAAGAGATTGTTCTTAAGGTTTTTCAATTCGTCGTTCTTCTCTTTGCCTTGAGTCTGCATGAGGCCGCCCACGCGTGGGTGGCGTCCCGGCTCGGGGACCAAACGGCGCGCATGCTGGGGCGCGTGACGCTCAATCCGATCAAGCATATCGATCCGGTCGGCACCATCCTGCTTCCGCTGGCGATGCTGTTCCTAACACATGGATTTCTCTTCGGCTGGGCACGGCCAACGCCGGTAAATACGCGAAACTTCAAGCGCGTCGTGCGCGATGACATCCTGACGACACTCGCCGGACCGGTGAGTAACATCCTCGCTGCGGTGGCGTCGCTGATCGGACTGGTGATCGTCGCCAAAGCGACTCCGATCGGCGCGCTGGTGGTCAAAGAATTGGCGATGAATATGCTCGACCCTTCGCTGATGCAGGCAAGTCCAGTGATCTTTCCGATGGTCATGCTGCTTTATATGGGAATCTTGCTCAACCTGTTTCTCGCAGCCTTTAACCTGTTGCCACTGCCTCCCTTGGACGGATCGCACATTATCCGGCATATGCTGCCGTATAACGCCCTGCGCGTTTACGACTCGCTGGGGATGATCAGCCTGATTCTGATTCTCCTCTTCGGTGGTCCGGTGGTGAACCTGATGGTGAGTCCAGCGCTGTATGCCTTTAACCGGGTGCTGCTGGCCCTGTGACCCCCTCCCCGCGTGGTTCTTTTGGCTTCTTTGTTTTCAATGACTTAGCGGGGGATCATCCCCTGCTATCCGCTTGATTCTGCTTGAGTTAACTCGGTTCTAGTGTTTTCAATCACTTAGCGACGGGTCCCCTCTTTAGGCAAGAAAAAGCCCGCCTTTTGGCGGGCTTTTTTCTTCCTCTATATCCAGAATAGCAGTTTTGGCGAAATAGTACGCCAAACCTATGCCGTTTTATATTGTTTGTTTTCTTTGACTTGCGGAGTATTTCGCGATCAGGGGGCTTGACACGGTGGAATACCGTATCGTCGTGACTCTACTTTAAGGTCGCATTAGAGCGCCCCGGCATGAGCTAAAAAGGTGCTTTAAACCAGCCTTTAAGTGCATTTTATGTGCATTTTCTTGGACTTAAGAGCGGGTTTGCCCTCTGCCCGTTGAAAGTACAAATGCGACCTGGCTTCCGCCAAGTTTCGCATCTGCGGTGCATTTTTTTCGGCTGCCTCAGGGCAGACTCTCCGACTCAGCGTTGCTCCGCTCAGGATGACGACATGGGAACACACAAATGTGGCTTCTGTTAAGCTGCGTGGATTGTGATGAAGTCTTGGATCTTCGCTCTCTGTTTTGTAGGCGCGGCGGGTTTGAGCGCGCAGACGCCTGCCTGGCAGCCGCCGGCGGGATTTACCCAGACGCCGGTCTGGCCGGGGACGGTTCCGGATGCGGCGCCTTCAGCGGGGCCGGAGGTCGATACGACTACCGCCAAGGACCAGTTGATCGCGGGCAAACCGCTGATGCGGCTCGGCAATGTCTCCGTCCCGACGATGACCGTGTATCCCGCGAAGGGCAAGAATACGGGCGCGGCGGTGGTGGTCTTTCCGGGCGGCGGCTATACGATTCTCGCCATTGATCTGGAAGGCACAGAGGTCTGCGACTGGCTGACTTCTTCCGGCGTTACCTGCGTTCTGCTCAAGTATCGCGTGCCAGGTTCGGGGCCGTATCCGAAATCGCCGATGGCGCTTGAGGATGCGCAGCGGGCGGTTGGGTTGGTGCGCTTCCATGCAGCGGAGTGGCATCTCGATCCACACAGGATTGGCGTGCTGGGCTTTTCGGCGGGCGCGCATCTGGCGGCTGCGTTGAGCACGCACTTTGATCAGCGGCTGTACAAGCCTGTGGATGCGGCGGATGCTGTGAGCTGCCGTCCGGATTTTGCTGTAGTGATTTATCCGGGGTATCTGGCGATTGCCGACAAAAATTTTGCGTTTAATCCGGATGTTCCGGTTACGAAGGACACGCCGCCTACGTTTCTCTTGCAGACGGAGGATGATCATGTGGCCCATGTCGAGAGTTCGCTGCGGTACTACGAGGCGCTGAAGGCTGCCGGGGTTCCGGTGGAGATGCATTTGTACACCGAGGGTGTGCATGGGTATGGGTTGCGGCGGACGAAGCTGCCTGTGACGGGCTGGCCTCAGCTGGTGGATGTATGGTTGCGGACGATTGGGATGGTTGGGGAGTGAAGTCGCTTCATACGAATCACCGACTCCTATGAACAAATTGAAGTCTAAGAATTAGCTTTTTAAACCCTTTGGCATTGCACTTATTAGCTTCATATCTTTCGTTGTCTTCTGCTACGGCTGTTCAGCCTATGAAACAAACCACTGGGGACAGCCGCAAGGCTTCATCACGCACTTGCTGGCGGCAGGGGCATATTTGTCACTCTTTTTCGTGGCGATTTTCGTTGTTTTGGGAATTATTTCCGTGATCGTAGAACGCGGCAGCTAAAGGTATCATCAGGAATATGGCTACGATCCACATCTCGGTCAATGAAGCAGTTCGCGAGTTCGCGGCTCTGTTGGATCGCGTTCGAGCGGGTGCGGAAGTTGTCATCGAAGACGGTCCTATTACGGTAGCTGTGCTAAAGTCTCCGACTCCGCCACATCGGACGATTTCGGAATCCATTGCCCTGGCGGAAGCACGCACCAAGGAGCTAGGTTGCGAGCCTGTAATGGATGCGGACTTTGCCGCCGATCTTGAAGAGATCATCCACAACCGCAAGCCACGCGATACATCTGCATGGGACTGATCCTCGATACCAGTGCCTTGATTGCAAGCGAACGGAACGGGGAGACAGTCAGGCAAATTCTTCAGCACGTACGTGCCGCTCATGGCGAAACTGAGGTTGCCATTTCAGCGATCACCGTTGTTGAGTTCACACACGGCATTTATCGCGCTAGAACGGATGCAGATCATAAACGGCGACGAGCCTTCGCAGAAGAAGTGTATCGAGACCTGATCGTACGTCCGGTTACGCTGGAGATAGCGCAGCTTGCCGGACAAATAGAAGGTGAGCAGGCTGCTCTAGGAAATGTCATACCTTTAGAAGACCTTTTGATCGGAGCGACCGCACTACATCTTGGCTTCGACGTCCTGACGGTCAATGTAAAGCACTTTCAACGCATTCCCGCTCTGAAGGTCATTTCCTTTTAGTCTGTAGCTCAGGCGAAAAGCCAAGAACTGAACGATACTTTGCCAAAAGTTGCTTTAGCGATAGACGCTCGTCGCTGCGACCGATCATGAAGGCGAGAAAACACAAGGCGAGCACGGAATGATCGAGCGAAGCTCCGAAGTATTCCCAGAACGGAGCGTGTGCGCCGGGGTAATTCGACGAGAATAGCAGCGAAAGCATGTAGACCAGCCCGAAGGCGCTGGCGGTTCTTACCAAGATTCCGACTACGAGGGCCAGTCCGATTGCCAGCTCGCCGTATGCGACGAGGAAAGCGATCGCTGTCGAGTGTGGCAGCACGATCTTCTCGAGCACAGGAACCATGAACGGATACGCTCCGCCATTTTGCAGGAAGCGATGGATCCAGAACTCGAATCCACCACGCAGGGTGAACTGCGTGCCGAAGACTTTGTATTCGCCGAAGATGAGGAAGAGCGCGCCGACTGCAATTCGTAATATTGCAAGGGCGAAGGCGTTTCGATCCACTCTACTTTCTGGGCTGCGCATCGTTGGCGATCATTGTATCGTTGGGCTTTGAGGCCAAATTTCGTGTCTCTGATGAGGAAGAGCGGCCTTGCATACGCAAGGCTTCGCATCTATCGGTGCGGATCCTTCGACTTCGCTCAGGATGACGGTACGTGCATTGGACCTTGCGGCTCCCACTCTTTCGCACACTACGCGAAAGGATGGGGCACCCTTTTTCGTGCTGCTGCCTTGGAAAGGCGGACTTGCGTTTCCAAGGCTTCGCACGAACCCTTCGACTTCGCTCAGGGCAGGCTAACAGCGCTCGTGCGGGTCCCTCGGCAGGCTCAGGACAGGCTCTTCGACTTCGCTGCTCTCCGCTCAGGATGACGAACCTTTGAGGAAAAGTTCCGTACAATAGGGCAAGCAATTTCTTACGTGAAGGATACGGTGTCGATTTCCTCTTCTGCTCCCTTGAAGCGCGTGCTGAGCGGCATGCGCCCGACTGGCAAACTTCATCTTGGCAACTATATGGGCGCGCTGCACAACTGGGTGCGGCTGCAACATGAGTACGAGTGCTACTTCTTTATCGCCGACTGGCATGCGCTGACGACCGATTACGCAGACACGTCGCAGATCCGGCCCAATACGCGCGAGGTGATTCTGGATTTTCTAGGGGCGGGGCTTGATCCGGCGCATAGCGTGCTCTTTGTCCAGAGCGATATCAAGCAGCATGCCGAGTTGCATCTGCTCTTCTCGATGATTACTCCGCTGGGGTGGCTGGAGCGCGTGCCTACGTACAAAGAGCAGCAGGAGAATATCACCGGTAAGGACCTTTCGACGTATGGATTTCTCGGGTATCCGCTGCTGCAGTCGGCGGACATTCTGATTTATCAGCCGGATTTTGTGCCTGTGGGTCAGGACCAGGTGGCGCATGTGGAGCTTACGCGGGAGGTGGCTCGGCGGTTTAATCAGTTCTATCCCGGCGCTCAGGGTTCAGAGATACTTCCCGAACCGCAGGTTCTCTTGACGCCTTCGCCGAAGCTGCCGGGGACGGATGGGCGGAAGATGTCGAAGAGTTATGGGAATACGATTCTGCTGACTGATCCGGAGCCAGTGGTGCGGCAGAAGCTGAAGCCTATGGTGACCGATCCGGCGCGGGTGCGGCGGACCGATCCTGGGAATCCGGATGTTTGCCCGGTGGGAGATCTGCATAAGGTTTTTTCGTCGCAGGAGACGCTGGCCAAGGTTTACGACGGGTGCACGACGGCTTCGATTGGCTGCATTGAGTGCAAGGGCTGGGTTGCGGATTCGGTCGTGAAGGTTCTTCAGCCGATTCAGGAGCGGCGCGCTGGGTATGAGGCGAATCCAAAAAAGGTGGATGAGATTTTAGAGGACGGGAAGCAGCGGGCTACGACGCGGGCGGAGCAGACGATGGTGGAAGTGCGCTCGGCTGTGGGGATTGGGTAACGCGATGACGGACGAGTTGAAACCTGGTCTTCCTGAAGAGACGTCGGATGAGAATCCTGCGAACCTTTCGTCTGGTTCAGACATGGCCGAGGACAGCCCGGGGCTAAAGCCCTCTGATGACGGGGCTGTGTCTCCCGGGCAGAAGCCCGGGGCTTCTACCCTTTCCGCTGAGGGAGAATTGGGCGGTTCCGAGGAGCAAACACCGGAGAAAAATCCTGCGAAGATCTCACATCCCGCGAAGCGGGATATGGGGCACCCTGGTGTTGAGAGTCAGGCGTCGGCGGAGGCTTCGAGTCCATCTCCTTCTGTGCCCGCAACTGCAAAAAAGAGCGCAGAGAGGTCAGATAAAGACAAGAAGGAAGATAGCGCGTTTCCTTTTTCGGTTACCGTCGGCAGGGTGTATGACGGGCCGCTGGATCTGCTGCTGGATCTGATTCGCAAGCAGGATATTGATATCTACGACATTCCGATTGCGAAGATTACGGCGCAGTTTCTGGCGTATGTCGAGCAGCTGAAGGCTACTGACGTGGATACAGCGGGAGAGTTCATCTACATGGCGTCGCTGCTGATTCACATCAAAAGCAAGATGCTGTTGCCGCGTTCTCCAATCGAAACCGTCGAGGGCGAGGAGATCGATCCGCGGCGCGAACTGGTGGCGCGGCTGCTGGAGCATGAGCGCTTCAAGAATGCCGCGCAGATGCTGTCGCAGAAGCAGTTGATCGAGGAGTCGACGTGGTCGAACCCATCGCTCAAGGAGTTTCGCAACGACGAGGGGCCGGAGCAGGAGATTGCCGCGGACACGGTGGATCTGGTGCGCGTCTTCCGCGAGATTCTGGACCGTCTGAAAGAGCGGCCCGTGCTCGATGTAGAAGAAGACTCGGTGACCGTGGGGCAGATGATCGACTACGTGCGGCGGCGGCTGATTACTGAGGACAAACCGGTTGCGTTGCGAAAGCTCCTAGGCCACGCGAAGTCGGAGCGAACGCTGATTGCCATGTTTCTGGCGCTGCTTGAGCTCGTGCGTTTGCAGGCCATCCTGCTGCGTCAGGAGCAAAATTTCAGCGATATCTTTGTCAAGAAACATGCTGACTTTGAGCGTGTGATTAACGACCGGATGAATCAGATGCGGGATGACTGGGCGTAAGCCCTGTTTGCATCACACGTGCGGCAAATCTGCCGCATTCATCAAAAATTAATAGAGCTTTCGTGGGTATCTTTACACATCGTATGGACCGGCCCTGATAGGGTGCTTGCACGCATCTCTGTCGGAGCTGATTGTCTATGAACGAAGCCTCGTCTGTTGCCCTTCCCCCTGGACCTACTGCACCTTCTAAAAGCGCTCTTGACCACAAAATGAATAAGTCGCCCGGGCTGATCGGCACGCTGGTTTTTGGCGCAGTCCTGTTAGGCGGGGTAGGCTATGCCGGGTTTCATCTGGCGAACGACCTCGCGGGTACTCGCCTGGAAAGCATATGGCCGTATGTGCTGCTGGGAGTGGCGCTGCTGATTGCGCTGGGATTTGAGTTCGTCAACGGCTTTCATGACACGGCGAATGCCGTGGCCACGGTGATCTACACCCATTCGCTCGAACCGAATATTGCGGTGGTGTGGTCGGGAATGTGGAACCTGATCGGAGTGCTGACTTCGTCGGGCGGCGTTGCGTTCTCTATCATTACGCTGCTGCCGGTGGAGCTGATTCTGCAGGTGGGCAAGGGCGCGGGATTCGCAATGGTCTTCGCCCTGCTGATTTCGGCGATTATCTGGAACCTGAGCACCTGGGCTTTGGGTTTGCCGGCGTCGAGTTCGCACACTCTGATTGGCTCGATTATTGGCGTTGGCATCATGAACCAATTAATGGGCGGCCACAACGGCACGAGCGGCGTGGACTGGACGCAGGTGTCGAATGTGTTTCGCGTGCTGCTGATTTCGCCACTAGTGGGTTTTGGTTGCGCTGCGCTGCTTCTGTTGCTCCTGAAAGTTCTGGTTAAGAACCCGGCGCTGTATGAGTCGCCAAAAGGCACGGAGCCACCACCATTTTGGATTCGCGGGCTGCTGATTCTGACGTGCACGGGCGTAAGCTTCGGGCACGGATCGAATGATGGGCAGAAGGGCATGGGCCTGATCATGCTGATCCTGATTGGTACGGTACCGACGGCTTACGCATTGAACCATGCGATCGGCTTTTCCCAGGTGCCTGACTTTGCCGCCGTTTCGGAACAGGCCGCCAAAGTATTGAGCGGCTATGTCTCACAGAATGCGGTAATGGACGATGCACGTGCCGATCTGACGGAGTACATCCGCACCAAGCAGTTCACCCCAACTACGGCGCTGGCGGCGAGGCAGCTGGCCATCGATATCTCGAATGAGGTGCAGCAGTACAAATCGCTGGCGGGAATCCCGGGCAGTCAACAACAGAACGCCCGCAACGACATGTATGTAGAGAGCGAGACTTTGCGGCTGATGGCGAAGTCGAATACGCCGGCCTTCAGCGCTTCTGACAATGCCGTACTAACGAATTACAAGAAGCATCTGGATAACGCGACCAAGTTCATCCCCAATTGGGTGAAGGTGGCTGTGGCGTTGGCGCTGGGGCTGGGGACGATGGTCGGCTGGAAGCGCATTGTGGTGACCGTTGGCGAGAAGATCGGCAAGGAGCACCTGACGTATGCGCAGGGCGCCTCGGCCGAGATTGTGGCGGCTTGCACGATCATTGCTGCCGACCAGTTCAAGATGCCGGTGTCGACAACGCACGTTCTGTCCTCGGGCATTGCGGGAACGATGATGGCAAACGGGAGCGGGCTGCAACTTTCGACGATTCGGAATATCGCGCTGGCGTGGGTGTTTACGCTGCCTGCGGCGGCCCTGCTGGCTGGATGCATCTTCTGGCTGCTGCGGCAGGTTGTTCACTAATTCACAACTGACCTGACGGGATTCGTGGCGCTTCGGTAGTATCAAAGAGAACCGGAGCGCCATTTTTTGTTTTTCGGGCGTATCCTGTCCCCTGAATGCATGAGCCTAAAAGCAAAAATTGAAGCGGTGATTTACGCCGCAGAAGAGCCGGTAACGCTGGCGCAACTGGCTGGCCTGTTCGGCGATGAGGCCCTGGAGGAGAAACGCGCGCGGGAAGCGGCTGCGCGTGTGATTGAGCCTGCCAATGAAGTGTCGGTGGTGCTCACCACGGAAAGCGTTGGGCCTGATGATGGCGCCGTTCCGGCTGAAGCCATCGCCCAGGTTGTCGAGGAAGAGTACTCGGCTCCATTGACGGTGGAAGAAGCGGCTGTCATGGCGGCGCAGGCTTCCGAAGAAGGTGTGACGGTTGTTGAGGCCGTGGTTGAGCAGGAGCCGGATTCGACGCCGCCCGAGGACGACAAGCGCGCGGCACGTCTACGGGATCGCGAAGTGCGAGACGAGCTGCGGCGCGTGGTTGGTGAGCTGATCGCCGATTACGCCGAGAGCGATCGCGGCATGGAGATTCGCGAGATTGCCGGCGGCTATCGCGTAGGCACGAAGCCCGAGTATCACGACGCGGTGCGCGGATTTGTGAAGAGCCTGAAGCCGCCGATGAAGCTGTCTCTTCAGGCATTGGAGACGCTGGCGGTGATTGCCTATAAGCAGCCGGTGACAGCGCCGGAGGTGGGCGAGATTCGCGGCGTGGACTCGGCGGGCGTGATTGGGTCGCTGATCAGCCGCAAGCTGATTACGACTGCAGGCCGCAAGCAGGTGATCGGCAGGCCGATTCTCTACAAGACGACCAAGGAATTTCTGCTGCGCTTTGGATTGAAGGACGTGAACGAGCTGCCATCGATTGAGGAGTTCGAAAAGATGGCGGCGGGCGAGCTGTCTGAGCCGGAAGAATTGCCCTTCGAAGAGAGCGTGGCTGTTCCGAACGAAGAAGGGATCGTTGAAGCGGCGGCAGACGAGCCGGCTGATGAAGAGGAATCCGAGGCCCAGGAGGAAGCCAAGGCTCATGCGGCAGTCGAGATGGCGGATGAGAGTGAGGATGAGCTGGAAGATTTTCCCGGCGTCGCTGTCGAACTGGAGGTTGAGGGCGAAGAGGCTGAGATTATCAACGAAGCCACGGCCGAAGAGCACGCGGAATACAAGCCATGAGCGCGCCGATTCGGCTGCAGAAGATTATTGCCCAGGCGGGCATTGTCTCGCGACGCAAGGCAGAGGAACTGATTCTTGACGGGCGCGTGCAGGTGAATGGGCAGACCGTCACCGAGCTTGGCACCAAAGCTGATCCGGAACGCGACCATATTCGCGTAGACGGCAAGCTGCTGCACGGCGCGCAGCAGCAGCGCTACCTGATGCTGAATAAACCCAAGGGCTATGTGACGACGGCGAGCGATCCCGAAGGACGACCGACGGTGATGAAGTTCGTCGAGCGCGCCGGCGTGCGCGTCTTTCCTGTGGGCCGGCTCGATTATCAGAGTGAAGGCCTGCTGCTGATGACCAATGACGGTGAGTTGGCCAATGCTCTGACGAGGGCAGCGGCGAAGGTTGAGAAAATCTACCTGGTAAAAATCAGCGGCAAGCCGAACGAGGCCGGACTCGACCAGCTGCGTTCGGGGATCATGATTGAGCGCGGAAAGCCGGGTTTGCGCGAGGGGCGCGTGATGACGGCTCCGGCGAAGATCCGATTGATGCGCGATGCGGAGAATCCCTGGTACGAAGTGACTTTGATCGAGGGACGGAATCGGGAGATTCGCAAGATGTTCGAGGAGATCGGGCATCACGTGGAGAAGATTCGGCGCGTGGGCTATGGGCCGCTTGTACTGGATATTCCCCCGGGCGAAGTGCGGGAGCTTTCAGCGGACGAGGTAGAAGCGCTGCGGCGGGCTGTTCGGGCTAAGAGCGCAAGTCCTTCTGCGCGCGCGCCAAAGAAACGTGCCCGAGGGCATTCCAGTGTCGGCCCTGCGCCAAAGAGGCGTGCCGCTAAAAGCACAAGGCCGCGCGCTAAAGCTGATCCGTCTCGCTAGAGCTTGACGGTAACCGTTTTTACCTCCGTATACTGCTGCAGAATCGCGTGATGCTTCGGTCTACCTGCCTACCACCTGCACCACCGACTCATCAGTTCCGGCCCAAGCCGAGGCACCTTCGTGCTTTAGCTGATGCTCAGCGTCGTCCCACATTAGCTTCGTGACGGAGCCGCCGGTCTTTTCATATGTATAGGTCGCGCCGTCGTCCTGAAAGAGAGTAAAGCTTCCACTCGCGCCCGGATACACCCTGACCGACGCAATTGTCTGTGACTGCTGTGCGCTTTGCACCTCAGAGCCCACCGGCACAATACTCCCCGCCCGTACAAAGAGAGGCAGGGTATCGATCGGAGCATCAGCCACAATCGTCTGCCCACCGTGCACCCGCTCATTCGTCCAGTAGTTGTACCAATCACAGCCTGCCGGAAGGTAAACCGTCCTGTGCGTCGCGCCTTGCTCGGTTACAGGAGCAACAAGGAAAGCCGGTCCATACATATATTCATCCGGAATATCCGCAGCTTTGGGATCTGCCGGGAAGTCCATGAACAAAGCCCTGATATACGGAGCGCCGGTCTGATAGCTCTGATACGCAACGGAGTAGGTATAGGGAAGAAGCTGGTAACGCAACTTCAGATACTTCGCGAGAATCGGCTCAGCCTGCTTGCCGTATGACCAGACTTCGTTGTGCATCCTCTCTCCGTGCGCCCGCATGACTGGCTGAAACGAGGCCCATTCGAACCAGCGCACAAACAATTCGGGATAGTCTTCGTAGTTCCCAATGTTCTCGCGTACGTCCGATCCATCGATCAGCGGCTTATGTGCTGCGTGATAGCCGGCCGGGATCGCCGGCGAAAAGAAGCCCGCGATGTCGGTGTCCCAATAGGGGAGCCCGCTTGCGGTAAAGTTCAGTCCTGCGGGAACGGAGCGCTTCAACATGTCCCAGGTCGAAATGATATCGCTCGACCAGAAGACCGTGCCGTTGCGCTGTGCGCCGAGGTACGCGGCTCGCGCCAGGATCATGACCCGCCGACTGTCTCCGAAATCTCGCCGGAAACCTTCGTACACCGAAGCCGTGTGAAACAGTGGATAGGCGTTATAGAAGCGCGTTCCCGAGCCGATGGAGAAGACATCTTTCGCTGGGTCAACATCCGGCTCCGTTTCATCGAGCCAGATGTAATCGAATCCGTACGGCTTTACATACCGGTCGCGAATCTTCTCCCAGAACCACTTCGCTGCGTCGGGATTGGTTGTATCGATGTTAGGCCCGATCGCATCCTTGAAGGTTCCGGAGTCCGGCTTTCCGTCTCGCGTATGAACGAGCCAGCCTTTGTTTAAAAGCATGTCGTAGAACTGCGTGCCGGGTGCAAAGTGTGGCCATACGCTAAGCAGAGTCCTGACATCCATCGCATGCAGTTCCTGATTCATCGCCGCCGGATCGGGCCAGCGCTTTGGATCGAGATCGAGTTCGCCCTGCTTTGTCATGTTCAAAAAGTCCACCACTACAACATCGAGTGGCAGCTTCTTCTCGCGATACGTTTTCGCGACGTCCAGAATCTGTTGCTGTGTCGGGTAGATCGCCTTGCTTTGGATGTATCCGTAAACCGCTCTCGGCAACATGTGCGTCACACCGGTCAGGAGCCGATAGCCTTCGTAAATCTCATCGCTGGTCTGCCCCGCTATGACGAAATACGATACGCGGCTTCCAACCTCCGACGACCATACATTCTGGCCGTTGAATCCCAAGTCCACGGTCGTCTTCGATGGGTTGTCCCATACGAGGCCATACCCACGGCTGGAAATCATGAAAGGCACACACACATCCTGGCCGCCGATTGCTGAATATTCATGCCAACAGTGAATTTCATGATCCCGCAGGTCCATCCAGCCTTTTTGCTGCTGCCCTAGTCCGTAGTAGTGCTCGTCGGCAGGTGAGTCAAAGATGGCCGCCACCCGGTAGCCCTTTTCGGTAGCAGTGTCGGTCTGAGCTACTTCCGCTCTTTCCGGGGCCATCGTCCACGTGCGCATATGCAATAGCGGCTTGCCATCCGCCGCTGTTACTAGAACTGCGTCATTATGTGGAGCGTATGGATTCGGTCTTCCTCCAAAGTAATGCTCGCGCAACTGGTTATTGAGCGCATCCAGAGGCATCGGCTGTGGCAGCTTGTCATTCGGCTGATCACCGGGCGCAATGCGCACCACCATCTGCGCTGATCGGAAGACATCATTGCCTTCCGCATCGCGCTCATGTGTCCATCCCTCCGCTGATGGTGTTGCCACGATCCCGTATCCCGGCCCTCCGGTCGCGGCAGTTTTATCGGTGCTGATGGTGACCCGTAAAACATTGGGAGCGTAAGGAACCAGTGAGATCACCCGTCCATCGCGCTCAAATACGAGGGGATGATTCTGGGCTATTGCTACTCCACCAAACATTACCGCCTGGAGCGCTGCTAACAAGCCCCATCGAAAACACGACCTCATCCAATTCCCTCCAGTCAACATTGGCCCGCCAACCTATATATGAAAACTTCACGTTTCTCTTACGCTCTTCTGCCCAAGTCAGGGCATCCGGGTGCATGGTCTTAATCTGCGATCAAAATCGATGTCCTGACGTATTCGGGGAAAAATTGGCAAAGCAGTCCTCCCGCTGCGCAGCCTCACAGTTTTTTTTGTTAATCACTCAAAAACTGGCACGCAGATGAAGCTGGAGATAACGTGCCGGGAACTGATTGGTAGAATGGCCAAACAATGTTGGGTTGGATAAATCCGAATTCATACCCCAGAGATTGGCGCGATTGAAAAGGTTCGTGACTTCTCCCTTGGCTTCGATCTGCATCTTCTCTCCGAAGAACCAGGGAGTATGAAAGAGCTTCTCAAATGTGAAGTTGACGTTGTTGTAGCCGGGTCCATCGTAAGTATTTCGGCCGAGATTGCCTTCCGTGCCCAATGCGGGGCCAGGGAATGCAGACGCAGGGAAAAGCCCGTTAAGAAAGGCTTTTCTGGACTGTCCTGCAAGGTGGTTGCCGAAAGAAGGTACGTTGGGAACGTCGAAGTTAGAACCGTCAGCGTTATAGTCGCCGCCAGTATTGCCGACGACATTGCCAGCAGCATCGAAGACCGGATTGAATGAAGCAGTGGTGTACACGGTGAAGGGCTGACCTGTTTGCATGATCCATATGCCGCCAAACTGCCATCCGCCGAAAAGTGCCTTCTTCCACCTGGCATCGTAGGAGTTGGGCACAGTCCAGGTTCCATCTGCGGAGAATTGCTGACGAATATCGAAATCAGACCGGCCGCGTTGCCCTGCATAATCTCCATTCGTAAAGATCGGACCACTCGACTGGCCTCCATTAGAATTGCTCGTGACGGCTCCGCTATCCAATGAGCCGGCGTTGCTGAGAATATCCATCGCCTTGCCCCAGGTATAGATGCCCCGGAATGCGATCCCGTGAGAGAAGCGTCGCGCCATCATGGCAGATCCATAACTCCCGAAGGAATTCGCGTCCGAGGTTGCGTACTGGATCTGGTTAAAGTTCGGATTGAGACGTGTCAACTTCCCCTTATTAACGACCAGATCTCCGGCGAAACGGTTGAGGTCCTGGTTATAAATTGGGAGATGGCGCGCCGTAGACCCTGAATAGTTGAGCTCGAACAGCATGTTGTACGGCAGTTCCTGTTGGACGCTCAGCGTCCAGCTTTCGACTTTGGTGAGTTTGTAGTTTGGCGTGTATGCCCCGAGACTCGCTCTCTGGCCAACCACGCCGCCCGCGGGGTTCAACACGATATTGCTGGTATCCACAATCGGGCAAGCCTCGGTGAACCCTGATGGTGGACTACAGAGTTGGAAGACGGGTGGCGTTCCCTGGCGCACATCAAGCGATGGTGTGTAGTAGTTCGGTAAATTGCCGGCAGTAATGTCGGTGATATGCAGGTAAGGCGGCTGGTCTGAAAACAGGCCAACACCGCCGCGCAACGCAGTCTTGCCATTGCCAAAGACATCCCAGGCAAACCCGATACGTGGTCCCAAGCCCCAGACGTTTTGATTGAGGACATGAGTGCTGTTTGACAGGCCAGTAATGCCGTTGGCGATTTGCTCGTTATATGTGGATCCTGATCCGAGGGTAAATTTGGTTAGCTGCGGGCTATAGATAGAGAAGAAATTCGACATCATGTCGTAGCGGATGCCGGCGTTGAAAGTAAATGTAGATGTGGCCTTCCAGCTGTCCTGAACGAATATGCCAGTGTAAAGGCCGCGATAGCGGCGCTCGTAGGGAGCCTGTAGACGCGTATTGAGATTTACCGGAGTTGCGGATTCAGTCAGCGCCTTGTCCTGAACAAAGTCGAGCAGACTGTTGAAATTGTATGTAGGCCGGCCGAAAGCACCGCTTTGCTGATCGTTTTCGCGGATATTGAATTGCTCGAAGCCGAATTTCAAAGTGTGGGTTTTAATGTTCGCGGTCATAAGATCGCGCCAGCCCAGTGTTTGCTGGGTAAAGTTCCCAGGTCCCCAGTTCGCGAAGCCTTGCAGCCCGGTGACGTTGACATACGGTATGGTCATCGAGGGAGCGGCCAGGTTGGAGCCGTATGGACGTATGATGTTCGCGCCCGCTTCGTTGAGCAGCTTCGGCGAGAATGTATGTGTCCAGTCAATGTTCACAAAATCCGAGCTATTCTTCAGGTCGTTATTCAGGGCTGGGCGCGGTGTGGCGCCGACTGAGGTGTCGTAAGTTCGGATTCCGGTTACGTAGATACGATCATTCTGATGGAGGTAGTAGTCGCCACGAACGCTCCACTGATATCCGTCCTTGGGTACAGAATAGCTGATGTTGGCGGTGCCAAGCGCATCCATGCCAGCCGGGATATTGGCTGGAGGAGCGAAGAAGCCGGAAGATTCGATCTGCCCTACGGTCAATATATTGCTGGTCGGAAAGCTGAGAGGAGGTGCGGTGGTAAGCACCTGCGTGGCAATGTTATTGGGAAGATTAGCCGTCGCCCAGTTGTCGAAATCCTGGGTCTCGACGGTGTACTGACCGGCGCTCGTAGTGCTGGAGCGAAGCACATCGACGGCGCCAAAAATAAACAATTTGTTCTTGATGATAGGGCCGCCAAAAGTTGCGCCTACCTCGTTCCGCGTGAACTGCGGGACCTTGGACTCGAATTCCGTTCGAGCCGACAAGGAGTCATTGAGAAAGTAGTAGTCGATGCTGCCGTGGAAGTCGTTCGTGCCCGATTTCGTGAAAATGTCGGCAGTAGCGCCGCCATTGCGCCCTTTCTGCGCATCGAAGTCGTTCGTCCGAATGTCCATGGACTCGACAATTGATGGGTTTGGTGAGATCGAACTGCCACCTCCCCTGGAGGGGGTATTCGTGTATGCGCCGTCGATCTGGTATCCGTTCTGTTCCTGGCGTAATCCGGCGGCATTGATGTTGATGGCGTATTCGTTGGTGTAATTGTCGCCCGATGTCACTGCATTGCCGGTCATTCCCGGCGTCAGCGCTGCCAGTCCATAGACGTTTTGGCCCGGTAACGGCGTGTTCTGTATTGTGGTCGAGCCGACAACGGATGAGGTTGTCGGGGTGACCAGGTCGAGTGATACGGCAGAGGCGGTGACGGTGACATTCGTGGTTGCGGACCCTACCGTGAGCGCAGGTGTCAATGTACGGGTTTCGCCGGGCTGAAGAACCAGGTCTTTCTGGTCCCAGCTGGTAAAGCCGTTCGCCTCGACGCGGACTGTATAGGTGGATGCCGCGATGCTGTCGAAGCGGAAGTATCCGGAGTCGCTTGTGGTCGTGGTTTTGCTGATGCCGAGCCGGGTGTCGGTAATGGTGACCGTGGCGCTCGCAATCGCGGCCCCGCTTTGATCCTGTACCGTACCTACAACTCCGCTTAGGAATTGAGCATACGCTGATAGTCCGCTAAAGAGAAAAAACAGCCCTACAGAAATCTTCGCCAGATATTTCATTTTCTTAAGCCTCCTGAACATATCTCTTGCCGTGCGGTTTGCTCTTCTTGGCAAGTCACATCCTGGAAAACGATTACCGCGACTGCTTAAGCAATTCTCAGGCAGCGCGGTTTCGCCAGCCACCCCTCTCATCCTTCCATCTCTGCGATCAGAAAATCGGACGAGATTTCTTCTACGGCAACTCCGCAGTCACCAAGCTGATCGTTTGTGCGACATGAGTTTCAAGTATTGGACGGTTAAATACGGTGGTATACCTCCCCGAAAGGCATTTACGCAGGGGCGTGAAATTTTCCTACAAGCCATTCATTCAAAGGCGAATAGCGCGGGATTGCCTAAGTGGTGCGATGGCTGAAATGTTAAGGGGATTAAATTTTGTTATAGTGGCGGTCAACGGATCGGATGAGCATGGAACGCTCTGCTGCGCTGACTGAGAATCCGGCGTCGCACCCACACTTACCACCTGAAAGTAGTGAGGCGACGGCGATCATTCTGCGCGAACTGGAGAAAATACTCGAAAGTCCGCCGTTTCGCGGCTCTTCCCGGCGAAAGGAGTTTCTCTCCTATGTAGTACGCCACAGCCTGGAGGGGCATCACGACCTTTTGAAAGAACGTACGATCGGAACTGAGGTCTTTCACCGCGATGCAGATTACGCGACTGGAGACGATCCTGTCGTTCGCGTTCAGGCCGGTGAAGTACGGCGACGTCTGGAGCAATACTATTACACGGCCCCGGACGTTCCAGTTCGTATCGAGATTCCAATCGGCTCCTATCATCCGGAGTTTCACTGGAATACACATGCACTCCCGAAGGAATCGCATGCCGAACAGGCCATCGAGACCAACTCGCATGCTGTGGCGCAAGATTCTGCAGGCCGCCGGAGGTGGTTCTGGCTGCTTATAGCAGCAGTCTGTCTGGTGGGCATCGTTTTAGGGATTGCCGTGTTCAGTCCAGGTCTTCGGCATCATAAGCCGCCGCAGTCTCTTTTGGAGCTGTTCTGGGCTCCCGTATTCAAGACTTCGCAACCGGTGATCATTTGCCTGGCAAAGCCGGTAGTGTATCGGCCGTCGGTAGAAATTTATGAGCGCTATGCCAGATCCCACCCGGGCACATTTGAGAGTGAATCCGAACGAGACAACGAGGTTTTACCTCTGAATCCAAATGCAAAGCTGACCTGGGGAGACATGATGGTCTATCCGGGGTACGGCGTGGCCAGCGGAGATGCATATGCCGCGGTACAAATATCGAATCTTCTTGTGCGCATGGGCAAGCCAAGCCAGGTCAGGATTGGTAAGAGCTATTCCTTTGAAGACCTGATTAAGGCACCGGCGGTAGTTCTCGGTGCGTTCAACAATAAGTGGACGATGCAGATGACATCGAACCTCCACTTCGCGCTGCAATTTGACGCAGGTATCCGGGAGCAGATTCCTTCCGGACGGGTGTGGACCTCACAATTCAACTCGCGCGGCGAATATACGGCCGACTATGGCGTTGTTTCCAGGCTTCTCGATTCGAAGACAGGCCAGTTCCTGGTTTCTGCGGGTGGAATTGGCTCGCCGGGCACTCAGGCGGCAGGAGAGGTGGTCTCCAACCCGCAGTATCTTGAGGAAGCTCTTCGAACAGCGCCTGCGGATTGGGACAAGAAAGACTTCCAACTCGTCGTACAAACCAACGTGATCGATTCCATTCCTGGTCCTCCGCATGTGGTTGCTGCTTATTTCTGGTAAGCGACCTCCGCGCCCGTGAAGGCGATTTACACTGTGAGGAATCGTTTCCTCCTATGCTTCATGGCAGATGGATCGTGGTCTTCGTAGTATCTATGTCTTTTGTTGCCCGAGGGCAACAGAGTCAGTCATCCGTTGCGTCAATCGAATCTTTAATTCGCGCACAGCAATATAGTGCGGCCCTGGATGCTACCCGATCGGCCTTGCATGAAGATCCCAGGAATTACCGGTTGTGGACGGTGGAGGGCATCGTCCTTTCCATCCAGGGCCAGCGTCCAGCGGCGCTAACAGCCTTTGACAGGGCGCTTAGCTTTTCTCCCACGTATCCAGCAGCTCTAAAGGGCAAAGCCGAGATTCTGTATCAGACACAGGACAAGCGCGCCATCCCCGTTCTCAAGGAGATTTTGAGCGCAGATCCGAGAGATGAAACCGCGCATGAAATGCTGGCCGTGCTGGAAACAAAGCAAGGCGATTGCGATATCGCAAACCAGCATTTTCTTGCCAGCACAGACGCGATGAAAGATCACCCCGGGTCGCTTGAGGCCTACGGTTATTGCCTGGTCCAAACAAAGCAACCGGAAAAGGCGGTTCCGGTATTTGAACAACTCATGGCGCTGCACCCGGAAAGCACAGATACAAAGTATGATCTCGCGGTGGCTCAAGTAGAAGCGGGACGCTATTCGGATGCCGTCAAAGTCCTTGAGCCATTCCTTCAGGCAGATTCGCCGGACTCGGATCTTTTGAGCCTGGCATCTGAAGCGTACGAGGGGCTGGGCAATACTCCCAAGGCAGTCGAACTTCTTCGGCAGGCCATCGTGCTGAGTCCAACCGCAGCAAGCTACTATGTTTCCTTTGCCACGCTCTGCCTGGATCATGAGTCCTTTCAGGTTGGGATTGATATGCTTGACGCCGGCCTGAAACGCATCTCGGATGATCCTTCGCTATACATTGCCCGCGGCCTGCTCTATGCGCAGCTAGCTCAATACGACCAGGCTGAGGCGGACTTCAGGAAAGCGGAGCAGTTAGATTCGGCGCAGAGCCTGAGCGCATATGGAATCGACCTTGCCGAGATAGCCAAAAACAATCTCGATCAAGCGTTGTTGGAAGTGCGCTCGCAATTGAAAGCGCATCCGGAAAGCCCGCAACTGCACTTCATGCTTGCGAAATTGCTTTTCGAGCAAAGAACGGCGACGGACAATGTTGTCTCTGATGAAGCCATCAAAGCCGCCGAAGAGGCTTTGAAACTGAAACCGGACATGGTCGGAGCCAGAGACCTGCTCGCCGACATATACATCCGTTCCGGGCAATACAATCTGGCAATTGAGCAGAGCCGGGCCTCCTTGCGGTATTTTCCTTCCGACCAGAGCGCGATGTATCACTTGATCATCGCTCTTCGACATTCCGGGCCGGAGGGCCAGCGCGAGGTGCAACAGTGGGTCAAGCAACTCTCTGACTTGAAGCAAACCTCGCGACAGAAAGAAATGGAACAGAAGCACTTCAAACTTGTGGAAGTAGATTCACCACCGGCAAAGTAGCTTGGTGATTGTCCTCGGAGGGAGTTTTACGGTATACACTCCCCAAATGCAAGTCTGCTCCCTGCGATTTCCCTCTGCTCTGTGGCTTTTCAGTTTTCTCCTTCTCGGATCAGCATTTTCGCAATCGCGTTCGCCTGAGTATTCGCAATTGCAAAATCAGCTGGCGCGCGGTTGGAATACGTGGGACACGCACAGCGTTATGACTCAGGTGCTGCTGCCGGAAGGGCTTGCCGTGCAAATCGGGATCAAGCACCAGAGCACCGAGGGCTCTGATGGCTTTCTTGCATCCGCGCTGATCGGCCGCCAGGGAAAGGAAGATGAGCGCGTGATTCCCGGTCCGCACTCCTACAACGGTAGCTATACCGATTTGAAGCTCCTGTGGCGCGGTCATCAGATACGCATGCAAAGCGCGCATGACGGCGAGGATCTCGTGATGCTGCTCACCCCTCTTCCGTCAGTCGGAAATGCTCATCTTCCTCCGGAAGTGACCATTTCTCTTGGAATGCTCTGGAACCAGCCGGGCAAAGTTGTAAAGGAAGATGACCACCTGGAAGCACAGCTTCCGGGTCGGAACATATTTGTTTATATGTCTGGAAAAGACACCCATGATGTCAGCGTGCCTGTTTCAGGAAGCTATCTTTCTGCGGATTTGACGCAGCCTCTGGGGCTAAGCACGGGCAGATTACGGACTGTGGCCGACATACACACTGTGTTGGAACGCGAGAGACGCGCTTATGAGCAATCCGTTGCAGGTTTCGGTGATCGCGCGCCGGTAGCTGATGCCATCCAGACCGTGATTGGGTGGGACACAATCTACGAGCCTCACGGCCATCGCGTCATCTCCCCCGTGAGTCGTATCTGGAGTGTCGGATGGGGTGGTTACGTACTGTTCGACTGGGATACATTTTTTGCCGCTACACTCGCTGCAGTCGGCGACCGCGATCTGGCATACGCAAACGCAATTGAAATATGCCGCGAGGCAACGGCTCAGGGGTTCGTACCGAATTATGCGCGTGGCGGTGGATGGAAGAGCGAGGACCGTTCCGAACCTCCAGTCGGGGCCATCACTCTACTGGGCCTCTACAACAAATTTCACGACCGGTGGCTCCTTACAGATACATTCCCTGCCCTGCTTGCCTGGAACCGCTGGTGGGCCGAGCATCGCGATCGCCAGGGCTATCTCGTGTGGGGATCCGATGGCGAAAACCAGCCTGCGAATCTGGACGATGAGACTCGAGGCACGCGCGCTGGCGCAATCCTCGAATCGGGACTCGACAATAGCCCGATGTATGACGATGCTGCCTACGACGAAAAGGCGCATCAGCTTGAATTCGCCGATGTGGGCCTGATGGGAATGTATATTGCCGACTGCGACGCGCTGGCGGAAATCGCAAATGTTCTGGGCAAGACGGCAGAGACCAGGGAGTTGCGCGACCGAGCCGCGAAATATCGCGCCTCGCTGAGCACCTTATGGGATAACAACACCGGTATTTTTCTTAACAAGGACTTGCACACAGGAAAATTCAGCTATCGGCTTTCGCCCACGAATTTCTACCCCATGCTCGCCAAAGCAGCCACGCCGGAGCAGGCCTTGCGCATGGTAAACGAGCATTTGCTTAATCCGCGGGAGTTCTGGGGACAATGGGTGATTCCATCGATCGCGAGAAATGATCCTGCCTTCAACGACCAGAATTACTGGCGCGGCCGCATCTGGGGGCCAATGAACTATCTAGTTTACCTGGGGCTACGAAATTACCGCGAACCAAAGATCGATCAGGCCAGGCATGAGCTATCACAAAAGTCGCTTGAGATGTTCTTGAAAGACTGGCGAGAGAACGGCCACGTTCATGAAAACTACAACGGCGCAACCGGGAACGGCGACGATGTAAGCAATAGCGACCGCTTCTATCATTGGGGTGCGTTATTAGGAATCATTGATCTGTACGAGCAAGTGCAGTAGGGATAGAACTCGACGATCAATTCATAGATTTTCATTCAGTTCTGCGAACAAGAGAGAGATAGAGGCAATAGGTCAAATCAGAGCCCAAATTGGCGCAATTCGTGAGCAGTCAGTCTAAAATGTGCGGCTTGATGGGGCACTTTTTATTATGTTTAAGTTAAATGGTCGGCCCTGGAGGACGATCTTAGAACTGCGCTTCTCGATGCCAAAAGTTTTGAACTAGAGATTTCAACAAGATGAGCAGAACGTGAGAAGAATGGTCGGGGAGAGAGGATTCGAACCTCCGACCCCCTGGTCCCGAAGCATCGGGTTGCAAGTAACCCTGTTTACCCTTCGACTTTCCTTGACGCCCGCAAACCCCTGTGAATGTGCGTCTAAGAACCACACTCAAAGGAATTTGACATCCTCTGTTTTCCCTAGAGTGACCTACTGTGTCCCCACAAAATCACCCACAGTAAGCCATCCGCCTTCCGGGGTCATGCGGGAATAATGCCGTACTTGATAGCCAAAAAACTGCTGAAGGTCATCCGGACATCGTCGCCAGTTCTTGCCACGCAAGCAGTTTGAGGCGGCAACGTAGGTTAAAGAGCCGGACAGCCCGCATGACTCGGTACATGCTTCGACCAAATCGGGGCGGCGAGCGTCACAAAATACGCAGAACGAACAGCCAGTCGCGTATGCCGCCAGCGACCCTCTTATTAGCTGATAGCGGGAATGTCTTCCGTTGCGGCACAGACAGATCAAAGACGCGTTCCAGATCGCGATATCGAGAGATGAGGTCGAATCTTGCCGACTGAAAGTCCGATTCCATCAGCTTTACTTCAACCATCAACTGATCCAGCCTCATGTCAACCTCGGTGCGGTCATGCTTGCCGTTGTGCCAAGTAGTTCGTGATTTGAATCGGAATTCCGGCATCGCCTTTGACTCGGCCCCGAGCGATCGCCTTGACGAACACAGACGTGTCCTGACCCACGCCGGGATTTCACAATGTTCTCGCTAAGTCTCCGCGTCATCATCGATTTCAATCAGTGGCTGTGCGATCTGCCACACCGGCACAAGATCATCGTGCCGGCAACCACGAGACGTTTCTGCATATCAAGTCTGGCAATCGGAGTCTGCTTGACAATGCGACCGTTCTGATCAATACGACCGTGACGGTCGCCAATCTCCGCATCTGGGGTTCGCCCTCGACGGGTGATGCAGTAAGTGTGCATGCTGATGGGCTGAATCTTCGTTGCCCTTTACACCTGTCTCTTGCTGCGTGTCCGAACGAAGAGCAACACAGTCATACCACCCGTGAGGGCGTACATCGTTGAAGGTTCAGGAATCTGCTGCGTGAAATTTGGTGAAAGCTCCCAAGGGCCGCCGTGAGTTAGAGCGAGCAGCGTGGGAATGACAAGCACCCAGAACACTGAGGCTGCCGCAAATATCCAGAGAAATCGCCGATAGACATCTTGTACGTCCCTAACCTTGAAAAACGCTGGAACCGCAAAGAGGGCAAGAAACGCCAACCTGAGGTACGTGAATTGCGCGTGTGTTGGGCCGTCCGCCACCCAGATAATCCGATGATAGCCACTGTTGAGGCCGGTGTAGAGAATTTTGAGGGCCGCCGTCTCCCAGAGAGCACTGTTGAAACTCCCGGCAGCGAAAATAAAAAGTACAATCGACACACTGTATCGAAAAATTGTCTTGCTTCGATCCATTCGTTGATTCCTCCTACCTGAACTCTGCGGAGTTGTCCCAGAAATGGCGAAGATTTCGATCCAAATATTTTGTGTATCGTTCTGGTCTTGACTTGTGTAAAGCGTAACGCTACACTTAACGTATGATCGTTAGTTTTCGGCATAAAGGATTGGAGAAATTCTTCCTGGCCGATCGGAAAACTGGCATCCAACCCGCTCATGCTGACAAGTTACGCGAGCGATTGACCGTCCTTAATGTGATCAAGAAGATAACGGACATTCCAGTGTCGCTCGCTACAGCATGGGATGTGCATCCTTTGAAAGGCAACCTCAAGGGTACTATGGGCTCTCTGTGAGCGGCAACTGGCGGCTGACGTTCAGGTTTAACAGGGATGAAAACGTGGAGTTGGTGGATTACATTGACTATCACTAGGGTACAGGAGGAGCAATATGAGGATGATGAATCCGGTGCATCCGGGAGTGATCTTGCGAGCATCGCTAGGTGACATGGATGTGACTGATGCCGCAAACCGTCTCAAGATATCTCGCACGGCGCTGTCACGCATTCTGAATGGCCATGCCGGACTCTCTGCTGACATGGCCTTAAGGCTGGAGAAGTTCTTCGGCAATCCGAGCGAGTTTTGGATGGACTTGCAGAAGCAGTGGGAACTTGCCCAGGCCCGGAAGGAAGATGCCCCGGTAATCAATTCGATTAGGCCGTTACATCAAGCCGTCCGCGCTTGATGATGCGCTGATGAAAAGCCCTCGGTTCGAATCAATCGGAAGAGGCTCTGTCCACCGGATAAGACTTGAAAGCGAGCACTCGCGTTACTTCTCGCTGGTGCAAAGTGAATCAGTATCGCCACTCAAATAAGTAATCCAAGATCGAACGCGATGGGGGCATGAGCCGCGCTACGATCATCACATCCGCTGCTGCCCGTTTCCCAAGCAAGAGTCTCCATAACGTATTCAATTTATGCCGCACCCATCCCTTGCATACGGGCACATGTAACGTGACGCTACTGTTCAGGCGCACCATGTGTGGCAATGGCAATTTCTCTGCGGTTCCCCCAACAGCGCGAACGCCTGCACAGAGACTCTCGTAGATTCCTTTGCTGATATTCGGCGACATTCGAATCCCGGGAGGCCAAAGCCAAACCTGCCGATGAAACCCGGCTCGTCAAAATGCGTTCCTCCCCCCCAACTTAGTGCATACCGGGCCATCATTGGCAGCATGCCAGGGCCGTCGTCGATGAAAGCAATCGCCTTCACAAGTTCTTTGCCCTTGGTGGACTTGTCGAAAGTGATGTGGATCCGATGGGCACCTGCTTCTATCGAGTTGTCTGCAATCTCGCGACCTGCAGCGGCGGTATTGCGGTACCCATTGCGGCGCTGCGATTCCAGCGCCTGCATAGCGTTAAACAGGGGATATTCGAATGTCGGTGGAAGTTTCGCCAGATACTTTTTCTGACGGTCGATTTCGCTCAGAAGACGGTCGCTAACAAGAGTTGCCATTTTGGTTGTCCTCACTTTGGCTGCGCGTTGGCAGCAGGATTCGGGCTATCGCCCTCACCTATGTATGTCCACCGTGTCGGCAAATGTGAGCGGTAAGTATGGAAACTTTTTTGGGGATTTCTCAGGCGAACAGAGGCAACGCATCTTCCTCTAGGCCCGGGAGATCAACGCGGGCGGAATGCTGGTAGGGCAAGCGGATGTCGTTCACAGCCACGATATCGAGCAACTCTGGACGCCTCTCAACCCTTGGTGACAGCCATCTGGACCCCCAGTAGCGTGCAATGGCGCGGGAGACCTCTCGCGAACCCCGTTGAGGCAGTATGTAACGCGGATTTTTCTCTAGCCCAACGAGCACCCCTCGGAAGTTAAGAGCAAGAGGAACCCCATAGATCAATCTCGGATTACCGTGATTTAGAACACGGTCTGAGGGAAAGCCGAGGAAATCCAAACCATCTCGTATCTTTCTCAGCCTTGGACTGACGCCTTCGCCGAAAATACTGTTTACACGGCGTCCTCTACTGCTTTGAGCCAGGAGCAGTTCAAGTTCCCTAACCGTTTCTGCGCAGAGATGGGAGGAACCATATCCGACACTCTCGCCAAGGTAGGCGTAGCGAATGGTCTCCTTGGCACCAGCTACTCCGCGCGGTATTTGCACTCTGTGGTACTGATTGAGTCGTTCACCGTAGAGACTGGTGGTTCCAAGCAAGACCAACCTGGGAGGACGATGAACTGTTCTTCCGGCCATCGATGAAGCAATGATGCTAGGGGCGTCCTTATAGCGTCGTGCATAAGCTTGAACGATCTCCGGACTACACAAAAGAAGAGCGGTCAACTTCCCTGCCAAGAGCGGATTGTAGGGAGGAACAGCCCCACAAATGGTTATGTCCAACATGTCGATGCCGATGTGCTCTGCTTTCGACGCGCGGACGAGTGCTTCAAGGACCTTCTTTCCACCTGCATGAGCTAACAGAGCCTGCAAGGAGTCAACCTTGGGCTCATAATTCAATTCGTTTAAAGTTCGACGAACTTGTAGTAATTGGGCTAGTGTTTCACAACGTTTTGCACGGAATAAGTGAGTCAGAGCTTCACGTTTCCAGTGTCTATCATCGTACGAACGCGGCTTGTGCTTGCTTCGATGTGGAAATCGGCGGTGAAGTTCCCAAGCAATCTTTGCTTCCGCCAACAGCCTCGAAATCGAATCTTCAGTGGGCCTGCTCAACTCGCGATATGTGACATGACCAGCTTTGATCAAATCAGCTTTGTATATGGATTGTGTTAGAGTTTCCAACTGCCTAGGAACCCAGCGGGCTAACGCTATTGTCGGTTTATCTTGAGTGCTGCTAACGAAGTTAGCGGAAGTCCATCCGATCCACTTGTCTCGTTGCGAGAGTTGAACGATCGCACTGCCCAAGGCGGCTATGCCAATTATGGGGTGGTTGGGAGCAACTGCGTCGCGCACGAGCGCCAACATGCTCCTTCCTGGCACACTGTTGTAGGGCATTGCCCAGTTGTAGCGAAAGTATCGCCAGACATCCATTAGCCGAAGGCCGGTAAACTGACATCTTTCGTTTGAGTCCTCTATCACTTGCAGATAAGGATCTATGGCATTCGGAACGAGGCTGTCGGCTTGATTTGCTCGTATGGCAGCGGCCAGTTCCTTGCCATCACGCATCAAAGAGAATACGGACGTCCAGCCATGCGGGCCAAGTCTTTTCCTCTCCATCGATCTAACGAACTCCCGTACCGACTGCTTCCGCATTTGCACTTCGCGCTGGGCCAACTGGATTTGGCGTACGTATTCTCGTCGAGAGTCTTCCTCTGGACCGCTGGAGTCGGAAGCTAGAACGTTGGATCCATCGAGTTTCAACTGCCATCCGTGCCCGAGGAGATCGCTCAGTACTGATATCAACGCGCGGGCGCGTTGAGCGCGTTTGCCACAACCTGAAGCAGCCAACAAGGCAGCCTCACGTCTAGCTGTCAAGTCACAACGGTTCGATCCACTCAGGAGTTTCTGGACCGCTTCGAGTTCCTCTGGAGTTTCGCACAGTCAGAATTTGAAATAAGTGACATTCATGTTCTTCTTAGTTACCAAGGAATGCCGCGAGGGCATCGCTCCACTCCGTCCGGAAATGTCGAAACCACCAAAGTTGTTTTTGATTGCACGCACCCAATTCGACTCGCGCTGCAAAGAGGAGAGCATACTCAAACAATTCGACCTGTCCCTCATCCTCTGATTTGGCGGCCAGATACGCCGAGGTAATCGGATGATTGGGGTTAAGCCAGACCGCAATCCTCGAACCGGCCAATTCGACACGAAAAAAGGCAGTGCTTCTGGTTTCTTCGTCGATCTGTAGAAGGTAATTGGGATTTCGGACGGGAGACCTCTTTGAGGTCAGGATGCTCGGCAAATACCTGTCGCCAGTTGATACTACTTTCGGAACCTGGTGAGTTTTAGGTTTCGCTGTCCGAACAAACTCTTGGCGCACGCGAAAGTTCAAGGTTCTGGCAATGTTCTCCAGATCCGGCGTCAGCAGGCGGTCGATCTCCGGTGTGGGGCTGATCTGCTGTTTCGTGTGGTTCACACCGAACTGCTCGTCCAATTCTGGGTCGAATCTCAATTCACATCGCCACCAGTCATCGTAGTTCTCACGTCGCTTCGATCCGAAAAAGTACCAGCCGTAGGCGATTTCTCGCTCGTTACGCACTATAGAAACGCCAGCCCCTCTCGACACGCCTAGAGCCTGCTTCTCCGAATTTGACATTTCTCTCCACACCGATATGGGCAATTCAGCGAAGCGAACGCGAACGGTTGCGCTGTGATTTCCGACGGGAATCCGATATTCGAGCGGTGGACCGTAAAGCGCAGCTGAGACACCCATGTGGGCGCTCGAAAGGAAGAGGGGATCAAAGTGCTTCAGATGCTCTCCATTCACTTCTAGCGTCAAAATGCCCTGAAGCGGAAACCGGAAAATTCGTCGCAACTCAAACTTGGTTTGCGCGAGGCCCGCAGCATCGTTCAGTTTCCCACTTCTGTCGCATCGGATCAGAATCACAGCCGTCCCGTGGGTGCTCTTAGGTATGAATGGCGGACGAGCAACGCGCCGCGGCTCGGGCAATGAAACCAACGCAGATTCTTCCAGTTCATCGATATCCAAGAACGAGTGCAAAACAATCTTGTCTTTCCAAGTGTAAACGTCAACCCGTTTCGCTAGGGAGACCGAACTCGTGGGTAACCCCATGCCAAAGCGGCCAGTACCGTGACGGTCATTGAACCGCGTACTCCCGCCAAACTGAAGAGCTTTTCTGAGACCCTCTCTGGACATCCCAACACCGTTATCGGCAATTAGAATCGTCCCTCCCTGTTCTGCACTGATCGTGATCGATACGGTAGTTGCATCAGCCTGAAGGCTGTTATCTATGAATTCAGCCATGCTATGCGCGAGAGACCTGTACCCAGTTTCGCGTATTGATCGAAGAAAATTGCGGGCATCGACTAGTTCAATCATGTCTACCTCCTCGAAAAACGAATGGATGACTTGGATGAAACCTTGGTCGCAGTATGTTGATGGTTTAACATCACCTCGCAGCCGGAGGAACCAGGTCACCCTTCGTGATCGCTTTGGTCAAGAACTTCACTGGGATCTCAGGTTGCTACTTGGACATCCTCGTGTCTGCTCCAGTTTGTCATTTCGCTCCGCAGCGAGTCTGCTCTTCATGTACCCTGTGGCATGAAACTCCGTCACAACATTGGTGTTTCGGTCCAATCACAGCAAGACCTCACTACTTGGGAGATAGTCATTTCTGCGGGATCGTTAGGACAATCGGCTCTTCATCAATGTCGCCGAGCGGTCCAAGCAGCGCGGCATTCGCAAATATCGTTTCTTCGGTCGCGATGACTCCGTGGCAGCCGTGAATGTGCCCAAACACGCTTAGCCGGGGCTTCACCCTGGAGATCGCATTAAACAACTCCCGATCCCCAGCATGGAATTGAGAGTCGGAACCAGAATCCAAGATCCCGTACGGTGGTCCATGCGTGATGAGGATATCAGTGTTATCTGGAATTGTGTCGTATAGGAGTCGGCGCTCATCCGCTGAATTCACAGAGAAAGCAGGACCGAAGCCAGGCGTCACTGGTGACCCCCAGATCCGAAATCCAGCAATTTCCACGGCTTCGTTGATGAGAACGGCAGCGTTATTAACCAGCGACCGATTTGCAGGGTTGGTCTGAAGAAATGTTTCGTGATTGCCGGGAATGACCACCTTCCAGCGATGCGGCAGTTCCCCCAGCCATTCGTTGAAATCGATGATCGACCGAAGGCTTCGCGAAAACATTGTGAAGTCACCCGCGTGGATCAGGATGTCGCCCGAGGGCACGTTGAGTTCCCTGTGAAGTTCGTGTGTATCGCTGAGCAGGACAAGTTGCAGGTTGGTCTTCCGTCCCAATAATCGTGAGGATTTTCGTTTTCTCTGATCTACTTTCATCTAGAACACTGTTTGAGACAAATGACCGCTCCATATCGTCGTCACAGACATCTCGACTCACCGGCAAGACAGTTCGAAAATGCATCCGCAACAGCGTATCTGCTCAATGTACGCTGCCATAGTGACGCCGGTTGTGGATGCCACAATGCACAGATCAAGCCTCAGTTTTGGTCTTCAGTTCTCTCCCGTAACTGCGCTATTTACTCAACTGACTTCGGTGTTCCAGGCGGCCCAAGACAGGAAGGAACCGGTTGAGCAAGCCTAAGATTCTGGCCAAGCCTCTGAGCCTGCGGTTCGGCTTGTACCAGTGCGAGACGCAGGTTCTGCGGATCAAGTGTAGGTTGACACCATAGATGCCAATCTGCTCGCAGGTTGCTCGAAGCTGGCGCGTCACACGACTGAGTATTCTTGCGGGCGAAGGCCCTAGAACACCTTCTGATTGCGGCTGACGCTCTCGCCGCTGGATCAGAACATTCATTGTCTTCGGACCGAACGGCAGGGATCGTTGCGTTAGAGCTTTATTTGTGACGAGAATTCTGCGACCATCAAAATCGATGTCGGTCCAGCGCAGCAGCGCTAGTTCGCGCGGCCTGATCCCGGTATCTGCAATCACGGTTGCAACGTCGTGTAGGTCCTGCATCGCAGGATTGCGAGCTAAATGTTCAAGAACTTGGTGTAGTTCATCACGAGAAAATACTCTACGCTTCATACGAAGCTGTTTGCGGATACGTGATCGAGTTGACATGAGATGGCTCCTTGCGAGTCTTGTGCGCTCTGAATCTTGTGTGCGACCTAATGGTTTTGAAAGGAATGGCCAAACGGTCCAGGTTCCGGCTGCTGTCTACCGTCCACAGGACCTGACGCAATTTTTCCCCCAGCAGAGTTGACCTCGGCGAGTTCGTAGGTTCAGCGTGGATCTCGGATGGCAGCTTAGGTCCAAGTCTCATTCGTCGAATAATCTCAGCATGGATCCGGGCGGCATTCCGTGCGTCAGCCAGCGCCGTATGGGCAACGCCATCGAAATGCAGACCAAGCATACTGAGAGCGCTTGTAAGGCTGGCTTGTTGCCGCAGAAGAAAAAGACGCCAAAAGAGGTGGCTTAGGTCAATCACATTCCTCATGGGGCTGCGTAACCCATGGGTCCGACACGCCTCGGTCAACACATCGTTGTCGTCGCGTCCCCATGTGCAGCAGAGCTTTTCGGACGGTGAGAACTCGGTTACAAAGGCGTTCAAAACCTCCTGGAAGGCCCTCGCCGACTTGAGATCCGTCGCTAAGATACCAGTGATGCGCGTGCAACGGCTGCTGATGTCCAGGTGGCGCGGCCGAACCAGGTATGAGGCTTCTCGAACGATCTCTAGACTGTTAAGGTTTACCTCAACTGCGCCGATCTCGATGATCTCCCGTACTCTGCCCGCAGGTGGGTGGCCATCCCAGCAGGTCCATTCGAGATCAACATAGATTGCCCGCTCGTGCATTTCTCTTACATTCTTCATTGCCTTCTTTTCATTTCTCCTTTGTTGGCAAAAGTCGAATTTGCTAAGGGGAAGGCTCGCTGGGTGAGTCATGCGCTGATGTCGGTCAGGACAGCGACGCGAGATGGGATACCGTTGCAATGCATTCTGTCGTCATTCGAAGGCTTGGCGCTGAGTTTCGATGTTGCCGCTGGAGTCTTCAGCGATCCGGCCTAAATTGCTCGATCTTCGTCTAGCGCGGGTCCATAGCCCTCGTTAAGAATGCGCTGAATTTCGGATTCCGGAATCCGAACAGAGCGGCCTATCCGATAAACGGCGATGCGGCGTGCACCGATCCAATTTCGGATCGTCTTGGATGCAATCTGCAGCCGATCGGCTGCTGCTTCTATAGCGTGCAACTGTTCTGTGTGAGGCAGTGGCATTGAGCGTCCTTTCAAGTTTTCCCAATGCACATAAGATGTACTATCCCTCCGTCCTTAGCAACGATGTACTTTCAGTGTGAAATATGGTAAAAGACACTGACGTACTATGCCGAAGAGAATTTACAACGTGGGTCGGCTCCTGAAGGCGAGCGATTTGCTGACAGATCCGCTCACGGCATTTACCGCAGCCATGAATCCCGCCCTCTGCGAAGTCAAAGCGTCTATATTCGCACGGGCTCTGCAACTCCTATGCATGTACGACCCAACGGGCCCGCTTGATCTATCTGGTGATCCCCTACAGGCATTGCCCTTTTTTTTGCAGACAATCCAGCAACTTGTCCACGAATGGGCCGAATGCGAAGAGACTCCAATTCTCGATGCGCCGGAGGAGCACAGCCGGTTGGAACCTTGGCTGGACCGATATGAGAGCACTTACCTCAGAATTCGATTGGCCCAAGTGCAGCGCCCTTTCACTGTCCGCCTTAAGGTGGTTAACCATCGTCTTTTCTCGGGTGATGGATATTTGCCAACGTTCGTGGGAGTGGCGTCCTATCAGGAGACGGCAGAGGTGGCGGCATTAGCTCTGTTTGGGGATTTTCTCGCTAAAGAACGGGACACGATTGGATTTTGTGAAAAGTGCCATTCTCCATTTCAATCTCGGTCAAATAAGCAATATTGCAGCCCGACGTGCGGTCGTCTTATCTCGTCAGCGGTCGCACATAGGTCTCGTGTTCGGCGACAAAATAAAGAACGGCTTATAGCAGCGTCAAAGGCTCTGAAGGTATGGATTGCCCATCCCACACGGAACGGTTGGAGACCAGCAGTCGAGGCTGCTGCGCAGGTCACCTCTCGGGATGGAAGACGATCCAGGTGGCTTACGACGTTTGCGTTGGCTGCGCAAGAGCCGATCTCCTCAAAGAGACTGGAGACTCTAGTCGATCAGTGCTTCGACAGGAATCTATATCGACACAGTCCGGATAGGCTTCAAGATGCGCGAAAACGAACTGAGTTGCTGATTAAGACATTCCTTGAGCAAATTCGAACAGCAGAAAAGCTGGCTCAAGGGAAAAGTCAATAATGGGGACGTTCAAGCGCGGAAGGATTTATTGGTACGAGTTCCGTTTTCGTGGAGTGAGAATTCGCGAATCAAGCTATAGTCCAATTCGGGCTGTCGCCGAACGAAAGGAACGGGAACACCGCAGGAATCTAGAACTGGGAAATGCTGGTCTCAAACGGATTGAGAGTCCGCTCAAGGTCGCTCAAGCGATAACAGTGTTGCTGGAGGAGAAAATCCCTCATTGGGAGCCTAGCACGCTCGAAAATAATGGGCGCAGTTGGAAGCACTTATCACCGCATTTCGGAAAGCTGTTGCTTGACGAGGTTTCTGCCCGGGACATCAGTCGCTATCAATTGACTCGAAAGAAGGAGGGAGCCGGTAATCGAACGATCAACATGGAAATTGAGCTCCTCCGCCAAGTGATGATCAAGCATCGACGTTGGCAATTGATTTCACCAGATGTCCGGATGCTGAAAGAGCGAGAGGACATTGGCAAGGCTCTGAGGCCAGATGAACAGGTACGACTACTGGACGCTGCAAAGAAGAGCGTTAGCCAAAGCCTGTACCCAGCAATCCTGCTTTCGATCCATTCTGGGATGCGCATCAATGAACTGCGACACCTGCGCTGGCATCAGGTCGACCTTGCCAAAAACGAAATTGTAGTTGGGAGATCAAAAACCCTTGCTGGAGAAGGAAGAGTGATCCCACTTTCAGCTACTGCCCTTATCTGCATTAAGGAGTGGAAAGCCCGATTTCCAGAAGCGAAACTTTATCATTTCGTCTTCCCATCCGAGAGGTATCGCCTCTATCGGGATAAGGATACATTGGCGCTCACAGCAGAGGTCTATAGCCACGATCCCGCAAAACCGATGGGTGCCTGGAAGAGGTCTTGGATAAGCTGCCAAAAGAGGGCTCAGGTCTCCTGCCGGTGGCATGACTTGCGTCACACATTCGTAAGCCGGATGGGAGAAAACGGTGTTCCCGATCAGACCCTAATGGCAATCACGGGACATCTATCTCGTAAAATGCTGGAACGCTACTCACACGCCCGGATGGAGTCCAAGCGGGCAGCCGTCCGCACGCTTGATTCAACACTGGAAGCAGAGGCCGTTCAACAAAACGAATCGAGCATGTTGATCAGACCACGCTATAACCGCGAAGAACTTTACGAAAAAGTGTGGACAATGCCTGTCCGGATCGTCGCCAGAGAATACGGCGTATCGGATGCCGCAATCGCCAAAGCTTGCAGAAGACTCCAAGTTCCAGTTCCCGGTAGGGGATACTGGGCGAAGAGGGCAGCCAATCGGTCCGTAAAGCCCCGCCCTCCATTGCTCCCGAAGACTTAGGTGGATCCAAGAACTCCTCTTTGGGGTCTTGCCTGTGCCACTGGGTGGAAAACTCGCGTATGTTTATTACCGGAATTTCTCGACGAATCTGACGGGGGATCACCGCGCTTGAGGTCTAGCTGGACCAACGCCTGATTAAGTGGTTATACGAGAAAGCGATTGCCGGTTAGGATTTCCGACGTTACTCCGACCACGGGCGTCAAATCACCCTAGGTGGCAGGAATAGAAGATTTCTCTGGCGGAATTGCGAGTTTCAGGAGTAGATCATGGGGTATGCACAGTCGTTCGTGAAAATCGACATTGCTGCCGAAAATTTTTCGCCGTAACTGAATCTAACGGATACGCTTTATATATGGCCGGATGAAGTAGGCCAAAACAACGAGACCTAGTGCTGGAACACTAGGTCTCGCGAATCAGAGAAAGGAGGTCAAGATGAGAAAGCCATCCAATCCCGATTGGTATAAAAGGATTGTACCCTTGCTCGCAGTCTTTGGGCTATTTCTGAGCGTCTTGGTAAAGGCCACAACTCTTTATCACATATTCAGAACATAGGTCTATGCCCTATTGGATTCGCGGCCCTCGGGCCGCGAATCTAAAAATAGACTCTCGACCATCCCGAAGAACTATTGCTATTTCGCTCCACTACCGAGGATTTGTCAACTCCATTTGTTTCACGGGTTTAACGAGGGCTCTTCTCAATTTCAGGCCAGTCGAGCCTTGGCCAAGGTCTACCACTCTGTATCCATTCCGCAAGATCCACATTCAGGTGGCGACACGAGGCAAGGCGAATCTGCCATCGAGTAGGACTATCGCGCAAGGGGCCGTACAATAGGAGCCTTCTCTCCGTTGCGAGTCGAGGTGGTTGAAGTCAGCGAATAGCCTTGTTCTACAAGGTTGCGACGTGCGACTCCCCACAAAACTGCCCACAATTCCACGAAGGAAGTGAAGAAAGTACATCGTAAATTATTGATTTTAGATGGTCGGGGAGAGAGGATTCGAACCTCCGACCCCCTGGTCCCGAACCAGGTGCTCTACCAGGCTGAGCCACTCCCCGATCTTGCGCTAGTGTGTTCGCTCAGAAAGCATTCCTGGTAACGCTTTGCTCGTTCGCGCGAACTTCAATCAGTCTATCAGAAGATCGCGTGCACAGGTTCATGCTTCCGTGTATTCATGCAGCTACGCAGGCTGACAACTCACGCCTCTGCCAGGTAGCGGCGGCCAACGATCTGGTACTTTTCTGACAGCACCCGCGCGATGGCTTCAGCGTAAGCGATGTGCTCTTGCTCGAGAATTCGCGCTGCCAGCGTATGTTCATCATCACTGTCGAGAACCGGCACGGTTTTTTGCAGGATGATGACGCCGTGATCGAGTTGCTCATCAACAAAGTGCATCGTGCAGCCAGCCACCTTTGCACCATACTCGAGTGTCTGCCGTTGTGCGTCGAGCCCGGGAAATGCAGGCAGTAGGGACGGATGGATGTTCAGGATACGCTGTGGGAACGCAGCTACAAATTCCTGCGACAGCAGGCGCATGTAACCGGCGAGACAAACCAGATCCACCTGATACTCATGCAGGCAGGCTACGATCTCAGAATCATGCTCAGCGCGTTTGCGTCCACGTGTTTCGATAGCAACTGCGTTCAGTCCTCGTTCGCGCGCAGCCGCCAAGCCAGGTGCGTCTACCTTGTTTGAGATCACGACTGCGATCTCAACTCCGGCTAATTTCCCGCTTGCGATGGCGTCAGCGATTGCAAGGAAGTTTGATCCGCGTCCGGAAAGAAGAATGCCGAGTCGCTTTGAGCGCAGTCGCTCACTCACTGGTAGATCACCTTGCGATCACCCTTGACCGTCCGGCCGATCACGTAAAACTTTTCGTTAGCCCGTTCCAGCATTGACTTTACCCGTTTGAACTTCTCGGCCGGAATTACCGCTATCAACCCGATGCCGAGGTTGAATGTGCGTTGCATCTCGTCCTGCGAAACATTGCCGAGTTCCCGCAGGTGCTCAAAGATTGGCAACACAGGCCAGCTTCCCAAGTCGATGACGGCCGAAATCGTTTTCGGCAAAATGCGCGGCAGGTTTTCCGTGATGCCGCCGCCTGTGATGTGCGCCATGCCGTTCACATAGTCGCCCGCCGTCAGCTTTTTAATGACATTCAGGTAGCTGCGGTGCGTCTTCATCAGAGCTGCGCCTGCCTTTTCCTTGAGTGCATTTACGTACTGTTCTGCCTTATAGCCTGCGACTTCGAAGAACAGTTTACGCGCCAGCGAATAGCCGTTTGTGTGCAGACCAGTAGATGGCAAACCGATGAGCACATCGCCAATCTGAATGTTAGCTCCTGTAATGATCTTCTCTTTTTCAACCACACCGACAATAAAACCGGCCAGATCGTATTCGCCATCGGAGTAGAAGCCCGGCATCTGCGCCGTCTCTCCTCCAATCAATGCACAGCCGTTGGCACGGCATGCGTCTGCCAGACCGCTGACGATCTTTTCCGTCACCACTCCGTCCAACAGTCCTGTCGCCAGATAGTCGAGGAAGAAAAGCGGCACGGCTCCCTGCACTGCGATATCGTTTACGCAATGATTCACCAGATCTGAACCCACAGTGTGATGAATACCCAGTTCAAAGGCGACCTTCAGTTTTGTCCCCACGCCATCGGCGCTTGAAACCAGCACCGGTTGCTGGTATTTCGAGGTGTCCAGTTTGAAGAGTCCCCCGAAGCCCCCAATTTCGCTCAGCACATTTCGAGTAAAGGTCTTCTGAGCTAAATACTTGATCCGTTGCTTGGCACGATCACCGCTGCTGATGTCAACACCGGCATCAGCATATGTCACCGGCGACTTCGCAATAATGGATTTCTGGTCTGACAAGGCAATTCCGTTTTCATAGAGATTAAGGATGGAAAAAGTCAGTTTAGCATTCCGAATTCACACTTCGGATTTCGCGACGTTCCCAGGAAGTTACGAGGCATTCTTCCCGCCTTGGCAGGGGGACTGAGCCGATTGCGAATACGGAAATGGGAGCAAAACTTTGAAATACCGATGGGAAGGCATGTCGCTCAGCGAAAACGCTAAAAAATAGAGAGATTTCGCTGGCGTAACCGTGACACTGAGGAGTAGATTCCTCAGGAATGCACATTTTTTTGTGAAAATCAACATTCTTCAGAAAATTATTTCGCTGTAACTGAATCTAACGGATACGCTTAGTGAAGCGCTTCTAGCGCCCCCGGAGACCCTTTTGAAAAAGTTGACTTTTGCACGCGTTGCTGCCCTCGCCAGTCTGTCCTTTGCTGCTCTGCCTTTCGTTACACATGCCGCTACTTTTGGTCCTGGCGGCGGTATGCCCAGCCCGATTGGCCAGACCGGCCTCATTGCCTTTGGTCCTGGCGGCGGTATGCCCAGCCCGATCGGTCAGACCGGCCTCATCGCCTTTGGTCCTGGCGGCGGTATGCCCAGCCCGATCGGTCAGACCGGCCTCATCGCCTTTGGTCCTGGCGGCGGTATGCCCAGTCCGATTGGCCAGACCGGCCTCATTGCCTTTGGTCCTGGCGGCGGTATGCCCAGCCCGATCGGTCAGACCGGCCTCATTGCCTTTGGTCCCGGTGGCGGTATGCCCAGCCCGATCGGTCAGACCGGCCTCATTGCCTTTGGTCCCGGCGGCGGTATGCCCAGCCCGATCGGTCAGACCGGCCTCATTGCCTTTGGTCCTGACGGCGGTATGCCCAGCCCGATCGGTCAGACCGGCCTCATTGCCTTTGGTCCCGGCGGCGGTATGCCCAGCCCGATCGGTCAGACCGGCCTCATTGCCTTTGGTCCTGACGGCGGTATGCCCAGCCCGATCGGTCAGACCGGCCTCATTGCCTTTGGTCCCGGCGGTGGTATGCCCAGCCCAATTGGTCAGACCGGCCTCATTGCCTTTGGTCCCGGCGGCGGTATGCCCAGCCCAATTGGCCAGAACAATGGCTGAGGGCAAAAGCCTGACATTTTCTCTTGGAATTGATGGCGATCCGGGTAAGATGCCTCTATGAAAGTGTCGCTGTTAGACAATGCGCTGTGGGCAGCGAGCTTCTTAGGTACCTTCGTATTGTTCACCGTCTTGCTTTTGCGCAAACGGTGGCAGCAGTTCCCTGTTTTCACCACACTGATTGGGTATTACGTCCTGGAAAATATAGTTGGCTATCTGGTGTTGCGCTATGATCGTCCGCTGTATCCAAAGGTGTACTGGATCACGTTCGCCCTTGATTTTTTATTGCAAGTCGCTTTGATCGTCGAGGTGGCGCGTGTTGTGCTGCGTCCAACTGGCACGTGGGTGCGCGACGAGCGCACCGGATTTATCATAGCGGGGACTCTCGGAGCCCTCATCGCAGCGGGACTCACATTTGCCGTTCATCCTTCAGTTCCTAAGAGCATGGATGCCTGGGGAATCCGGGCCTATTTATTTACCAGTCTGATTTTCTGTGAATTGTTCCTCGTTGCTATGTTTACAGCCCAGAAGTTGGGCCTGGTATCAAGAAACCACGTCATGAGATTAGGACAGGGGCTGACTGCATGGGCTTTGATATCAGCCATGGTAGACGTCGCCCACAGTTACTACGGTGTCACCCATCTTCATGATTTTAATACACTTGAACACGTTCGCATCCTTGCCTATATCGGTGCCGTAGCCTACTGGACCATTTCTTTCTGGTTCGCGGAACCAGCAAGGCGGGAGCTTCCGGAAGAAATGCAAAAATATCTTGTTGCCTTGCACGCAAAAGTTCAATACGATTCTACCCAGGTTAGCAGTGCTCAAAATCTACGCTGAGAGCTGGCCGTTATGATCATTGTTTTATTAGTCTCATTCCTGGTTCTTCTCGCTGGTGGTCTGGTTTATACGCAGATCAGCGCCAGTCGCCTGCGCTCGACAACGTGGGAAGATCTCGTGTCGCGCATGGAACCGATGCACGCCCGGGGACTTGAGATCGTTGCGCTCGACAACCTGCAGCCGAAGGCCAACCAGTTGCAACTTGAACCGGAACATCTCTGGGGTCTGATCGGCGGCACGGAAGGACTGCGGAGAATGCGTAACAATGCGGACCTACTCATCGCACTCGCTGCTTATGTGCAGCGCTGGAATTTCGAAGAGGGTGTGATTGTCACAGAGCGGATGCGCCACGATGCGGTTCAACTCAAGCGCGCGATCTTCCGCATCCGTTTCGACATGATGATCCGCCGTTCGCAAATTCGGGCTCCGTTCTATATTCACCAGGCGGCGTCTGCATACTATTTGATGACGCGGCGCTTGATCGCTCTCTATGAGACCAGTCACGCTGGCTTGCTTCCTCGCTTGGCTGAAGCGCTCTAATCACAGATCAGATAAATAGAAAGCCTCTCCACACGGAGAGGCTTTTCTGCGTTTGCACAGGCATGAACTTATACTGATCAGTGATGCCCGTTTCCCAGAAGAGACAACTGAATCGTTCTGCCGAACTCCAGCGTCGCGCGGAGAACCTGCTACCTGGCGGCGTAGACTCACCCGTACGCGCATTCCGCGCGGTCGGCGGCAGCCCTCCGTTTGCGGTCAGAGGTGAGGGCGCGTACTTGTGGGATGCGGACGGCAACCGTTATCTGGACTACTTTGGCTCATGGGGGCCGATGATTTTGGGCCATGCTTTTCCCCCCGTCGTTGAAGCGATCCAGCATGCGGCTGCCAACAGCGCTAGTTTCGGTGCATCGACTCCCTCTGAAGGCGATCTGGCGGAACTGGTGATCGATGCATATCCATCGATCGAAAAACTGCGCTTCGTCAGCTCCGGCACGGAAGCGACCATGTCTGCGATCCGGCTGGCGCGCGCCTCTACCAAGCGCGATTACATCATCAAATTTGAAGGCTGCTACCACGGTCATTCGGACGGTCTTCTGGTAAAAGCCGGATCAGGCGTAGCGACATTCGGCATTCCAGGCTCTGCCGGCGTCCCTGACGAGATCGCGCACTTCACGCTCGCCCTGCCCTTCAATGATATCTTTGCCGTCGAAGCAGCTTTCGCTGAGCATCGTGGTCAGATCGCCTGCGTCATTCTCGAGCCGATAGTCGGTAACATGGGCTGTGTTCCCCCAGTCGACAGCTACTTGCAAGCGCTGCGCGATATCACGCAACGGGAGCAAGCGTTGCTGATCTTTGATGAGGTGATGACAGGCTTTCGTGTTGCATATGGCGGCGCGCAGGAGTTGTACGGCGTTCAGCCTGACATGACGACCCTGGGCAAGATCATTGGCGGCGGTTTGCCCTGCGGGGCCTTTGGCGCACGCTCCGAAATCATGGACATGCTTGCTCCGCTTGGACCCGTCTATCAGGCAGGAACGTTGAGTGGAAATCCGCTGGCCATGGCGGCTGGCATCGCGACCGTCAGCCATTTGAAGGAGCATCGCAATGAGGTCTACGCGCGGCTTGAAGCTTTGAGTGCTGCGGTGGCAGATGGTGTTGCCGCCGAGGCGGCGAGGATAGGATTATCACTCACCACGAATCGCGTAGGCGCGATGTTCACCTGGTTTTTTGCTGCCAACAGCGTAATTGATTTCGAATCAGCCGTGACCTCAGATACTGCAACATTCGCCCGATTTCATCAAGCCATGCTCGACCAGGGCATCTGGTTGCCGCCATCGCAATATGAAGCCGCATTTATGAGTACGGCGCACACCATGGACGATGTAGCCCACACAATCAGTGCGGCAAAAGATGCCCTCCAAGGTCTTGCGGAAAAAACACGTTGAATCATCCCAAAACTCAACCAAGGATTCATGAGGCAATCAACCAAAGTGTAAGTTCGCATGGATCCTCCTACACACGAGCGCTATTTGTTCCATGCATCGACTGTCACAAATCGAACTTGCCGCCCAAGCAGTTCCAACAGTTTTTCAGTCGCGGCGACTGAGTGCTCACGGTTCTGGCCAATGCCAGCCTGACCCCCGTCGTGTAGCAACAAGTTTGAGCCCACCCCATGTTGGCGATTTCGTGTTATCCCACGTTGGAGATTCGCGACCACCTGCTCGGCAGTTGTTGGTTTCCAGTCGTACCCCATCGCATTCCAGAGCACCGGCGTCAGTCCCAGGTGGTGTGCCGTATGCAGCACGTCGGGTCTGCGTGCTCCATGAGGTGGGCGGAAATACCGGACCTGCTCGCCGAGTGCGTCTTCGATGGCGGCATTGCAGTCTGCCAACTCTGCACGCACTCGTTGCGGAGACTGAAACAAGAGGACTGGATGAGTCATGGTATGGTTGCCGACAAGGTGGCCTGCGGCATGGATTGCGCGAGCAATGTCAGGGCACTGGCGGACGAACCGTCCGATCAGGAAAAAGGTGGCACAGACGTCATGTTTCGCAAGGATTTCCAGAAGTTGCAGTGTGTAGGGATCGTTGGGGCCGTCGTCGTAGGTGAGGGCGAATTCATTCGAGTCTGGACCTCCGATGATGGCGCGGCCGAAGATCTGCGAAGTCGGCCACATTGCTGCATAAGCGTATCCGCCCGCGGCCAAGGTGACCGCGGCTCCGGCGGTGGCGAGTGTAGCAAGCATTGGGTTTTAGTTTAGCCTGTTGCCCATTTTGGAACCTGCCGGTGGCGCAATGGCAGGGAGCATGGTACCTTCGTATTTTATTCGCTTTTGAGTTGACGTGAGATGGCCAAGCTTTTCGAACAGCCGCGTTTTATCGCCGTCGAAGGCCCGATCCGGGTTGGCAAGTCGTCGTTGGCAGAGCATTTGGCTAAGACGCTGCATGCAAAACATATTGTTGAGCCGGAAAATAATCCCTTCCTGGATCGTTTCTATGGTGCTGAACCGGGCATGGCTTTTGCCGCGCAGATGTGGTTCCTTGCCGAACGCTATGAGCAACTACGTCAGGCTAAGCATTCCGATGAGCCTGTGGTTACTGATTACATCTTTGAGAAGGACAAGCTTTTTGCATACGTCAATCTCAGCGATGCTGAGCTGGCGCTCTACAACCGTTACTACCAGATGTTTCGCGAACAGCTTCCCGCGCCTGATCTCGTGATCTATCTGCAGGCAACTCCGGAGGCGCTGAAACAGCGGCTCAAACGCAAAGGCGTCGCTGGTGAAAGGGCGATCAGCGATGCGTACATTGAGCAGATCGTGGCGGCTTATGAGCACTTCTTCTTTCACTACTCGGCCAGCGATTTGCTCATTGTGAATACTTCGGACATCGATTTTGTGAATAACAACAAGGATCTGAAATTGCTAATGAAGCGGTTGTCTGAGCCTATTAAGGGTACGCAGTATTTTCTGCCGCTTGGGGAGAATGCTGCAGATTAGCTCTGACTGTCTGACGAAACGATTAGGTTCGTGCTTTCCCACCCTTTCGCAAAAAGAACGCGAAAGGATGGGGCGCCCACTTTTCGTGCTCCATTCTGAGAAAAGCAGACCCTTCGCTCCGCTCAGGGTGACAGCCTAGTTTAGGATGACAAACCTAATGAAAAAGGGCGCGATTATCGCGCCCTTTGTTACTTCTGAACTGCTATTCGTTTACGCTGCGGCGGTATTGTCCAGTGCGGCCTTTGCCTGCTCGACCAGGGCGGTGAAGCCCTGCGCGTCGTTCACGGCGATGTCGGCGAGGATCTTGCGGTCGAGCTCGACGCCGGCCTTCTTGAGGCCGTTGATGAGCTGCGAGTAGCTGATGTTGTTCAGCTTTGCGGCGGCGTTGATACGCACGATCCAGAGTGAGCGATACTGGCGCTTCTTCTGGCGGCGCCCGCTGTAGGCAAACTTCAGGCCGCGCTCGACGGCTTCCTGGGCTGCCTGGTACAGCTTCGATTTTGTGAGGAAGTAACCGCTCGCCCTTTTCAGGATCTTCTTGCGGCGGTCATTGCGTTTTGTTCCACGTTTTACGCGGGGCATTGCCTTGGTTCTCCTTTTGCGTCTTTCGTTATGCGGCTGGAGGCAGGAGGCTCGGGATTATCCCGGCTTTAAACCTCTTCACTCGCTGTCAATTCTGATCACTCGGCCTTTGCCTGGCCGGGGTCTATCGGAACGCTTTACCGAAAGACCTTGTCTTGCGACAGATCAGGCGTATGGAATCATGCGGGCCACCTTCGCGTGGTCGGCGTCCGAAACCAGAGCGCTGTGTGCGAGCTTGCGCTTGGTCTTGGTCTCCTTCGACGTGAGGATATGGCGCATCTTGGACTGTCCACGCTTGATTTTGCCGGTGCCAGTCTTCTTGAAGCGCTTTGCCGCGCCCCTGTGTGTTTTCAATTTGGGCATGGTTTCCTGCTTAGAAAAACAGTAGATACAACATCAACCAGTATACGGGATTTGGACCTTCTGCGCCACCATTGCCCGCAGTTGTACGACAGGCTGATCTCAACAGATCCACGGCAGCAAGCGTTCAGCCCGGAATCTGCATCGTATAACTCAAGTATATTTGCGCACCCGCTTCAGGAAAAGACATCGGAGTCCCCAAGCTTTGGAGTCACGAGCCTTACAGTTCGGAAATTCAGCCACTGCGCGTGATCGTCGCCGCGATGCTCAACAGCCTATTCTCGATCCGAGATTTCACCTTGCCGCTATCGTCAGCTCCTCCGACGACCCGATTATCAGCAAGGACTTGAATGGGACAATCACTAGCTGGAACGAAGCAGCCGTCCGCCTCTTCGGCTACGAACCAGAGGAGATGGTTGGCCAGTCCATTCTGCGGCTCATTCCCCCGGAACTGCACAATGAAGAGGCAGATATTCTGAGTAAGGTGCGGGCGGGCGAACGGATCGATCACTACGAAACTACGAGAGTGAAGAAGAGTGGCGAAAAGTTCCCCGTATCGGTAACGATCTCACCCGTTAGGGACGAAACCGGGCGCGTGATCGGGGCCTCGAAGATTGCTCACGACATTTCGGATCGCAAGAAGCTGGAAGAGATCCGATCCAGGCTTGCGGCCATTGTTAATTCCGCCGATGACGCCATTATCAGTAAAGATCTGAAGGGCGTTGTGAAAACTTGGAATGCAGGGGCATGCCAGATGTTTGGCTATACCGCTGAGGAGATGATCGGCCAACCTGTCCTGCGGCTGATACCGAAAGATCTTCAATACGAGGAAGATGAGATCCTGCAAAAGCTGCGGGCGGGAGAGCGTATCGATCACTACGAGACCACGCGTCAAAAAAAGAGCGGTGAGACATTTGAGGTTTCCGTAACCATCTCTCCCATCTGCGATGAAACGGGCCGTGTGATCGGGGCCTCGAAAATCGCGCGCGATATCTCCGACCGCAAGCGCATCGAGCGGCTGCTGGTCCAGTCTGAGAAGTTGGCTGCCACGGGCCGGATGGCGAGTGCAATCGCTCATGAGATTAACAATCCTCTTGAATCGCTGATGAACCTGATCTACCTGGCCCGGCAAAACAGCCCTGCAGAAGGGAAGGCGTACAAGCTGCTGATGACGGCAGAGGGCGAGCTGGAACGCGTCTCTCATATTGCAAGGCAAACGCTGGGCTACTATCGGGATACAAATTCGCCGGTCGATCTCCACCTGCATGATCTGGTTGAGAATGTGCTGACGGTTTACAACTCGAAGTTGATCAGCTCGGGTATTTCAGTGGATCGCCGTTTCAATGACCTGCAGAAAATAGCCGTGAGCAAGGGTGAAATGATCCAGGTCATTTCCAACATCATTGCCAACTCCATCGATGCAATGCGCGATGGAGGAGTTCTCCATATCTCAACCCGGAAGGTGATCAGCTCTGCCGGTGACGGGATTCAGATCGTGATCCGAGACAGCGGAACAGGCATCAGCGCGGAGAACCTCGCAAGGATTTTTGAACCATTCTTCACGACGAAGGGCGAGCTGGGAACAGGCATTGGTCTCTGGGTCGCAAAACAGCTCGTCGAACGGCGCGGAGGCCAGATTTCTGTTGCAAGCAGCACTGAGAAGGGCAGCAGCGGCACCTCCGTCACCATCTTCCTCCCCTTTGTGATTCCCCCTCGTGCACTAAGTTGATGTGTCGATCTGCGAGAACTCATCTATGCATGAACCGCCATCCGACCACATATACGCGACGGACAAGCCACTGCGGAAACCGAACGAGTCTTCGTGGGAAGAGGCTGATTCAAGTGATACTCACCCGCGTCGGCCGAAGGTGTTGGTCGTCGACGACCAAAAGCTGATTGCGGACACCCTCAGCGAAATCCTGGACTTGGAGGGTTTTCATGTGCTGACGGCCTACGATGGCTGGACGGCGCTGGAAACAGCGGGTCGGTTTCGGCCGGATTACCTGCTCTCCGATGTGTTGATGCCGCAGATGAATGGAGTTGAACTTGCAATTACGGTTCGAAAGATGAATCCCGCAGCGAGAATCCTGCTCTTTTCCGGCCAGACGGGAATCTCAGAGATCCTGCTTGAAGGTCAACGACAGGGATTTGAGTTCGAGCTGATTGCCAAGCCCATCCACCCCGTGCAGTTGATCGAGCTACTCAAGAAGAAGGACTGACGATGTCATTTTGGGGTTGCGGAGGGGAATCGTCTCCTTCAAATGTGCACTGCCCCCCACTCTCCGGTAAATTCCTCTTCCCATAGGTGGTTAGGCGCGAATTCAATGGGAGGCCCGGTGCGGTTCTTAGATACCATTCCGCTAGCGCCAAAATGCCCTCCTTGCGGTTGAAAAAGAATTGGGCATTTGCAAGAAGCCGCAGGTACATCGTAGAGGCAGGCAGGAAGCAGGAGGATCATCGAGATGGAGATACGTTCAATCGGCATTGACTTGGGGAAGACGACCTTTCCTCTGGTTGCGCTCGGCAGAGCCGGCGAGGTGCTTGTGCGGAGATGCGAAATTTTGTTTCACTTTACCTGCCAACGGCGCGACTTAAGACCCAATTGTGTCTGGAGATCGCATTGAAGCTGCTGACGGCCCTTCACGACCACAACCCGATCGTTTGAGTGCATCCGTCGGAGCATACGCACGGTTGAAGTTATCGGTAGTTTGAGGTCCGGAGTGTGGGGTGAGATGTGCCGCTAGGTGGATGGGCGCATCGGCAAACCTACTGCCGAGCGGTAGATCGAAGAACTCAGTCTTGAACTGGAGCGGACGCGGTTATAAAGCCGAAAGACTCGGCTTGCCAAGCTTCTCTCGAAGACGACCGCAACTTTCACAAACCCACTACTCGCATACAAGATACGATTCTGCTTATTTTGAATAATCCACTCGGAGGTCCCGATGAAAGGGGGGCAATGAGACAGTGCGATCTGGCGCGGTAGGGTATGCCCGGAGTTGGTAAAGCCGATGAGACGTTCGCCAAAGATTGGTGACCGCGATCTGAAAGCTCATCCGTGCCAGGTGGAGTCCCGCATCAAGCACATCGTGTAAGGACGCATCTAGATGACAGGTGTGGTTGTTGTTGCGAGTAACTACAGCGATCTTGTGAAACGCGAGCACATACGTCCTGCGTTCAGGAAGCTCTTCTTATCTCCTTCACTCCGAGATTGAGCCGCCGTCGCAGAAGGAGTCGCAACGTTCCACCGTCCTTGTACCCGACTTTTGCGGCAACCTCTTCGACACTTGCCTTGCTGGTCTTCAATAGATGCACCGCCCGTTCAACGCGTAGGCTTTGGAAATACGACATCGGAGATTTCTCAAGGACGCTCTGTAGGCGCCGGGTAAGCGTCCTTTTGCTTGCGCCTACGGTCTTCGCAGCACTGTCGAGGGAAAATCCACGTGCGAGCCTGGCACGCGCCCAGCGTTCGAAGAGCTGTACAACCGGGTCGGAGTGGATTAGGTGATCAGAGAGAGCATACGCAGTCTGGGAAGGTCTGGAATCGATAATGAGATATCTTGCGGTGAGCGACGCAAGCTCGGGGCTGACACTTCGAATCAGCCATAAGGCAAGGTCGATATGGCCCAGAGCAGCTCCGGCAGTCACAACGTTTCCGGACTTGACCACCATGTCCGATTCGTCCAGCAATACCTGAGGGTATCGTTCGCGAAAAATTGGCGCCAGCCACCAGGTGGTGGTTGCGGGCTGCTGGTTGAGCAGACCAGACTCAGCGAGCACAAAGGTTCCGGCACAAGCAGCGCTCAACTTTGCTCCGTCGTTCGCCCACTTTCGAAACGCCTTCGCAGCATCGCGGACGTCGGGCCTCGCAAGAGCTGCTTTCAGAGTATCGGCTGTCTTGCAGGCGATCGCCGGGACAATAACGTATTCAGGCACCCGTCTTCCAACTGGCTGAACCGGGATCTTCAGCCCGTGTGCGGTTCTGACCGTCTTTCGTATACCTACGATCTTGACTTCGAAGTGTGGAAGTTCGCAAGATCGAGTCCCTGCATCAAGAACGCAGCGAGTTCCTCTTCTTTGCCCGACTTCGCTTCCAAACGGGCAAAGAGGCCAACTGTAATCATTTCATCGCTCCTACGACGGAATCTAGTGCGCTGTCTCAAGCAGATCGTCTTTTATATGGAATAAAACCGACTGATTGGAAAGAGATTCGTCTCTATACTGGCATGTGGAGGCAGCACGCACATGGACGCAGATGACTTGAGGATTGTGGACGCCGTGGCAAGAATCGGCAGCATGAACCGGGCGGCGGCTGAACTGAACATGGTGCAATCAAATGTCACCTCCCGCATTCGCCTCCTGGAGGAAGAGCTCGGCGTTCAACTATTCGTCAGGCACAGCCGTGGCGTGGAACCGAGTGAAGCTGGTCGACGCCTCCTTCCCTACGTGGAGCAGATACTTGCGCTCTTCCAGCAAGCCATCACGGCGGTCAAGGAGGATGGAACTCCAAAGGGCAAACTGCGTATCGGAACGACGGAAACGATAGCTGGACTGCGACTGCCCACTCTCGTAGTTCAATATGCGCAAGAATATCCGAGAGTCGAGTTAGCGATCGTGACGGGTACTACGACATCTCTGATCAATCAGGTAGCGGAACACGAGTTAGAGGGTGCCTTTGTGGCAGGGCCTATTCATCATCAAGAACTGAGAGAGGAGCCTCTATTCCTCGAAGAACTTGTTCTTGTAAGCCCTTTATTCGTACGAAACTTCAATGACCTCGCCAAATTTCCAAATCTCAAAGTAATCGTTTTTCAACAGGGTTGTTCTTACCGTCAAAGGCTCGTCTCTATCCTCGATGGGCTAGGTATTCATTACATGGTGATGGAATTTGCATCTCTCGATGCAATTATCACCTGCATCACTGCGGGCGTAGGTATAACCTTGCTACCGAAGATGCTGGTGGACAGACTCTGGATAGATCAGTCCGTCACAGTGCATGAGCTCCCAGTGGATCAGGCGCAGGTAGAGACTGTATTTGTTAGACGGCATGATCGTTATCCGACGAGCGCACTCAACGCCTTCTTGAGAATGAGTCGTCAGATCTCGAACATTGCTACCCTCGATCGACAACTGGAAGCTATCGACTAGAGCGATAGCGGGTATCAGAACAAATCGAGTCTCATAGCAATCTCCTCCCACATCTATATTGCAGCTTGAACGCTGCAGGTAGCCGCATTAACGTGCGGCATCGCCAACGTCGAGGACAATTCCCACGTTGCCATCTGCGACGTCAGCAGCACTGATTTTGACAGGAGCAATAAAATGGCAAACACTCAAAAGACGCTAATCGTGACAGGCGCCTCTCAGGGAATCGGCGCCGCAGTAGTAAGGTCGTTCCTTGAACGTGGCTATAACGTAGTCGGCACATCTCGCAATGCGACAAAGTCGGTAGAGTTGAAGGCTTCCGACAAGCTTATATTGGTGGACGGAGACATCGGCCAAGCGGCTACTGCACAGAAGGTGGTCGATGCTGCTGTTCAGAAGTTTGGCTCGATTAATGCGGTTGTCAACAACGCAGGCATCTTTTCGGCTAAGCCTTTCACTGATTACAGCGCTGATGATTTCCGTGCACTCGTCTCTACGAATCTCGAAGGCTACATCTACATCACCCAGCTCGCGGTCAAGCAGATGCTCGCACAAAAGTCGGGCGGAAGCGTCGTGAGCATCACGACATCGCTGGTCAAAAATCCCATCGGTGGCATACCGGCGTCCGTGCCGATGATCACGAAGGGCGGTCTTGAAGCCATCACACGCAGCCTGGCCTCGGAGTATGCGAAGGAACAGATCCGCTTCAATGCGGTCGCGCCCGGAATCGTTGACACTCCTCTTCACAAAGACAACCCGAAGGACTTCCTGAAGACTTTGTCGCCGATGGGCACGATCTCCACTGCGGAGGACATCGCAAGCGCGGTGATCTATCTTACCGAATCGCGCCAGATCACCGGGGAGGTGCTGCACGTGGACGGCGGTGCGCACAACGGCAAATGGTAAGCCCGAGCATTCCGCAGCCGGCCAGCGCGGAGCACCGGCTGCAGGACCTCGGGATCGTTCTCCCCAACGCTCCCCACCCGCTTGGCGCATACGTCGAGGCAGTCCAGTCAGGCGGCCTGCTTTTCCTGAGTGGAATGCTGCCGGTCAAGGATGGCAAGCCTCAATTCGTTGGGCGCCTGGGCAAGGAGATCGATGCGAATGCTGGCCGTGATGCTCTGCGAACCGCGACCCTGAATGCTCTATCCGCTGCGAAGGAATATCTGGGATCTCTGGATCGCGTGACGCGGGTCATTGGCGTGAGAGTCTTCCTGGCCACATCTGGAGAAGCGGATGTTAAGCAGCCCTTCGTCGCGGATGCAGCATCGGAACTTCTTCGAGATGTGTTTGGAGAGGAAAAGATATCCGTGCGGTCCGTCCTAGGAGTAACCAGCCTGCCTCTGGGCCTGCCAGTTATGCTTGAGGTAACGTTCGAAGTCAACAACTAAGAAAGCGGGAGCTTAGCTCCCGTTTTTTGTAGAACACATGGGAATCATCGTGGCAAATCATGTGGGCTCAAAATCGTGGACGGAAAATCGACCGACTTCAAGCTGGGCATGGCTGGTCTTAAAGCATTTGCTCTATCGGAGATGTCAGTACTCGATGAGCGCATTGGCGATTTCGCACCAATCGACGGCCAAACACGAACAATTTTCAAAAGGAAGGCCCCAACCTGTCCGATGGCAATTCACGCACTTACCTAAACTGTCATTTCCTCCGGTATCGTTTCACTCGGTACAGAAGGGACCGACTCGAACAGCATGTGAAGCCCTTCGACAAGCGTGGGGTGGGCCAGAACCGCATCCCTTAGCGCTGTGTAGGGTAGTCCTCCCATCATCGCGATCTGAACGGCCGACATGACCTCGCCTGCTCCAACACCGAAGATCATGAAGCCAAGGATCCGATCACTATCTGTCGCGACAAGGACCTTCAGGAATCCGCGCGTATCAACAAGCGAGCGCGCACGGAGGACTGTCGCCATTGGAACCGTGAATAGCCGGTACGGAATACATTTGGTCCTAGCCTCCCTCTCACTGAGCCCGACTCGAGCAAACTCCGGATCGGTGAACATGCAGAATGGAACCAATCTTCCGGTGGTGACATGATTGCCGCCGGTGACGTTGTCACGGATGATATGGAAATCGTCTTCACTGATGTGAGTAAACTGGGGGCTTCCGGCCACCTCGCCGACAGCCCAGACGCCGGGTGCAGTGGTCTCGAGGCGTTCGTTCACCTTCACATAGCCGCGATCCGTGACCTGAACGCCTGCTACTTCCAGTCCCAGATCTTTCGTGTTTGGGACGCGACCCGTTGCAACCAGGATGTGTGTGCCCTCTATGGTCTTCTCAACTCCGTTTTGCTCGGCGATAATTTTCACCGTTGACCCGACTGTCCAGACACCCTTTTGATCTGCGCATTCAGGATGAGTTCGATTCCCTCATCCTGGAAGGGACCACCGATAGCCTCGGCGACATCGTCGTCCTCTCGATGCAACAATCCTCGGGAATGGCGGGGTGGAGACGATAAGCAAGCGGCCGAAGCCCCATGTTCGCTACTAGAATGGCGACCCCGAGCACAAGTGCCAGGTTCAGAGCACCGAGCCCGCACAGCGCACCGATCGCGGCAGAACACCATATCGTCGCGGCCGTGTTTAGACCGCGCACGTTTCCACCTTCCTTGAAGATCACTCCGGCCCCCAGGAAGCCTACTCCAGAGACGACATAGGAGACGATACGCCCGCGCGCAGAAGGGTCATTATCGAGGAGGAAGCCACACATCACAAAAGCCGCGGCTCCGGCGGCCACCAGAGCATTGGTACGGGTGCCCGCCATGCGTTGCCGCCATTGCCGCTCCATGCCCACCGTTGCGCCCATCACGATCGCAGCTAACAAGTGCAGGCTGAATGAAACAGTGCTGATTCCGATCATGCCAATCTCCATCTACCCTCTGTGTGGGATACAGGAGGCGCTTCTGCGCCTCCTAGGGTGTTGTTAAAAGCGGAACTTCGCCGCGATCTGACCAATTCGAGGATCGGCTGCACGCAGTACATGGCCGAAGGAGGCATCGCCTATGTTTCCGTCGACCGATCCATTCGGGTAGAACTGCGCGTGGTTGAAGACGTTGAACATTTCCAAACGCAACTCAAGTGAGCGCGATTCGGTGAAGTTAGTTACTTTGTGCAGCGCCATATCGTAGTTATCGATGCCAGGCCCATAAAACATCCTGCGCTTGGAGTTGCCTTCTGTTCCAAGTGCATTGGGCGTGAATGCGGCGGTGTTGAAATAGGGTCTGCCGTTTCGGGGGTTATGGTTGATCTTGTATCCTGTGCCATCGTAGTTAGGCATGTCGATACTGATTGAGTTCACACCGTTGTTCTGCACCTGCACGAGGTAGTTATCGCCTGAACTGGCAAAGGTGACAGGCAGCCCTGAGGCAAAGCGGGTAATCCCGGAAAGCGCCCAGCCGCTGGTGAACCGGTTTGGATGAAGGAAACGATCTACAGGCAGGTCGTAGTTGTAACTGAAGACGAAGTCATGCTTGAGATCGAAGGCTGAGATGCCATCGAGCCGGTGATAGTCATACGGATCGACCTGTTCCTGGATGCTCGATGTCTGGTCATAAGATTTGGAGTAGGTATAGCTGGCGAGGAAGGACAACGGTCCTGCGGTGTGCTTGAAGGTGACCTCCAAACCGTTGTACTTCGAATTGCCCATGTTCTTGTAGTAGGCATCAGTCCCGATCGTGTTGGGAAAGGGGCTGCGCGTTCCGTTAACCACCGTACCGTCCGCGCGGGTATAGACCAGGTTCTCCCCGAAGGGACCGCAAGTCGGAGAGCCTGGTGCCACTTCCGACGGTTGACTTAGGCTGAGGCACAGGGCGGGATTGCCGGGATTCGCTCCGACGACCGTCAACAAGTGCCGACCCAGCGAACCTATATAACCGACGCTGACCAGAGTATTCGTACCAATCTGACGCTCGATGGTGAGGTTGTACTGCATTGCATAACTGGTCTTGTTCTTGTAATAAACGCTGCCCGCACCGCTGATGGGGTAATAGCGGCTCCAGTCAACCGAGTTATCCGGGTTAGTTGGCGAAACACTATAAGAAGGTACATTCACGGGAAACTGCTGGATGTAATGCGTCCCGGAGAGCGCACCGATGAAGGGTGTCTCCATGACGGGCGCCTCCGGACTGGTGTAAGTCAGGCCATAGGGCGGGTTGCCGGTTGGATACGCAACCGTGAGACCCTGGGGCGAAGTGAAAAAGCGTCCTCCGCCCAAACGGATGCTGGTCTTTCCTGGGCCGCCCGTGAGCTTGCTGATAAAGCCATCCGATACAGAAGGTGAGTAGGCCAGGCCAAAGCGGGGAGAGAAGTTGTTGAGTGGTGTGGGCGCAATGCCAGCTGGAATGTGTCCGCCACCAGGGAGAGGATCCCCGGGGACCAGGTAGCCGAGAGGCGCGCCCGGGAAGGTCGTGGACTGCACTCCCTGCACAAACGTAGTCGTCTGGTGATACTTCTCTGCCCATGGTGTGACGTAGTCCCAGCGTAGGCCGTAGTTCAAAGTAAGGCTGGGACGTACACGGAAACTGTCCTGCGCAAAGAGGTCGCCATCTGCGGCCGATTCGTAAAAGGTTGGAGAGGATTGTTGAGAATAGAAATCAGGGAGTCCGAGCAGGAAGTCTGCGAAGCCATTGCCAGTCGTCTGGTTTCCCGAACCAAAGAATGAGAATGTGCCGTTGGCAACGAGGTTCGGATCCTGTTTGACTTTATACCAGATGTATCTCCCGCCAACCTTGAGGGTGTGGTTGCCTATGGTGCGCGAAACACTATCGCCCAAATCGTATGTGTCATTGACTTGAGCAAGGGAGAAGGGATTTGTTCCAACCGAAAAGCCGTTGAAATAGAGTTCCTCGAGGCCCGCCTGTGCAGGAAAACCCTGGACAATTCCTTCGCCACCGGCCTGGATGCCCTGGTCCTGTAAAGTGACGCCAACGCCACCTTTTGGCTCACCAATCTTGTTGTCGAGACGTGTCATGCCGAAGCGCGCCTCGTTCACGGTGCTCGCTCCAAACGTATGGATGTTGCTGAAGATCAACACCTGGTCGCCGCCACTGGATGTCGCATCATAAGCGAAGCCATTACCGGGAAGTGTGGCGCCGCCAAGACCGCTGGGATAGGGGTTGTCCAGGTTGTAGAGATCGTTGAAGTAGTAGATCGATGAAGTGCCGAAGCGGTTGGAGTTGAAGTCCACGCGGCCAGCTGTCTTGTTGTCATTGATGCGGCTGTCATACGCTCCGCTTGAGAACGTATTCAAGCCGATGTTCGGTTCGGGAATGTACTGCAGCATGCGCTGTGACGCGGTTCCCCATGCGCGTTGGGGAATCACGCCGCTGGGAAACACCTGTGAAAACGGTTCGCCCTGCGTGACCTGGTAGCCGAGTCGCTGAGTCAGAGTTTGTGCAAGATATATCCCGTTGACTGTTCCGGTAAACGCAGATCCCGCGCCGAAGTTGCCGCTTCGGTTCAGCAGAGAAGGCACTGTAACGAAGCCTGTCTCGATACCCTGGATGTAACGCTGCCCCTGGTAGTCCGCGAAGAAGAATATTTTGTCCTTGTGGATTGGGCCCCCAAAGGTGCCACCATATTGGTTTTGATGGAAGACCGCGCGCTCAGGAGAGAAATAGTTCCGTGCGTCGAGGTTAGTGTTGCGGAAGAACTCAAAGAGATTGCCATGAAAGGCATTGGTGCCAGATTTTGTGACCACGTTGATGATGCCGCCGGTGAAACTTCCGTATTCAGCGTCAACGTTACTGGAGAGAATCCGGAACTCGGCAATAGAGTCGAGGTTAGGGATGATGCCCGCCTGCTGGCCGATGGTTTCCTCAACGCTAGCGCCATTCAGGTAGTAGGCGTTGTCAGATTCGCGTTGTCCATGGATGGAGAACTGCCCCGTGTTGGCCTGACCCGCCGCTGGCACGGTGCCAAAGCCGCCTCCGGAACTGCTGTTGCCTGCGCCGCTCGTCGTCACCGGTGTGACGCCCGCCTGTACGGCCAGCAGATCCGTGTAGCTGCGGCCGTTAAGAGGAATGTCGACTATCTGCTTGCTCTCGATTGTCTGGCCAATCTGTGTGTCCGTGGTATGGACCTCGGCGTTGCCCTCCGTCACCGTGACAGTTTGCGAATCCTGCGCCACTTGAAGCGTCACGTCGATGGTCAGCGATGTGTTCACATCGATCTTGATTTCGCGGGTTTGCTTATATGGCGTGAATCCACTCGCGGTGACGTCGAGTTCGTATTGCCCAATCGATACAACGGGAAAGTTGAAGATACCCTCCTCATTGCTCGTAGTAGTTTGGGTCACGCTCGTTGCTGTGCTGGTTAAGGTAACGCTACTTCCCGAAATAACAGCGCCCGTTGCATCCTTCACTGATCCTGCAATTCTTCCGCTCCCAGTCTGGGCGAGAGCGGTGTGACTCATGAATAGCGCGAGCACGAGAAGCACAACAAATACGCCAAGTGGGATCAGCACTGTGTCTCGCAGCGCCCTCCACCCGCGAGGTGGTTCGAGACCGTCTTCGGCGCGCGCGTTCGAGGAATATACCCAGGCATCGTTGATCAAGTTCCGGTGGTTCATGGTCGTCTCCGATGTAGCGTGTCTGGTCGGTTGAGCGGACACACCACGAGTGTTCTGGGCAGACCTCTCATATGGTCCGCCAGTGGACTCGTGCATTCGCCGTGAGTTGCGAATGCTGTCTATTGCTGGGAGCTCGTTACAGAAATGAGCTCGCTCTTGTGCTGTGGTTCTCCCGGAGACAGAGTTGCCTGAGCTGGCGTGGTCTACCGGAGATTGCCTCCGGCTCGCGGAGGCTCGTTTATTTCGGGTTCTTCCATCGAGTGCCTCGTTTCTTAGAGCTTGAAGTGCTTGAGCGCGCCAGCGAGATCAAGCACGTGATAGAGCAACATTACGGTCATCAGCATCAGGTAGCCGCGCAGAACCCTGAGGGACAGGCGAACGCTTGGCGTTATCGCAATCTGGCCAAGACCTTCGCTTGAACACTTCTGCTCGGGCACGTCTTGGAGTGGGTGGACAACGTTGTAGCGCTGCGGTTTATACGAACTCTGCATGGTTGTCATCAATCACCTCTCGCACTTACTTGAATAGGTTGGGAAGCATTACCTGTGCAGCCAGCAGCAGCGACAGAGCAAAGAGGACAGCGATGATCGTCCAGTTGATCCAGTTGTTCCAGGGGCGGTTGACCCAGCGATCACCGAGCAACGCGTGATCATTGAGCAGGAGCTGAAGAAAAATAATGGCGGAGGGAAGAATCAGTCCCGCGAAAACCTGCACGCTGATAATGACCAGTTGCAGCGGTACATGCGGAATCAAGACAATTGCCGCAGCCGCACCGACGCAGGCGATATACGTTGCGTAGAAGCCAGGCGCTTCCCACAGTTTCTTGTGAAGAGAGTGTTCCCAGCCCTTCACTTCGCCGTATGCCCACGCGCTGGCCAGAGAGATGGCCGTCGTTCCCAGCACGGCAGCATTGACCATCAGCAACAGCACCCCGTTACGCACGAACTTTCCTGCAAGCGGACCGAGTGCGAGAGCAAGCTGAGCAGGGTCTTGAAAGACAACTTTGTGCTGAAAGCCATAGTTGCCGACCAGCATCATGGCGCCTGCCACAAACACGGTGAAGGTTGCGCCGATGAGTGTATCGAGCCGCGCCAACTTCAAGTCTGCGAAGCGCAGCCGCTTTTCCGCCACGCAACTTTGCTGGAAGAAGAGTTGCCATGGTGCGATGGTCGTACCCACAATCGCAATTACAAGAAAGACGAGGCTGCTGGTAATTCCACCTGTGGGAATTCCGGGGTTCACAATCGAGCGGGAAACTGCTGACCAGTCGGGATGCACGACATAGGCCAGCGCGAACCAGGTTAGATCCATCAGACAGAGTGCTATGACGATACGTTCCCAGCGAAGATAGCTTCCGGTGACGACCATGAGTGTGAGTCCCAACGCCGACACCGGCACCGATATGTATGGGTTGATTCCCAGCGCGCTGAGTGCCAGGGAGATCGCCGCAAACTCGGTGATCAGCGTTAGGAAGTTGACTACCAGCAGATCGATGAGCGAGAAGCGTCCCCACCACGTGCCAAAGCGCTCATAGATCATGGCGGCGTGGCCCTTGCCGGTTGCGATTCCTAACCGGGCCACCATTTCCTGTACGAAGTAGCAGATGGGCAGCAACACCACAAGCAGCCAGAGTAGGTGCAAACCATACTGGCCGCCCGCCTGCATATAAGTGGAAACAGCTCCCGCGTCGTTGTCCGCTTCCATCACGATCAGGCCCGGTCCAAAGACCATTAGGAACGAGAGCAGATGTTTCTGCCAGCTACGAGGAACGACGAGGCCACGGGCTGGTGGCCTCGCCGCAACTTCGAGGTCTGCTTCCTCTATGCGCACAGACGCAATCCCCCTGCTTCATCAGTTTGGGAGGACTGCGCTGTAGAGGTCACTAGTGAAGGCTCTGCATCTGTCCAGACGCAAGCAAGAGGCATCTTCGGATCGCCCGTTGGTACCCAGGCACAAGTCATACGAGCGGTCTTCCGGCTCGTCAAAAGGATGTTATTCATGGTTCCTCCTTTGGCGGTCCGTGCAGGCGCGACCGCGTCCGACGCCAGTGGCGCGGAACGGAACGGCAGCACGAATCATCGGTTCGGGAGGGGTGAGCCTGGGTTCTAGTGACCGCTGGCTCACGCGCTCAAATCACAGGTCGCATGCTGTGATGAGCGAGAGAGAATCGTCCAAAGCGAGGCTAGGGGCGGCTTTCTGAGCGCTCATCGCAACACAAGGAAGAGCTTCCAGTACTTGGAGGTTCTTGTGCGGATTCTTTGCTCATAAAGTTGTTTTTTGCTTCTCCGGCGCGGATCGCAATCCCCGCCTCTCTTTTTGTACCATATCCCCCTAGGGTATAGTCAAGGAGAATCAGGCGCATCCGGATAACGAAAGCAAAAGCTGGTTGATCGTATAAAACGCATTCGGGGACAGATCGACGCAAACGTTCCCGGCTCGTGGCAAAATTACTCGACTTCAGCCCTGGATCAGAAGTTTTATCAACAGGCGAACAGCATTCTTGATTCGACACTCTACGACCTTCCTATGACACTCTACGACCTTCCTATAAGGATGCCCGTGATGAACACAAGCGCTCCGCCGAGTCCCACCTGCAGAGCTGCCGAAAACACCGGAGTATCCATGAATCGGTGTCGCACCCATGTGATGACCCCGAGTTCGACGAGCACGACGGCCATTGCAATCCCCAAGGCGATCCGAAACTCCGGGACAAGGAACGGGAGGGTGTGACCGATGCCCCCCAGCGTTGTCATGGCACCGCAAATTAGCCCGCGTACCCACGGGTGTCCGCGTCCGGTAAGACTTCCGTCATCGGACAACGCCTCCGCAAAGCCCATGCTGATGCCTGCTCCCAGCGATGCAGCCAGCCCGACCAGGAAGGCATCCCAGCTGTTCTTCGTGGCCAAGGCCGCCGCAAAGACCGGGGCCAAAGTCGAAACGGAGCCATCCATCAGTCCAGCCAGGCCGGGCTGCACGATTTGCAGCACAAACAGCCGTCGGCGTGCCTTGTCCTCATCTTCTTTCACGTCTGGACGCAGCTTTTCTTCCGTTAGCTCCTGGGCGCGATCTTCATGCGTGCGCTCCTCCTGCGCGAGATCATCGAGAAGCTGGCGGATGCTGGCATCCTGGGCTCGGGCCGCAGCCCGTTCATAGAACCTGCGCGTTTCGACTTCGATAGCGCTTGCCTGCTTGCGAACCGTGTCCAACCCCAACGGACGCACCAGCCACACCGGCGTGCGCTGGACGAATCCTTTCACGTCCTGGCGGCGAATCAGCGGGATGTGCTCGCCAAACTTCTGCCGATAGAGTTCGATCAGACGACGGCGATGCTCCGACTCTTCATGTCGCATGCTGTCGAAGACGGCAGCGGATCCGGCATAATTCTCGCGCAGCCCTTCGAAGAAGTCTGCATACACGCGCTCGTCCTCTTCTTCCAAAGAAATGGCCAGCGCGAGAATCTCGCGTTCCGACAACTCATTGAAATTCTTCATGGTGCTCCCTTTCACTGTGTGATCTCGGGACTGCCCGCACGATGATGCGTCCAGTCGAAGCGTCTGCCCACAATGCCCTCTACGATCAGATGATCGGTGGCTGAGATCGGTCCTACGCCGACACCGAAGTTGATCTCCCAGTGGCATTCGGCCCGAATCCCACGCCTCGATTGACGCTCTGCCCGTGAAACGATCGTTCCAGCGCAGGGTTCACGGCGAAGTACCAGCGTCCTATTGTCTTGTCCACGATAGGACGGATCTCCCACGTCCAGGTGTCGGTCGAGTAATGAGGACGCTGGTAACCGATCTCGGTGGAAAGGCCGACACCGAGACGCCAATGCCAGCTGTCCGGGAGCTTCCGGAGATCCCAAAATTCGAATCTGCCCTTGTGCTGCCACGCGCGTGTCTATATGGCTTCCAGGCCCACTCGTCAGATTAGGAAATAAGCTTCTATCAGTTCGCCAGTCAAGTACGCGGCTAGCCGTCAACCGATTTCCCGGCGTCGCCGGTTATACAGCTTGCCTGCTCCGACGATTTCTCGTTTATGGACTCGACAGTCCTCGACCCCTCAGTTGCTAGATACGTCGGCGGCCTGATATCGGTAAAATACTTTGTTCCTGGGATAACTCCAGGATTCGCCCCCGATCAATAAACGTGATCTGAACGGAAATCTGTTCGACCTCAAGCGTGTTGTGCGACCAGAAAAGCACCGTGCGTTCCTCATCTGCCAGCACCGCCATTAACTCGCCCAGCACGTCTCTGCGAGCAATCGGGTTAGGGTCCAGGGACCTTCCGCAACTTGAACCCTCAATTGTTGCTAACATAGCGATGCGCTCATTGACACCGGCCCGTAAGCTTTAGCGGGCCAGATGTGCGCCGCCCTCGTCAATGATTGACGCGGCGTTAGTGTTCCATCGGCGGAGCAGGCGACCCATCGGACCACTTGCCGACCCAGACCATGAGGATCGTGGTCCGTTCCTGAGGGTCATCCGCAGCCATAATCGGCGAACCCGGCAGATCGGCTCCCCAGCTTTTCGCCGCGTCGCCCGAGACAAAAAATATCAAATGAGGGTGCCAACTCACGCCCTGGTCGTTTAAGTACTGCTGCTTCGACATCATGTAGCACATCGCTCCGGGCTCCAGCGCGGGCAGTTCCTTCTTATCCAGTGCCGAAGCGGTCGCCGCCACGATCTCCGCTTTCGATTTTCCTTCCAGCACCAGTTTGGTCTTCATCAGGAAGATGCGCGCAAACGTTCGTGCGGCCTGCGGATTAAAGCAAATGGGGGAGCGGATTTTGGGATTCCAGAATTCCGGAGCGTCGGTGGTGGCGCCCCATGACCGCTCCACTACGCAGAGAAAGCCATTCGTGCCTTTTACTGCGGTCGTGAATCCCTTCCGTCCCAGGACCATCACCTCGGCTCCGTTTGAAATGGATGCCGGAGCAGCACTGCGGGCCAGCGCGATTTCAGTATTCTCGTCGGCAATCAAATACTCATCTACAGGAGCCATGGCCGGATACGGAGCCTTCTCTGCCTGCGCCGCTGCCGGTTGCCCCAGGCAGGCCAAGCTGAACAAGAAAGACCAAAGCGATGAGTTTGAAACGATTCTTCCGCATGGGATTCCCCAATAGGTACTTGTTTTATGTGAAGGAACACCCAGCCGATGCGCCTATCCTAACTCGATCAGACACAAAGGGACCTCTAGTCGTCAATGCACGAGTGAAACGCGCGAATGAGTGCGAGGGTGGCCGATACACTTGCCCTGACCGTCTGACCCCGCCTACTGCCGCGATCAGCCAAAGCACGTTCCCAAGCCTGACTCTGCGCGAAATGAGCATCGGCGATTTGCAACACCTGACTGCAGGCACATCGCTACTCCCCGAGTAGCCGCCACTCGTTCAGGAGACCGGATATAGTCGCGACCTGCTCTGTAGGCAAGGAAAGCATAAGATATGCAGGCTGAGGGTTCTCGTCTCAACTCAATGGAGAAGCAATCATCCGCGACGTCTTGGAATCGGGTCGTACGCCACATGAAAAACACTCTTCTGTTGTGATGTTCAACCGTCCACTCAAAAAATAGGCAAATTGCTCTTCCTGTCGAGAGTCTGAAGTCGATTGGGACGACCGGCAATCCCGAACTTGCCTCAGTGAACTAAATCCGAGCTAAGCTTGAGCTAAAGCAGATGCCGTCAGTGCGGGTTTCTTTGTTGGATCTAATGAATTTTAGGGGGGATAGATGCCACTGTTTTCTAACCCTTATGCTGCTTTTGTTCAATGGTCCCGCGCACGGTCTTAAGCTCATCGCTGAGCAGGACGGCTTCCGCGATTTCACGCATTGATTTGCGGCGTTGCCGGCTTTCTCTTTGCATCATGCGGTATGCTTCGCTCTCATCAATCGCAAGATCGCGTTGCAAAATGCCTTTCGCTCTGTCTACAGCGATGCGGGTTTCAAGCCGGTCAGAAAGCTCCACATTCTTATCTTCAAGCCGTGCGCGCTCTATTTCTGCTCCAACGAGAAAGCCAATCATGGAAAGCAGCCTGACCTCTTGCTGCTTGTGATCATAAGGCTTGCGATGTTGCAGCGTGATAACACCGACAATTTTGCTCGCACAGAGTATCGGAACACAGAGAATCGCCTCAAAATGATCCTCGGGCAGGTTGCGGAACACCTGGAAACGCGGGTCGTTCGCTGCGTTGGAAGCAATAGCAACGGGTTCACGGTGCTGTGCCACCCAGCCGGTGATGCCCTGGCCGATCTTTACTCCCAGATGATCGACCACATCCGCATGCGGATTTTTGGAGGCGCGTAGCAGTAACTTGTCCTGTTCCAGAACATAGATAAAACATGAATCGCAAGGAATGAGAGTTGAGACAAAGTCGACGATACGGTTCAGGACAACGTGAAAAGAATCCGCGGAAGCAAAGCGGCTACTGATTTCATGGAGAAAGTCGAAGGCTGCAAGACCGTCGCGAAAGCCCGCCATGGCCGGCGTGGATGGCGCTACACGTTTAACTGGCGCAGGTTGCTCTTCAACATCGCGCGCTGTTGTGGCCGCCGCTACGCCCCCGCGCGGACCGAGGTTCAGCATTTTGCTGCGCTTCTCATCCAGCAAGCGGCCTGCATATTGCGCTGCCTCATTTACCAGGAAGCCCATCTTAGGGCGTGAGGGCTCGAAATCAGGCGTAACGCCATAGTGTCGCAACTCTTCTGTGGTCGTTGGTCCGATTGAGAGCACAGCAACAGCCTCAAGTCCCTGACGTAGCTCGTTGACATAATTCATCTGCTCGGCTACCTGGAAGAGGTGAATCACCTGGACAGCCGTCATAAACAGCACGACATCGACACTTCCATTTGCAATCCCGAGCACGCATTCACGCAGTGGCTGCAGATCATCGGGTAGCGCCCACTGATATACAGGGACTTTTATGACTTCCTTGCTTCTTTCTGTGAGAGCAGAGAGCAGCTCAGGATTAGAAGCGCCGTATTCCTGCACCGCTACGCGGAATTGGCCTAACGAGTCGCCAAATTCAGTATCAAGACATGACAACATCTCGCGCCAGGTACACGGCTCAGGCGCAGAAACGACGATTGGCACATTCAGCTCTCTCAAGACACTCGATGGCTTCGGACCACGGCATGCTACCTTAACCGAGCGCAGTGCAGTGAGAAACGCTTCACGATCGTATTTCGTTTCGACGACGTTCAACAGCGTGCGCACGCCCACGCCGGTAAGAAAAACAACCAGGTCAAAGTCCGAGTGCATAAGGCCGTTCGCAAACTCGAAGACCTGCTTATGAGACGAAGCCGGCACCTCGCGCATGGCAGATACTATCAGCGGCTCACCGTCGTATGTGCGAATTAGTTTGGCAACCTCGATCGCGCGGCGAGACTCAAGCGACAGGACCCGCAAACCATTAAAACTTGCGTGCGCCATCGCAATCCTCCATAACGGGCTTTGCTTTTGGAGCGCGACTCTCTCGCAAGATATTTGCATGTCGCGAAACACGCACTACAGCTGTCTGCGCCGCCTGTTTGGGCTTTCAATTAATATCTTTGCACGAAATAATCGGTGGAGTGTCGCAATTGATTTTGTTTATACATGCGATAAACAATCCCTGTCTGCAAGCGAAAAATTGCGCTCATAACGCATTTCCACGTTGCGATAGTGAGTCGATCCAAGGTACTATCGCTTCAACTGGAAGCGGACCTCGCAGCCAGCAATCATGACACCACGCCGTGTCATGGCAGAAAACTCCTAACAATCGTCACGCTCCGCGAAGAGCTTTGCATCCGCCGCAGTCTGCGGTGTTTGATCGCAGTCACGCATCTGCACGCAACAATCGCAATTTCGCGAGCGAAGCAACGACATACGAAGGATCTTCTGTCATGGCAGCAGAACTATTCACAAACGCGGTGGATTTCACGGAGGAGCAGAAGCACTACCTGCAGGGATTCTTTGCTGGTATCGCGCAGCGCGGCAGCGTTCCTTTCGCTGGCGATACCACATCCGGATTGATTACCAGTGACCCTGTATCTGGAGTTGCGAATCAGGCCGCGCAACTACCTGAGGAGACATACTTCGGAACGCCGATCTCTGATTTGTGCAAGGAAGAGCGCTGGAAGCGCGAAGAGAACCCGCTTGCTATCTGGGACAAACTCCTCGCGCACGCAAATGAAAACCGCGCGCCCGTTGCCGAAGACATTTTCCGATTCAAATTTCATGGACTCTTTTATGTTGCTCCGGCGCAGGATTCGTTCATGCTCAGGCTGCGCGTGCCCGGGTGCATTCTCACGGCGCACCAGATGCGCGGCCTTGCGCAGATGGCGTCCGACTGGGGATCGGGCCGCGCCGATATTACGACACGCGGCAATCTGCAAATTCGTGAGCTTCAGCCAAAAGACATCGTTCGCGTTCTTACAAAGCTCGACTTTATCGGCATGACCTCGCGCGGCGCAGGCGCGGACAACATCCGCAACATCACTGCATCGCCGATTACCGGAATCGATCCCGAGGAACTCTATGACGTAACACCGCTCGCAGAGGGGATGCACTACTACATCCTCAATTCATGCGATCTGTACGGCCTCCCGCGCAAATTCAACATCGCATTCGACAACGGCGGCTCGATCAGTACGCTTGCCGACACGAACGACATCGGCTTTGTTCCCGTGAGGGTTGGCGAAGAACACGACATCCCCGGGGGCGTTTATTTTCGCGTGCTGCTCCGCGGCATTACCGGACACGGGCAGTTCGCCGCAGACTGCGGCCTTCTGCTCGACCCGAGCCAGACTGTCGCAGTGGCCGCCGCGATGACTCGCGTCTTCTCCGAGAATGGAGATCGCACCGACCGCAAGAAAGCGCGCCTGAAATATCTCATAGATCGCTGGGGCATCGCAAAGTTTGTGGAAGAAACAGAAAAGCGGCTTGCGTTTCCTCTGCTCCACTTCTCCGCGGAAAAATGCGAGCCGCGCAAGCCGATAAACCGCTCCGGACACATAGGCATCCATCCGCAGCGGCAGCCAGGTCTGCACTACATTGGAGTGGCCGTACCCGTTGGCCGTCTGCCAGTGAGCCAAATGATCGCGCTTGCCGACATAGCCGAGCGTTTTGGTACAGGCGAAATGCGTCTTACCGTCTGGCAGAACCTCATCATTCCCAACGTGCCTACGCAAAACCTCGAAGCAGCCACAGAATCGCTTCTTGCCGTCGGGCTGAAAATCACTCCCGGTACAGTCACGTCCGGCACTGTTGCCTGCACAGGCAACAAAGGTTGCCGCTACTCCGCCACTGATACCAAGAAGCATGCCATTGAACTGGCTATGACGCTCGATGAGCGCTTCCCCATCGTTCAGCCAGTTAATCTGCACGTCACAGGGTGCCCACACTCCTGCGCACAACATTACATCGGCGACATAGGCTTGCTGGGCACAAAAGTAGAAGGCGAGGAAGGATATCAGGTCGTCATTGGCGGCGGTTCAGACAAGGATCAAGGGCTGGCCCGCGAATTGATCTCCGCCATCAAGTTTACCGATCTGACTCCGGTCATAGAGCGGCTCTTCACCGCCTATTTGAGCCTCCGTGCGCCCGAGGAGTCATTTCTATCCTTCAGCCGCCGACATGACATCGCGTCCCTTAAGTCATTTTGCGAAGAGAAAGTGAGTTAGCAGGAATGCCGCAGATAGTCCCATTTGTACCAAATGATGCCCCGTTCTCAAAAGAACAGCGTGCATGGCTGAACGGCTTCCTTGCCGGCGTTTTCTCGAGCGCCCCTGCTCCTGCTGTTGCCGTAAAGGCCGAGCCGCTGAAGATTGCCGTCTTCTACGCTTCACAGACTGGAACCGCAGAAGGCCTGGCGCGCAAGCTGACAAAAGAGCTCAAGCTCAAGGGGTACAGCGCTTCCGCCATTTCGCTCGAAGCCTATACATCTGCTGCTCTCGCCGACGAGAGATACGCGATCTTCATCGTGAGCACCTACGGCCAGGGAGACGCTCCCGACGCAGTGCAACCTTTTTATGAGCAAGTTTGCGTCGAACATTTCCCTCGCTATGAAAATCTCCAGTACGCAGTCTTCGCACTCGGCGACAGGCACTACGAGACTTTCTGCAAGTTCGGCATCGACCTCGACAACAAACTCGCCACGCTCGGCGCGAATCGCATCTGCGAGAGAGTTGAGTGCGATGTCGACATCGATGCGCCTTTTGCGCGTTGGAGGCAAGAGTTATTCAAGCGCTTCGAGGCTATCGCGGCAGCGCCTGTGACTGAGAGCAATGTGCCTGCTCTGAATCTCGATCAGGTAGCTTCAGCTTCGACTCGTGCTCCCGCTGAAGTCACAGCACCAGCTGCCACCCCGACTCCAACTGCCTCCGCATCCCCTTCACGCGACAATCCATTCTTTTCGACGCTGGTTGAAAAACGCTCGCTTACGCGGAACGGATCGAGCAAGTCGACATTGCACCTAACATGGTCAATTGCGGACTCCGGTATTAGGTACGATGCAGGAGATGCTTGCGGCATTATCCCGCATAATGATCCAGCGTTGGTCGAAGACATTCTGCGCGCGCTTCATTTCAGTGGCGAGGAGCCGGTAGAGATTCCGAAAGCAGGGACGCTTCCTCTCAAGGTGGCACTTCGTCATCATCTCGTCGTTACCAAACTCAGCCGGAAGATGATCGAGCGCTACGCCACTACCGGCCGGTGCAAAACCCTCCTGAGCCTGCTCGCCACGGAGCAGCAAGAGCATCTGGAGAAGTATGTTTATGAGCGCGGTCTCGTCGATCTTCTTGAAGAGTGCCCCGGCGTCATTCACGATGCGGCGGATCTTGTCGCCATTCTGCCCAAGCTGACGCCCAGGCTTTACTCCATTTCTTCAAGCCCCTCGACGCATCTGGGAGAAGTTCATACAACCATCGCAGTTGTGCGCTACCGTTCGCTCAATCGCGAACGTGGCGGCGTATGTTCAACATTGGTTGCTGATCGTGTCCCCGTGGGCGAACGCGTTCCGATCTATATTCAGCCAAACAAGAAATTTCGCCTTCCCCAAAACCCCGATACACCAGTGATCATGATCGGTCCTGGTACTGGCATCGCTCCCTTCCGTGCATTTCTGCATGAGCGTCGCGTCATAGGGGCCAAAGGGCGTAACTGGCTCTTCTTTGGCGAGCGCAATTCGGCGAACGATTATCTTTATCGCGACGAGCTCGAAGGCATGCTTGCCGACGGCCACCTCACACGTCTCGACACGGCATTCTCTCGAGACCAGCAGCACAAAGTCTATGTACAGGACAGAATGCTCGAACAAGCCCCGCAGTTCTGGGCATGGCTGCAGGATGGCGCAGGCATTTATGTTTGCGGCGACGCATCGCGCATGGCGAAAGACGTGGACACCACGCTGCACGCGATTATCGAGAAGCAGGGTGGCATGAGTCATGAAAGCGCTAAGGAATACGTCCGCAACTTGAAGGACGAACATCGCTATCACCGTGACGTTTATTGATCACACATTTGAATTGCTGAACTGAGAGGAAGCCTGGAGTGTCATTACCGCTACATGAGCGCATAGGTGTCGGCGATGGCCTCGTGCGAGTCACCGTCGCTCCACTCGATGAGGTAGTGACGGCCCCCGCGCTGATTCCGGACCGTCCGCTCGCGCGCGGTGAACAATACCGCTTCCACTTCGATATGACGAAGTGCATCGGCTGCCGTTCCTGCGAGGTCGCATGCAATGAGCAGAATGGCAACCCAGCAGACCTTCATTGGCGACGTATTGGGGAAATCGAAGGCGGCATCTACCCTGACACCCGCCGCCACTACCTCTCAATGGGCTGCAACCATTGTCTCGATCCGGATTGCCTGCGGGGCTGCCCAGTCAACGCATACACAAAAGATCCACTCACGGGAATTGTGCTGCACTCCGCGGACGCGTGCATCGGTTGCCAGTACTGCGTCTGGAACTGCCCCTACAGCGTGCCGCAATTCAACCCGGAGCGCGGTGTCGTAGGAAAGTGCGACATGTGTCATGGCAGGCTCAGCGATGGCCGTGAGCCAGCTTGCGTCAATGCCTGCCCAGACGGCGCTATTTCGATCGAGATCGTCAATGTCGATGCGTGGCGCGCTGATTACTCCATGGCCGAATCACCCGGCATGCCTGCAGCGAGGCAAACAATCTCCACGACACGCATCACCCTTCCGGAAAGCTCGGTGGCTGTGCTCGAACGCGTCGACATGGACCGCATTCGTCCTGAGCACGCCCATCTATCGCTCGTCTTCATGACGACGCTCATTCAGGCAGTCGCAGGGTCGCTTATCGTTTCGCTCGCCAATCGCGCAGCCGGCGCTCTGGTGCTCACGCTGCTGCTCGTCGCGACAGCCTCCACGCTCAACATCTCTATCTTTCACCTCGGAAGGCCTGCCTACGCATGGCGTGCGGTTAAGATGTGGCGGCGCTCGTGGCTCAGCCGCGAAGTGCTACTCTTCGGCCTCTTCTTCGGAGCGCTCGCGTCGATCACAGCGGTCTCATGGCTGCGAGTGTTTAAGGTGCTTCCGGTATCCCCGGCTGCGCTCGATGCAGTCGCATGGGTTGCTGCAATCCTTGGTATCGCGGGTGTTCTCGCCAGCGCCTTCATCTATCTTGTTCCCGCGCGGCCCTCGTGGAATATGGCGCATACGCCACTCGATTTTCTATTGAGCGCAGCAGTTGTTGGTTCCACATGTGCGCCTTTGCTGAGCAGAGTCCCATCCTGGATGGCAACACTTTCTCTGCTGCAACAATTTCCTCTTTCACACGCAGCTGCAGACTTCTCTGCATGGCCTGCGGCATGCGCTGCCACCTTTTGGCTGACAAATCAGGGAACTCGCCTGCTACGTCTTCATCGCACAAAGTTTTTTGAAAAGCGTGCAACAGCCTCGCTTCTTAGCACGCCGAAACTGCGCGCTCTTCTGATCACCTCCCTCACGCTCGTCGCGGTATCCAGTGTTTTCGCTTTCAACAACCAGTACGGCCTTGCTTGTGGCGCAGCTTTCGGAGGCGTATTGCTCGCGCGCTATCTCTTTTTTGTCTCGGTCGTTCCGCTCAATATGGCATTGACGTTCGTGCGAGGAGGTGAGATGTGAAAGCTCTCACACATATTCGCCGCGCCCTGGGCATCGACATACGCCGAGGCAAATACTCCTACGGCTACGACGTGGAGGTCGGTCTCATCTCAGCTTCACGCGTCGCTGATACGTGGGTAAAAACCACCTGCGGCTATTGCTCGGTCGGTTGCGGCATGCTCGTCGGCGTCAAAGGACGCAAGGCCGTCACCGTGCGCGGAAACCCAGAGCATCCGGTAAATGCCGGCAAGCTGTGCCCCAAGGGATTAAGCGAACACTACATCCTCACCGCTCCAGGGAGAGCTAGGACGCCGCTTCTGCGCAAGAATCGCGCGCTGACAGCTGTCTCCTGGGACGAAGCGCTCGACACCATGATTGAGAAGATCGGTGCTTTGCAGGAAAAACATGGAAGCGATGCTCTGGGCGTCATCAGCACCGGACAGCTTGTGACAGAAGAGTTTTACACACTGGGCAAGCTGGTACAGCTCGGTTTCCGCACACGCAACTACGATGGAAACACAACTCTCTGCATGGCAAGCGCCGTAAGTGGCTACAAACTTTCTTTCGGCAGCGATGGGCCTCCCGGCGCATATGCCGATCTCGAACATGCCGACGTGATTTTGCTGATCGGCGCCAACATTGCGGACAATCATCCTATCCTTTGCCAGCGCCTCGATCGCAACAAGAAGCGAACCCTCATCGTTGTTGACCCGCGCGTGACCAAGACCGCGATGATGGCGGATCTGCATCTGCCCATCAAGCCGCGCAGTGATATCGCCCTGCTGAACGGCATCGCCCACATCTTGATCCGCGAAAGACTTATCGACGAAAATTACATCGCGCAACACACCGTAGGCTACGAAGAGTTCGCCGCATACATCTCCGAATACACTCCTGAACGCGTTGCCGCAATCACTGGCCTAAGTGAAGAAACCCTCATTCGCACTGCGCTGCTTTACGGACGCGCCAGAGCCGCTTTCATTGGCTGGACAATGGGAGTGAATCACTCCACGCAAGGAGCGGTCACCGTCGCGGCCATCAATAATCTCGCCCTCATTACCGGAAACATTGGCCGCGTCGGAGCCTCGCCCTTTTCCATTACCGGCCAATGCAATGCGATGGGCACGCGAGAGAGCGGCTTCGCTTCCAGCCTGCCGGGCTATCGCAAATTCGAGAAAGTTGAAGATCGTGAAGATCTGGCAAAGCTATGGAACATTAGCGTTGATCGCATCCCGACCGCGCGCGGCCTGGCGTACCCCGACATCATCGAAGCCGCGGTCTCCGGCAAAATCAAAGCGCTCTGGATCATCGCGACGAATCCCGTTGTATCGTTTCCCAATCATTCGGTGCTCGAACAGGCCTTGCGCAGCCTTGATTTTCTTGTCGTGCAGGATGGATTTCATCCCACGCCAACCAGCGAATTTGCTGACCTCGTTCTCCCTGCAGCCATCTGGGGGGAAAAGGAGGGCACCTTCACCAACTCAGAACGCCGCGTCAGCAAAGTCAACCGTATCGTTGCACCTCCCGGTGAAGCGCGTCCAGATTTCAATATCTTCCTGGATCTTGCAGGACGGCTTGGCGTGCGCGACGAACTCTACCCGGGCTGGACGATGCCCGAGGACGCATACACGGAATGGCAGCGTATCTCTCACGGACGGCTCTGTGACTACAGCAATTTCTCATGGCAGGAGATCGAAGAACGCGGCGGAGTCCAGTGGGGCGGCTCGCGTCTCTATCAGGACGGAATCTTCCAGCACCCTGATGGCAAAGCGCGCCTTCATTCCGTTCCCTGCGAGCCGTTCATCGAGCAGCCCAATGACGAGTACCCGTTCATTTTGAACACAGGCCGCACTGTCGAGCACTGGCATACACGCACCAAGACTGCGCAGGTTGCCCTCCTGCATAATATGGTGCCGAACGCGTGGCTGGAGATGAATCCCGCGGATGCGGCGCAGCTTCAATTAAGACCGCACGATCGCGTGACCGTCTTCTCGCGTCGCAGCAGCGTTAAGAATGTCGAGCTGCGAATCACCGGTATCGTCGCCCCCGGCCAGGTCTTTATGCCGTTCCACTTTGCCGAGTCAAACTCAAACATGGTCACGCTTGGGGCCTATGATCCCATCTCGCGTGAGCCAAATTTCAAGCAATGCGCCGTACGCGTGGAACGCTCCGCGCGGAATTAGATCAGCAGCCGAAGAGCTTGGCAGAGTTTCATAAATAACTGAATACACTGGCCCCGCCGCTGGAAAGCTGAACCCCGAGGTTTATGCCCTCGAATATCAGCAGCACGAGATACTTTCTTGGAGACGAATGATGGCAAACTATAAGGCATTTCGCCAATCGGGGCATATCCCAACGCTATTTGCAGCATTTCTGTATTTCGATTTCAGCTTTGCGGTCTGGGTTCTGAACGGAGCAATGGGGCCGTTCATCTCGGAGCAGTTTCATCTCACCCAGGGACAGACCGGCCTCATGGTCTCCATCCCCACGCTCGCCGGAGCCTTTATGCGCTTTCCACTCGGCGTGCTCGCCCAGTATATCGGCAGAAAGAATGCGGCCATCGTGGAAATGTCCGCCATCATAATCGCACTGCTCTATGGCTTTCTCTTCGTGAAGAACTATCACGATGTGCTTGCCATGGGCGTCCTGCTCGGAATTGCCGGAGCGAGCTTCGGTGTGGCGCTCTCGCTCGGCGCGGGCTGGTTCCCCAGGCAGTACAAAGGACTCGCAATGGGCATCGCCGGTGCAGGCAACAGCGGGACCGCCGTTGCAGCGCTCCTTGCTCCAAGGCTCGCACAGCACTTTGGGTGGCAACATGTCTACGGATTCGCGGCCCTCTTCATGCTTCTGCCGCTATGCGTGATGATCTTCCTCGCGCAGGAGCCGCCGGACATGGAGCATCAGAAACTCGCCGAACATCTGAGCTGTCTCTGGGAGAAAGATGGCTGGGCCTTCAACTTCATCTACATCATCACCTTCGGAGGGTTCCTAGGCCTTGCTACTTTCCTGCCGTCGTTTTACTTCAGGCAGTTTCACGTCTCGAAGATCGAGGCAGGAAGCCTTACGGTGCTCGCCACTCTTACCGGCAGCGTTACCCGTGTTCTCGGCGGCTGGCTCGCCGATTGTTTTGGCGGCATCGCAACTCTCACCGCCGTCTTTCTCATTGCCATCGCAGGACTCTGCGGGCTCATGACATCACCGACACTCGTCATCACAACTCTCTTATTTATGCTTTGTTTCGCCGCCCTAGGCGCGGGCAATGGCGCAACCTTTCAGCTTGTTCCACTGCGCTGGCCTGCTACCACTGCTGTAGCCGGAAGCATGATCGGAGAGATCGGCGCGCTCGGTGGCTCCATTCTTCCTAACTTGCTTGGGCAATCGAAACAGCAGACCGGCTCCTATGCGATCGGCTTTACTGTCTATACCGCTTTGGCTCTTCTGGTTCTCATCATGATGCGACTGGTTGCAAGACGGTGGACGTGCACCTGGGTTGGCGCAGGCGGCCGTGCCCTCGCAACTGAAGATTCAGAAAGAACGGCTTCCAACGCACTCACATATCAGTAGTGTGCAGTTGGCGATTGTCTAATTATCTCCAGGTGGTTCACCATCGGCGTTAGAGATATTCGCCGACCGGTAGGCGTCTAGCGATGGCCTTGATGATGAACATGTGATTCCGAATTACCATGCTGCCGCGCGATCACAATTGCGGCGGTACTTCACGTCGTCGAATTCGGCACCCTAGAGATTTCGCAACGCTTGACCTAGATAGTTGCGTGTAGCACAGACTATTCCTGTGATTTTCCGACTGGCCCAGATGGGGAGACAATATTACAAGTTGGCGGCAAACAACTAAGTTGCAGTGATACGCTTTAGATAGTAGGTCTTCTCCATGGTTCCCGGCGAGGATAACCATCGTGCGGAAGCACTCGAGCCGGACCTTTCAGAAGCAGGCTTTCGCCAGCTTGCTGAGTTTCGGCATCGCATCCGGCAATTCCTGCGCTTTAGCGAGGAAGCGGCCCGTTCCAAGGGTATCGAACCCCATCAGCATCAACTTCTCCTGGCACTCAAGGGCTTGCCCAAGGGCACTCGTCCCACGGTTACCGCACTTTCTCAGCAACTCTGCATTCGCCATCACAGTACTGTAGAACTTGTAAATCGTCTTGTTGACCAGGGCGCCATAAGACGTCGGCCTGGGGACCACGATCATCGTGAAGTGTTGGTGGAGCTTACGGCGCACGGCGAGACCTTGTTGCATCGACTTTCAGTCTTGCATCGCGAGGAACTGCGAGTTTCCGGTCCTGCTCTTTCCAAATCTCTTTGGGCAGTGGTGCACCATTCTGGCCGGGGTTCCAGGAGACCGGCATGACCTCTCATTCCGCGGGGCAACAGCGCAAGCCCAGCCTCGAAGAACTCGGCGATTTCACGACTACTGCACGAGTTATTCCCATTTCGCTGCTTGCGATCGCGATCGGCGTCATCAGCACGTTTGTCGCGTGGTTTCTGCTAAAGCTGATCGGCTTTTTTACAAATCTCGCTTACTTTCATCGGTTCGACACCTCGTTCGTTTCACCGACAGGAAACCGGCTCGGCGTTTATGCGATTGCGGTGCCCGTCGTCGGCTCGCTCATTGTCGGACTGATGGCGCGATATGGGTCGGAGCGTATCCGCGGACACGGTATCCCGGAAGCCATCGAATCTATCTTGATGAACGGTAGCCGCGTCCACCCACGGTTGGCCATACTTAAACCGCTATCAGCAGCGATCTCCATCGGGACAGGCGGGCCATTTGGCGCCGAAGGTCCCATCATCATGACGGGCGGGGCCTTCGGATCGATGATTGGCCAGTTCTTTCACCTCACGAGTGTGGAACGCCGCACGTTGCTGGTGGCAGGCGCATGCGCTGGCATGGCGGCCACATTTGCGGCGCCGCTCTCCTCGGTACTGATTGGCGTAGAACTGCTCTTATTCGAATGGAAGCCCCGCAGTGCGATTCCTGTTGCGTTGGCGAGTGCTACCGCCTGTGTGGCTAGGCGCTACCTGTTGGGACTCGGGCCGCTTTTTCCCGTTCCTTCGCACCCGGCCTTCATCGGACTCTACGGACTCGCCGGTTGCGTCGTCGCCGGCCTCGCCGCTGGTGCGCTATCAGCCCTGCTGACCCTCGGAGTCTATGCTGCCGAAGATCTGTTTCAGAAGGTGCCTATTCACTGGATGTGGTGGCCCGCTATTGGCGGCGTGTTCGTAGGTATCGGAGGTCTCATTTTTCCGCAGGCACTCGGCGTTGGATACGACACGATCAGGACGCTGCTGGAGGGAAACGCTCCACTGACGCTCTTTGCTGGAGTCCTTCTGGTGAAGTCGGCCATCTGGATGATTTCTCTCGGTTCCGGCACCTCTGGCGGCGTACTCGCACCGTTATTGATGATGGGCGCTGCCCTGGGCGGTGTCGAGAGTATCTTTCTTCCGCACTTCGGTCTCGGATTTTGGCCGCTTGTCAGCATGGGCGCCATACTTGGCGGGACGATGCGTTCTCCCTTTACCGGCATTGTCTTCGCCCTGGAGTTGACGCATGACTTCAACATGCTTCTGCCGCTTCTGGTGGCATGCTTCCTCGCCCATTCATTCACGGTGCTCACACTCAAGCGCTCCATACTCACCGAGAAAATTTCGCGTCGCGGTTACCACTTGAGTCGTGAATACGCACTGGATCCGCTCGAAATCCTCTTTGTGCGAGAGGTCATGAGGACGAATGTTGTTGTTCTGCCAAGTGATGGAACGCTGGAAGAGGCGTATCAGCTCATCCATTCCACTGAAAATCCAAAGGGACAGCATCTCTTCCCCGTCCTCGGTTCCGGCAATGAGTTAGCAGGTGTGGTGACCCGGAACCAGTTGGTCCAGCGCTACCAACGCATGCCGGACCGGGCTGCCCGAGTCAGGCTTTCCGAAATTGCGACGAAGAATCCCCAGGTGGCCTTCTCGGACGAACCTCTCCGCACGGTCGTCAATCGAATGGCTGAGTCGGGCTTCACGCGCTTTCCTGTCCTCGACCCGCGTGGTGACGGGAAGATCGTCGGCATGGTGGCACTCAACGATCTGCTGCACGCCAGAACCAGGAACCTTGAAGACGAGCGCGCCCGCGAAAGAGTGCTGCGGATTCGCATGCCCTTCGGACGCCAGGCGAAAGAACGCAAGATCCCGCTGACAGAGGGATCAGATTTTCGCAATGGATCGACCTCCGACGATCCACGAGAGTAAAGAATGTATGGTCTATTGCCGGTATGTACTGTGGATCGCGCGCGCGAGCGCAACGATGCTCCCCACATCCAAGTCGCGGTCAGCCCAACCGTCTAATCTGTGTCCGATACCCTGCGCCACCGAATTACCTACAGTGGGATCGATCAAGGCCGCAACTACCACTACTGCTAGAAATTGAGGGCGTCTATAAGCCAAGATCATGCTGAAGGTTGATGGCTGACTCGGAACAATCGCGAAGCATTGTCAGCTTTCATCAAGATGAGCATGGAGACGGGTCGCGACCCTAGCGCGACAACGATCAAACATAAAGTATCTTCGGACCCCCGACCGGTCAGCCTGCTGGCGCGTAATTCTGATGGCGCAGCACACAGTTTCTCCCCGGCAATGGATGACGCAAACTGATAGCCACTCTTCGGCGCTTGCTGGTTCTTTAGAATCTGTCGGTTGGGCGGCGCTGGTCCGCGCCAGAATGTCTTCCGGTGTCTAGGCGGTCATCCGCACGATTACGTCTATTTACAGACATAACGCGAGAAGCGACCTCGATGAGGTCACATGCGACAGTTCCAAATCGGGACACCCTTTCCGTTTTGATGCGTCAAGAACACTTTTTCAAATTTGACAAGAACTAGACGGCCGCTTGACGACAGGTCTTGCCGGAAATTCGTAGTGTGATTTGCGTAGGGAGGAAACACGATGCGACCGATGACAAGGATGTTCGTTTTTGCAGCAGCACTGGCAAGCTCGAGTGCCGCTTTCGCGCTGAGCAAGGTAACGGTCAACGTTCCCTTCAACTTTGAATCTCATGGCAAGACATATCAGGCAGGAAGGTACGACGTGCGACTCGATCTGAGCGAGAACGTCCTGACGCTGACCAACCACGATCATCCGAGCCAATCGATCATGTGGGCGGCATCCCCTGCAGACTTTGGTCCGAACACGCCGGCGGCGTCGCTGAAGTTCGACGACGAGGCAGATGGCACTCATGAACTGCACAGCATTCGCCTAGCCACGCGGACCACACCGGTACTGGACGTACGCGAAAGACACACCGCCCAGCGCGAAGTGTCGATCACGGGCGGCCGGTAGTAGCAACCACCCCTTCCAGGAAGAGCCTGTATCTTCATGCTCCGATACAGGCTCTATTTTTTTGTCCTTTAAGTTAGCCTTCCCGCCTCAAAGCTTCCGTCTCTGCGAGCATCCTGCCCTGAAGATTTGAAACCCCTGTATTCTGGTAAACGTTTGACAGGAGGGGTGATATACGTGAAGCAAATCACGAGACGGACGTTTCTGAAAACAAGCGCAACGGTCGCGGCAGCATGGAGCCTCAATCAACGCCGGCTAATGGCGGATCCATTGGGCTTGCCAGTCGGATTGCAGCTTTATAGCGTACGAAAGCTGCTGCCGAACAATTACGCGGGAACGCTGAAACAGCTGGGCGCGATCGGCTATCGCGAAGTGGAAGCTGCAGGCTTCTTCGGACACAGCGCCGAGGACGTCAAGGCAGCCATGGCCGGCGCAGGACTGCGATGTGTGAGCGCGCACTATCCGATGGCCGACCTGCAGAAAGATGCGGACGGAACTCTAAAGTATGCAAAAGCGCTGGGACTCTCTTACGTGATTTGCTCTACGCCTTCCGTTTCTGATCCGACGAAGCTGGCGAGTTATTCGGGTGGAGCAGGCAAGTACTTCCGCGATGGAATGACTGCGGATGACTGGCGCTGGAATGCGGAGCAATTTAACCAGATCGGGAAGAAATTCAAGGCGGAAGGCATTCAATTCGGGTATCACAACCACACCACGGAATTTCGCGATGTGGGTGGCATGAATGGCCTCGACGTTCTATTGAAGGATACAGACCCTGCCTATGTGACTCTTGAGATGGATTGCGGATGGGTTTCTGCTGCAGGAAAAAATCCGATCGCGTATCTAAGGCAATATCCGGGGCGTATCTCCATGCTCCACATTAAAGACCTGAAACCAGCAGTGCCGGGAAAATTGCCGGGAGAACGCGTCTCAACCGTTCTGGGTAAGGGCACGATTGACTACAAGCCGATCTTCGCGGCCGCCAAAAAGGCTGGGATCAAGCACTACTTTGTGGAGCAGGAAGAATTCGACGGTGACATCATGCAGGAACTGACAGCTGATTATCAGTACCTGCATACGATGTAAGTCTGAGGAATGTTATAGCGGGGAGATTGTGACGTTGCCGTCTGAGGTGTGGATGGTCAACGGGACACTCCCTGCGTTCAGCTTTCCGCGTATATGATGCCCTGAGTCTCCACGGCTGTCATAGTGATCCATGGTGATCGGCAGCGAGCAGTCGATGCGGCCGTCGCTGGTTGAGATGTCGAGATCGGCGGCGAGATCGTGCGGGACGCGGATTGTGACGCGCCCATCCGAGCTTTCAATGCGTGAAGCGGCAGTCAGCTGCGCGCCTTGGGCCAATGCGAAATCGAGTTCTCCATCGCTGGTATGCAGTTGCACGGCGGAGAAGTTTCCGTCCACTTTCATGTGGCCGTCGGAGGAGCGGGCTTCGATCGTTCCGGTTGCATTTTGAATCGTGAGATTGCCGTCGCTTGAGGTCAACCGCAGACTTCCATGAAGATTGTTGAGATCGACGTTGCCATCACCGGTGTGCAATTGCAGATCTCCTTGCAAATCGCGAGCATTTAAATTGCCATCGGAGGTCTTCGCATCAAGGTTGAGCGTTCCCGGCGTCTCAACATCGACCGTGGTGTGCTCATGATTGTTCCAGGTGATGTGGACGCCCATATGGGGCTTCTCTTTCAGAGTGAAGTTAACGTGATCGCCGGACTGGCTTTCCTCCAGACGATATTCACTCAACTTGAGGCCTGAATGAACCTTGATGTGAATCGTTTTGCAGTCTCCGCAGGATCGAATGTTCAGGCTGCTATCTGATGTCTCAATCGTTAAGGTTGGTTTCTCAGCGACTGAATAAGTCTTTTCCCAATCGTGGTCGGCGCTTTGGGCGTGTCCGGGAAGCGCGGCAAAAGACATGGCGCAGACGGCGATGGTTGAGATGGAATACCGAAGAAGGGATCTTGCGGAAGGCATAGCTTTCTCCTGTGACGGCTTACGCTACGGGAGAAGCATTAGTTCCGTTGATTTTTCGAAAATCCCTGGCCTTTTGGGAAAAGGCCAGGGACTAAAGGTCAGAGAAGTTCGTATCCTGCGAAGAAATAACCGATTTCGAACTTTGCCGTGTCTTCTCCGTCGGAGCCGTGGATGGCGTTCTCCTCAATGGAGCCGGCATACTTCTTTCGGATCGTGCCTTCCTCGGCGTTAGCCGGGTTGGTGGCGCCCATCAGCTTACGAAGGTCGGCGATTGCGTTCTCCTTCTCGAGCACCATCGGGAAGATGGAGCCGGAGGACATGAAGTCGGTGAGTGAGCCGAAGAAGGGGCGCTCTTTGTGCACGTAATAGAATCCTTCGGCCTGAGCCTTGGAAATAGACGCCTTCTTAATGGCGACAATCTTAAAACCGGCCTTCTCGATTTCAGCGAGGATCGCTCCGGTGTAGCCCTTGCGGACGGCGTCTGGTTTGATGATGCTGAAGGTGCGTTCTGACACCTGGTTCTCCTTGCAAAATATGGGTTATTTCCAGTGTAAATGAGCTCTTTGAGGGGCGTCAGGCGGGGGTTAGCATGAAAGGATCGAATTGACATTCCACTTTCATCAGTCACGTCGAGGCTGGCACTATTCTCAGTTCCGGTTACTTTTGTGAGTCGAGCTTTCTGAGAATCTCGTCGGCTCTCTCTCTAGAATTTTCAGAAACTATCGATTGCTTGCCTTGGATTTTGTCAATTTCCAAAATGAGTCGCGCCGTTGCGGTAGCCACGCTCTTGAGCTGTGTAGGCCGGGCATCGAAGCGATCTTCAATGCTCAGATTGAGATTGTCAAACAGTTCGAACAGTCGGTTTAGTGACAAAGGTTGTTGTTCATTACTATTTAGTGCGAGATGCTCGAAGTCGCCGAACCCAATCACTTCAAATCTGCGTTCTTCTGTTTCTGTCGGCCGAATCATCATATCTCCAATACCGCTTTGCCAGTCTCGGTATATCCAAGCTTCCCGCATACCTATGATTGCGAAAGCATCCGGCCAAGAGCGCTGCATAGAGGCTTCTGCAACTTCATTGGTTCGAAGATGCGAAGAAAGACAATCAGCTACCGTTCGACACAAAGCACGCTTTGCTGAGTCAGGCAGTAGAGAGACGTCTTCGACGTTTTCATTTTCGAGGCAGTTCCAAATCAAATTGTCGACTTGTGCGGCGAGTGCACTGGTATCTGGTGTTTTTCTGAGATCACCTGGCTTACACAACAGCCACAGGTCACATAATCTTGTAATCCGCTGCCATTCAACCCAATTTCCGTCAGCGAGAGAGTTTTCAAAATCATCGATTGCTCTGTGAATCCCTCCAGCTTTTCCGATGTCTGCAACTCGAAGATAGGAGAACTCCCTACGACAAGCGCGGATCCAACCTAACATTGCAGCCAGTCTGTAAATGGTACTCAGCTTCTTATAGGAGCGGTATATACTTCCTGGACTTGACCCCGTGGAGAGGCCCTCTCCCAAGAGATATACGGGCCTATGCTGCTGGTACAAGATTTCATGTAAACGATTCATTAGGGAAACTGCCGAACTCACAAGAGGGTGTGAATACCGTTCATATATCGCGCTTTGAGCTTTCTCCTCTGATCGCCGCTCCTCTAACAATTTAAGGAGATAGTCCTTGAGGACGATTCCCCCGATAGTTAATATCGACGTGATCACTGCTGCGGCCACGGCAGGTGCCGTGAACCATTTGCCCGTTTGTGCGGGAGCCGCCGGGACTGCCTGCACAAACAGAAGTAATGACATACTCCCTAGCATGCTTACGGCCTCAGTCCGTGTACTCTCTGAACTTCGCCAATATTGTAGGCTAGGCCGTTTGAGTCAATGTCCAAAAACACAGTAATATCTCCAAGTTCTGGCCTGTGAATCTGGGTGGGAACGCTAGCTGTTTACGCCTAGGTCTATTAGGTCGTCCGGGGTGTCAATGTCGATGATGCCGTCGTGGAATTCGACTGTAGTGGTTTGGTCGAGGTAGCGCTGGATTACGGAGCGAGCGCCCTGATCGCCTTCGACTTTCAACAGATCGGCGTATAGCTGTTTGTCGAAGATGGCTGGGACGCCTAATCTGCTGGCGTAACGCGATGCTGTAATCAGAGATCTGCCTTGCGCGTTCACCCGAATTAATTCCGAAAGACTCTCCCCCGACAGTCTTGCCTGATCGCAGACAAGAAGCATCGTTTTTGGCGGCACTGGATCTTCCGCCATCAAGGCAGAGATTCCGCAACGCAACGATGAACCCATCCCTGACCGCCAGTTGGGATTCACCACGACTTTCGCCCCAGACACTAAGAGTTCCTGCTGCATACGTTGCGCATTGAACCCAAGGACAGCAAAGACCGGCGAGCAGCCAGCTTCGAACGCGAGTCTCACGGTGCGGCGAAGGAGACTTTCGCCATCCAGCCTGAGCAGTTGTTTCGGTTGGCCTAACCGTGTGGAAGCACCTGCGGCGAGAACGATGGCTGCGCAGCGTGCTTTTTGCTCACAATCAGACATAGTTGAGCGTGGGGTGAATGTGCTTGCGCGCCTGCTTTTTCAATGATGTTCCCTCACGTCCATTGATGACCGCGACGATTTCCGCGATGATCGAAAGGGCGATGCTTTCGGGTGTGTGGGCTCCGATGTCAAATCCCACGGGAGCATGCAGTGCTGCCATGCACTCGGCAGACGAAATACCTATTAGCGAGGCAATTTCACCGACCAGGCGCTCTGTGCGCTGCCGTGGACCCAGCATGCCGAGATACTTCGGCCTATAAGGAAGCACCTGCCGCAGGATTGCGCGGTCCTGCTCATAGCTGTGCGTGAGCAGCACGAAGGCGTCGTCTGCGCTCACGGACAGCTCTCGCAGCGGTGAAGTCGCTTCAAAGTCGAGAACGATGACGCGATCCACCTGCGGAAAACGGGCAGCCGAAGCGAGGTGGGAACGGCCATCCGCGATCGTGATATACCATCCCAGACGCTTCGCAAAGTCGGCCAGCGGCTTCGCATCGTCTCCAGCGCCGAAGATCGTTAATGCCGGGCTCGGTGCCACGTATTCAACAAAGAGCTCGCTGGTATGACCAGAAGCCGACGGGAGCACCGCATAAAAGGAACGTCGCTCACTGGCCGCTCGCTGTGCCAGGCTAGTGATTCCGGCCAGGGACGGCTCTGCGGGAGATACAAACAAAGTCTCCCCGCCGATCTGTTGCACCAGTACGGTCTTCGCTCTATCTGTATCTGTGACAATCACAAATGGGATCCGCTTATTGAGATTCGCGTCCAGTGCGTTGAGTACCGCATGCGCCGCGTTGCTGCGATCCAGATGGACATGCACCGTACCACCGCAACCCAATCCATACGGAGCAGGAGAATCGTCGTCAAAGAAGCTGCTGTAGCGCTGGATTGTTGAGCCATTTCTGGTAAGCCACCACGCCTTCTTTGCGACCTCGGCTTCAAGGCAGCCACCGCTGATCGTTCCTGCGCGCTGGCCATCTTGTGTGAGCAGCATGCGCGCCCCAGGCTTTCGATACGACGAGCCTTCGACGCGCACAACGGTTGCAAGGCAAACTTCTTCCTGTCTCGCTTTCGCCGCCCGCCATAGCGCTACGATTTGTTGCAGTTCAGACATGGATTACGCCAGCAACTGCTCGATACGAATGGGCAGATCGCGAACACGCACTCCGGTTGCGTGATGTACGGCCATGGCCAGCGCAGACGCTACACCTGTGAGCCCGATCGCGCCGACTCCGCGAGCCCCGTACTCATTGAGGTTCAAGTCCGGATATTCGACAAAGATACAATCCATGTCCGGAATGTCCGCGTTTGTCGAAACGATATAGTCGGCGAAGTTATTGTTGAGCGGCTTGCCGTTTCGCCGGTCGTAGATCGTCTCTTCGAAGAGAGCCATGCCGATGCCCATCACCACGCCGCCAAGAACCTGGTTGCGCGCGGTCTTCTGATTAATGATACGTCCGGCGTCCATGATTGTCAGCCAGCGCGAGACACGCAGACGCGCAATTCCCGGGTCCCAGGTAACTTCGCAGAACTGGGCGCCGAAGGTATGACTGGAGAGCTTCCGCGAACTCTCATCAGGAGCCGTTCTAGCCTGTCCGTCGATGCTGGCGAGGCGGCGCATCTTGAGAATATCGCCGAAGGGGACACCGCTTTCCGGCGCCTTGTCCTGCGCGTGGAGGCGACCGGCTGTCATCTTGAGCGTGCTTGGGTCGGCATTGTGAAATGGCGAGCATTCCGTTTTGACGGCAACTTGCATGAGCGTGTCGACTGCCATTTGTGTTGCTTTTGCAATTGCAGGCAGCACCGATGCGTTTCCGGTGGAACCGCCTGACGTCGGCCCCGGAGGAAGTGAGCTGTCTCCTAAAACCACATCAACTTTTTCGACAGAAATTCCCGTCTTCTCTGACACCACTTGTGCAAAGACGGTGTAGGTTCCGGTTCCGATATCCTGCGTGGCACTTGAGGCACGCGCTGTGCCGTCGGCGTTGAGTCGAACACGAACCTCTGCCGCTCCCCGGCCCGCGGGCCAGGTGCAGGTCGCCATCCCCCAACCCAGGATCAGGTTACCGTCGCGCATGGAGCCAACCTTGGGATTGCGCCTGCTCCATCCAAACTGCTCGGCGCCTTTCAGATAGGCCTCGCGCAGATGCTTGCTGGAGAAGGCCTTGTTCGTGCTCTCGTCGGTCTCGGCATAGTTGCGCAGACGCAGATCCAACGGATCAAGATTGAGCTTGATGGCCAACTCGTCCATGGCAGATTCAATGGCGAAGAGCCCCGGAGCGGTTCCCGGTCCGCGCATGGGCGTGGGCGTTCCGATATTCAGATGGACAAGTTGTTGCTGCGAGGTTACGTTGGCGCAGCTGTAGAGCAGCGGCGTGGGTTCGGTGCAGTTTTCGGCGTAGTCGTCGATGATGGAGCTCGGCGTAATGACATCATGCCGCAATGAGAGGAGCTTGCCGTCCTGCGTTGCACCAATGCGAACGCGCTGTTGCGTAAATGGACGGTGCCCGACGGTTGTGAACATCATCGTGCGCGGGACAGAAACCTTAACGGGGCGCTTGACCCTGCGCGCGGCCATGGCTGCCAGCATGGAGTGCGGCCAGGGGAACAGCTTGCCACCGAAACCCGATCCGCAAAACGGAGAGACGACGTGCACATCTTCGAGAGGAACGCCAATCATTTCCGACATCACGTGCTGGTGGTTCACGACGCCCTGTGTCGTTTCATAGAGCGTGACCTTGTCGCCATTCCACAGCGCGATGGTGCCGTGCATTTCCATCGGGTTGTGCGTTTCGGCGGGCGTCGTATAGGTCACGTCCAGTTGTACCGGCGCGCTCTTGAAGCTGGCTTCGGCATCGCCTCTGCAGTAATGGCGCATGGGAGGTTCGGCGGGCGCAGGCACTTCGCTGATGTGAACAGCCGGCTTGTTCTCCGCGTATTCAACCTTTACAAGCGCGGCGGCATCCTGCGCTTGCTCGAAGGTATTTGCCACAACGAGAGCTACAAATTGTCCGTAGTAGTAGACGGTCTCATCTTCAAGTGGCGGACGGCTTTCGCCGGCGCGGCTGTCGCGCTCGAACGCGTTCGCAGGACGAAACAGAGGATCGGCATTGCCATGATGGAGAATGGTTATGACTCCCGGCATTCGCTCGGCTATTGAGGAATCGATGCGCGTGATTTTTCCATTTGCGATCGTGCTTGGAACGCCAACGCCATAGGCAAGGCGATCCATTGGGTGATCCACTGCATAACATGCTGCGCCAGTGACTTTGAGCTTGCCGTCGACACGCGACACTGCTGCTCCAATGACTGATGAGCTCATGGTTGCCAAATACCTCTCAGGCTGTTTGTGTTGTCACTTGCAAAGCGCGGACAATCGCCCGCTTGGCCAATTCAACCTTGAATGCGTTGTCACGCAAGGGTTTTGCAGGCTTCAATGCCGCTTCTGCTGCCGAGCGGAGTGTGTGCTCGTTTGCTTCGCGGCCCTGTAGTGCCTGCTCGGCTTCTTTCGATCGCCACGGCTTGGTACCAACACCGCCCATGGCCACCCGGGCGTGCTGAATGCGGCCACCCGAGAGTTGCACTACAACTGCCGCCGAGGCCAGATCGAACTCGTACGAGGCGCGGTCGCGCAGCTTAAGATAGTGCGATCGCGTGCCCTGCGGCAGAGCAGGAAGCGTGACATGAGTGATGAGTTCGCCGGGCTCCAGCGCGTTCTCCTTGTCAGGAGTAGTGCCCGGAACCAGGTAGAAATCGAAGAGTGGAATGCTGCGCTCGCCTTTGGAGCCGCGCGTGTGTACGGTGGCTTCAAGAGCCATCATGGCCACGGCCATATCCGATGGATGCGTGGCGATGCAGTGTTCGCTTGTGCCAAGAACGGCGTGGATGCGGTGAAAGCCATCGAGGGCCGCGCAGCCGGATCCGGATTCGCGCTTGTTGCACTTGTAGTTCGTGTCGCGGAAGTAGTAGCAGCGGGTGCGCTGCAGCAGATTGCCTCCGGTGGTTGCCATGTTACGCAGTTGCGCGGAAGCGCCGGCGAGCAATGCCTCAGAGAGCACTGTGTAGCGCTGCCTGACGTCAGCGTTCCACGCGAGATCGCTGTTACGCACGAGGGCGCCAACCTTGAGGCCGCCGTCGGGAGTTGGCTCAATGCGGTCAAGGGGAAGCCCGTTGATGTCGACCAATGCAGCTGGCTTCTCAACGTTGAGCTTCATCAGGTCGACCAGCGTCGTACCTCCGGCAATAAATTTGCCGCTCGCGTCTACTGCTGCGTCGATCGATTTCGCCTGGATATAGCGGAATGTCTGCATCTTGTCCGTCTCCCTTTAGACCGCACGCCGAACTTGCTGCACGGCAGCCACAATGTTGTTATAGGCGCCACAACGGCAGATATTTCCTGCCATCGCTTCGCGGACGTCCGCATCTTCCTTGCCGATGGGCTCCTTCAGCAGCGCGGAGGCGGACATGATCTGTCCCGGCGTGCAGTAGCCGCACTGGAATCCATCGTGCTCGATGAACGCCGCCTGCACCGGATGCAGTTCACCATTCAGCGCCAGCCCTTCGATCGTCGTGATCTCGTCGTCCTGATGCATGACGGCAAAGCTCAGGCAGGAATTCACGCGCCGGCCATTGACGTGCACCGTGCAGGCTCCACACTGGCCGTGATCGCAACCCTTCTTTGTGCCGGGCAGTTGGAGGTTCTCGCGCAACGCGTCGAGAAGCGTTACGCGCGGCTCGAGCATAAGCTGATGCGTTTGCCCATTGATCCGCAGGGTTACGGGAACCGATCCCGGTACCGCTGCTTTCTCCGTCGCCTCCGCTGCGACCGGAGCGGCGGCGGCAGCGTGGGCCAGCGGTGCAGTTGTGGCCGCAATGCTGGCTGCGCCCAGTTGTGACAGGAAGGAGCGCCGCGAAAATCTGCCGAAAAGCGGTCGCTCGTTTGATTGGTCGGAGGCGGATGCTTCCTCGTTCTTTTCCAGAAGCTCTGTGTCACGCGACTTTCGCATTGGTAAACAATCCTTGAGTTGTCTGTTCGGTGGCCGTCTGTTTGATGCGATGCAGTGGTCTGACCTCTTTAAGACGATGGCCGTGAAAAAGAAGATGCAATGAAATTAGCACGACATCCTTAAAGGGATTTGATGGCTTCAAGTGCGTGCTTAGTGGCCTACTGCTTTTGAAGGAAAAAGCAGGTATATATCGATTTAATCCGCCCTAGATCGTCTGGATATTCGTTCTACTGCGCTATTCGTGCACGACTGCTTTCACGAGATTTCGCGGTCTGTCCACGTCGATGCCGTGCAGGACTGCCGTGAAGTACGCCATCAGCTGGAGCGGGACTACTTCGAGGATGGTCAGAAGGTATTCGCTGGCACGGGGGATGGGGATAGTGAAGTGCGCGAGCTTAGGCACTTCGGCGTCGCCTTCTGAGGCAAGAGCAATGATCTCGGCTCCCTGCGCCTGCATGTCTTTCATCAGCTGCACCGTTTTTTCATAGCGCAGGACGGAGTCGGGATCGTTTTCGTCGCGGGTCGCAATCATCACCAGGGGGGCGTCCTTGCTGACGAGGGCGTTTGGGCCGTGCTTGAGTTCGCCGGCAGGATAGCCTTCGGCCTGCACGTAGGCCGATTCTTTCAGCTTGAGCGCGCCTTCGCGGGCGATGGCGTAGTGGATGCCGCGTCCGAGATAGAGGAAGCCACGAGCGTTGCGCGTATGCTCGGCGACGGAGTGCAACTGCTTCTCCCAGGCTTCGAGCCAGGACTCGAGCAGGTTTGGCAGCTCTTCCAGTTGAGTAATCAGGCTGGAGACGGAATGGGCCGTCATTCTGCCGCGCAGCCGGGCCATCGAGAGCGTGAGCAGATAGAGGACCGCAAGCTGCGTGGTGAAGCTTTTCGTCGCGGGAATCGCTTTTTCTTTTCCGGCGACGGTCGGAAGAGATGCGTCGGCTTCGCGCGCCATGGTGGAGGCGGCGTTGTTGGTGATGGCGACGGTTTTGAGGCCGCGCGATTTGCCTTCGCGCAGAGCGGCGAGCGTGTCGGCGGTTTCTCCAGATTGGGAGATGACGATGACGCCCGGGTCCTGCAGAGTGTGCGTGGAGCGGTAGCAGTATTCGCTCGCGTACTCAACGTCGACGGTGAGACCGGCCAGGTCTTCGAGCATGATTTCGCCGGCGAGCCCGGCGTGGCGGCTCGATCCGCTGGCTGCGATCACGACACGCTGGTGGCCACGCAGCGCCTCGGCAACGGCGGCAAAGGCTTCCGGCTTGAGCGAACCATCGGTGACGTAGTTGCGAATCGAGGCAGCAAGAGCTTCGGGCTGCTCATAGATCTCACGCAGCATGGCGTGGGCGAAATTGCGAGTAGCAAGCGATTGCGGCATGGCCATCCTCTGGATTCCAAGAGTGATGTGTTGCAGCTTATTTTCTCGCACTCGAACCTGTATGTACAACTAGAGAGGTCTTCCGAGAAACGACGGTTCCGGTTTAGGAGCTCCGACGAGATTGCGGCATGGCGTCTGCGAGAAGAAGAACGGCGCCGCAAAACATCAGCGTATCGAACACGTAATTCAGGCCGTTGTCGAGGCTGGCGCGTTCCACAACTCCGATCGGAACGTAAACGACCAACTCCACGAACAGTACGGTCAAGCCCAGCCAGGTCGCTGCGGTGCGTGTTTTCTTGCCAACAAGCAGCAAGGCGCCCGTGACCGCGTAAGCCACGGCCGCCACGTATGTCCAAATGGCATGTCCGAACACATACATGGGCGTCAAACGTGCCAACGGAACGCCGGGGACGTGATCGCCGTGCAGAAATTGCTCGAGGCTGAAAAAAAGCACGGGAATGGCAACAAAGTATCGCGCGATCGTCGCCATGATGTGCGCGGCGCGCCGGTTCTGCTGCTCGGTGAGGTGAGCTGCCAGCGCGAGAGCTCCGCCGCTGAAGGATGTTTCCCGCAACACAATAGCCAGCGCAATGCGATTTTGAGGCTGATGCGCCCAAGCCGGGAGATGCATGAGCGCGACGAAAACGAAAAATGTCAGGGCGAGCAGGCTCGCCGCGAGCCGCGATTGAATTCCCGTCACCAGGCTCAGCGCGCCTGCGATAAAGCAAGCGCCTACGAAGTACACCCAAAACTGGTGCCACGGAATCCACGCCGGCATGATCGACGCGATGATCTTTGTCAACGTGAAATGTTCGGTGCCGAAGGCCGCGACCGGGGCCGCGTAGAAAAGAGGCCCGAAGAGAATCAGCTTGTCGAGTCCTCGTGCCTTGTGCCAACTTCCGCGAAGAAGAATTGTGACCAGCCAGAATGCGGCAACGACCCCAGCGACAGAATAGGACCAGATCACCTGGCTGGGAATTAAGACGAGAGCTATGACTGCCTGCGAATTCACAGGGATTTCTCTCCGCCCCGCAGCGCTTCGCACAATATCAGGTCCATCGAAGACCGCTCAGGTACCACAAAGGGTAATCGATGGCCTAAGCGACGTAAATCCCTGGCTTACCTTAAGGCTGATCTCATTTTGAAATAGACTGGACACCGGATTTCGCATACTGTATAGACAACTGTACTGGGTGCGTCCACTAGGAAGTACGCGGTAGCCATTGGGCCGCGGCCCGGATCAGCTTTGCATGCCGGCGATGAATCTTGCGGTGATGGCTTCCGGCTGGGTGATGGCTGCGCCCACGACCACGGCGTAAGCGCCGAGATCGAAACTGCGACGGACTTCATCCGGCTGGCGGACGTGGCCTTCAACGATGACGGGGAGATGCAGAGACTTGACCAGATTCTCTACCAGCGTCCAGTTAATTGATCGCTGCCCTGCGGTTTCCGGCGTGTATCCGAACATGGTTGTGGCGACGGCATCGGCTCCTGCCTGCTCGGCGGCGAGGGCTTCTTCGAGAGTGGCAATATCGGCAAGAACGGGGCGGCGCAGTTCCTGCCGGATGCGGGTGAGCAGTGGACGCCAAGGTTCAGAGGTTGGAAAGCGGCCAGCGCTGCAGTCGAGGCCGACGATATCGGCTCCGGCATCGGAGATGGATTTTGCTGAAGCGAAGTCAGGGGTGATGTCCGGTTTGCCGTCGTCGAAGCGCTTGGAGATGCCGATGATGGGGAGTGTGGTTTCGCGCCGCATGGCTGCGATGGCATCGGCTCCGTTTGCACGTAGACCCCCGGCGCCCCCGCGAAGAACAGAGATCGCCATACGGCGGAGAGTTTCAAGGTGGTCAAGCGGATCGCCGGGAAGCGCCTGGCAGGATACGATCAGCTTGTTTTTAAGAGTGGCCGGGAAATTCTCGGGTGTTGTCATATAGATCTGCCAGGTTTTGGCAGCATGTTAAACCAGAGTGATGTGATCGGTCGAAGACGCATCGGGTAATCGTTATACAGATTCTTAAGCTGTTGTAGGTTTGAGATTGTAGTAGTTGCAAGATCTGAGGAGTGAAGGTGCCTAAGAGCCGCACAACCAACGAGTCCACGTTCCATCCGTTAGACAAGAACGGATTTATTCCCCTTTACTTCCAGATTCAGCGCGCTCTGATGGAGAAGATTCAGTCGGGAGAGCTTTCCGAAGGCGATCCTCTGGCCTCGGAAGAGGAGTTGTCGCGGTACTACCAGGTGAGCCGCATGACGGCGCGGCAGGCGCTTCATGGGTTGAAGACGAGCGGCTATGCTTTCAGCGAAAAAGGGCGCGGCACATTTGTAACTCGTCCAAAACTTGAAAAAAACATCATGCACCTGCAGGGCTTTACCGAGGAGATGCGGCAGCGCGGCATGAAGCCTAGTTCGAAGCTGCTGGAGCAGACAGTGCGGACGCCGGATGAGGACCTGGCGCAGCGGCTGAAACTCGATGCCAGCGATAAGGTTGTGCATCTGCGCCGGCTTCGCCTGGCGGATGGGATTCCGATGGCAATTGAGGATTCGCATATTCCGCTGAAGCAATTTCCCGGGTTGGATCGGATTGATTTTGCCAAGCACTCGCTGTACCAGACTCTGCGCGAGCGCTACGGCGTGCGCGTGGGGTATGCAGACGAAATCATCGAAGCTCTACTAGCGACGAAAGAAGAGTCGGAGTTGTTGACGATTCCGCGGAAGTCGAGTGTGCTCTCAATTATGCGCGTGATCATGACGACGCAGGAAACGCCCGTAGAAGCGGCGTGCTCACGCTACCGGTCGGACCGTTATCGCGCGTCAATTCGCGTTCCGATGACAGCAATCGAATAGACTCAAATTCAGATGAAAGTTTGGGACGCAATCGTAGTTGGCGCCGGGCCGGCGGGTTGTGCGTGTGCCTATGATCTGGCTGCCGCCGGCAAGTCCGTGCTGCTTCTGGATAAGGCCGAATTTCCACGCATGAAGGCGTGCGCGGGCGGCCTGACGATGAAGACGGTGCGCGCGCTGCGCTACTCGGTTGCACCGGTGGTGCGGCAGACGATTGAGCGGATGGTGCTTGAGGAGCGGGATTCGTCACGCATTCCGGTGAGAAAGAAGAAGTCGATCTGCGTGATGACCGAGCGGTCTGAGTTGGACGCCTTTTGCGTGGCGAAGACCATCGAAGCGGGCGCGGTCTCCCAGCGTGTTCGCGGGATTGACAAGATCGATGAAGAAGGCAATGTGGTTGCCGTCACGACGCAGGACGAAGTGATACGGGGGCGGTTTCTGGTGGGCGCGGATGGCGTCAACAGCCAGGTTCGGCGTATGACCAGCGATGCCGGGTGGTTTCGCACTGCATTTGCGATTGAAGCAAATGTAAAGCGAGATAGTCACAAAGAGGATCTCGTCTTCGACTTTGCGCCGGTCCTGGCAGGCTATGGGTGGGTCTTTCCGAAACGCGATCACATCAATGTCGGCCTCTACAGCATGGATAAGGATGAAAAACTCAACCGCAGCCGCTTGTCTGCCTACATTGCGCAGCGTTTTGGAAATGACGCGAAGGCAGAGAACTTCGTGGGGCAACATGCGGGATTCGGGGCGGCGCAGCACCGCGTAGAGAAAAACCGCGTCTTTTTAATCGGCGATGCGGGCGGCTTTGTCGATCTTCTTACCGGCGAGGGAATCTATGGAGCGGTGGTCAGCGGGCAGGCTGCGGCTGCTGCAATTGTTGCCGAGCTTGAAAGAAATGCAGCTGCGAAAGAGACCTTTGTTCAGCTCACGGCAAGTCTGCGAAAGAATCTTCAGATCGCCGAACGGATTGCGGGTTCTTTTTACGCCAATCCCCAGCGCGGATTTCGTGCTATGAAAACTCCGTTGCTGCGGAGCGCCATTCTCAAAGGCTATGCGGACGGGCTTGATCTGTCTCCGCTTGTAGAAACGGCGCGGCGGGTTTTGTCGAGGGCGTAGAAACGATCGAAGATGTTTTTCGACAATACCTCCTTTGAGGGACTGCACTCGCCCGCAACTGCTGCTAACATAGGGACATCAAGTTCCTCTGCTGTTGCAAAACTGCTTGTAGCGGCCCCAGTTTCGTTCAGTTGTACGCATTTGTTTAGTGTTTTGCGTCCTGTGCTAGAATCTCGCTTCTGGTGCATCCGAAAGTTTCAGCTTTGTCATTCGCTGTGTTTGCCTAAATTCCGTCCTGGCGCGGTGAAGGAAGTCTGGATCGATGCTCGAAAAGAGTGTGCAGTACGTTTTGTTCCGTGCAAAGAGCTGGTGGCTGCTATTTGCATTCCTGATTTGTGGAGCAGCCTTTGCAGAAGGCCCACAGGCAACTCCCAGCATTTTCGCGCCCTCTTCCACGCCTGCTGACGAGATCTACCATCTCTCCCTCTTTGTCCTCACCATAACCGGCGCTATTTTTGTCACTGTCGGCGGCCTGCTTGCCTTCGTGGTCTTTCGCTTCCGGCAACGCGGCGAAGATGACACGACCGAGCCGGCGCAGATCTATGGGTCAACGCAGGTGGAGCTGGCATGGACGGTCATTCCTGTGCTGATCGTGGTAGTTCTCTTCCTGACGACGGCGCGCATGATCTTTGCCATTCAGGATGCTCCGAAGCCGAAAGCCGCTCTGGATGTAACGGTGGTGGGTCATCAATTCTGGTGGGAGTTCAATTATCCAAACCTCGGGATTCACGCGGTGAATGAACTGCATGTGCCGCTGAGCAACCAACAATCGCCTACGCCAACGTTTTTGAAGCTTCTCTCCGCAGACGTGATCCACAGTTTCTGGGTGCCACAGCTAGCGGGCAAGACTGATCTGCTTCCGAACAACGTGAACGAATTGTGGGTAGATCCGCTGCATCCCGGTATGTACGTGGGACAGTGCGCGCAGTTCTGTGGCGTGCAGCACGCGAAGATGCTGCTGCGCGTGTATGTCGATACGCCGGATCAGTTCGCCGCCTGGGTGAAGAACCAGCAGCAGCCTGCTGTGGCTGATGACAGCGTGGCAGTGGGACGGCATGTGTTCGAAACGCAGGCCTGCATGAACTGCCACACAATCAAGGGAACTGCGGCGACTGGCCGCTTCGGGCCGGACCTGACGCACCTGATGAGCCGCGACACTCTGGCTTCCGGCGCGATGGCAAATACCAAGGAGAATCTGCGCGAGTGGATCAGACACCCCGACACCTTTAAGGAGGGGGCGCTGATGCCCGCAATGCAGTTAAACGACCAGCAACTCGACCAGATAACGGCGTATTTGGCAACTCTTCGCTGAATTTCGCAGGAGCACAAGGGATTTATGGCAGATTCAACCTATCCGATTCCTGGCGCAGTGGAAGCGCCTTCCCGGCGCTGGTCACAGGCCGCCGTCCTTGAGTGGCTGAATAGCTGGGTGACCACGGTCGATCACAAGAAGCTGGGCATTCTCTACATTGTGTATGCGATCTTCTTTCTGCTCGTGGGCGGGGCAGAGGCGATCGCTATCCGGATTCAGCTCATTCAGCCCAACATGCACTTTCTCTCGCCACAGGTCTTCAACCGCATCTTCACGATGCACGGGACCACGATGGTGTTTCTATTCGGCATGACCTATATCTTCGGTTTCGCGAATTACCTGATTCCTCTGATGATCGGCGCGCGCGATATGGCGTTTCCCCGCCTGAATGCCCTCAGCTTTTGGCTGACATTTTTCGGCGGGATACTGCTTTATTACAGCTTTATCGGTGGAGGTGGACTTTATGGAGCGGGCAATGCTCCAGATGTGATGTGGTGGGCCTATGCGCCTCTCACGGAGCGCGCGTTTTCACCCGGTCACGCCCCTGATTACTGGGCGCTCTCGCTGATCGTCACTGGCTTCGGCACCATCGGCGCTTCCATCAATGTGATTTCTACAGCCTTCTGCATGCGTTGCAAAGGCATGACACTGATGCGGCTGCCGCTCCTTGTCTGGGTGATGACAGTGGCCTCAGGCCTGGCTCTTATAACGATTACGCCGCTGACCGCTGCGCAAGTCATGCTGCTGATCGACCGCTATCTCGGAGGACATTTCTTCGACACGCAGGCGGGAGGATCGGCTATGATCTGGGCGCATTTCTTCTGGATCTTCGGGCACCCGGAAGTCTACGTGCTCGTGCTGCCTGCCTTTGCGATTGCGAATGAAGTGATTCCCGTGTTCTCGCGTAAAGCGATGTTCGGATACCCGGCCGTGGTCGCGTCTTCGGTCGCAATCGCTTTTGTAAGCCTGGGCGTCTGGGCCCACCACATGTTCACCATAGGGATGACCTCGGTGGGCAATGCCTTCTTTGTACTCTCAACCGAATTGGTGGGCATCCCGACAGCGATCAAAATTTTCAACTGGCTGGCAACCATGTGGGGCGGCAAGATCCGCTTTGCCACGCCTATGCTTTTCTGCACGGCTTTCGTTATCCAGTTCCTGCTTGCGGGCCTCACCGGCATCATATTGTCCATAGCGCCTTGGAACTGGCAGCTGCACAACTCCTACTTTGTGATCGCGCATTTTCACTATATTTTGGTGGGTGCTATCGCCTTCTGTATTTTTGGTGGGATCTATTACTGGTATCCCAAGGTCACAGGACGCATGCTCAGCGAGAAGCTGGGCAAGTGGCATTTCTGGCTCTTCGTGATTGGTTTCCATATCACCTTTGATGTCATGCACATTCCTGGAATTCTGGGGATGCCTCGATCGATCTACACGTATGAGGCGGACCGCGGATGGGGAACGCTGAACATGATCGTCTCTATTGGCGGAATCATTCAGGCAATTGCGGTTCTGATCTTCGCGTGGAATCTTATTTCGTCCTATTTCAAGGGCAAGATTGCAGGGAATGATCCGTGGGATGCGTGGACGCTGGAGTGGTCTACGCCATCGCCGCCGCCGGTTTACAACTTTGCGACCGATCCGGTGGTAACAAGCCGCCGTCCATTGTGGGATTTGAAGCATCCGGACGATCCGGATTGGCACTATGAGTGAGGCTTTGACCAGATGAGCACTGTAGCAGTGACACAAGCTGAAATGGAACAGCCGTGGGTGCAGCCTTCCAAAGGGCGCGTCGCGATGTTCTGCCTCATTATTGCCGAGTCGGCCATCTTCACGATTTTCGTGGTGGCCTATGTCTACAACATCGGCAAAAGCCTCTACGGGCCGACGCCGCAGCAAGTGCTGGAGGTTCCAATCTTCAACTCGATCTGCCTGCTCTCAAGCAGCCTGACCATCTGGCTGGCAGAGCGCGCGATCGAGCGAAACCAGGTTAAGAACTTCGGGTTGTGGTGGGCGGTAACGTTTATTCTTGGCGCGATCTTCCTGGTTGGAACGGGCGTGGAATGGCACAAGCTGATTTACGAAGACGGTTTGACGATCAGCACGAATCTCTTCGGCACGACATTCTATTCGCTGGTGGGGTTGCACGCCTCGCACGTGATTATCGGCCTTTGCATGCTGATGGTCGTGCTTTTATTCACGATCACCGGGCATGTGCGCGAAGAGCATGCCGAACGTATTCAGGTTCTGGCTTTGTACTGGCACTTTGTCGACGCCGTCTGGATCGTTGTTTTCACCGTGGTCTACATCCTTGGTCGTTAGAGAGACACACATGGAAACGCACGAGACAAATCATTCAAGCCAACATGGTGGAGCGATCCACCTGCCTGCGCCGACTGCGTGGCCTATTGTGCTCGCCTTTGGCGCTACGCTAATCCTCGCCGGGGTAGTGACAAGCGGCTACGTCAGTATTCTTGGCGCAGTGCTGTTGATTTCCGGCTGCGTCGGCTGGTTCCGGCAGGTGCTGCCGCACGAGGCGCATGAAGATGTTCCGGTTGAAGCGGAGGAGATCACCATTGCTTCAACGCGAACGCACGTTACGCGTATTGAAATCAGCGACGAGCACCGCGCGCACCTTCCGGTCGAGACCTATCCGATTCTGTCCGGGATTAAGGGAGGCATCGCCGGCGGCATTGCCATGATTTTCCCAGCGATGCTTTACGGGCTCGTGACCCAGCACAGCATCTGGTATCCGGTGAACCTGCTTGGCGGCGCGGGCGTGGCGCACTGGACGAATCCCACGACGGCTGAGATCGCGTCATTTCATCTGTCAGCACTGATCATCGCCACCATCATTCATATCCTGGGAAGCGTTCTTGTCGGCCTTCTATATGGAGCCATGTTGCCGATGTTCCCGCGCCATCCCATTGTTCTGGGCGGCATTGTCGCTCCGCTGCTCTGGACCGGCGTTATGCATTCATCGCTGGGTGTGATCAATCCTGCGCTCGACGCGCGTATCAGTTGGCCATGGTTTGTGGTCTCGCAGGTTGCGTTCGGACTGGTTGCCGGACTTGTGGTGGTGCGGCAGGGCAAGATCAAGACCGGTCAATCGATGCCGTTTGTGCTGCGCATGGGAGTCGAAGCATCGGGTATGTATTCGGATAAGGAGGATCGCCACTGATGAACGCACGCAGGTTCTGTGGCAGCATCCTCGTTCTGTGCAGTCTGGTTGCGGTTGGCTGCGATCACACGGGCAAGCCTGTCGAGGGCGCGGAGGCATTGCGTCCCGATAAGGTTACGGACTTCAACAAGCTTTATTCGCAGAACTGCTCTGGCTGCCATGGCGCGGATGGCACGCATGGCGCTGCAATGCCGCTTGGCAATCCGGAATACGAGGCGATTTCCGATGAGGGCGTCATCGCCGATGCCATCGGGAACGGCGTGCAGGGAACATTGATGCCCGCCTTCTCGCAGGGTTCGGGCGGGATGCTCACCGATGACCAGATCAATGCACTGGTTATGGGGATTCGGGAAAAATGGTATAAGCCCGATACGCTGAAGGGCCTGGACGTTCCGCCCTACCAGACCAACAAACAGGGCGATGCTACACACGGCCAGCAAGTGTTTGCGACGCATTGCGCGAGCTGTCATACGACCGGGACACAGCAGAAGGGCGCGAAATTAAGTTCCGTCACAGACGGCTCCTATCTGGCGCTGATCGGCGATCAGTCGCTGCGCGCGATCATCATCGCCGGGCGGCCTGATCTTGGGCATCCGGACTGGCGCGGGCCTTCGGGCAACACTCCCATGAGCGATCAGGATGTCACCGATCTAGTGGCATGGATGGCAAGCCAGCGGCAGAAGACGCCGGGACAGCCGTATCCATCGCAACCGTGAGTCAGCAGACGAGGACGAGAGTATGAGTGAAGAAAAGGGTGTAACACGGCGATCACTGCTGATGGGGATTGGGATTGCGTTCAACGCGATCGTGGGCGTGGCCATCGCTGTGCCGGTCATCGGGTATCTGCTGTCTCCGGTCAAGAAGAAGAGCGCTTACAACCAGTGGATTTCGTTGGGAAAGCTGGATCAGTTTCCTGAAGGGCAGACGCGGCTCGCCGACTTCGTGAATCCATTTAAGCGCGCGCAGGACGGCGAGACGGCGAATACGCCCTGCTGGGTGCGGCGTGTCAGCACGGATCAGTTTCAGGTCTTCGCCATCAACTGCGCGCACCTGGGATGCCCGGTACGCTGGTTTCCGCAATCTGAGCTGTTTATGTGTCCCTGCCATGGCGGCGTCTATTACGCCGATGGCGCGCGGGCTTCGGGGCCGCCGGAGCGCGGATTGTTCACCTATGAGTACAAGGTTGAAAAGGGTGAGCTGCACATCAATGCGGGGCTGATGCCTACGCTCGCGGATCAGTCCAAACTTGTCGTGATCGATGGGAAAGGGAAATCGCCATGTCTCGGATAAAGAAGCTCTACAACTGGTTCGAGATGCGGCTGCAGTTGGAAGGGCCGATCAAGGATGCTGCATTGCATCCGGTTCCAAAGAATACAGCGAGCTGGTTCTATGTCTTCGGCAGCGCTGCTACGACACTGCTGATGCTGCAGGTCGTAACCGGCATTCTCCTGGCCATTGTCTATGTGCCTTCCGGCGCTGAAGCTTGGAACAGTCTGAATGAGTTGAATCAGCACCTTTACCTCGGCTGGTTCCTGCGCGCGATGCACGGCTGGGGATCGAACTTCATGGTCGCTGTCGTGCTGATCCACATGGTGCAGGTGTTTACCTTCGGCGCGTATAAATTTCCTCGCGAGCTGACTTGGATTCTTGGCGTCTTCATGCTGCTGATGACGCTGGGCATGGCTTTTACCGGCCAGGTGCTGCGTTTCGATCAGGACGCCTACTGGGGACTGGGCATCGGCGCATCGATCATGAGCCGCGTACCACTGATCGGCGGCCCGCTGGTGAATCTGCTGCTGGGCGGTCCCATAATTGCGGGCGCTACGCTGTCGCGGTTCTTTGCGCTGCATGTATTTGTCATTCCCGGAATCCTGCTGCTCTTTACCGCAACGCATATCTGGATGGTGATCAAGCTCGGCATCAACGACTGGCCGATGCCGGGGCGGATTGTGCGGCGCAGCACGTATCTGCAGGAGTATCACGAACTCGCCCACAGAGATGGCGTGCCGTTTGTTCCCGATGCCTTGTGGAAGGATCTGTTCTTTTCCGCAGCCGTGCTCGCGGCAGTTGCGGTGTGCGCTTTTGTCCTCGGCCCTTTAGGACCTGGTGGACAGCCTGACCCGACGATCATTCAAACGGTTCCAAAGCCGGACTTCTTCTTCCTCTGGCTTTATGCCGTTCTTGCCTATCTGCCGCCGAGCCTTGAGACACCGTTCATACTGACCGTTCCGGTGCTCGCCATCTGCGCGCTACTTGCGCTGCCGCTGCTAGCGGGAGAAGGTGAGAAGAGCTGGCATCGGCGTCCGGTCGCGATCCTGTTGCTGGTGACAATCGCGGTTTCGTTGGGCATCTTTACGCATCTGGGCACGTTTACGCCATGGAGCCCGATCATGGATGCATGGAGCAGCGATCCAGTACCGCCGAAGATGGTTCATGACGTGACTCCGCTGGAACGGCAGGGCGCGGTCGTCTTTCAGGCCAAGCAGTGCCGCAATTGTCACTCGATCGGCGGTTCGGGCGGGCTGCGCGGTCCAGCGCTCGATGAGGTAGCGGTGCGCCTGACTGAAGACCAGCTCATCCGGCAGGTGCTGCAGGGGGGCGGCAACATGCCTGCTTACGGCAAGAACCTGAGTCCCCCGGAAACCACGGCGCTGGTGCGCTTCCTAGAGACGCTGAAGCCTACGGGTCAACGTCCGGCTGTCGATGCGTCGCAACAGGAGCAGAAAGCGTCGGCACAGCAGCCTTGAGACAGATTGCCCTGGCAACCGAAGCAAGAAACAGATTTTTCACCGCGCTCAGGATGACAGCTCTGAGGTGTATCAATAAAAGGTAGAGATGTCGCCTGAGCTTCAATCCGTTCTGCTCAACTGGGATATTCCTCCGCTGACAACGCTGGCGCTGCTGCTCACAGGGCTCGTGTATTTACGCGGGTGGCTGCTGATCGGCAAAACGCGTCCGGAGCAGTTTCCGGAGTGGCGGTTGGCCTGCTTTCTTGGCGGATTGTTCTCGCTCTTTCTGGCGGTGGCTTCCCCTCTCGATACGCTGGATGATCGAGTGCTGGCGGCACACATGGGCCAGCATTTTATTTTCATGTCGGTTGCGCCGCCGCTTTTATTGCTGGGGGCGCCGCAGGTTCCGCTGCTGCGTGGCTTGCCGCGACCGTTTGTGCGGCACGTGCTGGGACCGCTCTTTCGTATGCACTGGCTGCGGAAGGTGGGACGGTTTCTGACGAGCCTGAGGCCAGCGTGGCTGGCGATGAACCTTGCCTACATCGGCTGGCATATTCCGAAGGCATATGAACTGGCGCTGCGTTCGGAAAACTGGCACAACCTGGAGCATGCCTGCTTTTTCTTCACCAGCGTGCTTTTCTGGTGGCCCATCATGCGACCGTGGCCTACGCGCAGACATGCTTTGCGCTGGATGCTGATTCCCTACATTCTTACATCGGATCTGGTGAACACGGGACTCTCGGCGATTCTCTGCTTTGCCGGGCGGCCGATCTATCCGAGTTATGCTGCGCAGACGAATCCGCTGGGCTGGAACCCGGTGTTCGATCAGGCGGCAGCGGGAGGGTTTATGTGGGTCTTCGGCTCGACCGTCTTCCTCATTCCCGCCTTCTGGATCACGATGCGGCTGATGAGTCCCAACCGCGGACGGCGACGCTTTGCAGTAGCTGTCCCTCCACCCACTAGGGCTGTTAAGTCTTTGAAATAAAAGGCTGCACCCTGATTAAACCGGGCACGATTGAGGTTGCATATCCGGTACAGAACACGGGCGAAACTTACCTCAGGGGTGCCGTGTCTAGGGAAAGGCGACTAGAATAGTAGTGGGATTCTGATATGGCGCGACTGGACGGAAAACCTTCTGTTCAGAGTCAGCGTGTGAGCGCTCAACCCGCATCCAAATACAAACGGAAAACCTTCATTGCCTGTTAAGAAACTTATGTTCAAACCGTCTCGTCTGATTGCTGCTCTCCTGCTGTCGATGACGTTGTCTGCCTTTGCCGATCCAGCCCCTTTTGACCTCGCAGGGCCGAAGGTGGAAGTGCGTGTCTCGCGCAACGGAAAGACTTTGCCGATTGCAAAGGTTCCAAACCTGGTCGCGGGGGACAGGCTCTGGATTCATCCGGTGATGCCGCCGGGGCAGTCGGTCAAATACCTGATGGTGGTGGCGTTTCTGCGCGGCTCGACCAATCCTCCGCCTGAAAACTGGTTTACCAAGGCCGAGACGTGGGACAAGAAGGTTGTGTCTGAGGGCATTTTTGTAACGGTACCCAAAGACACGCAGCAAGCAATTGTGTTTCTCGCGCCGTCAACCGGCGGCGATTTCGGATCGATTCGTGATGCGGTGCATTCGCGGCCGGGCTCGTTTGTGCGCGCTTCGCAGGACCTAAACCAGTTGAGCCTGGACAAGGCGCGCCTCGATGCATATCTCGATGCGGTGCGCGCGATTAACGAGACGAATCCGGACAGGCTGAAAGATGTTTCTCCGCTGTTGGCGCGCAGCTTGAGCATCAAGCTCGATCAGGATTGCCTGCAGAAAGTTGTCGAAGAGCAGGCATCGTGCCTGGTCCAGAAGCAAAATGAGTTGGTGATGGATGATGGGCACACCTTGTCTGTGACCGACGCGCTGACGACGGGCGCGACGAGCGACCTGGCGATGCAGCTGAGCTATACCGCGCGCGCCGGGGCCGGTTACTTCAGCCCGTACGTTGCCTCGGTGATCGACATTGCGCACATTCTGGAGACGGTCCACACGGCTCAGTATCAGTACATTCCGGCTCTGAACACGTTTCATAACGACGAGGTAAACCTGAAGCTGAATACGCCGCCGTCGTTCCGCAATCCGAAATCGGTGATTGTGATGGCGCTACCGGCGATCGACGGCGGGCACCAGCCGCCGTTGCGTCCAGTCGATGAGAAGCAGCAGTTCTGCGTCGCGAAAGACAAGCTTGCGTTGCCAGTCGAGGGCGCGCCGCTGACGTTTGCCACGCAATATGCGCATGACATGGTGCTGCGCGTGAAAGACAAGAATGGCAAGGACCTGGATATTCCGGTGAAGCCCGATCCGACGCAAGGCGGGTTTGTGGTGGATACCAAGGCAACCAACCCAGGAAATTTGAACAGCAGCATGACCGGCACGCTGCATGGCATGTGGGGATTTGAGCCATACACCGGGCCGAGCTTCCATCTGCAGAATGCACAGACTACGAAGTGGGAGCTGGCAGCGACGGACACGCACGCATTGGTGGTAGGCCGCGAAGATACGCTCCACTTCACTTCGGGCAACGCAACCTGCGTTGACTCGATCATGGCGAAGACAGACTCAGGCAAGGAAATCAAGACAGTGTGGAAAGCGGACCAGCCGGATCAGCTGGAAGTGAAGGTTCCACTGAAGGATGAGAGTCCGGGCGCGCTGACACTGCTGATCAATCAGGCGGGCGCGAAAGAGCCAGAGAAGATTGCGCTTCACAGCCTGTCGGAAGCAGGAAAGTATGTGAGCTTCACCATGAACGCGGGCGATGAGCAGGGCGTGCTTGCGGGCAATCGTCTGGACGAAGTGGCAACCCTGGATGTGAAAGGGATTCAATTCCGCTCCGACAAGCTGAGGAACACAGCGAGCGGTGATGCCCTGACGATGATGGCCGTCAAGGGCGAGGCAGCCGCTCAGTTGCATGCCGGAGACAAAGAGACGGCGCATGTGCAGCTGAAGGATGGGCGGACGCTCGATGTCCCGGCAAGCGTGGTGACTGCACGGCCTAAGGTTCAGTTGCTGAGCAAGAGCGTGCAGCCATCGGATCCGACCAAAGACACGCACATCACGCTAAGCGATACGAATGAAGTTCCGCTGAACAGCAAGCTCGTGTTTTCTATCAAGGCAGTTACACCGGAAACTTTTTCTCCTGACCAGAAGATTGAAGTGGCGACCGCGGATGGAGTTTTCCATAACACGTTGAGCCTGGCGGATGGCAGCTTGACGCTGCAGGATTCGAAGACGGCGCTGGCAACCGTCGATCCGGCGAAGAGTTTCGGGCCGTCGGCCTTTGGGCCTCTGCGCTTTCGCCCGGTGGGCCCCAACGACACGCCTGGCGACTGGCAGCCGCTCGCAAACCTGGTGCGTTTGCCGGTGCTCGATGCAGTGCAGTGCGGACATGGCGCGGGACAGCCGTGCACGCTGACGGGCTCGAATCTTTTTCTAATTGATTCGGTGTCAGCGGATCCGTCATTTGCGCAGGGCATGCAGGTTCCGGATGGCTTTGCCGGAAATGCGCTGCAGGTGCCGCATCCGGTGAGTGGATCGCTGTATGTGAAGCTGCGCGATGATCCTTCGGCGATCAATACGGTCGTGGTGCCGCGTAAGCCGCTGCCACAGCAGGCTTCAACGGCAATGCCGTCGGCTCCGGCAACCGCGCCTGCTCCTACTCCAGCTACTGCTCCTGTTGCTGACCCGGCGAAGCAGGACGCGACGCCTGCTTCGCAGACCAATTCCACAACGGCCCCGCAACCGAATACGACAACGGCGCCTGCGCAGACGGATCAGCCTCACTAAGTTCTGAGCGCGAGAGCTAAGGCACTTGTCTGCGCTCACAGTCTATCGCCACGCTGTGATGAGCCGCGCTACGTTTCCCTGGAGCTTGAGGCTGTCGCGGCGGTCTCTGAAGTAGCGCTCGTTGATTTCGTCAGAAGTGAGTTCTTCGATGCGGGTGAAGCCGGCGCTGCTGAGTTCCTGTTGCATCGCATCTGGCGAGAAGAAGAGCTGGAAGGGCTCGCCTGCTTTAGCTACGCGCTCGGCGATCACATCGAAGGCCATCTTTTCTCGGAAGCTCAGAAGTGAACGTTCCACTGTGTATTCGAAGGTGACACCGCTGCCTTGCGGCATCGCCGCGATGGCATGGATCGTAGCGCGGAAGGCTTCGAGCGTGAGGTAGGGCGTAACGCCAAGCCATGAGAAGAAAGCTGGCTTGGCAAAGTCGAATCTGGCTTGTGCAAGGCCGTCGGTCAGGGTGTGCTTTTCGAAGTCGACGGGGACGAAAGTCAGCGACGGCGGAACTTCAATGACGGCCTGAGCGAGCAGATAGCGCTTCCACTCCTGCGTTGCGGGGTGATCCACCTCAAAGACTTTCAACTCGTGATTTAAATTGCGATACGCGAAGGTATCGAGTCCTGCGCCGAGAATCACATACTGCCGTACGCCTGTTGTGATGGCGGTTCGAAGTTGATCCTCCGCGTAACGGCTGCGCGCGACCATGAACGCTCGCATGGCAAGCGAAAACGGATGGTTGTGCTTCTCCGCTTCCGCACGAATGCTGGCCGCGGTCTGCGGTCCGAGGATGGGGACAGCGATAGGATCGGTCAACACCAAGGGTTGCTGATCGAGGATTTGATGGGCGGCGCGGCGGCGGGCGACGCCAAACGCAGTTTTGCTCGGATTGCCTTCCTGCATAGCAAAATGAGTGTATCGAACAATCCACTTCTTGCAAGGGATTCTTGGCCGCCTTTTCCTAGTCAGCGGAAACTTGCCACGAGTCCTGCGTTTGCACCAACGTTCCCGTTGCCGACTTCGGTGTGGAGAGATCGGCCTGCACGTTGGGGAAGGCTGTTTGCGTCTCCTGCGACTTGGCCCAGTCGGGCACGCCGGTCAGATCGTAGTGGTAGGTGACGGTGGCGGTGTTGGCTCCATTCTGATTCGTGCTCATGGCGACGTTGTCGATGGATGTTACGTCGCGATGGCCGTAGCAGAAGTTACCGTAGCCGGGCTGGGACTGGTCGGAGGTCCACTGCGTGCGTCCTTTGTCGGAGACGTCATAGTCATTGACTTGCTTCGAGCCGATGAGGAAGCGCTTCTTCTCCTGTGGGGTGCGGGTCAGCAGGCCGGCGTCGGTGAGCGCGTCGAAGCCTTTCGTTTGCGTGTCATTGTCCGCGTCGGCCTGTGCGGGGAATTTCACCGGGCTTTGCCAGACGCAGCTTGGATGCGCGGAATAGTAGTTGTTTATGGCGGTCTTGAAGTTGGTGGTATCCGGCCTGGTTTTATTGCAGCCGGTGGCGAGTGTGATGAGGCCGCACAGGGTTAGTGATAAACGCATCCTCGGATGAAGCATTGCAAATCCTCCCGCGAACTTGGATGCAAGGCTTCCCCGAGATGCGTTTTGTTGAGTCTTTGTTGCCTACTTCCCGTTTTCTACTTGTTGTTGAGCGGCTTGCGCGCGAAGTAGTACAGCGAGAAGGCAAGCGCGGCGAAGGCGATGATCGAAATCGATTGGTGCTGGAGCAGGTTGTAGATGGCGCTGCCTGCCGGGAACCAGAGACGGAGTTCGTTGCCGGTGGCGGTTTCGTAGAGCTTGAGCGCGACGCCAGCGAGGCCCATGACGCCTCCGGCGGCGATGAGTCCGCTGGCGTAGAGCGAGCCGGGAGAGATTTCGCTGCTCGTGTCTTCGCCGCCTCCGGCTTTGGCGACGGCGCGATCGACCATCCAGCGCATGATCCCTCCGCAGAACATGGCTAAGGTCGTTCCAATAGACAGGTAAGCTCCGACGGCAAATGACAAAGAGCGCACGCCGAGGACTTCAACGGCGAGGACGAGGAAGACGCCGAGGAAGACCAGTCCCCAGGGAAGCTTGCGCGAGAGGATGCCGTTGATGACTGTGGCCATGAGGCGGCCTTGCGGTGCGGCCGCTTTTTCGCTTCCGATGCCCTGCATCCACTGGACTTCAATCATGCCGGTTTGCGGGTTGTAGAGATATTTGCCGTCGGGCAGCGTGGTGGAGCCGAGCGCGTTGAGGAGCATGTACTGGCCGCCTTCCACGAACTGCGTCGACTTGTCGGGTTTGGTAAGCAGGAAGCGTTGCCGTGAGAAATGCTGCTGCTGGATTTGTACGCCGTTGATGGGTGCATTCACGTTGAAGGGAATGGGTTGCTGCATCGGCGTGAATGTTTCGAGGCCCTTGTTCATTGCGTTGAGTGTAATGCCGATGGAGAAGACCGACACGATGACCCCGACCATGACGGCGACCTGCTGCTTCCACGGCGTTGCGCCGATGAGGAAACCGGTCTTCAAGTCCTGCGAGGTGTCACCTGCGTTTGAGGACGCGATGCAGACGATGCCTCCAATGCTGATGGCGAGTGCGCCGAAGGCGGGCGCGGTCCAGCCGCTTACAAGAAAGATGGCGGCGACGGCCATGAGCGTAGCGATGGTCATGCCGCTGACGGGGTTGGCGGAGCTGCCGATGAGTCCGCAAATACGACTGCTGACGGTTACAAATAGAAAGCCGAAGATCATCACGAGCAAAGCGGCGGCGAGGTTGGCGAGCCATCCGGTTTGTGCGCCGGGGATGGGCTTGAAGGTGAGGAAGAGGAAGATCATCAGGACGAGCAGACCGCTGCCGAGAAGAACGATGTTCATCGGGATGTCACGTTCGGTGCGCGAATTTTCGCCGCTCGAGACATTTTTGCCGATGGTCTTCATGCCGGCGCGCAGTGCGCTGAAGATGGTGGGCATGGTGCGCAGCAGCGTGATGAGGCCGGATGCGGCGACGCCGCCCGCTCCCATGGGGCGGATATAGGTGCGCCAGAGGTCGCTGGGGGACATCTGCGAGATGGGCACGGTGCCGGGATAGATCGCTCCGGGATAGTGCGCGCCGAAGAAGTGGATCGCGGGCATGATGACGAGCCAGCTGATGATGCCTCCGGCGAAGAGCGTTCCCGCGATGCGCGGGCCGATGATGTAACCAACGCCTAGATACTCTGGTGTTGCGTCGGCGCGAACGGCGGCTCCGGGGAGCCATTTTGGCTCGTAGTTCGGCGTGCCGGGCCATGCGCCTAAAAGGTTTTCATTCTGAAAGAGCGTATAGAGCGCGCCGAATCCGAGGCCGTAGAAGACTCTGCTGGCGAACGAACCACCGCGCTCTCCGGCGATGAGTACGTCGGCGCAGGCTGTGCCTTCAGGGTAGGTGAGGTTGCCGTGCTCTTCGACGATGAGTTGGCGGCGCAGCGGGATCATGAAGAGCACGCCGAGCCAGCCTCCGAGCAGGGCGAGCATGAAGATGCGGATGTATTCGAGGTCGAAGCCGAGGAAGATGAGCGCGGGAAGGGTGAAGATGACACCGGCGGCGATCGACTGGCCGGCGTTGCCTGTCGTCTGGACGATGTTGTTTTCGAGGATGGAGGCTTTGCCCAGGGCGCGCAGCACGCTGATCGAGAGGACCGAGATCGGGATCGAGGCGGCGACGGTGAGTCCGGCGCGCAGGCCGACGTAGACGGTGACGGCTCCGAAGAGAACGGCGAAGACGCAGCCGAGCAAAACGGCACGGATGGAGAACTCGCGGCGCGATTCCTTGGCAGATACAAAGGGTTCAAAACCCTGTGTTGTGGTTGACACTTCGACTTCCTCCAGGAAGCGACGAGTGTATCAGGATTGGGGGGGATTCTGTAGTGCTGCGCCAATACAAGCGTTGGCCTATTCAAGCAATCCTTAATCGAAATGACTCAGTGAGAGAAATGGTCTACTTTTGACTCAGAGATGGAACCCAAGTTAAATGAAAGTCCGTTTGGAACTCTTCGGGACGAAGATCGTTTCTGTTGGAGGTGATATTGAAGACATTCGATCCCGTATCTATGCCCAAAATGCTGCCGTCAGTGAAGTGAATCAACAAAACATCGCTGCCGTGAAGCCCTGCAATCTCCTCTCGTATACCGGATTCGACCTTCTGAACGGTTTTTCCCGCCATCTGCGATGCTTCAAGGATCGAAGCGAAGTGGTGCACTTGCTTATCTATTCGCGGTAATCTGGCCTTTGCTTCATTACGATTCCGTGCGAGGATCCCGTTCACTCGTAATAGAGACTCGAGTGCTCCCAGTAGTTCCTTCAGCGCATCGACGCACAGAGCTAAATCTTCCGTGAAGGCGGAGAACGCGGGAAACCTTTCCGCCTTCGGTCGAACGGCGTGAGCCGCGATTCGGCGTTGCGTGCTAACGAGAGATGTCGCTTTGATGAATTTCGATGGCTTTCCTAGTTGTGGTAGTAGTTTTGTGACGGCTGTAATTGTTTTGTCACTGGCGAGGTTAATCGGCGTTCCCGCATAAGCGCCAAGTCTCGCTAGACAATCCTTATCAATTCCATCTATCAAGTAGCCATAGAGCGTCCTGTGAGCATCTTGATAGCGATGCGTGTTCTCCGCGATGGGAAAACCTAAAGATTCGTCGATGACGTGCTTATAAAGCGGTATTCCAACCATCTCATTTGTGAGTCCGTTGATCGTCTTCAGTGTCTCTGAAAGATGATGCCTTGGGCCATTGTCTATATCCCACGAACCTTCCAAGTACCGCATCACCCATTTGAGAAATCTCTCGTCGGATTCCAGCGTCCAGATTGGAGCCTGAAGATGGAATCCAAGCCAGCGCTGTTGATGTTTGGTGGCCTTCCGAAGGTCAGGAAGCCACAGAACAACTGCTAGCTCTCCGCTGGCAAGAGCGCGATACCCAAAGCGAAGATCCAACCATTCGTCGGTTCGATCAGCCTCTTCAAGCTCTTTATAGTAAGAGCTTGTGACGGTTAATCTTCCCTCGAACGCATCCGTCTCAATTAAATACTTCTCGGGTTCATTGTGATACGGAGCGAGAGCTTGCTGGTCAAAGTAACCCAGCAGATGTTTCGCAGGGGCAATGCGCTTTTCGAGTTCTGCTAAAGTCATCCGTTTTGCTGTAACTCTGAGCAAATGCCATTTTAATTGCGGTGCAGGCTAGGCTTCATTGTGTTCACTCTGATGTATACATCACTTTTGGGGCGATGCGCGTGCCGTCGGGGATTGCTCTGGAATCGACAAGACTCGATGTGCGATCCAGGATTGATGCGCTATTTAGCTGCTGGGTAACTATGCAGTTGTGGGCCTACGGTATTTGAGTAGTTGTAGTTGTGGCGGCGATCGTCGTCAATTGTCCAGAACATGGCCCCGATCATGGCGGGGTAGCCGGAGGGCTGAAGTAGCTTGTATTTTGTTCCGGCCGGGGCTTTGCCCGCGATGATGTAGTCCATGGACTTGCTGACGATGGCGGGGGTGGTGTCCGGCGTGAGGAAGCCTACGGCGACCTTCTCTGCGGGTAGGGGATCAAAGTGGTATTGTGGGTCGCCTCCTACGTCGAAGCCGTGGAGCAGGAGTTCAGTCATGGCGGCATGGTAATCGACGGATCCGGGCTGATAGATTTCGCCGTCGAGCCCCTCGAGCGGCGGCGTGTTGTAGTCCTGCACATCGACAAAAGACAGGATGTCACGGATGGCGTATACGATGGGCAGATACGATCCGAACTGTCCGCCGTAGCTTGGGTAGCCCGAGGGAATCTGCGTGCCCTCTGGCACAAGGCTGATCATGAACTTCGAGCCAAAGTGATCGTGAAGCTGGCGCAGTGCCGAGATGAGGTTGACGATCGACGGCGTAGTTGGGTGACGGTAGTCGGCGTCGCCGGCGTCGATGGAGAGCGAGGGGCTCTCAAAGTCGATATCGATGCCGTCGAAGCCGTATTCGCTGACGATATTCGTCACCGTGGAGACAAAGGCTGACGCGCTCTGAGGGGCGACCAGCGTGAAGTGCTCGCCGCCGCCGCCGAGCGAGATCACCACTTTGTGGCCGTGGTTTTTCAGCCATGCGATGTCGGCTTTGAACTGATCGGGAGTGAGTCCCGCAGGCGTGTGAAACTGCATAGTGCCCTCGGGCGCGCTGTGATCCGGCGTTGCGAAGGCGACGATGACGACGTCCCATTGCGGCGAGATTTCGCGGGCCGGAAAGATGGAACCCGGTCCGCCGTAGCCCTCCCAATAACCGATGAGCTGGTGGCCGTTCGGCTGCCCGGTTTGAGGAAAAGCTGCAACTGTAGGCATGGGCGGCGCAGTACGTCTACCGCGCGCTGGACAGGGCATCGCTGCGGTGGGAAGCGCCTGCGCGTCAGGAAAACTGTACTTTGTGCCGAGATTTTCTGTTGCTCCCAAATACCAGGAGAGTGTGGCTGCGTTCTGCAAGTGGTACGTTGCGCTGCCTGTGCGCGCGGCGAAGGGCTTCGACGACGGGATATTGTTTTTCTCGTTGTTGTTGGTCGGTTCGAGCAGGAAGTACGCAGTCGCGGCGGTAATGCCGCCACAGCGGCCCTGATCTCCGGCAGGCACAGATGGCAGGCGCAGCCACGCGGGAAAGGCATTGCCGGGATAGGGCCTGGTATCAAAGTGTACCAGCGGATTGTGCAGCGGATCTTTGATGAATTCGGCTAGCTGCTGCGTGAGCGGCTGCACATCCGTGTCTTCGACGACTGCCGGCGCGTCGTGCAGATAGGAACCGAGCACGAAGGAATTGCCGGTGGCTGTGTCAACGCCGTGCGTTCCCCAGGAGCAGCACTCTGTTGCGTCCCCTTCAACGTAATACGTTGTGTTGCGGGTGACGGCGATGACGAGTTTGCCGTCCTGCTTCGGAATTTGCTTGAAGAGCTCGCGCTGCACAAATTCAACGTCGGCAACGGCGAAGAACTGGCCAGTCTTCTTCGACGTGAGAACGTAGCTATAGCCTGCAGGGACGGTGATGGTGACTGGTTTTACTTCGGGCTTGCCGAGCAGCGTGTGCCACTCGTTTGCGTTGGGGAAAGTCGTGCGCTGCATGGCGTCAGCGTACTGCGTCGTTCCGCCGGATGCGAAGGCAAAGTTGGTAAAGACAGGCGAGGCGAGGACGGCTGCGACCTCGCCTGACGCGTCCATGACTAAAGGCTTGCCGTCCACTTTCTTCGATTCAAACGAGAGTGCGATCGGAACGAGGACGGTGGGAACAGTCGTGGTTGTTCCCTGCGCAGGGTCGCTTCCGAAGATGGTGTAGGAAGTCTGCTTGACGGTCAACTTGAATGTGGGCACGGTACCCTGAGCGATCGCTGTCTGCAGCGGCAGGATAAAAGAAAGAAGAGCAAAGATCGGGCGCATGAGCTTCGTGGGCATATCCGGATTAGCGAACCTCTGGCTGGGATGAAAGATGCGTGTAGCCAGCTTCTTCTATCCAAGGATGAAATAGCAACTGGCACGTATCGAAGCCGGAAACTGGGGTTATACCGATCGGAGCGCCCCACGAATGGACCCGTGAAGGATTGCACAGAACACTAGCGTGACGAAATGCGCTGCTTCAGCAGGCTCGTAAGATACTGAACTTGCTCCTGCGTGAGGCGTACCTGGCCATCGTGCACGATCAGGAGAATTCCGGGTGGCTGAAAGATAGGTAACAGGTTGCCTGACCCAAACGAGAGGTCCGGATGATGGCTGCCGGGGCGCTATCCTAAACCATGTCCATTCGCAGGCTGCTGGCTTATGGAGCGATCTACTTTCTATGGGGCGGCTCGTTTCTCGGGATTCGCGAGCTTGTCGCTGTAGTCCCGCCGTTCTTCGCTGCCGGGTTTCGCTTTACGCTGGCCGGATTGCTGCTGGTGGGCTACAGCCACCTGCGCGGGAGGGCCGAAATGCCGCGTGGATCGCTGGTTGGCGCCAGCACGCTCGGATTCATCATGTTTACCCTGATGTATGCGGCGCTCTTCTGGGGAGAGATTCTCGTGCCGTCAGGCATTGCCGCCGTGATCTCGGCAATGATTCCGGTATGGATCTTTATAGGCGAGCTGGCAATTCTGCGCACGCAGCGGGCGACGCTGCTGTCAGTGGCGGGCATCGTCTTGGGTTTTGCCGGAGTCGTCGTGCTTGCGTGGCAAGCTCCTGTTTCTGGCATACGCACGTCGACGCTTGCGGTACTGGTGTTGATAGGGGGCACTCTTTGCTGGTCGGGCGGGACGCTGTTGTCGCGCAGGTTGACTCTGCCCAGGCCACAGACGCTGAATGCGGGCTGGCAGATGGCGATTGGCGGTGCGCTGCTGCTTCTGCTATCGGCTGCAGCTGGAGAGATGCGCCGCCTGCCTCCACTTTCTGTCCTGCTGCGGCCGACGCTGGTTTTCAGCATGGCCTATCTCATTTTTGCGGCTTCGATTGTGTCTTTCACCTGTTATGTCTGGCTGATTGCGCATGAACCAGTGACGCGGGTGTCGAGTTACGCGTATGTGAATCCGGTGATTGCGCTGCTTGCCGGGGCGGTGCTGGCAGGGGAGCGGCTCTCAGCGTTTCAGCTGATCGGTGTGTTGCTGGTGCTGGCCGGGGTTTTCGCGACGCTGACGGGAAAACAGGTTGCTCCTGTAAAGAAGAGTGTGACGGTCTAAAGATCGTATGAGAATACGCACGAAGACAGCGTCAGCAGGCCTGTTGATTGCTCTGCTTTTCTGTGCGCGAGTTGTGGCTTCACAGTCCGCTCAGCCGTCGGCTATTGAACAGCTGCGGGATCTGCGACAGCAGGCGCATGCGGCCATCGTTGTCGGAGATCAGAAGAAGCGTCTTGAGATTGTGCTGCAGATCCAGAGACTGATGCACAATTCTCCGGCTTCGGTGGAGACGCTGGCCCAGGCTTACGCTGCGGCTGGCGACGATGACAAAGCCATCGCCGCTCTCAATGAGTTTGCCGACATGGGGCAGAGCGATGACGATCTGCTGCACGGCAAGGATAAGGAGTTTTCGCGGCTCACAGCGCAGCCTGCATATCAGCAGGTGCTGAAGCGATTCGCTGCGAATGAAATGCCGCTTTCGCGCGCGGAGACGGCGCTCGTCTTACCGGATTCCAGCCTGCTCGCGGAGGATGTGGATTACGATGCGCGGACCAAATCTTTTCTGATTACCAGTGTTCTTGAAAAGAAGATCGTGCAGGTTGGCCTTGATGGAAAGGCCAGGGATTTTGCGCTGTCTCCGAGTGGATGGCCAATGCTTGCGATCAAGGTCGATGCGCAACGGAGTCGCGTATGGGCTACGGAAGTTGCGCTTGATGGATTCAAGGTGGTTCGGCCAACGGACTGGGGACGCTCGGCTGTTCTGTGTTTCGATCTCTCATCCGGAAAGTTGCTTCATCGCGTCGAAGGTCCAAAGCCGTCCGCTCTCGGCGATATGACGCTTACGCGGGAGGGCGATCCGATTGTAAGCGATGGCGATGGAGGCGGAGTGTATCGCCTTCAGGGAGATAGTTTGCAGAGGCTCGATCACGGCGAGTTCATCTCACCGCAGACTCCGGCGATGCATCCTGACGGGAAACACGTCTTCATTCCTGATTACACACGCGGGATCGGCGTGCTGGATCTGGCGAGTAAAGAAGTGACATGGCTAGCTCAAGGCGGCTCGAAACCCTATGCGCTGACTGGTGTGGACGGCCTATATCTGGACCACGGATGGCTGACCCTGGTGCAGAACGGTACGTCGCCGGAACGTGTAATACGGCTGAAACTCAATCCATCCCTTCGGCGTGTGGTTTCTGAAGAACTCATCGAACGAGCAACGCCGACGCTGGGCGATCCGACGCACGGCGTTTTGGTTGGTGACTACTTCTACTACATCGCGAATTCAGGCTGGAACCAGCTCGATGAGCACGGAGCATTGCTGTCGGGCGCTGCATTTACGGCACCTCGCATCATGCGGTTTCATCTTCCAACGAACTAGTTCCAATGGCGTGCACCATCTCCAGCACTTGGAATTGTGCAGATTTTCGCTGTATACTCTCCAGCAGTGGTGGTTTGTCCGCCACGAGAGGTGCATCTTCTGCAGTCAGCGTGATACAAACGCGCTCGACGTAAGACAGGCCGGTACCTCAGCATGGAGAGCCGTCGCTCGCGTGCTGCGAAGTCCGGTGGACAGCCTCTGCTGTGCCCTGTTTCCTGCCCCATGCCGTCTTTGCGGCGAATCTCTCCTGTGTTTTTCACGCGTTCCTGTTTGCGATTCCTGCTGGAAAGAACTTCCCGAACAATCTGGTTGCCTGTGCACGACCTGCGGCGAGGCCCTTGGTGTGCAGGACTTCGGCTCGGGTGAAGGATTACTGTGCCGGATGTGCCGCATGGCGTCCCCACCGTTTGCGCAGGCGGTTGCGCATGGGCTTTACCAGGACAAGCTGCGGGCGTTGCTCCATCTTTTGAAGTATGACGGAATGGAGCCGGTGGCGGACCGGTTGGGACAACTTCTCGCGCAGCAAATTCTGCGGATGGAAAGCATTCCCGAGAAGACGCTGGTGGTTCCGGTGCCGCTCTTCAAAGCGAAACAACGGCAGCGCGGATTCAACCAGGCGGAAGTGCTGGCGCGCGCTGCGGTAAAGGCGCTCCGGCGGGCGCGTCCCCAATTGCAAATGACGGTGGCGACTGGCGCACTGGAGCGGCGCCGCTCCACGCAAGTTCAGGCGGGGCTTACCCCGCATCAGCGTCGCGCCAATTTGCGCGGCGCTTTTTTTGCATCTTCGCCCAATGCATTGAAGGGCGCAGCTGTGCTGCTGATTGACGATATTTACACCACGGGGGCAACGGCCCGGGCATGCGCGCAGGCGCTGCGCCGCGCCGGAGCCAGAAGCGTGCATGTGGCCACAGTAGCGCGGGCGCAGCGGCAGGAGATGATTCAACCGCCTGCGATGCCGGCAAAAGAATTGCCGATGCATGAGGATGTAGCGTTCTGGGATGCGGGGTTTGTTCCTGCGGCTCCCGGCGTGTAAGCGCTGAGGGCTGTTTATACGGTCTTTATCCGGGGCTGGAGACGAGTCATTGGGGGAAAGATGTCACTGGGAAGAGCCATGATTCACGCGCGCAAACAGAAGCATGCCACTGCTCCACGCGAAGAGGTGCGGGTGCATTCTGGCTCCACGATGCAATCACCGGTGCTGGTATTAAATGCATCCTATGAGCCGATCAACATTTGCGGAGCGCGCCGCGCGCTGGTGCTGGTGCTGAAAGGCATCGCCAAGACCGAGGAGGAACAGGGTGCGATGCTGCATGCGGCACGGGTGCGCATGCCGATGCCCTCAGTGATCCGTCTGCTGGAATACCGGCGCATTCCGCACCAGACCCGGGCCTTGTCGCGCAAGAATATTCTGCTGCGCGACCGTAATAGCTGCCAATATTGCGGCGTCGTGCTGCCCGCCAGTGAGCTGACGCTCGACCACGTGATTCCGCGTTCGCGCGGAGGCTTGTCTACCTGGGAGAACCTTGTCGCCTGCTGCCATTCCTGCAACCGGCGCAAGGGAAATCAATTGTTGCACGAACTTGAAGATATGAAGCTACTGCGCGAGCCGCGCCCCTTCACGCTGCACACGAGCCGGCACATCATGCGGATGATCGGGCACAGCGATCAGAAGTGGCGGAAATATCTTTACTACTGAGGCTTCGCCGGCTGCTGTTGCGGTGGCGGTGCCTGATTTCCGGTTCCCTGGCCGATCTCCTGACCGTCGAAGGTGATTTTCACTGTAGATCCGAAGCGCTTATACTTGGCGTACTTCAGGGTTTCGCGCATGTGCACATCCTGGCTCAGGTATCCGTTCCCGCCCATGAAGTGGAGCACGCCTTCGCCTCGCGTATAAACCGGAAACCAGTATTTACCGTCGATTTGCTCGCGATAGGTGGTGAAGGGCGGCGATAGGTCTTCGTGCCCCTTGCGCGTGTCATCGGGAACATTCTTACCATTGGTTACAACGATCTGCAGGTCTTTCTGATCGACCCAGATGCGGCCCTGGAAATAGCGCTTGTTCTTCTCCATGACCTTCGGCTTTACGTCGAAAACGTACGTGTCGACTTCATCGACCTGCTGCTTGCCAAGATACATAAGGTCATACTGGCCGACATCTTCCTTTGTAAGCACGAAAGGCAGGCGCTGCTCGATGTCCTGAAAGTCGGCCGGGCTCATCGAGACGCGCTGTAGAGAATTCTGCGGCGCGAAAACGACTTTTTCATATCGCCTGCCGCTTGGATCGAAGGTGATGTCGGTCACCTGGTAATACTGGCCGTCCACCTTACCGTCGTCATCGATCGTCTCCACCTTCACGCTGCGTTCATAGGTGTAGTTTCCCATCGCGCTGCGGAACTCCGATTCCTTCGCCGTAAAGTTATCGATGATCTGCTGCGCGGGAACGGATGGGCTGGACGTATCGAGCTTACCGAAGCCCTGGTCGAGCGGCATTGCGGTATAGGAGACTTGTGCAGGTGCAAGCGCAGCGGCTAAGGTGACCAAGATGACTGGCAGAAGATGCGGGGCGCGCAGACGTTTGTAACTCACTGAAGTATGCTCCCGGAGAGCCGATAACCACTCCACTAACAGGATAGACGCGTGGAGGGGAGAGTTAGACACGGAATCGACCTCGATCCCAATAAATTTTCGCTTCCGAATTGCCGTCCGCAGCGTAAACTTGGCTAAACCTTCCTGACATGACCGAGTTCTATCGCATACCGGCCCTGGTGCTCTTGAGCATGTTGCTGGTTGCCTTTGCGCTGCTCTATCTGCAGACGCGAACGACGCGAAGGCTGCTCTGGCTGATCGGGTGGAGCATGGTATTGCTTCGCCTGGCCATGGAGACCGCCGGAAAACGCTCGCCAGGAGTTGGCTTTGCGCTTTCGAATGCCGGCCTGGTTCTGGCGCCAATGATGTTTCTCGGCTCGATGTCGCCGCTCGGCTTCAGGCGCTGGCCCAAGATCCTGTACGCCTATGTCTTCGCGGTTCCGTCGGTTATCTTCGCGGTGCTCATTTCGCTCTATCCGCACCCGAACCTTCCAGTACGCATTGCGCTGATGCTGTGCACGATTACCGTGGTCTATGTCGCGGTATTGTGGAACGGGCGGAGAAACCTGCTGCCGTCGTGGTTCACACTCCCCTTCTCGCTCGTGATTGGCTGCGCTGGTCTTTGGCTGACTTACAAAGGCCAATACATGTTTGTTGTTTATCTGGCGCAAGCCAGCACCAATCTGATGACCGGCCTGCTCTTTGCGTCGGCTTTTCGCCGCTTCAGCCCTGGGGTGATATTCGCTTCGGCAGGCTTTCTGCTATGGACCACGCCTGTTTTTCTCGACTTCATCTTCCTGCAACCGGTTAGTCCCGTGATGGTTCTGGTTGGCCGTGGCGTGAACCTCATTAAGGTGATGACCGCCGTGGGCATGATTCTGATCGTGCTGGAAGATGAACTCGCGCTGAACAAGGCCGCCAAGGAGCGGGATCACCGCGCGCGTATAGAGATGGAGCGATATTCGGAGATCGATCTTTCGTTGCTCTCCGATGTAAACGCGGAAGCCGCGTATCAACATGCATGCGAAGTGATTGTGGAGGTGAGCCGCTTCAGCCAGGCGATGCTGCTCCTGCGGGATGTGGAGGGGCATTTCAGGGTAGTGGCGCACTCAGGCATGGAGGAGGCGCTTGTCGCGGGGCTGAACGCGATGATTAAGCGCGCTACGCATGAGGAAGTCGAACGCTTCCGGCAAAGCGAGAGCATTGCCGTCGAGATGGGCAACACCTTGCAGGTGGACCTGCGGCCGCTTTTCGTCGCGGATGATCCCCTGGAGCAGTTGGGATATTTCAAAACGCATGCGATTCCATTGGAAACGCGAAAAGGTGTGGCGGAAGGATGCCTGTTCCTGAGCGGGTTGAAGCAGCCTGAACGCCCGTTGCAGGCCGATGATCTGCTTCCGGTGGAGCTCCTGGTAGCGCGTCTCGCGGCCATGCGCGAACACAATGCGCTGATGCAGCGTGTTGCGCGTTCGGAAAAACTTGCAGGGCTTGGGCAACTTGCGGCCGGTGTTGCGCATGAGCTGAACAATCCGTTGACGGTCGTGCTCGGCTACTCGCAGATACTCGAAGAGACGCTCGAGGATCATCCGGCTCTGGAAAGTGTGTCGCTCATCCGCGGTGAGGCGCAGCGTATGCGGCAGATTATTGAAAGCATGCTGCGCTTCTGGAGACCCTCTCCGGTGGAGCACGTCGCGGTATCGGTCGCAGAAATTCTCAGAGACATCTACCAGTTGCGCCGCGCGGACTTCAACCGCCACCAGATTGAATTGCAGCTCCATCTGGCCAAAGGCCTGCCCGACGTTGACGGCAACAAGAACCAGCTGCAGCAGATGTTCCTGCACCTGATCAACAATTCGCTCGACGCGTTTGGGGCCTGCAACAGCGAAGAGGCTAAGGCTCTTCGCGTAGAGGCAAGCCACGATGAGGATGGAGTCCGGGTGCTGATCTCAGACAACGGGCCGGGCTTTCTCGATCCGAATCGCGCGTTCGATCCCTTCTTTGTGACGAAGTCGCCGCGAGCCGGCGCAGGCAAAGGCCTCAGCGTCTGCTATGCCATCGCGCGCGATCACGGAGGCGAAATCTCCGCTTACAACCTGCAGCCGCACGGCGCTGCGCTTGTGATCCAGTTGCCGCTTCCCAGACGGCGTCACGAGGATGAATTGAGTGACGAAGCTCTCGCGCGCTGATCCATTCCAGCTACTATAGTGAGTTGCTTTTCCTGAGGAGATCAATTTTCCGAATGCAGAGACGTCCGTTGTTCCGGTGCTGCTTACCATTGTTGTTCTTTGTAGCCAGCGCGTGCGCTGTCGCACAAAGCAAGCGGCCGATGACCTTCGAAGACATGATGAAGATGCGGCGGCTGGGCGATATCGCTGTTTCTCCCGATGGCCATTGGGTTCTGTTTGGTGTGACCGACGTGGATCTGGCAAAAAACACGCGCACTTCGCACCTATGGATTGTGCCCACAGCCGGCGGCGATGAGAAGCCGCTGACTGCTTCTTTGGCGGGCGAGAGCCGCGGGCGGTTTTCACCGGATGGGAAGCAGATTCTGTTTCAGAGCGCGCGCGATGTGGGACAGCAGACATGGCTCGCTCCATTTGATACCGGCACAGGCACAATTGGCGACGCGCATAAGCTGACGAGCATCAGCACCGAGGCGGATGGAGCGATCTGGTCGCCGGATGGGCAGAATATTCTCTTTGTTTCTTCGGTCTATCCGGATTGCAAGGACGACGCCTGCAACAAGCAGCGGGATGTGGAGCGGGCACAATCGAAAGTAAAGGCACAGGTCTTCACGCATCTGCTCTACCGGCACTGGAATGCATTTACCGGTGACAAGAGGAGCCACCTTTTTCTCGTTTCTGTGAATAGCGGCGTCCCGCGCGATCTGACTCCGGGGGATGAGCATGATGTTCCGCCGTTCTCGCTTGGCGGCCCGGATGGTTATGCGTTTTCTCCGGATGGGAAAGAGATTGCATTCGCGGAGAACCTTGATCCGGTTCCGGCGATCAGTACGAATTCCGATATCTTTACGCTGCGGCTGGATGATCCGAATGCGAAGCCGGTGAAGATTTCGACCAGTCCCGGCGGTGATCACTCACCTGCCTATTCGCCGGACGGAAAATACATCGCGTGGCGCTCGCAGGCTCGGGCGGGATATGAAAGCGATCGCTTTCGGTTGATGCTGTATGACCGCGCGACGGGGCAAGAAAGAGAACTGCTACCGAAGCTTGATCGTTGGGTGGATGAGTTCACGTGGGCGCCGGATTCGAAGACGATCTACTTCGCGAGTGGGGCAACAGGAGGCGAAAGAATTCTTCAAGCTAATGTCGAAGGTCCCGCTCCGGGATTGAATGTCATCTCTCCCGGTGGGGAATATGGCGACATACATCTATCACCAGATGGAAAATATCTTTTTGCCTCTAAGCAAACTATTCGTACGCCAAGTGAAATCTATCTTCTGGAGTTGGGGCATGTCGTCTCAACTGCGGATGTCACGGCTGCTAAAGCTCACCGAACTCTCTATGAGCCTATACAGTTTGAGGCAATGTTCGACACCGTCGCAGAAAAATCGCTCACTCATTTAAACGATGAATTGCTTCAGCAGCTTGACTTGCCCGAGATGGAGACCTTCTCTTTCCAATCGAATGATCGCACTCTGGTACAGGGCTTCCTCATCAAGCCGCCAGCCTTCGATCGCAACAAGAAATACCCCGTCAAATTCCTCATCCACGGAGGCCCGCAGGGCGCGTGGGGCGATAGCTGGAGTTATCGTTGGAATGCGGAGCTTCTTGCCGCGAACGGCTATGTCGTCGTGATGATCAATCCGCGCGGATCGACCGGGTATGGGCAGGCCTTCGTTGACGGCGTGAATGGCGACTGGGGCGGAAAGCCTTACATCGACCTGATGCGCGGGCTCGATTACGCCGAGCAGCACTACAGCTTCATTGACAAGACGCGCGAGTGCGCACTGGGCGCAAGCTACGGCGGCTATATGGCTGACTGGATTCTTGGGCACACGAATCGCTTCAAGTGCATCGTCTCGCACGATGGCATGTTCAATCCGGAATCGGCTTACGGAACGACGGAAGAGCTCTGGTTCAACGAGTGGGAGTTCAAGGGCACTCCCTGGACGAACCGCGCGCTCTACCGAAAATGGTCGCCGATGCTGGCCGAAACAAACTTCAAGACGCCGACGCTCGTCGTTCACAGCCAGCTCGATTACCGGCTCGATGTTTCCGAGGGCTATCAGCTCTTCACCACGCTGCAGCGGATGAATGTGCCATCAAAAATGCTCTACTTCCCCGATGAAGGGCACTGGGTGCTGAAGCCGCAGAATTCGCAACTCTGGTATAAGACGGTGAACGATTGGGTGGACCAATGGACGAAGCAGTAAGGAGCAAGGATGAGCTTCGGCCGCGCACCTAAGAAGAAACAACCTCTCGATGAAGTAGCCCTCTATGAATACGCCATCGGCGCCCTAGGACGCCGCATGCGCACCGTCGCCGAGCTGAAGCGAGCGATGCGCGCGCGTGTCGAAGAAAACGAGTCAGGCGAGGCAAAGATCGACCGCGTCGTTGCGCGGCTCAAAGAGCAGCGCTATCTCAATGACACCATCTACGCGTCAGACTATGCGCGGCTGCGTCAGGAGAACTCGAGCTTCGGCAAGCGGCGTGTGCAGCAGGACCTGATCCAAAAGGGTGTGCATGCGAACGTGATCGCAAAGACGCTCGACGCCGCTTACGAAAATGTCAACGAAGAAGAGTTGGCGCGCCAACACCTGACACGAAAACGCGTTCGCAAGCCAGCCAATGAAAAAGAAGCTGCGCGCGTGATGCGGATGCTGGTGCGCGCAGGCTTCTCAACAGGTGTGATCTTCAAAATTCTTAAGAAGTGGGATGTCGATGATGAGGCGCTCTCCGCGCTCGAATCGATCGACATCGAAGACAACGCCGGTGCTGAATAAAGCGGCGATTCTTCGTTCTGCTTAGGTATCAGAAGTGGTACGTCATGTCGCTGGACTGACATAAGATCCGGCTGAGTGAGGCGTAAGCGGTTTGTAAGCGGGAATAAAATTTCCTGATGCTGCCTATAAACAAGACGGCCGGTATTTGTAATTAGCCTTGTCTCTTTGTTATATAGAGCGTTCAATTCACAATCATAAGCAGCTAGGTACAGTAAAACGCGGATAAGTCCCCGGCCCTGACGAGCACACGTTCACCCAAAACTTGTGGAGGGTTGGGATCACGGAGGTCGGCCATGTTTAAAGCACGAGTCAGCCCATTGGTATTCCTGTTCGCAGCAACGCTGTTCGCAGTCGGTAGTATCGCGGGGGTCTCCTTCGCTCAGAAAGATGCAGTTCCAAAGCCCCAGGATAAGCTCGCGCTCGGAGAAGATCAGGTCACTCAGTTATTACTTCTGATGGACACGAACAAGGATGGCAGGATCACAAAGCAAGAATGGATGAAGTTTATGGAGGCAGAGTTCGACAGACTGGATAAGCAGAAGAGCGGAGTGATTAACACTAAAGAAATAGCGCAATCGAGAGTGCGCCTTAGTCCAGTGCCCACATCGGTCGGCAAATGATTCCCCCCGAAAAGAGGATGAGCTACTGGGAGTGAACTACATCCACTTGAAGGAAAAGGCCGGAGCGATTTGCTCCGGCCTTTTTATTCTCTCCGTACTGGTGATTCTAGAACTTCACCATGATGGCAAAGGTGAACTTCTGTTCGTCGCGGCGGAGATCCGGCTGCCAAAGTGTTGTGTAGCCGGGGACGCCAGCGCAGACTGCCTTGGCGGCCGCGATGTTGGCAGCATACTCCTGTTTGTACGTGAGCCCCGGCATGGATGAATATCCGACCCCTGAATCGACGGAAGCGCTTCCGTTGGTGCAGGTAAAGTCGCCCGGGCTTCCAATAGATGAGTTCTGCGAGCCGCCCGGAGGCGTTGAGCCTCCACGGCCGGCCCAATAGGGCACATCCGAGTGGCGATATCCGTATTCGGAACGGAAAGTGATGAACTGGCGCGGCATAAAGTCCCATGTAATGGTGCCGTCCGTGCCGTGGTAAGGCTGGCCTGGATTCTCTGGGAAATATGCGGTGCCGGTGAGAGCAGTAGCGCCGTTGATCGCAGGCACCAGTACCAGATAGCGCCCGGGGTTGTTAATCCGTCCACCGCCGACAGTCAGGGCATAACGATCCTTATTGAACCAGGTGCGGTCATAGGCCATCCACCCAAGGAAGCTCTGCTTGGTGTAATAGACGGCAGGTGAGGTTGGGGTGGCCGGGATCAAGACCTTGTGGTTCGCCGAACCGGTACAGGCTACGCCCGAACCCTGTTCGCAGCCAGCGTCGCCGGTGAGCGAGAAGGCCATCTTGGAAATGAGATTCTCCGGGTGGTCGTAGTACTTCACTTCCACGCTGTCATCGGTATGGAAGCGGGTGCGGCCGTGGATGTTCAGGTCGTCTTCACCATAGCCATAGTTATTGCTGATGACATTGATGAAGTTGTTCGGCGTCCATTTGATCTGCCCGCCAAGTCCCGGCTTGGTGTTGAAACGGGCGTAGGATTGCCATCCGTTGATAAACCACGGTTCGAGTTTCAAGTGCTGCGTGATGAAGAACTGCCCACGGACACCGTTGAAGAACCACGGCGTGTTGGATGAAACAAACGACGGCTGATAGGCCCAGTTGTCGAAGTTGTAGTAGCTGAACAGCCCGATATACGACATGAAGATACCGGCGTCCAGGTTGATGCCGTGCATTTTGTCCCAGTGGTATCCGCCGTAGGCTTCTGCAAGGTAACGGTAGGCATTGTTCAGTTGCCATTGGCCGCGCCCGACGCTGGCGTCGTTGCGCGGCGTTGTGACTGAGTACATGCCGAACTGCGTCATCAGGCGGGCATGCACGTGGTCGACGAGCAGATCGCCGCCGACACCGAACTGCTCCAGTTGAACTTCCTGCGCGCGGAAGATTTCGCTCGAACCGTTGATGGTGTCGTCCGCCGGGTGGTTGAGATCGAGATTGTAGTTGGTGTCGACGCGAATTTCCGGTGTGAAATACTTCGTAGCCAGCGGGAAGTCCTTCGTGCGCGGACTGCCGTTGAGCCACGTCCAGTCGGCATCGGCAAACGGGGTCATCTTGTCGACCGTCGGAGTTGTAGCCGTAGGTGTCGTTGAAGCCAGCGCCGGCTCCGCGGCTGGAGTTGAAGCAACGGAAGGCGAAGACAAGGCTTTGGTGGTTGTCGACGCTCCAGAGGCCAGCAAAGCCTGCCGCGATGCCTGCAGTTGCGCGGCTGCATCGACCGTCATGGCGTTGTCTTTCACTCCAGCTTGGGCCTTCAGCTGCGCTTCCAATTCCGCGATGCGTGCGCGCATGGCCTCAAGCTCGGTGAGAATTGCGGCGTTGCTGGCGCCGTTAGCCGTTGCCGCAGTCGAGCCGGGTGTATCGTTGCTGTTCGCATTCTCCCGGCCTCCACCTGTGGCTGTCTGCGCAGACAGTGGCCGTGCGAGACTGGCGCTGAGAAACATCGCGACCAGCAGAGTGCCCAATCCGGCCTTCCACATTTTGCTGATTTCAAACCTGTTTCTTCTCATTTTGATCCTCTTCAGTTTGGCTGCGGCGCAGCGGGCACAATTCAACCGTCCTTCTGCGTGGCGCAAACATTTCAGACTAGAAAGGAACGCATAAGCGCAAGATAAGCTTGAGGCAAGGAATTTATAAAGACGCCTCGGATACTCAACACGCCTTGATCAACTTGAAGCGGGCCGCTCCTCCGGTCTACCTCGCGGCAATCCCACGACCAGAACAGCTTGATCCTGCAAGTGGAATAACGTGCTTCAAATCTTCCACTTACATGTGTGGGCCATTAACCCCGAATGACAGCGCATTGTCGAATGCCCAAATGTCGGCACCTTTCGTCGACAGCCTAGAATGTAGCGACGAGTAACCTTCAGCGCGGGGATGGCTCGTTAGTCTCAATCGGCGGCGCTTCCACAAGAATGTGGGTCGGCAACTTCTCTTTCACGCTGAAGGTGTCTTCCTTCAACTTATAGCTCACGCGCAAAACGGGCGCGCAAGCGGTTGGCGGGTCTTTTTCAGGCCAGCTGACCGTCCAGTTCTCGACGAAGCGCTTTGCCGATTCGGCAAGGACGGAGGGACCGGAAGTGATATCGGCTGTAACCGTTCCGTCGGTCGCAATGTGAATTTGCAAGACCACCTCACCCTGCACCTTGGCAGCTCTGGCTGCATTCGGATATTGGATGGGGCTGTCATGCTTGATCTCCATCCCTTTACACTTCTGCGCAGTACACGCGGTGGCACAGGCAAAGAGGAGCAACGAGAGCGAGGCAGGGCGCAGCGCCATGCGAAAAATCATAGCGTGCTCACTGCTAAACTTAAAGGATGCAATACCGTTCCGGCTCTGAAATACGTGAGATGTTTCTGAAGTTTTTTGAGACGAAGGGGCACCGTCGCGTGCACTCGTCCTCACTGGTTCCTGCCAACGACCCCACGCTGCTCTTCACCAACGCAGGCATGAACCAGTTTAAAGATGTGTTTCTGGGCCTCGAACACCGCGATTACAACCGCGCGACCACTTCGCAGAAATGCGTCCGCGCCGGCGGCAAGCATAACGATCTTGAAAATGTTGGCTTTACGCGTCGCCACCACACTTTCTTCGAGATGCTGGGCAACTTCAGCTTCGGCGACTACTTCAAGAAAGACGCCATCGCCTACGCCTGGGAACTGGTCACCTCACCCGAGTGGTTCGGCATTCCGAAGGACCGCCTCTATGTAACGATCTTCAAGGGCGAGAATGGCGCCGGCGGCTCGTTTGCGGTGCCTCGCGACGAGGAAGCCTACAATCTGTGGCTCGCGCAGGGAGTGCCCGCCGACCGCATCCACGAATACGGCAGCAAGGACAACTTCTGGCAAATGGGCGATACCGGCCCCTGCGGTCCCTGCTCGGAGATTTTTTATGACATGGGCATCGAGGCCGCTGAAGTTCCGGGTGTAGACAAAGCCTTCGGGCAGGATGAGGCCCGCTATGTCGAGATCTGGAACCTGGTCTTCATGCAGTTCGACCGAAACACTCACGGCGAATTGAACCTATTGCCCAAGCCTTCAATTGATACCGGCATGGGCCTTGAGCGTACTGCGGCTGTGCTTCAGGGGAAGATTTCGAATTTCGAGACAGATTTGTTCACTCCGCTGATAGAAAAGGCGAGATTAGCGACGCTTTCTGGAACGACTCTTCCTCTAACGGAAGATGAACTGGAAGCATCTTATAGGATCATTGCCGACCATTCTCGTGCGGCAACTTTCTTGATCTCTGACGGAGTTCTGCCCTCAAACGAAGGACGAGGTTACGTCTTGCGTAAGATTATGCGTCGCGCTATTCGTCACGGCAGACGACTAGGAACTGACAAGCCCTTCTTGAGTCAGATGGTCTATGCGGTGCGCGATGAAATGTGGACTGCATATCCAGAGCTTGCGTTGAACGCGGATAGAATCGCTCAGGTCGTTCTCGCCGAGGAGGTGCGGTTTGCTAGGACTTTATCGCTAGGACTTGCCAGATTGGAAGATGCTCTAGAGGAAGTGCGGGAGCAGCAGGACCACGCCTTCGATATTGTTGGTTCAGACCAGCTTGGCTTTGATGACGGCTACTCTGAAGCTGAAATCAATGAAGCTAAGGAAATAGCTAGCCGACCTGCAATTCTTCCGGGAGCAGCGGCTTTCCGGCTTTATGAGACGTACGGTCTCCCCTTTGATTTCATCCTTGATGCGTGCCATGACGCAAAAATACACCTAGACATAGAAGGTTTCGAGCGTGCCCGCGCCGAAGAACAGGCCCGTGCTCGCGCTTCATGGAAGGGCGGCGCGAAGCAATCGGCCAGCCCTGTGTTTCGTGAGCTTCCGAAGACTGTCTTTGAAGGCTACCGCCAGCTCACATCGACCGGATGCGAAGTGCTGGCCATCATCAAGGATGGTCAGGGCGTGAAGGCTGCGGCTCCCGGCGATGCGGTTGAGGTCGTGCTCAATCACACGAGTTTCTATGCCGACTCCGGCGGCCAGATCGGCGACACAGGCTGGCTCTATTCCGATGACCACAATTCCGTAGTCGCCGATGTGAGCGGATGTACCAAGCCGGTGCAAGGCGTCTTTGCGCACAAGGCGATTCTGCGGCAGCCGCTGAAGATCGGCGACAAGGTCGATACGGTCGTCGATGGAAATTTCCGCAATGCCACTCGCCGCAACCACACCGGAACACATCTCCTCCACGCGGCGCTGCGCGAGGTGTTGGGCACGCACGTCAAGCAGGCCGGATCGCTGGTCGAACCCAACCGTCTGCGTTTCGACTTTTCGCACTTCACTTCGATTGCCGACGAAGAGCTGCAGGACATCGAAGACCTGATCAACAAGGAAGTGCTTGGAAACACGCGCGTCGAAACAATAGAAGACGTTCCCATCGACGTGGCCATCAACGAGTATCACGCGATGGCGCTCTTCGGCGAGAAGTATGGCGAGAAAGTGCGGGTCGTCAAGATCGGCGACTTCTCGACCGAGCTTTGCGGCGGCACCCATACCGGCGCTACGGGCGAAATCGGCGTCGTCAAGTTGCTCGGCGAGGGCAGCGTGTCGTCAGGTGTACGCCGCGTGGAAGCTGTTACCGGCCTCGGTGCTTTGCATGAATTCCGCCGCGACTTCGCCGTGGCGCAGCTTGCTTCACAGCTTTCGTCGAGCGCGGAGATATCACCTGCGGATGCGCTCAAGCAGAAACTGAATGCTCAGGAAGAGGAACTGAGGAAGCTGCGCCGCGAGCTGGAGCAGATTCGCATGAAGTCCGCCGCCTCGGCGGTTTCGAATGCCGCGGACCAGGCCATCGAAGTGAAAGGCATTAAGGTTCTCGCGCAGCGCGTCGATTCGCTCGATCGCGGACAGATGCGAACGCTCGTCGACAATCTGCGCCAGAAGCTTGGTTCCGGCGTCGTGGTCCTCGGCTCGGCGCAGGAGGAAGGCAAGGTTGCGCTCATCGTCGGCGTGACCAAGGACCTGACCGGCAAAGTGCAGGCCGGAAAAATTGTCGGACAGATTGCGAAGCTCGTCGGCGGCTCCGGGGGCGGCCGTCCGGACATGGCCGAGGCGGGCGGCAAGGATGCCGGTCAACTAGATGCTGCCTTAGGAAGCGTTCCCAAAGTGGTCCTGCAATTTGTGGGAGAATAAATTACGAAGCTGCTTCGTCGAGGTAATTGCTAAACTGTTCGAGAACATGAGCCAGGAGCCCCTTCAATGATGTTCCATGTCACTCTCGAGAAAGCAGAAGACGGGTGGATCGTCGTCCAATGCCCTGCCTTGCCAGGATGCGTTTCACAAGGCCGCGACGAAAAAGAAGCGCTTGAAAATATCCGGGAGGCCATCACCGCATGGATGTGGGCCGAGGATCAGAAGGCTCTCAAGTCCATTTCTGAGGATGAAACATCCGTCTTAGTTGCTGTCTAGTCGTTCAAGCATTTACTTCGGTCACATCTATTCCAATTTGGGATAGCGGTCCCTTTTTCGGAAAGCCGTTTCATTGTGGAATTTTTCGGACGGTTTCTCTAAAGTGTTTCAACTAAAAATACGGCATGGGCAAACTCGGTAACGTCTCTGGGAAGGAAGCTGTGAAGGCGTTTCAACGCGCAGGATGGCAATTGATGGGGCAGGTCGGTAGTCATTCCGTTCTCACGAAGCCGGGAATGCGAGTGAATCTTTCGGTTCCGCAGCATAAAGAATTATCTACCGGTACGCTGAGAGCATTAATTCGTGTTGCAGGCATGACAGTTGACGAGTTTCTTGAGCTGCTGTGAACCGAGAATGACTTCCGGTTTCCATACTGGTTTCCTCCTGTTCATTTCGTCTTTCCTGCGTTGCTCCTCTCCATCCAGCCACCTATAATCAAGATGACTCTGGCGTGTGCTGCCTCTGAACTTGTCTATGCCCCTTTCCTACCGCTCCGGAGGACGCACGCTGTTCCTGTCTCTGGCAAGCGCAGCGCTGTTTTGTGCACTCTCCTGCTGGCCCGCCAACGCCGCGCCACACCAGCCACACTCCCCTTTTGATAAGGCGCAGCGCCTGCGCGAGGCCCTTGAGGGTCGCCCGGAACAGCAGCGAACGCGGCGCGATTATGAGCGAGTTATGAGCGCGTACCGCGCGGTCTATCACGGCGATCCTGCCTCCCCAAAGGCAGACGCCAGCATCTTGGCCGTTGCCGATCTTCTGGCCGAGCAGGGGCGGGTTTTTCAGGATGAGAAGTCGCTGCAGGACGCTATCGGGCAGTATGAATTTCTGCGCAAGCAATATCCGGCCAGCCGCTATCGCTTCAGCGCGCTGCTCACCGAGGGAGAAATCTATCGTCGCGACCTTGAGGACCGCGACGAGGCGAAGGCGACATTTCAGCAGTTTCTGAAACTCTATCCGCAGAGCCCGCTCGCCGATGAGGCGCGGCAGGAGCTAAAAAATATTCAGAAAGAAGAGGTTGCCGAAAAGCACGGCAAGCGGCCTGCGCAACATACTACGGCTCCGGTGATCGAAGCACAGACCGCACCTCCGACATCCGCACCTTTGGCTCAACCGTCGAAGCACAAGGCTGTGGTTACTCCGGTGTTTCCGTCGGTCACCCAGCCGCAGCCGCAACAGACTCACACCGCGCAAGTGCCGCCGCAGCCGGCTCCTCCTGCTCCAGCCGTACAACAACCCGCGCCTGAGCAGACATCCGAACCGTCTAAACTGAGCGAGGCAGCGATGAACGCGCCGCCTCCGCCGCGCAAGGGCAAGCTGCCTCTGGTGACTGGGGTCCGTCACTGGTCGACGCCCATTTACACGCGCGTTGCCATCGACCTGCAGGACGAAGTGCAGTATGAGGCCACGCGCGTTCCGGGGCCGGATCGCATCTTCTTCGACCTGCACGGATCAAAGCTCTCGCCTGAGTTGATCGGCAAATCGGTCGAAGTCACCGACGATGGATTTCTGAAGCGCATTCGCGTTGCGCAGTTTTCAAATGATGTGACCCGGGTCGTCCTCGATGTCAGCAATGTCAGCGAATATTCTGCCTTCCTGCTGCCGAATCCCTGGCGGCTGATCATTGATGTACATGGCAGCAAGCCCGGCACAATGCCCGCTCCGTCGCTCATAGCAAAACAACAGCCGCAACCGGCAACACAGACTCCAGCATCGAATCCGCCGAGTGCTCCCGCGACTCCGCCCCCTGCAGCAACAACACCGAGCACTGTGCGAAAACCCTCGGCGCGGACGACATCCGCTGCGAATACCACGCAGGAACCGGCGCCATCGCCGCAGCCAACCCCACAGGCCACCGCCGATGCAGCCGCTCCCGGCTCAACGCTGAAAGACATTGCATCGCTCGACCGTCAGCCGAACAAGGTGAAGGCGACCAAACATCCAACGACGGCTCCGGTGGTTCAGTCTGTGTCGGGCACTTCGCCGGAACAGCAGCCGAATGAGTTGGAGGCGACGAATCAGCCTCAGCCCGCTGTTCCCCCCACTCCCGCACCTGCAAAAAAGGCGAGCAGCAAAAACAATTCTCCCGCTGCGACTCCCGATCAGCCCGCGATTCACGCAGCCGTGCCCACCGCCGCCGGCGAGCGTTCCATGGTGCGCGCCTTGGGACTGAAGATTGGCCGCATCGTCGTCGATGCGGGACACGGCGGCCATGACTCGGGCACGCTCGGCCCGGACGGAATCGAAGAAAAGGATGTTGTGCTCGATGTAGCATTGCGCCTGGGCAAGTTGCTCAAGCAGCGGCTGGGCGCCGACGTCATCTACACCCGCGACGACGATACCTTCATCCCGCTTGAAACCCGCACCGCCATCGCCAACAAGGCGCAAGCGGATCTCTTCATCTCGGTTCATGCGAACTCAAGTTCTGACTCGTCGGCGCGCGGCGTTGAAACCTATTACCTGAATTTCACTACCTCGGCCGATGCGCTTGAAGTGGCAGCGCGCGAAAACGCCGTCTCCGATCAGTCGATTCACCAACTCTCCGATCTCGTCAAGAAAATCACCCTGCAGGACAAGATCAGCGAATCGCGCGAGTTCGCCGCCGATGTGCAGCAGAGCCTCTATTCCGGTCTCGAGGACGGCAACCCGGGCCTGAAAGATCGCGGCGTGAAAAAGGCCCCATTCGTTGTGCTCATCGGCGCCAATATGCCGTCGATTCTGGCCGAAATCTCTTTCCTGACCAATCCCGACGACGCGCATGAGCTTCGCGATCCCGAATACCGGGAGCGCATTGCAGAGTCGCTTTACCGTGGCGTTTCGCGCTATGTCGGCAGCCTGAGTGGCGTACGCATTGCGCAGAGCAACATCCACACCAGCGGCAATTGAGGCTTCGACCGATTGCTTGCCCCGCGCCGCTTTTCCAATTTGGGAAAATGAGAAAACAGTGAGCCTTCCGCAAAAACAGAGGCTCCCAGATACACCGAAAATGCGGTAGCATCGTGGCGAGCATGAACACGACCATTTCGGCCGCGCCAGTACCACTCCGCGAAACGGCAGCCAAACCAGAAACCTCCCGGCTTGCATCGATAGACATCTTTCGCGGCCTCACCATGGTCGTCATGATCTTCGTCAATGATCTCGCCAGCGTCCACGGCCTTCCCTGGTGGACCTACCACATGCCCGCCCAGATCAACGCCATGACGTATGTAGACATGGTCTATCCGTTCTTCCTTTTCATCATCGGCCTGTCCATTCCGCTCGCCATCAAAGCGCGCCTGAAAAAGACCAACTCCGAATTAGCGCTCTGGATGCATGTCATCATCCGCTCTGTCAGCCTCATCGTTCTCGGTCTGATTCTCGCCAATGCCGAAAAAGGCGATCCGGCCCGCATTGGCTTCAGCACCAATCTCTGGGCGATCCTCGCGTTGCTTGGCGCGGGCGTTTACCTCAGCGTGTACACCGGCGCGGGATACACCCGAACCGTACACAAAGGGCTCCGCATACTCGGCCTGATCATGGTCGTCGCCATGTACGCCATCTTCCGCCGAACCGCGCACGATGGCCATGTCGCGTGGATCGACGGCTCTTATCCGGAAATCCTCGGCCTCATCGGCTACACCTTTCTTGCTGTATCCATTCTGTATATCCCCACACGCCGCTGGCTCTGGACGCCGCTCGCTTGGCTGATCGCGCTCGTCACCTTCAACGCTCTCTGTACGGCAAAGTGGATCGTCCTGCCCAAACATCTACCGCTCTACTTCTGGCCATTCGATAACGGAGCGATGGCCTCGATCACAATGGCCGGCATCGTCACGTCCGTCATCTTTCTGGGCGATCACCGATGGAAGGCCCTCGGCCAGAAAATGTCGACGGCTTTGGCTTTCGCGCTTGCGGCACTGGGCGCGGGCCGTCTGCTCACGCCTCTCGGCATCTCGAAAATTCGTGCCACGCCAGCCTGGTCGCTCTACTGCATCGCCGCGGCCGTCGCATGCTTTGCGCTTTTGTACTGGATCTGCGACGTGAAAAAGAAAACCGCCTGGGCCTTCTTCGCACGCCCCGCTGGCGCAAACACGCTGCTTACCTACCTGCTGCCCGACCTCTATTACTTCCTCGTCGCCGCGTTAGGTTTCACATACTTCGATACGCATTTCGATTACGGCTGGCCAGGACTTGTGAGAGCGATCGTGTTTACCTCCTTCATTTTGGCGGTCGCCGCGCTTCTCACCCGGTGCAAAATTCGGCTACAGCTCTAATCAACCTCTGCCATAATGTGATCCATGCCGATATCGATGGCCATCATTGGCGCATCCGGCGCGGTAGGCAGCACGCTGGCGGCGCAGGTTTTAAGAAGTCAGCTCCTTGAGCCATGCGATCGACTTCAACTCGTCGGTCACGGCTCCGCTGCGAGCGAAGGCAAACTCCTCGGCACACGCATCGATCTGCTCGACGCCTTCGACGATGAACGCGTCGAAATTGAAGTCGTACCCAAAATCATTGACGTCGATGCCGATATCGTTGTCATTGCGGCGGGCGTCGGCCTGTCTCTCAAACGCACCAACCGCAGAGACGTGGCTATTGCGAACCGCAGCATCTTCGAGAAGATCGCCGACGAATGCGCCAGTCGCGTTCCGGACGCGCTCTTTATCGTAGTTAGCAATCCGGTTGAGCTAGGCGTAGATATCTTTGCGAGCAGACTGGAGCGCAGGCGCGTATTCGGTATGGGCGCGCAACAGGACTCGCTGCGCTTCGCCCGCGCCATCGCCAAAGACCTCGGTATCAGCCGCCGACAAGTCCGCGCCAGCGTTCTAGGTGAGCATGGACAATCTATGGTTCCGCTCTGGAGTGCGGTTGAGGTGCTGGCATCCAGCCCCGATGTGCATCGTGCGCTCGATCAGCTCAAGGAAGAATGCGCCCGCACACCTTTGCGGGAACGTGTCGCAGCCATCCAGCCATTGATCATCGAGCTCGTACGAGCAGGCGAGGTTCCAGAAGCGTATGAAATCGCGCGCCACGCGCTGCCGGACGCGCGTATCTTCGTCGAGCCTTTCATCACCGCGCGCTCCATGCATTCCACTCCGAATGCAACTTCGAATGCCACGCTCCAGTGCATAGTCGCCGCTCTAGCCTGCGACCACCGCCGCGTTCACGGCCAGGTGCTGCTTGAAGGAGAAGTCCTCGATCTCCACGGAACCTGTGGTGTTCCCATAACGCTGAGCCGTGACGGATGGCATCCCGAGCCGCTCGATTGGCTGGAAGCATGCGAAAAGGAAATGCTCCTCAACGCCGCTGCCTCAATCAGAGATTTCACGCTGGACGTTCTAAGCCAGCCGCAGCCTCCGGAACTCGAGCTCGAGGAAGCCACGATTTAGTCAGAAATTACCTGCTGCTGGAAGCCCTTACCGCACGTACAGAAACTCACGCGCATACTCATCGACGCTCTTGAGCTTGATCCCAAACTCCTTCTGGATCGCTCCCATCTCCATCGCATCTCCGTACGCATACCCGAGCATCAACGCTGCAAAACTCTTCTGCATCGAGTCCGTGGCTGCCGCAAACTGACCGCGCAAAACCTCCTCCGGAACGTGCTCCACCTTAAACTTCTTGCCGCCGATTTCCTCAAAGAGCGCGACCACCTCAAGCGGACTCAATGGCTCAGGGCCACCAAACTCGATGATCCTGCGCTCCGCGGCGCGATCTTCAAGGGCAAGCACGCACATCTCGGCAACATCTCCCGACGAGACCCAGCTGATCGGACTGGTCCCCGGTCCGTAGATCCGCGCGGTGGCGTTCTGATAGTCGAACCCAAGATGCGGACCGAGCCACACCTCCATAAACCAGCTTGCCTGAATACTCGTGAAATTCATCTTCGCGATGGCGCTCTCCACCTGCGCCTTTGCCTCCGCCAATGGGACAGACATGCCTTTCGGCTGGCGAAAAGACACAAAAACAAATCGATTCACTCTCGCCGCCCTTGCTGCGCTCACAAGGCTGAGTTGCCCCGCAGCATCGACCGTTTCAATCGAATCCCCAGCCGCACGCGAAAGCGTTGAGCTTGCCGTCGACACAACTGCGCTCGCGCCTCGACACGCCACAGCAAGCGATTCCGGCTCCTTCAAATCGCCAAAGCACAACTCGACACCCGCCGAGCGCAGGGCCTCAACCTTGTTCTTGTCGCTCGTCACACGGACGAGCGCCCGCACCGGTTCACCCCGCTTCGCCAGCCTTAGACATACATCGCTCCCTACAAGCCCAGTAGCTCCCACAACAAGAATCATGGAATCCCTTCCGGCGACCGCAATTCATATCACGATCTGGGGACGTAGAAAATAGAAAGTGTAGATGCATCGCCACATTTCACGGCTTCACCTCAGTGTCTTAGAGTGGCAAACGCAAGCGGCGATATTTGCTGAAACAGCGAGCGTGCAAAAGGTAGAACCACAGTCGTCGTGCTGGAAAGATGCAATGCCTTGCAAGAAGTATCTATCGGTCTGTTCGTTTAGTAGCTTTGTCTCTTGGCGGACAACTATCATGCATGAATGCCCACGCCACAATTCCCTAAGCGGACTAATCCTCGACGCTGAGTCATCGCACAAGCTTCCCAAATATCTAACCGATATACGGGATTTCGTGAATAGCATGCAGGTATTGACGCGGTCAATCGAACTGTCGTCCAGGTGTAATAGTGCCCCCTCTCGATGTCGCAATTTCAGGATCAGAGGTTTCCCGCAATATCTCAACCTCCCATCCTCCGAATGACGCTATCATCGTTCGCATAGATGGCCTTATCTCCTCAGGCTCGAAATCCATCGCAGAACGCGGACGGCGGGAGACCTGTATCCCCGCGAACAGAAACATCCCTGCGCAACTACACGGGATCCTTCTGCGCTGCACCCACATTCGGCGACCAAACAGCCAGCTTCATCGAATTGTTTTCCGCAATCTGGCAGGAAAGTTCAAATCGTAACCTTCAGACCACGTTGATCTTTTGGATTAGCATGCTCGAACAGGATCGCGACCTCTGTTCGAGCTTTCAGCAGGCATGGCGCTCGATGCTCGGTTCACTCCATTCCGTTTCGCTTTTCGCAGAATCCGGACTTCCCGCCCAACATGCACTGATCCCGGAGATCACACGGCGCTTCTTTCAGCGGCTGCTTCCTTCGCCGCGCGAAGACGCCGACGCTTCCCGTCTCTTCGCATCCATTTTTGATTCTCCGCGCTCGGTTCAGCGCTTTCTGGATATGGGCGCCGAGCTTTTCACACGCCTCGCTGCGATCCTTTGGGACCCGCAAGGCCTCCATACCTTTCCGCAACTGCGCAAGGATATGCATCAGGCGCTGCGCTTGCTGGCCGCGCGCGTTTCTGCGCGTGGCACCAGCGTCGCCGTCCGTGATCGAAGCTCCAGCGAGTCCGTGGAGCACTCTCCGTTCTATGCCTTCGTATTTGCCACCGAGAAGTTCATTGAGTTTGAAGGCTCCGTGTCACCAGCCGACCGCATGGAACGCTGGCTTCAGGCCGTCTACGCCTGCCGCGGAGAACTTGCGCTTGTGCGCATCAACATGGAAGACGCCGGTGTAAGCACTGCGCTGGTCTTCGATCTCAGCGCCATGGATGCCACGCTCGATCGCATGGAAATGCTCGCCGCCACATTAGTCGAGCACACGCGCAAGCCGTCGGTCGCTGCGCGCTTGCTGCTCGACACGCTCGTTCGGGGCGTGCTTGAAGACATCCGCGTCGGCTCGCTCGTTCGTAAGAACTTCAATCTGCTGGCGCGCAAAACCGTCGAGCGCACCGGCCACGGCGGCGAACACTACATCGCCCACAGCCGCCGCGAATATTGGCACATGTGGGGCGCGGCCATCGGTGGCGGAATCCTCACCGTCTTCACCGCCGCCATCAAGCTTCGCATCATAGGCCGCCACTGGCCGCCGTTCATCGAAGCCATTCTCGTAGGAACCAATTACGCCATCAGCTTCCTGCTGCTTCAGATCTTTGGCCTCGCACTCGCCACCAAGCAGCCTTCGATGACCGCCGCAACACTGGCCGACATCATCCGTCGCAACCGCGGCGATTCCCGCCGTGATAAGATCACCAGCTTCAGCGCCTCGATCAGCCGCACGCAACTCGCAGCAGCCCTTGGCAACATTGTCGCCGTGTGCTCCGGAGCCGTGCTCGTCAATCAGATCTGGCTCGCTACCTATCACACGTCATTCGTGCCGGCTCCTCAAGCCGAGCGCGTCTACCGGTCGCTGGCGCCCCTGGCCTCTCTCACCGCAATCGACGCGGTACTCACCGGCATTCTGCTCTGGCTCGCCGGCCTCATCGGAGGATGGTGCGAAAACTTCGCCGTCTACCACCGCATTCCCGACTCGATTGCGCAGCACCCGTTAGGCCGCAGAATCGGCTACGACAGAATGCAGAAGATTGCCGACTGGTACGATCACAACATTGCAGCCTGGAGCACCAGCATCTCGCTCGGCTACCTCATGGGTTTCACTCCTGTCATCGCAGAATTCTTCGGCCTGCCTCTCGACATCCGCCACGTCACGCTGAACACCGGCATGTTCGCCTTCGCCGCCGCCCATTTCGGCGCATCGGCATTTACTCATATATGGCTCTATACCGCGATCCTCGGCGTCGCCGTCATGTTCGTGCTCAATCTCGGCGTCAGCTTCGGCATCGCATCTTTCGTCGCGCTGCGTGCCTACGATGTACCCTACGAGGAGCACGTTAGAATCCTCCGCTATGCCCTCGGACAAATCGTGCACTCACCGTTACGATTTCTTTTTCCTGTCGAACCAAAGCCGGACGCCCCCGTGCCATCAGCGGAGACGACCGCACCTATCCTCGTCGAAGAACCAGCCGAAGACACCTCCGCCGCAACCAATTCCCCCAGCTGACTCAACCCGCGCGCAACAAGGTGTATCCTCAAGAGGATTTATGCGCATCCACATCTCGCAACTCGTCGCCTTCGCCGTTCTTGGTTCCGTTGTCTCGCTTCTGCCCGCGCAGGAAGCCGCGAAACCCAAGCCTCAGGACACGGAAGTCTGGGAACCTGTGCCCAAAGTCGTAACACCGGGCGCCACCAACGAAGCGCCGCCCTCTGACGCCATCGTCCTTTTCGATGGCAAAAATCTCGACGAGTGGGTTTCAGCGCAGGATCACTCACCGGCCAAATGGACCGTCTCCGACGGCATTCTCGTCGTGAGCAAAACCGCCGGCAACATCGAAACCAAACGGTCGTTCAAGAACTACCAGCTCCACATTGAGTGGAGAATCCCCGAGAACATCACCGGCAGCGATCAGGCACGCGGCAACAGCGGCGTCTTTCTCGCTTCCACCGGTCCCGGCGATGCTGGATACGAACTGCAGGTCCTCGACTCCTACAACAACAAGACCTACGTCAACGGACAGGCCGGCAGCATCTACAAACAAAGCGCTCCGCTCGTCAATCCGAATCGCAAGCCCGGTGAATGGCAGAGCTACGACGTAGTCTGGACCGCGCCCACCTTCAACGACGATGGCACGCTGAAAACGCCAGCCTACGTCACCGTCTTCTTCAACGGCGTGCTGGTGCAGAATCACTTCCAGTTGAAGGGGCAAACACTCTACATCGGCCAGCCGTTCTACAAAAAATACGACACCGCCCCGATCAAGCTGCAGGCGCACGGCGACAAGAGCGAGCCCATCAGCTATCGCAACATCTGGATCAGAGAGCTCAACTAACGCAGCGTATCATTTGGGCGGTTGAAACCCAGCCGCCCCAAATTGACGATCAGCAGAAGAGCTTCGAAAAACAAAACGGCAATGGCGCGAGATGGCAGAAAATTTGATCCTCTCGCGAGGCTTCTTCTGCGTGATTTCACGCATCAAAACGCGAAGTTATGTTCAACCGGGGAAACTATATTCAAAGATGGCTCGATCAGTCCCGGCAGTTGGGAAAACAATCCATGTTACTCGAACTTAAGCTGGCCAGTTCCTTCCTAGACATAGCCAGCCATACCGTTGAAGCCGAACGCCGCGGGAGTCTCTGCACGGATGCGCTGAAAAGCTACCGCACGGTGATCGCAGCCCTGCCGGCCGCGCCGCTCTCATCCACGGAGAGATCGGACGTCGACCAGCAGCTCGACACCCTCAGAACGCGGCTGGAACGCTTTGGGGTCATCGTCGCATCGAGCGACGGCAGCACACGCAAGACTGGCTGACTCTTCTGCTTCGCTTCATCTCTTCAGAAACAGATCGTCGCGGATGTTCCGGCCAATCGCGGCTGCGAGATAGTCTTGCCTTTTGTTTGACCAATCCCTCGGTGGCACCTAACGTCCCTTCTCAGGAGCATCGAAACATGGCCACCCACGCGACTTTTCCTTGCTGCCGCCGCTCCATCGTCAACGGCCAGGAGGTGTTGGTCATCGAAACATCCTCCGGTCAGCAGATCACGCTGCAAAACGCCCCTGCATCCGTGCTGATTCAGGACACGAACGGAAACGTGATTCGCTTCAACGCGGCTGGAATCACCATCACATCCTCAGCCACGCTCAACATCAGTGCGTCGCAGATTCAGATCTCAGCGGGGGAAGTAACCATCAATGCGGCCATGACGCAGTTCAGCGGTGTCGTCCAGGCAGACACGGTTCTGGCCAATTCGGTGATTCAGAGCCAAGGCAACATCTGGTAGAAGCCCGAACGAGCGAATCAAACACGTCCGGTGGTTGTAGATCGAATTCAACACGAAGGATGATCCGCAAATAATCCCGGGCGCGTTACGATGTCGTCTGAACCGGGACAAATCATCAGTCAAAGCCAATCCAAACACAGGAGAACTTATGTCCGAGAGCGAGATTCTCAACAATCAGAAGAACATTCTGGAAAATCAGAAAGAAATTATCGAGAACCAGAAGACGATCAAGCACAATCAGAAGGCGCTCGAAGAGATCGTTTCCAACCAGAAGGACATTCTCAGCAGTCAGAAGGAAATTCTCGCGAATCAGAAGGAAATTCTCGCCGCAGTCAGGAAATAAGAACTTGGATCGCCACAGCATGTCGGATCTGGGCAAATTCCAAGTCTTTCCTGCTGGCCACTCGCAGCCGACCCACCGATGTGAGGGCGGTATCTTCATTATGCCGGGGCCCGTTCAGAACCGCTAACCAGGAAGGGGTTGTCCAAAAGAATCAGCCATCGAGTGGCTGATATCCTGTTGAGTGCATGGGAAGGTTGGTTTTCACCGGAAAGAGTAGTCAACTTCACATTGGTTCGGCCGGTATGCTTTCCAGGGGAAGGGAAATTGCTCGAGCTAGCGCGGGGATTTGAAGCGGCCGTCTTCCCACTCGGCATGCCCGTAAAGGGTCCCTATCTTTTTTATGTAGCACTTGGTTTTTCCGCGACCGTCGGTGAACATTATCAGACTTCGTCCGATGTTCGCCCTCGCGTCAGCACCCTCTTTCCCACCACGGAATCCACCGCGAATTACTCCGTCAGTAATTTCAGCGGCCGTTGCCGGCCGATCAAGATCCTGCAGAAACTGGACAATGGCATCAATCGCATTCTTGGTATCCAGGTACTTGCCGTTCTGACTTAGCGTCGACAATGCCTTGTCGGTATTGCCAAGATCCAACACGAGGGCATGTGCTCTCGTGCGCCTGTCTTCAGCGCCCTTACCTCCTTCGGCAGCGAGTTCGACAAGCTGCTTCAGGATGTCGGCTCGATGCTCTAGGAGTGCGTCTTTTATATTTTGCATAAGTACCAACACGAAGGATCTGCGGTTGCCAGATCCCACATAGCCTACAAGAGCTTGTCAAGACCCTCAACACCAAAAATTTCCGTAAATCATTGAAAACATGCGCTATAAACTGGCGATAAATTGGCGTGTTTTCTGTCTGGAATTGCTATCCTAAATATAAGGGACAGAAAAAAGAAGCATTTGTGGCTCAGGCCGATGACTGAAAATCTTTCCAATCGGGATTTCGGCAGCACCCCCCGCTAAGTGATTGAAAACACTAGAAACACCTTAACCGTCTTTCAAATCAATGGTTTAGCGGGGGATGATCCCCCGCTAACTCATTGAAAATAAATGAAGACCGGAAAGCCCTCGGGGAGGGGGAGGTTGGCTCTACAATCCAACTCATGAAAACCCCAGCCGAGCTTCACCAGTTTCGCCGTCTGCTCCTCGACTGGTTCGATGCCCACGCCCGCGACCTTCCCTGGCGGCGAACCGACGACCCCTACGCAATCTGGGTTTCGGAGATCATGCTCCAGCAGACGCGTGTGAATGCGGTTCTCGATCATTACGCGCGCTTCCTGTCACGCTTTCCGACCATCGCAGCGCTGGCGATGGCTGAAGAGCCGGAAGTCCTGGCCGTTTGGAGCGGCCTCGGCTACTATCGCCGCGCCCGCATGCTGCACAAAGCGGCAAAGGCCGTAGTGAATGACTTGGGCGGTAAGCTGCCCGAGACCGCCGACCTCCTGCGCAGACTTCCCGGCATCGGCGAATACACCAAGGCCGCCATCGCCAGCATCGCCTTCAGTGAGCCGATTGCCGCCGTAGACGGAAACGTCGAGCGCGTGGTCATGCGCCTGACCGGATCGGAGGCGACAAACGGCAGTCAGGACCGAGCCGTCCGCGAAACCGCCCAGGCCCTGCTCGACCAGAACCGGCCGGGCGACTTCAACCAGGCCATGATGGAACTGGGCGCGACCCTCTGCCTGCCGAAGAATCCGCTCTGCCTCGAATGCCCCGTACAGGGGCTCTGCCGGACGCGCGGCGAACACCCAACCGTAAAACGCCCCAAAATGCGCTCAAAAGCCATCTATTTCGCCTTTATCGAGCGAAAAAAACGCAAAAATAGCAGCGAAATTCTGCTCGAACAGCGCCCCCACGACGCTTCGCTGATGGCTGGAATGTGGGAACTTCCCCATCTTGACCCCACCAAAGCCGATCCGAATCGCCTCCTGCTTTCCCTGCGTCATTCCATCACCACAACCAACTATCAGGTCAGCATCCTCCGCTTCGCGCCGGAAGAAGAAGCCAGCCTTCCCGAGCACAACGCAAGAAAGTGGATCAAAGCTGATGAAGTGCAGCAGCTGCCTCTGACAGGCTTGGCGCGCAAGGCGCTCAAGCGACTCCATCTGCTGCCAGGAAACACATCGACCATCCTTCCCGTAAAAGCGCCCGCTGCAACGCGAGGGCTGCTCTTCCCGAACAATTCTGTAGCAGAATAGTTAGTTACAGAATCCAAGGAGCATCAATGACCCCCTCTCTCCGCCTGACCTGCGCCGTCGCCCTTCTCACCGCCGCCGCAGCCATATGCCACGCGCAAGTCCCCGCAATTCCCGGAGTGCCCGATGCTGCGCGCAAAGCCGCAGACAGCATCGACCCGGAGAAGATACGCGCGCACGTCCGCTTCCTCGCCAGCGATCTGCTCGAAGGCCGCGGACCGGGAACGCGAGGCGCGCAACTCGCCGCCGAATACATCGCGACGCAGTTCGCGCTCGAAGGATTGAAGCCTGCAGGCGATGACGGAACCTACTTCCAGAAGGTCCCGCTCTACGCAGTCCACACCGTTGAAGACCAGACGACAGCGTCCTTCGTGCCGCAAAACGGACAGCCTATTCCGCTCACCTACGGTGTAGACTATGTAGCCAAAGATCAGACCGGATCAGCCTCCGCCGATATCGACGCGCCTATCGTCTTCGTCGGCTACGGCATTGACGCGCCGGAATACCACTGGAACGACTATGCAGGCGTAGACGTCAAGGGCAAGGTCCTGCTGGTGATCGTGAACGAGCCTCCGTCGACCGACGACAGCTTCTTCAAGGGCAAGACGATGACCTACTACGGCCGCTGGACCTACAAGTACGAAGAGGCATCGCGCAAAGGCGCCCTGGGCGTGCTCATCATCCACCGCGAGGATCTGGCCAGCTACCCATGGCACGTAGTGCGCGACTCGCAGGCGATCGAGAAGTCCTACCTCCAAGGTGATCCGACCGCAACACTGGAGGCAGCAAGCTGGATTCAGCATGATGCGGCTCAGAAGCTGCTGACTGCGGCAGGACAAGGAACCGTCGACGCCATGATTGACGCGGCCGGAAAGCGCGGCTTCCACGCCATTGAGCTTCCAGTACGCTTCAAGGCGCACATCGCGAACAAGGTTCGCCACTACGATTCGGCCAACGTCGTCGGCGAAGTACCCGGCGAGCAGTCAGGACAAGCTGTCCTCTACTCCGCCCACTACGACCATCTCGGCATCGACCCGAACGCGAAGGGCGATAACATATACAACGGTGCCGCCGACAACGCCACGGGCTGCGGCATTCTGCTGGAGATGGCCCGTGCCTTCGCGCAGACCAAGCCGCCGCATAGCGTCTACTTCGCCTCCGTCACCGCTGAAGAGCAGGGACTGCTCGGCTCACAATGGCTCGGCATGCATCCGCCGGTTCCAGCCGCGCAGATCTCGCTCGACCTGAACTACGACATGCTCAACCCCATCGGCATCCCGACCGCGACTGAGATCAGCGGTGCCGAGCGCACCACCTTCTACCCGGAAGTGGAGAAGACAGCCAAGGCCTTCAACCTGACCATCGAGCCCGATCAATTCCCCGGCGCCGGTCATTACTACCGCTCCGACCACTTCAGCCTAGCCCGGGTGGGGATACCATCATTCTCCATCGGCCAAGGCACCACCTTCGAGGGCCATGATGCGCAGTGGGGCAAGCAACAGATGGAAGACTTCGTTGCCCACCGCTACCATCAACCGTCGGACGAATACAGGGCAGAAATGGACTTCCGAGGCGATGCCAGAATGGCGCAATTCGGGTTCATTCTTGGATGGGAAGCATCGTCGTTGCCGCAGTCAATCGGGTGGCAGCCGGGCGACGAGTTCGAAGCCGCCCGCAAGAAGGTAAATTAGCAGGAGGGGAAATGAAGCCGCAGAAATGGCATTCCGTTGTCATCGTTATGCTGCTTCTTTCTCCGCCCCTCGCGAATGCGCAGAGCGCAACGCAGCCAGCTCTGCACCACCGTGGCGACCCCAGCACGACTGACCACCCGATTGTCGTAAGGCAAGCCAGAGCCAATTCGGTCATTCCTGAGGACGCTTCCGGTGAATACATGCTTGGCCATCCCGGCGAGCTGATTCAGATCACGATGCAGTTCGGCGGGCTGAGCGGGTATGTCTCACGTCAGGGTGATGGCGAAAGCGACAGCGGCACCCCACTAACATTCTTCTTTGACCAAACCTCGCTTCTTGGCCAAGACCTGAAGTTCACCACACGTCAGATACACGGCATCTGGTACTCATTTCAGGGAACGATCGTTCGTGGCCCCGGAAGGACCCACAGTGACGATGGCTATTATCTGCTGACCGGCAATCTAATCGAGCACGATAGCGCCATGAAAACAGAATCCCGGAGAACCGTAAGTCTGAAATCCAGCCGACAACTTGGGTGATCCTTCTCTTCCTACAGGCGCGGGTGCTCAAAATCGATTCGTGTGGCGCCTGCCATTTGAGGCGTGAGCATTGACGGGTCACCTGCACTTTCCGGCGATTCCCGGTTCAGAAGGAGATCTGAATCATCCCTCTTAATCTCATTAAAATCTGTGCTTTTCGGTTTTACACGAGGGAACAGATAGATCCACGCTCCAATTGCAATCCCAGTGAAAAGACCGCCGGTAAAACCTCTCCAATAATCGAAACGCTCCATACATTTTGAGAAGTACTATCGTCTCGAAGCAGTTGCTTCCTGACCAAATAAGATATATCTAAAATAGCTTGCCAAATTCTACATTCCGATATATCTTTAGATATATCTTAGAGAATCTAAGAAAGGACTAAGAAATGTTCGGACATAGAGATGAATACGAACAACGAGAAGGCTGCGGGCCACGTTCCGGGAAGCACTTTCGCGGAGGCCGTCACGGCTTCTTCGGCGAAATGGGTGAGATGTGGGGTCGTCATGGTCGCTACGGCGGAGATCTGGGTGGACGGCTCTTTGACAACGGCGAGCTTCGCTTTGTCATCTTGCAGCTTCTTGCCGAAAAGCCAAGCTACGGCTATGAAATGATTAAAGCCATCGGCGAGCGCTTGTCTGGCGTATACGCTCCCAGCCCCGGTGTGGTCTATCCCACCCTGACCATGCTTGAGGAAGAGGGCTTTGCCACGGTCGCTGCCACGGACGGCGCAAAAAAGCTATACACCATCACCGATGCAGGCCGCGAGGAACTGAAGGCCAACAAGACACTAGTCGACACGATCTTTGCACGAATTGCACAGGTCGGTTCTGCCTTTGGCCGTGGGCGTTCTCCGCAGATCATGCGCGCGATGCACAACTTCAAACTGGCACTCAAGCTGCGCTTTGCGCAAGGCGATTTAACCAAAGAGCAGGTAAACAAAATTGCGGAGATTATCGATGCTGCCGCCAAAGGAATCGAATCTATTTGATACAGATTTGTTTGCGCCCGATCGCGGTCAGCAGGCTCTACACGAGGTTTCGGAAGGAAACGAAGGCATGAGTCTGCGAGAGCGAATTACTGAGCTTGAGTCCAGAAATCTGTACCTGCAGTCGCTGGTCGTGGAACTTCTCAATAAGAACGAGCAGTTGCGACGCAAGCACACGCCGGGCAAAACTGTCGCAGAGCTTCAGTCTCAGTAGTAGTCCGCGCAACTGAGATAATAACCGCAACCATTGCAGACCAGCTTGCAATGATGTCCGGTCAACTATGTTGAGCAGTTCGGGCAAAACACAGAATGATGTCCTGTTGCAGTAGACTGCGGCTGTTCATTTTGGTTCTGCGATTCGAGATCTGGAGCCTGCAGGTACACACCCCAAGACTACCGAAAATTTAACAAAGAAAATAGCGGCATTCGCAATGCTGAACCAACACGCACATTCGACGCTGACACGATGGATTGATATGCTCGAAGTTGCATCGAAGCGATTACGACACACACCATAGAGCACGAATTTTTTCGAGTGAAAGGAGCAATCATGGAACGTACAGCGAGTGCCGTTTGGAGAGGTGGGCTAAAAGACGGCAAGGGCGTGATCTCATCTCAGAGCGGCGTTTTGAAAGATACGCAGTATTCCTTCAGTACGCGATTTGAGAGCGGTATCGGCACTAATCCAGAAGAATTGATTGCAGCGGCCCATGCGGGCTGCTTCACCATGGCATTGAGCGCGCAACTGGGAAATGCAAATCTGACGGCCGAGTCGCTTGAGACGACGGCCAATGTCAAGTTTGAAAAGACGGATGATGGCTTCAAGATCACTGCGATTCGCTTGACTACACGAGCTAAGGTTCCAGGCGCGAGCGAATCGGCATTTGATACGGCAGCACAAAATGCCAAGAACGGTTGTCCGATTTCCCGCCTCTTCCAGGGGAACACCGACATCACGCTCGACGCCAAACTTATCTGACCGGCTGTATCTTCAGCGTGCCACGAGGACGCCGCAGCTTAGACTGCGGCGTTCTCACTTTGAGAGCGAACATAATCCCGCAGTTCGCGATTGATGTTTGTCGCCTGCTGTACGCCCTGATCCAACATTTGCCGCCATTGCCGGCCGTTTTCGTCCAACTCTATGGTGCCCAAAAGGAAACTTGTTTGGAGAATGACTTCCAAGGCATTGCTCAGATCATGCGAGAGCTGGCGCAAATGCAGCGCCTGCGCAGATGGGATCGGTTGCACTTTCGTTGGCTCGGTCATAGACAGTTCCTATTCATAGTGGCGAACAATTACTGGAACAGCATGGGCTACATGTGTCTGCGCATCGATAAGATGCGAGCGGCGGGACATGCGCAACGTTTGACACAATTTTAGCCGCAAAGTAACCTAAAAATTGCTGCTCGTCCAGCCGTTCGCGCTGGACTTCCTTCCCGTGCCGAAGTGGCGGAATTGGCAGACGCGCATGGTTCAGGTCCATGTACTCGCAAGGGTGTGGGGGTTCGAGTCCCTTCTTCGGCACCAATCGCTTTTCAACTCTTCTGCAATCATTACGTTAGTGACAGTGAAGTTTGCTGGCTAACACAATTGGCTAACAATTTCAGGTTCGCGCGATACCAGCGGTATTTGCCTATGGGGGAATACGCGAACATGGCCAATAGCAAAGTTGCTCTTCTAATGCGCGTGCGTCTGAGAGACGGCAAGCGCATCTACGCCGCACCGGTAGTCACTAAGAACGGAAAATTCAAGCCACTTAACGCCGTGATTGATGGCAAGGTTGAACATCATCCCGAGGGTGTTTACGTCCTGCGCTATCGTGAAGACGGTCGGCTCATATACAGGCAGGTCGGAAGCGATGCCGATGCTGCTGAGACTGCAAAGCTCAACCTGCAGCTCGAACTTCGCAGAAAGGCTCCAGGGGCAAAAGCAGTGACCCTCCCCGTGACCGCAGCAGTTCTCCGAGCCGCCGGTTCACCTACACCTGTGGCTTTGCCAGTTCCTGCGGACGACAAAAGAAAGAGCCGAGTTCAAGAATCGCTGACTTCGTTGCGTGACAGCTTCATAAAGAAGTTCGCCTATGGATCAGCCGACACGATATACGCCTATACTTACGTGGCCACTGAGTTCGTCACGCTTGTGACCAAACGAGACAAAAACACGCCGGTTGATCTGGATGAAAGCGATGTACTTGCTTTTGATCGTCACCTGGAGTCTAAAGGAAATTCCAAAACGACACGTGCCAGTCGTTACGGATACGTTCGGTGTTTCCTTCGGCATTGTGGTCTGAATCCCAGCCGCACTGATGACAAGGACGAGACCAGCGGAGTAGTTAGCGCCCCACAACATAAAAAGCTGAAGGCCAAGCCGAAATTGGCAGTGGAAACATTCAATGAAGCAGACCTACAGAAGCTCTATGCGGTGTCCTCGGAGCGTCACCGTATGGTATGGATGGCGTTCCGTATGCTCGGTCTGCGGGATGAGGAACTGGCCTACACCCTCTGGTCGAATATTGATTGGGAGCATCGGCTCTGGCTCGTCCGTTTTAAACCAGCGGGTAGCTTTCCGTGGAACCCGAAGTTGGGCTGGAAGTCGAAGGACAGTGAAGAGCGCGACATTCCCATTCCCGACGTGCTCTACACAGAGCTTAAGACGTGGAGAAACAAGAATCCAAAATCCCATTTGGTGTTCCCAACTTCCGGTGGGCAGACTGATATCAAATTATTAAAGGCCCTAAAGTCAGACTGGCGAAACGCAGGACTCAATTGCGGTCACTGCGTCGGATGTCTGGGTCCGAAGATTGAATGTGGCAAGGCGAAACTCAAGACGTTCCGCTCCACCTATCTAACGACGATGCTACGGTACGTTGATCTCCGGAGCGTGCAGGCTCTTGCCGGACATAGCGACATCGCAACGACTCAGCGTTACTTAGCGCCAGCATCCCAGGCTGTGCTTCAGAACGCCGCCAACGCGGCATTCGGCTCAGCGACATAAGCGAGATCGTCCGTTTGAGGCAATACAGCAATGACACTTAGGCTGAGTACCACGGTGTACGACTCAAATCCTTCGCGGTGCCTTACGCACGCCTGCGACGATTGCGGGGGGTGGATTTGAACACAGGACCCCGTTTCGGATCGCCATCAAGACGGCGACACCGCTCCCGCTGTAACCGTCTGAGCCTAATGTACTTTCATACCGGGTATCAGAAAGCGGGGATGGTGCGATATGATCCCTAATTCGAGACTCAGTTGAAGGCAGTCGATGAAGTAATAGCCCGCCGACGCTAAACACGCTCATTCCCGAATTTCTGTGGCCTTCCAGAAAAAGCCTCTGTGGTCTCGGCAGGAAATGCCACCACGAAGCAATCGTCGGAATGCGGCAGGTCGAAAGCAAGGTAATGCGCCTCACACTCCACTTCGGCAACAACCACCAAAGCTTCACCGAAGTCGGCTGTGCTTCGCCCGATGCGTGGCTCAGCGGCACAAACATCTCCCGAGAAACCCACCTTGCTCATGGCAGCCGAACCTGCTGCTTCGTCACCCCCTCAAAAGCTTCCCATGTCCGTGGAACCAGAATATGGCGGTGGACTACTTTTACTCCGGCGCTCATACACTGGCTATCGCGAGCATGAGTTCGAGTCACTAGCGGATGGCTCGGTGGATTGAAGGCGAGATCCGGTGAATATCCGGTGGCACGCAGAAGTTTATTTCGGGGAAGTGCTCTTCCCTGAACGCAGAAGCAAAAGGAGAATCGACTGAAGGTGCGAAATGCCGCAACCGAGACCGTTGCCCCGGCTGCGGCTGAGGCGGCAGGTCGAGAAAAGGCTTTTTCTTCTCGCGCTGGTTCGTATCCTCTTTTGTGGAACCTTAACGTCTACTCGACAACCTGAGTCAGCACCGTCGAAGTATTTCCGGAGAAATTCTCGGCTCCACTATATTGGGCTGCGATCGAATGTTGCCCCTTCACTTGAAAAGAAACAGTTAGGTAGCGACGCCATCTTCGAGGATAGCCACCCCTATCGGTGTCAAGCCATCGAAAAAAGTCACGGTACCGGTTGGGGTGCCAGAATTATCGGGAGGCGCGACCACCACGGCGACTAAAGTGACAGGCTGGTTAATCAGTGACGGTTCCGGTGATGAACTCAGCCGCGTTGCGGTCACCGACAGGTTCGGCACTACACCGATCTGGGAGCCTGGCGTAGGAGAGTAGCCTATTGTATAACCAAGAAGCTGACCCGCCACTACGTTCCCGGTGATCGTCTGCGTGCTTGAGCCGCCGTTCGCATCAAACGCCGCAAACCATAGGGTGACCTTGGATTGGTGGTCAACATTAATATTTTTCGGGAGGTTCTGAAGGCATTGAGCATCGGCGGCAGACGATGGTGGATTTCGAGCGATCCTCAGGATGCTCTGGCGACCGGCTCAATCACGATTGGTCACGGCGATGGGCAATGCAAGGACCGGCTGAATACTTTGTATTTTCGATTCCCAATATTAGGAGAACTGACACCAAGCACTCCGGCAGACAAACTGGTGTTGCTGATCGATCCTTGCGCCTGCGCTCCTGTAGAACCCGGTCTCTACCTGGAGAATGGGAGGGTAATGGAGGATTTCGTCGAGGATTTCTTGGCCTTCTACCCTGCGGTCAAGAATGCCTTGATTGACCGATTAAAGGCCGAGGGTGAGCGACCAGGCTGAAGGCAGCAGGCACTCTGCATTCAATTGGTCCGCATAGTTTAAATATGCGGACCAAGTTGTCATTCGGCTTCAATCAGCAACTGTGATGACCTGATGAAGTTCTGCTTTCAATTCTTTGGGGGGCGGACTTGAGGCATCAGCGGCGATGCAGATGCCTGTAGCGCATTGCCGTATTTGTAGCGATGACACTTGTATGGCTGCTGCTGCCGCATCCAGTTTGTCGAAGCGCGTCCTTATTTCTGCAATAACCTCATCAACATTCTTCATGATTGATTGCTCCCAGTCGGCGACCGACCTACTGATTTCGACTCTGTGTGCATTTGAGCAACGAAGAGCACTCCTAACAGAGGAAACTGATAGTCAGGTTCTGGGAGTCTTAGTCCCCAATCCCTTTTGTAAGGCAGCGAGTGCCGCCTCCACTGTGGCGACGCGAGTGACGGGCAGTGTTCCCGAGATCACCACCAATATGGGCATTGCCCATTCGGGAGAATGGTGGGCTAATGTTTTTCAAAGAACTCGCTCAGCTTGCACTTGCTATTTATATATGCTCATTGCGATGATTTTGACGAGCAACTCAGTGTCGGATGTCGGAGACATAAACAGTGACTGCCTCGCCTTGGTATCTTTTACCTAACATAGCAAGCCTGACGGCATTGGTGACCATTGTCGGATGGTTCGTGACGAGTTTCCTGACTAAGCGTCGCGAAGAAGCAACGCAGAAAATTGAGCGTGAGGTCAAATATCTCGAAAGACAAATCAGTGAGTTCTATGGCCCATTTTTTAATTTGATTAATCAAGTAGTAATCATGAACCATGTGCAGTTTAGCCTGCTGGAAGGTGCGGGCTCTGCGGGAAGAGTTTCGCCGCACGATCGGACCAAAATTATCGATTACTTTCAGACCAGATATTTCTTCCCATTGCACGAGCAGGTTAATCAAATCCTGAAGGACAAGCTTTATCTGGTTGATGGGAGCAGCCTTCCGGAAGTTGTTTATACATACCTGCGTTCTGTATCCCAAGAGAGGGTACAGGCGGAACTATGGAAAGAATTTGAAATAGACACCAGTTACCTTCGAGGGATCCCATATCCAAATGAGTTGTACAGCACCATCAAGGCTGGATTGGATGCCGCAATGATTCGATATGCTAGTTACAGTGAATTATTGTCATCAGCGAGCAAATCCGCTAAGAGCCGAATCGGCACCAAGAAAGAGTCGGCCAAAGCATCCGTCATGGATGATCGGGAACAGAGCCGCTAGAGCCAATTCCGCAGCCGCTCCAATTTTCACGCCGTCTGGACCAAGGACTCTGCCAACTGCGAGCTAGGCGGTTACATGCAAGACACTCTTCAGGACTGATATACCCCCGAATTTCTTCCCTGTGCGATTAGAGCGACGCGACTTGGACATCAGCGCCGTTCCCGAAAAAGTCATCCGGTAATCGATCTGTTGCGGATGTGTTTCGCACTGGTCCTCATAGCAGGACTATTCTCCAATCCACTCCGGCAGCGCTACGCAGATTCGAGTGAAGCCAATGTGCGAGCAAAAGAATTTTCAGCCAAACTTAGCTATTTTCGAGATTACTGGGCAGATTGTAAGTAGAGAGAACAAGCTCCGCGCATTCACCGTCCTTTTTGTGCCGTTGGGTCATTTGGAGTGCCGCTCTTCCCCATCAGATATTGGTCAAACCATGCGATTGTCCGCTTGATGGCATCGATCTGGTTCTCTCGCTTCTCGAAGCCGTGACCTTCATTCGGATAATAGTGGACGTCGACCACGCGGCCTTCTTTCCTAAGGATCTCGACCACCTGCTGCGCTTCTTCCTTTGGCACTCGCGGGTCGTTACCCCCCTGCAGGACAAGCAGGGGTGCCTTCTCGTTCCGAATGTAAGTGATCGGTGAATCTTCCTCATAGACTTTCCGGTTCTTGTCGGGATCGCCGAGGACCGCCTTCAGGTACTCGTTGAGCGACGGGTCAGAACTTTTCAGCATCGTCGACCAGTTGATGATGCCGTATTCCTCGACAGCCGCTCCCCAAATATCGGGAGCCTTGCCGATAGCCATCAGCGTCATGAAGCCACCGTAGGATCCGCCGGTGATGCCGACTTTTTTCGGGTCAACGTAACCCGTGGTTTTGAGAAAATCCACAGCGGCAATTTCATCCTTGAGGTCACCACCGCCCAAGTCCTGAAAATTAGCTTTCTGAAAATCGAGGCCGTAGCCGGTGGACCCGCGCGGGTTGGGGGCGATGCAGATGTATCCGCGCGAGGTCAGAGCCGCTACACGAGGACTCCAATAGTCGACCACCTGGCCGGTAGGGCCACCGTGCGGCAGCACCAGTGCCGGATTGCTCTCGTCGCGCTTGAGATTGAACGGCATCCAGAGCAAGGCGCTGATCGTTTTGCCATCGTACGTCTTGTAGTGGACGATCTGCGCTGGCGGAAGTGGTGTAGCGCTCAAGCTGGCAACCGCTGAGAACGTCAGTTGTTCTTCGTGCCGCTTTGCCAGGTCATAGACCCATAGGTCCCCCGGCTGGTTGGAGGCTTCATGGGACACGATCACGCGATCGCTCTGCGGCGCGAACTCGTTGGGATTACCGGAGAAAGAGTTCAGGCCCTGCGCTAGATCGATCTTCTCCGCCTGGTTCGACGAAGTGTCGGCGATGTAGGCATCTGTCAGCCCATCACCGTTGATAACGTAGGAGAAGCGTTTCCCATCAGGTGAAAAACTTCCTGAGGATGCTTCCCATTTCGAATCTGTGACCCATGTGCTCTTTCTGCTCGCGATATCGAGCAGAGCAACATTCATATAACCGCCTTTGGCGTCGGAGGTGAGGAGAACCGTTTGGCCGTTAGGAGCAAGCGATGATGCCAGATAACGCACCGTGCCTTGATGCGGGGTTAGATTCTCCGTTTTTCCCGTGGACACATCGATGCTGTATATATCTGCGTCGGTGAAGGGCGGGTTCACACGGTTCGCATAGATTGTCTTGTCGTCAGGGCTCCATGCCACAGCATTCCAGGAGTAGCCGGGTTGCTGTTCATTAGTCAGCTTGTGAACCTTGTGTGTGATCCAGTCAAGCAGAGCAATGTCATACTGCGAGCCCTCTTTCGGCTTATAGCCAAACGCGATGGTCTTTCCATCGTGGGACCACACTGGGCCTTCCTCGCGAATGTCGGGCGTGTTGGTCAAATTGATCACCTCGCCGCCTTCGCTCGGGATGGCATACAGGTCCCACAATTCATCGCCGCCGCGATCCTGCTGGTAGACAATCCACTTGCCGTCAGGTGACCACACCGCGCTGTATTGCCGATCGTCGGACTGGGTAAGCTGGATCGGCCATCCGCCTTTTGCATTCACCTTCCACAGGTTGGGACGCCCAGCCATGTTGCTGGTGAAGGCGATCTCCTTTCCGTCAGGCGACCAGGCCGCGCCAGACATACTCCGGGTGTAATATAGGTCGTCGATAGAAGCGGGGTGTGCCGCTGGATTCGACGGGGAGACGACTGATTTGGGATCGGTGATTTGACGGTCATCAGGACCACTGGATGCGGCCAGCGGCACACATACGCCGCAGGCAAAGACAAGCAACAGTTGTAGTGGACGACACTTTTCCATATGACCCTCCCATCGTCAGAAGGACAGACCTTCGCTTGGAAGAAAATCAGCGTCAAGCGTAGCCCTGGGTCCGGAAGCTTGATAACGGCACCAGCCTATCACGGCTTCTAGTTAATTTTGATCCGAAGGTCAGAATTGATAAGGCTTTTTGGCTGGATTGTTTGAATGCCAGATCGGCAATCGGAATAGTCTCAAGTTTCCGATTAGTCTGTGGCTCGTCCGCAAACAGCCGTTGCCTACGTGCCATGCTTGCGCGAGGCAATCTGCCACAGGTTGCCCCAGAGGTCCTTCACCATCGCCCTTCTGTCCCCGTACGGAAGGGCTGACGGAATCTCCAGGCTTTCTGCTCCCGCTTCTACTGCTCGCTGATAAGTTTCATCCACATTTTCAACGTAGACATAAAGAAAGGCCGGCACGGGCTCCCGAAGACCATCCCCGTTGCTGATCATGATCATCGAATCGCCGATACGGATCTCCGCCGGACGGTTGACCTGGAACTCGCCCTGCCCACGGAAAACCTCTTTGACAAAACGAACCAACTCGTCGGGTTTCGAAGTGATAATCCTCGGAGTCACTGTGTGCCAGCCGTCTGGTTGAAATCGGTTCATCGACGTTGTCTTTCTTGAGTCGCTAAGCTCAGCCAGTCTACATCGAACCTCAGAAACATTCATCGAAACCGATAGACCGAAAGAACCTGGATGGTCGGCCTCCGGAAATGAATGCGGCAGGACTCGCTCGTTGGGCGGCTCAGCTTCCGAGTGGCCGGTCCCCACTCAGCGTACACTGGCGAGGCGTGCGACTGCGGCGGTAGAGCAGTTTTAGAAGTTCTGCGACTCGGGACGCGCAGTCACGGCGGGCAACGAGAATCCGGGCCACGAATTCTTTCTGGGTTGGGAGCCCGGCCATATAGGCCACGTTCACGGCGACCAAGGTGAGATCGTAATAGTGCAACCGAAAAGAGATCGGGCAATCGACCCATTCAAAACGTGTAAATTTTTGCTCGTCATCTTGCTGAAGCAATGCGGCTAAGCTGTCGGCCTTGGGCGCATTATGACGGAGTCTCAGCATCGGCGGATAATTGGGCGGCACATCAGCCTCCGCAACGAACGTCCGTAGCCGCCGCTGCTCCGGAGTGCCGGTGCGCACAATATCGGTGAGTGCCAGAACCTTCTCCAGACCGACCTGGGGCAAGTTTTTGTCAACCCGGTCGAAGATGATGGCGTCCGACAGAGGTACCCCGAGTTTCTCCTCGATCCAGGTCTGGTGCTCAGCAAGGGCTCGGCGAATCAGCATTGGCCGAGCGACGAATTCAAACAGATGGGTGGTCATCGGCAGGTCATCCTCAGGGTAATCGGTTCATTGTTGATGTCGCCGCCTGGACCCAGGAGCGCAGCATTGACGAAAGTCGTCTGCTCGGACTCGTAGATCCCATAGCCAGGGTGAATGTGGCCAAAGAGGTGCAGTCTGGGCCGGACGCGATTGATGGCTTCGAGCAACTCCGGGTCGCCCTGGTGAATGTTGGAGCCGGAACCGGTATCGAGAATGCCGTATGGTGGGCCGTGGCTGATCAGGATGTCCGTGCCATCAGGAATCTTTGCGTAAAAGCGTCGGCGCTCTTCCGCCGACCTTACGCCGAACGCGGGACCAATGCCGGTTACGGGGAGTTCCCCATATCCGCAAACCCTCTATCTCGGCACCTTGGTTGATGAGGACGAGCGCATTGCTTAGGAGCGAGCGATTCAAGGGGTCGGTCTGAAGGAACGTCTCATGATTGCCGGGCACGACCACACGATGTCTGAACGAAAGCCCGCCGAGCCAATCGTTGAAATCGACGATGGCGCGGAGGCTTCGCGAAAGTATGGTGAAGTCGCCTGAACATAGCAGGAGATCCCCTAGCGGCATCACCAGTTCACGATGCAACTCATGGGTATCTGAAATCAGCACTAGTCGCAGACTAGATGCGACTTTGATGGATCGGCCCGTCTTTCGTTCTCTTCGCATACCATTCACTGTGTCTGGGTGTTGATTTTGTCGATTTACTCTTATGGCTCGGCCCCCTGCTCCATACTGCAATCTGCCGGGTAGCCCTGAAAGTTGGATAACATTGGCTGAAAATTTCTTTTCGCTCCGGATCGGTACGAGTCTTCAAGCAGGAGAGGAAGCGCCATCGAGCCCGGTCGACTTTTGACCGAGCCCTCCTTCCGCGAGATACAGGAGTTCAGTGGCCCGCCGGACATTGCGGCTGCTGGGACGCCCGTAGTGGACGACGGTCCGCAACCAGCGCACGTCGGCAAACCGTGAGCGTGTCTTCGCCATCGAGCGGGTATTGACGCAGCCGCCGCCATGTCGCGTATTCCTCCGTAACAACAAGCGGATCAATGCCAGATTGTGTTGCATGGCCGATTGCGGCGGCGCGTTCTTGTTCTGCGGCCTCGGTGCACCTACGGCTGAATTCACGCAGACGCTTCGACCTTTTGTTCACGGCCAGAATGCGGGCCGCGTTAGTGGCGTACTCGTCTGCGAAATGCAGATGGTCGAGTATGTGATCGATCATTTCTGATTCCTCCTACTGGAATCTACCCAGTAGGGATCAAAAATGGAGAACTTTCTCGAAGGTTTTTTTGGTCGGCCCCGATTACCGGTCAACCACTGATGGGGAAACCGGCTCGCACTGAACGCCGACGTGGCCGTTTCGCTTCGCAGCTTTCCTGAGTGCTCCAGTCTGATTTGGCTGGTGTAGTTACTGTGCCTCACCGACGATCTCGGCTATGACCCGATGAACCTCGCCCGCCAGTCGGTCAACTGGCAGTTTCTGCAGACCGGCGGCGAGGCAAGCGTCGATCGCCCGCCGTCGCGTCTCAGCTTGGCACACAATTACGTAGACATACATCTCCATCAGCGAGAGTCGGATCGCGTCCACTTGGGCGTCGAGTCGGCGTAGGCGAGCAGCGGCGTCTGAAAGATGAACTTGGTGGCCGCCCAGGTTTATCTCGGCGACCGGCGACGCAGTTTCTGAAATCGAGCGATCCCAGTCTGTGGAGTAGTTGTACTCGACGTTGGCAGCCATAAAGTCCTCCTCATAGAGGATTCGGATAGTCGGCTTGTCCCGGGCTGCCTCATCGAGTTAACGGGGTGCATGACCGGGGCTAACCCAGACAGCCCGCCTCGGTGGCGAACTCTTTGGCTCAGGCAGCGAGTGCCGTCTCCTTCGTAGCGAGGCGAGCGACAGGCAGTCTTCCCGGGATCACCACCGGGACGGGCATTGTCCATTCGTGAGAATGGTGGGCTAATGTTTTCAAAAAGGAGTTCACCTTTCTATCTTCCATCGTTGCCAAGAGGCGGAGGTCTCCGGTCACCCGATAGGCTGGTCCCTCTTCGGTCTCAATGGGTTCAAGCCAAAGTTCATCAATGCGATTCTGGACCTCCTGCTTGGCCTGCTCAGGATCGCTTCGAAGTACAGATGCGATGTCAGTCAGCTTGCGAGCGAGAAACTCGTTCAAATCCTCCTCTGAAGCAACCTTCGGTGGAGGGGCCAATGGCTGCTCCAGCTTAACCGTGATTGCCTGCAGTTCCTCTACGGTCGTAGCAAGCCGGTCCGAGATTGCTTGGAACTTCGCCCCCTGCGCAATTGCAGCAATCAGATTGTCGCGCTCCTGCATGAGGACCTTCTGCCGACTCCGCATGTCATCGATAGCATCCTGGTTCCGCAAGCTTGCCTCGTACGCATCCACGGCATCTTGCATCTGCGCCGAAACTCCTCGACGATCACCTTCCGAATCTCCGGGCTTTCCAAATTTGCCGCCAAGGCCGCAAGCAACCGCTCTTCCAGAAGCACCTGGGAGACCTGCAGCGCGTTGTCGCAGGTGCCGTTGAATCTATGGCGATGACAGCCGTACAGAGGATCTTCTTTCTTCGCCTGGACGATGTTGATCTTTCCGCCGCATGGGCGGCATTTCATGGTGCCGCTGAAGATGTACAGCCGACTCCGGTCGGAGCGATTGAAACCGCCTCGTCTTCTTCCATTGAACTTCTTATGGCGAAGCTTTGCCTGAGCCGCATGCCACAATTCGTCGCTCACAATGCGCCATTCGGGCTTCGGCACAGTAACCCATTCGGATTCAGGCCGAGGGACCATGAGTACGGTTCCGGTCTTCGGGTTCCGGACCTGTTGGCGCTTATTGTAGACATGGACGCCGATGTACTTCGTGTTCGTGAGCAGGCGGATCACCGTCCCAACATGCCAGACCCGCCGCTTCCCCTTCTTGCCGTCCAGCGGTGCCGGTATACCCTCACGGTTGAAGGTCTTGGCGATCTGAGAGGCGCTGATACCGCGAGCGCACATGGTGAAAGCACGAACTACCACCTTCTCTTCCTCAGGGTTGATCTCGTAGTTCACCCCGTGTACCTTCGGACGACCGTACACGTGCTTTTCCACCCGGTCCTCCACCGGCACATTCTTATATCCGTAGGTACGTGCACAACCGATGAAGCCGTTCAGCACTCGCCCGCGCTGACCGCGCTTCACGTTGTGCCCCACCTGCTTCGAGTAGTGCTCATCGTTGCGACCGTACATGATGAAGAGGTCGCGGAACATCGGATTCGTTGAGCGAAGATCGTTGTCAACGAAGTACAACTCGATCCCGTAGAAGATCAGAAGGTCGATCAGCGGCAACATGTCAGAAAGATTTCGGCCAGCCCGTGAGGTCGAGTGGAAGATGAGGACGTCGAAAGGACGTGGCTTCTGCCCAGCCAATTCCACAAGCTCCAGTAATCCACGACGTCCTACCAGCGACTTCCCACTCCGTGCCTTGTCGAACCGTTCGAATTCCTTCAAGATGACCCACCCGTTCTTGTTCGCCGCTTCGCTGCACTCCTTAAGCTGATCGTCAATTGAGGTTTCGCGCTGCCCCTTCTCTGAAAAACGCGCATAGACCGCTGCTCGCTTCCCCGGTGAATCCCCGAGGCCGTTTACTGTCGCACCTGCAAAGCTCATATAGTCTCAGTCACGCGGATTTTTGCCGCGTGCTCCTTTGCCAAGAACCGGGTAGACAGATTGTTGGAAATTACTTTGTTTTGACGCTCGGGTAGCTCGATACCCCGTTCCGCAAAGAATTGACGGACGAGCAATGGCACCAACCATTCCCGGGCCACTGACCGTAGGCCATCCTGGTCCGGCAGGCCGGGGGAGAGTATCAACTGGACGAGACCCTTGCCTGACCAAGGGTCGATCTTCTGCCAGCAGACCAGAGTCGCCCATCTCCAAAACACTGCCTTTTCGTTTGCGTCCCATTGTCGATTTCCTCCCAAGCAGCAACAATCCATGCGGCGTACTCAAGGGAATGCGTGCTACTACACTCTGCCCAGCAGAGCGCTAAATCGGAGAAGTTTCAGGGAAGTTTTTTGTGGAGACTGCCTTGAGCGTCAAAAGCGATAGTTGTCCGGAGCGGAGACTGAGATCGGCGAGCGACGATTCACTCGTGTCTCTGGAGTGTATCCGAAGCGTTTGGAGGTGTGTCATCGATGGCAACCGCTTTCGCAGCACGATCTTTTGAGTGGTTCGTCCTGTTCTCGCTGATCTTGACTTGTATGCACCCTTAGTGTCGAGCCTGCGTGGCGGGTGATGCGGGCGCGGCGGGCGTAATCGTCCAGTCATCTTCCCCTTGGTAGGTTTTCACCTCTCCTTTGATTTTTCTTCTGAAGAACCTTTTTGAAAAAGGACACCCGCAACACCCGCAATCCTGCATAAATGCAATGGAATCGTGACATTGCGATGCGGGCGTGTGTGCGGGTGCGTGCACCTCGCACGTCCCGCGCAACGCCGCAGTACAGACGACGCAGTACAGACGACGCAAAGATAATTCGACAAAGAAGCTTCAATAATTCTGCCCGGAGTGTCGGCAGCGATATTTCCTCTACAGGGGGCTAGAATTTCCGACGCCATAATGACTGGACCAGCCACAGGATTCACCATATACGACGTGCTCGCACAGGCAGGTGTCGAGCACACACGCGGCAAAATGATCTGCTCGCTATGCCAAGCTCGGAAGGTCACTGCCTCCGAATCAAAGGGCATCGCCAAGTGCTGGGGGTGCGGCGCTTTTTGGAGCGTCCAGGGTGGCGACATCAGTTCACCAGATCATGACTGGGCGATCTACCTAATCGGCGGTATCGCCTCCCGCTGCCAGGTCCATTTGCCGAATTGCATTGAGGCTCTTGACTGGCTAGACCATCGGCGTCTCCCAACCAATGATCCCAAATGGATGGCAGACCAGGATCTCGGCGCTATTCCCCATAGCTTGTATGTCAATGACCTTGTGATCATAGCTAGAAAGTTATTGGATGAAACCACGGCCATGAGACAGGAGCAGGCGAAGCAGATCGAGGCCGCCGCACAAGGTAAGGGCATAAAGGCTTCCCGGATTGCCAAATTCAAAATGGAGGAAATCAACAGCAAGATCGAATCTGACAAGAAGGAGTTCGAGGATTTTGTACGTGGCATTCTGCCTCGGCTCGAAGACACCGCTTGGCGCAATGCGCTCGTCTATATCTATCGCGACGCGGACGGTCAGCCGTGCTCCCTCAACGTTCGCCAGTACACCACCGAACCGGGAGAGCGGAAGGTAATGCGGATCCAACCTCGTGTCGGAAAGCGTGGTGTATTCGGTGCTCAAGATGCGAAGTACCTCGTGGAAGAGGGATGGTCCAAAGAAATGCCCGCACTCACCATAGTTGAGGGAGAACACAATCTTCTCGCTTTGCGAGCGGCTGTCGAGAGATGGGGTCCCGACTATTTCATCCCGGCAATCGCGGTCGGTGGAAAGAACGGTGCGGACGTCGATTGCATCAAGGTGCTCGCTGGTGCTGACGAACCTCTCGTCGTCTATGACAACGACAAGGTGAATCCTGCGACCGGACGTCCCGGCGGTTATGAACTCGTGGAGGCGGTCGCGGCCAAAATGTACTGCCATGCCGCAACCACTCCAACAAAGGACCTGGACGATTACATCACGGCGAACAAGAACCTGACGCCCGAACGGTTGTATGACAACGTGTTCTCACGCGCTAAAGCCGTACCGCTTAAGATCGAAACAATGCGTGGAGTGGTTGCAGAGTACCTCACTGCGGACGACATCGAAGCGAACGCTCGGGAGATCGCGGTTACTGATCTCATCGTCCAGGACCTGAAGCGCCGGGCAAAACTTTTCAATGTGGATGGCTATGCACTCCTGCTCTTCCAGACCGACGACCTAACGACGGACCAAGTGCCAGTGCGCAAGGGAAATCCCACCTTTCATGCCTTGATGCGGCAGTACGGGATCTCCAAGCCTGACTGGATTGACGCATGTGGCAAGGCGATAAACATCGAGGCTGCCAAGCGCGATACGCCTCGCCGGACCCTGTACGCAATTTCGGCCTGGGTGAACGGAAAGCTGTACATCAATTGCTATGAAGGGTCGATGGTGCGCATCTCGGTCGTGAACGGCAAAGTCGTTGTTGAGCGAGTCCCGAGCGGTGCAGACGGCGTCCTGATGCAGCGGTACGCTTACTCGCTGGACGACACCGAAGCCCAGACCCGCCCGTGGCTCGACCCCAAAATGGATCTCGGCAAGATTGCACTTGGGTCGTTGCGCCACCGAGCAGACTCCCGTCTCGGGACCACGGTCCTCGACAAGGTCAACTACACGGAGCGGCCCAAGCATTACAAACAACTGTTGAAGTGCTGGATTCTTTCCACCTTCTTCTCCACAACTCAGAAGAGCCGTCCTGTGCCGATGATGGAGGGTAACGGTGGCGGCGGCAAAACCTCCCTTGGTGTCGCTCTCGGAAACATCCTTATAGGTGAGCATTTCGCTGCTACGAACGCCCCTTGCACGGCCAGAGAACTGGCCGAACTGATGACAGGCGTGCCGTTTGTGGTATTCGACGAATGGGACGCTATACCCAAAGAAGTTGAAAAAGCCTTTAAGCACCTCACCACTGGCGGCAAGCACAAGCGGCGTGAGTTGTACACCACAGCTACGGTCATCGAACTTAACTGCGATGCCACGATCATGCTCACCACGAACGCCAATCCCACGCGGGAGGTCGCGACCTCCCGCCGCTTCCTCGTCATTCCGGTCGCACCGCGCCAGAAGGAAGCTGGCGAGCGAGTCTTTCAGTCTGTCGGTGACCACCTGCTTCCGAACCTCATGTCCCTGCGCGAAGCCGTCTGGTCTGAATTATTGTCGGACCTCTCTACATGTGTGCTCGCCCTGCACAACACGGATCCTTCAATCAAGACCTCGTTCTCAATGGCCGACTTCGGGGTATTCGTCGAGCGGATCGCGAATTACGAAGGCTGGGGCGATCAGGCGATCGAGATGCTCCTGACCACGGAGAAGAAGCAGGAACAACAAACGGCAGAGACACAAGTCCTTGCGGAACTGCTGCTCGAGCTATTTTTGAAGAAGCCCGAGTTGCAGGGCCGCTATTTCACCGCGCACGAGTGGTCCGATCATTTCCAGACCGTCATCTCAGAGCACGATCACGACCGCAAACGCAAGGTAAATCCTAATTACGTACGCTATACGTTCAAGGTCTTCGCGGACCTATAAGCGCCGATTCAAGATGACCGAGGACGAGAATAAACATTCCAAAATCGACGTTTTCGCATTGCAGATGCCAGTGAGCGGCTTCGCGGACGAACGCGGGGCGGCATGATCTCACCAGAAGCGGTGGAAATGTGGGAATGGTGGCATTCTGTGTGGGAGAAATCACAAGCAGCATGTGGCCATGAAGCGTGGGCCAACATCTGGATTGGGGTGATGTTGCGTCGGTACGCCGAGGAACATCCACATGGCTTGACACGCTTCAGAACCTCCAATGCATGGGCGAAGCTCCTCGAATGGCAGAAGACTCCACTGGACCACGACATGCCGCGGTACTTCACGATTGAGCTAGACTACTTTCTCCGCGCTGGAAATAACCACATGGGCTCCGAGAATCCGTGGTGGATTAGGCATCGTAGTGTACCCCGAGTCTGCAACAGTGGAGGGTTTAAGTATCTGGTCGCCGAATATGCTATTGGTCGGGTCAGAACACTCGAACAGGACATTGCCTTCGAACAAAACAAGCGCCTGAAGAAGGAGGGGCGGCTGCATGAAGAATTCATCCGCCAATATGGTTTCGCCCCTGAATGCGAGGACCTGTCGGACTTGGACTGCTAATGTGTGGGGGATTCCCCGGTTATCGGGCAATCACCGGCGGCTTCATCAGAAATGTGATGCCGCCTACTTCGTAGGTGGCCTTACCCTCACCGGCGGCCTTGTAGTGCACCTGTCCGGCCTGAACCTTGTCGAACGCGGCGGCAAGTTCACCAAGGACCTCCGGCGGCGCAACAGGAACATTATGAGCGCCGAGAACTACCTTGACCTGCGGCTGCAATGCAGCCAGCCTCCGCACCGAGTTGCCGTAGGCGACCAAATCCGTTTCCGGTCGGTAGAGCCAGATGGGACCGGGATAATATGTGTCTCCAGAAAAGAGAAGCCGATTGGCTCGATCGAGCAAGCAGATCGAATCGGGGGTGTGCCCGGGTGTGCCGATAACCTCCAGCGTCCTTCCGCCCAGGTCGATACTGTCGCCGTCATGCAACCACTTCGTTACGTGCCAAGGCCGTGTTGTATATGTAGAGGGGTTAAAGCCTGCTGGAAGCGCACCGCATAGCTCCCCCGGAGCGATCTCTGCCTGCGCGCCCGCCTTCGAGCCTTTTGCGTTCTGCCTGGTGAAGTCCGTGTCCATACCGTACACCGTATCGAATTGCCAATTGTCTCCAACGTGATCGTCGTGCGTGTGGCTATTGAGCACGGTCACGGGCAAACTACTGAGCTTTGACGTGAGGGCCTTCAGATCGCCGATGCCCATTCCCGTGTCGAAGAGCAGAGCCCGCGCGTTCCCCACGATGATATAACTGATCGTCTCTTCGGACTGGTGCGGCTCATAGATCGCGAAGACGTCCGGTGCGACTCTGTAGACCTCAAACCATGTGTCGGCGACATCAATTCGTTGAAACTTCGAGTACTCAGGCCGGGGCAATTTCTGGCACCACGCGGGTTTCTGAAATGTCGTCTGTGCGCTTGCGACGATTGCAGCGCAGCCAATCGTCGCAGCAAAAATATGAACTCCAACGTTCTTAAACACCGGCATGCGAAAAAATCCCCGATCGAAACCGTTAATTGGGGAACAACTGCTGAGTCGGCTAAAAGAGTACTCGTCAGCCCTCTGTGGATCGCTAAGGACGAACTTGCCGCTCCTCCAGCCATTCCGCAAGCGCCACCGGATCAAACTTTACTTGTCCTAGAATTCGAAAGTGCGGGACCAATCCAGCTTTCGCTTTACGGTAGAGCACTTCCTTATTCATGTCCAACAAAGGCGCTACCTCCTTTGCATCCATCAAACCCTGCTTCGTTCTCAGCTTTGCAATCACTGTCATATGATTTCCCCCTGAAAGCAAATACTTCATCCACTCGACTCTTCTAGATTTTGGGGAGATTAGGGCTTCGAATTTTCAAGAATGGATGTTTAGGACTGAAGAGATTCTTCGAAACCACTCCCTGGAATTGCGCCCGTATCTTGAGTCTATGTTTGCCAAATGACAAGCTGAAGTCGTCGTTCGCTGTGGTCTAGGGACAGTCCGCTAAGCAGGCTTCATGATTCGTAGAGGTGGAGTTTCCATCTGCGGAATACCCAACCCATCAACTAAGGCACCTGACTGACCGGCGGTCCACAAATGGCCCTATTGGACAACGAGCGTCAGATTTTGTTTGATGCTTGTGCTGCCAGTGGTTGCAGTGACTGTGAGTGTGTAAGTCCCCGCTGGTGTAGTCGGTGGTGACGTGGGATTTGACGGCTGAGTATTGCCGCTACTCCCTCCGCCACATCCTGCAAGCGCGCACAATGCAATTACGGTAAATAGGCAACCGCTCAGGATTCGGCGACCCTTACTGATCTGAAGGAGAAGAGGCAAAAGGAGTAAAGATGCCACTCCGAGACTTGCCAGACGGAGCTTTGAAGCCGGTAATATCGAAGATGATTGTGTAGCTGTAGTTTTTGCAGTTACCGTGAAATTCGCTGATCCGCCGGACGAGAGGTTGAGGCTCGTCGGGTCAATAGCGCAGGTGGCATTCTGCGGAGCCCCGCTGCAGCTCAGTGAGACTGTTCCGCTGAAACCCGTAGCTCCAGACAGTGAAAGATTGTAGGTAGCTGTTCCCCCACTTGAGATTGTTGCCGAAGTCGAGCCTCCAATAGCTGGGCCAATGCTTACCGCTGAAACACCCGTACCGGAGAGAGCGATTATCTGCGGGCTATTTGCAGAATTGTTGGTAATCGTGAGGGCTCCGGTGATCGCTTCTGCGGTAGAAGGAGTAAATACGACGGAAATCTGGCAGGCAGCACCTGCAGCGAGACTGGCTCCGCAGGTATTTGTCTCAACAAAATCTCCACCAGCGGCGATGGAACCGATCGCAAGGGCTGCTGTTCCTGTATTGCTTAGGGTGATCGACTGTGCTGCGCTTGCGCTACCTTGCGCAATATTGCCAAATGCAATGCTTGTTGCTGACAACACCGCATTCGGAGTTGCCGGCGGAATAACCGGACTGATGGTGAAGGTTTGCGCCACTGAGGAACCGCCGCCTGGCGTAGGGCTTGTCACTGTTACCTGCACCGTCCCGCTTTGGGCAATATCTGTAGACGCAACTACTGCGGTGAGCTGAGTGCTGCTGACATAGGTTGTCGGAAGCGCAGTGCCGTTCCAGGACACAGTCGAGCTTGAGACAAAGTTGGTTCCGTTCACGGTTAGCGTAAACGCTCCGCCGCCTGCTGCTGCCGAGGCAGGCGATATGGAACTCAGTGCTGGTACAGGATTGGATTGAGTGGAAGTGAGGGCACTGCTGCGCGTAAGGTAGAGTTCCTGATCTGTAAGGTTCGCTCCAGCAGCCATAAACGCGAACCCATCTGATCCCCAACGCACGAGATTGCTGATGATCGGATAGGTAACTTGGGGGAAGACCAAGGTGTTTAAAAGATTGAGTGATTGGCGTCCAAACGCTGAAATTGTCGTGGCGATGTAACTATTGTTATAAAGTTGCGATCCGATTCCGTAAATGGCTCCAGGCGCAGGATCAAGAGTCAAACTAAACAGGCTTGAGTATGCAGTTTTGTCAACAGGAAACGTTCCTACCTGAGATTCTTTGGATGGGTCCCACACTTGTCCAGCACTTGTGTAGAGCAGCGTTCCATCTGAAACAACTTGATCCCCTGGGGGGTTATTCCCTCCAGGATTTGTAGCCGTATTCGGTGTATAGCTCAGTCCCGAACCACCTAGGTTGATGATCGAGAAATAAGCATCCACAAAAGGAAGCGAATAGATCGTTGGTGGATTGCCAACAAAAGCAAAGTTGTTGACAGTTATCGCCGGCTGGCTGTAACTGGTCGGGATGTAGTTGACAAGGCCGTTGTCGTTAAACAACGAGATCATCGATCCTTGCGCCAGCACTGCTTCCTGAGGTGATCCTGGAACTGCATGCAGATCGGTAGCAGGAAGAGTCGAGCAACCCGGACAGAAGGGATTGGGCGAAAACGGAAATGTACGTTCAACTGCTTCCGTTTGCAGATTGATGCGCTGCACAGTTTGATCGCCAAACAGCGCTACATACAAATACTTGCCGTCATCAGAAGGCGCAAGCAGCCTCGGGTCATTGCCAACTGCAATCGGCGTGCCTGGCGTACCCGTCGTAGGATCAATCGGCAGGATAGTATTCGCATTGGCGATAGCCGATGCAGGAATTGCGACATACAAAAGATTTGAGCCTGGGACAACTACTACAGCCGATGGACTAATTTGCAGCGTTTGATACGGAGTGATGGTCGAGGGAGTGCTTTCGCCGCCTCCCGGGGTAGGATTTACAACTGTGAGCGGAACTTCGCCGAGCGAGGTTAACGACGAGGCAGCAATCGTGACCTTTAGCAGGCTGTTACTTCCAAATGTAGTCTGTTGTGAGACGCCATTCAGTTGTATGACAGACGCCGGGTAGAAGTTGCCTCCGCTAACCTGCAGGGTAATCGGTCCATTGTTGATCTGCAGCGTTTGCTGGGGCGGCCCATATTGAGTTCCAACAGAGCTGATAGTAGGCACACTGTAAGTGCTATCGCCGGTTCCGGTAAGAGCCACGACCAACTGCGGATGTACCGGATCATTCGAAGCAATCGTTAGAGATCCAGATAGCACACCTGCTGTTTGAGGTGAAAAGATCAGTTGAACGACGCATCCACCCGACATACTCCCGGTGCAGTTATTTTGCGCAATTGAGAAGCCGCTGCCGCTGATCGCGATATTGCTGATCGTAAGAGATGCGTTTCCTCTGTTGTAAAGATTCAGCGCAACTGACGGACCCTGTGTACCGACCATGAAATGTCCGAGGTCAAGTGGATTCGACGCCGGCTCCAGATCAGGAGCTACTCCCTGGCCGTATACCTGGATCACCTGCGGAGAAATTGCCGCATTGTCGGCGAAGGTGACCGTACCTGACAAAGCACTGTCGTCAACAGGGCTAAACGTTAGGGTCACCGGGCAGGATGCGCCCGGAGCAATCGATCCGCAGCTTTGCGCCGCCTTGACGGTCGAGGCTGACGATGTGATGGAGGAAAAATCGAACGGCGCGTTACCACAATTCACGATGGTCACGGTCTGAGTGGCAGAACTTCCTGCCGGCGTCTGGCCAAAGCTCGCGCTCCATGCGCTCGGGCAGAATGAAGGCGCCGCTGTTGCCATATTGATCTTTGAAATGAAAGCGTGAGCATAGCCGGTATTTGGATTCGGAGGTGGCGGCGGTTGCGTCTGCATAGCGCCTGATGTCGTTGGGAAATCGTTCGCGAAGGTTGTGCCAGCCACGATGAGGTTATTATCGGCATCAACGGCGAGAGCAGAAAATGTAGACCCTGGAAAGATGCCGTCCGTTGCGCTCAGGAAACTGCCGAATGCGAGAGTGCTAAGATCCGGGCTCATCTCAGCCAGGACCATATCCAACGCAGAAGGGGCAGTTTCCTGTTGGGAGGTGAATGGATTCTGCAAAGGAAAGCTCGACGAACCTGTCCCACCGCCTACGAACACGTTGAAATTGCTATCAACCACGATGGAGCTGAACGAAGTGCCTCCGTTTCCTTGTGAAGGCGCCCCGCTCAGATACGTAGCAGCCAGGACTGAACTTCCCTGAGCGTTCAGCTTGACGATATATCCGGAGTTGCAAGTGCAATTCGGTCCAGGAACTATACTCTGCTGATAGGCATTTGCGGTAACTGGCAGGGTAGATTCACTTGTGACGCCAGTGACATAAACGTTCCCATTCTTATCGACAGTCATCCCACCCAATGAATCGGTTCCCGGTACATAGGTAGCATAGTTGATTGCCGAAGCAGTGGCGTTTAGCTGCAATACAAAGCCAGAGCTAGGGTTCACTACATTCTGATATGCATTTGGAAAGTTGGGCGCAACAACTCCGGATGTCGTCGGAAGTCCAAGGCCAGCCGTACCTGCGAGCATTGCCTGCCCTGATGCGTCGACACTGATGCCTGTAGGTAGGAATAGATTGATCATCTGATCGGAAGGATCCGGCGTTGCGTTACCTGGGACTATCGTGGAATAGACCAGATTGCCTGAAGAGTCGACCTTCAGGACAAACATGCTGGTAATGGGATAACCAGGAACTGTCGATGAGAGCGTGCCTGTAGTGATCTGAAAATTAGGGGCACTTGTCACCCCGGCAAGGTAGGCATTCCCTGACCCGTCGATCGCCAACCTGCCGTAGTTGCCGTCGGTAGCGGAGCCCTGTGAACCGCCAATCTTCCCCACATAGTTAAACCCAGAACCATCTGCTTTCAACGAAGCTACAAAGTAGGCGTCATACGTCGACTGATATGAGGCTGACGGAACTGCTCCCGCATGCGGGAAATCCGTAGAGCTGGAAATTCCGCCTACAATGGCATTCCCGGAAGAGTCCACAGCGATCGTGCCACCAAAGTCATCGTTCGATCCGCCGAGATATGTGGAGTAGATCAGCGTATGGCCGGTAGGATCCAACTTGGCGATAAATACATCTTTGCCCCCTGCTTCCTGCGAATAGACCGGAGCTTGGGTGGGGAAGTCTGTGGAGCTGGTATATCCCGTGACATAGATGTTGCGATCAGCATCCGTGGCAACTGCTGTCACGTTATCTGCATTCGAACCGTCGAGGTATGTCGAGAACGTAAAGACGGGGTCGATCACCAGCGGATGCGCAGCATCGTATACGCCGAGATGGAAATGTACAGAGCCGTCTTTCTCCAGGGCAAATGCAGCATCCACGTCCTTACGCAGGCTCGCGAACATCTGGTAGGCGACCGGCTTTCTTAGAATCAGCGTCTCGCTACCAGCGCGGATCTCAAGATTTCCCTTATGAGAAAGTTCGACATGCTCCGATCCGCTTACTCGAAATGCAATCGAGGACGGATCAGCACCAGCCGCAATCTGAAAATCATGCTCCAACTCGCTGCCATTTCCATAAAAGGCCAGATCAATTCCAGGGTAGATGCTTTTGTATTCAATTCGCTCGTAGTTTGAAACGCCGCGAATCCAGCGGGAAGCATCTGCACCCAGCAAATAGTTGCTGTGGCTTTTCAGGGGATTGGTTGCGACCATTGATGAGTCATTATCCGGCCCGATGAGCCGCAATCCCAGGCGCTGATGATCACTGCTTTTTCCAGGCAGGAGAAAATCAACCCCTTCTCGAAAAAACATCGCATCCATTCCGTTGTGATGGGAAAGATAGCGATACTGCTGCGACGCCTGTCCCTGATTTTCCTCGAAAACCAGTGGCAGAGATAGATTCTGGCGCGATGCGCCCAGCGCATTGTTTGAGGGGAGGCAAATTAAAAGAACAAGGGCAGAAAGAAAAAAACGTACAGATCGTACCGCGTTCACCAGGGGTCTCCAAATGGGTGTGACTCACTTAAATTAATCGAGATGCGTCGATTCCGACCAGCAAATAATGAGCCGTCGAGCATTATGCTCTTCCGTTGAGGCAATTCAGAGGAAATGTTTCTCCAGCGTTACAAGCCCTGCTTGAACAAGCACTCATGACAGTTACAGAATGCAGGCATGGCACAAAGTACTGCGTTTCTTGGTAGTGTCCTAATTCGGGGCATTACCCGTTTCTTCGGTAATTTGCGAGCGGGGCAGATTTTATTTATAGTGTCAGCGATTTAGGCAAGGTTCCCCCGCCACGAACGACAGCGCGCTCCAACAACATCTTCATTGTGCAGTGTTCGTAGTAAACAGGGTTGTCGGTGTGTGTCCGATACCTCTGATTTTGGAGGCTTCATGCAGCATGTGTTTGCATCCGCAAAGCGGAGCATGCTTTTTCTCGCTCTGGTAGTTTTTCTTTCTCCGCCGTTGTTCGCTGCGACCTTTCCCCTGTCCCAGCCTCAACAAATGGAACACGGACTGCCGGTGGAATTTGAACCGAACCGCGGACAAGCACCACCCGAGGTCCACTACATCGCCCGCACTGCAGATGGCGAAGCCCAGTTGATGGCGGATCGCCTGCGAATCGTGCAATCGACAGCCGGCGCACCAAGCGCCGTGGAATTGTATTTTCCCGGCGCGAAGCCTGATCAAATTCGCGATGAGTCTCCGGCAGGTGGTTTCGTCAACTACTACAACGGGCGAAGTCAAGCTGCTTGGATCGCCCACGTTCCTCTCTATCGTCAGATCCGTTATCAAAATATCTATCCGGGAACCGACCTCGTTTTTCACGGAAAGGCAAACCGCCTCGAATACGATTTTGAGCTGAGCGCAGGCACAGATCCTGAGCATCTGCAAATCGGTCTCAATGACTCCTCGAAGATTCAGCCGCAACAGGACGGTAGCCTGTTGATTACGTCTGGCAGCTATTCCCTTCGCTTGCTCGCTCCAAGCGCTTTTCAGCAAGACGGTGCGAAAACGAAACCGGTTACGGTGGCTTATCAGATGCTTTCTCCCTCCAGAATTGGCTTCGCGATCGGTTCGTACGATCACACAAAGGAACTCGTCATCGATCCGGTTGTTACGTACGCGAATCTGCTCGCCGTTAATAGCAGCATTCAAGTAGCAGCAATTGCAACGGATGCCAATGGCGATCTCATAATGACTGGCAATACCTCTGTCAACAGTTACCCGGTTGTAAACGGGCAGCCTGGCTCTTCAAGCGGCAGCCAGCAGGTAGTTGTCACAAAACTGGACCCCACCGGCGCGAACATCCTCTATTCAACTTACTTGCCGGCAAGCGCCTTCAATACGGCCAGCGGGGTCGCTGTTGATGGGAACGGTAACGCCTACGTGATCGGAATAACAGATGCAACTGATTTCCCGGTTACGTCACAGAATCTCGGCACATGCGGCAGCTTCTGTAATGCCGGATTCATTACAAAGCTCGACTCAACGGGCGCGTTGGCCTACTCAACGCTGCTTGCTTCCGGTCAGATCCTGCCCAAAGCAATCACGGTCAACGCAAACGGTAATGCGTTTGTTTCAGGGCTCGCTTCAGACGGATCGCTCCAGACAGTGAATGCATTTCAGCCTTCCTATCAAGCGAGCGTCTGTACTGGATGCAATTCTGCCTTTTACGCGGAGTTAAACACTCAAGGCACGGGATACGTTTTTGCGAGCTATCTCGGCGCAAATAATAACGCAACTGGAATCGCTCTGGATAATAGCGGAAACATCTATGTTGCAGGTTCTTTCAACAATTACTATCAGTCATCTATTCCGCTCAAAGGCGAACTTCAATCTGGAATAGGCAGCTTATTTCTGACGAAATTTGCAAGCGATGGCAAGACGCTACTCTTTGGCTCTTTTCTCGGTGGAGAAAACTCAAGCAGTGAAACACCAGAGACACTCTCCGGCATCGCCGTCGGTTCGGATGGCACAGTGTATCTGGCCGGAGACACCACCTCATATGGATTTCCCTACACGATCAACGCATATCGTCATCCGTTAGGTAGGGGACTGTATGGCAGCGCTCAAATGTTTGCCATGGCACTCAATCCGTCCCTCACTGCGCTAACCTATTCCACCTACCTTGGAGACGGCTTCATGAACGCCATGACCGTCGATTCGCAGGGGAACCTCTACGCGGCTGGCTCAACAGGATCCGATCCGATTCAGGCAAACAATGCAGTTGTCTCTGACGTCGTGACCGGCGGTGTCTTTCTGGAACTGGACAAGACTGGCAAACCCGTCGAAACAAGCGCTTTCGGGGGGCATACGACCACCCAGATCCCGACCGCCATGACTATCGATTCGCTGGGGAACATCTACCTGGCCGGCAACCCTGGCGGAAGCAATGGACTCACGTCAACGGGCCTATGCTCGGGCCAGGATCTGATCGTCGTCGGGAGCAGTGCTTATTCAACAGAGGCCAATCTGGGAAGCGCATGCGTTTCGACGGGCGCGGGATTCTTCGCAAAAATCGCTCCCAGCGCGAACCCGCAGATAAGCCTTGGATATCAGCTTCCGTTCCTGGCCCTTCGTAATGTCGGCTCGGCAGACCTTCATATCAGCGACATCACTTTTACAGGCGGCCTCGCAAAAAACTGGGGAAACTGTGGCAACACAGTTCCTGCTGGAACCAGTTGCGTATTCACACTTACTGATGCGAATGGCAAGATGGCCCAAGGCTCTGTCACCATCACGAGCGATGCTTCGCCCTCAGTGCAGACATTTACTCCGTATCTGGACCCGCAAGCCGTGGGAAACCCGGTACCGGATTATCCCTGGTTTGATCTGTCGCAGCTTTACTTCCCGCCGCAACAAACAGGGACTTCAAGTGTCGCGCATCCTTTTCGCATCTGGAACCTTGGAGCTGCCAACCTTGCTCTGCAGTCGATTGCCGCTCAAGGCACTCTTTTGCAAACACACGACTGCATTCCCACTCTATCGCCCGGCAGTTATTGCACGGTCCAGGTTGTCTGGAAGCCGACCGACGGCACGGTAGGAGGCGGCTCTGTATCCGTGGCGTATGACAACGGAATACAGAACTACTACTATGTGCCCTCCCTGTTTCTGTCGAGTTCCACTCCACTCATGGTCTCGGAGACGAATGGGATTCCCTTTGGAGTACAAACGGTCGGGAATCCTTCCTTTTACCGCACGATTACGATCACCAACGTAAGCAATGCGCAGGCGGATGCTCCGAGCGTCTCTTTGAGCGGCGACAGCGAATTCACGTTGGCCGGAAACACCTGCACATCCAACCTCGCGCCTCAGCAGAGTTGCATTGTTGCCGCTCTTTTCACTCCAGTCATTGACGGCGACCGCTCGGCGACGCTGCAAATCGGCGGTGGAGCGTCTGCGTCGATTCAGCTTAACGGTACGGGCCAGATTGATTCCGCTGTAACTGTTTCTCCTCTCCAACTCGGATGGCCTCAAACCGTGCTCGGCTCCGGATATTCGCTCGATGAAACGCTCACGAACATCTCTTCGGTGAGTGTTCCCATCTCGAGCATCACGTTTTCTCTTCCTGACTACACTGAGACTGACAATTGCGCGGGCTCCATACCTGCGGCTAGTTCCTGCACAGTGCATGTCATGTTCCAGCCGCAGGATCTCGGCGCTCGCACCGGGACCATGACCATCAACTTTGGAGACCAGACGAACGCGCAGGTCATTACTCTTCTCGGCAATAGCGTCTACCCGGTTGAGTTGTCGCCAACCTCGCTTGATTTCGGCACGAACAATCTCGTCGGGAGTTCCAGCCCCGCCCAGAACGTCTCCATCTCGAACCCATACTCGGGAAAGACTCTGAGCTATACCCTTTCCGTTGACGGCCCCTTCACTCTTAACAATCCTTGCCCCAATCCGCTGCCCGGCTTTTACGGCTGTGTCATGTCTGTGACCTTCAACCCCACCGCCGCAGGACCACAGACAGGAAGCCTTAACGTCAGCACTCCCGGTGTCACCCTGAGCAGTTCTATCCCACTGACAGGAACGGCCTATACGCCGCCAACCATCAACGTTACTCCCAGCCTAGACTTTGGCGGCGTGCTAAACGGAACCAGTAGTACCCTGCCCCTCTTTATTACTGACGCAGGCAGCCAGGACCTCACGGTCTCCAGCCTCGCCATCAGCGGAACCAATGCCGCTGACTTCAGCATTGCTTCCGGCCAATGTTCCACTGTAAGTGGAGCAACCAGTTGCAAAACGAATGTCACCTTTCGCCCCTCGGCCACAGGCACCCGGTCTGCGGTGCTCACAATTACCAGCAATGCCGTGAATGGAACACAGACCGTACCCCTCACCGGAACCGGTCAGGCAGCGGCGGCCTCGCTCTCGACCGCGAGTCTCGATTTCGGCAACCAGAACCAGGGCACATCCAGCGCGCCCCTCCAGACCACTCTCACCAACAGCGGCAATGGGATCCTCACAATCACTGGTATCACCTCGTCAGGTGATTTTTCTCAGACGAATAACTGCGGCACGACTCTCGCGGCCAATGCCAGCTGTCAGATTTCAGTCGTATTCACGCCATCAACCTTAGGCGCTGAATCAGGAACCTTGTCTATTGCCGACAATGCAAGCGCAAGCCCGCAGACTGTTTCACTTACCGGAACAGGCACGACACCATCAGTAAGTATCGGCACCAGTCAAGGTGGGTCGACGATAAGCACCGTGCCAAGCGGGCAGCCTGCCACATACGGTCTAGTGCTGACCGGCAGTGCCGGCTTTAGCGGCACAGTAACGCTCGCCTGTTCGGGTGCCCCGCAGAACGCTACCTGCTCCGTCGATCCGACGACGTTGGCTCTTATGCCAGGCGGCTCTCAGTCTTTTGCGGTAAAGGTCACCACGCAATCCAGCACCACTGCATACCTCAACAACGCTACGCAAGTAGTCATGGCTGCCACTGGTATAGCATCCCTGCTTCTCGGATCGCTGCCACTGTTCAGACGCAGACGAGCCTGGTTCCCCATCGTCCTGTGCACAGTTGGGCTCTTCATTTCTCTAGCCGCCATAGGATGCGGCGGAGGCAGCAGTAGCAGCAATACACCGCCCCCCTCCACAACGTCCTACATCCCCGCCGGAACTTACAAGCTCACAGTCACAGCAACGGCAGGAATGGTCAGCACATCTCAGACTCTGACGCTAATAGTGCAATGAAAGATAGGGATAGCCAGATTTGCACCACCCCGTTTTGTCACGCAGAGCCTCCTAATTCCCTAATGAAGGCTTCGGCAGCAATCCTGCGGGGTTGTCAGCGATCCATGCAAGTGCTCGTTAGAAAGAACTCTCACCTGATGCGTCAAAAACGGCGAGGGAATTCCATCTTATTGGGTCAAGATTACGGGGTCCGACTTCAAGTCGGCTGGGCTTGCTGGAGTGGACCTTTCAACTTATGCGTACACTCCCAAATTTGGGGTCGAAGATATACTTCGAAACCACTTCTGGCTAACGTTGGCTAATGCTGGCTAATTTCTGGCTAACGTTTTGATCAAATTTGCGGTACATTGATCACGGTCACTGTATGTCAAAATCAACGACAAAAGTGACTATGAACCGCATGGTTATTGGGCGAAACTGAATAAGCCATCTGGTTGCAGAGACTTGCGAAATAGGACTTGGCTAATCCTTTCTTCGGCACCAATCGCTTTTTATTAATGGGCATTGTCATCTGTGGCTGACGTAGCTCTGGGCAAGCCGATTGCGTCCGAATAGAGGACGCCTTCTTCGAGCAGAGACAGTCCAAGAGCCGCTGCAAACCATCTGGAATGTCCTGCCACTCGCTGGGTTACAACGTAGAAAGCTATACTAGGTTTGTCGCCTTTCTACTGGATATCTTCGTGCACCTCGAACGCATTCTCGCAAAAACCCGGGAAACAGTTACCGAGCGCAAAGAGCGCATGCCGATCAGCGATTTAGAACAGCGTGCGGCGCGACACACACCACGAGGATTCGCTCAAGCGCTGCGAAGGAAAGCGGCGGAAGCGCCTGCGGTGATTGCCGAACTCAAGAAGGCATCCCCATCCAAGGGATTGATCCGTCCGGAATTCGATGTGCGCAGCCTGGCGGCAGAGCTGGCCAATTCGGGCGCGGCAGCCTTGTCTGTGCTGACCGATGAGCCGTTTTTTCAGGGCAGTCTGGAGAATCTGGAAATTGCGTCGGCCACCGTTACGATTCCATGCCTGCGCAAGGACTTTATGGTGGACGAATACCAGATCGTAGAAGCGCGGGCGCACGGCGCGGATGCAATTCTGCTGATCGTCACTGCGTTGACGGACTCCGAGTTAAAGAGTCTGAACGACGCCGCGCACCGCTACGACCTCGATGTGCTGTGCGAAGTGCATTCGGCCGAAGAACTGATGCGGGCACGTAATTTGAGTTGCGCAGCGTTCGGCGTGAACAATCGCAACCTAAAAACCTTTGAAGTGCGGCTGGATACTGCGCTTGATCTTGTGGAGCAGCTGCCTGCCGGAGCGGTACACGTCGCCGAGAGCGGCATTCACACGATCAACGATATGCAGCGGCTTCGCGATGCAGGGTACCACGGATTTCTTATTGGGGAGTCCCTGATGCGGCAGCCTTCTCCCGGCGTGGCTCTTGCTCAGCTTCTGCTGCCTGCGGCCACTCGAGTGTAGTGCAATGTGGATCAAGATCTGCGGCAATACAAATCTTGAAGACGCCCAGCTTGCAGCTGAGGCGGGCGCCGATGCTGTGGGCTTTGTTTTTGCGGAGAGTCCGCGTCGCGTGAATGCAATGCAAGTGAGCGTGATCACGCCTCACCTTCCGAATACGATCGAGAAATACGGGGTGTTTGTCGATGCAGACTTTGGGACGATCGCTCGAACGGTAGTGGAGAGTGGTTTGACCGGAGTGCAATTGCATGCGAGTCCCGATCCGTTGCTGACTTTGCAATTGCGCGATCACTTTGGCTCTACGCTGCGTATTTTGCAGGTTATCCATTACGCGCAGGACTTTGGCAAACAACTGAAAATCCTCCGTAACGAGAGAGCCATCGACGCTGTACTGATTGATTCACGCACAGCGACTGCCGTGGGCGGAACCGGCACTCGCTTTGACTGGCAAGCGGCGAGCCACGGCTTTCAGAATTCTTCTCCTCAGCTGCGGCTCATCGCCGCTGGCGGGTTGAAGCCGGAAAACGTCGCAGAAGCTATCCGCACTTTGCAGCCCTGGGGCGTGGACGTTTCAAGCGGAGTTGAATCTGCGCCGGGCCGAAAAGATCCAGTGCGGGTGAGAGCATTTGTCGCTGCAGCGAAAACTGCAGCGGAGCAAGTAGTAGCCTCGTTGCGATGATGGCGTAAGCTGAAAACATAAGGGGAGTTGTTCATGAGCGCAGTTACACATCCAGCCACGAATGCCATAGGTCGTTTCGGCGCATACGGCGGGCGCTACGTGCCGGAGACGCTGATGACGGCGCTCGAAGAGCTTGAGCATGCTTACGCGGAAGCCCAGGCCGATCCTACCTTCCATGCGGAACTGGATCTGCTGCTGCGCGATTATGCTGGGCGCCCGACGCCACTGTACTTCGCTTCTCGCCTGACAGAACAGTTAGGCGGCGCGAAGGTTTATCTCAAGCGTGAAGACCTGCTGCACACCGGTGCGCACAAGATCAACAACTGTATCGGTCAAGGGCTGCTCGCGAAGCGCATGGGCAAAAAGCGCATCATCGCCGAGACCGGCGCGGGCCAGCACGGTGTAGCGTCTGCTACAGTCTGCGCGCTATTTGGCCTGGAATGCGTCGTCTACATGGGCGAAGAAGACATGCGGAGGCAGGAACTGAATGTCTATCGCATGCGGTTGCTTGGTGCGGAGGTGCGCGGTGTCAGTTCCGGCTCGCGAACACTAAAAGACGCGATTAACGAGGCGATGCGTGACTGGGTCACAAACGTACGGACGACGCACTATCTATTGGGAAGCGTGCTGGGCGCGCATCCCTATCCGATGATGGTGCGCGACTTCCACCGCGTCATCAGCAAGGAGGCGCGGCAGCAGATGCTCGAAAAAGAGGGCCGTCTGCCGAATGCGATCATCGCCTGCGTTGGCGGCGGCTCAAACGCTATTGGCGCATTTTATGAATTCATTTCCGACAAAGATGTTCGCCTCATCGGCGTGGAGGCGGGTGGCCGGGGCACCGAACTTGGTGAGCACGCGGCACGTTTTCAGGGCGGATCACCGGGTGTGTTGCAGGGAACCTATTCCTACGTACTGCAGGATGAGGCCGGGCAGATTGCCTTGACGCATTCCGTCTCGGCTGGCCTCGACTACGCATCGATCGGCCCCGAGCACGCGATGCTGCACGATACCGGGCGAGCCGAGTACACATCTGCGAGCGATGAGGACGCATTGCGTGCAACCGTGAAGCTGGCGCGCACAGAAGGGATTCTGCCCGCGCTTGAAAGCGCGCACGCGGTGGCCGAATGCATCCGCCTTGCCCCATCGCTTTCGCGGCATGACATACTAATAGTCAATCTCTCAGGACGTGGCGATAAAGACATGGGCATTCTTTCGCGCGAACTGAAGCTCAAAGGCGCCTGACACCATGCCGATTCATTTCAGCAGCAAGCCGGGACTCGTCGTGTATTTGACCGCCGGCGATCCTGATTTGCCAACCATGAGTGAGATCGCGCTCGCCGCGATTGACGCCGGCGCGGATGTGCTTGAACTGGGTGTGCCCTTCAGCGATCCTTTGGCGGATGGTCCGGTGATTCAACGCGCCAGCGAGCGAGCAGTCAAGAGCGGCACGAAACTCTCAGATGTACTGGCGCTGGCTGCAGAGTTGCGAAAGAACCGCCCCGAAGTGGGACTGGTCATCTTCTCCTACTTCAATCCTGTTCTGCGGTTTGGGCTTGAGCGTTTCTGCGCAGTGGCGAAAGAAGCCGGCGTCGATGGCGTCCTCATCACCGACATGATCGTCGAAGAAGCCGACGAATATCTGGAGCATCTGCGCCGCCATCAGTTGGCTCCCATTTTTCTAGCTGCACCTACAAGTCCCGATGCCCGACTAGAGCGCATTGCACGGACGTCGCAGGGATTTGTCTACGCGATCTCGCGCACCGGTATCACCGGCACACAGCAGACTCTGGCGACGGACGCTGAACAACTGGTGAAGCGCCTGCGCAGATTTACCGACTTGCCGGTTGCTGTCGGCTTCGGTATCTCAAACGCGGAGCATTTCGCCACGGTTGGTGAATTCGCGGATGCGGCCGTCGTTGGTAGTGCCATCGTTGCTCTGGTTGAGCAGTCGACGCGTGAAGAAGCACCCAGCACCATCGCACGATTTATCAAGGGTCTGCGCCAACCCATGGCGCTGGCCCGATAATTCCGCTTCAAGATTCCTGGCAATTCAACTCCGGCGCAGGCGTATAGTCGCGCGCTCGATGGAAGGACACATGGACATTGAAAGCTGGCGCAAAAAGATCGATGCAATCGACCTTCAGATTGTGGCACTCCTCAGCGATCGCGCAGTGGCAGCGCAAGCCATCGGCAAGCTGAAACAGGCAACCGATCTACCCGTGTACGAGCCGAACCGCGAGCGCGTCATTTTCGAGAAAGTGCGCGCAGCCAATAAGGGCCCCCTGCCTGACATTGAGCTGGTGCACATCTATGAGCGCATCATTGATGTGATGCGAGCGCTGCAATCGGATGAATTGGCCTCACAGAGATCTGCGTCCGCCAAAGGAAAGGACGCGCGAACAGGGGAGACAGGAAAGCAATCATGATCGTTGCCATGCAGGAGCATGCGTCAGAAGACCAGATACAAAGTGTAACCGAGCGGCTTCTGGAACTGGGCTTCAAAGTACATCGCACTACAGGAACAGTGCAGACGATTCTCGCCGGAGTAGGAACACCGGCTGCGTTCGATGTGAAGGATTTTCAGGTGTTAGACGGGGTGGCGGATGCATATCGCATTTCTTCGCCCTACAAGCTGGCGGGCCGCAGCTTCAGACCGGAAGGCACGGTCCTTCATTTCCCCAACGGGGTGACCGTTGGGGACAAAGAGGTTGTCGTCATGGCTGGGCCGTGTTCGGTAGAGAGTCGCGAACAGATCTTTTCAGCAGCGGAGAAAGTAAAGGCTGCGGGCGCAAAATTCCTTCGCGGAGGCGCATTCAAACCGCGCAGTTCGCCTTACTCGTTCCAAGGCATGGGCCTGGAAGGACTCAAGCTGCTGCGTGAAGTCGGGAACTCGACCGGGCTGCTCATCATCAGCGAGGTGATGGAGATTTCGCAAATTGAGCTGATGATGCCTTATGTCGATGTCTTCCAGGTGGGCGCACGCAACATGCAGAACTTCAACCTGCTCCGCGAACTTGGGCAGGTGCGCAAACCTGTGCTGCTCAAACGCGGGATCGCGGCTACGATTGAAGAGTTGCTGCTCTCGGCCGAGTACATTCTCTCCGGCGGCAACTACGAAGTGATGCTCTGCGAGCGCGGTATTCGCACTTTCGAGACGTATACTCGCAACACGATGGACATCTCCGCGATTCCGGTTATAAAGAAGCTTTCTCATCTGCCGATTCTGGGCGATCCTTCGCACGGCGTCGGCTTGCGCGACAAAGTTCCGGCAATGGCGCGCGCCGCAGTTGCAGCCGGAGCAGATGGTTTACTGATCGAGGTGCATCCGAATCCGGATAAGGCTGTCTCTGACGGCGCGCAGACGCTCTTCCCGGAGCAGTTCTCAAAGCTGATGCAGGAGTTGCGCGTGATTGCTTCCGCCGTCGAGAGGACTATCGACTAGCTATGCCCATCGAGCGCGTCGCCATTCTCGGCACCGGATTGATCGGCGGTTCGGTGGGAATGGCATTGCGCCAGAGTGGCTTTCGCGGCACCATCTTCGGATGGGACCGCGATCCCGCCCAGGCAGCAGTCGCGTTGAGCCGCGCTGCCATCGATGTGATCGCGGAGGAGCCGCTGACGGTGGCGAGTGAATCCGATCTTGTTCTCCTGAGCGGCCCGGTCTTCAGCATTCTTATTTATATCGAGCAGCTTGCTTCGATCCTGAAGCCGCATCAACTGGTGACCGATGTCGGCAGCGTCAAAGGCGTTCTTTGCCAACACGCCGCTGGCCGCTATAACCATTCCGACAAGCCCGGATTTCTTCCGGGGCATCCGATGGCGGGCAAGGAAGTAGGCGGGGTGGCCAACGCCGATGACGAACTCTTTCGCGGAGCGGTATGGCTGTTTACCAAGTGTGCGGATCACTCCAGCATGTCAGCTGAGGCGCAGGCAAAAGCAGCGGAATGGCGGTCATGGGTGCAGAAATTCGGATGCCGCGTACTGGATGTGGATCCTGATCGGCACGATGAATTGTGCGCCTGGGTCAGCCATCTTCCGCAGTTCGTTTCGACCGCGCTCAGCGCGCTGCTCGAAGAGAAATTTCCGCACGACGAAGACCTGCGCGCGATCGGCGGGCGAGCTTTGCGCGAAATGACGCGGCTTGGGGCCAGTCCCTATTCCATGTGGCGCGATATCGCTCATACGAATTCGGAAGCGGTGGCTGCAACCCTGCTTGCACTCGAACAGCGCCTGACCCATCTGCGCGAGCATTTGAAGACCCCTGAACTTCGGGAGGAATTTGAATTGGCGAATCGGTTTCGCCTGGGCGCTCCGTCCAAGCCGTAAGGTCTTCAAGCTTCCGGTTTACATCTTAGCTTTTTCAAAAACTTACCGGGATGATTGAAGGAGAGCGAGTAATCGCCTTGCGAATATCGGCTTCTGGCGCATGATCGTCAAAGCGGATGCGGCCACCGGAGTCGCTCACTCCCAGCTTCTGCCACAAACCCTGAAGATCCACTGGCTTTGGCGTGTCGCGCATTGAGCCATAGAGCTGAGAAAGCACATGCGTTCCAGTCGCGCGGTCGCCTGTTTCGAATGCTTTCTCAACCGGCCAGTCGTGATCGATGGTACCGCCCGCGTCGACTATGCCTCGCAAGGCATCCTGCAGACCTTTTCGGTTATGAGTCTGTTCGCGGATCATGACGTCGGCGAGCAGACAGAACTGCGCGCCGCCCCAGTAGGTTCGACCCCAGGTATGTGTCTGGTCGAGACCGCGATCAGAGCTGCCGGGATCGCCCTTGGGCATGTCGCTCATCATGTCGGCCCATATCTTTTCGGGGAGCAGGAAGCCGCGCTGGACGCGCGCAATGGGCTCAACGTAGACAGCGAGACCCTCCTCGATCCAGTGGTGCTCGTCATCGACAGAAGGAAAGGCGGAGTGGATAAACTCGTGCGTCATCTCCCAGTCTTCGTCAAGATCCGACTGAGTAGTCTTATCCCCAAGCACCATCCGGTGAAATGCAGGAAATCCGCCAACACCGCCCCAGCTCGTTCCACGCAGAATGCCGCGACCTGGAGCGAACTCGATCAGCACTCGATCGCGCGCCACAGGAAAGCGTCCGTAGTAGGTAGCAACAGAGCTGGCCGAATTGCCGACCCATTTCAGGATCGTTTCGGTTGGCAGATCGAATGACCCCGGACCGAAATCGATCTGAATGGCTGCGTTGCCAATCCTGATCGTTCGCGAAGAAGCGACAGGATGCTGCCAGGGAGGTCCGTTATGGAACTGGGCCCACACGAAGATGCCGAAGGCGATGAAAACGAAGGAAGCGCAGGCGGTGACAATCGCCAAACGCCAGCGCTTCATAAGGTTGAATTACTGCTTCTTCTCAAAGTTGAGGGATGCGGAATTGATGCAGTAGCGCAATCCGGTTGGTTTTGGACCGTCGGGAAAGACGTGCCCCAGGTGCGAACCGCAGCGCGCGCAGTCTACTTCCACGCGGCGCATGCCGTAGCTGTTGTCCTCGTGCGTCTCAACGGCTTCCGGAGTGACAGGCAGCCAGAAGCTGGGCCAGCCGCTGCCAGACTCGAACTTTTTGTCGGAGGTAAACAGCTCGGCTCCGCAGGCTACGCAGCGGTAGATTCCGTCGTCGTGGTTGTAGTAGAGCTTGCCGGTAAACGCCGGCTCCGTACCCTTTTCCCGGGCGATGTGAAACTGTTCGGGCGTCAGAAGCTGACGCCATTCCTCTTCGGTCTTGTGGACCTTTTCGACCTTTGTCTCAGCCATAGTGTGCTCCGCTCGATTAGATGAGAAAAAGCCAGCCGCGTTACAGTTTGCCAATTTCCGGCAGGCCGCGCCACTTCAACTTGGCGATGACTTCGATCTCGACGAGCGCGTCTTTCGGCAACCTTGCTACTTCGACGGTAGAACGGGCCGGAGCGACTACACCATCGGGCGCAAAATACTTCGCGTAAATGGCGTTCATGGCCGCAAAATCGCCCATATCTTTAAGAAATACGGTGGTTTTTACGACGTTTTCAAGGCCGATTTCAGCCGCTTCGAGCACGGCTTTCAGGTTTTCGAGCACTCGCGTGGTCTGCGCCTCGATGCCTCCCTCAACCAGCGCTCCCGTCGCCGGATCGAGCGCGACCTGGCCAGAAGAGTAGAGGAAATCGCCCACACGCACCGCCTGCGAATACGGCCCAATGGCCGCCGGCGCGTTCTTTGTCGAAACAGCTTTCTTATCGCTCATCTGTCCCTCAACGCTACGAAATTATCTGCGGCCCGGTCCTACCCCCTCCCCGCCAAATTCTTGAAAATAAACTATTTTTGCGGAGATGACGCCAGCTAATTGAAACTATTCGACTTACGAGCACCTAATTGATTCCAAAGGGCTTATGGGTAAACAAAAGCCCACCAACTGCGGCGGGCTTCTGAAGAAGTCTCTATTCCTATTATAGCCATCGGGTCAAGAAAGTACGCCAAATCGGGGAGGTCTTTTTGCGCTTTGGAATGAATCACTTCCAGCGTTACGGGAAAATTCCGCTCTTGACAGATCCTTGTGGAAGCAACGAGTGATGCAGGCGACCCAAATTGCATTCCTATGCTTCGGCATGGCATGCATTGCATCAGTGAGCCGGGGGAACGTATTCCTTGGGCAGCTCCGATCCTTCGCCGAAGAAGTAGCGTTCCATCTGCTCGACCAGAAATTCCTGCGCTTGCGGGGTCCAAGGCTGAAGGCGGTATTCATTCAGCAGCATCTTCTGGTGCTCCAGCCACTCCATCCATGCCTTCTTGGAGACGTTGTGATAAACCTTGTGCCCGAAGTCGCTGTCGAAGGGCGCTTCTTCGAGTCCCTCCAGCTCTTGCTTGTAGCGCGAACAAAACACCATGTGTGCCATCAAGAAAATTACCTTTCCTTGCTATTGTAAGCAGCTTTGTTCTTGGCCGACAAAATCTATCCGTTTAAGATATCCATAGAAATGCTTTTACTCAGCCTGAGCATCGCGCAACAGCAAAACCAGTCATCGCTGGCGGCGTTGTCGCGCGCACTCGTCGGAGCCCAAAAGCAGAACAACTCCTAGCTTTCGGCCAGCAATATACGAGCCGACCCACCCGCCACATTCCGGCGGGTTTTTTCATGCGCTCGTCGGGCAAAAAAACAAGTCAGGAGCCTCAAGTGCGTACCTTTATTCCTTTTACCTCGGACGATGAAATTGCAGCGATTGGTCGCAGCCTGCTTGATCGGACGCTACCGAAATCCGCCTGGACACATGCCGCGCACTTTGCGGCGGCAATCTGGCTGCTCACCAGCCGCCCGGACGTCGATGTGTCGCGCGAAATGCCCGGCTTCATTCGCGCATACAATGAGGCCACCGGAGTCGCCAATACCGACACCAGCGGGTATCACGAGACGATCACGCAGGCTTCACTTCGCGCTGCACGCGCTTTTCTGGCCGGCAACGGAACACATTCCTTGTGCGACAGATGTAATGCATTGATGGCTTCGCCAATTGGCGATCCGGAATGGCTTCTGGCGTATTGGTCGCGTCCACGGCTATTCTCAGTTGAGGCTCGGCGTGCTTGGGTTGACCCCGACCTAGAGCAGTTTCCGTTTTGAGACGAGATTGCTGCAAGTCCACGGGCTCAAAATCGAGATGGGGTACTCCGCCTTATTTACGCCTCTTCTTCTTTTTGGCGGAAAACCTCTTTGGCCTAGGGCTTTGCTGCTGCATGCTGCGCTTTACTTTCTTTTGTTTATGTTGCTTCCTATCCGTTTTCGCGGATTTGGTGGACGGAACAGTCTTTCCCTTGAGAATCGGCGCGGCCTCTCTGATGCCGTCTTCAAGAATCGAGAATTGCAGGCGGCGTTCGACGGCGTCTACGCGGTCGAGAACGACGCGGACGCGCTGGCCGAAGGTAAACTTGCGGCCCCAGCGCTCGCCGATGATCTGGCGGGTGTTTTCGCGATAGGTGTAGTAGTCGCCGTCCAGTTGGCCGAGGCTCTGGATCGGTATCAGGCCCTCGATGAAGAGATCGTCCAGCTCGACAAAAAGACCGTATTTGGTGGCGCTCAGTATCATGGCGCTGAAGTCTTCGCCGGCGCGGTCGCGCATGAACTTGGCTTTTTTCCACTCGACCAGTTCGCGCTCGGCTTCGGCGGCGCGGCGCTCGTTCTCGCTTGATTCCTGCGAAATGGCGGCGAGTTCGGGTTCCGGGATGGGCGATTCCTGCTCGCGGAGATGCTGTCTTGCCTGGTGCTCCTGCCAAGGCGCGGAGCGCAGCGCATGCGGCTCACCAGCCAAAAGCCGGCCTTCGCCGCTGACACCGGCCTCCAGCAAGGATTTCGCGATGCGGTGCACGATCAGGTCGGGATAGCGGCGGATGGGCGAGGTGAAATGCGTATAGCAGGGAGCGGCAAGGGCGAAGTGGCCTTCGTTCTTTTCGCTGTAGCGAGCTTGCTTCAAAGACCTCAGCATCAGGTAAGAAAGGATGCGCTCCTCGGGTTTGCCTGCGATCTTCGCCGTCAACCGCTGGTACATGCGTGGCGTTACGGGGATCTCTTCGGGGACTTCGTGGTGGCGCGCTGTGCGGCCTCCTCGGCGCTGCTCGCGCCGGTCGGATTTCATTTCAAACTTGCGTACAGGCAAATTGCCGATGCCAAGCGAGTAGCCGAAGGTCGCTGCGGTCTCTTCGAACTCGACGATGCGGCGTGGCTCGGGCTTTTCGTGGATGCGGTAGATCGAGTCGATACTGAGATTTTCAATCCACGAAGCGACGCACTCGTTGGCGGCGAGCATGAACTCTTCGATGAGCCGGTGCGCCCAGTTGCGCTCGGAGCGAGTGACGCTCTTCATCGCGCCGAATTCGTCGAATTCGATGATTGGCTCGGGAAGGTCGAAGTCAATGGAGCCGCGGCGTTCGCGCTTTTTGTTGAGGATCAGCGCCAGACGATGCATGCGCTCGAACTCCGGAACCAATTCCGTGAACTCGCTGCGAACAGCTTCATCGCCATCGAGAATCGCATGGACTTGCGTGTAGGTCATGCGGCGCGCCGAGCGGATAACGCCCTCGGTAATCTCGTAGCTGAGGACGTCGCCGTGCGCGTCAATCTGCATGAGGCAGGAGAGCACGAGGCGGTCTTCATGAGGACGCAGGCTGCAAATATTTGTCGAGAGCTCCTGCGGCAGCATGGGGATGGCGCGGTCTGGAAAATAAACGGAGTTGCCGCGAAGGCGCGCTTCGAGATCCAGAGCGGTGTTCGGCTGAACATAGTGCGCGACGTCGGCAATGTGAACCTGGAGTTCGAAGCTCTGGTCTGCGTGTTCGCGCACCAGTACGGCATCGTCAAAGTCACGGGCCGTTTCGCCGTCGATGGTCACGATGGGAAGATCGCGAAAATCCCGGCGACTGGCAACCACTTCAGGATCGAGGAAGGCTGTCTCTCGCGCTTCTTTGAGCACATTGTCGGGAAAAACATGCGGCAGATGATGTTTGCGGATCACGATCTCGACATCGACACCGAAAGCGTCTTCGTCGCCCAGCACCTCGATGACTCGACCGCGTGCCGTTCGCGTTGGCGTGGGCCACTCGGTAATCTCGACATCGACGACGAGACCTTCGAGATCGTCGAAATGATGCCGTTTCGCTTCTTCTCCCAGGACGCGGTGCGGACTTGCGGTTGCCGAATCCGCCAACGGCAGTTCCTGCCCGACTGGGATGAGAATCGGCTGCGTCATGCGCTCGTCGAAGGGAACGACGGTATGTCCCTGCGCCCGTTCGCTGCGCGCGTAGTGAAAGGCGCCAACGACGGTAGGATTCTGGCGCGTGAGCACGCGAGCGATGCGTCCCAGCCGGCGGCCATCGGCGCGTGGCGGGGCCAGTTCAACCAGGACCTGATCGCCCTGCATTGCACCATTCAGTTCATTTGGAGGGATAAAAATGTCGTCTTCGCCGCTTCTTGCCCTGTCAGTAGGGCGAACAAATCCGAAGCCGTCGCGATGCAGGTCAAGGCGTCCGGCCACCAGATTGTCGCGGGCAGCGGCGGCGCGCGGAATGCCCCATTGATCGCGATCCAGCTTGATGAGATCTCCGCGGGCGGTGAGGCGCGCCAGATGTTCGAGCAGCAGGCGGCGCTCGCGGCCGCCTCCGAGGCCGAATTCCCTTACAAGTTGCTTGTATCCAGCCCGTTGACCGGCGGAACGCTCGATATGGCGGATGAGCTCAAGGTCGGTCATAAGGCGTTTTCACGGGAAATGGCGTTCATCTTTGAACCATATCAAGCTACAGATTTAGAGAAAAGATTCGCGAATCACGTGCAATTTTCCAGCAACCGTGTTTAAGATGCAGACAGCAGCCCTGACTGCGCGGATTCGAAAGGTGCAAGAACGCCTCGAATGGATATATGGTTCGACGTTCGACACTTCGGCAGGGAGTGCCAAAGAGCGGGCGAGGGATTCCCGCAGTTCCTTGTGGAAGTGACATTGTAGGAGAAGAAAGGAAACACCAAACAGATGTGGAAACCAAATCAGACCGGAAACTCTTCGCCAACCCCGAGCGAGCCAGTTCGGCCGGCCGCCCCCGCAACCCCAAGCTTTGAACCACCCAGCACCACACGCAGCGCTGCTCCGGCCGCTCAACCCGCTTCCGCCGACCAGGCCACCATCGGCAAAAGCTTGATCATTAAGGGTGAAGTTACCGGCTCCGAATCTCTTTACATCGATGGCAAAGTAGAAGGCTCGATCAATCTGCCGGGTAATCGCGTCACTGTGGGCCGTAATGGACAGGTCACTGCAAATATTTCGGCGCGCGAGATTGTCGTTCTCGGCAAAGTTCGCGGGAATGTGAACGCCAGCGATCGCGTCGATATTCGCAGCGAAGGTTCGCTTTCGGGCGATGTAGTTGCGCAACGCATCTCAATTGAGGATGGCGCCTTCTTCAAGGGCGGCATCGACATTCGCAAGCCCGGCAACGAGAAGTCCTCGGATGCCAAGCCGAATTCGGTTGCAGCAGCCCAGCAGGAAAAAGAAAAAGCGACAGTCACTGTCTAGCTTTTTTGCAATTTGTCCAAAGCCCCGGACGCACCCCCGGGGCTTTGCGCTTATTTCCGAGCTTCAGGATGGAAAATTTTCGGCTGAAAGTCTTTCGCGCCGTCGCGGAGCAGGCCAGCTTCCGCAAAGCATCCGAATCACTGCATCTGAGCCAGCCGGCTGTAAGCCAGCACATTCACGCCCTGGAAGAAGAACTAGGCGTACGGCTGTTTGACCGCAGCGGAGCACGCACCGCGCTTACGCGGGCTGGCAAGCTGTTGCTCAAATACGCGGAGCGCTCGGCGCGTGTTCTGGAAGAAGCTCGATTCGCGCTGGCAAAGTTGGATGGCGAAATCAGTGGCGAATTGCGCATCGGCGCTTCAACTACAGTCGCACAGTATATTTTGCCGCGAATTCTTGGCGCTTTTCTCAAGGACAATCCCAGAGTCACGCTATCGGTCGAGAGCGGCAATACGGAAGAAGTTGTCGCCTTGCTTCTGCGCGAATCGATTTTGCTGGGCATGATTGAAGGACCTCCTTTGAGCAAGGAGGTGCACGTGGAGAAGTTCCTCGATGACCGGATGGTCTTGATTGCGCCGTCAGGCCATGAATGGGCGGGACTCAACAGTGTGCCTCTGCGAAGCTTGACCGAGGTTCCTTTGCTTCTGCGCGAACGCGGCTCAGGTTCGCGCCGCGTCGTGGAGCAAGCGCTCAAGAAGGCGGGTTTGCCACTGAGCCAGTTACAAATTCGGATGGAGCTGGATTCGACCGAGGCTATCGTTTCCGGGGTTGAAGCGGGCCTTGGCCTTGGATTCGTCTCCGAATGGGCCATCGGCAAGGCGTTGCGCCTGGGTACGGTTATCTCTATCCGCACAGAAAATCTTGAAATTCGCCGCGATTTCACTCTCGTTCGCAAACTTGGTCCTGCGCTCGAAGGCGTTGGCGCTGCATTCCAACGCTTTGCCCTTGCACAAAACCATGTGCCGGAGGCGTTAAGCGGAAGCCGCACGCGGCGATAAGTAAAACGAATCACGCATCACAATTCACGTTTGGACGCGATGTACGCCTGGGTGTCAATCTCAGGATGCATGACGAAGAACCTATTTTTCGTGGGGATCATCCTTGCAGCCAGCGGACTGCTCTCTCCGCCGTTGGCTCTGGGCGCGGGGCTGGCCTATGGCCTGCTGTTGACGCATCCCTATCCTCTTGACAGCAAGCGGCTGGCAAAATTTCTGCTGCAGGCTTCGGTTGTTTGTCTTGGCTTTGGCATGAATCTCGGTGAAGTGATTCAGGTTGGTCGCTCAGGATTTTTCTACACTGCCGTTGGAATCTCTTTTGCGCTGGCTCTGGGCTGGTTGCTTGGGCGCCTGTTGAATGTCGAGAAAACACAATCTTTCCTTATTGCCGCAGGAACAGCTATCTGTGGAGGCAGTGCGATTGCGGCTCTCGGCCCCGTCACCGAAGCGAATGAGGAAGAGATGGCGGTTTCTCTCGGGACCGTCTTTGTGCTCAACTCAGTAGCACTGCTCATCTTTCCCGCTATCGGCGCGGCGATGCATTTGTCCCAAACACAGTTCGGCTTGTGGTCAGCACTTGCAATTCATGACACCAGTTCGGTTGTTGGCGCGGCCGCCAAGTATGGAGCGGTTGCGCTGGCGATCGCCACTACCGTAAAACTTGCACGCGCGTTGTGGATCGTACCCGTAGCCCTGCTGACGGCAGCGGTGCGAAAGAACAAAACGCGTATCCAACTGCCTTGGTTCATCCTTTATTTCTGTATCGCTGCCGTGATCAGCAGCTACATCCCGCAACTTCACGCCGCATACTCAGACGCTTATCGCCTGGGTAAACTTGGACTTGCCGTCACGCTGTTTCTCATCGGAAGCGGCATCTCGCGTCAGACACTTAAGGAAGTTGGCGTCCGACCCATGGTGCAAGGGGTGCTGCTTTGGGTTGTCGTCGCGGGGCTGTCCCTTGTTGCAATTGCGAAGGGGTTCATCCATCTGTAAGCATGACAGGTAATCATGAGCGACAAGATTCTTGAGTTTTATCGAGGCGGCCGCGATGACGAAGGCCGCACTCTGGATGAAATTCTTGACTGGCCCGACTCGGAATTGGAGGCGGTCCACGATTTCATCCAGTGGCTTTTTCCTCTGCCTGAAAGAAGCGGCGCCAACCCCTGCGCGCCAGTCCTTGATGTAATAACCATCGAGGACTTTCACCGGTCCGAGGATTTACAGCAGCGGCTCAGACAATCGTTTCTGCGCATGCTCCACTTCTACGGGCTGGCCTTTGAGGGAGGAGCCGTAAGACAAGGGCCTGATTTCGCTGCACGATCTTCCAATTGGCTCAGCCCAGGAAACCATAACCATCTGCGCTTGACGCGCATGCTTCGCTCCCTTCGCTTGCTTGGATTAACCGCTGAATCATCTGCCCTCTTCCATGCCTTGGCGGAGATTTACCAGAACAACCGCACTCGCATTACGCCACGCACCTTTCAATTCTGGGAAAATGCTGCCGAGGTAATTTGACGTCTTACAACAGTCCAGCTTTGATTTGATTCGTTAGAGTCGTTTGAATTGAATTCTTCTTGACGCCAGCGCATAACTGCAGGCATTACAATGGGATTAGCCGTTTACCTCTCCGTGCAATTGGCCCTTTTTTGACAGCTGATGCTCCGGGCCTGTAGCTCAATGGTTAGAGCAGGGGACTCATAATCTTATAGAGGACTCTTTAGGCTGATTCGTACCCATTCTCATAGGCCTTGATTCCCTGCAACTTAGACTCGCTTCATCCTGTCAGATACAAGCCGATCTATCGCGGTAGCCGGTACAGTATCCGCTACATAAGATGTCTGAGTATCAGCTGTTTTCAGCCTGCTAGTATGATACCTAGCTGTCTTAGTATCGGATGTTTCGCTGCCTGTTACCAGCCTGCTCGGAGGCAGGGATGTGCACTCTGTCCTCTTACTGCTTAACGCGTTAATCTTTTGGATGAGACTGACGGATTTATGCTGGCAGTATCGGAGATAGATTGCGTAAGAAAGACATATGGGTTTTCTTTGGTCGGCGATTGACGAAAGTAATGACCGTGAGCGAAATCACGCTTTCGTTATCGCTGGTTGGTTATCTCAACAGACTATTTGGACAGATGTTGAGCGTCATTGGCAATGGAGACTAGATAGGGACTCCATCGACTACTTCAAGAGCAGCGAGTGTCTGTCCTTAAGCAAGCAATTCCGTAGGTTTAGGGACGAAAAGGCTTATCCAGACGGAAGTGGTCGCAAGAAAGCAGATGAGGTTTTTGACGATTTGGCATGCATACTTCGTTCATCCGATCTCATTGGATTTGTTCTTGTAATCGATCTTAAAGATCACAGAGATTCGCGGAAGAGCTCTAGGACTCGCTCTGTGTTACCTCGCGATCCATACCTTTTCGCATATCAGCTATTGCTGGTTAGGATCGCTTGCGAGGTAGCAAAAATGAAGAAACCGGAGACTGTAGCGTTTCTCTGTGACCACCACGATAAGTTTAAGCAGCTACACGCAGGTTATGAAGCACTCAAGAAAGGAAACCCAAATTGCGCTAAATTTATGGGTTCACTGACCGAAATGTGCGACCAAAAGTCGCCTGCCATTCAGTCCGCAGACTTACTAGCGAGCGTCTGCCAGAGAAGCTATGTACGCTTAATGCGGGGCGACATAGTTACAGCGGAATTTGTCGCAGAGGTGAAAGCGCAGGTTGGCCGATCTGTGGGAGTCGGGTTGATAGATAGACACATCATTGGATTAGCGACTAAAGCAAATCTACTTAAAAGGGGGAGACCTAGTACTTGGTCAACTTCCCAGCTAAAAATGTTCGATCAGGCATGGACATAGGCTCTCGTCCGTGACTTCATAAACTATCACGTCCTCATATGGGATCGCGTTAGTATCTATTTTCTGGCTGTTTCTCAGGTAAGTCCTTTTCCTGCATTTAGCGATAATTTGGGGACACCTATCTATCTCCCCGCGCACAAAGCGGGTTGCCGTGTGCAGTCCGATACGGTGACGTTTAGGTTCTGTGTTTGTGGCCGGTTCATATTCTGCAGCGTTAGCCAAGTCTGAATCATTTGTTGCCGCTTAAAAGCATTCTGTTGCGCTGCTAGGTCGGCTTGAGATGGGACAGCAGAACGGGACGCATTCTGTAAACGGTTGTTCTCGACAACAAGCCGCGTATTTTCTTCCCGCAACGCGCCAATTAGTTCATCAAGTTCTACGGCTCGAACAGCGACATAGCCCTTAGCGAGCGCATCCCTTGTATCGCCAACGGGAACATATTCAAGGCTGTTGCTTGGGTTGTGCATTAGAACAACCGCGCCACCGCCCGGGGCGGGGTTTACCAACATGATTGAGTAGTTTGCGTAGCTCGGCGGCTGCGGGGTTTGGGCAGCGGGGGATTGCACTTGAGGCCCGGAAGGAGTCACATTGACCGACGGCGAGACGCCCGTGCGGTTTGAATCCGACGTTTGGGACAAAGCGATCGGGGAAAGCAGGAGAGCCACAGCAACCACCCCAGTGAAGCGCATAGAATCCTCCCGCGATTGAGGATACCTTGTTATTCAATTATTTCAATTATTCAATTGCTGCTTAGCCTTGGCCGGTTTGCGTTGAAGTTGCGTTGCTGTGAACGTGCGGGTCGTGGAGGCCGAAAAAGGAGCTGAGTGTTAAGAAATGTTCAGGTTTCCGGCTCTCTTCTTCTTCGCTTGTTCACTCGGTTGCTCCACCGATTCCCTTGCGCCTGATACTCAGACGTCTTACTAGATTTTAGTACTATCTCACGGATAGAGCGTCGTCAATGCTCCGCACCCGCAAAGAGACAAGCAACAGTCCATACGTGTTCGCAAACCGAGACGGCAACGCCTATCTGGTGACTTCGATCAATCACCTTCGCCGGAAGGCTTGTGCCCCGATAGTAGACGGCAAGCGGAGAGCGATCTTCCGAAGGACTTTGTACTTCACTCGCTACGCCATACAATGCTTACAAGGCTTGGAGAGTCGGGCGTGGATGCTTTCACCATCATGCGTATCGCGGGATACAGTAGCATCGTGGTCAGTCAGCGCTACATCCACCCAACACCAGAGGCAGTCGAAAGAGCTTTCGAGCGCCTTCAGCTTGGAAGCTCAGAGGCCGCTTTGGAGCCAAGACGCCTATCCGCTACAGTTGGTTGAAGGGTGGGATTCTGTAAGTCATTGAAGGGCCGGTAGCTCAATGGTTAGAGCAGGGGACTCATAATCCCTAAATTACGCTCAATTATGGTTAACTACGGTCCATTACACTAGACTTCGGCAACGCGGCGCCGGAGTGAAATAAGGGCCCATAGCTCAATCGGTTAGAGCAGAGTGCTCATAACGCTTTGGTTCCAGGTTCGAGTCCTGGTGGGCCCACCAAAAAAAATCAGAGCTTCCCGAAGGTGCGCTGACGGTACAACACGGATTCGGGCGTGTCCCCATCCGTTCTCTAACTGAACATTCTCTCGGCCTTGTGCGGACTGGATTATGTCCGATTAGCAATACGAGAGACCCTGATCAACTCCCGACATGGGATTTTATTCTTTGGCCTTGAGCAGATGATCATTTTCGCGGATAAAGGCTTCGATCTCCCCCGCCATGCCAAGGATCGTGGCCCACTGCTCCTTATCTCTGCCCGCAACCTCTCGATTTCTGCCTGCAGCTCTTGTTCTGATATTTCGCTTCCGCATAACTTCGTATTTTCAATTGCTTCGTGGTGGCTCAATTCTACGAAGCGAGATTCTTGCCACCAAGTGGCAAGAATGCTCGCTGTACAGGTGCGGATCTACTCCACTTTACCCGCCGAGTTCGGGAGTACGACGTTAGAGAGCACAGCAGTGTCCGATGTCGCGGGCAAGTGCGAACAGAAACCGATGCCCACATAAAAAGGTTCGTCGAAGTGGAGCGTGACTGGCCGGCCAAGCTGGTGCACGGGTTCGCCCTCAAGACTGACAAAGATCGCGATGGAATCCCCATGCTTTTCGATTCCGATACGCCTAGCTTTGATCCGGCGAGGGTGCCCCCGAAGCGAAATTGGGCGTCCTTCATCATCGCGCCCCTGTCCGGACGCCACGCCATGTGGATCATGCCCACCCCATGCTCGCCGATCATGGCTTCCTTGGAATCGTCATCGGACTCTGGCGAATAGCCAGGACTGCCTTGCGGTCGCCATAACCCTTCGGATCCGGACCCGTGACGTCGGACGTCCCCCGACATCTTCTTCCAGAGATAGCGGAACTCGTCACGCGAGTATCAGATGTTATAGCCGGCGGAGTTAACGGTGTACTGTTTCGTGTTGGCGTCGTAATTTGCACTGCCTGGAACTACGGCGGCGCCAATGTCAGACTGGCCCTGAAACACTCCGATCGGCGCATCAAGTTCCTGCTCGGCCTATGAAAATCTGCCGGTGGCGGTACCTGAACGTGCCTAGGAGATCCTGGCTGCACCCAGTCCGGCACGGTGGGTGCAGATGCCGTCGGGGCCGAGGGCGCTTGCGCATGCAGCGGCTGCGCAGCCATGCAAAGCGCCAGGATGAACGGCGGATCAAAGCAGGATCGTTGCAGTGCGATACGGTCAATGAAGACTTGCATAGCGAAGAACTTTAGCACGGCACACACTGCCCGCGTGTCGAACGCCGTTCGTGAGTTCAAGATCATTGATCGAACGGACGAAGTCCTTGCACGCGAGCGGATAAATTGGAAACTCATTCTCAGTTGATGCAAACAAGGTCAATGCACGTCTCCAGCGCCCGGCCGCCAATGAAAGCGACGGATACTCCGTGGAAACCGGATAGTCCCAGTACTGTTTCTTGTAGGCCTCGATCTTTGCATGCAAGGCATGGCTGCGACTTCCCGAAAGTTCTGTATTACCGGTTTTTCGGACAAGTAGGCCACGACTGATGAACTTCAGTTAACCCTCCTCCTCCCGATACAATCTCCAGCATGTTCTGGCCCAAGATCGTTCGTACTCTTGTCGCTACCGCCCTCCTGTCGTGTGCCGCCGCAATTCCCGCTCAGCAGCTCGTCAACGGCTACGAACCCAAGTGGTGGAAGGAAGCCGTCGTTTACCAGGTTTATCCGCGCTCGTTCAAGGACTCGAATGGCGACGGCATCGGCGACCTGGCCGGGATCACCTCGAAGCTTGATTACCTGCAGAAGCTGGGCGTCAATGTCATCTGGCTGAGCCCGCACTTCGACTCTCCCAACGTCGATGGAGGCTACGACATCCGCGACTATCGCAAGGTCATGGCCGAGTTCGGGACCATGTCGGACTTTGACACGCTTCTCGCGGGCATCAAGCAGCGCCACATGCGCCTCATCATTGACCTGGTCGTCAATCACACATCGGACGAAAACAAGTGGTTCGTCGAATCTCGCAGCAGCAAAACGAATCCGTACCGCGACTTCTACATCTGGCGGCCGGGCCACACCGCGCCTGATGGCACTCGCACGCCGCCCAACAACTACCCATCCTATTTCTCGGGTCCAGCCTGGACCCTGGACCCCAAGACCAACGAATATTACCTCCACTACTTTACGGTCCATCAGCCCGATCTCAACTGGGAAAACCCGAAGGTCCGCGAAGATGTCTACTCGATCATGCGCTTCTGGCTGGACAGAGGCGTCGACGGTTTCCGTATGGACGTCATCCCGCTGGTCTCAAAACCCACCGGCATGCCTGACCTGACTGCCGAGCAGCTTAAAGACCCGCCGAACGCCTACGCCAACGGTCCTCATCTCGCCGAGTACCTCCGCGAGATGAATCGCGAAGTCCTGTCAAAGTACGACACCATGACCGTCGGTGAAGCGACCGGCACAACCCTTGCTCAAACCGACTCGCTAGTGGGCGATGGTCGCCACGAACTCGACATGGTCTTCAACTTCGACGCGGCCCTGCTCCGCCACCCTGACTTCGGACCTCCCGGCCTCGCCCCCTGGTCCCTGCCCGCACTCAAAGCGATCTACGACTCCCACGCCGTAGTACTCACCAAACATGATTGGGATACTGTCTTCCTTTCCAATCATGACAGTCCTCGCGTCGTCTCCACATTCGGCGATGACTCGCCTGCCATGCGCGTTTCCTCCGCGAAGCTTTTGGAAACCATGATTCTGACCCTGCGCGGCACGCCCTTTCTCTACGAGGGAGACGAGCTTGGCATGACGAATTATCCCTTCAAGCAGCTCGCCGATTACAGCGACATCGCGGTCAAGAATGCTTACAAGGCCGAGGTGGAAACCGGCAAAATCTCTGCCGCGTCCTTTCTTGCTGATCAAGCAAAGCTCACCCGGGACAACGCCCGCACCCCAATGCAGTGGGATAGTTCTCCCGAAGCCGGCTTCACCACCGGTACTCATCCCTGGCTCGCAGTCAATCCCAACTACAGGCAGATCAACGCTGCCCAGGAAGAGTCTGACCCGGCCTCTGTGCTCAATTATGTGCGGACGCTCATCAAGCTACGCGCTCATACCCTCGCCTTCGTCTACGGTGACTATCAAGATCTCGACCCGCAGAACGAAAAGATTTACGCCTACACCCGCACCCTCGGCGAGAAAAAGTACCTCGTGATAGAAAACTTCAGCTCCGGCCCCGTCACTTACACGCTACCCAACGGGCTAAAGGCTGCAACGCTCCTTCTGTCCGACATCCCCGCGTCCCACGAGGAGAACGCGTCCACCCTTAATCTCGCCCCTTGGGAATCCCGCATCTACAAGCAATAACCGGCTGTTCTGCGCAACGCCGAGCATCAAGAGGCGCATCGCAGACGCGCACCTCGTCACTTCGACGATAGTCGCCATCTCGGACATCCATGATAAGTAAAGTCAAAGGAAAAGCGAGGGTTTTCGTGCCGCGCTCGGAGGGCGCGGGGTGAGGTATGTTTTTGCAGTTCCTTTCATAGCGCTTTTGTTTTTGGTTCCTGCGGAGGAACGCAGAACCACACATCCATTTGCTGTCTTGGGCCGTCGCCGTCACAGATGTTTGAGTTGAGATTCTCTGCCAGTCTCGAAACAAGTGAGTTGGAGCCTTGGGAGCGGATGCTCCGTCGCTCAGCCGAAAAGTTGTGAGACCTGGCAGAGTGCGCTTGAAAAGCCCTGAATATGGGAGCAGCAGTTATGCTGCGACGCTGCTGTGAACCTGGTGAGTCACGAAGGCACGTTCTCCGCGATCGATGGCCAAAAGGTACGCCGCCAGCTTGCGGGCGACGGCGATGGTAGCCTGGTTGTAGTTGCTCTGCGCGGCTTCGCGCTCGTATAGAACGGCCAGCTCCGGGTTGAGTCTCGGAGCCAGATGCGCGGCCTCCAACAGCACCGTCTGCAAGTGCCGATTGCGCTGCTTGGAGATGGGCATGCGTCTGGAACTGTCGGCCGAGGTCTTCTCTCCGCTGCACAGACCGCAGTAACTGATGGCCTTCTTGACGGAGTGGAACCGCTCAACCTCGCCGACTTCGAGCACCCAGGTCAGCGCCGTGACGTGGCCGATGGCAGGATCGTCATCAATCGCTCGACCCGTGCTGCTAGCAGTGGGTCGGCTTCGAGCGAACGCAGCAGAGCTTGCCCGTCTTCTGGGTGCGCTCGATCATCTCGTGGGTGGAGTCGCTGTTCTCCTTTCCGGTAGGGCTCTTGCTCTTGCATCCCCTACAACATGCCGGTTTATCCCGGCGCTCTCCGGATTGCCGCTAATCCGTCCCCATAAACAACGTTTAATGCCTTCGTTGACCTGCCTAGGTGCGCGTCCATTTCCGAACAAGGATCGCCCACAAGCGAACACTCATGATCTAAATCGATCTGTTGATTGTCTACATATAAATGGACTTATGTTGATTGTCTACATGGCAATTCAGATGCAATGAGCTCATTTGAGTAACAGTAGGAAGTTGTGCTCTCCAGTGGGACAGAAGGGCTGGTTTACCCCTTGGAAGCATTCACTCGAAGGAGGTCTTATCCATGGTACGGCCCAGCAAACTGTTTTTTATTACATGTGTCCTTTCCATAACGGTGTGGGGGCAAGAGACTGTGTCCAGGCAGCTAGATCAATCATTTCTCCTTGAACGACAGGGAAAGTTCGACAAGGCTATTCAAATTCTGCAATCACTTGTCGATTCTGGAATATCTACTGGGCCCGATCTCGGAAAAGCATGGACTCTATTAGGATTGGCATACAAAGAGCAGGGGCAGTTTCAACAAGCTCAGCACGCGTATGAACAAGGACTGCACATCTTCGAAGGAGATGAACAGCACACTGCAGACTATGCCAGCACGCTCGAATACTTCGCGGCTCTTTATCGAGCTATGAGACAAGAACAAAATGCGATAAAGATGGGATTAAAGGCGGCCGCGATCGATGCTCAACGCTGTGATTACGCTGGTTTGACCAGGATATACACAGACATCGCGGGGGCCGCGATCCAGCAGCACAATAAAAAGACTGCCAAGGTTTATCTTCAGAAGGCCATCACGGAATCCAAACTTGCCGTCGGATTGACCGATGATGATTCGGCTGCCCTTGACTCGACTGAGGCATTGTTTGCAAGTACGAATGGAAAGACTCAGGAAGCAGTCACGAAATACGGACAAGCTCTAGGCCTCTGGAAGAGTCTGCATGGTGAGCAACACCTGTTCACTGGCTGGGGCTATGTGCTGCTGGGGCAGGCACTAGCTACGAATGGACAGTCTCAAGATGGGCTTGTGAATTTGCAACGAGGGCTCAACATTCTTGAGCAGACCGTGGGAGATCAGAATCCCAAATACCTGGTGGGAGAAATCCTATACGCCAAAGTGCTTGATCAATCGGGGAGGCACTCTGAAGCATTACAGCTCCGGGGTCAGGCTGAGCAGTCCTTGGAAGGACTTCTGAACCGTCAATGCACAAATTGCACAGTGAGTGTGGCAACCCTTCTCCAGAAGTGAGCAGCCATGTCGTTTTTTTGGGGGGTGTTACATGTTGACATTCTGACTAAGGAGGTTGCAGAGTATCTGTAGAAAACCAACAGGGAGAAGTAAATGGGGGAAGATAAGTCGGATGTGCTTCAGGGAACTCTCGATCTGATGGTATTGAAGACCCTGGAGTCCATGAGATCTTTGCACGGGTACGGGATTGCCCGCCGCATTGAGCAGGTAAGCAACGAAACCATCCGGCTGAACCAGGGGAGTATCTATCCCGCGCTTCTGCGTTTGGAGCAGCGGGGCTGGATCAAGTCGGAGTGGGGAACATCCGATAACAATCGCCGGGCCAAGTACTACTCGTTAAGCCGAATTGGACGGAAGCAGATTGAAAAGGAGACCGAGAACTGGGAGCGAATCGCGACAACGATGGCACGATTTCTCACCACCTCCCGCTAGGGGTCGTACATGGACCAGCTTCGGATATTGCTGAGCCGCTGCATAGCGTTCTGTCACAGGAAAGAACTTGATAGAGATCTCGATGACGAACTGCGCTCGCATATCGAGTTTGCGATCGAAGAAAACTGTAGACGCGGCATGTCTGAAGAAGAGGCGCGAACTGCTGCGTTGTGCGAGTTTGGCGGAGTAACCCAGATCAGGGAAGAGTACCGGGTGCAACGAAGCTTTCCATTTGTGGAAACGCTTTTGCGCGATATTCGCTATGCGCTTCGGCAGCTGCGCGATTCTCCTGGCTTCGCCGTAACCGCCATCCTCACGCTCGCCGTTGGCATCGGTGCCAACGTGGTCACCTTCAGCGTGCTCAACGGCATCGTCCTGCGCCCTCTCGATGTGCCTCATCCCGAAAATCTGCTGCAGATCGGCGATTACGAGTCCTATCCCGATTACTTCGACTATCAGGACCGCAATCAGTCTTTCAGCGGAATGCTTGCCTACAAGGTCCTGAGCGTCGGCATCGGCATTGACAAATCGGTCTCAACAAGCTGGGGTGATGCCGCGTCCGGCAACTACTTCGACGTACTCGGCCTTCAGCCCGCTCTTGGCCGCTTCTTTCACGCCTCGGATGAGCACGGCCTCGAGTCGGCTCCCTACATCGTGCTCGGCTACGACTTCTGGAAGCGGCGTTTTGGCGCAAGCCCGCATATCCTCGGCAAAGTCGTCACGCTCAACCAGCATCCCTTCACCGTCCTCGGTGTCGCACCGCATAACTTTCACGGTACCGACTTCTTCTTCTGGCCTGACTACTGGATTCCAGCCGTCAACGCTCAGCAGGTCACCGGCTGGGACGACTTCGACGAGCGCAGGCACCGCGCGTTCACGCTCCTCGGCCGACTAAATCCTGGCATCACGCAGCAGCAGGCAACGCATGACATGGGAGCCATTGCGCGGCAGTTGGCAAAGCAGTATTCAGACGACGAGGGGCTCACCCTCACCGTGCACAAACCCGGTCCTGCCGGCAGGCGCAACGACCCCACAAAGCAAGTACTGCTCGTCATGACGCTTCTCGCCGTGCTCGTCCTGGTCGCTACATGCGCGAATCTCGCCGGCATCTTCGCGGCGCGCGCAGCAAACCGCAGCAACGAGCTCGCTATCTGTCTCGCCATCGGTTCCAGCCGCTGGGCTGTCGCGCGCCAGTTGCTGACGGAAGCCGTGCTTGTCTCTCTTATCGGCGGAATCAACGGAACCTGCTTCGCCAGCCTGCTGCTTGGCACCCTCAGTCACTGGCGCCCCGGCGACCTCCCCACCCACTTCCTCATCGCACCGGACGCGCGCGTCTATCTGGTCGCCATCACACTCTCCATCACCAGCGGCATCGCCTTTGCCCTCCTGCCAGCGCGACAGGTTTGGAGCACCGATGTTGTCCAGGCAATCAAAGGCGGTTACGTCTTCGCTGGATCCTTGCATCGCTTCGCCATGCGCGATGCCCTGCTTCTCATCCAGGTCGCCGTCTGCACTCTGCTGGTCAGTAGTGTGCTGGTCGCAGTACGTGGCATGGTCCAGAGTCTGCGCGCGCCGCTCGGCATCGCCCCCACCGACGTCACACTCGCCCAAGTCGATTTAAAGGTTGCCGGCGTCCCGGACCCGCAATCCCGAATCGTCCAGAAACGCCTGCTGGACACGGCGGCGGCCATTCCTGGGGTAACCGACGCCGCTACTTCTGACTACGTTCCATTCCTTAGCGCCTGGGTTTGGTCAGTCTACTCCTGGGACACCACGCAGTTCTCTCCCTCGCACGTCGCCTTTGACGCACTCACCTATTCCGTCTCTCCGGGTTATTTCCAAGTTGCCGGAACACATCTCCTCTCGGGGCGCGACTTCACCCCGGACGATAAGCCCGGCGCTCCGACTGTCGCCATCGTGAATATGACCTTCGCCCGCCGCCTCTTCGGCACCACCCGCGCCCTGGGAAAGCGCTTCAAGCTCTTCGACCCTGTCAAATTGAAAATCATCGGCGTCGTCGAAGACGGAAAATACATTGACCCCGGTGAGGATCCACAGCCCACGATCTTTCTCGCCTACGCGCAGGGCATCGGGCCGTACATGGTCTCCAGCCCGATCACTGTACTCGTCCGCTCACCGTTGCCGCAGGACCAGATCGCCGACGCTCTGCACCACTCTCTCTCGCAGGTCGTCAGCACCGCGCCGTTCTCCATCGTTCCGTGGAGTGGAGCCATCGATCGTTCCATGATCCCCGCTCGCACCGCCGCCCTCGCTCTCGGCGTCATGGGCCTCATGGCAGCCATGCTCGCTGTCACGGGCATTTTAGGAATGGCTTCCTATTTGGTCTCGAAGCGGATGAAGGAGCAAGGAATCCGAATCGCACTCGGCGCACGGCCTTTTCAGGTATTGCACTCGACACTCAAAAGACCGTGCCTATTGTTGCTCGCTGGACTATGTCTTGGGTTAGGAGCGAGCATGCTCACCGACCAGCTATTAACTCACATCGTTTCCTATGCTTCGGTTCGCGATCCAATGATTCTCGCGGCGGCAATGACCATGATGACCTTACTTGGCCTTTTCGCCATGGCGGCACCAGCCCGGCGCGCTCTGGCGATCGACCCTGCGCAGTTACTGCGCGAATAGGCTCTTCATGCCTAAGCATTTCAATATCGATTCAAGTGACCGCCCGTTTGGATTGAATTCTCAACTATGGATAACAGGCCAACGCGCTCATTGACCGCGTACCGGATGTATTGCTGTCAACTCGCCTGAAACCGATTCGTTATGTCCGAGTAGGCGGTGACCCTGTCATCCGCAAAAAGTCGATCTGGGCTTATGCAGCAACTTCCTCGAGCCAGTATTCATGGTGCAGTCCACCGAGAACGTCCTTGATTCTGATCCGGCAAGCGGGTGGCAATTCATGCCGACGAATTCTCAGGGATCGTGGTGGATATTCCGGGGAGTTCGGAATGCCTGGTCCCAGGCTGGAGTGGGGGCGTCCGCTATTGTAGTGAGTCACCCATTCTCGTAGTTCCCTTCGCAGGTGCTTCTCGTTCAAGGGAATAAGAAAGTCTAGCCACTCCCGACGAATCGTTCCCATCAGCCGTTCGCAGTAGGCGTTGGCCTTAGGCGCTTGCACCGGAGTGCGCAGAATCTTCAGCCCAAATGCTTGCAAGTGCTTGTCAACTTCCGCCGAGAAGATCGTGTCACGATCATGGATGAGAAAGCGATACCCATGATCGCTGGGAATGGCTTCGCGGAACTGCTGCAACGTCCAACCAGCAGTCGGATGAGCCGTGACATTGCAGTGCAGAATACGACGGCTTCCCACCTCCATTACCACGAACACGTATAGCACTCGGAACCCGGCTGTGATCGCGACCAAAAAATCAGCGGCCACGATGGCCTGGGCGTGATTGCGGACAAACGTCCGCCAGTGCTGCGAGGAAGTTCTCCTCCCAGATCGTGGATCACTTTCTCGCGGCCAATACGCTCGCACCGTTCGCGGGGAGACCAAGATTCCAAGCTTCACCGAAAGCTCCGCTGCCACCCGCTCCTCGCCCCAGGTCGGATTGTCCTGCACCATTGCTACGATCAGCCGGCGAAGATTCTCTGGAATCCGCGGTCTTCCCATCCTCGACCTCCAGCGCCAAAACAGCTTGAAACCCTTGCGATGCCAGCCGATTAGGGTCTCTGGCTTTACTATCATCAACGCTTCTCACCAGTCGAATAATCGAGACCACAACACCAAGGAAAATCGCGCTGCGTCCGTGAGCTTGCGGAGCGGTATCTGGTGTTCTTGATAAAACGCCAACTGCTTGCGAAGGAACAGCACCTCAGCGCTCAACGCAGACCGGGAAGAAACGGCCAATCTCAAGAACTGGATACCCTGTGCGCCTGTATTAATAAGGATAAAACCCACTGATCGGAGGAGTCGGACGGTCCTAAGCATGTTCTTGTAGAGGTAACACATTCAAGTCTGCCGATTGCAGGGGACAGTTTACGGTAGCGAGGTGCTTGGAAGTTGCACCTTTCTATATGCGTTTTGACTTTTTGCGGAGCACAGCCGCCAGATGGTTAGCTATTGCTGGCGAAGCGCAATTATCTTTCAATCCCGGGCTTCGCTCGCAGCGCACGAGCCGCGTGGTATATGTGACGTTTCTCGAAGACGTAGTGTCCGATCAGCCATCCCGCAGTGCCGCCCACAAGGACATCGCTTGGGAAATGCTCTTGTCCTAGGACGCGCATCAAGCTCACGCCCGAGGCAATAGAGTACACGCCGACTTGTACCAACTTCGACGGATACTCGCCCGCCACCACTCCTGCCAACGTCCACGCCAGCATGCTGTGTGACGAGGGAAACGAGCCATTCGCACCTGTGTTCGGGGCAAAAAAATCGCCAGCCGCGTTGTTATAGAGAGGACGCTCCCGCCGGAAAATGATCTTCGTGACTTCTTCGACTACCACACTATCCGCAAACGCTTCACCGCTCAAGATGCCTGTCTCGCGCGCATGCACGTTGCTCTTGAAGAGTCCAACGCCATAAAGCCCAACCGGTACGGCAATCTCGCAGCCCAGCAGGTAGTTCGACGCGTTCACGCTGTCCTTGTTGAAATCCCGGTCGCGCGAAACGTTGCGCATAGCGTCCGAGTCGGTCGCAAGTGTCACACCAGTTGCTGCCCCCAGTGGCAGCAACCAAATCAGGTCATGCGTCCTGAGCCGCACCGGACTGGTCCAGATCGGGACTTGGTCTTTCAGGATTGCTAGTGGCAGATCCTTCTCGGTCACTGGAATTTGCGCCGGTGGAGCGTCGGGCAAAGCATCTGCTGGAACAGCCGTGGTAGCCGCCACAGCGGCGGTAGGCGGATCAGAATCGAACGCGCAGCTCGCGGGACATACAGCTGCCGAGATGCAGAAACAAGCTGCAATGCATTGGAGTACACCTTGAGTGCAGATGTTTCCATTCACCTCGTCACCGTCCAGCCAAATCTAGCATTGCGCGGTAGGTGCCACCACAGCCCTCAATAGATCCAGCCCAATCCGGAGCTAAGGCTCTAATCGAAAACGCAATTTAACGCCGAGATAACAATCGAACTGGCCGTTCACTACACTCTATCCAAAAGAAGTGAGGCCCGCCAAGAAGTGAGGCCGCCGACTCGCTTGTTGGCAGAACTGCTTTAATCGGTTTTCCTAGTACCCGCGACGGCGTGCGGCGAGTATCCTCTAGTGGCAGATTCAATCGATGTGGGAGCCTGTCGCCTTAAGGTGGATTGTGCAAATACTGAGAACACATCTCGAAGCCAAGCTTCTTTCCACAGGTAAAGGTGCTGTTGTGGCCGCGGTACCACTGGTGCTACTTCTGACACTGATCCTGTGTTCCAGGACATCAGCGCAGAATGAACACGGAGCGGATTACATCCGTAGTTCACAACCGCCACTCTTGACCTACCAGGAACTGGTGACCCTCGGCGAGCAGGAAACCATCGAACCTGCGCTAGGCGACAAACTCAACACTCTGTTGACGACTCCGTTTGTCAATAATGAGGCGTACTTCGCGGGAACAAAACCTCTTCGGCCCGACCTCAACGGGGTAGGTCCTTCGCTGCGCCTAGTCGAATGGAACATTGAGAGGGGAATAGAGTTTGATGACATTCAATCGTTGCTGACAGATAAGCAACAATTCATCGCCAAAGTGCACAGCGCTGCTGCCAATGGTGGGAGCACGGCAAAGGCAGACGACCAGGTATTAAACGCGCAGATGGACGTGCTCCAATCGGCAGACGTGCTGGTGCTGAATGAGCTCGATTGGGGCATGAAGCGAAGCGATTATCGGGCAGTGGTGAAGGATCTTGCCAAAGCACTGAAGATGAATTGGGCCTATGGAGTCGAGTTTGTAGAGGTTGATCCCAAGGTGTTAGGTACCCAGTCATTTGCCAATGTGGAGAATGAAAGCGAGCGAAAAGAGCTGGAGGATCTGTTCAGCACCGACAAGACACGTCTTCTGGGGCTGCACGGCACGGCAATTCTCTCTCGCTATCCACTTCGAGATGTGAAGCTCGTGCCCTTTAAAAATCAAGGTTACGACTGGTACAACGGCGAAAAGAAGTACGGGTCCATCGAGGCCGGTAAACGCAAGGGAGCGAGCGTGGTCTTCGGAGAAGCCATCGTGCGCGAGGTACGGCGCGGAGGGCGCACCAACCTGATTGCGACGATCGATGTACCGGAGCTTCCCGAGGGCCAGGTCACCATTGTTGCGACGCACCTTGAAAACCGCACCACGCCAAAGGGACGGGTTAAGCAGGCGGATGAGCTTCTTGAGATGGTTCGTCCGATTCACAATCCTGTGATCATCGCCGGGGATATGAATACGACAGGACAGGATGGCTCAGTTATGAACGTAAAATCATCACTGCTGAAAAGGGCGAACAGTCCTACATTTTGGGCCACACAAGGAGTCAAGTATGCAACCGGAGTGGGACTTCTGATGGACGTAGCCAGTTTTGGCTTTAAGACGACGAAGTTCCAAGGTGACCCGACTGCTTCCGGAGTGCCGCTAATGGCGCCGAATCCCGAGCAGGGATTCTTCAAGGATTTGAACGACTATCATTTCGATGACGGAACCAGGCTGGATTGGCGCGGGGATGCCGAACTATCGGTGAACGGCCGCAATGGGACTCTTGGCAATTCGAACGAGCGCGCGAGTAAGGGATTTGTTACAACATTTGCGTTGCCCCGAACCGTCTCGGCAGTTGGAAAATTCAGGCTCGACTGGATACTCGTGAAAGCCTATTTGAAGGACGATGCTGGAACGGCCGACTCCTATCGATTTGCGCCGAGCTTTGCACGCACCATGAATGAGTCCAACGAAGCGCTTAACCCGCGTCTGTCAGACCATGCGCCCATTAGTGTAGACCTCCCGCTCACAAAGCCGGCTTTGGCTGGATCAAAGAAATGAAGAGCATGACATGTGCCGTGTCGAGCTGTTTCTGAGAAAAAAATGAGGGCCGCGACTTGGTTGGCTGCGAGTTGATGGAGCAGTTATGGGCGTCGGTCGGGTCTCCGATTCATCTTGGCTCCTTTGATCGCTGATTGTTGCAGACGCCTGACTTTTCAACGGGCACGGCGAGACGTTCAATCATCTGATGGATGACTTGAATCGGTTGGCTGACACCAGCTGCGAGATTCACGGATCAACCTTCGTGTGTGAATTCCAGCTGTAACCTGTAGGAAGAGTGCAATATGAAGAGCGCCGCTGAAAGGGGGATGAAGTCCGCGATTCTAGGCATCTTCGTGAATCTAGGATTGGCTCTAATCAAGTGCTCTGCTGGGCTGCTGGGAGGTTCATTCGCGTTAGTTGCGGACGGCTTAGAATCCATCACCGACGTGCTCAGCGGTCCGTCTTTGTCTCAAAATAGGTAAAGAGCGAACCGTTCGCTACGTCAGCCTCTTTAGGTAAGCGTCTAGACAATCAACTACATGTGTATAGATCGCAGCACTCTGTCCTCATCAGCTATCTCAGCCGCTCGGAAGAAGGGCATTCATTTTACTGGCGAAAAGACCATTCCCAAACTGTTTCCTATGCTGACAGTCGTGATGTAGACTGCTTGTGGTTTCTGCCCAGGATTCCTCGGCCTCCCTGATTTTCCGCCCCACAACTGGTGGCTCTGCACGAATACGCGGCTTCAATACGTTTTTTTGGCGGATGCGGCAGGGACATTTCACATCGAGGTAGATACCCTTGCAAAAAATAAGGAATTTGTTCCTTGTGGCCACACTCAGCCTTTTGAGTACCACAATCTCGTGGACACAAGTCTCTCCCAGCGGTCTCACCTCCACTGGCTCTGCGCTGAATGCGCCATCGTGGCCGAAGACTTTTGACAGAAACGGCACCCACGTCATTGTTTACCAGCCGCAGCTGAAAGCCTGGCAACGGTACCGCATGCTCGTGGCTGATACAGCAATTTCAATATCACAACCCGGCCAAAAGCCAGTCCTGGGCGTTATTTCTTGGCGCGCGGACACGATTACGGATGTGAGCGCACGGACCGTGTATGTCAAGAACATTCAGGTCCTCAACTCACGTTTTCCTTCGCTTTCTCCACCACAGGAAGCGGGGATGCAGGAGCGCGTTAGCCAGATCTATCCAACCATGACTTTCACCATCGGACTTCCTCGGATGATCGCCAGTCTTGAGAAGGCGAATACGCCTGTGCGATCGATTGACAGCGGCACCCAGGTGCCTACGATTTTGGTAAGCATGGTTCCGGCGATTGTGCTTTTCGTAGATGGAAAGTCGGTGCTGGCTCCAATTCAAGGCACGACACTACAGTATGTGGTCAACACAAACTGGGACCTCTTCTATGACCACTCCGATTATTACCTTCTCGCCGGAAAGACATGGCTCACGTCAAAGGAACTTCCCGGGCCGTGGAGTGCAACTCTGAAATTGCCTGCGGATATCTCGAAACTGCCGCCCCATCAAAATTGGGATGACGTCCTGAAAGCGGTACCGGCCGTGCCAGGAAATGCCCCGAAAGTCCTGTTCACGCAAACGCCTGCCGAGTTGCTCGTGTTCAAGGGCAAGCCGATTTACGAGAGGATACCTGGAACCAGCCTGTCCTACGCAGCAAATACAGAAAGCAGCGTTTTTCTCCACCAGCCGGACAATACACTCTACGTTCTCATTTCAGGAAGATGGTTCAAGGCGGCCAGCCCTCGATGGCCCATGGACCAATGCCAGTAATAGCCTCCCCCCAGACTTCGCGATGATCCCGTTGGGACATCCGTATTCCGCAGTTCTTATCTCTGTGCCGAGCACACAGGAGGCCAGCGACGCTGTGCTCTTGTCACAGGTGCCGACAACCGCGATCGTGAATAAAGCGGCAGCCGAATCTCAGGTCAAGGTCGTCTATGCCGGTCCACCTCAATTCGTAACAATCCAGGGCACGACAATGTTTTATGCAGTAAACACGCCGGACAAGGTGATCCGCGTCGGCGATGTTTACTACCTTTGCTTCCAGGGCGTCTGGTTTGTGTCGAAAAGTCCGAATGGTCCCTGGAAGGTGGCGGACTCTGTGCCACAGGTCATTTACACCATTCCACCCAGCTCGCCCGTGTACAACGTCACCTACGTAGTGGTCTCAAATCCAACGCCAACCACGGTTGAAACAAGCTATTCGAGCGGCTATCTCGGCATGTTCGTTGTAGGAATGGCAGTCGGAGCTACCGTTGTCTATGGAACCGGATACTACTATCCGCCCTACGTGTATTGGGGACCCCATCCGGTTTATTACCCATACCCTTACACATATGGCGTCGCGGCCGTCTACAGCCCTTATACGGGAGCCTACGGAGTGGGCCGAGCCGTCTATGGACCGTATGGTTCGGCCGGCACTGCGGCGTGGTACAACCTAACCACGGGAACCTACGGGCGAGCTGTCACAGCTCAAAATGCGTATGGTGGCCATACTTACGCTCAGGCTTACAATCCCTGGACGGGAACCTATGCAGCGACATCACAAGGCCACAATCAATACAGCCAGTGGGGCAGTTCCGTCGTAACGAACGGAGACAACTGGGCTCAGGCACAACACGTAACGAACAGCAATGGAACGGCGGGCTCGTTCCAAACCTCCAAAGGTAGTGCTGGAGCGGGGTATTCAGGCGCCAATGGAAATAACGGTTTCGTTGCTAAGGATGCGAACAATAACAACGTGTATGCCGGCGCCGATGGAAACGTTTATAAAAAGGACTCTAACGGCAACTGGAGCAAGTGGGACAACGGCAGCTGGGCTCCCGTCGATCCATCCACTGGCGCAGCTCAGGCTCGTCAGAATAATCAGAATCTGAGCGGTGCAACTCAATCCCCGCAACCGAAATCTCGGGGTTCGTCTACCACACCCACCACGCAAGGATCGGGAAGCAGCCAACCGACATCATCCGGGGGGCAAAGACTTCAGGGGACGCAGGATAAAACCCCGGCTCCGGCTGCTCCGGGAAGCCCTGCTCCGCCGAACACGATGGGACAGCTTCAAAACGATTCACAGTCTCGCGAACGAGGAGATCAGCTCGAACAATTCCAAAACCGCGGACGGGGTTCTTCGGGAAGTGGCCCGCGCAGGCCGCGATAGCACAGCAGGAAAACCGCCACAGCAGTAAGAATTTATTATTTCAACTGCGGAGACTTACCATGAAACTGCAATTAACCCACGCGGTTCGCGCTGCGCGTCGACAACAGCCATCACACATGGCGACAATCCTGCGGGCAGTGAGTGTTCTTGTAGTCACGGCGGCCATGACTGTTGGAGCATCTGCGCAAGCCGGCGGCAGCGATCCGGATGTGACGAAGAAACTAGCTGCCCTTAAAGAGGCGGCCGCCGCCAATAAACAAAGCCTTCAACAATACACATGGACCGAAACCCAGGTGTTAACGCTGAAAGGCGATCCCAAGCCCCCGAAGACATTTCAATGCGAGTACGGACCGGACGGTCGCATTCAGAAGACTCCCATCGGAGACTCTCAACAGAGTAGCAGTGGTCGCCAAGGTGGAAAACTCAAACAGCGCATTGTGGCGAAGAAAACCGAAGAGATGAAGGATTACATGCAGCAAGTGCAATCCATTCTGGCTTTGTACGTCCCTCCTGACTCGACACGCATGCAGCGTGCCTACCAGGCGGGCAATATCTCAATGAACAAAACTTTAGGGAGCGATCTTGCCAACATCATCTTTACCAACTACGCGCAACAGGGCGACAAGATGACGGTTGCTTTCGATACAACGTCGAAGAAAATCCAAACGATCAACGTCAATACATATCTGGACGAGCCCAAAGACATCGTGACACTTCAGGTCACATTTGCCACTCTTCCGGACGGCACCAATTACGCTCAACAAACAGTGTTGAACGCTACGGCAAAACAGTTACAGGTAACAACCACCAATTCGAACTACGCGAAGCGCGTCCAGTAGCATTCGCCGTATACAATCTGACTGAGAAGTTGAGTGTGCCCGGAATATACGGGCGCATTAATTCCCTGCTCCAAAGATCGCTCGCGTGTCGACGCTAGCTTCCTTCCACTGTGCAATTGACGTTCATTTCCTTACAGACCTTCAACACGGCTTGCAAAACCAGCGAGGTAGCACTTGTTGAATCGTCCGTGACGTTTGACGCGATCATCAACTGGCTGAGCTTGTCGCCAAGAGGCGTCGCCTGCAGGCTGGCATACTGAACGCCATTGGTGAACTCAATCTGACGCTTTTTGTCGTTGTTCTTGGTGATCTTGATGTTCTCGTGAGCTTTCAGCCCGGCAAGCGCAGTAGTATAAACCTTGTCCGCATTTGCCTCCAGCACCACAGTGGCGACGTCGTAGCCATTGCCGTTCGCGGACTTGTGACTCATCTGCTGTATTTTTCCGGAAGCAGCCCGGGCTACCATCACCCATTGCGCATTCGCGCTGGTCGTACTCAATGCATATCCAAACCAGGCCCACACCAAAATTGCTCCTACGAGTTTACGCATGTTCTGCTCCTTAAGTTTATTGTTGACCGAGAAGTCTTCATTCGATTCCTCGGGTTGAAAGGTGTGGCGAAACAGGGTTCGCACCTGCCACAGCGATATCAGGCTTAGCCTGAGCGGCCTCCCACCTCAGAATCTTCAGATCAAGAACAAAAATTGCATACATCACCGGGACTTGCAGCTTAGTAACGATGGTGGCAACGAGAAGCCCGCCAATCTGCGCATAGCAGAGCGGCTTCCAGAGGGGCCCACCATGCATCGCTAGAGGAACAAGCGCGAGGACCGTTGCGAATACGGTGATGAGCACCGGACGCAGGCGAAGAATGCCAGCATCAATCAATGCGAGTTCGAAATCGTCGCCTTCGATGTGACGCTCTTCAATGAAATCGAAAAGAACAATAGAGTGGCTCACGATGACGCCGACAAGACTTGCCACGCCGAGAAAGGCCATAAATCCGAACGGTTCATGCATGATCCACAACGCCGCGAAGGCGCCGATCATACCATACGGAGCGGCGGCAAGAACGAGAAGAGGCTTAATGGCATTCTTGAACTGAAATGCAAGCGCGAGGAAAACCGCAGCGATGGAGATCCCCATGACCAGCGCCATATTTCTGAAGCCGGTCTTCGTCTTGTCGAATTCGCCGCCGATCTGAATCCGGTAGCCAGCCGGAAGTGAGGCTTCGAGCTCGCGAAGCCGAGGCATAGCTTCCCTCAGCACCTCGGAGCTGAGATGCCCGGCAACTGGAAAGCTGCGGACGTTGATGGTCCGGAACTGTTCCAGCCTGATAATGCGGCCAGTCATCAGGTCATGACCCACACTGGAGATCTGCACAAGCGGAATCTTGTTGTTGTCCTGTGAGGCATAGACATACAAGCTCTGAATGTCTGAGAGCTGCGCCCGCTCCTGCATGCGCAGCCGCGCAACCACAGGGATTTGCTTCTGTCCTTCCTGAAGCACTGCCACGGTGGTCCCACTGATGCCCGCGGTGGAAGAGTTGGCCACATCCATGTTCGTTACGCCCGCGAGATTAGCCCGATCGGGATCGATGGTGTAGACGATCTGTGCGCTGTCCTGATCCCATTCGTCGCGGGTGCGTTCCGCGATGGGGATGGAGCGGAAGATGTCTTTGACCTTGTCCGCGATCGCACGCAGTCCACGAATGTCTTTCGGCTCCTGCTGCGCGTCCACGTCCGCAGTGCTGGAGATTCGAATCTCTATGGGATAGTCCATCGGATTGGTCAGGAGTTGGCGAGCATCCATTCGCGCACCGGGAATCGTCGCGCTTAACACCGGCTGCAGCTCCTTGATGAATTCCGGAGTGGTTTCCTTGTCCTTGACCTCGATCAGAACCTGCGCATAATTCAACTGCTGCGCTTGAGGTGAAGCGGAGAACCAAAAGCGAGGACCACCGCCGCCGACGAAAGTGGTGATATAGCGCAGCACGTCTTCGGGTTTACCGGAATTGTGAGAGTGCTCCGCAGAGAATCGCGCTGCCTGTTCCCGAACAAGCTGCTCCACTTTAAGCGCGGTTTGATTGGTGGTTGTCAGGTTCGCATCATTCGGCAACCAGACGTCGATGTAGGACCAATACTGGACATCCTCGGGAAAGAATGTGGTCTTCAGTCTGGAAAAAATGAGAAGTCCTGTGGCGAGGAATACCAGTGAAGCCAGAAAAAATTTCCACCGATGCTCGATGGAATACATCGCAATTCGCGTGTAGTAACCGTAGAATCCGCTTTTGCGCCGCTCTTTCAGTGACTTTTCAATTTTCCTCTCGGGACGCAGTAGATAGTAACCGAGCAATGGAAGAAACGTCATCGAAACGAGACGCGAAGAGATCAGGGAAACGGTCATAACGATCGGCAGGCTGTGGAGAAACTCGCCTGTGCTACCTGTCAGCATGAGGAAAGGCAAGTACGCGACGATATTTGTGATCGTCGCATACATGATGGCTGTTGCAAGTTTTGTGGGCCCCAGCCATGCGGCAATGATGTTCGGATGACCCTCGGCCAGCGTACGTTTGATGGAGTCACCCGCGATAACCGGATCATCGACCAGCAGACCGAGGGCGATGATCAGAGTGGCTACGGACACCTGTTGAATGTCTTCACCCATCAGATAAAGGGTGCCGAAAGTCATCGCCAGCGTAATCGGTATACAGATGGCCATGAGGACAGCCGAACGCCACTCCCAGAAGCCGAGCCATGACACGAGCACGACAAGAGCGACGGCCTCATAGAGCGAGTCCATGAAGAGTGCGATATTTTCCTTTACCTGTAGTGGCTGATCGGACGTGCGCGCAATAATGAGATCGTCAGGCATGTACTGCCTTACTGAGGCAAGCTTTCCGTCGACGCTGTCGCCGAAAGCAGCGATCTGCTGATCATCCTTCACCTGAACGGCAAGTGTCACGGCACGGCTGCGATGCCACTGTCCGCCTTTGTCAACCCAAGTCAGGTAATTCAGATATTTCGCAGGACTCTGATAGCCACGTGAGATATCCACTAGGTCACGTAGATATACCGGACTGTGCGAGGCGGAAGAGGATGTGCCGATAATGACATCACCGATCTGTTGCGCGCCAGTAAACTTTCCCGATGGATCGATCAGAATTGTTTTGGGTCCAACTTCCAGCTGGCCTCCCGGCAGCGTGATGTTACGCGCCCCCAGAATGTCTTTCAGGTTCGAAGGCGTCATGCCGTATTGGGCGAGCTGTTCTTGTGAGTAATCGAGGTATATTTGCTCCTGAAGCACGCCTTTGCGATCGATCTTGGCAACCTCCGCTGCGCCTTGCAGTGTTCTCCCGATCAGGTCGGTGAAGTTATCCAGGTCGCGATAGGAGTATTTGTCACCAGCCACCGCGGCAAGCTTGGTTTGTGTTTCGTTGGGATCACGAATGAAAACCGCAGGCCATGCATCGGGATGGATCTCGGAACTATGAAGCTTTTCCATAGCTACTTTCTTGCCAAGCGAGCGTAAGTCCTCGTCGCTCAAACTAGATGCGATATCAACGCCAACAAAACCACTTCCCTCAAAGAAGTGAGGATCGGCAATCTGTTTACCGGGCACTGCGCTTTCCAGTATGGATCGAAAAGAATCCCGAACAAGAGAAGCAGAAACTGTAAGGGGAAATGCGTAGATGATGCTGACGCGGGGCTGCGGGGGTTTTGGAGATTCCTCGGAGCGGGTCGTCAGAATCGCTTTACGAATGGATTCAGCGCGAAGGGCGACTTCGGTCTCACTTGCCGGAGGACTCGCAACGGTGAGCATAAGAGCGGCGGTATCGCCAAAGTCGCTGTTGAACTGGATCGGTCCGGCGCCTTGAGGCAGTCTATTGTTCAGCGCATTCAGTTTGAGGTTGATGTCCGAGAACTGTTTCTTGGTATCAGTCACACTGTCTTCAAGCTGGACGTAGACGAGTGAAAGCCCAGGAAAGCTTATGGAACGGATCCCAAATTCAGAGGGTGCAGGCGGTTTGAGGAATGGATTCTGCGCCATCGTCTGTTCCACCGGGCGCGTCACGAGCTGCTCGACTTCCTGCGCGGTTGCGCCAGGCCATGATGTGCTCGCCACTGCCACGCGCACAGGAATACTTGGATCTTTGCGCTTCGGCATGTGCTCGTAGCCGTACCAGCCCCATAGGCACACCGCAATCAAGAGGATCAGCGAAAGCTGCCGCTGTTCGACGAAAAAGCGCGCGGTGTTATTCGTTCTGGCAATGTATTCGGCTTCAGACTTATGGCTCATAGCATTTTTGTGCGTTAATGCGAACGACGGAGGCCAGTCCTAAGGGCTTACACGCACTTTGTCACCATCCTTGACTAAGCTCGCGCCTGTCGTGATCACCCTGTCTCCTATGTCGACGCCGGACCTGGCAACGATCATGTTTCCGTAGGTGTCGCCCAACTCGATCGGTCTTAACCGCACTGATTTCAGATCATCATTACCCTCAGCAATCATGACGGCGAAGCTATCTACGTGTCCCGGATTGCGGATTACTGCTGCCAGGGGAACTACCAGCGCCGCCGGCGGCAGACGTTGCCCCTCCAGCGCCAGCGACGCAATCATTCCTGGCTTCAGCACGTTTCGAGGATTGGGTATCGTTACTTCGACTGAGAATACCCGGCTCTTCTGGTCCGCGGATGAAGAGATTGCACTCACACGCCCGTCGAACGGCCGAGGGAGTGCATCGGTCGAAACGACAAAATGCTGGCCCAGCCTCACTCGGTTCATGTAAGTATCCGGAACTCCGAAGACTGCCTTCACCGAACTGCTGTCGGCAAGGGTGAAGCCCTTCGTCGCCGGCCCGACCAGGCTTCCAAGTTCGACGTTTCTCGCCACCAGCCACCCACTGAAAGGCGCTTTGAGGAAGCAATTGTCGAGAGCCACTGTTGCTTCGCTAACCTGCGCCTCTCCTCCGGAGACAGAAGCTGCGGTGCTGTCGAGCTGCGCCTTCGCGGAATCGTAGTCGGGTGCAGTTGCACTTTGCGTCGCATAGAGTGCCGAAACCCGCTCGAAGCTCAGTCTGGCCTTTTCGTGCTCTGCCTGAGCGCGCGCAAGCTGCGCTTTGGCTTGTTGTAGTCGATCAAGATAATTCTGTTGCTTTACCACCGCAAGTACAGTTTCCTTGGGAATCCAGTCTCCTTGATCGACGTTGCGTCTGCCTCCGCTCGGATTAGGGACCTGATAGATGCTGTCGATGTAGCCGTTCGACTGGAAGGCGAGATCAACCTGCGCGTAAGGCGCGATATTGGCCGAATACTTCGTCCCGCTTCCCGCCGGTATCGTCTGTACGACAGCGGTTTCGACTGGGATGGGCACAGCCTTTGGAGGCTCTTCCTGCTTACATCCCGCAAGAGCCGCTAATGAGCAGGCAAGAATCATCAGGCGAAGCTGTCTTTGAGGGACTGAGCAGCTCATGGTTTTACTCCTCACCTAGAGCCTTCTCGAAAAGCGCCTTTGCGTTCCAGAAAGCGAGGAGGCTCTCTTCGTAATCGTGGTTGGCGCTTGCGACGGCGGCCTGCTGCTTCAGGACATCGCGAAGAAGAACGGATGATTGTGCAAACTGATCATTTACTTCATGCAGCTTCTCGTTCGCTGCGTCTCTCGCCGCCTGTGCAACTGCGAGAAGAGAGCGGCTTTCGTTGAGTTTCCGGAAGGTGTTGTCGACGTCAAGTAATATCTGAGAGCGAACCTGATCAAGTTGAACTTCGCTTTGCTGCACCGTAACGTCCTTTTCCTTCACCTCATCTCTGCGTCTGCCCCAGTCAAAAGGATCCCAAGTCATGGCGAGGCCTGCGGAAAGAATATTTTGCGGCAACAGCTCGGTGTTAATCGGCGTGAAATACCGGACTGCGGCTCCGATTGCGGGTAGGTACTGAGACTTCGCCAGCTTTAGATCGTACTCCGCACGACCGACATCTATCTTCGCTTCGTGAATCTCTGGCCTTTGTTCAATGGCCGTTTGCCTGGCCTGCTTCAGGTCGAGCTCCTGAGGAGTTTCCGGAGGAACAGGCTGGGTACGAAAAGGAGTATCGATGTCGCGGCCCAGAAGGTCATTCAGGTGCTCTTTTTGAGTTACGAGATTGTCACTCAATGTGATGAGTTGGTGCTGCGCCTGTGCCAGTTGTGCTTTTGCATCGAGGCTGTCCGATTTCAGGATGGATTTCTGCGCGAGGTATTGTGTCGCGAGGCGATCGGTCTCCCGATATTGCTTCACCAATGCCTGCTGCGCGTCCATTGCGCTCTCGGTTTGAAGTACCGCGTAGTACGACTGTTTCACATCGGCCACGATCGACTGCTGTTTTCCCCTGTACTTCTCCTTTGACAGATCGCTTGAGAGTTCCTGTTCCCGGATGGCGAGGTGTATCTGGTAAAGCTGCGTGAGCGGTTGATCCACAGTCGCTATCACATACCCTGTTACGCCGTGTGAGAGTGGAATGGGGGTGTCCTTTGTAGGAATAGGTGTGGTTCCGATCGTTCCCAACGAACCTTCCTTGAAGGTAAAAGCGGGAGAGGTGATGTCCCCAGTAGCGAGCAGATTCGTGTTGAACATGGGAAAACGCCGTGTTTTGACTTCGGATACCTGCAGAAGGGACTTGGTCACATCCAGTTTGGCCAACTGCACCGGCCTGTTGTTCGTCAGGGCAATCTTAACCGCATCAGCGAGAGAAAGCTCCAGTTCCTCCTTCGTCACGTCCTGAGCAGAGCTCAAGAAGCTCCAAAAGAAGGTCAGTCCAGCCAAAATTCGGCACAGCGATATTGCCCGATTCACTCGTCTCTTCACCCTTGCCCGATTCCGTTGCGTGAGGGACTCCATGAGCCCTTCCGCTACGACCGGCCTCTCATCATTCCCTCGGCTCCCTGTGGCCCCAGATTGTTCAAGTCATTCAACACAGCCTGTCCGCCTTCCGGGCGAAATGCATCCGACTGCATTGTCTGCTCGATCTGTGATTTCGCCCGCCGAAGCGTTCTCAACTCCTGCAAACTTTCCTTCTCCACTGGACTTGAGGCTTTGAAGAGAATTCAGACTCTGCTGAAGCGTTTGTACTTGTTCCTGTGTCGGAGTACCGTGCATAACAGCAAACGAAGATCGAAGTTGAAGTCCCGACCTTGCCTGTTTTGGCCATGAGTCACCGTCGAACCACCGATGAAGGGCTCGGCAATCTATTTCAATCTGGACTGCTCAGGAGTATGGGCCGAAGGGATTGCGTAAAAACAGTAGTCCAGTCGCCGCAATTCCGCAAGCGAATTGTTCTTTCCCATTGAGGATTGCCCCGATTGCAGCGATGGCTCGAACCCGGTGACCTGAAACAGCCTCCCATCGATCTTCTGCGTCCTTCGACTTCGACACGATGAAGGCTTGGAGTGTGAACGAGCGGATTCAACAATCTGAAGAACAACCGACCCGGCCCTGTCGGAGCCTTTGAAGGATCGCGGCGCGCCGCGTGTATGTGATAGCGTTTTCAGGAACATCACAACACTACTTTCTGAAGTTACTGAACGACTATGGGTGCATCTCCTGCTCCTGCTGCGGTCCCCAACTCGAATACAGTTCTGGCGTTTAAATAGTTCGGCGTACTACCCCCTTACATTGGACGGGTTCCCGCGATCGCGCACATTTTCAGGTCGTCGGTGCGAATCAGTAATCACATCAGTTACACAACGTCCGATCAGAACTGCTATTGTTTGAACGCCGGCGGAGGGGCGCTGACTCGCTTGCCCTTGAGGAAGACAGTTACCTCGACTCGATTTGCAATCTTGATAAACGGGATGCGCTGTTCATCCCATACGCCTTAGGATCGAACGCCATGGTGCCCGTGAAGGTGCCGGAGCCAGTGCCTTTGCTAGCGTATTCGCCCACCAATGCAACGGTCATTGTCGTAGGCGGCGTCAAGGCGGCTGATGTTTTCGCACTCGCTGATAAATACTTCGCGCCCATACCGGCACACGATCCACCTCCGCCTGTTCGCACTGTGGAACCGGTTCAACTTGGACAACGCCGAGTCCATTCGAATTGCCTGCGTATAAGCGCGTCTCCTCTCCTAATGGACTCACTGTACTGCTTCTTGAAAAACACGAAGTGCCGCTTGTCAGCGCCCACCTCACTCTGCGCGCCGGTTCGACCGCAGACCCGGCTGGACTGAAGGGCGCCGCCAACATCACCGCTGATCTCGATTTCATTGGCATGCAATATGGGGATCGTGTTACGGCATTGTCAACTTAAGACGTTGAGGGACATTCTGAGCTGCTGCGGGTCTTGCGCTCGCTTAGGCCGCGGTCACTTCCCGCCAGACCGCGAATGACCGCGATCGCAGGAGCCGGTGATTGCTAGACCTCAATAAGTGTCGGCCCACTCGGAACAGATTTCGGACGGCATCATGGAGGGAGAGAAAACGTTGTGCGTGCCTGGCAGATTTGAATCGGCGCATTTGCCGTTCCCGTTGGCGCGTCGGCTGATGCGAGGCTTCGACGCGATTGTTGGCGTACCGCTCCACACAGTGAGTCACGTTGCTGAAGATGCTTCGCACGGCAGCGGAGTATCTTCTCAATTTGTCGGTAATGATCTGTAGTGGTTCAGAACCCTGGCCACGCAAGAGTTTTCGAAAGAATCGCTCTGCGGCGCGCTGATCACGATGCGGCTGGACCAGAATGTCGATCACGTCACCGTCCTGATCCACGGCGCGCCACCAATACCGCTGTTGGCCGTTGATTCGAATGAAGACTTCATCCAAGTGCCAGTGGTCGCCCAGCCGTCCCTCTCGTCGCTTCAATCGCCGAGCATAGTCGAGACCGAACTTCTCACACCACTGCCGGATGGTTTCATAGGATACGATGATGCCGCGCTCGGCGAGAAGATCTTCGACATCCCGGAAACTCAGGCAGAAGCGATGATAAGCCCACACCGCATAGCTGATGATCTGGGAAGGGAAACGATAACCGGAGTATCGAACGCAGTCACTCTTCATGGCATCAGTGTTCCAGGTTTCGTGCGCAAGTTGACAATGCCGTCTTGGCTTTCCACGGCAACCTTGTCAGACTAAGACGCGCAAGACAACCAATGTCATGTCATCGTGCTGGGAGGCGCCGGCGGAGAAAGCGTCCGTGGCGGCAAGAATCCTGGCTATCGTCTCATGGGCGGACAGTCCACGACAATTCTTAACGCATTCGATCAAGCGGTTCTCGCCCCATTCCTCGTCGTGAACATTCATAGACTCAGAAATACCATCAGTGAAAAGTACAATCTGATCTCCTGTCCGAAGCAGGAAGCCTCCTTGCTGATAGCTGTGCCGTAAGAGTCCGACTACTGGACCACCAGTCTCCAACCGCATAACCTCGCACGCCGTAGCAGAATGCCTGAGAACAATAGGTGGATTGTGACCTGCATTGACGTAGGAGAGTTGCAGAGATCGAGGATCGTATTCGGCATAGAACAGCGTCGCATAGCGGTTCGTCGAGGAGGCCTCACATACGAGCCGACTGACTTGCTTTATCAAATCGACCAGCTCATGTCTTACTGCTGCTTGAGCACGCAGAGAAGCCTCGAGACTTGCCATCAAAAGCGCAGCACCAATACCTTTGCCGGAGACGTCGCCAATGGCAATTCCGAGTCTACCTTCGGGCAGTTCGAGAAAGTCATAGTAGTCACCGCCTATTTCTCGCGCCGGCCGGCATTGGCCACAGTAGTCCAGAGCTGCTACCGGCGGAAGATATTGGGGAAAGAGATGCGCCTGCACCTCCTGTGCAATTTCCAACTCTCGATTCAGCCGTTCACGCTGTGCCATCTCCCGTCCGATGGAGGTCGTCAAGCGCGCGACCTCCAGCGCCAAAGCCGTCTGCGCGTTTGATCGTACGTCAAGAGCATCGAGAGTGTGCGAGATAGCGCGTTGCGTGAACTCGTCTGTCTCACTTTCCTGCCATGCAATGAGATGCGGGATGAGGCGCTCCCTATCGCGATGGTTCCTCGGTGCATTTGCGACAAGCTGCCGCAAGCGACCGTCTGAAGGAGAGGAGATGGACCCAAGAAACTGGTCGAGCGCTGGACCACCGGAATCCAGGAGTTGGTGAAAGAGCCTGCGGGCCTCACGTGGGTCCTCCACTACGAGGTGCCGAAGCTTCTCATAGAGAATCTCACGCGGTTTCATAGCGCTTCGAGCGAAGTTCGAACGCTCTCCTTCCACCTTCGAGCAGCTCGATGATCTGCTCGCGGCATTCATCCACACTGCCGGATCTCTCGATCACTCCAATGCGGCCATCTGAATTCATAACCAGCACAAGATCTGCCTCTGCTAATACTGGGATGTTCGCATTATGGGTGATGAAGATCATCTGTCGACGCTTCTTCAGCCGTTGGACCGCGTTTACTACGGTTTCAAAAATAAAGTGGTTGTCGAGATTGTCCTCTGGCTGATCAATGACCAGAGGGCTATCTCTTCTTGCTAAGAGAATCGGTAGCAGGGCTGTGCATTTTTGACCACGGGAAAGATCGGACGCGTCTTTGAAATTCGCTTTTCCGGCGGATGAAACATTTAACTCGATCCCAACTCTGTCTTCGATCGCGATTACCTCAAGGGCAAGCGGGTCGACGCTCTCCCTGAATGCATCGAGGATCTTGCGAGAACGCTCACGACCGAAGGCCGTAAGCTCCTCGAGCGACTCCACGTCGTCAGTTTGGATGAGCTGGGCAAGTTGTTCCGGCCTTAGCTGCATGAGTGTGGAGATGATCTCCTCGTGGTTCCGAACCCGCGCACCGCGTAACCCATCCACCAGCATCTGCTGGTATGCCAGATGGTCGGCATTCCGCATAATTCGGATGCGTACACGTTTGCCGGCTTCACGCTGGAGTTCGGAAGCAACCTCCTCGCGTATGCCGGAAATTTGATCTCGCATGAGGATGTGCTTCGCTTTAAGCGACTTGCGTAGATCCAAGAGAGTCTTCAACTCTATATTCAGTTCCGAACGCTGCTCCTCCACGGATTGAAGTTTGGCGAGCTGCTGTTCGAGTGTTGCTCGTGTTCGTGCTTGCTCACTTGCCGCCTGGTTGAGGGCGGTCAATCTCGCCAACTCGCTGGCATGATCCGAGTGGGCTTTGGTGATACCATCTCTTGCCTTCGCTATCGTCTTCTGTGCCTCACGAATCTGAGTGCTGATCGTTGAGAAGTGGTCTTCGATGCGATCCAAGGTCGCTGCTAGCAGGTTGTCGTATCGGCGAAGGATATCCGCATTGGCAGAATGCTCCTCCGCAAGACGAGCTTTGAACACAAACTGAGTTTTCTTTTTCATCTGCTCAATGCCTTGATCGAGCGATCCAAGCTCTCGATCGAAAGCGTCGAGTTTGCTGGTTTCACGTTGATTGAGCTGCTGCTGACGCGAAACTCGGACAAACTCTGCCGTCGACTCATGTTCGGACGGCGGGAGAGCGTTTAAGCGCGCACGCACATCTCCGAGTTCCTCAGCTTGTTCGGTGAGATCCTGAATCGAACGTTGTGTTGACCGAATAAGATCCGCGTTCGCATCCAACGCCCGTGCACTCTCGGCCAATGACAGGTGAATTGTATGCATCTGTTCGCTACGAAGCTCGTCTAAAAGTGTTCTACGCTTCTGACCGAGAACCTCGTCGGCAATAGCTTCAATCTCAGGACTACTATAGGCATCCAGCGGCAAGAACGTGCCTCGATCGATATCAACTGAGTCAATCGTCCTTCCTCCCGGTGCGAGTAGAACCGGCTGTTGTTTAAGCCCCCTTCTAATCGTGTATCGGCCCACGTCTTCGGCTAAGGCTGTGATCGTTACAAGAGCTCCGCCGGCGAGATTCGCCTGGACGAGGTCGACGCAATGCTTTGGGGCAGCCGACAGGCCACAGACTGCGAACCTTAGTGCTTCAGCTAGCGTTGATTTTCCACTGCCGCGTGGCCCAATGATGCACGTGAGGCCCTGAGGAAGTTGGACCGACAAGCCAGGAAGGAATCCACCTGTAATCTCAATTTTCTCCACGAACCACATAGCAATTGGTAGTTAACCTCTCTTCCGATTTGAATACGAGGAGAACGAACCCAGCATACAGGAGCTTGCGTTCAGGGTCGCACCACTATAGCGAGGCGGTTATACTCGTCTGTGTCCGGGACGCCAAATTGGATATCCTGAATCGCTCAATGACTCACGAAATCGCCTTTGAAAATGGCCGCCTCCAATGTGCGGTTCGGCGCTGGCGTTACACTTGAAGTTGGGATGGACCTCGCGGACCTCGGAATTCGCAATGCATTGGTAATCACAGATCCGATCCTCCGGCGCATGCATCCTGTCCAGGTAGTGATCGAATCGCTGGATGCAGACGGCATCGCTTACACAATTTATGACGGCGTGCGGGTCGAGCCTAACGAAGAATCGTTCCTGAATGCGATCGAATTCGCTGACCAAAGCAACTACGGCAACCTCCACACCCCAGACTGCCGCTGGAGTATCAACCATCCCGTTGCGCTACACTAACTATCTAATTGGTGCATTCCATCGGGTACGCCATTCTTGTGAGCGGCACGCCGGCGGGCGTGGGAAGTGGCACGCACTCCTCCTTTATTTATGAAGGATGGCGATGTGTGCGAAGTCGAGATTGAAAAAATTGGTCTGCTCCGCGGTGAAGTGAAGGACGAGTAGGCCGCGGCGCGGGATTTCGTTAAAGCCAGCCAGCCGCTGAGCCGGGGAATACAGATGTCTGTGAGCGATTCAGTGTCCAGCGCACGGTCCGGAAACGAAGTCCGGCTCCGTCGCAACACGCTTTCGCTGAGTCATGTTGTGGCGACTACGCTTGCCGGCATTGCACCCGCAATGAGCTTCTTCTTCGGGTTTGCGGTGATTGTGCAGGGCGCGGGGCTTGCAGCTCCGCTGACGATTGTTACCGCGATGGTCGTGATTCTGTTCCTGACAAATACAATTGCGGAGTTCTCGCGCTTTATTCCGTCGGCGGGTTCGTTTGTGACTTTTACCGGCAAGGCGTTCTCACCTTCGATCGGCGCTGCCGTCTCGGTGTTTCTCACCTTCGGATATATTGTTGCCGCATCGACGGTGGTGTCGATTGCCGGAGTTTGGATCTCGGAGACGCTGAAGACCGTCGTTGGACTGTCGATTCACTGGGCTGTTATTACGATGCTGATCTCGGCAGCAACTGGATGGCTGGTGATGCGAGGTATCGGACTGTCGACCTTCTGGTCGGGCGTGTTCTTTTATTTCGAAGCGGGGCTTCTGGTTCTGGGCAGCATTCTGATGATGGCGGCCCACCCGCAATCTCTGAGCCTGGCTCCGTTCAAATACTCAAGCCTGACGCGTGGGCTTGCCGGCCTAGGAGCGGGGTTTCCTCTGGCCGTGTATCTGTTTATCGGCTGGGAGAATTCGGCAACGCTTGCGGAAGAGACAAAAACGCCGCGCCGCAATATTCCTCGCGCGCTGATTACGGGCACGCTGGCGATCGGCATCTTTTATGTATTCCTCGCCTACGCAACGGCGGTGGGATTCAAGATGGACGCGCATGCGCTGGGCGTGCCGCGGCTCCCCTTCATCGATGGACTGAAGGCCTCGGCTCCGGCGTTATTATTCATCGCGTATATGGCGGGTGTGACCAGCATTCTGGGCTCGCTGATCGGGCTGGTGAATTCGCAGGCGCGCATTCTATTTAATTCCGGACGCGAGGGACTGTTGCCTGAGTTTCTGGGCAAGATCCATCCCCGGCATCAAACACCGCATAGCGCCATGTGGGTGTTTCTCATGATCGCGGCCGCGCTGGTGCTTGGGTTCAGCCTGCTCGGAGGAATTGCTCCGCTGGATTATTTCGGCTTTGCGGGCACGCTGGGCTCGATCCCGATCATTCTTACCTACATGCTCACGAACCTTGCGCTGCCGGTGTATGTGCTTCGGCACCATCGCAGCGAACTCGATATATTTCGACATTTTGTACTACCGATTGCCGGCACCCTAGTCATGCTTTTTCCGCTGTGGGGCCTGATTCAACCGGGTCAGGCGCGCCCGTTCAATCTGTTTCCGTGGATTGCGTTGAGTGTTCTGGCCCTCTCAACTACTTATGGAATTGTGATCGCACGATTGTCGCCCGGCTTGGCGGGACGCATCGGCGCCTACGTGGCAGATGAATATCAATAGCCATCAAAGCTCAAGGAGAAACCTGTTATGAAGCCAATTCTTTTTCGCGGCGCGAGCGTTTGGGACGGCAGCGGCGCTCCCGCATTTCCGGCCGATGTGCTTGTAGAAAACGGCAGAATCAAGGCGATTGCGCTCCTTCCGTCAAGACTTTCGACAGAAGGAGCAACAGTAATTGAGGCACGCGGCAGAACACTGATGCCCGGCCTTGTAGAAGGACATGCACATATTTCCTTTGGCGGGGCGGTGAATGATTCCGACCTCGGCAATATTCCGCCGGAGGAGCATGTTCTTCTGACGGTGCGCAATGCGAAGACGCTGCTCGATCATGGCTTTACCAGTGCATACAGCGCAGCCACGTCGAAGCTGCGGCTGGACGTGGTGATTCGGAATGCAGTGAATGCTGGCCAATTCCCGGGTCCGCGCATTCGTGCAGCGAGTCCGGAGATTACGGTGACGGGAGGTCTGGGCGACGAGCGCAAAGCTCACATGTACTACGAGAGCTTTGGACTGATTGCCGACGGCAAAGCGGAGCTGACGAAGGCAGTGCGTTTGTGTTGCCGGGAAGGCGTGGACAACATCAAGGTGAACATCTCTGGAGACGATCTTAGCCCGGCAGCGCACGGCGGACTGACAGTGATGCGCGAGGAGGAGGTGCAGACGGCGGTGAACGTGGCGCGCGACTTCGGCAAAAAGGTGAACTGCCATGCGCGGGCTGCGGAGTCGGTGAAGCGCGCAGTCCGTTGCGGCGTGGACGTCATCTACCACTGCGAGTCGGCGGATGAGGAAGCCATCGACATGCTCGAATCCGTAAAGGACCGCATCTTTGTGGGCCCGGCGATCGGGATCATCTACAGCACGCTTTATGAAGGCGAGCAGTTCGGCTTTTATCGTGACTCAGAGGTGGGGCGGAAGATGCAGCGCACCATCGACAACACGGCTGCGGTTTACACGGAGCTTCGCAAACGCGGCGTGCGCATTCTGATTGGAGGAGACTACGGATTTGCGCAGTCGCCACAGGGCGACAATGCGCGCGACCTGAAGCACTTCGTGGATCTGCTGGGATTTTCTCCAAGCGAGGCGCTGCAGTGCGGCACGCGCATTGGCGGGCAGGTGATGGGCCTGGGCAACGAACTGGGCCAGATCAAAGAGGGCTACATCGCCGACTTATTACTGGTGGACGGCGATCCGCTGGAGGACCTCGATCTGGTAGTACATGAGAAAAACCTGCACGTGATTATGAAAGAAGGCTCACTCTACAAGGATCACGCAGAGACCGCGGTGATTGAGAACGTGCCCGCGACAGTGTCGTGAAAGTTGAGACGGACAGGCGGCGAGCTAGGCCTATTACCCCTAGTCTCAGCATGCTCCCTGTTCCGGACTCCGGCGAGATCGAGCGCGAGGCGAAGCGCGCCCATCTGCTGCGCGTCCGCTCCGAGGCGCTGGTGGTGAGCTTCTAGCAAGTCCTGCAAAGTCAGCTGGTGTCCGGTGCCAGTCAACTGTTGCCAACAAAGCCAATGCGCTCATTGAGTTCCTCAGGTATTCAAGAAGTGGCCTGACGGTCTTCAGAGTAGTGCACATGGACCAATCGCCACTCTCCAGCTCTTTGCGGTAGATCTGGGTTTCAAGCTCGCGACACGCGACAACGCTGGCGCTTGTGGTGGAGTGAATGGCAGTTGTGAGCGCTGGCAGACCACTCGCAGATGTCGATCGAACAGGACAAAGGTACCCGCTGGACACCCAGGCAGATTCTTCTGCGCGAACTCAATGATTGCAATGTGGTGGCCGAGCTGTTTGCGTGGCCGTTGTCCGTGGCTGAGCATGAGTGCCAGAGAGCCTTTAATCATGGCCTCATAGGCAATTTGATAAGCCGTCTCGGCATCGATGGCGAGGTTTTTACGAGCGGCAGAGGTCCGCTTCTGCGCGTCCGCAAAAAACTGTTTGCCCTGCTTCGGGTCAATTCGCTGTGACTTCGTTTTGTTCATGGCCGATTAGCTCGACTCGTTTTCCTTGCCAGACATCTGTAAGAAACGGATCGTGCGCCGCAAGCTTTCTTTTCAGTTCCTGTGGCTTCAGTGTCGTGTAGCTAACTTCTCGATGAAGCGTTTTTTCCAGGCGGGAGACTTCCGCTGCCAGGCTGATCGCATCGGGATGTCCCACAATCAACAGGTCGATATCGCTGGACGCATCGGCCTCGTTTTTGGCGAAGGAACCATAGAGGTATGCCTTTTCGATGCCTTCCACGCGACGCAGCGCAGTTGCCAGTGTTGGCACAATGCCTATCGTTCCCTGAAGAAGTGAAAAGACGGCTTTCAGATATGGGTACTGCGAGTTGATGCTGTAATAGCGTTGCCGCCCCTCAATCTCAGACCCCAGGAGTCCTTCCCGCTCCAACCGCGCCAGTTCACGTGACAGGTTGGTTGAATCCACGCTCAAAGCACTCGCCAACTGACGGACATACACGCGCGCAGAACGATTGGTGTAGAAATACGTCAGAAGCTTACGCCGCAGCTCGGAGCGCAGGGAAATCATTGCAGTATTATCTTACTGCATTTGCAGTAAACATCTACCGCATTATATGACGCCTCCGGGTACAGCAGCGGTACACTCATCAGCTTTTCTCTGTTTGGATAAATTGCTCTAAATTACGGTCACTCAATTGCTTAAGGCTACGCTCAATTACGCTCACATTATCTTTATTTTCATAGACTTACAAGGATGTCCGGAAACTCATAATCCCTAAATTACGCTCAATTACGGGTTGACTACGGTCCATTACACTAGACTTCGGCAACGCGGCGCCGGAGTGAAATAAAGGGCCCATAGCTCAATGGGTTAGAGCAGAGCACTCATAATGCTTTGGTTCCAGGTTCGAGTCCTGGTGGGCCCACCAGATCTTTACTTTTCTTCACCTTAGGTGCGCTCACGGTACGGAGCGGACTCGGGTTGCCCTGCAGCGTGGACGCATGCGTTGGATTTGAGCACCGAATGCGGCGCTTGACCCAGCCGCCAGGTCGCGCTCGAAACCTCCAGCCAGCATAGGTAACAAGGCTGGCGACGAGCAGGAAGATGCTAAGCGATATCCAGAGCATCTACGACGAGAGCTTGAAGATCGAGCGAGCGTAAACTGCGGATGCATCACGGGTATGCCACTCGTAGTGTCAACGAGGAGCAGCACCTTCCCGTGCATGGAGGTGAGACTCGCCGACACCGCCCATACCTCGCTGGAACTACCGAAGAGCATTGAGAAATGAGAGCAGGCAGGTTCAATAACTACGGGCCGCAAGAGCAAAAGTTATTTGAGGCGAGGAACGCCCTTACCCCACGCCTCCGGCGGCGCGAGCTCCCGGCGCATTGACGACGTCTTCATGTTGCGTTCGTTGCTCGTAAAGATTCGCTCACCCTGGGATACGAGGTAATCCGCAGTACGCGCTGCCAGCGCCTGGATGGTAAGCCCGGGATTTGCCGAGCCCTGTGTCGGAAAGACGCTTCCATCGCAAACAAAGAGATTTAGAATATCGTGGCTGCGACCAAACTTGTCGACCACCGATGTGCGCGGATCGGACCCCATACGGCAGGCGCCTACGAGATGAGCATAGCGCGCCTCCTGCACGACCTCAGTCGCACCCGCCGCATGCATCACCTCTTCAGTCTTCTCCTTCGCCGCTTTGATCAGTCTCTTGTCGTTCTCGTGAAGATTGAAAGAGACATGCGCGACGGGCAGGCCGAAGCGATCTTTGTCTTTGGAAAGTGTGACGCAGTTATCTTTCCAGGGAAGGATCTCTCCCAGCAAACCGAATGCCGCCCAATGGTTGTAGTCCATCATTTCGCGGCGCAGTCCCCACCCCCATGCTTTCTTGGCCGCGAGCAGCTGCTTCCCAAATGCAACGGGCAGCGGACCGACAGTCTGTATTGCGAAGCCGCGAGCGAAATCATTCTTCGGATCTGTTTCGTAGAACTCCTCGGTGAGTGCGTGTGCGGGCGGAGCCTTGTACATGCGGACTGGCTGGTCGAAACGGCCCATCACCACATTTCCGGCCTGCGCCATCAGATAGCAGCCGAGGGTACCGCTCGAATTTCCCAGACCTTTCTCATGGCCGGGGCACGCGGAATTCAACAACAGACGGGGCGTTTCTATCGAATATCCGGAGACGATGACGGCTTTCGCACGTTGAAAGTGCGAGTGACCATCGATGTCGAAGTAGTGGATACCAGTAACGCGCCCGTCTTTGCCCAGCTCGATTCGCGACACCATGCTGCGATCGCGAAGCTCGGCTCCCCTCCTAATCGCGTCCGGCACGTGAGTCACGAGTGTGCTTGCCTTCGCGCCGACCTTGCAGCCTTGTATGCAAAAGCCGCGATAGATACAGTGAGGCCGATCGCCATGCGAACCTGAAAGGATGGCAACCGGGCCGCCGATCGAGACAGGAATGTTCAATGCGGTACAGCCCTTGATGAGCGCGTTGCCCACGCCGCCCATCGGGTGCGGACCGTATGCATAGCCATGCGGATGTCCCCATGGATAGTACGCGGGGCCGGCAACCGACATCTCCAGCTCGAGTTGCTCGTAGTACGGCTTGATGTCGTCATAGGTGATTGGCCAGTCCGCGCCCACGCCGTCGAGCGTGTAGACTTCGAAATCGGAACGGTGAAGCCGCGGCGTAAACGCGGCCCAGTGCACCGAGCCGCCGCCCACACCCTTCCCGCAATTGTTTGCTCCCAACGCCAGCGGATCGCTACCACCCGTCACACGGGGCTCTGTCCAGTAAAGTTCATGGGAGCCGGCTTCGTCGCTCACCCAGTCGTGTTCTGTGTCCCAGAAGGGACCGGCCTCTAGCCCGACCACGTTGAAACCAGCACGTGCCAGCCGTTGCAGAAGGACACCACCCGCGGAACCCACGCCGACGATGGCGTAGTCGACTTCCTCATACTCGCGAAAGCGGCGCATGGGCATGTGAATCGATTGCAGCGGACCGACCATGTGCTTTTTTGAAGACGGGAGCTGGAACGCTCCGAGAAGAGGCTTCTTCAACGCTTTGCTCCCTGCTGTGCTTCTTCGGAGAGTCGATCGAGCAGACTGTGCTGTCCGGATTCAGTGTGATGGCTTTGCGAGGAGTCGACCTCAGCCGAGGCCGTGTTGGCAGGCGGCAGCCATTCATAGCGCTGCTCTTGCACTTCCCATGGCTCGGGCTCGCCGCGCTCCAGCCGCGTGTAGGCGCGAGGATAGGCCGGGCCGCCGAATCCCACCTCGTCCCACGCCCAAGGATGCGCGTAATACGCGTCGATGGCGTCGCCCATGATCATCTGCCAGAAGCGATGCACCGACATGCGCTTCCATATCTCCCGCGCTGCTTCGGGCCTGCCATCATGGATCGCCTGAAGCACGCGGTCCTGATCCGCGGATGGCAGCACCAGAAACTTCCCCCCATAGCGGTGCACCGCCTCAAGATCGATCGCTTCGATCCCGATTTCGTATACCACGCGATCAGGAGGCATAGACTCATAGCGATATCCGGCGGTCTTATTGATCGCAAGCCGATGATCGAGTACGGCAACGATGGGTATCTGGCGGTCTATCGCTCGATCGGTCTGCGGAATCAGGTGGGCGAAGACGGACGTCCAGAAGTTCCACGCTTCTGCGGAGAAAAACTTGCGCTCGGGTGGATGCTTCACCCGCTTGTCGATCACCTCGCGTGTAGCTTCATCCCAGAAGGGGCTTTGCGAGATGGTGCTGAAACCGGGATAGTAGCCGGGCTGCTTCCGTGGCGGCAACGGCTCGCCGGTATTCGGATCACGCGGGCAAAGAGCAGGATCCACTCCATCGAAGGGCGGCTTCACGCGCGCCTCCTGCGCAGCAGGCTGGCCAGCACTCCCAGCATGCCCGCAGCTCCAAACAGCAGGGGAGCAAAAATCGGAGGCCCGTACATGATGTTGTAGAGCAGATGCTTCTTTCCGCCGGGCCTGCGCAGAACGCCTCGCGCGTGATAATAGAATCCGATCGCCGCATCCGCGCCCGCGATCACTGAAATTGCAGGCAACACGGTGGTAGCCAGCTTGCGGCTCCTGACCGAAGCGAAGGCGACGGCCGCCAGCACCGGCGCAATGGCCACCGGCGACCACTGCATCCAGTAGCGAAAATTATTCTTGTAGTGCGAGTAGTAAGCCTCGAATCCACTGAGCAGAGCGCTCACTCCGGCAACGATCGCAACCTGCCGCTGGAACCCGCCCTCGCGCATATCCTGCTCCGCCGACAACAATTCTCGACCAGCCGAGGAAGGAAGCAGCCGTGCGAAAAAGCCGTCCTTTCCGGATGTTGAAGCCGGGCCGCTATTCTCTTCCCGCTGCAGATACGACGCGATTAACCCTAAATACGCACTGGTTCCGAACAGTAGGGGAGCGAAGATCGGCGGTCCCATAATCATGTTGGTCATGGGGAGCCGCCACCCGCCCGGTTTGCGCTGGATGCCGCGTACATGGAAGTAAAAACCTACGAGCGCGTCGATGAGCGTCACGACCGATATGAGGCGTAGCACTGTCCGGGCCGCGCGGCGGCTGAAGAAAGCGGCTACACCCGCGATGGCGAGCAGCCCGCTCAGGATCACCGGCGTATACATCACGCGGCGACTATAGCTTCCCCTGTAGTGCTCGTAAGCGACTTCCAGCCCGCTGATGATGCTGGTCGCCGCGGTGAGCAGAGCGAGGCTTCGTTGGAAGCGACCCTCGCGAATGTGGTTCGCGACAATCCTGGCATCCAGCGCCAGTGTGCTCAACGAAAGTTCCGTGTCATTCGCCATCGCCTAGATGACCTCACGGAGTTTATCCATGCCGATTGTCTTCACGATCTTCAACGCATCCTTTTGCCCGCGTGCCAGAGCTTTGGCGAAGTGCAGAGTCTGCTCCGTCGTAATCTTGCCCGGCATGGGAGGTTCGTTGGGATCGACAACAGCCTGCACCACGGTCGGCCCTTTGTGCGCGAGCGCTTCACGTAATACTCCCTCCGCATCTTCGGGACGTTCGATAGTGAACCCCTTCGCGCCGCAGGCAGTCGCAACCATCGCGAAATCGATCGGCTCCAGCTCAACGCCAAACTCAGGATTTCCCTCCAGAATCATCTGCTCCCACTTGATCTGTCCCAGCACGTTGTTCTTGATCACGATCACGCATACCTGCAGCTTGTACTTGACCAGCGTGGCAATCTCGCCCATCAGCATGGCGAGCCCGCCGTCACCGACGACGCACACCACCTGCCTGCCTGGATAGGCAACAGCCGCGCCGATACTGTATGGCAGGCCGTTGGCCATCGTCGCCAGCGAGCCAGACAGCGAAAATTGCATCGTTCCCCGGATGTCCACATGACGCGCGGTCCAGGTGGCGATGGTTCCACTGTCGGAGGAAACGATCGCATCGTCGTTCAACAGTTTGTTCAGCGTATGCGTCACCACCTGCGGCTTCATCGGCATGTCTTTGCGCGTGCCGCGTTCCTCCATCAGCTCGAACCAGCTCTTCATCCGCTCTTGCGACTTCTTCAGGAACTTGTCCTTCTTCGGCTTCAGCAAGGGCAGCAGCGCAGTCAGCACGTTCTTCGCATCGCCCACCAGCCCCACGTCCACCTGATGGCGCAGACCGATGCGCGTCGGATCGATTTCAATCTGTACGCATTTGGCTTGCCCCGGCTTGGGCAGAAATTCCATATACGGATAGCTGGTGCCGATCATGATGAGCGTGTCGCACTCTTCCATCGCATCGACGGAAGGCGCCGTGCCCAGCAGCCCCAAGCCTCCCGTGGTGTAGGGGCTGCGATCAGGAAGAACCGCCTTGCCAAGCAGCGCTTTGACGACAGGACCGCCGACCGTCTTCGCCAGTTGCGATACCTCCTCGCGGCAGCGCAGAGCCCCGCGTCCTACAAAGATCGCGATCTTTGAGCCATCATTGATCACATCCGCCGCCTTCTGAATCAGCGACTGGGCCGGCTTGGCAGATGACGGTACGCTCCAGTCTGCGCTGTGTTGTGCTACATTCGCGCTGTTGCGATGCTTGTCGGAAACTTCCCATTCCTGGATGTCTTTCGGAATGCAGATGTGGGAGACGCCCTTGCGTCCATAGGCAGTACGAACCGCCATATCCACGACGTTGACCGCATGCGAAGATCCCATCACGCGCTCGTTAAATACCGAGACATCCATGTACAGTTTGTCCAAGTCGACGTCCTGCTGGTAATCCATGCCTATAAGGTCGCTAAAGGTGTGTCCCGTAATGGCGAGCACTGGCTGCTGATCGCATTTGGCGTCGTAGAGCCCGTTGAGCAAGTGCACTCCGCCCGGCCCGGAGGTGGCGCAGCAGACGCCAAGCCGACCCGTGTACTTGGCATATCCGACTGCTGCAAATGCGGCAGCCTCTTCATGGCGCACTTGGATGAACTTCAGCTTGTCTTTATGCGTGCGGAGTGCCTCGAAGAAGCCGTCGACACCATCGCCGGGGAAGCCGAACATCGTATCTACTCCCCACTCAATCAGCCGTTCCACAATCAGATCAGATACCTGCTTCGCCATTCCATTCCCCTTGCTTTCGTTAAGGCGCCCTCTGGCGCATGGAGTGGATTCCTCGCGCGATGAGCGCGAGATTCAAGTCAAAAAACGTTCAGCGTCTTTCTCTTTCAGAGTCAGGCCCATCCCGGGCCGCGTGCGATCAGGACACATCACGCCCCCGACAGGTTCACAGAACCCATCGAAGAACATTCGCTCGATCCGAACATGGTCGTGAAAGAACTCCATATGGATAGCTCGCGGGACTGCACAGCATACATGCACGTGCATGCTCGGTCCGCAGTGGGAAGACAAGGGCGTGTTTGCCGCCCAGCATAGCGCGCCACTGTTCAAAAATCCGCTGATGCCGCCGCAGCGTGTGGCATCGGCTTGCAGGACAGTGATCGCGTTAGCCTTCAACATGCGGTCGAAATACCAGGCAGTGTAGCCGTATTCTCCCGCCGCTATATCCATCCCTAGCGGAGCCCGGGCGCGCACCTTGGATAGTCCAACCAGATTGTCGGAACTCACCGGCTCCTCGAACCAGCGGACATTCGAAGCCTGAGCAAATGCCTGCGCCAATGCAAGCGCCTGGGCCACGGTGTAAGCACCATTCGCATCCACGAACAGATCAGTGGATTCCCCAATCGCCTTCCGGGCGACGCTCACTCTTCGCAAGTCGTCATCGGGGTGAGTGCCGACTTTCATCTTGACCATGCTGAAGCCCCGTTCAGCCCAGCCGCCCAATTGGTTCGTCAATTGCGCATCGTCGTAGGAAGTAAATCCGCCGCTGCCATAAACGGGAATGCCACCTCGTACCGAACCCAGCAGGCTGACCAGCGAAGTATCGAGAAGTCTGGCGCGAAGGTCCCAGAGAGCGTTGTCGATCGCAGAAATTGCCATGCTGCTGATTCCGGTTTCGCCCGAGTTACGAACCTGCCGATACAGATCCTGCAGGATCGAGCCATGGTCGAAGGGGGCGCGGCCTTCGACGACTTTCTCGAGCAGCGTCTTCACCAGCTTGCCCGTCGATCCGTCGGCGTAGGTGTAACCAATGCCGCGCTTGTCACCGGCCTCGATGCTGACAAGCACCATGGTCGTGCTGTCCCATGCGAAGGTTCCATCCGCCTCCGGCGCATCCGTAGGCACCTTGTAGACCTGCACCTTGCTTCCGTGAATCCTCGGTCCTTGAATGTGCATACCTCAAAAGTCCGTGATCACGGAGGCGCCTTCTGGAGTGACGGTAATCACGTCACAATGGCGCATGCCTCCGTAGCCCTCAAAGTAGGCAGCGGGTTCGAGATTGAATGTCATCCCTTCTTCAAGCACATCCGGAGAAAGGGGATGAAGGCGCGGCCTGCCGTTAGAGTTCGCCGCTGCAAAGCCAACGCCATGACCAGCCGCATGCTTGAACGCTTTGCCGAAGCCAGCCGAATCCATGACGGAACGTGCCGCATGATCGACTTCCTTTGCTGTCGCTCCAGGTTTTATGGATCGCAGGCCTGCTGCCCGTGCTTCGTCGATTGCGGAGCGCATTTCCCGCTGACGGCTCGACTGGACCCCCGCTGAGTAAGTTCGAGTGATATCTGTCCAGTACCCGTCGGCACATGTATTCGCGTGGATCATAACCAGATCGCCTGCTTCGATCACGCGCTGCCTGGTTCGCGCATAGGCTGCTGCTGCTGTCGCGGAATTCGGCCCGGACATACAGAAGTAGTACCCGTAGCTGCGTTGTAGGTTCTGCCCATCCCGTGAAGTTTCGAACGCTGCTCGTGTTTCTGCTGCTACATCGGTTTCACGCCTGCCCGCCCCAATACCCATTGCAGCTACAGCAAAGCCAGCCGCCGCAACATCACTCGCCGTGTGTAGAATCTCAAGCTCTTTTGTCGTCTTCACGGCCTTCATCGCTTCCAGCAGATCGTCGCAGCTCGCCAGAGTCGCTTCAGGCTCAAGCTCCCCCACTAACTTCGAGAGAGAAGAGCGGAAAACAGCGGAAACGGCATAACTCGCCGGTTGCATTCCTTCTACTAATTCGAGGCCAATACGCATCTTTGGGGCAAACCATCCTTGTAGTGCGCAGCGGAGCGGCTCCTTCAAGCGGTTCAGGGGGCCTTCGAGACTGTGAAGTCCAGCCGGTTTGTAGGGAATGATCTCAGCCAAGGATGTCTTCTCAGCCAGTTCCACTTCATCTTCGGGGACGATGACCTTGACGCCACCGTCGGAAGAAAAGATAGCAACGCTTTGAGCCATCACTGGCCAATATCCAGTCAGCAGCAGGACTTCTGATGCTGACGAGCAGATGAGTGCATCATGGCAAGATGCAGAGAGAGCGGCCACTGTCCACAGGTGCCGTTCGGTATCGATTGCCATAGGATTTTCACTTCTCTCTGTCTTTTAGGTAGACGATAAAAGATCGCGCGGAGATGTTCCGTGTGATGAAAGAAGCATCCCACTGGTATAGAAAGCACGTTCCCTCTCTTGGGCGTCGGGTAAATCAATGGCAAACGAACTGGTGGTTGTAATCACGGGCTCCTCAGCGGGTCTGGGGCGGGCGATCGCTCACGGCTTCGCAAAGCGCGGAGCGAGCATTGGATTGTTGGCCAGAAATCCCGAAGCGCTCAACGCTGCAAAGGAAGAGTGTGAAGCACTCGGCGGCCGGGCTTTGGTCTTACCCGTGGACGTGGTAGACGCTGCCGCAGTCGACGCTGCTGCGAGCCGCGTAGAAGAGGAGTTCGGACCCATTGATGTTTGGGTGAATGACGCGATGGTGAGCGTTTTCTCGCCTGTAAAGGAAATGGAGCCTTCCGACTATAAGCGGGTGTCCGACGTCCTCTACCTAGGATTCGTGCACGGCACGCTAGCCGCGTTGAAGCGGATGCTTCCCAGGGATCACGGCACTATCATCCAGATTGGTTCTGCGCTTTCCTATCGTTCGATTCCCCTACAGTCGGCTTATTGCGCGTGCAAACACGCGATCAATGGATTCACAGATTCGCTTCGGTGCGAACTTCACCACGATAAGAGCAATGTAAAACTTACCGCCGTGCACATGCCCGCAATGAACACGACTCAGTTCGACTGGGTAAAGAATCGCATGCCGAATGACCCCCAGCCGGTACCGCCCATCTTCGAGCCGGAACTTGCTGCCGAGGTAGTTATCGCCGCAGGGCTGGCGAAGAACCCGCGCAGAGAATATTGGGTGGGTACGCCCACCGTGATGGCTATTGTGGGTCAGAAGTTTTTCCCCGGATTGCTCGACATCTATCTAGGCAGGACCGGATACAAGTCGCAGCAGATTCCCAACGAACCGAAAGATCCCAATGCGCCGAATAATCTCTACGACTATGTACCTGGCAAACATAGCGCACGCGGAAAGTTTGCCGACCGGTCCTCGGAAACAAGTGCCGAAATTTTTCTGTCCCTCAACAGGGGTATCGTCGCCCTAGGGGCGACAGCGCTCGTCGCGGCGATTGGCGGAGTCCTTCTAGCCCGGCGGAGAATGTCGTGAGGACAGCCTCGGATGTCGAAACAAAGGCTAACGCTCATCAGCATGCGTTGTTATTGGGGGCCTGCTGTTCTGCTTTGGCTACGCTCGTTCCGGTAGCGCTGTATCAAACAGGCGTTCTATCCCGGCTTCCTGATCCTCCAATGAGCGTGTTCGATTCCGAGCGCATCACGATGTCCAAGGCCGCCCACCCTTTAGGAATACCAGACGCACTGCTGGGGCTGGCAAGCTTTGGTGCCACCCTCACGCTGGCGATTCTTGCCCGGCGTCATAGAACAGCCAGGCCCCTGCTCGCCGCGAAGATTGTCCTCGATGCGTCCGCAGCGGCTTTCAATGCAGGGCGGCAGGTGTTCAGCTTCGGAAAGCTTTGTTCCTGGTGTACAGGCACTGCGATTTCTGTGGGAGTGATGGCGTACGCCGGACGCACGACCATTCACGACACTTTCTCTGAATCTGTTGCGATTGGCAGAAAGACTGCTTCCGGTACCTACCAGATCGTCGAGGTTCCGCCAATTCAGACGCGCGTCGATTCCGCAACAATTCATTGGAAGTGATTTCTTCGCTTCCGTAGTGTCGACACACACCATACGCTTGGAATCGAAGTGAGGATGGAGTATGCAGCAGGCTATCGGCAAGGAGGCTTTCGGGAAACCAGGAATTGAACCCCGATGGACTCACAGCAATAAAACCGGCATAGGGACGGCCTACTCTGCTTCGAGCCATCTCTGGTTCACCATCTGGAATGGCATCATTACCGAGGTTTACTACCCTACCGTCGATCGTCCGCAGCTTCGCGACCTCCAGCATCTGGTGACAGACGGCAAAACATTCCTTCATGAAGAAAAGCGCGACCTGACCGTTGTCACGGAGCGCATTTCCGATCACGCCCTGGGCTATCGCGTCGTCAACACCGACCCCGAAGGCCGCTACACATTGACCAAAGAAATCATCGGCGATCCGCACCTCCCGTGTCTCCTGCAGAGGACAACTCTTAAGGGAAAGAACAAAAAGTTCCTCCCGGAACTGAAGCTCTTTGCGCTTTGCGCACCGCACCTCGAAATCGGAGGCGCAGGCAATCATGGCTACGTTGTGGTGGCGAACGGTCAACGCATCCTTATGGCGACGAAGGGCAGCAGATGGATGGCCGTGGCTGCGACCGTCCCGTTTTCCCATGTTTCCTGCGGTTTTGTAGGCGCCAGCGATGGATGGACGGATCTCCATGAAGACTTCAAAATGGACTGGGAGTTCGATCGCGCCAGTAATGGCAATGTTGCGCCGGGTTTTCAGAATGTGGAGATTGGAAATGAACAAATCAGCCTTGGAAGTACAGACACGGACTACAAACGATTGGTTTGGGCAGTTTGCAGCCTCGGCATCCGGATGGTTGGGATCCAAGTGGGCATTCGCCGGAGCAGGACTGGTGATCGTGATCTGGGCTGTACTCGGTCCGATCTTTCATTTCTCCGATACCTGGCAGCTCGTAATCAACACAGGAACAACGATCGTAACCTTTTTGATGGTCTTTCTCATTCAAAACACCCAGAATCGAGATGCCCGGGCAATCAATCTCAAACTCAACGAGTTGATACGCTCTATTGATAAAGCACGTGACCAGATGATCGATATCGAAAACCTGAGCGATCTGGAACTCGATGAACTTCACGCGAAGTACGAAAAGATCAAGGGAGAATGCAATCAGCGAGAAAGTCAAGCTCGTTCCGGCAAGATGGCAGATGTTAACGACTGAGGAATTGCTTTAGAGCCTGGACCGCAATGTATCGCTTGTGTATTCGATTGTAGAGATCGACCTCGAGTTGACCTCTCCGCAGTTTCGACAACCTACTGGATTTCAGATGTACCTGTAAGGCCAGGATGGCTTCCGTTTCCCTTGAGACGCTCGCTTCGATTTGCATTCTGTTCATCACGACAAAGTCTCCTTAAATAGGATGCCGAACAAATAGGATGCCGAACCTCGTGAGAACGTGAGAGTGAGATCTGAGATTCGATCCATCGGGCTCTATCCGGGAAAGTGCTAATTAGGCCGCCCTTTTTGCTTCCTTGATCAAGCGAAATGCCGTGTCTTCGCCTTTGCATCCAAGCAATCGATATTTCTTGCCTTCGAGGTTGTGATAGTTCACGAAGAAATCCTGGAGTTCCTTTATCCATTTGGCAGGAAGGTCCTTCAACTTTCGCACGTTAGCGTACATGTGATTGGCTTCGGCAACAGCGACAAGACGATCATTCCGAATTTTCTTTTTGCCGTCGAGCTGTTCGCCCTCGATAACTCCGATGAGTCGAGCGTGAACGGCGCAACCTGGGAATGCGGGCTCGTCCATCAGCAGAAGCACATCCAGCGGATCACCGTCTGGAGCGATGGTTTGAGGTAGAAAGCCGAAGTCGTAGGGGAACACCATGCCTGCCGGCAGAACTTTCTTGAGCGCGAAAATGCCCTGGTCCGGATCGTATGCGAATTTGTTTCGGCTGCCAGCTGGAGTTTCAATAATGACCTGAAGAAGGTCATCCTTCTTATTAATCGGTTTCAACTTTGTTGGATCCGTCAAAGACTTCATTTGTCACACCTCTCTGGCGCCTTCACATACCTGCTTACTGTTACATGTGATGGCGAAATACGCTTGGATAGAAATGCTTATTCAACCCCAATGGCCCTCCTGTGAGTAAATTGCGGCCGAGAGATTCCAGATCTCGCTCTGCATGGGATTGACGTAAATACAGGTCCAGCTCGTGATAGCGACAGGATGTCTCGCCGACCATTGTCAGTGGATGGAGACCATAAGCTCTGGCAAAACAATGCGGCGTTACAGTCCGAGTATGATTCATCAATTTCTCGTCCTGCGGCGGCGAGATACGTTTCTGTGGCCCACACGTTCGCGTGTACCTAACGTCTCATCGTCAGGATGAGAGGAGATAACGACCGTCAGTTTGTCGGGTGGTTGCCAGCGTGGCAAATCCGACAAAAGTGACATCCATTCGGCTTCATGAACGACAGGAGTGATCATCGCAGCCCTGAAGCGTCAGGTGCGGAAACGGTTCATACCGGTTGATTTAGGACATCTCAGTAGATAAATCGCCCGCGAAACGTCAAACGTGGGCATCATACAGACCGAGGATGTTCCCGATATGGCAAAAAAGAGCTCAGTCAAAGCGCGAAAAAAAGCAGTGCAAAAGCTCGACAAGGCTGTCAAAAAGGCCGTGAAGAAGGGCGTTCCCCAAGACGAGCTTGAGCAGACTGTCAATGATGCGATGGAAAGAGCAGTCGCAAAACAGCAGCCCGTAAAGCGGAGAGCGCCCCGTACATCAGGTCGAAATAGAAAAGCCTCCGTTTCTACTGCCACGGTGCGAGATGAAGACCTCGACTAACTGAAAGGAACCAAAAAAGTGACGACTAAGAATGGCAAGATGAACCGTGAGAAGCTAATCGACGCACTCAATGAAGATCTTTCCCGGGAATACCAGGCAATCATCTCGTACGTGAACTATTCGCAAGTGCTCAAAGGGGCTGCGTACATGAATATTGCCGATGAGCTGGCAGTTCATGCCACCGAAGAGCTTTCTCATGCGTTACAAGTGGCCAATCACATCGACTATCTGGGTGGCATGCCTAGTGTCACTCCCAAGTCCGTCAAGACCTCGGAGAAGGCTGATGAAATGCTTCGATTTGATCTGGAGAACGAGAAAGAAACAATCCGTCAATACCGTCGCCGTATAAAACAGTCGGACGAGCTCAATGAGTTTGCCATCACTGAGAGCCTTCGCAATATCCTGGTTCAGGAACAGGATCATCTGATCGCGCTGGCGACCGCGCTCGGAATCGATCCACCTAATCCTGGAATCGCTGACTAAGGAATGTATTCAGCGACAATTTATCTCGGAAGGAACCGTTCCCGCCAGAGACATGCCTAATCCAACGAGTACTCCAGATCCCAGCCAGTCAGCAAAAGAGGCCGGTCTTCGGTATGTTTCCGACACGCAGCCAGGCATCTCTCGAAACCGCAAAGGCAGAGGCTTCACCTACATTGGGCCCGACGGTTCGCCGTTAAGGGACGCAGAGACTTTAGCTCGAATTAAGTCGCTCGTCATTCCACCTGCATGGTCGAACGTGTGGATTTGCATCAATCCGAAAGGCCATTTGCAGGTCACAGGACGCGATGCGAAGGGCAGGAAACAGAGCAAGTACCATCCTCGCTGGCGCGAGGTGCGTGACGAGACGAAATATGAACGCATGCTCATATTCGGAGTGGCTCTCCCCGTCATCCGCGAGCAGGTTGATCATGATTTATCTGCTCCCGGCATGCCACGCCAGAAGGTACTTGCCACAGTTGTTCGCTTAATGGAGACAACGTTCATTCGCGTAGGTAACGAAGAATATGCTAGGGAGAACAATTCTTACGGTTTGACAACTATGCGAAACCGCCACGTGGCAGTCGATGGCTCAAAGATCACATTCAAGTTTCAGGGCAAAAGCGGTATTCGTCACGCAGTCGACACCACCAATCGCCGGCTGGCGAGGATTGTCCAGCGTTGCCAAGACATACCGGGCTACGAGCTTTTTCAATATATCGACAGCGAGGGCGAACACCACACAATTGATTCAGCGGATGTGAACGACTATTTGCGGGAAGTGAGCCGTCAGGATTTCACGGCGAAGGACTTCCGCACCTGGGCGGGAACATTAATCGCGTGTACGCTGCTGAGAGAATTCGGAGCGTTCGAATCGGAAACGCAGGCTAAGAAGAACATAGTGGAAATGATCAAACAGGTCGCCGTGCGGCTCGGTAATACGCCGTCGGTCTGTCGTAAGTGTTATGTCCATCCCGCGGTGATCGAATGCTATCTAAATGGTGAAATGATTCGGTTGTTCAAGATGAGTAATCACGGCAAAGGCTCAGGCGCAGCCGCCGTTTTACAGCGGGCCCAGCGGGACGAGAGAGCCCTGATGCGTTTGCTACGGAATGGCGCGTCCGCGAAATAGTACCACCGCAAGGGGAAACCAAGCCTAAGAGACCTCCGACGTTTCTCCGCTGTGTAATTCGATGGCCTGCACCACGGCATTCGCAACAGACACTAACAAGTCCTTTCGCTCCTCACCTAACTCCCGGGGTCTCGTGTCCAACACGCAGATTGATCCCATGGTCTTGCCTTCGGGGGACTTCAGTGGAGCGCCTGCATAAAATCGTATTCCACTTTCCTTTAAGAATCGGTCTCTTTCAAAGCGCTTGTCTGTTGCTATATCTCCGATCACCAGTCCGGAGTCAGGCAGAACAATCCTGCTGCAAATCGACCGATCGCACTCATTTTCGTCTGTTGATTGCAAATCATCAGGCAGGCCGCATCGCGACTCCCAGAAACGCCTTTGACCATTCGTCACAGTGATCAGCGCTATCGGAGCATCGAAGGCGCGCGCCAGTGTCATCGTCAAGTGATTAAACACCGTCTCTTTCGGTTCATCGAATACATCTGGAAGCTGCATATGTTGCAACGAATCAGCTAATTCTTTTGCAGATTCCTCTTGAGACACAGCCGAGTCTGCCGGAGCATCTATCGACACAGGCCCCAGGAGTGGCAATAGATAGTCCTTCATCAGTTGGAGAGAACAAACCACATGCTGCGCGTCTTCTGACGGTATGCGAACCTTCAGCTTCGACAGATCACATTGCTCGCTGAGAATACAAGCAACCAGGGGGATGGTAGGAAATTTTGCGCGAATCTGGTGACATCGCATTCTCAGATGTCGAATTGCATGAGGCGGAATCCCCACCACACAAATCGCATCCGGTCGGGAACTCTCCAGGGATTGGAGCACCTCCGCCGTAGACGTATCCGCCGACAACGCAGTTGCGAAGGAAACCTGGCTGAGCACCTGTGCCGCCAACTGGCAGGCGACTTCATCGGCGAAATCTCGCGCTGGCACGCACACTACCTGGCGCGGCAACTTTGATTCAAGCTGGACGGCAGCAGTCTCGTTGCATTTGCCAAAGACGTCCTCCGTGATTTCTTCAACATTTTGCAACAGCTCTTCGGCATGAGCGCCTGTCATTTCCTCGGAATGCCGCGCTTCTTCAATCAACGTTATCGCGGGAACCACTATGCCGTCATAGGCCTGTTCGACTGATTTGGTCTTTAATGTCTCTTCAAGGAGCGTCGTCGCGTCTCGTGCATTCGAGGCTAGCATGCGTTGATAAAACCGATCAGGAGGCGCCAGTGCTTCGTTATCCCCAAAGAGCAGGTCAAGGTACTGCAGGTGCGAAACTTGACGTCCGATTACGACGAGGCACACGGTGAGCGGAGTTGACAATAATAGTCCTGGCAATCCCCACAGAAGCGTCCAGAATATTGCCGCAATCAGGACACCGATCGGAGAAATCCCGGTTGATGCACCGTATAACATTGGCTCGACAAAATTCGCTGCTACTAATTCGAGAACTATATACATGAACGCAGTCCAGATCAGGAGGCTCCAGTGCGGCGAAACAGCGATAGAGAGCAACAACGGCCCTGCCGCTGCCAATAGAATTCCGATGTATGGAACGAAGCGCAGCAGACAAGTGAGTACGGCCCACAACAGCGGATTCGGAACTCCGATAGCCCAAAGCAAGAGACCGACGACTGCACCATAGCAGAGATTGACGATCAGTTGCATCCGGAGATATCGACTAACGCGCCGGCTGGCATCTTCGATAGCTTTAGTCGTTACATGCATCCGGCCTTTCCCCGCAATGCGAAGCCCTCGATCGCGAAGATCGTCCCTCGCCAACAGCATGAAGACAAGAAAGATCAGAACGACGAATATTGTTGTGAGCGGATGTAGGAGAGGCGTAAGGGTGTGGCCAGCCATCGTTGCAATCGACTCATCCGGTTGGTCGATTTTCACCGAAATAGGCTGGGTCGATTTGCTGGACGGTAATGCTTGCCCGGGAGTCGTCCTAACCCTATTTCGCTGTAACGGGTCTGAAACCGGTGTGCGGACCCCATCCCCATTCATAAGTTGCTTGCGATCATTGGCTAGCATTGCCAGCGTCTCGCTGAGACGACCGTTCGAGTGCAGATGAAGAGAGTTGATTTTTTCGGTGACATTCTGCTGATACTGTGGATGCTCGACCGCCAGATTGTAGACCTGCCCCAGCAACGCCCAACCGAGGCTCCCAACGCGCCGACGCAAAGCAGAATCACCATCAATGCAGCCGGAAGCCTCTTCACTTTCCATCGCTCCAGCCAATTTGCCGCGGGTGCTAGCAGGAACGAGAGAAGGCCAGCCAATGCGAGAGGAATGAAGATATCCCGAGCAAAATACAACACCCCAGCGACAAGAATGGCCGTCATCAGGGCACTGTCTGTTCCCCTTAGCCGCTCGCGGGCTTCACTCAGCACGAAAGGCCACCCTTCACTTCCTTATCGCACGAACGAACTAGCGAGGAGGCAGAGAATACATTTCATTTCGATGCCAAAACATACATGGGATCACAAGTGGAATCACAGAAATAATTTGATTCGAAGAGAACGTACGCGCATTGAAGGTATCGTTGTTCGGGCTGACAAACAACCCATAACCCCACAATCATCGCCTACTTTCTTGACGAAGGCTGATCAATCGGGAAGGAGTCGTAGTTCTTTATCCAGGGCGTCCTTGTAAGCATCTTGGCGGCATTCTCAGCGCCTCCCGCCGCGTCCGGTAGCCCTGTTTGCGCGGGTGCCAATCAGGGTTTGCTAACCGATCCTACCTTTTGCTCTGGAGAGAGCATCTGAAATTTAGGGCCCTATGCATAATTTTACTCGCCGAGAACTACTTAGACTTGGAGCTGCCACTGTTGTTGCCGAGTTGGCATCTCTGGGTTTGGATGGTTGCGGTGGCGGTTCTATCACCTCTCCTTCCCCTTCGCCCGCTTGTTCCAAGTTAACTGACATCGAACATGTGGTGATCCTGATTCAGGAAAACCGGTCATTCGATCACTACTTTGGAAGCTATCGGGGAGTTCGTGGATTTTCGGATAAAAGTATGGCATTCCAGCAACCTGATCCAGCGAACACCAGCGGCTCGTCCGTCGGGGTACTTTTGCCATTCCACTTGGACACCTCCAAAACGAATGCAGCCTGCACGCACGACATCACCCACGACTGGGTGCCACAGCATCAGAGTTGGAACAACGGTGCAATGGACGGTTTTGTCAGCTCACGTCTTCCGATCGATTCCAACGATGCCGTATTAAGTATGGGTTACTACAATCGCGCAGACCTTCCCTACTACTACGCTCTAGCCGATGCCTTCACGATTTGCGACAACTATTTTTGCTCGGTGATGGGCCCGACCGACCCGAATCGACTCTACACGATGGCGGCCTCCCTCGACCCAGATGGAAAAAACGGCGGACCGATTTTGCAGACCATCGTCACAAATCGAGCAGGCATTTATGGTCGTCTGACATACACGACAATGCCCGAGCAGCTCCAGGCCCGGGGAATTTCCTGGAAGGTTTACTCATCGCCTGATGAGAATGTTCTTGGCGGAATTCTCTCGGACAATGTTCTCTCCTACTTCAAGAATTTTCAGGATCCTGCGTCGGTACTTCATCAGAATGCATTCGGACCACAGTTTCCGGTTGACTTCCTGGCCGATGTAGCAAGTGGGAATTTGCCTCAGGTCTCCTGGCTGGTCGGGTCGGTTCTAACTTCGGATCACCCGCCTTCGCCTTCGATATTTGGCGAGAATCTTCTTTCCCTCATCGTCAGTGCTCTAACAGCGAACCCAACACTGTGGGCAAAGACCGTTTTGCTTGTCACCTACGATGAGAACGGCGGATTTTTTGATCACGTCGCGCCGGTGACGGCGCCTCTCGGCACCGCAGGCGAATATGTAACCGCGCCCGCGATACCAGACCCGACCGTAATCGGCAGTCCAATGATTGCCGGACCGATTGGATTGGGTTTTCGCGTCCCGATGCTGATCATCTCGCCGTTCAGTCGAGGCGGGCTCGTGTCATCGGACCTATTCGATCACACTTCTGTGTTGCGATTCCTCGAGACTCTGTTCGGTGTTGAGGTGCCCAACTTGAGCGCATGGCGCCGCGCAACGGTCGGAGACCTAACCAGCGCGCTAAATTTCAAAAAAACTGACCAGTCGATTCCGAATCTACCGTCCACACTTCCTGGCGCTGCGCAGGCGATCCAGCAATGTGCAGCGACCCTGGCTGGAACGACACCCTACACAGTACCAAGCACGCAGACCTTTCCGACTCAGGAATCCGGAACCGCGACTCATCCCAGCGGAGTGTGCTAGGGCCTGTTAACACTATTAGGGCGAGCAGCGTTGCGAGCAAAAATCAGTCCAGACGAGGCGGAGTCCGAAGGCTGTGGCGGGACCACCGTCGAGGACGACAACGAAGTATGGCCTGATTTTTGCCGCAACCCGAAGGGAGAGGGTGGATTTTCCCGATTGCTTCGTCCCTCGTCGCTAAAATACCCCGGGTATTTGTCACTCCTCGCTTCTCGCACTCAGAAAAATCCGCTCCTCTCGCTGTCGTCCTATTAGTGTTAACAGGCCCTAGTCACGATTATGCAAAAACCTGGCATCCGGCCGGTTCTCATCTGAATGCTCAGTTCAAGAGAACGAGCTGCACATCTTCACCAGTTGGTGCGGGAAGCTGATCAACGACCACCATTCGATCTGAGGATCGAGATCGCGCTACCTACAGTTTGAGTTGCCGACTCACCCACCGCAGATCAGGTTGGGAGAATCGTGACCAGCAACTCGAATACACCAAGTGGTCGCAGCGGTGGCAACGCGAGGGCGCAATCGATTCCTCCTAAGGACACTTCGAGGTACCAGCCACTCTCAACGCCTGAAAAGCGACACTGTGCTTCGCCCAGACAGTGACACGTACGGAATTGATTGGGCTGCAACCAAGGCGCTCAACCGCGCCTCTCAACAGAAAGAACAGTATAGTTGCGCTGCTCGGGAAAGGCGTCATTTGTAAGTTCCTCACCATGCGATCAAGCCCCAAAACCCAGGACGGATTCGGTGATGCTCTCATTCACCATGAGGCTGCAGTCAATTGGCTGTTGCTCCATCTCGTGAGATTCACAACGGGCGCTCGGGGCATGTTCCTATTCATCCGGTCTCTTCTCAAGAGTCCATTGGCGGTGGGAGCTCTTGTTCCTAGTTCTCCCCAACTTTCGAGACTGATCGCCTCGCAGGTGTGTTGCGGAAACTCTCATGTTCTCGAAGTAGGAGCGGGGACGGGATCAATTACGGAAGCCCTGCTCAACCTCGGCCTCCCAGCCAACCGCTTATTCGTGATAGAGCGTGATCCGTCGCTTGTCGCCCACCTGTATAAACGGTTTCCGAATATCCAAGTCCGCTGCGGCGATGCAGAGCACGCCGCAGCCATCCTTTGTGAGGAGGGGATATCAGAGGTACAGACTCTCATTTCGAGTCTGCCCATTAGCAATTTGAACGGCGACAACCGGATTGCGATTCTGGAGGGAATGATGAATGCGCTGGCTGTAGATGGTCAGCTGATCCAGTTTACTTACACAGCAAATTGCCCTTTTCCAGCGAAACGGCTCGGATTGCACGCCGAACGTGTTGGTCGCGTCTGGATGAACATTCCGCCTGCTGTCGTATGGAAGTTCACACGGGCCAGCTACGCTCTTTAAGTACACTGCGCTGCCTACCGCGTTCCGAGCGTCAGGGTACAGGGCTCGGTCTATGGGTGGCGACCGGGATCATCAGTCGGCTGGCTGGCTCAATTCGTGTGCGCAGCAGCGTGCGCACTGCCAAGAGTGGAACTTGCTTTTCGATTTTTTCTTCCTACGCAACTGCCTGGCAGAGTATAGCCCGTCGTGACGAGACATTTGCCCTGAGGCCATGAACCTCCTACCCACCTAGGTGCAACTCCGGGTCGAATGTCGCGAAGTGATCTTACACAACTATTACCCCACCCCAGAGCCTCACGCGCTAACCATCCCATCAAATTATGTAGAGGTGATGGTGCAGAGACTTTTCAAGCGCGACAGAACATTTACGCAGCCAGTTGTTTGGGGTACAACGCTCATCATGATTGCGTTCCACATTGGTGCGGTTGCTGCCCTGTTCTTTTTCAGCTGGCAGGCATTCTTGTGTGCGATGGTGTTATGGTGGGTCGCCGGAGGTTTTGGCATAGGAGTCGGATATCATCGGCTTCTTACACATCGAGGTTACAAAACCCCCAAATGGATGGAATATTTTTTGACCGTATGCGGCACGCTGGCTCTGGAAGGCGGGCCGATTTTCTGGGTTGCGACACATCGTCAACATCACCAGAACACCGATAAGGAAGGGGACCCGCATTCCCCGCGCGAGGGCGGCTTCTGGTCCCACGTCGGTTGGCTCTTGACCGGCCAAACCATGCACGACGATTCGGCAACTCTGCTGCCCTATGTTCCTGATCTTCGCAAGGACCGATTCCATGTTTGGATCAGCCGCTGGCATTGGGTACCGATCACCATATTGGGCATACTTCTTCCAGTTGTCGGGGGATGGAAGTTCTTATTGTGGGGCATCTTCTTTCGTACGGTCCTCGGTCTTCACTCCACATGGCTAGTGAACTCGGCCACCCATATGTGGGGATCGCGGCGATTTCCCACCGGCGACACCTCCAGAAACAGCTTCTGGGTCGCTCTATTAACGTTCGGCGAGGGCTGGCACAATAACCATCACGCGCATCCACAATCATCCCGTCATGGCTTGGCCTGGTACGAATTCGATTTTAATTGGTACACGATTAATGCCCTAAGGATGTTAAGTCTTGCGTGGGACGTGAAGGCACGGAACCTCGAAGTTGATAAGGAAAAGGAAGGAGCAGTATTGGGAGGCATTGCTGCCTAATTCACGAATGGCTCGAAAAGGCGGCCTCAATCGATTGACAGAGAATTCCCGACTGATGCAAGCTCTCCCAGATGTTGCAATTGATCCCGAAGCGCTCGTGCGGATCTGTGCCGGGCATCAGGCAATTGAATATCCTACCGCGACCTCATCAAGCGATCGTTTCATAAGTCAAATTCCTGAACTGCTTCGCCTCCGATTCGGAAAATGCATCTTGACTCGAAGGTGCAACCGCGCATGGGTCGACTCGTTCATCGATTACTTTACCAACCCGACAGTGAAGCTAGAGGTCCTGCTATCGAGGAAGGGCGGAGAAAGGTGTATGAAGGTACAGTGATGGTACACCCTTCAGCTTAGACAGACTTCAGAAAGTTGCTCTAAATTACGGTCGCTCAACTACGTAGGGTTACGCTTAATTACGCCCACATTTCCTTTATTATCATAGTCTTACAGAGATGACCGGAAACTCATACTCTCTAGATTACGCTCAATTACGGTTGACTACGGTCCATTACACTAGACTTCGGCAACGCGGCGCCGGAGTGAAATAAGGGCCCATTGCTCAATGGGTTAGAGCAGAGCACTCATAATGCTTTGGTTCCAGTTTCGAGTCCTAGTGGGCCCACCAGAAATCAGGTTCACCCCTATATAAAATCAGGTTCACCCCTATATAAAGGTAGGCGGGCAGTACATCGCCAAATCATTCAAGAGCGATAAGCACCTGCACCTACTTCTCAGCTAGTTTTCGTCAGGCGAACGAGAGCTTTCGATCGGCCAGCAAGTCTGGAAACAAAAATGTTCAAGACGAAACTACAGCTTTCTCCAGGCCCTTGAACCGCATGAGCTTTTGGCTTAAGTCAACAGTTGATATTCGAGCTGTTTAGACCGACTGTTGGTCTGCTAGTGCTATACCTATAGCGTCTGCTATAGGCTGTTTACTGATGGCAGGCCCAGCGACATCGGCGAACGTTAGGGCAGCTTCAACATCGCCACCCCTCGCACAAACGCTGCCCAGCGATGCGGTGCTCGATGCGTTGAGGATGATCCTTCTCGGCGCACCCCTGAACGAAGTTCTGACGACTATCACCTGCCTGATCGAAGCTCACAGCGCGGGAATGCTGTGCTCGATTTTCCTGCTAGACGAAGACGGGTTGCACCTGCGGTATGGCGTCGCCGCAAGTCTGCCAGAAGCGTACCGGGCAGCGACCGATGGATTGTGCGTTGGCCCTAATGCCGGATCATGTGGCACAGCCGCCTACCTTCGTCAGCCTGTCTTCGTCTCTGACATCGCTTCCGACCCGAGATGGGTGAAGTTTAGAGATTTTGCTCTACAGAGTGGACTACGCGCCGCTTGGTCAACACCCATCATGTCGCGCGACGGCAAAGTGCTGGGGACATTCGGCATGTACTACCGCGAAGTTCGGCATCCGGGGCCGGCCGAAATTCAGTTGATCGATTACGCCAGCCGCATTGCCGGAATCGCCATTGAGCGCGATCGATCGCAGACGGCGCTGACAAGGGCAGTCAAACAGATAGAGAAATCAGAAGCTCAACTTCGACACATTGTTGATGCCATACCCCAGATGATCGCGGTCCTGAATCCGGATGGCGCTGTTCTTTATATGAATCAGACCATGCTCGATTACACGGGCCTTACGGTCGAAGAGGTCATGGCGAAGGATGTTCGCGATCGAGCCTTTAATCCGGAGGATGTAGCGCGATTCCGAGGCGAACGTCTGGAAGCGCTCTCGCGGGGTGTGCCATTTCAAAACGAAAAACGAGTCTTGCGCAAAGATGGGCACTACCGGTGGTTTCTCATCCATTACAACCCATTGCTTGACGACCAGGGACGGGTGATTCGCTGGTATGCAACGGGAACTGACATTGATGACCGCGTCCAAGCTGAAGAAAGGACACGCAACGAAAACCTGGTGTTGCGGGAGCAAATCGATCGTGACTCGATGTTTGAGGACATAATCGGAACTTCGGAAGCGCTGAGTAAAGTACTTCGCCAGGTCCGCAGGGTGGCCCTTTCAGATTCCACAGTTCTGATTCTGGGAGAAACCGGCACGGGGAAGGAGTTGATTGCGCGCGCTATCCACAAGCGATCAAGCCGCGCGGAACAGGCATTTATCGGGGTCAATTGTGCCGCAATTCCACCGTCGCTAATTTCTTCCGAGCTCTTCGGACATGAGAAGGGAGCATTCACAGGTGCGACAAAACGGCGACTTGGGCGTTTTGAGTCGGCCAATGGCGGGACGATTTTCCTGGACGAAGTAGGCGATTTGCCCTCAGAGGCCCAAATCGCACTGCTACGAGTGCTGCAAGAGCGTGAAATCGAGCGTGTCGGCAGTAGCAAATCAATTTCCATCGACGTAAGAGTGCTGGCCGCAACTCATCGTGATTTGAACGCGATAGTGGCCGAAGGCAAGTTTCGCCAAGATCTCCTGTACAGACTGAATATCGTGCCCATTGAGATGCCCTCGTTGCGCGAGCGCACGGCTGACATTCCCTTGCTCGTCAAGTACTTCATTGACCGCTTTGGGAAGAAGGCTGGAAAGAAGTACAGAACAATCGATAAGAGAACTCTCAAGCTGCTCCAAGCGTACAGCTGGCCGGGCAACGTTCGTGAGCTCCAAAATGTCATTGAGCGGTCTGTGATCCTGAGCGACGGTGATACGTTCTCTGTCGATGAGACATGGCTTAAGCGGGAGCCGCCCCAAATCGTTCGTCCAACCATCGCTCTTAATGGCGCGCTGCATAAGCAAGAAAAGGAAATGATTGAAGCCGCGTTAGCGGCCAGCCACGGCCAAATCGCAGGGCCATCGGGCGCCGCAATAAGGCTAGGACTTCCAACGCGCACTCTCGACTCAAAAATCAAGCGCTTGGGGATCAATAAATTTCGGTTCAAGCCATAGTGATCTGCCTGATCCGACTCGGACAACTTACCTAAAATTTCCTCTCCATACAGGAATTCCTCAAAATTCAGGACTAACCGGCAATGCTAAGCCGCACCTCCTCAATGAGTTGAGATTGGCCCTGTTCCTGCATTTTAGATAGCCACATTTCGAAACCAGAGAATTCCATGACGCTCAAGATCGAACAGCTTTCCGGTGAGCATGGAACGCAAATTCGGCTGAGTGGAGAGCTTCGATCGGAGAACATTGATCAGGTGAGAGCCGAGATTGAGCGAAGCGGGCCATCGGGTTTGGATTTGGAAGAAGTGGATCTCGTGGGTGTCGAAGGCATTCGCTTTCTTAATACGTGTAAGGCGGAGGGCATACCGCTGCTGCATTGTTCGCCTTATATCCAGGAGTGGATGCTCCGGGAACAAGGCCGGTCCAAAGTATCCACTAAGAAGCGTAAGAAGGGATAGGCTCCTTAGGAGAATGAAATGGGAAGCACATATAGGGCGGTCGAAGTATCAACACCTGGCGTACTCCGTGTTGTCGAACGGCCGATTTCGAAGCCGGCGGCTGGTCAAGTTCGCCTACGCGTCGAAGCATGTGGCGTTTGTCATTCCGATTTAGCGACGGTACAGGGCGATTATCCGGGCCTGAAATTGCCGCGAGTGCCCGGGCATGAGGTCGTAGGCCGAATCGAGGAGATTGGCCCGAATGTCTCTAAATGGAAGATCGGGCAACGCGTAGGTGTCGGTTTTTTGGGCGGCCAAGACGGCGAATGTGAGCCGTGCCTACGCGGAGATTTTGCGAACTGCCTCAATCCCGTCATATCAGGAATCACAACCGACGGTGGTTATGCCGAGGTGATGATTGCCGAAGCACGAGCTCTCGCTTCAATTCCTGATGAGCTCACTTCCGCAGATGCCGCCCCTCTTCTCTGTGCTGGCATAACGACCTTCAATGCATTGCGTAACGCGGGCTTGCGCGCGGGCGATCTGGTTGGCATTCAGGGAATCGGCGGGCTTGGACACTTGGGAGTTCAGTTTGCCAGGCGCATGGGATTCCGCATCGTCGCCATCAATAACGGACCGGAAAAGTCGGACCTGGCCAAGAAGTTGGGCGCGCACTTCTATGTGGATGCTGCGGCAGAAGATGTTGCTGCTGCGCTACAACGGATGGGCGGCGCCAAAGCGATCCTGGCGACCGCTCCAAGCGGTAAGGCGATCGCCGCACTGGTCCCGGCCCTCGCAGTTTGCGGCAAGTTGATCGTGGTTGGAGTCGCGCCCGACGCTATCGAGGTCTCCTCCCCATCCCTGGTGTTCGGACAGCGTTCAATTTATGGCAGCTTGACGGGCAGCGCCATCGACACTCAGGACACGCTGGCGTTCAGCGTCCTGCAGGAGGTGCGGCCCATGATCGAGACGCTTCCGCTTGACAAGGCGCCCGAGGCTTTCGCTCGCATGATGGATGGAAAGGCGCGTTTTCGGATGGTGTTGGTCATGAAAAACGGCGCAGAGGTGAGCGCAGTGTGAAGTCAGTCATAACATTCCACGACGGCGAAGAGGAAAGGAAAATGCGATGGGCGATTTAGTAATCGAAACGGTTTCCGTTCAGGATTTGTTCGACAAACAGAAGGAACATTTTGCCACAGATGCAACCAAGACTTATGAGTGGAGAGTCGACCAGCTGAACCGGTTAATTCACATGCTCAAGGACAACTATGAGCGTTTCGCTGACGCCTCGCGCAGGGACTTCAAGACGGCGTCCCAAGAGAACGCCTTCGAGGTTTCAGCTTCGATCGCAACCAGCGAATTCGCAAAGTCCCAGCTTAAAGAATGGATGAAGCCTGTCGAGGCTCCCCTTCCGAAATTCCTCGCTGCATCCGGACATAAGGGAATGGTGTACCGCGAGCCTTACGGGGTTACGCTGATCATCTGTCCATTCAATGGACCCCTTTTGTTGTCGTTGCGTCCCGCGGTTGGCGCCCTGTCGGCCGGCAACCCCTGCATCTTGAAGCTCTCTGAAGCGCTGCTGGCAACGGACGAGTTGCTACTGGAGTTGATACCCAAGTATTTCGAGCCGGAAGCTCTGAGCGCCGTGGTCGGTGGCCGAGAAGTAGTGACGAATCTCTTGAAGCTTCCATTTGATTTCATGTTTCTCACAGGAAGCGTGGGTGTGGGCAAGGTAGTGATGCGAGCGGCTGCTGAGAACCTCACTCCAGTATTGCTCGAACTGGGCGGACAGAACCCGGCTATTGTTGATGAGACAGCGAACATTCCAGATGCAGCCAAGAAAATTGTCTGGGGCGCAACGGCATGGGGAGGACAGTGGTGCACATCGCCCGGCTATGCAGTCGTTCATGAGTCCATGGCAGAAGAGTTCGTGGCGGAATGCAAAAAAGCTGTCGTCGAACTCTACGGGACAGATCCCAAGAGCACTTCCGATTACTCGCGTGTCATAAGCTCCGCCGCTGTCGAAAGGCTCGCGTCCCTGATCGATCCTAAGAAGGTCGTTTACGGCGGGAAATCGGACGCTGCAGCCCGTTATCTCGACCCGACCATCCTCTACCCGATTTCCTGGTCTGACAAAATCATGGAAGGCGAAATTTTTGGGCCGATTTTGCCAATCCTCACTTATTCCAACCTAGGGTCGTTACTCGCTAAGATCAAGTCGTTGCCAAAGCCACTCGCCGGCTACGTGTTCAGCCGAAATCAGCAGGCGATCGATCGCGTGTTGCAATCCCTTTCATTCGGGGGAGGCGCGGTAAATCAGACCAATGTTTCCTTGTTCATTGAGTCCATGCCGTACGGAGGAGTGGGAACGTCGGGCATCGGGAATTACTACGGGAAGTACGGTTACGATTCCCTTACGCACGCCAAGTCAGTCCTGATATCTCCGCCGGACATAGCCATTGAGCACCTTTTCCCGCCCTACACGCCCGAAAAGGTACAGGAACTCGATCAATGGTTCGAGTACTAGAAGCCAATGTTGTGCAGCAAACACTAAGCGCCGCGATCTAGGAAGCTCGATAGGGAACAGTCCATGAACTTGTTGTGCGCCCTCTTTACCCGGAATCTCTTGATGTCAGGAGTAGCAATTGTCCGCTATATTCCTCGGGCCTTCCGGGTGAAGCAAGTGGATGGGAATCTCTTTTTCACGGAGGAGAAGCGGCATGAATATCGCCGTCGTGTAGAGAGTGTGACGTCTCAATCGCCGCGTCAGTGGGGGACCATGGAGGTTGACCAGATGCTTCACCACCTCAACCTGGCGTGCGGAGGCTCACTGGGTTTCTACAATCTCCCCGACGAGAGTTACCTGACTTCGCGGACGTTCTTCAAGTGGATTCTCGTCGATTGGTTTCCGGAGCAGCCAGTCGGACTACGGCTTCCAGCAGGCTTCAAAATCCCGCATTCGCAGCGATTTGAGTTCGCGTACGAAAAGGCACAGCTGCTAAAAATCTTAGAGGCTAACTGGAACGCAAGAACTGCCGATGCCTGGAAGCCACACCCTATGTTCGGCAAAATGACGGCAAAGGAATGGGGCAAGCTCTTGCAGATTCATGTGGATTATCACCTGAGACAGTTTGCACTCTAACAGGGTGTTCGCTATGAAGGTCCTGATTCTCGGAGCAACGGGGTTGGTGGGTCGGAATGCATTGGCACAGGCTCTTGCACAGCCGGCAATCACACAGGTCATAGCGCCAACCCGGAGACCACTGACAAAGCAGGACAAGCTGATGAACCCGGTGGCCCCAAAGTTGGAGCTGCTGCTACCGGAAGCGGCAGGGTGGGGACCCGACGCTATAATCTGCGCCACCGGCACAACGATCAAGAAGGCAGGATCGAAAGAAGCCTTCCGTTCGGTCGATCACGATCTGCCTTTATCGTTCGCGCGATTCGCTCACCAAGCAGGCACAGAGAACTTCGCACTTGTCTCGGCCATAGGAGCATCGGTCGATTCGTCCTTCTTTTACGCAAGGGTAAAAGGTGAACTCGAACGAGATATTCGCGAGATCGCTTCAGGTCGCTCACCATCGTGCGGCCCAGCATCATCGGAGGAGAACGCGATGAGGTTCGTTTTGCCGAAAGCCTCGTGCTGAAACTTTCACATTTCCTTGTGCCCGTCCTTCCCAAACGACTCCGTGTCAATCCCGCTCCAAAAATTGCTCAAGTGCTCGTCGATGCAGTCGTGAATGCGGAACCGGGCTTCCACTTCAGATACTCAGATAGCCTCGTCTGACTGATGACTCCATTCAAGGAAAGAAATCTCACACAGGCGCAAGGAGAACAAAGATGGGTCAGATTGTGAGGAGATGCGGGTGCCCAGCTTGCGATTGATTAAGCGCCGAACCCCAGCGGAAAATCACATGAACAACCTAGAGGCTCCAAAGCGAGTGAAACTGCACGCAGGAAAGTTGACATTCAATGTGTTGGATTCTGGCAGTGGAGAGCCACCACTGCTGTTCTTGCATTATTGGGGCGGTTCAGCCCGCACATGGAACGGCGTACCAGAACGGCTTTCGGCAGATTTCCGATGCATTGCATAAGGCCGCAAGGACCTTGGATGGGAGAGTGTGATCGCCGCAGAGCGCGTCTACTCCACAGCGCGAGGAGGCGAGATGAAGCGATACCGGGGAGTGGATCTCCACCGGACGCAGTTTACGGTGCGCACGCGGCTGGAGAACGGACGGACGGCTCGCCAGCAGAACAGGAGGAATTCTCCCAAGAAGTTGAAGTTCCGGTGGCCACGCATACTACCGCGCCTCCTAAGCTCGATGAAGCACAGCAAGCAGCATTCCATGTTCGGGTTTCGGCGAATGCCTGAGTCCCTAATTTAGCAGTTTGGGCGAAATAGTACGCCAAATCGCAGGGGGTCTTTTGGCTTTGGAATGTGCGGGTCGGAAGATTTCTTTGGCTTAAGGGGCTGCTTGACAGGCTCAGGGCAGTAAAAAGCCTGCTATCTCATTGGGTACTGTGGAGCGATTGCGAAAGGCTGATCAGGTTTTGCGGGGCTACCTGGATGATTCCCCGGCCCGGGCTGTCGATGTCGGAGATGAGAAAGAATGCGATTGCTACGAGAAATGGCAGGACCCCAAACAGCGTGGCTTTCCTGCGATGCGCACCATAGCCGATCAGAATGCTGCAGCAGATCGCCAGCGCCGTCATAAGGCTCCAGGCACCGACGGGGATGCGGTTCCACCAGGCGGCTTGCGTGTATCCCTGGCGGTTAAGGACATCGTTCATGCCTGCGACGGCGAGAGCCGTGACTGGGTTTGGTTGTGTTGTAGCGGCGGTCTGGACGGCCGACCACATCTCGTTCTGCAGCTTTGCTGTCTGGTTGTCGATGGTCTGGAGCTGCTCTTGATCACGGGTGGTATAGAAGAGCAGACGCTGATCGAGATATTGCGTCAAAAGCTGACGAACTTTCGCGCCGTCGGCGGCAGGCAACAGATCGGCGCGGACGTATTCTGTTCCGATAGCGTTGGCTTCTTCCTCCTCGTAGTTTTTGCGCTGGTCGTAGCGGCTGACAGCCATGGAGAAGGTGAAGCCGATGATGAGAGCGAGCATGGTCAGGCTGGCGCTAATTACGAGGTCGAGGTCGCTTCTATCGTCCTCCTCTTTTATGGGGCGCAGCTTGCCGAAAAAAGAGCCCAGCTGTACTGAAAGCCACAGGACGATGAGAGAAACGAAGAAGACTTCAAACGGAAAGTGGAACATACTGTCCAATTTTGCCTCCAGATCGCGCGATGCAGCGGAGCCTGTTACTTAGCTGAGAGCATAATGTCCATCTGGTAGAAGCGGAAGAAATATTCCTCGCCGGCAGAGTCGCAAGCGACGGGCCGGTAGCGGTCGAGCACGTCTTTTACAAAGTTGGGACGCTGTGGCTCGGGCAAGTGCTGCGTCCACTCGATAAAGGTGACTGAGCCGAAGGCTTCGAAGGCGGCGCGGGATTGGAAATCCCAGGCCTTGGCTGCGGTGTGCTTGCTGAGAACGCGGAAGCCCTGTTGTTCAGCGAGCCCTGCGTACTCTTCAGGCGTGAGATGGAGGTACGGATCATGGAAAGAGTTGAAGTAGTCGCTCCATTGGGGCGAAAGGCGCGTTTCTTCGATCACGTTTTCGAGACTTTTGCGTTCGCCTTTTGGGACGAGGCGGAGTTGGGCGCGACCGCCGGGTTTGAGGGAGGAGTGGATGGATTGGAGCGCGAGGGCCTGCTCCGGGATCCAGTGCAGCGCGTTAAAGGAGACGACGAGATCGAATTCCTGCGTGAAGGGCAGGTGACGCGCGTCGGCTACGGTGAATTCGAGATTCGCATGCTGGTTGTTTGAAGTTGCGAAGGCGACCATAGCAGCGGAGGCGTCGACGCCGACGACTTTGCCTTGAGGAACGCGCACGGCGATTTCGGTGGTGGTCTTGCCGTTGCCGCAACCGACGTCGAGGATGTGCTCGTCACCTCTGAGATTGAGCAGCGCGAGGACTTCTTCAGCCATTGTGGCCTGCAACATGGAGATTCGGGCGTACCCGGCTGCATTCCATTCGGTCATTGCTTGATCTCCAGCGAAGCTGTGACGCGCGGTTGGTGATAACGATACACGGGAGCATATCGTCCTTGCTCTCACATCGACCAGCCCCTATTCTGGTGCGGCGGAATAAAGGGAGGGGACCTGTGGCGCATGCCATCTTCATCAGTTATCGCCGGGACGACACGGAGGGCGAGGCTGGACGGCTCTTTGACGATCTGAATCGGGCGTTTGGCAATGATGCCGTCTTCATGGATGTATCGGGGATTGAACCGGGGACGGATTTTCGCAAGGCTATCGATGACAACGTAGCCTGCTGCGGCGTTCTGCTGGCCATGATCGGACCGACGTGGGCGACGATTGCGGGGTCAGACGGGCAGCGGCGGCTGGACAACGAAAACGATTATGTTCGGCTGGAAATTGCTTCAGCGCTGAGGCGGAATATTGCCGTCATTCCCGTGCTGGTGCATGACGCGCACATGCCGCACGCGGACCAGCTTCCTGATAACTTGAAGGACTTGGCGTATCGCAACAGCGTGGAGATTACGCATGCGCGCTGGAACTCGGATGTGCAGCTGCTGATTCAGGCGCTGGGACAGTATGTAAATGCAACGAAGGAGACGGAGACTGAGCCTGTACATGCTGCTGTGCCTGTGCAATTGCCCCCACTGCATGCGGCACCGGAGGCGGCTCCGGTGCGGACGAAGTCGAACACGCCTTTGATGGTAGGAATTGCGGTGCTGGTGGCGCTTGGCATTGCGCTGGCGGTGTTCTTTGTATTGCACAGGCCCACAACGAGCGCGCTCGACGGACGGTGGACGAATCCATCGGCACAGGGGCGGAATTCGCTGGTGCAATTGGAGATTTCGGGCAGTGGCAATCAACTTGCGATCCACGCCTGGGGGTTGTGCCCGCCTGCCAACTGTGACTGGGGTATGCAGACGGCGAGCTTTGACGGGCAGAAGGCACAAGCTACCTGGAGTTTGATGAATGACGCGAGTGGGGAGGAAAAAGGGCGCGCGGCTACGCTGACGATCTCCAAAAGCGGGAGCGACAAGCTTGAAGTGGAGGTGGCCAATACCTACACAGGACACGCCGGCAATACGCATCAGTCTGAATTTGTGCGAGCGCAGTAGGTTATTTTGCTCAGTGTGACTGCCCGAGTTTGAAGGCTGTGGCGGCTACTGCGGCCAGAACGCCAAAGAGGGCAGCGAGCAATCCCCAGAGCTGCGCGACTTTGAGGCTGCCGAGGAGATCCTTGATGGAGAGTTCGGCGGCGGAGACGGCAGGCGCTGTGGATGTTTTTTGAGCTTCTGCGCAGCGTGCCTTCCAGTCGCTGAAAATCTGCGCGAACTCAGTGGAGAGCAGCGACGACTGGTCCAGGGTGACATGCTGAACCCACCAGTCATAGCCGGTCTGCAGCAGGCCCTCCAGCTTGAGGCCATTCTCAACGAGGACGAGCAGCGGGCGGTGGGTGGCGTAGGCGAGAGCCGCTTCGATCTGGTTCCAGACAGTGGGGAAATTGATTTCATTGAGTACGCTGGCGTCGGGGCTGCCCCGCTTCTCGGAACCCTTGTCGACGTGGATTCGCTCAAAGGCGATGACAATCGCGCCGACGCATTCCTTCATGCACTCGGTGACGGTCTTCAGGGGCTGGTCGTTGCGGAAATAGTTTCGGCCGATGGTGCGCGGCTCCAATCCCTGCGCCCGGAGATAGTTTTCGACTGCAGAGACAAAGGCTTCCTGCTGCGGGGTGAAGGTCTTACCAATGCTGAGAAAGATTGGCAGGGACATAGGCTCATCCTCTCGCGATCAGTGCGTTGCGGCTTGCGTTTTGCCGGATTGCTGTTGCCGTGCAGTCCATTGCGCGCTCTCCTGTGACACGAGGGACTCGACGCGCTCGGCCAGCAAGGAATCGGCAGCAGGCGCGCCTGCGTATGGTCCGGCATGGCCTAAATACAGGTACTTTTCATGCTTGAGCGCTTCTGATGTTGCGCGGTAGTTCGTCCAATTCTCGTGATAGTTGTTCAGGTGCAGAATGCCTTCAAGAATGGTGATGAGCACGCCGAGTGCTCCGGTTACCAGAACCAGACGATGCGGCGTCAGCCATGCGAACGACAGGCTGCCGAGGAAGGGGATGAATGCTGCGGCGACAATCTCCGCGACCTTAATTCGCTTGAAAGCTCGCTGCGAACTGCGGCTCTTCGTACTGTAGTAGTCAATCTGCTCCTTCAGGCGCTTAAACGTTGGGCCATCGGGCAGATCGGAATCGTCAGGCATTGGAGCTGTTTCCTTGAGCTGGCTGCCCCTGGAACATGGTCTGCTCGGCCTGGCGGCGGCGCAGCAGCCCGGCTACGACTTTGCCTCCAGCGTGATCCCAAAGGGGGAATTGTCCCGCCGCTCCGTCAAAATTTCCAGCATTCAGAAGCCTAAGCAGAGTTGAGCCGCTCAGGGAGGCGCGGCCCAGATTGAAAGCAAAATCCACGAGAGCGTCGAAATGGTTCTGCTGCAATGGAACGCTGACCACCTGATTGACAAACGTTACAGCCGCAGCGATATCGCTCAGGAGCAGCGCGTCGGCCTGATCCTGGGTGATGGTGAGACCGGAGGCAACGCCAGCGCCTGTGTGCCCATATCCGATGGTCCAGACGCCGACCTGGTCCTGATAGGCAGTGAGTTCGCATCCTTCGAATTGCTTGGTGAGCGCAAGGCCGTCATTGCTGTAGGTAAAGCTGTTGACTCCCATGTTTCGTTCTCCTCGATCGCTCGCGCGAGCCTGTGACGCGTGCGGGAGTCAGCATAGCATGTCGTCTCGATGAGCCTCATGCTTATTTTTTGCGGGCGGCCGCGCGCCCTGCAACAATTGCTGTTGCGAGGGGGAATCAAGACTGACACAGGAAAATTGCGTAGCGCGTTAGCATTTTGCTCAATATCTGTTCTTTACTAACGATGAAAGGTACTAGCGATCCATACTGCTTAAGCAGTTTTGCATCGTAGTACCTATTACTTCCCTACCAGAAGGATCTGTGACATGGCGACTCTACCTACTACGTACCCACAAGGAGCGGAAAAATATCTTGTAGCCTTCGTCATCGAAGGTGATGACGTTTTCAAAATCACTGTAGATAATGTTGTTCAGGCTGCCAAAGGATCTGGATCTACGGCATTCGAAGGCATAGCCAAGTTGAAGGCAGCAGTGGCGCTCTTCCAGCTCACCAATATTCACAACGAGCGTCCGCATGAACTGCGCAAGATGGCGCGCGAACTTGCCCAGGAGGGTATGATGCTTTTGGCAAGAGCGAGCGCCGCTCCGAGACTGACTACGGCGACTCCGGAAAGCTCTGTCGCATAGTTCAATTTTTTCTCTTCCTGTTTTCCTGCCTGAATCAGCCGTTTGCGTGAGGGTGCCGAAGCGTGCCCATGCACGGTTCTGCCTCGACATATATTACGCAGAGAGAGATTGCCGTCTTGTGGAGTGATATTGAGTCTGACGTTGTAGAAGGCCGCTATCCCCTGGATAAGCTGGTGCGCTCCGAGGGAAGATGCGGATGGTTTGAGACAAAGTTCAATGACAAGCCGGCAATCATCAGCCTGTTTGAATCATTGAACGATGAACCGACGCTGCTGGAACGGCTGCGCGCAGTGGAGAAGGTGAGCGACAAGAATGTAGCCGCCATTTACGAAGCAGGCGCGACCAAAGTGCGCGATACGCCTCTGGTCTATGCCGTGATGGAGTACACGGAAGAGAATCTTGAAGACGTGCTACGCGGGCGCGCGCTTTCTGCCGACGAGACCAAGGAAGTTGCCGATGGCCTGCTGAAGGCACTGAAAGCGATCCACAAAGAACGGCTTATATGCGGGCGTCTGGAAGCGGCGAGTGTACTGGCCGCCGGCGACACGATCAAGCTGCGGAGCGACTACCTGCAACTGGTTCCGAAGGATACTGCGTTCGAGCCAAATGCGGCCAAGGACGTGCGCGATTTGGGAAGCCTTCTGCACCAGTGCCTGACGCAAAAGCCGCTGAAGCGGGCAACGGATGCGAACGATCCTTCCTTGCAGTTGCTGCCTGCTCCGTTTGTGCTGATTGTGCGGCGCACGCTGTCCGGGCAGGCGACAGTGGATGAGATTGCCACGATTCTGCGGACGGGTGCGGCTCCGGCGCCTGCACCAATGTCTGCTCCGGCGGCTGTCTCGGCACCTGTTCCAACATCTGGTCCGGCGTCTCCGCCGGCGCAACCTAAGGCTGTGCCGACGCCAGTCCCGAAAGCTGAACCGGTCAAGACGGCTGTGCGTTCGGACGAGATCATGAAGAAGCTTTTGCCGGAGATAGAAGAGCCTTCGCCCAAAAGAACAGGCCTGATCGTCGGCGGTGTCGTAGTGCTGCTTTTGCTGGTTGGGATTGTCGTACGCGCCATGCTGCATTCTGGTCGCGCGCAGGATGCGCAGAATCCGGTTGTGGTGGTGTCTCCGGAAACGACGACTCCTCGCAAGCCGCCGCCAGCTGTTCCGCCGGTTGCGGCGAAGCCAAGGGCTGCCGCTCCGAATCCAGTCGTGTCGGCTGCAACTCCTGCTGCCGCACCGTCTACTTCTCTCGCGGGCACGTGGCGTGTGGTTGCCTTTACCTATAACTTTCAGGGCCAGGCAGAGCACAAAGCTCACACGATCAATGAAAAGCATCCCGACCTCGAGGCGAGCGTCTTTTCACCCAAAGGCTCGGGCGCTCCTTACCTGGTGACGCTGGGCTCGGCGACGGATCGGGCTTCCGCATTTCGCTTGCGCGACAAGGCAGTGGGGGAAGGACTGCCCAGGGATACATACGCGCAGAACTACTCGCACTGAGCTTGTGATTCCCATCCTGGATCGCGAGGAAAACGATCAGGATGGGATGCTTAAGATTGTGCTGAGGTCTGGGCCGGCTGCGCCTGTGGTGCTGCCGGTTTGCTGGCAGCGGGCTTCCTGGGCATTTCCTTCTTGCCGGGGGCGAGGATGGCGTGCAGCGTGGTGCCTTCCATGCGCGGCATAAACTCGACTGTGCCGGCTTCGCCGATGTCCAGAATGAGGCGGTTGATGATCGCGTAGCCGAGCTCGCGGTGCGCCATCTGGCGGCCTTTGAAGCGCAGAGAAGCCTTCACCTTGTCACCTTCAGTCAGAAAGCGGACAGCCTGATTCTTCTTGGTCTGGTAGTCGTGCTCGTCGACGGTGACGGAGAACTTGACTTCCTTAACGACAATGACCTTCTGCTTCTTGCGGGCAGCGCGTTCGCTCTTGTCTTTTTCGTAGAGGAACTTGCCGTAATCCTGAATGCGGCAAACCGGAGGAACCGCAGTGGGCGATACTTCCACGAGATCGAGGCCGCGTTCACGGGCGATCTTCAGTGCGTCGAAAGGCGCCATGATGCCGAGCTGCTCGCCTTTGTCATCGATCACGCGCACTTCACGCGCGCGGATTCTTTCATTAATGCGGATAAACTGCTTTGCTGAACGCTTGTCTAACTGTGCGATGGGTTCCCTCCAAAATTGTGGCAGCGCCACGTACCTACTCAGTATAACAAGCAGGCCTACATTTCTTGTGATGCGAATTGCCTGGAATCAGGCGCGCTCTTTTTATTCGGCTAATGGCACCGCGTGGAGACCGGACTCCGTCAGGCGCGTGGCTCGTACTTGTATCGACCGGTTCGGTGGGTAAGTCATTGCAACTTCTACCTTGATGAAGTTGTCGGAGAGCGCGGGGGTGGTTGCCGAGCGATTTCCCCTGAGGGTAACAACGCTTAGTTCGCGGCCAAGGAAGCTCTTTCGGAAGGCTGTGTTTTTCCCCTCTGCCAAAGCGCGCAAAGCATCCATGCGCTGGTTCATTACTTCTTTGTGGACGGGCTGGTATCGCTGCAGCTCGGCAGCCGGCGTTCCGAGGCGCGGTGAAAAGGGGAAAAGGTGCAGATACGTGAGAGGTTGCGCGGCGATGAAGTCGTAGCTCTCCTGAAAGAGCGCGTCGGTTTCACCGGGGAAACCGACCATTACGTCTGCGCCGATGGCGGCATCCGGCATGAGACTGCGGATCTGGCTGAGCTTTTCCGCGTAGTGCCAGGGGCGGTAGCGGCGGTACATGCGGCGAAGGATGGTATCCGATCCCGATTGCAGCGGGAGATGCGCGTGGCGGGCGAGTCTTGACGTGTGAGTTGCAAAGAGCGCTAGCAGATCTTCCGTCCAGTCCATTGGCTCAATGGAGCTGAGGCGGAGGCGTGGAAGGACAGTCCTTTCGAGAATTGCGCTGACCAGGTCGGCAAATCGTTTTGCCGGTTTCAGGTCGCGTCCCCAACGGCCGAGGTTGATGCCGGAGAGAACCAGCTCCTGCCCGCCATTCTGAACGAAGCGCTCGACGGATTCGAGCGCTTTTTCGAGCGTGATAGACCGGCTGGGGCCGCGCGTTTCCGGAATGATGCAGAAGGAGCAGCAATTGGCGCAGCCATCCTGTACTTTGAGATTTGGGCGTGTCTGGTCTGCGTCGTCGGCGAAGGGCAAGGTTGCAAGATCGGTGTGCGCGAAACTTTCGTCCACAAAAACCGGGACGCGATTGACAACAGTTGCCAAAGGAACGAAGGCTGTCGGCTCGACAATGATGGACGCGACCAGCGACTTGTGACTATTGCCAATGACAGAGGTTACGCCACTTAACGTCGCAAGTTCTTCAGGGGCGCGCTGAGCGTAGCATCCAGTGACGACAATCTTTGCATCCGGATTCTTGCGATGGACGCGGCGAATGAAGGCGCGGGCGCCGCTGTCGGCGTCGGCGGTGACACTGCAGGTATTCACGACAACGACGCTTGCACCGGCAAAATCCGTCGCAGGCTTGAGACCACGGTGGCGCAATTCTGCCGCTATCGCTTCGCCATCCGAGCGGCTGGAACGGCATCCAAAGTTCTCGACATGGTATTCTGCCACGTTGTTTAGTGTAACAATGGAAATTCGTAGTCCGGGGACACCCTGCACACCGCTGCGCACATGCTCACAGGGTGAGTTTGAACCAGCATCATTCTTTTCAAGACGGGTTGAAAATCAGGGAGTTTATATGAAGCGGCGCATTTTACTTGTGGACGATGAACTGGCAGTTCTGCTTACGCTGAAGGCGGTGCTGGAAATCAATGGGTTCGAAGTGGAAACGGCTGCTTCTGCCCGTGAAGCCAAATCGAAAATCAAAAACGCCCAGTATCACATGGTGATCACGGACATGCGCATGGAAAGCGAAAGTGCGGGTCTAGAGGTCGTCCAGACGGCCAAGAAGGCGGCTTATCAGCCGGCGGTAGCCATGCTGACCGCGTTTCCCATTCCAGGCGAGGACTGGCAGGCAGAGGGCGCCGATGAGATGCTGGTGAAGCCGATGAACACGCAGGATCTCCTGGTGCAGATCGAAGCCCTGCTGGTAACGCATGAGGACAATAAGCGAGGCTCGGCTAAGAAACAGCCCGAACTGGTGACTGCGGACACACCGTCCACAGGAAAGGCTCGTGCTTCAACGCGCAAAGCCATAGCAACGAGCTGATTTCCCTATTTGAAAGCCAAAGAAGCCGGAAGTCTCTCGAAGTTAGAGAGTAGCCGGCGGTTGCTGCGCGGCAACCGGCACAATCCTTTTTCGCTGAAAGCATTCACGGCACAATACCGGGCGCCCCTGCGTTGGCTTGAACGGTACGGTCGTTTCGTGACCGCACTCCGAGCAAGTTGTACGGGTTTCGGCGCGTACGGCGGATCCCCCGGATGCACGCTTTGCTTTGCACAGCTTGCACCGTTTGGGATCGTTCCGGAATTGCTTGTCGTGAAAGAAAAGCTGTTCCCCCGCGGTGAATACAAATTCATTCCCGCAATCCACACATTTGAGAATCTTGTCGACGAACTCCATCTCGCGTTCCCCAGCCGGACTGCCGAGATACTACAGCGCCGGCTCAGAGCCCTAATTCACAGACATAGTGAATGAAAGCTGCTGATCGTAGCGAACTTCTTTTCGGTGAACTTCTAAAAGACAACTATTGCGAGGGGCCCGGCCGCGGTGAAGGGCGGCGACTACCGGTCACTTAATTGAACCGGTATGACATGCCGAGAGGCACGCCGAGGGGACTGCGACAGCTTTCTTGTAACTCAGCCCCGTCGCAATCGCCACGGGGCTGTCAACACATGGTCTGGAGCTAAGTTAATCCTGCTCTTTACGAGCCTTTTTGCGATTCCGCTTGCGTGCCAACGCCTCTTTCACACGGCGCTTTTCACCGGGCTTCAGGTAAAAGGAATGACGCTTCACTTCCTTGATGATGTCTTCCTGCTGTACCTTCCGCTTAAACCGGCGCAACGCATTTTCCAGCGGCTCGCCTTCCTGCACACGAACCTCTGCCAACTGAACTACACCTCCAAACCGACCCACTAGGGCTTAAATAGAATATCAGGATTCGCGCTCTGAGCGAGAAATGAATTAAGTCGCTGATATCTAGCTAGTTATTCGAGTTATACAAAGGGATTAGTTCGCTGTCTTTCTCAGGAAAGACCCAGGCGTTGTGGGAATTCGTCGATATACCCATCTTCAGGCCAGTCTGCGCGTTCGCGGATGAGTTCGCGCTGTTTCCGCTGGAGCAGAATATGGGTTACCAGGAAGAAGGCTGCAATAGGGATGAAGTGCCAGAGGCTGTGCTCCGTCCATAGTGCCGTATCCACGGTTAGCTGAATGTAGCCAGGAAACAACAAGAGGAAGAGCGTTACGGTCACCGCTATATTGCGCTTCGAATAGGCGAGGGGCACGGTGAATGGCACCGACAGGAAGCGCAGGAAGAGGATGTCGATGAGCAAGACACATAACCCCTGGGCTACGAGCAACTGCGCCATCATAAGCCGGATATGCGCGAACGCGGCGCCTCCGATGATCTGCACCAATAAGAGAACTGTCGCTGTGATACTTAGAGAACGCAGGAGAGTCCAGCGCTGGGTCGAGACAAGGTGATCTTCGTTCGGTCGCCGGCCAACGACGTGGAAGGCCCAGTTTGCCTGCAGTTCGACCGGAGACAGGAATGCGCCTTTGAGCCCGACGACCGCGAGCAGCGCCACGATGGGAACAGCGGCAAGCAAGCCGTGCCGCGAAAAGACGAGCGCGAGATGGGTGTTGTCCTGGCGGAGTTCAACAGTGACGGCAATCAGCAGGGCGAATGCAGCCCCAGCATACATGGAGAGAAACACCCGATGATGCGGGGCGCGCTTCAGGGTTCGCGTGGTGAAGTGATACACGGCCCTCTGAGCGGGTTTGAAGATCAAGACGCTGTGCAGAAGAGCAACCTTTGCCTCGGCCAGCCGGTTACGAGAACTCTTCGCGACCGTGCCCTCGATTGTGCTGCGCATCTTTCTTCGATAGGCCAGAGGGTAGGTGAGGCAGGCAAGCGACAAGACGAGAAGCAATGCCCAACCTCCTTTTGCTGCAAGCTGGAAGAAGACGGGCAAGGCACGCCCGCCTTCAAGCAATACCTGGTAAATTCCGAGAAACCAGAAGGGCGGGAACCAGAGAGCAGCATGGTTGCCTGAAGTGAGCAGGAGCCGCAGATTTTCCGAGAGCAGTGGAAAAAGAAACAGCACGATGAGAAGCACTGCGAGCGAAAGCCCTTGCAGGGCTGCGGATATCCAACGAAAGAATCGATCGCCGAAAATGTTGAGCAGGAATCCCTGCAGGGCGACGAAGAATCCGGCGGTGAAGAACCCGCCTGCGGCTACTGCAATCACGTGTGCGATGAAGTGGCGCAGCACGCTCGGCTCTTCCGCGATGAGAGGCAGCAAAACGGCACCGAAGAGGCCGGTAGCGAGCAGGGAGAGGCTTACGAATGCTGCAAGCGATGCGATCCTGGCGGCGAAGAGCTTCCGTGCCGGAACAGGCAGCGGTGTAAGCACCTGAACATCGATCAGGTCGGGGAAGAGCAGGTTCCATTCAAAAACAGTGGCCGCCCCCATTGCCACGCTTGAGTACATGACGTAAAAGTAATGGTCGCTGACGCGCGCCCAGTAGGCACGCGGCGCTGTATTCGGAGGAAAGATGAAGTACGACGGAATGAGCGAGAGTGCGACCATCAATCCGGGGACGGCAATGAAGCAGAGGATTTGAATGGCGCGCACGCCATTTTCGCCGTCGAGCGAAGTCAGAGGGTTATCGAAGAAGCGATCAAAGAAATGTCGTGCGAGAACGACGAATCTGTTCATGCGAACGATTTCTTTGCTGGTCATCCGGGCCTGCACTTCGAGTGAGAGCACGGGGTTTTCCGGCGGAGTAAAGATCTGAAATGCGCTATGCACGGGTCGCCCTCATCACTTCAACCATTTCGCTGGCTGCGGTTTTTGTGTCCTGCTGCTGTACGAGCTGCGCGAAGACGCTTTCAAGGCTTGGCAGTTGCATCAGTTGGGTCAGCTCCGACGGGGCTGCGTTTGCACAGATCTTTCCCTGCGCAATGACAATGACGCGGCCGCAAATCTGCTCGACGACTTCGAGCACGTGCGAGATGTAGAGAATCGCTTTTCCCTCGGCGGCGAGGGCAGTGAGCAGATCCTTGAAGAGACGTGCGGAAACAACATCGAGGCCGGAGAGCGGCTCGTCGAAGATCAGTAACTGTGGATTGTGCATCAATGCGGCGGCGATGAGGACGCGCTGCTTCATGCCCTTGGAATAGAGCGAAATCGGCGAATAGCGCCAGGATTCGAGCGCCAGCAGCTTGAGCAGCGTGTGCGCCTTGAGCGCGATAAGTTTTTCGGTCATTCCGCGCAGACGCCCGACGAGTTGAAGATATTCAAGTCCGGATAGATGCGTGTACACGTGGGCTTCTTCCGGGACGTAGCCCAATACCGAGCGGTAGGCGACAAGATTGTCGTGAATCGGCTTGCCGCGAAAGAGCACTTTCCCCGTGTTCGGCTGCAGCATCCCGGTGATGATTTTTACCGTGGTCGATTTGCCGGAGCCGTTGGGGCCGAGATAACCGGCGATCTCGCCTGCATCGAGTTGGAAGCTTACATTTTCAACGGCGGCGATGCCGCGATAGCGCTTGGTGATGTTCTCGAGGGCAAGGATGGGAGGCGTTTCCATGTATCCTATGTAGCAAACTACTTACAGGCTCGTCAAGTAGCATGCTACATAGGTATAATGGCCGGGCATGGGCGCAGAGCCGAAACTATCGCATACCGCCGCGCTGATACTGAGGGCCATCAGCGCCGGTTATATCTACGGCTTCAGCGTGATGGAGATGACGGGGCTGCCAAGCGGTACTGTCTATCCGGCGATGCGCAGACTCGAGCGCGACGGGCTGATTCAGTCGAAGTGGGAGGCGGAGACGATTGCCACTTCGGAGCAGCGTCCGCCGCGCAAATACTACAAGGTGACGCGAGCGGGAAAGGCGACGCTGGAGGCTTCGCTTAAACGCTATCCCCTGCTGGAAAAACTGATCCCGCAGACGGAGGCTGAGCGCGTATGAGGCCTCTTCCGCTGCACGCCTGCATGGCCGTCCTGCGCTTTGCCTCCTGGATCGTGCCTTCGGAAGACCGTAGAGAATGGCTTAGGGAGTGGAAAGCTGAACTTTGGCACGTTGCGCAATTGCGCGCAGCGGAAGAAGCAACTGCATTTGCAGGCGGGGCGTTTCGGGATGCTTATTTGTTGCGGGCTGACCTTCGCCGCGCAGGTTCGCGAAGCTCGCATGCAGTCAGGTCATCTCCCGTGCTGTGCCTTTTGTCGCTGCTCATGACGGCGTTAGTAAGCCTTGGATTGGCGTATGTTCTGCCGGGGACGCGGGGGACATTGCTACCCTCGCCGTATCGCGATGCACGCACGTTGGTGGTTGTCGCCAGGAATGGCTCTTCGCACACGCCGTCTGCAAGTATCTCGCTTGGAGAATTTCGCTACTGGCAACGCGCAACGCAAGGAGTGTTTTCCGATCTGGCTTTTTACCAGATTGTGCGCAGGCAGCTTCACACGGGACATGGAGCAGAATTGGAGCTTTCCGTCGCCCGCAGCTCAGGCAACCTTCTTTCCTTGCTGGAAACTGCGAGTTTTCCGGTTGCTGATCATCTGGCGACCGCCGGCCCGCAACTTGTTCTCAGCGATGCGTTGTGGCGCAGAGCTTTTCATGCCGATCCTCACATCCTTGGCCGCGTTGTTTTTTTGATGGGTGAGAAGGCAATGATTATCGGCGTTGCGAAACGAGACGCCTGGCGGCTTCCCGGACGGGTCGATGCGTGGCTGCTCGAAGATCAAAGCCGCGTAGAGACGCTTGCGGCTCAGTCACTCGGATTTGTAGTGGCGCGTATTCAGCCGGCGCTCGTTCGGTCGGCAACGGAGGAAAGCTGGCACATGGTGGTGCCGCAGAATGACGGGAGCGTTGCCGGTTTTGCCTGCGTATCGGTGAAGCACTATGCGCGCGAGCCGTTTGTCTTTTTTGCCTTCGCGGCGCTCCTGGCTTTGCTGGCGCTTCCTGCGACGACATCGCTGCCGCTGGGAGAATATCCGTACAATCCGCGGCAGCAATCGCTGGCGTTACGGCTGCGACGCTGGCTCTTCTTTACGGCAAAACTGATATTGATTGTCCCGGCTATATGTTTTGCATCGCTCGACCTGGCACAGGCATTTCAAGATACGCAATCCGCGCAGCTGATTCTTACCTTTGCCTCGGCTTTGGCGGGGTTTCGCTGGATGCTGCGCGACCAGCGCTGCCGTTGCCCGGTTTGCCTGCAGTTGCTGCGGAACCCTGTGCATGTGGGGCAGGCGTCCCAGAATTTCCTGGGGTGGAACGGGACGGAGTTGATCTGCGTGGTTGGGCATGGCTTCCTGCATGTTCCGGAGCTGCCGACGAGCTGGTTCAGCACGCAGCGGTGGCTGTATCTCGATGCCTCATGGAAATCGATCTTCCATCCACAGGAGATGGCGCGCAGCACCTAGCCCCGAACCGGCGGGAATGGCTACACTGATGTATGCCGAGGTGTACGTCATGATCCGTTCCTATCAGGGCCATACGCCTGTGATTCCCGAGAGCTGCTACGTGGATGTTTCTGCCCAGGTGTTGGGCGATGTGGTTCTTGATGAGCATTCCAGTATCTGGATGAATGCGGTGGTGCGCGGCGACGTGCACTCGATTCGCATTGGTGCGCATTCGAATGTTCAGGATTGCGCTGTGCTGCATGGGATGCGCAATCTCTATCCGGTGATGATTGGCGACTGGGTGACGATCGGCCACAATGCCACGGTGCATGGATGCGTGATTGAGGACTGCTGCCTGATCGGCATCGGCGCCGTGATTTTGAATAATGCGCATATTGGCGAGGGCTCGATTATTGCGGCCGGCGCGGTGATTCCTGAGGGTGCAAAAATTCCGCCGCGTTCGCTGGTGGCAGGCGTCCCGGGCAAAGTGCGGCGCGATCTGACATCGGACGATCGCGATGAGATTTTGAAATACGCGCGCAATTATCTGGACTACACCAAGATTTATCTCGAAGAGCAGAAGAACTGGAAATAGCCGTCTCCCTGATAAGCTGGAAAATAAGGCTTACCCACTGAAATGAGCACATTGAAGGCCGTTCGCGGCACACGGGATTTACTGCCGCCGGAAACCGAACTCTGGAATTTTGTCGAGGAGACTGCGCGGCGCGTCTTTGCGCGCTATAACTTCGGCGAGATTCGTACACCTATTTTTGAAGACACGCAGTTGTTTGCGCGCGGTGTGGGCGAAGAGACGGATATCGTCTCGAAAGAGATGTATACGTGGGAGGATCGCGCACGGGCGCAGTCTGAAAAGGCGCAGTCGCTGACCTTACGGCCAGAGAATACGGCAGGCGTGGTGCGGGCTTATATCGAACACAAGCTGGGCGAAACGGGGCTGCTGCAGAAGCTCTATTACATTGGGCCGCAGTTCCGGCGCGAGCGTCCGCAGAAGGGACGCTACCGGCAGTTTTGGCAGATTGGCGCGGAAGCGATTGGGCCGCCGAGCGCGGGTTCGGAGTCGCCGCTGCGCGATGCCGAAGTGTTGGAGATGCTGGCTACCTTTCTCAATGAGTTGGGGATTACGGGCTGGCGGCTGGAGATTAATTCTGTCGGGTCGGCCACGGATCGGCCGCGCTACGTGGCTGCTTTACGCGAGGCGCTGGCTCCAATGAAGCACCTGATGTGTGAGGACAACCAGCGGCGCGCAGAGACGAATCCTTTGCGCGTGCTCGATTCAAAGGACGCGAACGATCAGGAGATCATCGAGAAGCTGCCGAAGATTGCCGATTATCTCGATGACGCCTCGAAGGCTCATTTTGCTGCTGTTCTGGCTGCGCTCGATGCGTGCGGAGTGAAGTATGAAGTGAATCCGCGATTGGTGCGTGGTCTCGATTACTATACGCGCACGACCTTTGAATTCACGCATGGCGGGCTGGGCGCGCAGAACGCATTACTTGGCGGCGGGCGTTATGACGGGTTGTCGGAAGCAATTGGCGGGCCGAAGGCTCCGGGGATTGGCTTCGCCATGGGCGAGGACAGGCTGATTCTGACGCTTCAATCACAGGCATCATGGGGGCAACAGATTGCAGATGAGGCAGCAAACACCGTAGCGAAAGGTCCACACGCTTACATTGCCCCTATGTCCTTAGAAGTCGCTCCGAACGCCTTGGAGCTTGCTCAGAAGTTACGGGGCGAAGAGTTCCGAATCGAGGTAGGCGAGCCTGGCTTGAAGATCAGGAGGCATTTCGAGTTTGCAGAGAAGCTTCATGCGAAATCAATTGTGTTTGTTGGAGAAAATGAGGTGTTTGGCAAAACATACAGCATGAAGCCATTAGGCTCCAGAGCCAACATTGTGTGGAACTTCACCGATTTCTCCAAATTTGTCAGCGCACTTCGCGGAACAAATCGCAATCTAGTATCTGGACCTTAAAGGAACTCTACGAACGGCAAATAAACAGGATACCGGACGTACATAATCAGTAAGTATTTGGATGAGGGAGAACCTATGGCAGATTTCGATGTGTCTCACTTGCAAATTCAGGGTGTAGATGTCGTCATTATCTTTCTTGCACGAGAGTTCGATCATAAGGGCGAATCCGAGCAGACACAAATACACCAGGCACTTCAGGCTTGCTCAGCCCAAGCTGGACTGCGCGGAAATGTGGTGTTGATCTGGGAGGATGTATTCGGGCGCCCGAAATTTAGGGCTCCTCAGAACCAACACGCATTCTTTAAAACGGCGAATGTAGGGGAATTATATGCGCAGCGTAACAGACGGCTTACGTGCAACTAGCTATCCGCTTAACTAAATTAAAGGAACCATCTTGCTGGACTTTTTAGGAAATCTCGAACGTACGCATACTTGTGGCGAGCTTCGCGCGGAAGACGCCGGGAAATCTGTTGTTCTGCTTGGATGGGTGAACCGTCGCCGGGATCATGGCAATTTGATCTTTCTCGATCTGCGGGACCGCTATGGCATTTCGCAGGTGGTGCTGGATAAGGACCTGAGTCCGGCGGGGCACGCGAAGGCGGAGCAAGCGCGGTCTGAGTATGTTGTCGCGGCGATTGGCAAGGTGCGCGTGCGTGGGAAGGATGCGATCAATCCCAAGATGGCGACGGGCGAGATTGAAATTGTTGCCGATGAGATTCGCATCCTGAACGATACGAAGGTGCCGCCGTTTTCTCCTGCCGAAGATGCCATTGGCAACGAAGAGGTGCGGCTAAAGTATCGCTATCTCGACCTGCGCCGCGCGGAGATGCAGCGCAATTTCGAGGTGCGCCATAAAGTCTCGTTCGCGGTGCGGCAATATCTTTCGGATCAAAACTTTTTTGAAGTCGAGACGCCGCTGATGACGCGGTCGACGCCTGAGGGCGCGCGCGATTATCTTGTGCCGAGCCGCGTGCATCCGGGGAGCTTCTATGCGCTGCCGCAGTCGCCGCAGTTGTTTAAGCAGATCCTGATGATCTCGGGATTCGACCGCTATTTTCAAATTGCGCGCTGCTTCCGCGATGAGGATTTTCGCGCGGATCGCCAGGCGGAGTTTACGCAGATCGACCTCGAGATGACGTTTCCGCAGCAGAAGACGATCTTCCGCATTGTTGAAGGATTTTTGTCAGCGGCGTTTACTGCTGTGGGTATTTCGCTGCCTGTGCCCTTCCCGCAGATTACCTATGACGAGGCGATGCGGCAGTTCGGTATAGACAAGCCTGATCTACGCCTGCCTGGGCTGACGGATGTGAAGGCAGCGTTTGCAGATGGCGATCTTGCGACGCTCGCGATTGATCCGGCGCTGCCGGTTGTTGCTCTGCGCATTCCTAAAGTAGGCGAGCTATCGCGCAAAGAACGCGATGATAACAAGCCGCTCTTCGATACGCGCAAGGGCGCGAAGTATATCGACGATTTGAAGCGGCTGGAGAAGTCTTTTCCGGACGCAGTTGTGAAGCTGCGTAAGCTGGCCAAGGCGGAAGATGGCGACCTCTTGATCATCATCGCTGGAGATGCTGCTTCGCATATCCAGGCGAGCGATACGAAGAGCGCGGGACGGCTTTCCGAGCGCGAGATCGCTGTTTATTCAGCTGCTGGAAATTTCAGAGTTGAGCTGGCGAAGAAGTATGCCGATCGGCATGGGGCGTTTGCGGTTACGGAGCAGGTGGTGGCTTCGCCGGAGCGCAACTCTGGTCTGGCGGATGGCTCGGCTGCGTTTCGTCCGATTTGGGTTACGGATTTTCCGATGTTCGAGCACGATCCGGAGACAGGCAAGTGGATGCCGGCGCATCATCCCTTCACGTCGCCGCACGAAGAAGACATGGACCGGCTGGTTTCCGATCCGGCAGCCGTGCGTGCGCGGTACTACGATCTCGCGATGAATGGGCTGGAGCTGGGCTCAGGGTCGATTCGTATTCACCGGCAGGATGTGCAGCAGCAGATCTTCCGTGCGTTGGGGATGTCGGATGAAGAGGCGAAGTCGCGCTTTGGCTTCTTCCTTGAGGCGTTGCAGTACGGTACGCCTCCGCATGGCGGGATTGCGCTTGGGCTCGATCGCCTGGTGATGATTTTGGCTGGGGCTTCAAGTCTGCGCGAAGTGATTGCCTTCCCCAAAACCGCAAAGGCCATCGATCTGATGGTCGATGCTCCAACTCCTGTCAGTGATGCGCAACTGAAAGAGTTACATATTAAAACAGTGCTCAAGAGCTAGCGGAAAAGCGGTCAGCTGAAGTCCGGTCAGCTAAGAAGCGGTCAGCGATAAAACGGCAAGCTAAAAAATAATGAAAACCAAGCATTTTCGTGACCTCCTGGTCTGGCAACGTTCCATGAAGTTGGCTCAGGAGATTTACGGCATTACCCAAAATTTTCCTAAGACTGAAATGTTCGGGCTTACCAGTCAACTTAGGCGGTCGGCCGTATCAGTGCCAAGCAACATTGCCGAAGGACATGGTCGTCTTTCGGACAAGGCATTCGCGGTATTTCTTGGACACGCACGCGGTTCTCTCTTTGAAATGGAGACGCAGATCGAGCTTGCCTTTAAGCTCGGCTTTATTCGCAATGAAGAGCTGGACCTACTGTTGCAAGAGTGCACAGAAATTGCTCGGATGCTCAATGGGCTTTTGACCACACTCAGCACGAAGTAACTGCTCTTAAAATATGCTGACCGAACCTTGGCTGACCGTCGTATCGCTGACCGCTTTTTAGCTGACAGGCTCTTAGCTTACTTCAGGTAGCCAAATTTGTAGACGACGCCGGCTGTTCCTGCGAATTCGTTCTGCGTGGAGAAGCCGTAGTGTGTAGGCTGCCAGTCGGCGGTAAAGCGGACCGACCACTTCTGGTTGAGGTTGTAATCCGCCCACGCTCCGGCAGCTGCGCCGAATGCGACTTTGTTGTTGTAGATTCCCACCTGAAAGGGCTGGGCGCCGGAGTTCTTGAACCCTTGATCGAAATTGCCGTCTGCGGCACCAATAAGCACGTGGAAGCCGGCAGCATAGTTCTCTTTGCGGATGAGCCGGAAATTTGGTCCAACCAGGTAGAGATGCTCCGACATGTTGGATGTGGTTACGTTATAGGCGTTCGGCGGCACGATGATCGTGCCGTAATAGCCGCGTATGGAAAATTCCAATCCAAAAAGCTGCTTGAACCAGGCGTTGAGATCGCCATTCCAGCCGTTCAGGTTAATGGCCGGAACCCCTCTTCCCGTCCCCGGATTGAAGTGGGAATAGGAATAGCCGCCGTAAACGTCGAAGCGCTGCTGATACTGCGGCAGGGTGGTGACAGGAGCGGTGGCCTGCACCTGCGCTCGAAGTGTCGTGGAAACAAAAGAGAATGCAAAAAGCGCCAGAGCTGCGAAAACGGGGCGAATTCTCAAAATCACGCTAGTTCTTCAAACCTCAATTTCTAAAGCGTCGCAAAGAGCGGCAAATATTCACGATACACGATTCAGCTAAGAAGCGGTCAGCTGGTAAGACGGTCAGCGAAGGTCCGGTCAGCTAAGAGACGGTCAGCGAAAGGAACTGGTTAGCCAACATGAGATTTTGTGTTTTCTGGGTACCAACTGTTTCATTGCTGCTCATCTGCTGACCGCTTCTCAGCTAACAGGACTTTCGCTGGGATTGCTTCTAGGCATTTCAATTCATCCAGCGGCGGTCGTTCGGGTCTTTTTCTGAGCCCGTGTAGCGGCCCTCTTTATCAAAGTGCACATCGCGGTTCTGCTTGCGCATGTAGACTTCAAATTTTTTCGCTGCACGGCGGCGTTTCCAGCGGTAGAAGTTGTTGCGCAGGCCGAAGTAGCGTTCGCTTGTGGCGATGGCATACCCGCGACGCGGCGCGGCCTTGATGTACAGGTAGCCGGCGAGCGCTCCGCCCAACTGACCCAGTGCATATACCCGGCTCGCGGAGAAGACCATGGCTACGGCGATCAACATGTACACGATGACCAGATATTTTGCCTTCATCGTCATCGGCAGCGGGAAGAGCATGAATTCCATATTGCCGTAGAGCACGCCGAAGGCGACCAGCAATCCGAAGATGCCGCCGAAGCAACCCATGATGGCGAAGGCCGAGAAGGCATCCGCACGCATGACCAGGCTCAGGCCAACGGCGGTCAATCCAGCTCCTACCACGCTGGTGAAGAATAGTTCAGCCAGCCAGCGCGGGCCGTGGTTCGATTCGAGAAAGCTGCCGAGGAACCAAAGTGACAGCATTTCGAGGGCTGTCCCGAGAATCCCCTGATGGAGGAATGAATAGGTGATGAGCTGCCAGAGATATCCATGCAGGAACAGCGGGGGAATGAGCGCGCCGAAGCGTACGACATCAGCGGCCAACGGCGCAGCGACCAGCCCCAGGATCAGCAGCAGGAAATAAGCGCCGACGTTCCAGAGAATGAGACGGCGCGTAAAACCGCGGAAGTCGGGGAAGTTGAGGATTCCGGCAGAACGTGGCATACAGGCTGTCTTATTCTCTCAGAATCCCCCGACCCTCGCCTATCGTTCCGGCAAGGGCGCGACGGCGGGGCTGCGGTGACCCTGCGCATCCACGGAGCGCACGCCGAAAATGACATTGTCCTTGGAAATCGGCAGCGTGCTCGAAAAATCTGAAGTGCCGGCTGAAGAAATCCCTTTATCGCTGGAAAACTGCCAGGTTGGAGATGTCATTTCTCTCCAGACCACCTCGTACTTTGTGCCGGACGGAGCATCTGCGCTGTTCCATTCGAGTGTGGTGTTGTTGTCGAGGTTTTTTGTCACGATACGAACATTCGACGGAGCAGGAGGTGCGGAGGCCAGCGTTGCCAGCGTGGCAGCGTTGAGTGCAGCCACGTGAGTCACATACTGGAAATCGACAAATTTGAGCAGATCGCCGTATTCGACGCCGTTTTCCGTGCGCACGTTTTGATGCTGGTGGTTAAAGTCCTCGCGCCACTCGGTAAAGCGCACGGCGGCGAAGCCCTCGCCGTTGAACGACGTATGGTCGCCACCGCGTAAAAAACGGTCACGGCGGAATTCGAGGACTGGCTCAAGAGAACCGGCGGTGCCCGATTTTCCCGTATTGCCGTGATAGGTTTCGCTCACGCCAAGGATCATGCGCGCCAGCTCACGCGAGGGCGAATCGCTTTCATAGCCCAGGGACTGGATGAGGCGGGCCTGCTCGGGCGTTGCCGATGCCGGGACGCCTTCGGAGAAGACACGCACCAGCGATTTGTTCTGCAGAGTGTCGCCGGGAGTGGTATTTCCGCCCACGATGTCATTGTTCAGCACGGCTTCCAGTTGCCATCCTTCGGATTTGGCAAGTTTGGCCAGGTGACGGCTGCCGTTCAAACCCTGCTCCTCACCTGCGACAGCTACGAAGACGATAGTCGCCGGAGGCTTGATTTTCGAGAGGACGCGCGCGCATTCGAGGCTCACGGCAACGCCGGAAGCGTCATCATTCGCGCCGGGGGCTTCGCCGTGTGTATCCAGAACATCGGAGTTGCGCGAATCGTAGTGTCCGGTGACCAGTACCATGCGCTTGGCCTGGACAGAGTCCGATCCGCGCAGGATGGCGTAGACATTCGAAATGGTGGTGGGCTGTGGAATACGGCTTTGTGGACTTTCGGTGAAGGTGTCCCGTCTTACCTCAAGGCATCCACCACAGGCTTCGGAGTAGCGCTTGAATTCCGACTCAATCCAGTCGGCGGCGGCGTTGGCTCCCTGTCCTGCGGGGAGGTCTTTGGTCATGCTGGAAAGCGTGTTGCGCGTGTGGAAACCAACTAATGTTTCAATCGTGCGTTGCATCTGCTGTGGAGAGATTTGCTGCAAAGCCTGTGCAATTGCAGGGTCGGCGGGCGCAGGACGAATCGGCGATCCAACGGCATCCAGATCGCGTGTTGTATTGTCAGAGGAAGCATGGGCGCCGGGTACGGAAATCACCGCTGCGATGGCTACTGCCATCGTGAGTCGTTTGAGGCGAACTTTCATCAGTTTCTCCAGAGAGGGTTCTAGACGAGGAATGGTTGAATTTCAAGTAAACGGCTTGACGTGCTGCCTGCTTCTCGTTAAAAACTAACGATGTTGCATCCTGAAATTTGTTCTAATCATCCTAATACTCCACTTTGAATTTGGAGGAACTATGCCCATTTGCCCTGAATGTGAGAGCGCGCTGGACTTCGATGAAGAAGAAGTCGAAGAAGGCGACGTGGTCGTCTGCGATGAATGCGGGACGGAGTTTGAAATCGTAGCTACGGATCCTCTTGAACTTTCCAAAGTAGAAGAAGACTACGAAGACGAAGACGAAGAAGTCGAAGAAGAGGACGAGGAATGAAGCAGTTTTTTCAAACTGCCGCGCGGCAGAGCTATCTGCGGGCAGCGGTGACGGTGTTATTTATAGTTTGCCTGCTGGTTCCCTTGGCTGGTTTTGCCCAAAGTGATGCAGCCCGGTCGGTCGAAGGTAAAGTATACGGAGCGCAAAGTGTCCCGCAGAGCAGCGCGGTCGTCTATCTGCAGGACTCGAAGACGAACAACATCAAGAGCTTCATATCGACCCAGGATGGCAGCTATCGTTTCGGTCAGCTTTCCCCCGACGTTGATTATCAGCTGTGGGCTGAGTACAAGGGGAAGAAGAGCGACAAGAAGACGATCAGCTCGTTCAACTCAAAAAAGCAGCTCTTTATTGATCTACACCTGAAGGACTAGAAGGACTAGCGAAAGCGTGGAACGTTCTTATTCCACGCTGCAGATCAGGCACTTCAGGTATTCCGTTTCCGGAATCGTCAGGATAGCGGGATGGTCCGCTGCGGCGCCGCGTCGCTCGATAAGGCGCACGCGGCGGCCAGTGTCTCCTGCCGCAGTTGCTACCACCTGTTGAAAATCAGCCAGGGAAACATGGTGCGAACAAGAGCACGTCACGAGCGTGCCTCCGGGGCGCAGCATCTTCATCGCACGCAGATTCAGTTCCTTATAACCACGCAGCGCTCCCTCGACGGCCCGTTTTGATTTCGCGAAGGCGGGCGGGTCGAGCACAATGGTGTCATAAACAGCACCTGAAGCGCTCCAATCGCGGAGCAGATCGAAAGCGTTCGCTTCCATCCAGTCCACGTTCGAGGCATGGAGCTGAGCGGCATTGGCGGCAAGATTTTTCTCGGCAACTTCAAGCGCTGTGCGGGAAACGTCGACTCCGGTTACACGAGGACAGCTTCGAGCAAGGTGCAATGCGAATCCGCCTTGATAGGTGCACACATCAAGCGCTTCTCCGTGGGCATAGCGCGCAGCAGCGGCGTAATTCTCGCGCTGATCCAGAAACGCTCCGGTTTTCTGCCCGGCAGTTGCGTCGTAGTGAAAGGTCAGTCCGTTGAGCCGGAAATCCGTGCTGAGAAGCGGATGTTCCTCTTCCGCTGCGTAAAGCGGCGTTGCGGAAGGAGCGCTTAGTTGCTCCAACTCACGGATACGCGGGTCAGGCCGCTCCACAATGGTTGCCGGGGCAAGCTCCTCGTGAAGTACATCCGTTGCCAGCGTGCGGATTTCATCGTTGTCCAGAGGCTTGGTGAGCAGTTGAAGAATCACCAGTTCGCCATACTTGTCGGCAATCAGGCCGGGCAGCGCGTCAGCCTCGCTGAAAACCAGACGGCAGGCATTGGTCTGAGCGCTGAGCATGGAAAGGCGCAAGCGGATGGCGGACTGAAGGCGCGCACGTACCAGGTCAAGCCACTGTTTCCAGTCAATCAGGCTCGCCGAGACCAGGCGCAAAGTAATCTGTGAGGCCGGGCTGTAGAGCGCAGTACCAAGAGGAATGCCGCGATGATCGGCCACTGCAACCAGGCCCGAGGGCTCGCCCTCGACGCTTTCCATGTCCGATTGGTAAACCCAGACATGACCTGCGCGAATGCGATCCGCCGCACGACGGGAGATGATTGCTACCGAACCGTTGAACTCGACCGGAGGCGCAGTTGCAGACGTCGACCGTGCCGCTTGATTGCGTTTCGTATGCTTCTCTGTCTTACGTGCAGGCATCGTTTCATCTTCGCACGGCGCAAATGGCACGATCTCCAATGAAAGCTGCCTAAATTGGCACAGTCAGCGGCAGGAACGGATTCCCGTAATGCCGTAATTGCAGTCCAAGCCTATAATCAAGTATGGCAACTGCGCAAAGCGCGTCAGTGCAACCCGCAAAGCCCGTTCCGGTAGTCGATCCTTTTGCGCCCCGCGTGGAGAAGTTGATAGCGACTGTCCGCGCCAATCGCCCCAGCGACGATACAGAAATTATCCGCAAAGCCTGGGAATTTTGCCTGGAGCATCATAAGGGCCAACTACGGGCCTCCGGTGAGCCGTATGTCCTTCATCCGCTTGAGGTTGCTCTTGTACTCGCAGAGATGAAACTGGATTCGACGGCCATCGCCGCCGGTCTATTGCACGATGCCGTCGAAGACACCCCGGTTACCACTGCGGACATCACAGCTAAATTCGGCGAGCAGGTGGCGCACATTGTGGAGGGCGTCACCAAGATCGACAAAATCCAGTTCGCGAACAAAGAAGATCGCCAGGCGGAGAACGTCCGCAAAATGCTGCTGGCCATGGTCAGCGATGTGCGCGTTGTCCTGATCAAGCTTGCTGACCGGCTGCACAACATGCGCACGCTCGAGCATTTGCCTCCGGATAAGCAACAGGGTATTGCCCGCGAAACGCTGGATATTTACGCACCGCTCGCGCATCGCCTGGGAATGGGCAAGGTGCGCGGCGAGTTGGAAGATCTTGCCTTCCGATTCGTCGATCCCTATGCCTACCAGCAGGTGCACGATGCCGTCGAAGAACGGCGCAGCGAAGGCGAGCAGTTTCTTGCGGGAGTAGACGCGCTGCTGCAGGAGAAGTTGCGCGAGCACAACATCAAGGCGCGCGTCGAGTGGCGTATCAAGCGTCTCTACAGCGTGAACCAGAAGCTGATCAAGGCGCGCACGACGGTCGATCAGGTTTACGATCTGCTTGCCCTGCGCGTCATCACGACGAGCGTGCAGGACTGTTACGCCGTCTTCGGGCTGATCCACAGCATATGGCGTCCTGTACCGGGACGAATTAAAGACTTCATCGCCATGCCGCGGCCTAATTTGTATCAATCACTGCACACAACGGTGATGGGCGAGGGCGGACATCAATTCGAAGTGCAGATTCGCACCGAAGAGATGCACCGTATCGCCGAGGAAGGCATCGCAGCGCATTGGAAGTATAAGGCCAGCGGCTCGCCCATCAGCGCACGTGATGAGCAACGGCTGGCGTGGGTTCGTCAGCTGGTCGAATGGCAGCGCGAGATGAGCGATCCGAATGAATTTCTTTCGACGCTCAAGATCGATCTGTATCCGGAAGAGGTTTACACCTTCACGCCGAAGGGCAAAGTCGTCGTTCTTCCCAAAGATGCCAGCCCGCTTGATTTCGCCTACGCCATTCACACCGAAGTCGGGCACTCGTGCATCGGAGCGAAGGTCAATGGGCGGATGGCTCCACTGCGATCCAAGCTGCGCAATGGCGATATTGTTGAAGTCGTCACGCAGAACGGCCACACGCCGAGCCGTGACTGGCTGACCTTCGTTAAGAGCTCGCGCGCGCGTAACAAAATCAAGCACTGGCTCAATGAGCACCAGCGTGAGCGCGCTATTGAAATTGGCCGCAAGCTGCTGGAACGCGAGGCGAGGAAGTACAAGATATCGCTTTCGAAATTCGAGGATTCGGATTACGAGCGCATTGCCGCTGAATACAGCGTAGCGACGCCGAATGACCTTCTGGCTGCGGTTGGCTTCGGCAAATATTCGGCGCGGCAGGTGCTCAACCGCCTTGCACCCGGCGTCACCAGCCAGCAAACGGCTGAGACCGATGCCGCCGTCTCAGGGGTTGCCGATGCGGTCAAGCGCGTCTCAATGGCGAGCGGCGCCGATTCACTGCAGGTAGAAGGGCAGAATGAATTGCTGGTCTATCGCGCGCGATGTTGCAATCCCATACGCGGCGAAGAGATCATCGGCTACGTTACGCGCGGTAAGGGAGTTGCCGTGCATGCGCGCAGTTGCCCGAATGTTCAGAACCTGTTGTATGAGTCCGACCGGCGCATCTCGGTGGAGTGGGCACGCCCAACCGAGGACACACCCGGACGCACACAGACTTACCCAGTAAAGCTGACTGTCTACTGCGACGACCGGGCCGGCATGCTGAAGGAAATGACCGCTGTGATCAGCGACGACAATACAAATATCCGTTCGGTTGACTCAAAGCCCGGCACAAATAATGACGCCACCGTCGAATTTATCGTTGACGCCGAAGATGTGCGGCACCTGAATCGGCTGGTTCAAGGGCTCCGCCGCGTGCCCGGTGTGCGCGATGTGCAACGTTCGCAAAAGCTTTAGGGTCGCGCCAAAGGCCGCTCCGCTCGTGTACACTGAGGAAGACCCCCGTGTCGGGACGTGGCTCAGCCTGGTAGAGCACTCGCTTGGGGTGCGAGGGGTCGGCAGTTCAAATCTGCCCGTCCCGACCATTTCACACTTATATCCCCCTTAACATCTGTTGTTTTCCTTTCGTTTTTCTTCAGAAAGAATTTTGGGAACTAAGCGCGTTAACTGAGCGTACCCTCCTACGAAGACTTTCGTCTTTATTGCGTAGGAGTGTGACACATGACAGTCCAATGGCTTAGCCTGGCAATCGGATCGGTATCGGGCGCGATACTGGGGGTTGTTGGTTTTTGGCAGATTGGCACGAGATGGCGGAAATGGTCAGAGCGTCAGGCGCTGACGAAAGAATTTGCTTCTCTGGCCGGTCTCTACGCGACCTATCGTGTGAAGGATGATGGGACACACGAGTCCACTGGTGGAACCATTGAAATCACATGGCAAGCCAAGGATGGCTTGCTCGAAGCGGCTGGGTTCCAGTCAAACGGCCACCCGGAATGGCATAGCTACATCAAAATGAGCCGGGAATACGCCGGAGCGGGCACCGGCCATTACAACAATTCAAATTCGATCCATGGCGGCATTCAGCAGGTCATATATTCGAAGCAAAACCATTCCTTCAACGTGATGGGAACGAGCCACACGAAGGCGCAGTTCAGTCATTTTTGGAAACGCAAGGACTGACAGCTTGTACTTTGTACTGCGGCTTCGCGTAACTGTATGAGATCCGATCCGCGTGTGAGCATTCCTCCTTCTTTCACCTATCGCAGCTTTCGTTACTTTCTTCAAGCGATTCTGGCTTAGACTGGTGCTTTAAGGAGATCGAGTAGTGGAAGCCATCAGAAATGAGTTTTTTGTTCAGGCGGAAGAGCGCATCGAGCGCTATAACCTTTTGAAGCATCCCTTTTACACGGCTTGGACGGCAGGGGAGTTAACTCGTGAAGATCTGAGGGAATACGCCGCGGAATACTGGCATCATGTGTCTGCTTTCCCCTCATATCTGAGCGCGCTGCATTCTCGGCTCGATGACTGTGTGACGCGGCGGATGGTGGCCACCAATCTTGCCGATGAAGAAGGCGTCGGCGCGCCGGATGGTCGGGCACATAGCGATCTGTGGATGGATTTCGCTAGAGGCATGGGGGCTAACGAAGTCGAGGTGAAGACACGTGCGCCACGACCGGAAACTCAGCGGTTGATCTCTTCATTCAGGAGCATTGCTAGCGAAGGGAGTACCGCAGCCGCTCTGGCCGCATTCTATGCGTATGAATCGCGTGTTCCGGCGATTGCGCATGAGAAGGCCGCTGGGCTAAAGGACCACTATGGCGCAGACGCGGCTACGATGCGCTATTTCACATTGCATCAGACAGCGGATGTATTGCATGCCGATGTCTGGCGCACGTTGATTGCCGGCGAACTGGCCAAGAGTCCGGAATCGGCTCCGGAGGCGCTCACGGCGGCAGAGCAGACTGCGGCTGCGTTATGGTTTGCCCTTGATGGCGTGGAGCGGAATCGACAGGCGCGCAGGTCTCTCACAACGGCAAACGCCTGACGCGACTTCCAAAACTGAACTTAGAGGGTGCGATCGCATCGCACCCTTTTACTTTTGAAGTGACGTCGGTTCCGGAGAAGATGTCCCACGCTTGCGCGCAGCAACCAGCGCCTGTGGCAGCGTGGTATGAATCCGCATCTGGCAATTCTTGCAGCGAACGGGATATTTAAGTGCCATGAGAAGAGGAACATCCCGCAGACGAAGCCTGGAGAGGCGAAAGCGATCGGAATAGCAATCAGGGCAAAGCATAACAGGATTACTAAAGGACATAAGACCCTTAGATGCCGCCTTCGCGTCTATTATTGCCCAGTAATAGGACAAATTCCCAGCGCAACTTTTCACACGAGTTCCCGCCGAAACTGGGGTACTGTATCTCTACAATCGCTTCGCCGGAGTGCTGCCATGGTCTGGGACGTCTCGTTCACGTGCGATATCTGTGGGAAGAAGAAGGGTGAAGCCAATCATTGGTGGATGGTGATGCTGGGTGATGTGCCTTGTTTCGACCAAGGCCAGCCTTCTCATCGGTTCACGTTGCTGCCGTGGAACATGGCTGAGAGTCGTAACCCTGACATATATCACCTGTGCGGGCAGAGTTGCGCCATGACGGCCATGGAGCGCTTCATGACGCATGGCTCGATTGAGTCCGAGCTTGCAGCCCACTCGCGCCGCTGACGGTTATTCTCCGAAGAGATTGGGGCGCTCGATGGGTGTTGTTTTTCTCGATTTGCGGTCGTGCGGAATCGGAGCCGGCGAAACGGAAAGCATCCCCAGCAGCTCTTTTAATTCTTTCCGGAGACGTTGCAACCGCACTTCACTCTTGTCCTTCTTGAGCCCGGCCAACTCTGCTCGCAAAGGAAGCTCTGACTGCGAGTTGTGTGCCTTGCGCGCTTCGCGCCCTTCGGATTGCAGCAACTGGCGTGCGCCCGCAATTGTGTAGCCTTCTTCGTGCAGCAGATGCTTGATCTGTAGCGCCATTTCCACGTCACGCTTGCGATAGAGACGCTGCCCAGTTCCGCTCTTATTCGGCTTGAGTTGAGGAAATTCCGACTCCCAGAAGCGGAGAACATAGGACTGCACTTTGCAAAGCCGGGCGACTTCGCCGATGCGAAAGTACAGCTTGTCTGGAATGGCGGTGGATGCCGCTCCTCGTTGTGTGGCGTGTTTTTGCTTCTGCATGGAAAGCCCGGATGGCCCAAGTGCTGCCGCTCCCAGAAGTATAGGCCACCCGACCGATGCTTATGCAATAGAAACCATCGCCTATGCGAGACGCAATGACTCAGCTTCGTCAGCCGTGATCGGTTCGCGTGACGGAACAGCGCCGCCGGCGGCACGCAGGTACTGCACAGGCCAGGCGATTCTCTGTCCGAGATCATCGGCTGCGTGCAACGCCCAGTAGGGATCGCGCAGGAATTCGCGTGCCATCAGCACCAGGTCTGCCTGACCGGTGCGCAGAATGTGATCGGCCTGCGCTGGTTCGGTAATCATACCTACGGTGCCGGTCAGAACTCCGGTATGCCTGCGAATCTGCTCGGAAAAATGAGTCTGGTATCCGGGGCCAACGGGAATCTTCACTCCCGGAACCAGCCCCCCCGATGAAACATCGATCAGATCCACTTTGCGCAGCCGCAATTGCGCGGCGAGTGCGATTGAGCTTTGCACGTTCCATCCTGCGTCGGCCCAATCAGTTGCCGAAATGCGGACGAAAAGAGGCTTTTCTTCGGGCCACCAATCGCGCACGGCATCCACTACCTGCATGAGAAAGCGCAAGCGGTTCTCCAGCGAGCTACCGTATGTGTCACTGCGATGATTACTTAATGGGCTGAGGAACTCATGCAATAAATAGCCGTGTGCTGCGTGAATCTCGATGACGTCGAATCCGGCGAGCACGGCACGACGAGCCGCCTGCGCAAAGGCTTCGACGATGCGCTTGATTCCCGCTTCATCCAACTGTGTCGGCTGCTTGTAATGTGGTGCGAATGGAATCGGACTGGGCGCTACCACTTCATCCCATCCACCTTCTTCGACGGCCATGATGCGCTCGCCCATCCATGGCGGGCTCATGCTTGCCTTGCGCCCCGCATGCGCAAGCTGGACACCGGCGAAGGCTCCAAGACCATGCAGGAAATCAACGATCCGCTTGAGTGGAATGATATGCTCGTCCTTCCACAGGCCAAGATCACGGGGGCTGATGCGGCCTTCTGCCGTGACGGCTGTTGCCTCCGTTATGACCAGGCTGGCGCCGCCGGCCGCTCGGCTGCCGAGATGTACCAAATGCCAATCGTTTGCGAAACCATCTTCAGACGAGTACTGACACATGGGAGATACCACGATCCGGTTCGGCAGCGTAATGTTTCCAATTTCAAGCGGAGCAAAAAGACTAGCTACATTGTCGGCGGCCATGGCAATGATCTCCTCAAAGCGGAAGCATCTCATCTTCCGAACGTTATCCCGTTAAGATGCAGCGAAGAGGAGTTGGTCGCAGGATAGAGACAAGGCCGCAGTGTCGACCGCAGCCTTGTCTCTCGAATACGTATTAGCGGTGCGGTGACGGACGCGGTGACTCCTGATGAGGTACGGACTCCGTATGCGATGGCCACTCCCGATCCTGCGGCACACCCGCAGGCTTGCCTTGGCGCAGATTGTCGATTTGCTGCGGTTCGAGTGGGCGTCCGGGATGCGAATCCATCGCCTTCTGCTTTTCTTCGAACTTCGGCTGCTGAGGCGGTGGCTGAGTGCGCGTGACTAACGGGCGTGGCTCGGTTTGTTGACGGTTCAGGTTTTCTTCAGGCACAACGGGCCTCGATGGCTGGTTCCCAGTCGTGGGACGCGGTTGCTGTAGATTTCCTGCCTCCTGATGCGTTGGGGTTCGTGGCACATTCTGTAAAGGAGCACCAGGCCTTGCCTGCTCTTCCTGGCCGCCATGAACCAGCAACGTTGGCCGCGTTGTTGCTACTCGAACAGTATTTACCGGATGCGGAACCTTGGCTTCCATGGTGGGCGAAATGGATGGATGCGGGATGACCTGGGCGTGCTCAATCTGCGACGGGTCGACGCGCACCATGTTTTCGCGCACCGGATGCGCGGAAGCAAATGCGTTCCCGTTTACTGCTGTGAATGCGCGTGTGCGGTTGGCGTAGTTGATGTGAACATCGTTCAGGTTGTTCACATGATTGATAAAGGTGTTGTAGTTGTTGACTACAGTCACATTGCGGATGCGCGTGATGTTGATATTCGTCACGTTGATATTGCGAATATAAGTAGTGCTGCAGTGGTACCAGGGATAAAACGGCTCGCCTGGTCCCAACGGAAACCATGCTGCGACGCCGCCCACGCCTACGGCAAATCCTCCACCGCCTGCGAAGGCGACAAAAGCAGGTGACCACACCGGATAAGCTACGATCGGCCCGGGTATCCAGCCCCAGCGCGAACCAATGAAGGCCCAGCGGCCATAGTGGAACGGCGCATATCCCCACGGCTCATCTTCTACCCATGTCCATCCCCACGGCCCAACCCAGACCCAGTGGCCGAAACGGTATGGAACCCAGTCAACAGCGACTCCACCGGGGTACCATACGGGACCATAGTCGGCATCGTTTGACCATGCGCCGTATCCGTCCAGATCGTCGTAACCCACTACGTTGCGGCCCACATATTGTCCTGCCTGCGCATTCAGGATGTGCCGGTCTCGATCGACGCACCAGCTATCGAACGCATCCGGATTAGGAACCTGGATGGAGGCAATCTGAATTGGATTGGTTCCTTGAAGCTGGATCGATTGTCCGGCGTTGACGTATTCCGAGAGGCCCGGACCTGTCACCTGCACCTGCCCACTGTTGACAGTAACCACGGTACCGCCGTCGCTGGTGTAGGAGTCGACGCGAAAATCGCCTGGCTGAACAACTGTCAGCGAACCGTTCGGTGTGTCGACCTCAACCTGCGCACCGGGATTCAGGGAAAACGTGCGCACCCGTATGCTGCCTTGTGCCAAGCCCAGTTGTGTCAATTGATCGGCGAGATTCGTGAAGGTGAGGTCGGTCGTCTGCCACATGCGTACTGCCATTGAGCCCAGCTGTATTTCGGCGCGAGAATTCTGATCACTGTAAATGCGATCGCCTGTCGCGACGGGATAGTTTTCTGCTACCTGGCTCCATTGGTCCACGTCGGCAGGCTGAACGGAAACGCTTCCCTGCATGGCATGCAGCCGCCCAACGACTGCAGGCGGATCATCCGCATCCGCATGAAGTGGTGATGCGCTGCAGGCAAGCGAGACCGCACAGGCAAGCACTGCGAGGAGATTTCTACCGGCTGACATCGTTATCTTTCCTCCGAAACACAAGCTTCCAGCATGTTCCCAGTCGTTGTAACACCAAGATGGATGGGGTGACGCGCATGAAATGGATGGGGCGGCAGAGTACAACAAAAAGAGGCTCCCGCGCGTGGGAAGCCTCCTAATTACATCCCAATGCGACTGCCAAACAATGAACGCAATCTTTTTGCCTCCGCAAAGAACCCCTCCCTAAGTAGGTTCCTCTAGAGAATGCGTTAACTTGCCCTACGGATAGAAGCAAATCAAGCAGCCGTCATATATGTTGTATCCGGCGTGGAGATATGTCAAGAAAATTGCACAAGATTTTGGGCGCTGCAGGATTACGATGGTTGGGAACGGATGCTTCTGCTGAAGCGTATCCCTTCATAGGGAGAAAGAGATCAATGAAACGCTGCGTTTCGCCTTTCCTGGCGCTTGCTCTGCTGATTACCTCGGGCTGCCGCATTCAAGTCGATAAATCCAAAGATGGTGAAGACAAGAACGTCAAGATCGACACGCCGATGGGCGGACTGCATGTGAAGACCAACGACATGACCGCTGCCGATGTTGGGTTGCCGGTGTATCCGGGAGCAAAGATCGTACCGGACCATGACAATGACAAGGCAGCCGATGTCCATTTGGGATTTGGGAAATGGCAGTTACGGGTGAAGGTCGTCAACTACCAGACACCAGATTCGCAGGATCAGGTGCTGACCTTCTATCGCAAGTCGCTCGGACGCTACGGCGATGTAATTGAATGCGACCACAACACTCCAGTTGGCACACCAACATCTACACGAGAGGGCCTGACCTGCGGAGACACAAATAAGAACGTCCATGTTGACGAAGGTGACGACTTGAGCCTGCGCGCCGGTTCCAAACATCATCAGCACCTCGTCGGCTTCAAGAAGGGTGGCGGCGGCAATACGAAGTTCGCGCTGGTGGAGTTGCAATTGCCTGACGCCGTCGAAGAGAACGACTCAGCCGATAGCCAGTAGTACTGCGGTAGCGTTGCGTTCCCTTGTCCGGTGCGATAGGGTCAAAGATATGGACTTGTCCTGCCACCGCTGCGGCACAACTCTGGCTACACCCGAGATCTTTTGCCCGCATTGCGGAGCACCGCAGCTACGCTTCGAACCTTCTGACGAACAGCAGCCCTATCAGGCCCAAGGAAACGGGAGCACGCGCGCGGGAAATCAGCTCATCGCGTGGCGGCCTGCCGTTCAGGCAGCTCTCATTGTGGCGCTGCCGGTAGGCATACTTAGTTCGCTGTTTGACTTCGGCATTCTCTGGGTGTTAGCTGGCGGATTTTGCGCCATTGCTCTCTATCAGCGTAAAGCGGCACCCATCCTCAGTCCGGGAGCCGGGTGGCGCATCGGCATGCTGGTAGGCATGCTGGCTGCTTTTCTATCCACGCTTGTGGATGGTTTGAGCATGGTAGTCGAACGCTACGGTCTGCATCACGGTGCGTCCATCGATCAAAAGCTGATTGCACTTACACAGCAGATGACCGACCAGATGGTGCATCAGAACCCCGAGGCAGCGCAGCAAATCCCCTGGTTTATTCACTTCTGGCTTTCACCTGACGGGCATGCAGCAGTTGTCCTGTTCATGTCTTCATTTGCGGCGATCATGATGATCGCGTTTTCCTCGATTGGCGGGGTACTTGGCGCCCGCGTGCTGGGAGCGCGCAAGCGGGTCTCCCTTCATTCGTAATGATCAAACATAAAGCCCTGCTTGCCGCGCAGTGCTGGCGCCTCGTATCATCCCGCAAGAGCCTCTACTTATGACAGACACACAGACAGTCTCCAAACCGGTGCTTCGCGAGAAGGGCCGCATCATGTCCGCCTCAGAGATTGAGCGGACGCTGGTCCGGCTCGCCCACGAGATCATCGAGAAGAACAATGGCAGTGCAAATCTGGGCCTTGTCGGAGTGCAGCGGCGCGGTGTCCCTCTCGCTCAACGCCTGGCTAGTTTGATCGGCAACATCGAAAAGCACCCTGTCGATATTGGCACTCTCGATATCAGCTTTTACCGCGACGATCTCTCGACCAAAGATATTCGCCCGGTGGTGAATCCGGGCGATCTGGGTTTTGATGTCAATGGACGTGACGTCGTCCTCGTCGATGATGTTCTTTATACCGGACGCACTGTGCGCGCCGCGCTCGATGCACTGTTCGATCATGGCCGACCGCGCCGCGTGCAACTCCTTGCGTTGATCGATCGTGGACATCGCGAGCTGCCTATCGAGGCCACCTTTGTGGGAAGAACGGTTCAGACCAGCAGCGGCGAAATTATCGAGGTTAAGCTGCGCGAAATTGATAAGGATGAGCAGGTGTTGATCGTCGAACGTGTGGATTAGATAGGCGAGCGTTGCTTCAAATCGCGTACACTGACTATCAGCAATACAGCAAGACTTCTGCACGACTCATGTTCCCAACTGATCCGCATGCCGAAATCGCCAGCTAAGCCGCGCCAAACGACCGCAACCAGCACGCCACAAACTCTTTCACATCATCCAGGATCGGTTCTTTCTGTTGCTGATCTGAGTCTGGACGATGTCTCTTCGATACTTAAGGCTGCATCAACGCTTGAGAGCGAAGATCCCTTAAAGCGCATGAAGCATCTCTTCAAGCGCCGCGTGTCGTTGCTCTTCTACGAATCGAGCACGCGTACGAGAACGTCGTTTGAATTGGCGGCCAAACAGCTTGGCGCGGACACTGTGCTGGTGAGTGCCCTTTCATCCAGCATTGAAAAGGGCGAGTCGCTCAAGGACACAGGCATCACGCTGCGCGCGCTTGGCGCTGAGTGCGTCATTCTGCGCCATCCCTCGTCCGGAGCGCCATATATGCTTTCGCGAGCTACAGGCCTTCCGGTACTGAATGCAGGCGACGGCATGCACGAGCACCCATCGCAGGCGCTGCTAGATCTGCGCACCATCCTGAGTCGCCTACGGGGGACGAAGACCACGCCTGTTTCTGAAATAACGCTCAAGGGCGTGACTATCACGATCTGCGGTGATATCTTCCATAGCCGCGTGGCTCGTTCAAATATGTTGATGCTGCCCCGCCTGGGCGCACGCGTGCTTCTCTCTGGACCACAGGCCTTGCTACCCGAAGCGTCTGCTTCTGCTGGCCCCGGCATCACCATCGAGCGTGATTTCGATAAAGCACTGAAACAATCTCAGATTGTCATGATGCTCCGCATTCAGGCGGAGCGCCTGGCTGGATTGAATGTAGATCTTGATGAATACAAGCTGCGCTATCAGGCAAACTCAGAGCGCATTACAGCGCATGCGCCAAATGCTTTGATCCTGCATCCCGGCCCGATGATTCGTGGCCTCGAAATAACGAGTGAGGTTGCCGATGGCCCGCAATCGGCGATCGCCGAGCAGGTGAGGCACGGCGTTTCGGTTCGTATGGCTCTGCTGGTGCGCGCGCTCACGTCGAAAACATCGGGTCAGGCAACGAAAGGAAAGCGCAAATGAAGTCGATTCTCATTCGCGGAGGCCGCGTTGTTGATCCATCGTCGGGCGTCGACGCTGACCGTGATGTGCTGCTGAAGGATGGCCGGGTCGCCGCGGTGGATGCGCCGGGCAAGCTAAATGCCTCGACGAAACAAGAAGCTGCTGAAATAGTCGACGCACAGGGACTCGTCGTTGCACCGGGACTGGTTGATATTCATGTGCATCTGCGCGAGCCGGGACAAGGCTACAAAGAGACGATCACATCTGGCACAGCGGCGGCAGCGGCGGGCGGTTTCACTGCAGTCTGCGCCATGCCAAATACGGTTCCCGTAAATGACTCTCCGGAGACGACGCGCTGGATGCAATCTCCGGAGCGGGGCGCGCAGATTCGTGTCTTTCCGATCGCTGCTGCCACGCGTGGCAGCATGGGTGAGGCGCTGACCGAGTATGGCGCGCTTAAGGCAGCAGGCGCTGTCGGAGTCACTGATGACGGCAAGCCGATCCTCGGCGAAGCAATCATGCGCCAGACGCTTGCGGCAGCAGCCCGTGCCGGTCTTCCTGTGATCCAACACGCCGAAGATACGCGCATGACTGCAGGCTGCTCGATGAATGCAGGAGCACTGGCCTTCCGTCTCGGTTTGCGCGGTATGCCGGTAGAGGCCGAGTCGAGCCTCGTCGAGCGCGATATCCGGTTGCTTGCCGAGATGAAGAACGGTCGCGCGCATCTGCACGTGGCACATTTGTCTACAGCAAAGGCGTTGGAAGCGGTCAAGAGCGCACGTCGCAATGGTCTGCACGTTACCTGCGAAGTCGCTCCGCATCATTTCGTGCTCAATGAAGAGGCGGTCGCGGAATATAACACGCACGCCAAGATGAATCCCCCGCTGCGATCGGAAGCCGACCGCGAGGCAATGCTGGAAGGCATTATCGAAGGCGCAGTAGATTCGATCGCCACAGACCACGCGCCTCACGCCGCGCACGAAAAAGAGCAGGAATTCGAGCGTGCGCCGAATGGGATCACGGGCCTTGAAACCGCTCTTGGGCTGACAATGGCTGTGTTGCATGGCAAACATAAACTGCCGTTGAGCCGCATCATTTCTCTGTTAAGTACACAACCTGCCGCCGTACTGAATCTAAAGGGGCGCGGCAGCCTTGCTGTGGGTTCTTTTGCGGACGTCGTGATCTTCGATCCAAAGAAGCAATGGACCTTCCATGCCTCGGCATCGAAATCGAAGTCGAAAAATACGCCCTTTGATGGCTGGACGATGCTGGGCGCGGTCTCGGTAACGATCAGCGAGGGGCGCATCGTCTATAGCGGTTGAGATGTGTCTCTAATAATTCTCGCTTTCAGCTGAAGTGGATTTCGAGCCACATCCTTAGATCGCATTGACCCTCTCTTCTCAGCTAAAGCTTGATCTTGCTGGGATCGAAGTTGGGTTTGGGATATTTCATCTTCAGCTTGCCGATCGCGTTTACAAGAATCTCTGAGATAGCTACATTGCGATACCACTTGTGATCGGCCGGAATGATGAACCACGGCGCATGCTTACGGCTGGTGTTCTCAATTGCATCCTGATACGCCTTCACATACTGCGGCCAGAACCCACGCTCTGCAAAATCTGCTTCGCTGACTTTCCATTGCTTATCTTTGTCAGCCAGGCGCTCGGCGAGACGGCGCGTCTGCTCTTCGCGGCTGATGTGCAGAAAGAATTTCAGGACGGTAACGTTATTTTCTGCAAGTGTCTTTTCGAAATTGACGATCTGCTGGAAGCGTTCTTTCACCAGCTTGTCTGAAACCTGTTTGTGTACGCGTGTTACCAGAACGTCTTCGTAATGCGAACGGTTAAAGATGCCGATGGTTCCGTACTGCGGAACATTGCGATGTGCCCGCCACAGAAAGTCGTGGCGCAGTTCTAGAGGCGTAGGAACTTTGAAGGGAGTTACATTGCACGCCTGCGGGTTGACGCCGGTAAAGATGTGGCGAATGGTGCCGTCTTTTCCTGCTGTGTCCATGCCCTGAAGGACAATCAGCACGGCATGTTTGCAATCAGCCGTGAGCAGTTCCTGCAACTCGTCGAGCTTCTGACGATGCTGCTCCAGATCGGCTGCAGCTTCTTCCTTGTTTCGATAGCGTCCGGTATCTGCGGTGGGAAAGTGAGAGAGCTTTACTTTTTGATGAGGCTTAACCAAATACGGGCTTGAGACGAGCCGTCCAGCCATGCCTTCTCCCGGAATCGCTGCTCAGAGGAGAAGAGTGGTCTGAACGGCGCAATTCCTCAACTATTTCGTCTGCGGCGTCACTTCGTTTTTCGTTACGGTTTCCTGCTTCGGAGCTTCGGTATTGCTGCCGCCCTTGATGCCATCCTTGAAGCCACGCAGTCCTTCACCGAGACCTTTGCCAAGCTCAGGGAGCTTGCGCGGTCCGAAGATCAGCAGCGCGATGACGAGAATGATGAGTAAATGCGTCGGTGTAAACAGATTATCGAGCATAGTGGGATATCTCCCGGCACGCGCGCGGGAATTTCCTCCGTTTCAATTATTGTCGCACAGAGCAACCTCCCGACGCGAAACTCTGTGTTCAGCAGATCATTAATTTGCGAGTGGATGTGAAGCATCCAGGCGCTTCTGTGCCATTTCGGCAAAATTCGCCAGGCTTTCGGAGGCGCCGATCGTCAGCCGGCGATGCACCTTCAGCAACGGATAGATTCGCGAACCGCCAATTTCCAATGTCGGGACCGCGAACTTAGCTCCGGGATACTCGCTCATCGTCCACTCGGCGGAATAGCGTCGACGAAAAACTTCGCCAAAGTAGCTGCCCCACAACTTTGTGAGCCATTCAAGCTCTGCTTCCGGCACGGAAGGGAGCGCGCTCAGGATGCTATCCAACGCATCGACGGAGGCGGCGGTGTAATCCAGTTTCTTGCCGTATTCGGTGGCAGCGACTCGTACAGCTTCCGCTGCATATGCCTGCATCATGGCGTCGAGTGACTCGAAGCTTGTATTTGCGAGTTGTTCTCTTGCTGTCATTCCACTTCTTAATCGGCGTTCCTTCCGAATGAAATGGCGCCCTCCCATCTGACAGAATAGCGCCTCGCCATGTATCTTTAAACTTTACGGGAAGTCTAAAGGAATGTTCCGCTGCCCGGATTTGTGGAGGTCTTTTTCTGTTGAGAAGCACGCGTTTTTCCTGTCTGGCCTTTTTTGCAGTCGCCATTCTATTTTTTTGCGCCAGCTGTCGCGCGCAGTCTCAAGCCCAAGCCCAGTCTCAGAGCACGCCGCCGCCACCTGCCGCTCCCAGCAGCGCGCTTGCGGGAGTGAAATACGACTATCGCTGGGAGCTTTACGGGGGCCTCGCTTATTCGCACTTTAACGCGGGTCCAAATCTTTTGCAGGGCGCAAATCTAGGCGGATTTGATGCCCAAGTCGCGCGCTTCCTGACTCCGCGATGGGCTGTAGCGGGGAATGTGCGCGGCTACTATGGAACCTCCGGCGTCGTGCCCAATCCCTATGGCATCGAGGGACCTTTCGTAAGTGAACATATGTTCCTGGTCGGTCCGGAATTTCGTGGCCCCAGCAATGAGCATGCCTCCATGCTGTTCCACGCTCTCGTTGGGGGCGCTTATGGGAACTTCGAGCATGCGATTGGGAACGTGCCGCCAGGCGCACTCGGTTTGTTCAGCAATCAATTCGCCTTTGGAAGCGCCTTTGGCGGATCGATCGATCTAAACCGCTCGCCCCGCCTCGTCTTCCGTATTTCACCGGATGCAACGTTCACGGACTTCGGCAGCGCGGGTCTTAAGGATCAATTTGCCATCTCGGTTGGCCTTGTTTATCGGATGGGCAAAGGTCTTAAGTAATCGAGATCCATAAGTAAGCGTAAGAAAAGGCTGGACCAGCTTCGCGCTTCCGGCCTTTTCCTACGCCGCAAAATGCACTGTTCGTCGCTGGAAACGCATGCTTCAACCAAATTTTGTGCCGCTTTATCCCTCGCATCCTCTCTGCCGCGAACGAATCTGATACACCAAGGAAACAGCACATGGAAAATGCCTAGGTTAGGAAATGCAGGGTCTAACAGCTTCGGTTACTGGGCTCAGATGGGGGACGTCTATTGCGATTCCTGCCAAGAGATTTTCTGGAATCTAGCTGCGGTTGGAACTTACACAGGAAGAACTGGCAGCGCTAAACGTCACAGCCCAAGGATGCGGCTTTCCGGCTAGTGGTATTCGCCAGAAATGATGGGTATGCTTAGTCTCTGATATCAAGAAGTCCAGATTTGGACATGGTTGTTCGAATCCGGACAATTGCGCGTACTTTCTTTGGCGAAAGCCGAACAGAATCATTTGCTTTTTCTGCTTCTCACTGGCCCATCGGTTGCTAACAGTTGTTGACTAGAACAAGTCTACAGGTGACAAAGGCTACACCTTTCCTATGAAGCGGTTTGGTTGCTTCCAGCTTGACGCAGCAAACGAGTGTCTGTGGTGCGACGGAAAGCAGGTCCCGCTCGCGCCCAAGCCTTTCGCCGTGTTGCGTTACCTGGTGGAGAATCCGAAGCGCCTGGTCACGCATGATGAATTACTCGATGCGTTGTGGCCGGAGACGTTTGTGCAGCCCCAGGTTCTTCGCACCTATGTTCTTGAATTGCGCAAATTGCTGGGCGACGACCCGGACGAACCGCAGTACATTCAGACTGTTCCCAAACGCGGTTACCGCTTTGTCGCCAAAGTCACAGCGATCAAGCAGCAGGCTCCGGAATCTTCCGGTTCGGTTCAACGAATTGTGGGGCGCGATTCCGAACTCGCCAGACTCGACGTCGATCTTGAACATGCGACTAACGGAAATCGGAAGCTGATCTTCCTGACTGGAGATGCCGGTTGCGGGAAAACAGCGCTCATCGATGCGTTCTGCGCCCGCGCGTGCAGCGACGACGGAGCCCGCATGGTCCGAGGCCAGAGCGTGGAGGGATTTGGCGGCAAAGAGCCCTTCTATCCGGTGCGTGAGGCACTCAGCCAACTCAATGAGAACGAAAAAACAAGCGAGTTTCTCAGCCGGAAGCTGCCGGGATGGTTCGGAAAGAATGCGGAAAACGGAGCAAAGATACCGGCGCTCGGGGAGATCTGTGAAGTCGTGGAGACTCTCGCACAGGGCGAGCCGCTTTTGCTGGTGCTCGAAGATCTGCACTGGGCCGACGCGTCCACACTCGACCTGCTTTCCGCCCTTGCGCGCCGGCGCGGCAGCCAGCAACTGATGATCCTAGCCAGCTATCGACCGGCAGAGATTGATGGACAGCATCCGCTACCAGGATTGAAAGAAGATCTCTCAACGCGGCGTCTTTGCTGCGAGATTGTCCTCGGCCCGCTGAATCGTAAAGCCGTTTCTGACTACCTGCAGCAACAGCTCAACAGCAATTCCCTTCCCGGAGGCCTGGCCAGTTTTGTTCATCAGCATTCCGAGGGGAATCCGCTGTTCATGACGGCAACCTTCGAGCATCTGCAAAGTCAAAGCCTTTTGCTCTCAAAGGCGGGTAAATGGCACTTCGCCATACCTCTGTCCGAGATCGAGCTGGGAATTCCCGACGGTCTCCTGGGAATGATTGACTTGCAATTGGGACGACTCAACGACAGGGAGCGCCGCCTGCTCGAGGCGGGCAGCATCGTCGGGGCTATTTTCCCTGCCTGGACTGCAGCCGCCGCACTCAAGGAAGATGTTCTGGATCTGGAAGATGAATATGCTTCGCTCGCCCGCCGGACACGGCTGCTGAATGCCGCCGGACAAGACGAGCTTCCAGATGGGACCCGCTCCACGTTCTACGTCTTCGCACACGGACTTTTCCGCGAGGCGCTCTACACACGGCAGCCAGCGGCGCGCCGTGCTGAACGCCATCGCAGGGTGGCAGAACGGCTTAAGTCTCTGTTTGCAGGAAGTGAGGCGAGCATCGCCCTAGAACTCGCGCAACACTATGAAGCCGCCGGTTCCTGGAAAGAGGCCATAGAAGCTCTCCGCCTCGCTGCGGACACTGCTGCCACGCGGGACGCAGACAATGCTGCGCACGAGTTGTTGAAGCGTGCGCTGGATTTAAGCGAGAACCTGCGGCCTGACGAGCGCAAGTCGGTGGAACGCAATCTTATCAGCCAGATGAAGAAATTTTCTGAATACCAGCCTGCACGGCTGGCCTAATACCGTCGTAGGCTGCGTATCTGACGGCGCAGCGTGGCAATTTCGCGGCGGGTGCTACGAAAAACCGGCACAATGTAGGAGCGGGACATCCGCGGCAATTCGTGAAACATCGTAATCAGCAAGTTCAGCTGATCTTTCTTGGTTGCCAGGTCCCTTTCCAGAGCCGCAAGTACCTGACTTCGCTCCGGGGTCTGAGCGTTTAGCATTATGTAATGGTAACCATATGAGAGCCGCATTGTCACCCCGGGGGAAGGTCGATTATGCGCTAACCTGTTACGAATTGGGAACCAGGAATTGCGTTGTCCCACTTCGGATACGGCAGTAGCGCCCGTTGACACTTTGCAGTTGCCTGAAGTCTCGCCGTAGTGCAAGCCTAAGCTGAAATCATTACGACTGCAACTATTGCCAGCGCCATACCAAAGCTCTGGCTCCGTGTAGCCCGTTCTCGCAACAGCCACACCGCCAGCAAGATTGTGCCTGCCGGATATAGCGACGAGAGCACAGCGGCTACATCGAGCCGCCCCATGAGCGAAGACACGGTGTAAAGCAGGTTTCCCGAGGTGTCCAGAAGGCCAGCCGTCGCAGCGAGCGGAATAATGGCGGCCCATCTTACCCCTGAAACTTTTGGGCGGCGACGCAAGAACGTCCATATCCCCAAAGCCAGGGCACAACCGACCGATCCGACGCGAGAGAAGGTAAGCGCCCACAGCGCGCTGTCTCTTCCAGCTATGTGAAGAAATAGAAGTAATAACCCAAAACAAACGCCAGCAAGCACACCCAGCCCCAACCCGTGAGGATGTGCTTCGGTTCCAGGCGCATAGGCAATCAGCCAGATGGCGACCCCGGCCACGGCGAATCCAGCCAGTTTGAGCAGGGAAGGACGGGCCTCGGTAAAGAATGACACGAGAACAGGAACAGCAGCCGCCAAGACGCCTGACAGAGCCGCTACCAGCCCCATTGAGCCGAGCGAAAGTCCGCGGTAGAGCGCCAGCAGACCGACGCCGCCAGCCAGACCGGCGATTAATCCAAAAACCACAGTATGCCGTGTGGGCAAACCGCTGGGATGTATAGCCAAGGCCGCCAGCAATGCCAGCAGGCCAAGTCCGTGGGCAATCATCAGGACAATTGCAGGAGTTGTACGACGGGTGACGATACCGCCGCAAAAGTCCGAGGTACCCCACACGACAGCTGCCAACAATGCCAGGGCGGAAGCCTCTCCGCCCCCAGTCATCATTGCCGCATGGAGGCGGACGGATAGTACCCGTCTTTCGCCGTCACTTCAAGGTTCGGGACTTCGACATTCACTGTGATTTTGTGGAATCGATCGCTCATGACGCCGGCCCGTGTGTAATAGCCGAGCGTATATGCAGAACGCACTGAATCGGTAATCTTGGCGAAACTCGTCTGGATGCCGTTCTCAGAGAATTGCGATTCCAGCGCGCCGCCGGTGGCCAGCGCGTATTTCGGCATGATGTTGTCACGCATCGTGGGCAACAGCGGGATATGCCATTTGTCCAGATAGCCGACTCCCCACATTGCCGAGTCACCTACCAGCGTACCGTAGACCGAAATATTATTCGTGAGCAGATAGCGAACTACTTCCTTGTAGGAAGCTTTGCTGCCTGACTCCTTGCCATCGCTGATGACATAGAGCACTTTGCGGCGTTCTTTTGGCTGTTGCGCCAGTACCTTGGCTGCGGCGAGAATCGCGTCGTTCAGCGGATGAATTTCCTTAGGAATCACGATGAAGCCCGCGTTGCCACGCTGGGGAGAGAGATTCGGATCCACTTGCTTACCGTTGATCGTCATCCCGTTATCCAGAGGACCGCCCGGTGAAACCACACCCATATCCCGTCCAGAGGATTTTGCCTTCTCGAAAGCTGCCGGCAGCCGGGCACCCTGTGCGCCAGTGAAATCCGACACCATGCTTGTCCCGCTGTTGTAGGCGAAAATTGCCACCGTGTCGGCTGGAGTGAAGGCTCCGGTAACCGCTGACAGGCTCTGGTTCACCTTGGCCATCACATCGGAAGGCAGGCTCTGGTCGATGACAAAAGCAGTCGATATCGGTCGCGGATCTACAGAGAAAAACGCAATCCGTTGCCGCACACCGTCTTCAAATATCTTGAATTGCCGCCAGGTCAGACCAGCCACAAGCTGATGCTTCTTATCACGCACGGTCACGGGCACATCGACATAGGTGATCCCCGTACGAATGAGGAAGGCCCCCGAATCACCCGCCTTCGGAATCTCAGGTGACTCCTGCTGCGGCGTATTGTCCTGCTGCGGCGTGGGCTGAGCATCCGACGAAGACGATGTCTGTGACGGCGGCGGCGCGGTAGGTGGAGGCGTTGCCTGAACGGCATCCGGGCTAGTTGCCTTGCCCGGCGCTACTTGATTTCTCAGGCCGGAAAGATCACCGGCAGCTTGCGGCGCTGGAGCATCCGGAATGCTCTGCTGTTGCTGCTGGAATCCCCCCAGCATAAAAAAGGCCAGCGCTACTGCCAAGGCACCTTGCATCACTTAAAAGACCCCCGCCAACTTAGTACGTCAACCTGCCGTCTGGCGCGAGCGGCAGTATGAATACACGGCATTTAGATGCTCCAAACCCCCATTTCGTAATCAGATTCATTGATCACGGAACATGAATCGGAGCTACCCTAAGACTAACAGATACAAACCAAGGGTATATCTGGGCTACGCGGATTGACATTTAGCATCGATTCTTCGTCCAATGACTGGAACATCAGACATGCGCCTTCACCCATCACTTCTCGTTCTGCTGCTGATCGCCGTCACTTCGCTTGCACTTTCAGCCCAAGAAGCGCCATCTCCTGACGCCTCCCCTGTCAGCACTGCGCCCGACACAACTGCTCGAGAAAACAACCCGGTTACGACTCTGAAGGTCAACGTCAATCTCGTCAGTCTCTACTTCACAGTCCACGATAAGCGTGGTGCACTCATTCCCAATCTGACGAAAGATGATTGCAGCATCGTCGAAGACAAAGAGCCGCAGAAGATCAAGAACTTCAACGCTGAAACCGATCTGCCCCTGACCCTTGGCATCATGCTCGATACCAGCGGCAGCCAGCAGAATGTTTTGCCTATGGAACAGCAGACAGGAAGCGCCTTCGTAAAGCGCATCCTGCGGTCGAAAGACGAGGCTTTCCTTGTCTCTTTCGACGTGCAGGTGAGCCTGTTGCAGGATTTCACCAGCAACCCGCGACTGATCGAGCGCGGCATGGATGAAGCGCAAATCAACGTTGGCGGCGGTGGCGGAGGTGTGCCTGGAATCGGCCAGGGACCAGTGCCAGTGCAGGGCGCGCCGAAGGGCACACTGCTTTACGACGCGGTCTATGAAGCCTCGAACGACAAGATGCGCACGGAGACGGGGCGCAAGGCTTTCATCCTGCTAACCGACGGTGAAGACCAGGGAAGCACGCACAAAATCACCGATGCCATTGAAGCTGCCCAAAAGGCCAACGCGATCATCTACGTTCTGCTCATCGCCGACCGCGGCTTCTACTCCGGCTACGGATACGGCCTGAGCCTCGGATACACCGGCGCATCGGCAATGAAAAAGATGGCCGACGAAACCGGTGGACGCATGATCGACGTCGGCAACAACGGCAAGAAAATGGAAGCGGCCTTTCAGCAGATTGAAGACGAACTGCGGACACAGTACCTCGCCAGCTACACGCCGACCAACAACAAACTCGACGGCAGCTATCGCAAGCTGGATGTTTCCTGCAAAGGCGATGGCCTGAAGGTGCAGACCCGCAAAGGCTATTACGCCATCGGTTCGACTGAGGACAGTCAGGGCCAGTAGCAGGCAGCTTCATGGCCCTCCCTCTGCGTTCGCTAGTGTGTTTCGAATCGCAAATGGGGCCAACGTAACGATATGCTTTGATCAGAAGTATGAAACTAGCCATTCGCAACAACACACTTAAGCATCGTTTCGAAGTAGATGTCAGCGCAAGAACTGCGTTCCTGAACTATCGTGTCAGCGAAAATGTCATTACATTCACCCACACCGAAGTTCCATCTTCCCTGAATGGGCGTGGAATTGGTACGGCCCTGGCTAGAGTTGCCCTCGAATATGCGATCGAGCATGGCCTCAGAGTGATCCCGCAGTGTTCTTTCGTCGCGGACTTCGTCAGAACCCATCCGCAGTATCAAGCAGCCCTGGCAATTACGATCGAGATTCCGGGCCCTACGCAGTAATCACTTTTCCTTCGAAATACGAAGTATTGGCCATGTGGCATGCTGCAGCGGCGTGATGTCCAAAGACAACATCCTCTACAACAGGTTTGCGTGTCCGCACGGCGTCAAAGAAGTTCGTGAGATGAGGCTTGACATCATCCCATGAAGGACCGCGCCACATGGTTATATCGGGCAGGGCGTATTTTTCCAATTCTGCGTCATGCTCGGTGTGCCACTGTTTCTCATACGCTGCGCGCATTGCCGCAGGAAATCCATTCAGCCCATAACTCGGTGAAGTGTCGAGGCCCGACTGCGGAATAAACGTCAGCGAACTGTTTGAGAGTTCAATAATGCCCTTCTGCCCCATCAAGCGGGTGACTTCAGGCGTTTCCGTCTGCAGGGTCAAGCGGACTGTAACGGGGATCTGTCCATAGGTGAACGTAGTCACCTGCAGATCGGGCATGTTGCGCCCATCCTTCCAGCGAAAGATGCCCCCCACAGACAACGCCTTGTCGGGAATCGCATTGATGCTGGCCGTAAACTGCGTTCCACTCAACAGGTGCACCATCAAGTCGCCAGCCATGCCTGTTCCGAATTCGCGCAGACGACGCCAGCGCGCAAACGTCTCCGGATCAAATGGGCGCTTTGGCACGCTATCGAGCCACGTGTCCCAGTCGAGAGTCTGGGGAGAAACATCGGAAGGCCAGGGGTACTGCCATGCTCCGCTCGGTGAGTTGCGTCCCAGCTGCAGCTCCACCTGTGTCAACTGGCCAATTGCGCCGCCGTCATAGAGTTCTTTGGCCTTGCCAAAAAGCAACGAGCTGACACGTTGCGAGCCGACTTGCACAAAATTTTTGGACTGCTTTACTGCGCGGATCATCTCCTCGCCCTCGGCAATCGAGTGCGACATGGGCTTCTCGACATAGACATCTTTTCCCGCGCTCAAAGCGTCAACCGTGATCTTCTTGTGCCAATGGTCAGGGACGGCGACGATGACGCATTCGATATTTTTATCGTCGAGAATCTCCTGATAGCGGCGCATCGTCTTGACAGCGGGTCCAGCAATCTCGCGCGCCAGCGTGTGTCGTCCATCGTAGAGATCGCATGCGGCTACACATTCGGCTTGAGGTAAAGTCACGGCGCTACGCAGAAGCGTCGAGCCTTGAATTCCAATGCCAATGCTGGCAAAGCGAACACGATCGCCGTCACTCGAAGCCTGTCCCCTTGCTACGTGCTCCTGCGAAAGCGCCATTTGCTTCCCCGAAACCATTGACCCGACCGCAGCCCCACTTCCAACCTGCAGAAACTTCCTGCGCGAAAACTCCGTCATCTACACCCTCTTCTGGACCCGAAGATCACTATATAAAAGATAGTTACGGAGCATAGATTAAGCACGTACCAAAATGGAACTCACGGTTACGAATAGGACAGGCTCAGGGTGCAATGATGCTGTCGAGGAGTCGCAAAGTGCATGCGGAAGTAGACAAAGAGCCGATACCGCTCCGAGCGCTCCCGTTACTTTTGGATGCTTTACAAAGTTCTTAGCGCCACGACCGTCGCATTCGGATCGGGAGCAGTTGAGGGCACCTCGATCTCGATCTTCTGCTCTGACTGGTTGAATTTCAACGATTGCCCGGTTGCGAGCATGTGCGCCGAAATCACCTTTGGCTCGAACCCTTTTAGCTCTAACGTCGATGCTGGCCAATCGAAGATATGGACAAAAACGGTCTCACGCTTGACTGTCGTGCGAATCGCAGGGTTGCCCTGAATGGGCCCGTATGTCGTTCCGTAGATGGCTTCTCCATTGATGGCAAGCCAGTCGCCGATCGCGCGGAGCCGTTCCTGAAACTCGGGTTGAATGACTCCATCGGGCTGCGGGCCGACGTTGAGCAGGAAATTGCCGCCGCGGCTCGCGACCTCCACCAAGCCTCGAATGAGAAACTGAGCCGATTTGTAATCGTGATCGTGCATGTTGTAAGCCCAGGTATTGTTGATGGTCATACAGGTTTCCCATAATTGAAAGTCTTCTGGCTTGGGAATGCCTGCCTTCAATTCCTTCTGGACGTTTTGATCCACGGCAGAAAAGTGGACATCTTTGGTTGGAATCGCTTTGGGAATGAATTGCTCAGGGGTTACATAATCGCCGGGAACGCCGATGCGGTCATTGACCAGCGTTGCAGGCTGCAGGCTTCGAATCAGCTTGATAAAGCGCTCGCCATCGTATTTTTCCTGGTGATTCAAACCATCGAACCAGATCAAGGCAACCGGACCATACCTGGTCAGCAGCTCAGATAGCTGCAACTGCATGTAGTTGAGATAAATGGGCCACTCCGAACGCTGCGGCTCGCCGTTCCAATTGTCACGCGCAAGCTTTGAAGTGTCGCGGAAGTCGGGATGGTGCATATCAGGTGGAGAGTAGTAGAAACCGAGGTGCATGTTCCTTTTGTCTGCGGCCTCTGCGAGCATCTTCACAATGTCTTTGCCGTACGGCGCGTTTGTGATCTTGTAGTCCGTGTATGACGAATCGAACATGCAGAAGCCATCGTGGTGCTTGGTCGTAAAAACCATGTACTCCTGGCCTGCAGTCCGCGCGAGGTCAACGAATGCGTCCGGATCAAATTTTGTCGGGCTAAAGCGTTGCGGGAGGGCTCGGTAATCGGCCTCGCTGATGCCGCCGGGTGTAGGCCGCATAATCGGCCATGAGGCCTCGACGCTCGCGAGCGAGTACGGTCCCCAATGGATGAACATGCCGAATTTCGCATTGCGATACCAGGCGGTGCGCTCGTCTTCCTCGGTTGCTGCAAACGCAAAGTTCGGTACCAAAGGAAGCGAGGACGCAGCTAACGCGGTCTTTAGCAACTGGCGGCGATTCCAGATTTGAGCGCTCATGTCGTGTACACCCTAATGTGCCGTCGATTTTCTTGTCAAGCTAATGCTCGCACTCAAGAATCGGCGTATTAATGGAATTGATTATGACGCCACAACGAAAATCCCCTAGCGCAGATTCGACGCACAGTTGAAACATTTGAGCGCTTATTCATATAATCCCCCTGTCCTTGATTCCTGGGCAGAGGTAGATTCGTGTCGCGAAGGGTACGGGTTGCGTTGATCGCCGGCTCGATGTATGAGCCGCTCTATGGATCGCTGAGCGAATTCAGCACGGCGCGGTACGTTGCAGTGGAAGTCGGATTTCGAGGCGATCATCCGACACTCAACGCGCATCTTGCCTCGATGCGCGATACGGAATACGATCTGGTCTCCACGCATACAAAGTATGCGCCTTCGCAGGCACACCTTCTGGCGCCGTTGCAGAAACATATTCCGGAGAAGGACCTGGAGGATTTCTATCCCAAGCTGCTGGAGCTGGCAACGGTAGATGGCGAGCTTCTGGGGGTCCCCAGAAATATCGACGTACGTTTGTTGCACTATCGCACAGACTTGCTGGATGAACCGCCGCGGACATGGGATGCGCTATTCGAGGCGTCTCAAAAGCTCACAAGGCCGCCTGATTTTTATGGCTTTGCTTTTCCTGGTCAGGAGTCTGGACTATTTGGAACATTTTTCGAGCTGGTCGAAGCCGCAGGCGCTCACTTATTTCCTCAAAGCCAGATTCCGGACATCGTTAGTGATGGTGGCCGATGGGCTTTGGGACTGCTTCGGCACATGTATGCAGAGGGTATTGCTCCTTCGCAAGTCGTTGATTGGCACTACGACGAAGTACATCGCTCTTTTCGCGATGGGCATGTTGCGATGATCGGCGACTGGCCAGCATATTACCGCGCGCATCTCGATCCCAGCCAATCGCGGGTATTTGATCGCTTCTCAGTTGCGACTTATCCGATCGGGCCGTCGGGTTTCTCGAAAACTTATGGCGGATCTCACACGTTCGCGCTCACCCATCAGGGAGCTACAAATCCTGATGCCATCGACTTGCTTTGCTTTCTTACCGCGCCGGAAAGACAGTTGGAAGAAGCCTCACGCGGCAGTGTACCGGTTCGCCGTTCTGTGATGCGGCAGGTTCTTGAAAGGGCCTCAGAGAGTGAACTGCAGCGATGGCGCACTCTTGAATCTGTCATCGACCAATCGGTGCTCATCCCGCCAAAGATGAAGTGTTATCCAGAAATAGAAGCTGTTCTTTGGCGAACCTTACAGAAGGCCATCGTTGGCGAGATCAGTGAAGATGAAGCTTTGGCATCCATCGTGAGCCAGATTGCCAACATTGTCGAGGGCCGCACAAGTGGCTCATCGATTCCACGCCGCATGAAAGTAGCTAGCCTAAATGCTGATTAAAGCTGTTACTACTCGCGACGCGCGGTTTCAGCTCGAACCCGGAGCCGGTTCAGATGCTGTTCACTCGTCGCCGGAATACTCGTTTGCAGTGACCTACTTGACCCTCGATAGTGGATTGCGAGGCACCGGACTGGTACTGACGATGGGTGAAGGGAATGATCTTGTCTGCAGCGCAATCGAAAAGCTTGGGACACAGCTTATTGGCAGCGATATTGAAGAGTTGATGTCGAACTTTGGCGAGAGATTTCGAACGCTTGCGGACGATCCGCATTTGCGTTGGCTTGGGCCGCATAAGGGAGTCGTGCATCTTGCGCTTGCTTCGATTACGAATGCGTGCTTCGATCTTTGGGCCAAGACTCGCGGACAACCACTTTGGAACCTGCTGCTGAGTTTGTCGCCAAGTGAGGTTATAAATCTGCTTGACCTCAGCTATCTGGAAGACGTTCTAGATAGACAGACCGCATTGGAATTGCTTGTTGAGCAACAGCCAAGGCGCGAATCGCGCACAGGAATTCTTGAACGCGGATATCCGGGCTATGATACAAGCGTTGGCTGGTACCACTACGACGACGATCAGGTTCGTGAAAATGTGCAACGCAGTCTCGACCAGGGATTTGGCGCTTTCAAACTGAAGGTCGGCGGGTCTCTTCAACGTGATCTACAGCGGGCTCACGACCTGAGACGTATCGCAGGTCGAGCAGCAACGATCATGCTCGATGCGAATCAGCAATGGTCGCTGCCTGCTGCTGTTATTGCCTGCAAAGAACTGGCCAGCATGGACCCTTATTGGATTGAAGAGCCAACGCACCCTGATGACATCTTTGGGCACCAGCAATTGGCGCGAGAGATCGACCCGCTCTCGCTCGCTCTGGGCGAACATGTTCCGAACCGGGTTGTGTTCAAGAATTACCTGGAGGCGAAGTGTGTCAGATTCCTCCAGCCGGATTGCACTCGTCTTGGCGGTGTCAGCGAATTTCTGACCGTAAGCCTGTTGGCCAGGAAGTACGGAGTTCCTGTGGTTCCGCATGTCGGGGATATGGGACAGATTCATCAGCATCTCGTTCTTTTCAATCACATCGCGATGGGGCATCCAGAGGCATTCCTCGAGCATATTCCTCACCTTAACGGCCACTTTGTCTACCCTGCCGAGGTAAGCGGCGGGCGCTATCGAACACCGCAGGAGCCGGGAAGCAGCTCAGAACTCTGTGAATAGCAATCTCTTCGGCATCGCTTAGAATTTTTCTGACCATCGCAATGAGAATTCTTTTGGCAGCATGCTTATCGATGTTAGCGTTCGTGTCGGCCAGCGCACGGCAGGGCGGGCCCCACGATGGCCAGGGCAGCAATGGCTATGTTGGTTCTGAGAGCTGTTCCTCCTGTCACAACGACATTTACCGGCATTACATGCAGAGCGGTATGGGCAGATCAATGCTGCATATCACGCCATCTGTCGCCACACCGGCTTTTCTGCGAAGCCTTTCGATCCCATCCCACTCATTTGATGAGCGGAAGGATCGCCATTTTGACACCTTCATGCGAGATGGAAAGCTCTTTCAAAGCGAGTCCCAGACAGCAGCAGATGGCACAGACATTTTCCGTGACACGCACGAAATCGAATGGATGATCGGGGCGGGAATCAATGGATTTGGAGCCATTGTGCGGCGCGACGACTATCTTTTTCAGGCACCGCAATCTTTCTATTCGAAGCCTCGGATCTGGGGTCCATCACCAGGTTATGAACAGATCGATCTGGGTTTCAATCGCCCCATCCAGGCTGGTTGCATCTTCTGCCACAGTGGAAGGCCAAACCCGATAGCAGATACCAACGGACAATTCGCAAGCTCCCCTTTCTCAGAGATTGCTATAGGCTGCGAGAACTGCCATGGTCCGGGCGCGGAACACATTGCGACCATGAAAAGTGCGGGTGCAGCAAATATCACTTCGCTTCATATCGTGAATCCTGCACGGCTAAGCCCGTATCTGTCGGACAACATCTGCATGGCATGTCATCAGACGGGAGATGTGCGCGTACTGAAGCCGGGCAAGACATATCAGGATTTTCGTCCTGGCGAAGCTTTGGATAACACGCTCTCCATCCTGATGGTTCCACCGACGCGTAGCGCTCCGCCAGATGCCGATCACGTTGAGCATTACTACTCGATGACATTGAGCAAATGCTATAGGGAAAGTAGAGGTCGCTTAAGTTGTATCACCTGCCATGATCCTCATGTGGAACCAGCTCATGAAGAGGCCCCTGCATATTTCAACGGAAAATGCCTTAGCTGCCACACCGAACGAAGCTGCAGGCTCCCGTTGAACGCCCGTCAACAGACGAGGCCAGCCGACAACTGTATCGGCTGTCATATGCCGAAACGAGATATCGGAGTCATCTCTCATTCCAGTGCGACCAATCACCGCATTGTTGCTCGATCTGACGAGCCCTTTCCCGAGATTACTTTCCAGCAGACGCTGCCGTCGCTGCCCGACTTGCTTCATCTCAATCCAACGCCGGGACAAGAAAATGCGCTTCCTCCTTTGCTCACTCTGCTCGAAGCCTACGGTGAATTGGCAGCAAACCGTTCTGAATACGTTGCTCCATATCTCAAAGTGCTCGGCCAACTGGAGCAGTCACAGCCAGAGAACGCACTTGTACAGGCCGCGCTCGGCAGAAGAGAGTTGAAGAAAGGAAACCTCCAGGCTGCTGTAGATCATTTGAGGCACGCTCTGCAACTTGAGCCTCAGGCAACCACATTTGCGGATCTTTCCGAAGCGTTGTCAAAGCTGAATCAGATAGAGGAATCGCTCCCACCACTGGAGAGGGCAAGTCAGATGGACCCATTCGATCCTGTTATCCAAAAGACTCTGGTGGTGCGGCTTATCCAGTTGAAACAGTATGCGCGCGCGCAAACTGCCCTGGAGCATTATCTCCAAGTCTTCCCACAGGACTCCTTCATGCGGGAAATGCTGGCCCGAGCCAAAGGCGCATCAACACGATGAAGAGTTCTAGACTCCGAGATATCCAACTTTTGCTTGCCGAAGTTTGGGAGCGATATAGTGAAGGCGATCAGAAAAAATCAGCACCACATTTTATGAAATGTTTTTATATCAGCGACCGTCGACAGAACGGGTCGCCTAGATCCAGGTTGAACCGGTAGTGCAGAGAATTTTGGGACACAGAGCGACATCTCTTCTTCGGCTCGCGTTCGTGGTTTGCAATGCGGTTCCACTTTCAGCGATCGCGCAACAGAATGCCGCCTGCAAAGGACCGTCCGAACTCGAACAGGCGACTGCGACGCATCCATCCGCAGCTGCATACGACGCTTTGGGCGCGTATTTCGCTGGACATCATCAACTGCCTTGCGCAATCAATACCTTTGAAAGCGCAGTTCGTTTGGAGCCGAACTCATGGGAGGGCCACTACGATCTCGGCATTGCGCTGCTTTCGAATCGTGATCCAAAACGCGCCGCCAAAGAGCTGCAGACGGCATCCAGCCTTCAGCCGAGCTCGCCGAAAATCCTGCTTCCGTTGGGAGTAACACTGAGTGAATTAGGCCAGCAGGATGCTGCCATAGAGGCGTTCCGAACCATTCTGAGGCAGGATCCGCAATCGATCCCAGCCATCGATGGGCTGACAAAAGCCCTGATCGCACAAAAGCGATACACAGCGGCGATCGTCGAACTGAAGGCTGCGCCAGCAGATGAAGTACTGCAATTGAACCTGGCCATTGCCTACTCCAAGAACGGCAACATTGACGAAGCTTTACAGATTCTTTCCGCCATTGTCAAAGAGCATCCCGAATACGCACAGGCACACAGCAATCTTGGAATTGTTTACACCCAGCAAAAGCGATTCAGCGAAGCAGCGCGGGAATTCGAGACAGCACTAAAGCTTGACCCTGCCGATGATTCAGTTCGGCTGTCTTACGTGAAGTCACTAACGGCGCTTCTGCAGTACGACAAGGCCGAACCACTCATCCACGAATATCTACAGAAGCATCCACGCGATTTCGAAGCGGTATATTTCAACGGTGTAGTCGAACGTGGGCTAGGAAACTATGCGGAAGCCGAGAGGTCGTTCCGTCAGGCTGTGGCATTGAATCCAAATCATGCAGAGGCTCACTACAATCTCGGATTCGTGCTTGCGCGGCAAGGAAAACCCGCGGAGGCGCGTCCCGAACTAGAGAAAGCACTGCAGTTGAATCCCGAGTCGAGTGAAGCACGCTTCCAATTGGCGTCAGTGCTTCGAACCCTGGGACAACAAGATCAGGCCCACGAAGAACTGAATGTTCTTCAGCAAGAAAAAGCGGCCAGCGTAAAGCAGGATGTCGCAGCTGTAAGTGCCAGTCAGGCAAATCAAGATCTACAATCGGGCGATCCGCAGAAGGCTGTGGCCTTGTACCGTGCTTCCCTCGCAAACGATCCCAAGAACGCTCGCACCTACTATGATCTTGCTCTCGCTTTGGATCGTCTGTCTGATTATTCGGCTGAACAAGATGCCCTGGAAAAAGCGCAGGCACTGGATGCCACGCTCGCGCCTGTGCACAATCAGTTGGGTTTTCTTGATCTGCAGGCAGGTCATGCTCAGGACGCTGAGCGCCAGTTCAAGGCGGCGATCTCGCTGGACCCGCAATACGCCGAGGCGCAAAACAATCTGGGTGTGCTCTATGGCCAGGTCGGCAAGGATGCCGACGCCGAAAAGATGTTCCGCCTGGCGACGGAAAACAACCCTCAATATGGTCAGGCATTCGCTAATCTGGGACTCATTCTTGCAGGCCAAGGACACTTGTCCGAAGCCGAATCCGCGCTGAGCAAGGCAGTACAGCTCGATCCGAAAAACGCTGGAGCTCTAAGCGTTTACGGTATGGTTCTTGTCCGTTTAAATCGGGGCGCAGAGTCGCTGCCAATTTTTCGAAAAGTCGTCGAACTCGATCCGAACTCAGCTGGAGCCCACTTGAATCTCGGCATAGCCTTGGCCGACCGCTTCGATTTGAAGGGCGCATTGGCCGAGTTTTCTGAAGCTGTACGTCTCGATCCGAACAATGCCGCGGCTCACTACAACAAGGGCAGGGTCTTGCTCGACCTGCAGAGAAACGACGAGGCGAAACCAGAGTTGGAGGCGGCGGTGCAACTCGATCCCAATCAAGCAGAGTCATGGTATCTGCTCGGCCTGATTTCGCGACAGGCAGACCAGACAGACGAGGCGATCGGGCAATTCGAGAAGGCCGTCGCAGCGAAGCCGGACTATGCAGAAGCATATTTCAAGCTAGGCCAGGAATTGCAACGTAAGGGTGATTCGGCAGGTGCGATCAAGCAGTGGCGGAAGGCAATCGAGATTCGCCCCCAATACAACGAGGCCCTTTACAATCTTGCACGCCTCCTCAAGAAATCGAATCCTGACGAAGCTGCCCGTCTGGAAGCCCGATTTGAAACATTGCAAGCCCAGGAACACATCACAGATCGCGCTTCAACACTCGGTAACTTTGCGTTGGCGTCTGCTGATGCGCATGATTGGCCTCAAGCCATCTCACAGCTAAAACAGGCTCTTAGCGTTTGCAGCGACTGCAGCGCACTGCCATTGCTCCACAAAGATCTCGGCCTGATTTATTGCCGCGCTGGAGACTATCAGAACTGCAGAACCGAGTTGCTTGCCGCGCAAAGGCTTACGCCTAAAGATGACGACATTTTGCAGGCGCTCAACGTGTTGGATTCACTACAGAAAACCCAATAGCCCGAATCTGATCTAAGTATCTTTCGTCTGCCAGATGGCATAGGCTCGCGCCGCGAACTGTTGCATCACACCGCGGACTACGAACTCTGCGGCGAAGGGATCTCCTTCGCGAATCAATTCAATAATGCGCTTATGGCGATCGAGGTCGGACTCCCATGCCTGCGCGGTCTGATGACTTTGCACGACGCGCATTGCGACGAATGCAAACAGCGGTACAAGCAGCGTACGTATTTGTGAGTACAGAAAGCGGTTCCCGCAAAGTTCGCAAAGGCACAGATGAAAGTGGAGATCGGCCTCAATAAGAGCTCGGATGTCTCCACTCTTCGTAGCTTTGCGCAGCTCTTTTAGAGAGCTTTCCAGCGGATCGAGATCCGGTTGACGCTCCGTTGTTAGGCGTGCAGCCAGTCCTTCAAGGGCACCCCGAAGTTCGTATATTTGGGCGATGTCAGATTCTGAATAGGATGTGACGCGAGCGCTACGCCCCGATGCCTTGGTGGCAAAGCCTTCGTTGATGAGAAGGTTGATAGCCTCTCGAACCGAAGTCTGGGCGACGCCGAATTTTCGCGCCCAATAACCTTCGATGATTCGCTGGCCAGGTGCGAGATGGCCCTCGATAATTTCTTCCCGTAATTTTGCCGCCAGGCTCTGTTTAATCAGCAGCGAAGCATCGTTCTGCATGGTCGCAAGGTTCATGCTGTATCAAATCCCGTAGACCAGAGACTAGCATGAGCCTCAGCGTGTCGAAACTGCTGTTGTTATTGTGGCAAGGACGAGAATGGCCACTGCCGAAGCCAGAACAATGAGAGCGCGTCGGCTCGCCAATCTCCATTCACCTACGACAATGCCCGCTGTATTTGCGGTGAGGACCATCGTAATCTGGTAAATCGCCCACCCCGCAGAATCGCCGAGTCGCCCAAGATAGCGCGTCGAGAGTCCGTAGATCGCAACAGCTCCGATCCAAAGCAAGCCCATCAACAAACTAAGAAAGGCGTCCGGCGCGGAACGCGTCAGGAATTTCCAGCTTTGGTTCTTGTTCAACAAGAAAACCGTGTACGCGAGATTGGGAACAAGACCGCCGGCAAGCGCCACAGGCCACACGGCAAAGACTGCGCTCGAAGCCTGGGCGCCGTGGTCTACGGCCACCTGCGCGATAGGACCTCCAAAGGCCAGCGAAAGATTGAGCATCGAAGACAATACTCCGGAGAGTACGGCAATACCCAATCCAGATGAGTATCCGTGACTGGCTTCGCTTTGAGGAGGCTCGCGGAGTTTACCCGCGCCGCCGGAAAGAGCCACTCCGAAAATCATCAAGCCGCATCCGGCGATCAGGATGTGAGAATTGCCGCTGGCGAGCTCGTTTTTGTGGAGGGTTAGGAGAGGAACCAGCGTTCCAAAGACAGTGCCTAATCCGACGATGATCGTGAAGGCAAGCGCCATCCCCAACCGCACAACCGATATTCCAAAGAGCACCTGTGCGATTCCCCAGCCAAAGCCAAACAATAACGATGGAAGCAACTCAGAGAATCGCAGAGATGCATAGAGGTGTGGCCAGTCAGGAATAGACGCTAAGGCGATCAGACAAGGTACGAGCAATAGCGAAACAAAGCTAAACATCAGCCAGGTGCATTCCCAAGGCCACACGCGAATCCTTTTCAGGGGCAGCATGCAATTCCCAACCAACACGCCGCCCGCTAGCGCGAGTGCGATGCCGAAAAGATTGCTATTCATAGGCTGGTTTCGCTTCGAATGATGACGATTTTGCTTTCCCGAACAGCAATTTCCATCTTTACCCTCCAACCCGTTTTTTCTCAGTTTAGACGCTCAAATCATATACTTCCCTCTCCTACTCATGGGACTGCAATCCTCGGATGACGGGTAAAGAGCATACCATTTGTCAATATAAGCTTGACAAGGGCGGCTACTTGCGACTATCGTTCTCCAGAATTTTGAGCGCTTATTTACATCTTTAGCTCCGCGGACGAGAAGGCGTTTGCAACCAAATCCTCAAAGAATGGATTTGAGTTATGAAAATTATGTTCTATTCATAAAAAAGTTCTTGACAGTCATTCTTTCGGTTGAGTACAAGGTCAAACTGACGAAGTATCGGGTACCAAATTAGCCGTTGACTACGAATCGCGGCGAACTCTTTCTTCAAGCGAGGCTTTTCAGGAGGTAATCTATGCTGAATTCTGCGGAATTGCGATATTCGTTTCGAATTGTGGCGCGCATATGTTTCCTGCTCAGCGTTTTCTGCATAACTGGCGCAGCTATTGCTCAGCTCTCAACTGCTTCTATCAGCGGTATAGCGCGCGATTCCAGCGGTGCCGTCGTTGCAAACGCGACCGTTACATTGCGCAATGTAGACACGTCGGTTGAGCGCGCGTCAGTTAGTAATGGTTCGGGTGAGTACGTTTTCCTGAACATTACGCCGGGGCGATATACGCTCGAGGCAAAAGCAACCGGATTCAGCCCGCAACAGATACCGGAGTTTGTTCTGACGGTGGGTCAAACAGCGACGATGAACTTCACGTTGACGGTGGGTACGCAGACCCAGGTGGTAACAGTCGAGGCCGGCGCACAACAGCTGGACCTTCAAGGAGCCGACCTCGGCGCAGTGATCGCCACCAAGCAGGTGAACGAGATCCCGCTCAACGGCCGGAACTTCACGCAGCTTCTGCAACTTACTCCGGGTGTTTCACCAATTATGACCGGGCAGGCTGCAGGGATGCAGAACAGCGGCGGTTTTGGTGCTCCGGTCACGATCGGCGCCGACTACAGCTTTCCTGCTGTCAATGGTCAGACGAACCGCAGCAACATGTACCTGATGGACGGTCTGAACGACTACGGCACCATTGAAAGCACCTATGCGGTTCCGCCAATCATCGACTCCGTTCAGGAGTTTAAGGTCGTTTCGCACACAGACAACGCGGAGTTCGGATCCGTCTTGGGGGGTGTCGTCAATGTAGTTACGAAGAGTGGCACAAACGATTTCCACGGTGGCGCATGGGATTATGTGCGCAACACCGTTTTTGATGCGCGTAACTATTTCCTGCCCCCTGACCAGCCGAAACCTGCCTATCACGAAAACCAGTTCGGCGCGTCTGTCGGTGGGCCCGTTCTGATTCCTAAGCTCTATAACGGCAGAAACAAGACTTTCTTCTTTGGGGCTTACCAGGGTTTCCGTTACTCAAAAGTGCAGGATACAAACCTGCTGGTCCCCACCGCAGCACAGCTTGCAGGTGACGAGAGCGGAGCGCCTCAGATATACAATCCCTTTACAACCCGACCCGATCCTGCGAATCCGGGAAGCTACATACGCGACCCGTTTCCAGGTAATCAGATCCCTTCAAGCTTGATCGATCCACGTATGGTTGCCTACGCGCAATATGTCTTTCCGGCAGCTGGTCCCTTTTTCAGCAATGGCACGGCTAACGCACTTGACACCACCCCATTGATCCAGAACCAGGATGAGTTCAGCGTTCGGGTCGACCAGAACTTCGGGTCGAAAGACTCCGCGTGGTTCCGGTACAGCTTCATCAACAGTCAGGTGACCACCTCCGGGAACCTCCCAGCACTCCACGTCATCCATCCGCTTGATGCTCGCGATTGGGGTGGCAGCTATGTCCACATTTTCAATCCGGGGCTTATCCTGCAGGCTCAATTCGCACACATCACCGTACTCGACAATACGGCGACACGATTTATCACATCCACCTCCGGGATCTACAGCACTGTTGGTTTCAACGACGACTTTGCCAGTGGGTTCGCTGGAGCAAATGGCGGCTCTTTGATTCCTGGCCCCGGCATCAGCGGCTATGCCAATGGTGGCGAAAGCATTAACGACACACCGAAAGCGACCGATAGTTACGAGTACCACGCCACAGTCAGCAAGATCGTTGGAAACCATCAGCTGAAGTTCGGCGGTGGGTATACGACGAACAACTTCGTCAGTCCTCTGTCTCAAATTGGATTGACTTTCGACGCGACAAGCACTGCGGCGAACCCAAATGTAGGTGGAACCGGCGACGCCGTGTCGTCCTTCATTCTGAACGTTCCTCATGGAGCCAGCCGCAGAAACGTGGATGAGACAACGCGCCCGGGTGGCCTGCTCAGCGTTTTCGGTGAAGACTCTTGGAAGGTGACGCCTAAATTTACGCTCAATTTTGGGCTGCGCTACGATTACACCTTCATTCCCCCCTATGGAACGAACGCAACGATTGGCCAGCAGGGTGGTATTGAAACCGGAGATATGGATTTCGGCAACGGCACTTATGTAGTGCAGAAGCTCCCTCCCCCATGCAGCGTCCGTGGTCACGCTCCTTGCATTCCCGGTGATGGCACGTTGCCGGATCACGTTGTCGTTGACCCACGGGGCAAGATTGCACACAATGTTGGCACGAACTTTGGGCCGCGTCTTGGATTTGCCTATTCCGTGGACGACAAGACCGTCATCCGAGGTGCCTTTGGCATTGTCTACGACAACTGGGCTGCGGTCACCCAGATGGCACAGAATATCGAGGGTGCGTGGCCCGATATTGGACAGCAGATTCAGACTCACCTCAACGAGCCAACGTCTGCATCACCAACGCCGACCGTGCAGGCGCAAAATCCGCTGGTTGCGAGCGGCAGCGGCCTCTTTCCACCAGCAACACCTTTCACGAACAACACATGGTTCTATGATCCGCACATCAAGAACCCTTACTCAGAGCAATGGAATTTTGGTGTGCAGCGTCAGTTGAATTCTTCTACCGCAGTGACCATTAACTACGTCGGATCAGGCTCGCACAGGACCAATGTTGGCGGCTATTACAACACAGCCTTAACACCTGGGCCGGGTGATTACCAAGCTCGTGCGCCCTATCCTTACAGCATTCCTACTTTCTACGATCGCAGCGCAGGATTCGCGGACTATAACGCTCTGCAGGTTGAGTTCGACCGGCGGTACACGAACGGCTTCTCATACGGAGTGTCCTACACCTATTCGAAAGCGATGACCGAAGATGACGGCTGGTTTGGCGTAGAGGGTTCGCTTCCACAGAACCCGTACAATCCGTCAGGTTCCCGCTCGGTATCTGGATTCGATTTGACGCATGTACTTTCGATCAACGCTCTCTATGAAGTGCCGATCGGGAAAGGCAAGAGATTTTCGACAGGAAATGGTGTGTTGGATTACATCCTCGGCAACTGGCAAATCAATGGTCTGCTCACTGGCCGGTCCGGACAGCCCTTTTCTCCGACGATTAGTTCGGATATAGCCAACATCGGCAATGATTTCGTATATCTCAATCGAGTCGGAGATCCTCATCGATCCAATCGCAATGCAGCCGAGTGGTTCAATACCGGGGCGTATCAATCTCCCGCGCCATTCACGTTTGGGAATGCAGGCCGCAACTCGCTTCGATCCCAACCTTATTGGGACCTTACTCCCTCAGTCATTCGAAGTTTCCCGATATGGGAGAGCTTGCAATTTCAGTTCCGTGCAGAGGCATTTAACGTGCTTAACCATACTGTATTCAGTACACCCGGTAGTGATTTGAATAACCCGCAGTTGTTCGGCGTGGTCACGAGCACTGCAAACTATGCGCGAGAACTGCAACTGAGCGGCAAAATTGTCTTCTAGTTGAAGTGCGTCGTCGAGTAGTAACTGAATTCGCTAGCTGGAGGCATCCTTGAACTCCTCATACCAGGCCATCTGGATTGCTTCCAGCTTCGACTCATTCGAGGTCGACGGATCGTCGGCAAATCCATCGAGTTCGGTAATGTACTTGTGCAGATCGGTGAACCGAACAGTGAGCGGATCAAGATCGGGAAATTTTTCCTGCAGCTGAATTCCAATTTCTTCTGTGTCCGTCCAATGAATCTCGCGCGCCATTTATTTCTCCTCGGCCAAAGCCAGTGGCTTGCCTTCAGAAACGTAGTTGCGGTTCCACTTCGGAATCTCGACGACATATGCTCCGGGTCTTGTGATCACTGCCTGGCAGCCAAGCCGCGAATTGAGTTGCAGATCAGCAGCCATGTCCAGCCGATCCAGCTCATCGTCATCCGCCTCGCTCAACCCTGGAGTTCCATCCTTTATCCACAGATGACACGTGGTACATGCGCATGATCCACCGCAGGCATGATCGAGAAAAATTCCGAAATTCTCCGCCACATCGAGAAACGACATTGGCTTTCCGTGGTGGTCATACGGCATGGTGCCGAACTCGAATTCCACCGTCTTTCCCTCAGGCATAAACGTCACACGCACCATATTCGGCGCTGGTGGCTTGTTCAAATCAATTTTCTGCTGTGTCTTCTCGTTACTCATTTTCTAATCCTTGCTGATCTCTGCAGGTGCGAATGGATGCGGTGCCGTCGGCCCCTCACCCAGCTTATCGCCAGCTGAGTCCATCGTCTCCCCCTTGATCGCGCTTGAAACCGCGGCATCCATCATCAATTCCGCGAATCGCCGTGTGGCCTTGTCCAGTGCATCCGTGCCTGCACGCAATGCCTTCAGATCTTCGCTCTGCTTCAGCACAAACAACTCATCTTTCAGCAGCCCGATCTGCGCACGCTCTTCATCGGTCAAAAGTTGCCAGGCCGCATGGTTCGGAGCCTTCTCCACTGCGGCCAGAATGGTGTCTGCCTCGTTGCGCGCTTCAATCAGTTGCCGTTCGGCGAAATCCTTCTCAGCATGATCGAACGACTCCAGAATCATAGACTCCACCTGCTCGTCCGTTAGCCCGTACGTCGGCTTCACTTCAATTTCAGCTTCCTTACCCGAGCGCTGCTCACGCGCCGAAACGTGCAGAATGCCGTTCGCGTCGATCAGGAGTTTCACTTCGATACGCGGTAATCCGGCGCTCATCGGCGGAATGCCTTTCAAGTCGAACCGAGCCAGCGAGCGGCAATCCTTAGCCAGTTCGCGCTCGCCTTGGAGGACGTGGATCGCTACATTCGTCTGCCCATCCACACCCGTCGTAAAGTGCTCCGTCGCCGATGCCGGAATCGTCGAGTTGCGCTGAATAATCTTCGCCACGACGCCGCCCAATGCTTCAATGCCCAGCGAAAGCGGCGTCACGTCGAGCAACAGCATGTCTTCCGTGGCCTTGGAGCCGCCACCAAGAATATTTGCCTGCACCGCTGCGCCGAGCGCAACCACTTCATCGGGATTGAGCTCGGTATGCGGAACTTTACCACGCTGGCTCAAATGAAAAACATGATCGGTCAGCGCACGCACCGCTGGGATCCGCGTCGATCCGCCGACCAGCACAACCTCATCGATCTGCTCCGGCGTCTCGCTGGCATCTTTCAACGCCTGCTTGCAAGGCTCAATCGTCCGATCGATCACCGGGCGAATGATCTGCTCAAAAGCATCGCGCGGCAGTTCTCGCTGATACTTTTGCCCGTTCGGCAGATCAACGCTGATACGTGCCACCTGTTCGGACGACAACGCAATCTTCGCCGCAATCACTTCCTTGCGAATCGCCTGGACCGTCTCCGGGCTCGTGTGCACATCAACGCCCAGCTCGCCCTGAATGTCATCGAGCGCAACCGCAATCAGCAAATTATCGATATCATCGCCGCCAAGATGGGTATCGCCATTCGTCGCGATGACCTCGAAGATGCCCTCATGCAGCTTCAGAATCGAAATATCAAAGGTCCCGCCGCCTAGATCGTAAACCGCAACGATGCCGTCCTTATTGCGATCGAGTCCATACGCCAGCGCCGCCGCCGTCGGCTCATTTACTAAACGAAGCACCTCAAGACCAGCCATGCGCCCAGCATCTTTGGTCGCCTGCCGCTGCGCGTCGTTGAAATAAGCCGGAACCGTAATGACAGCCTTCGTCACCGGAGCGCCGAAGTACCGTTCGGCATTCTTCTTCAACTGGCGCAGCACATACGCCGAAATCTCAGGCGGAGTGAACTCCTCATCTCCCAGCTTGATGCGCAGCACTTCCCCCACTTGCAGATCGTCCGCAAGATGAAATGGAAAAAGCTTCAACTCTTCGCGCACATCGTCAACCCCGCGCCCCATCAGCCGTTTCGCTGAATAGATCACCCGTTCCGGGGTCTCGACAAGGTACTGCCGCGCCCCATTGCCAACAACAAACTTCCGCGGGCCATCACCGGCCAGCGCAACAACCGAAGGCACAAGGTTCGACCCATCCTCGCCGGGAATCACCACCGGCTGCTCGCCCTGCATAAATGCGACGAGAGAATTCGTTGTGCCCAAATCAATTCCGACTATGCGTGCTTCCGCCATTTAGTTATCTCTACCCAAAAGCTGTCATCGTGAGCGCAGCGAAGGACCTGCTTTTTCGCACTGTCTAGCACGATCACCACCGGCTGCCCCATCCTTTCGCGCATTTTGCGAAACGGTGGGAAAGCTATGCCCCTAGCGCCTCGTTCACGTCGCGCACCAGATTCCGCACATACCGCCGACGATCCAGCAGCGCCACCATCGTGTCCTTCGCACCAGACTGCGATGCCTCATCCTGCGCATCGAGGGCCGCGTCCCAATTCGCCCACAGGGCCTGCAACTGCGAATCAGAATCAGCCATCTGCCCTTCAAACTGCGTCTTCGCCCTCTCCAGGTCCTGGCGCAGTTGCGGATCATCCTCACCCGTTTTCTGATTCATGCGCATTTCTTCAAGCTGCATGTTCAGCTCAAAGACTTCTTCCAGCAGATCCGGCGGTACTCGCGACTCTTTCTTCGCACCGTTTTCAGCAGATCGATCCTGGTCGATTTCGACGCCTTCAAGACGAAGCAGATATTCTGTGCGCGTAATCGGATTTTTCAGCGTACGATATGCATCATTCAACAGCGACGTCTGCTCCAAGCTCCATTGCTGCTCCTGCTCGCTCGCACGCGCATACACATCTGGATGCAGCTTACGGCTCAACTTATAGAATGCACGCTCAAGTCCAGCAGTATCGAGAGCCAGTTTCCGTGGCAATCCAAACATATAGAAGTAAGTCACGTCGGCAGCAGGGTTCTGCACCTTGCCGCACGCATCGCAGAAGGGCGCGCCTGCGGACAGCCCAGAGCCGCACGACCAGCAGGCCGTCTTCACGGATTGTTCCTCAGTAGTTGGCATGCTAAAGATTGAAGCCGCTCTATCGTGAGCGGCTTTTCATATCAGGATGAAAATGACGACCCACAGCCGCAGGACTTCGTTGAGTTTGGGTTGATAAAGTTGAAGCCCTGCCGCATCAGCGTCTCTTCGTAATCCAGAACCATCCCGTGCAGATAGATAAACGACTTCGGATCGACAAAGACCCGCACATCCTCAAATTGATAAATGCGGTCGCGCTCACGCGGCTGCGTGTCAAAGCGAATGTTATACGACAAGCCTGAGCAGCCACCGCCCTGTACGCCCAGGCGCAGCCCGCCCTCGGTTGGCGAAATCCCTTCCTTCGCCATCGCGATGCGGATGCGCTTCAAAGCACGCTCAGTAACCTGCACGCCCTTCTGATTCGGCGTCAGGTTCTCGGCATTCAGAACAGCTAACTCAGCACTCATCTCTCAACCCCAACACACAACAGGCACCCGTTCTTGTCGCGCATTTTGTGCGCGGCAGGACGAGAAACCACCGTCTCTTACTGAGCGGCCACAGGCTCCACAGTGTTCGCAGTCTCGCCAACGCCGTTCTTTTTCTTCCAATCGCCAATCGCTGCGCGAATCGCGTCTTCCGCAAGCACGGAACAGTGGATCTTCACTGGAGGCAGGGAAAGCTCCTTCACGATATCCGTATTCTTGATCTCCATCGCCTCGGAAACCGTCTTGCCCTTCACCCACTCCGTCGCCAGCGAGGACGAAGCAATCGCCGAGCCGCAGCCGAAGGTCTTGAACTTGGCTTCTTCAATCACCTGCGTCTCCGGATTCACCCTGATCTGCAGGCGCATCACGTCGCCGCATTCCGGCGCACCAACCAGACCCGTGCCTACTTCCTGGCTGCTCTTGTCCATCTGCCCAACGTTGCGCGGATTGTTGTAGTGATCAATTACCTTATCGCTATATGCCATGTCAGAATCTCCTCTGATTCCCTGCTAACAAAACTAAAACTGTCATCCTGAGTGCAACGGAGGATCTGCTTTCCCTTCGCGATGACACCATCAATGCGCTGCCCACTCAATCTTCGTCAGGTCGATGCCTTCCTTCACCATCTCGTACAGCGGTGAAAGCTCGCGCAGTTTCTGCACAATGTCAATGACCTTATCGGCCACGTAATCTACTTCAGCCTCAGTGTTAAAGCGTCCCAGCCCGAACCGGATCGAGCTGTGTGCCACATCGTCACCGAGGCCCAGAGCCTTCAATACATAAGATGGCTCAAGCGTCGCAGAGGTGCAGGCCGATCCGCTCGAAACCGCAACATCGTTGATTCCCATCAGCAGCGACTCACCCTCAACATATACAAAACTCATATTCAAGTTGCCCGGCAGGCGATGCTCCATCGAACCATTCACGTGAATATAGTCGAGGCTCGATTCGAGCTTCGACTTCAGCTTGTCGCGCAAGGCACGCAGACGCTTGTCTTCGCTGGCCATCTCTTCGCGGGCAATCTCGCAGGCCTTGCCAAGGCCGACAATTCCGGGCACATTCAGCGTCCCTGACCGCATGCCGCGCTCGTGGCCTCCACCGTTGATCTGCTCGGAAATCTGCACGCGCGGATTGCGACGGCGAACATACAGAGCACCCACGCCCTTCGGACCATAAATCTTGTGACCCGAAAGCGAGAGCGCATCGATGTTCATCGAGTTCACATCCACCGGAACCTTGCCGATTGCCTGCACCGCGTCCGTGTGGAATATTACGCCCTTTTCGCGGCAGATCTTGCCAATCTCGGCGACCGGTTGGAGTACTCCGATCTCGTTATTTGCATACATGACCGAGACCAGAATCGTCTTGTCATCGATCGCGCGCTTCAAGTCATCGAGATCAATCAGACCATCGGCCTTTACCGGCAGATAGGTGACACGGAAACCGGCTTTTTCCATCCGTTTACAGGTGTCAAGCACAGCCTTGTGTTCGGTCACCTGCGTAATGATGTGATTGCCGCGTTCGCGGTACATCTCGCCAATGCCTTTAATAGCGAGATTGTTCGACTCGGTCGCGCCCGAGGTGAAAATAATCTCTTTGGCCGTCGCACCAATTAGCTTCGCGATCTGCTCGCGCGCCGTTTCAACGGCCTTCTCGGCTTCCCAGCCAAAGGAGTGGTTGCGGCTCGCGGCATTCCCAAACACCGTTGTCATATACGGCATCATCGCGTCCAGTACACGCGGATCGAGCGGCGTCGTCGCGTGATTGTCCATATATATCGGCAGCTTCACGCCCGCCGGCACGCTGATGTTTCCTGTCTCTACTACGCTGCTCATCTTGTTTGTTCTCCTCAGTACTTCTGCCGTTTACGTCACCTGCATAATCTTTTCGCCGGAGGCGCTGCGAATCGTAATCAACTCCCGGACTGTCTTGCTGCGACCCTCTTCCACTAGGTCTGAAATGTGAATGTTTTTCAGGACACTTGAGATGGTCTCGTTAACACGTGCTAAAGGTTCTTTGATGGTGCAGCTGTTGGTAAGGTCGCAGTTTCCCTCGTGGGTAAAGCACGAAGTAATAAATAGCGGACCGTCGATCGCAAAAATCACCTCAAAGGCTGAAATTCGTCGGGGGTTCTTCAGCAGCGAATAGCCGCCATTCATTCCGGCATGCGACTTCAGGATGCCCACTTTGGCCAACCGTTGCAGAATCTTGGCCAGCAACTGTGCTGGAATGTGATAAGCCTCGGCTATGTCTTTGGCGCTCAATGCGGTCGCCTCCGGATGCTCCGCCAAATATTTGAGAGCCATGAGGCCATAGTCCGCTTTTTTGGTGAGTCTCAGCATGGATCGCCAGGTTACCCGCAAGCTAAACGGTGTAACTAAAGTATACGACCGCTGGAGTCCGAATTCAATGTCTGTGCTGCGATAAAATCTGGGCGGACGGAACGGCAGCCGATTTTCCTGCGTAAAGATTTCTGGAGAGGATTCGCCGGATTCCGTTTGACATCGGACGCGTCCTATATACAATCTTGCCGATATCACCTGAATTTCACTTGCCGATACACCCCATGAACACGCCCTGCAAACACCCCAAAGTTCGCGTCGTTGCCCGCGAGGAGGACGTTGAGTACGTCGAGTGCCTGGACTGCGGCGAAGTCTTCGACTCGAATGAGTTCCAGGATATGGCGATAGAAGAGACGGTTCTTGAGGACGAAGACGAGTAGCAACAGCCTATCGAATCCCCGATCACTAGCTACTTAAAACACGGCCTCAGTTTTAGTTGCTCGCCGCCACGCTCGGCATGCTCAAACGTTTCGCCACCTGCCAGGCGTATTGCAGACCTGAGGTAACGGTCAGCACGATCGTGGCATTCAGCGACCAATGTCGGATAAAGATGATCCATGGCGCGGCATAGAAAGTGCCAAGCAGCACTGTTACAAGTGCGATGATCTGGGCCAACGTGTTCCCTTTGCCAAAAATGCTTGGCCGGAAATCGCGTATTCCCATTGCTGCGTACAGGATGGCTGCTACTACAAGGATGCCCAGGTCGCGTCCGAAGACCAGCACGGTCACTCGCCTGGAGATGTACCCCTCGTGATGAAGCACAAGAAACAGGGTGCTGAGCAACAGCTTGTCGGCTACCGGGTCCAGATACTGCCCCAGGCGGGTCCGCTGCTGGAGCATGCGCGCCAGCAACCCGTCGAGTCCATCGGTGACGCCGGCGACGACAAAGAGCGCGAAGGCTGTCCTGTTGTGCCCGTCCAATACCGCCAGGACGAGAAAGGGAATGATGCACAACCGCAGAAACGTCAGCTGGTTCGGCGTGGCTCGAAAGGCGTTCATGGGTGCAAATGAGCGGTAAGAAAAAGTAAAACCTTGGCGATACAGAAAACTCGATGTTACAGGACAGTGAACCCGAAGGCCAGATGCAGTGGCGAGATCGGCTGTGATCAATGCACTGAGACCTGTGCCCTCACCACGTACCCTCGTCAATACTCGGCGATCCGGAGTATCTTGGTAGGCGATGAAATATGGCCTCGGATTGCTCGCTCTTACCTGCTCAATCGCTTTAGCACAAACCACTCCAACACGACCGCCCATCACAGGTATCTCACATATTGCCGTGTATGCAGCCGACCCCGCTGCGGAGCAGCATTACTACGTCGACCTCATCGGGTGCGAAAAGCGTCCCGATCCAGAAAACCCAAAAGGCGCGCGTTACTACGTCAACAGCACGCAATTTGTTGAAGTCCTGCCGCTGGCAGATAAGTCGTCGCCCAACCGCCTCGATCACCTCGCGTATAAAACCGCCAACGCCGAGAACCTGCGCCTCTATCTGCAAGCGAAAGGCGTAGAGGTCCCGGCTGTCCAGAATGCCAGCGACGGTAGCCGCTGGTTCGACGTAAAAGACCCCGAAGGCAACACGGTCCAATTTGTCCAGCCACCCGCGCATTCGCAGGCGGTCAGCGCGCCGAACCTCGTCGGACATCACATCATCCACGTCGGCATGCTTGTTCGCAGCCGCGAAAAGGAGGACACGTTCTACCGCGCCATCCTTGACTTCAAGCCGTACTGGTACGGCGGCATGAAGCCTGACAAGATCGACTGGGTGTCGCAGCAGACGCCCGAAAGCCACGACTGGCTCGAATACATGCTCACCAGCGGTCCCTCTGGCGGCGGCATTCAGGATGTTTCACAGAAACAGCTCGGCGTCCTCAATCATCTGTCGATCGGAGTAATGAGCGTTCCCAAGACCTTCGACACACTGAAGGCCGCGAACCGCCTCTCCAGCCCGAACGATCACGCGCAGATCGGCCGAGACGGCAAGTGGCAGCTGAATCTCTTCGATCCCGACGGCACGCGTCTTGAGTTTATGGAATTCTCAAACGTGCAGAAACCCTGCTGCTCCGACTTTACCGCTCCCAACCCATCGCCGTCGGAGTGATCGCGATGAGGAGACGCGTTGGCCGCTGACAAGAGCTTTAAGACGAAATACGAAAAGGGCTTTGTCGAGCTCCCGTTTGATGTGAAGGAGCACTTCGGCAAGGCGCGGCCGCCGGTTCGCGTCACCATCAACGGCTACACCTACCGATCCACGCCTTGTGTCTATGGCGGCAAGTATTTCATTCCGGTCCGCATGTCGAACCAACATGCAGCGGGGATAACGCCCAACCAAATCGTCTCTGTAACCGTTGCCGCCGATACTGATGTCCGCGAAGTCGAGCCACCGCCCGATCTGCTGGCGGCACTCAAGAAGAACGTCACGGCAAAAGCTCGATGGGAGAAGCTAAGTTACACGACCAAGAAAGAACACGCGCTGGCACTGACGGAAGCCAAGAAACCCGAAACGCGCGAACGCCGGCTCGAGAAGATCATGCAAGACCTTTCCGGGAAGACGAAGTGAGTGCATATAATCTTCCTCGGCCTCACAACCAGACCAAAACGATCACCCAAACATTATGACCAATCGCCGAACCTTCTTAAAGTCCAGCCTCGCAGCCGCTGTCGTGGCGGGAACCGCACACAGTCAGGAGACAGGAAGCGTGCCCGAAACCAAAGCACCGATGCCGCGCAAAGGCCGCATTCGCCAGTCCGTCTCGCGTTGGTGTTACAAGAACATCCCGCTGGACCAACTCGCCCAGGCCTCAGCGCAGATGGGCCTCAAAGGTGTCGACCTGCTCGAAGTCGATGAGTGGGAGGTCCCGCGCCGTTACGGGCTTATCTGCACCATGGGCTACGCGGGCGGTGGAACCATTCCGGACGCGCTGAATCGCACTGAGAATCACGATGCCATCGAAGCGGCCTTCCGCAAGAACATTCCTCTTGCCGCGAAGGCCGGCGTGCCCAACGTCATCACCTTCTCCGGCAACCGGAAGGGTATGGCTGACGACGAAGGAGCTCGCAACTGCGTCATCGGCCTCAACCGCCTGAAGAAGATCGCCGAAGACAACGGCGTCAACATCTGCATGGAGTTGCTCAACAGCAAGCATGACCACCACGACTACATGTGCGACCACACCGCGTGGGGCGTGCGCGTTGTGAGTGAGGTAAATTCGCCCCGCGTGAAGCTGCTCTACGACATCTACCACATGCAGATCATGGAAGGTGATCTCATCGCGACGATCCGCGAGAACATCCAGTGGCTCGGCCACTTCCACACAGGAGGCGTTCCTGGCCGCCACGAGCTTGACAACACGCAGGAAGTCCAGTGGGACGGCGTGATGCGCGGCATTGCGGCTCTGAACTTCAGCGGTTATGTAGCGCACGAGTTCGTTCCAACACGCGATCCGCTCACTTCACTTCGAGAAGCGGTCGACCTTTGCGACGTTTAGTGGCGGCGATTGCTTGTGCGAGAAGCAACTTCATTACTACCTGCTTCGTCCAGGATGAACACAATGCCGATTCGAGTGAGAATACATGCGTCGCGGATTCTGAGAACTTCGATATTCTGCCTGTTGACCATTGTCTGCGCAGGGCGAGCTATGAGCGAAACGACGATTGAAGGCCGCAACGGTATTTCCCTGCCTGCACCGCCTCCGACTGCGACCGAGACGGTGACCGACACTCTGCATGGCGTCGAGATTACCGATCCGTATCGCTGGCTGGAGGACTCGAAGAGTCCGCAGACGCGGGCGTGGATCGAGGCGCAGATGAAGTACACCGAAGACTATCTGTCGCAGGTAAAGACTCGTCCGCAGATTGTTGAGGAGCTGACCAAACTGCAGCGCGTCGATGCTTACTCAGTTCCGCGGGAATACGGCGGCAAAATCTTCTTCGAAAAGCGGCTCGCGGATGAAAACCAGTATTCGGTTTACGTGCGCGATGGCTGGAGTGGCTCGGATGTGCGCCTCATCGACGCGACCAAGCTCAGCGCGGACCAGAACACCTCTGTCACCATCAACGACATCTCGAGTGACGGCAAGCTCCTGGTCTACGGCATACGCCAGGGCGGAGCGGATGAGGAGTCGGTCCATGTCCTGAACGTTGACACCAGGCAGGAACTGGCGGACGTGCTGCCGAGTGAGCGCTACTTTGGCATCAGCCTCAGTCCCGACAAGAAGGGTCTGTACTACGCTCGTTTCTCGCATGCGGGCACGACGGTTCATTATCACAAATTCGGCACGCCTGTTGCGGATGACGCCATGATCTTCGGCAAGGAGTATCGCGGCGAGACGCTGGGCGAACTGCAGCTGATCGGCGTTGGCGTCACGGACAACGGACACTACCTCATCATTCGCATCGGCCACGGCGTTCCGGCTACGCGGGAAGACCTTCTGGTGAAGGATCTGCGCAAGCCGGACAGCGAGATCGTTCCGCTGGTCTATGGCCTTGAGGCGCGCACTTCCGCAGTCAACATTGGCGACCGCTTCTTTCTTTCGACCGATTACAAGGCTGCGAACAAGCGGGTCGTCGAGGCGAAGCCTGGAGAGTCGTCGGACTCGTGGAAGACCATCATCCCGGAAGGCAAGGACGTAATCGATGGATTCAACATCGTCGGCGGAAAGCTCTTTGTCCGGCGGCTGCATGATGTGAAGACGGAGACCTCGATCTATTCGCTTGACGGCAAATCGATCGGGCAGGTCGCGTACCCGGGCATCGGGACTGGCTCTGACGTGATCGGTCGGCCTGAGCAGACGAGCGGGTTTTATGTCTTCCAGTCCTTCATTCTTCCTCCGACTATCTATCGTTACGACACGAAGAGTGGCAAGGCCGATGTCTTCTTCCAGGCGAAGGTTCCGTTTGATGCTTCGCAGTACGAAATCAAGCAGGTTTTCTACACCTCCAGGGACGGCACGCGCGTTCCGATGTTCATTGCCGGCAAGAAGGGCCTGAAACAGGACGGAAGCGCGCGCCTGTTGATGACCGGTTACGGCGGCTTCCAGGTGGCGGAATTGCCTAACTGGAATCCGGCGCATGCCTGGTGGCTGGAGCAGGGGGGATATTTTGCTGTGCCGAACCTGCGCGGCGGCAATGAGTATGGCGAGCCGTGGCACCAGGCGGCGATGTTCGAAAAGAAGCAGAACGTCTTCGATGACTGGTTTGCGGCTGCCGAATACCTGATCCAGAACCACTACACAACGACGGAGCGTCTGGCCATTAGCGGCCGGTCGAACGGCGGCTTGCTCATGGGCGCCGCGATGACGCAGCGGCCGGACCTGTTCGGCGCGATCTGGTGCGGCTATCCGCTACTCGATATGCTGCGTTACCAGAACTTCCTGATCGGGCGCTTCTGGACGACGGAATATGGCAGCGCGGACAACGACAAGGACTTCCCTTACCTGCTCAAATACTCTCCTTACCAGAACGTAAAGCCGGGAACGAAGTATCCGGCGATCATGTTCTTTACCGGCGACAGCGATACGAGGGTGGATCCGCTGCATGCCCGCAAGATGACGGCGCGGGTGCAGGCAGCGAACGGAGATGACCGTCCGATTCTGCTGCACTACAGCCTGAAGGCAGGGCACAGCTCGGGTGTTTCGCTGACGCAGCTGGTGGATGATGAGGCAGATGAGCTGGCGTTTCTCTGGAACGAAACGGCTGCTCCATAGACCGGGATCCCCCTCCCCCTCTACTCCTTTCCGCTCTCTTTGTTTTCAAGCACTTAGCGGGGGATCATCCCCCGCTATCCCGATGATTTCATTGAGCTTAAGTCGTTTCTAGTGTTTTCAATAGCTTAGCGAGCCATCTGGCTCGTAGTGAATTACAAAACGGCATCCGCAGCTATGAACTTCAGCGCGATCTAAAACTCACTCAGAAGTCGACAGGGTTCATCTTGCATCGCATCCGTTCGAAACGCCCCTAGATGTGCGTTTCCCCTTCTTTTGCGCCTCAATACGCGCATCGATCTCAATCTTTGACACCTTCAGAAGGTCTCGCATGGCTCGAGTAAACTTCGCAAAATCTTGCGTGCCAGGAGGCGTTTTCATAACAATTTACAGATTATTTTCTTTACGTCTTGAAGCTTATTTTGCGCAAATGTCAGATGTCCAGGTTGAAGATTCATTACTTCATAACGCGCATCTCTACTGATATTGTAGAGGTCTTGATAGTCATTGTAGATAGATGAGATTGCGCCATCTTTGAGGATCGCCGCGGCCCTCGCACCGTGCGAAGAAAAACTACGGCCTGACTTTGCAAAATAAGCTTGTACGTAATGCACGGCAGCGTAGAACGTAGCCGTTATTGCCCATTCAACACCGGAAACAGATGACGGAAGAGTTTGTGCGAATTTCTCATTCTCAATTGCCTTCTGTTCGTGTTCGTCCTTTGTGAAGAGCAAAGAGATCGCGTCCTATCGTGCAAATACTAGTTTGCTTCCCGGATCGGAAATAATCTCCTTTGCATTTCTCCCAAGACTAGGAATGATATTGAACTCAAACTCCATGCCATCGAAAACATGGATCAACTCCTTTTCTTGGGCGTAAATCTTTCGGTAAACGGATTCGTCGCGATCGGCAACAACTGTCCAGACGCGCAAGCTCTTCCCCTCCAAGTGAGTGAACAGTGCTTGGACTTCTGGGATACTGTTGCCGATCCTGAATGCCACGCTATACCGTACATCGAGCAGCGCCGGGGTAGTTTCCATAACGGTCTCCGCTTTGTTGGAGGAGTTGGACAAGAACACTTCCGGATCGCGCCCCGACTGAGTGGTAATGCTTTGGGGGGCCTGTGGAGCGAACTCGTATGTTTCGGGCATTTATTGCTTCCTTTTCAAACCTTCGGGAACGTCAGCAGATAAGGCGTTGGTGGCCTGCACTAGATATATAGGGTCGCCATTCTGGTCGAACATATCAAGGCGAATGAACTTAAGTACTACCGCCTTAAACTTGATTTTGGTGCCATCGTGAAGAATGTAGGTATTGAATGTTTCGCCGCCCTCGGTTTGGAATTCAATCTCCTCACCGGGAACCTGCTGCCCATTAACGGGATACATCTTCTTCAATGGTTTGACCGCCTTACCTTTTATTCTTCGGGCAAAATCCCTATCCCTTCACACTTTGAAGCGGAATCTTCCCAGTTCCGAAAGGATGCCACGCCAATGCCCATTTTGACAACAAGCTTGCATTGAGTGGTGCGTAAAGTCCTGTCAATGTGTCATTTAAGGCGCTATAATTCGCGGCACCATGGATCAAGATCAGACTCAGGCACTGTCCGCAGTTGCTGGATTGCTTCTCGAAATGACGGCACGTCAAATGGCGATATTCTCACTCCTAAAAGAGCAAGGCATAAGCGAAGAGAAAATTACTCAGGCAACGGCACAGGCTCGGCAATATCTTGGAAAACATGGCAACTTGACCACGATTCGCTCTCGAATGAGCGCAAGCTATCTAGAAGCATTTGAGAGAACAATCCAAGGAATTTTATTCCCTCGGTAATAGACTCTTGTTCCTGCCTGTCACCTGTAAACTATTCTCCCATTTATTGTCGGGTGTGACGTCATAGTCATTGCCCTTAGCTGCGGATCCTCTTTCTTTAGACTTCTTCTGCACAAATGAAAAAGCCCGCCATCGGTTGGCGGGCTTTCTTTTTCCTTCAATTTCTATTCTAGCATTTTTCCCCATAATTCCCTGCAGGCTTGCACGCGGAATAAGTGCCATAGTTTCAATAATTTAATGGGGTGTTCCACAACCGGAGGGCTTGACAACATTTTGGGACTACGAAACGGAAGGGCGCTAGTCTTCTTCACCGAGAAGATTGCTCACCCGCACGATGGTATCGATCTGTTCCTGAGTGAGTCGCGACAACAGGTTCCGCCGAACTGAGGCCGCGTGTATCGGGCGGGCAGCTTCCAGTTTTTCTCTGCCGAGTTTGGTAAGCGCAACAAGGACAGTTTTCCCGTCAGTACGGCGGCGCTCTATGAGCCCTCGTTCCTGCATTCGCGTCAGCTGATGCGAGAGACGACTCTTATCCCAGGCCATCATGCTGGCCAGCGTTTGTTGCCGCATTTCACCTTTGCCAAGGGCAGCGAGACGAGACAGTACACCAAACTCAGGACCTGAAAGTCCGGTCGCCTGCGCGATGTCCCGGCCAACGCGGGCCAGCACATCTTCGTGCATAAGCCTGAAGGCATGCCAGACACGAAGTTCCTGTGGGGATAGCGGTTTTATCGTCATGTCAGTGCAAGCGTATCAATCTAAGGTTGACATGACAACCGTAGGTTATTTAGGGTGGTTGATATGTCAACCGCTACAAGCGTGGTTTCGCGCGCGAGTGAAGTCAAATGCGACCACGATCTGCACGCCTTCCTCTGCGGACTGGAGGCCGATTCGTCTCTCTTCGAGCCCGAACAACTGCGGGAGCGCCTGATCGCGCTGGACGATCTTGATGCCGGATTTGGAGGCTTCGATTCCGAGAATTCGACGAGGTGTGCGGATTCACGAATTCATCAGCGTGCAAAGGCAATCCGGACACGACTCGAAGCCGCCAATGCAGACCTCTACCAGAGTGTGCGCTCTGATGTTGTTCGCGACGGTCAACCGCGCACGCTTCTTCAGTGGCTACAGGATGCAGCAAGCCAGAACAAATCAAAAAGCCCATTGCCTGGCTTGGGGTTTGACTGCCGAGACGAGTTGGTGAGCGGAGTTCTCCAGCTGCGCGAACCGAGCGAACCGAATCTTCAGCGATCACCGGAGATGGCGCCCTATCAGCCGACGCCCGTGCGCCATATTCTCCACCTGATAGCGGCCACCGCGCTTGCGGAAGATGACGTCTTTGTCGATCTCGGATCGGGATTGGGACACGTGCCGCTTCTTGTGTCCATGGTGACTGGAGCCGAGAGCCTTGGTATTGAGGTGCAGGCGGCCTATATCGCCAGCGCGCGGGAGTGCGCTCAAAGCCTCCACCTGAGCCGCGTCCGGTTTATCCCGCAGGACGCGCGCGAGGCAGATCTCTCCAGCGGCACCGTGTTCTATCTGTATTCGCCTTTCAACGGCTCGATCTTGACCGACGTGCTGAGCGCGCTGCGAATGGAGAGTAGGCGCAGGTCTATCAAAATTTGTTCGCTCGGCCCCTGCACCCGCACAGTTGCGAACGAGGCATGGCTGAAGGCGAGCGCACTGCCCGATACGGGGCGCATTACCGTCTTCGACTCACAATGAGCACATCATCTAAGTCACCTGCTGGAAAAACTGGATGGGCCAGGATAAGGAACGGCCTCGGACTCCTCGGCACATAGAAGCCATAGTGAAGAGCCGCGCGAAACGCGGTTTACGTTCGTCTGATAGACTGCACCTGACTTCTCGGGCTTGATTTCTATTCAGGCATCCTGCTGGGTCGGATGTAGGACGTAAGCCACACACATCTAATCAAGAAAACATCGCCACGGTTCTCGTCGAGGTGTTCATCATGATCGAATCTTCTGATTTTCGGAATACGAGAATGCCGCTCCACAACGGTGTCGGCTATATTCCTGTGCTCGGGTTTGGCACCCTGATTCCCGATGCAGCCGAGACGATAACAGCAACCAGAAATGCACTGGAAGCGGGATTTCGACACTTCGATTGTGCGGAAAGATACCGGAACGAGCGTGAGGTGGGCGAGGCCTTGCATGCGGGACTTGCTGGTGGAGGGATTGCGCGGGAAGACCTCTTTGTCACCACAAAGTTGTGGAACTCTAATCATCGGCCCGAGCGCGTCGAACCGGCTTTCGAGGGGAGTCTGGACAGACTCCAGCTCAATTATCTGGACCTCTATCTCATTCATACGCCATTTGCGTTTCAACCGGGGGACGAGCAGGATCCGCGGGATCAAAATGGCAATGTCCTTTACGACAACGGCGTAACTTTGTTCGAAACGTGGGGAGCGTTGGAGCGTCTCGTAGACCATGGGAAATGCCGGGCCATCGGACTGTCGGACATCGGCTTGAACGAACTGTTGCCGCTCTACGAATCGGCGAGAATCAAGCCAGCCGTCGTCCAAGTCGAGTCGCATCCGTACCTTCCGGAAACGGATCTTCTGGAATTCTGCAAGAAACACGGCATTGTGCTTTTGGCCTTCGCGCCATTGGGTCATGGAATGAAGCCGGGGCTGCTCGAAAATCCGATCATTTTGGCAATTGCTGCACGAGTTGGAAAGACACCGGCGCAGGTACTGTTGGCCTGGGCGGTGCAACGTGGCACGGCTTTGCTTACCACGCCCAGGAGTGCGGCGCGGGCGAGAGAGAATTTCAACATCTCCGCCCTTCCGGAAGACGCACTTGAAGAGATCCATGGCATTCAGACGAGACAGAGACTCAATGACGTGGTGAAGACCGGAAGCCCGGGTTTCATTCCACAAGGTAGATGATCAGGAACCGAAACCGCGCCTGGAGGTAGTCCATGGAAGAGGAACAAATACGTGAAGCCTTGAACGCGCATTGGCAGGCGTCGGCAGCCGGCGATGCAAACGCGGAACACGATATTTACGCTGACGATGCCATTTGTGATTATCCCCAGTCAGGTGAGCGAATCCACGGGCGAAGCAATTTGCAGGCATTGCGGAGTCATCATCCAGGCAAGCCGTCAGGCTTCACAGTCAAGCGAATTCTCGGAAAAGGGGATCTCTGGATCACGGAATACACAATCACATACCAGGGGCGACCAGCGTTCACAGTAAGCATTATGGAGTTCCGCAACGGCAAGGTCGTACACGAGACACAGTATTTCTCTGATCCCTTCGAGGCGCCGGCCTGGAGGAGTCAATGGGTTGAGCGGATCGGGTGAGGCCGCTTTGAGGCGGGAGCGATGAAGGTCTGCGACAGCGCAATTGGCCAGATCTGATTCAACTGACAGTTCCTTCTGCGTGATGTGATCTGTGTCGAGAATGCCTATCTCCACAATCCGCAGGTCGCACTGGTGCGCCGCAACATGATAAAAAACAACTTGTTGAGGAGTTCATGAAAGCTTTGGTGAAGAGCCGCGCGGAGCGCGGATTATGGCTGGAAGAGATTGCAGAACCGACGATCGGCATCAATGATGTACTGATCCGCGTGCGCTATACGGGGATCTGCGGGACAGATGTTCATATCTATCAATGGGACGAGTGGGCACAGAAGACGATTCCGGTGCCGATGGCCATTGGGCATGAGTTTGTTGGAGAGATTGTTGAGGTTGGGTCGAACGTAAACGACTTCTACCCGGGCGATATTGTGAGCGGCGAGGGGCATGTTACATGCGGACGCTGCCGCAATTGCCTGGCGGGTAGACGGCATCTTTGCGCGGCTACATCCGGCGTTGGCGTGAATCGGCCTGGGGCGTTCGCTGAATTGATCGCGCTGCCAATGACCAATATCTGGCGGCATGATCATGGCATCCATCAGGAAGTTGCGGCGATCTTCGATCCCTTTGGCAACGCAGTGCACACCGCTCTTTCGTTTCCGGTACTGGGCGAGGATGTCTTGATTACCGGCGCCGGGCCGATTGGCATTATGGCGATTCCGGTGGTTCGGCATGCAGGCGCGCGCCATGTTGTGGTTACGGACATCAATCCTTTCCGCCTGGAACTAGCGCGCAAGATGGGCGCGACCCTTGCCGTGAACACGCAGCAAACACCGCTCGCAGAGGTGCAGAAACAGCTCGGCATGCGGGAAGGGTTTGATGTGGGGCTGGAGATGTCGGGGAATCCTGTAGCCATGCAGGAGATGATTGCGAATATGAGCCATGGTGCGAAGATTGCCATGCTCGGGATTCCGGCGAAGCCGATGTCGGTCGACTGGCGCGCGGTGATCTTCAACATGCTGACCATTAAAGGTATCTATGGGCGGGAGATGTATGAGACCTGGTACAAGATGACGGTCATGATCGAGTCGGGGGTAGATATTTCACCGGTGATTACTCATCGTTATGGATATCAGGATTTTCAGGCGGGATTTGACGCGATGATTTCGGGGCAAACGGGCAAGGTCATTCTGGATTGGACGCACGTTTCCTAGTTTGTCTTCAGCGATGGAAGAGCCGTAGATAGAGGCCATGCTGCCGAGTGTATAGCTATTCGGCAACATGGCGCTCGTCTACGTCTGCTTACTGGGTTTCTAGTGCTTGCTGACCATGTCCATGACGTCTTTGCGCAGATCCATCCGGCTGGCTTCGCGGGTGTAGAACATGTGGCCGCCGGGATATTCGTGGACAGAGACGCGGGTCGGGTCGGAGCCCATCTCCGGCATCTGGTCTACGGTCAGGATCGAACCCATGAAGGGGCAGGAGAGATCGTTCCAGCCGTGGGCGATGAGAACGCGCATCTTGGGGTCGGCGGCAACGGACTGGCGCAGGTCTTCGACGGAACCTTTGCGGAGTTCCGCGTCGCGATCCCAGAGGCGGCCTACGTCATAGGAGAGCGCGTTGTAGCGGGCGTCGACCTTCCAGCCTACGGTACGGGTGTCGAAATCGACCATCGCAGTCGTGGTGGGAGCGATGAGCGTCTCAAGCAGCGGATCATTGAAGCGCTGCTCGGAGGAGTAGGGGAAGGGGTCGTAGGAGGTCACGTTGGAATCGTAGACGGAGCCGATCTTTCCTTGTTCGCGGTGGACTTCACGCAGGTAGGCTCCGATCTCAAGACGGCCCCCGGCATATTTCACGAACTGCGGATCGAGGCCGGTCATTTCCGTAACGCGCTTGACGATGCGCTGGGTGGCTTCGGGGTCAGTGTGGCCCTTGAAGAGGTCGGTTGCATAGTCGCCGAGGGTGTAGGCGATGACCTGCTGCATGGCTTCGGGAGTGAGCTTGTGCTGGCGCTCAAGGCTCGCTGCCGTGATTGAAGGCAGGGTAACCATCCAGGGAATCGGCGAGAGGTCGCCGTTCTGCTCGATGGTTGGATTCAGATAGGGCGAGACCAGAACCACGCCGTTCATGGCAACGCCAAGCTGCGACTGCAGATAGTGCGTGATGCGCGGGCCGCGGAAGCCGCCGTAGCTTTCACCGACGAGGTATTTGCGGGAGCTGAGGCGGTTGTTCTTGACGAGCCAGTCGTAGACGACGCGTGAAAGGTACTCGATGTCGGGCTCTGTGCTGTAGAAGAGCTTCTTTGCTTCGGCTTCAGGGACTTCGGACCGGCTGAATCCAGTGCCGATGGGGTCGATGAAGACGAGGTCGGTGAAGTCGAGCCAGGTGCCGGGATTGTCGACCAGCGTAGCGGGATCAGAGGGGCTGTCGCCCTCGTTGCCGACACCCTCAAGATGCTTGGGCCCGATCGCGCCGAAGTTGAGGTAGACCGACGCTGCTCCGGGACCGCCGTTGAAGGCGAAGGTGACGGGGCGATTGGGGCCTTCGACGGTGTAGGCGGTGAAGACGACCTGTCCGGCTTCCTTACCATCCTTGTCACGCGTGGGCAGAGTACCGACGGTCGCGGTGTAGCGGAGCGTTTTGCCATTCAGCTGAATGCTCTGCTCGGCGTGGGCGTCGGGCGGGAGTGGCGGCTGAGCTTTTTCTTTGTCGGTTTTGTCGGATTTTTCAGGGGATGCGGCTGCCGGTTTGTCGGCTGGCTTGCTGTTGTCCTGCGCCTGGATTTGAAGCGTGGGGATGAGGCAGATTGCAGCGAGGGCGGCTGCAAGTCGGAGTTTCAAAAAGGTCATGTGGATACGATACATGGGGATTTGAGTTTCCTGCCGTGATGCCTTGGATGGGTTTTTTTCGGCTGGGTGGATCGAGTGCTTTCCCACCCTTTCGCAAATGCGCGAAAGGATGGGGCACCCTTTTTTCGTGCTGGTGCGTAGAAAAAGCAGATCCTTCCGCTTCACTATGTTCAGCGTCAGGATGACAGCCTTTGTGGGCGTGGCTCGCTACTGCTTGGTATCGAGCGGGTGCTGGGCTTTCTCGAAGAACTCGTTCTGCAGTTGCAGGCTGGTGTCATCGGCTTTGATGGCGCGGAGCGCATTGGCGAGGTCGCTGACGTAGGCTTTCATGTCAGCCTGGCCCAGTTCCAGCGTAGCGGCGCTGCCATCTCCGGCATAGTGCTCGGGAAAGCGCGCATACCACCAGATACCGGTGTAGACGTTCGGCGGCAGATGTTCGCGGGCCTGATCGGCGCCCGATTCCTGAGTAGCGCGGTCCTGATGAACAAGGTCGGGACGCGAGACCATGGTGTGCGCGGTTTCTGATTCACCGGCGTGCATGTCGATTTTGGAGTGCATTGCGGGACGGCCCGGATAGTCGGCATGCCAGCGGTAGACGTAGACGACGTAGTCATGCGGATTTTGTAACTGCGATTGCGCGAAATACGGCAGCAGGCTTTCATTGCCGCCGTGACCGTTGACGATCACGATCTTCCTGCACCCGTTGCGGCCCATTTCATCGGTGGTTTCCTGCAGGAGATCGAGCTGCATGCGCGTGCTGTAAGAGACTGTACCGGGCTCATGTTCAGCTTCGGCAATCTGGCCGAAGTAATATGCGGGGAAGATAACGGCGTACTCATCGGCTGCGGCGTGTTCGGTGGCGTAGCGAACATTGATGAGGTCAGTACCCAAAGGCAGTTGCGGACCGTGTTTCTCGATGATGCCGAAAGGGAGCATGCAGACGCCCTTCGCCTGCTGGATGGCGGTGATGAAATCGGGGCCAGTAAGCTCTTCCCATTTGGGCGAGAACTTGCCCGTTGTCTGGGCAAGACTTGCGATGGATGTGGCGGCGAGCAGGCCGAGTGATAGAAATCCAATCTTCAAAGTAGTCACTCCTGACGGTTGTGCTGCGAAAAGCTCATGATACAGCCTCAAAAGACACCAGATTTTCACCTTTATTGACGGCGCTTTTGGGCAATCGGCCGAATCTAAGGTAGAAATCGATACAGGAAGGAGTCTGAACCATGCCGCAAACACTGGAAGACCTTGAGAAGCTGAAGCATGCTCCGGCTGTGCCAGGAGTGGAAGACCTTTTTCTGCGCCGCTGGAGTCCGCGCGCGTTTGCCGATAAGGACGTGTCGAACGACGATCTGAAGAAGATATTCGAAGCAGCTCGTTGGGCAGCTTCGTCGTACAACGAGCAGCCCTGGCGCTTTTTTCTTGGCCGACGCGGCGATGCGACTTACCAGAAGATTTTCGATGCGCTGGTCGAATTCAATCAAGGATGGGCGAAGAGCGCTCCGGTGCTGATCCTTTCGGTTGCCAGTAATAAGTTCGCGCAGAATGGCAGTCCGAACAAATATTCGATTCATGACACAGGCGCGGCCACGGCGAATCTTGCACTACAGGCCACGGCGCTTGGACTGCACACGCATTCGATGGCGGGATTCGATCACAGCAAGGCGAGAAAGCTCTTCAACGTTTCAGAGGATTACGACATCGGGGCGGTAACGGCGTTGGGATATCTCGGCGATCCGATGACGCTGCACGATCAAATACGCGCGCAGGAGACGTCGCCACGACAGAGAATGCCTCTGGGCGAGTTTGTTCTGACGGATTGGGACAAGCCCGCGCTGTAGATCCGGCCAACCTGAGCGGGGCGATGAATCCGCGCAGCATTGACTCATCGCTCATCGTTCAGATTCTTTCCTTCGGCTTCGCTCAGGACAGGCTCTCCCGATGGTCGTCAGAATGAGGACTTTGTTTTGTTGTCTTTACCTACTGCACTTCTGCGTCGAAGGTTCCGGTTTCGACCGTGTTTGCGTGCTTCATCTGCACGAAGATGCGGTAGTTGCCGGGTGTCGGGAAGCCATAGGGAAAGCTGACGGTGCTTGGAACTGGCTGCGAGGCGTTGCCGCTCATGCCCATTCCCGGCATGTCATTCATGCTGTTCCCGCTGGTCCCGTTCTGCGCTTGCGCCATCATGAGCGCAGCCATCGCCACCGTTCCCGATGGATGAATGTGAGCGAAGACGGTACCGTCTGTCTTTACAAATGCAGCGTGGCCAACCATACCCATGTATAGGCCCATATCTTTTGCCGGTTGGCCGTTGGCGTCGAGCAGAGTGAAGGTGAAGTCTTCGGGGGCCTTTGCGGTCAGGGTGGCTGGGCGTTTCCAGACCATGGTGTAGCCGTCCGGCAGCTTATCGCTGGTGTTGGTTTGGGTTCCTCGTCCGGTGGAGGTAACGACAGGGGCTGTGCCTTCGGCGTCGTCTCCGATGAGTTCGCGTCCATGGGTGAAGGGCAAGGTAATGGTTGTGACCAGCGTCTCGGGGAAACCGTTGGCGTGGACGACATCGGCGTAGAGGCGGTAGGTTCCGGCGGGCATTTCCGGCAGCGTGAGGTGGAAATCGCCTGAGCCAACCTGATCGGGGTGCAGATGGAAGACGACATCCATTGCCGGCCAGCGGATAGCGTAGAGGTGCATGATGTGGTTGTGGTCGAGAACGAAGTCGTCAAGCTTGCGCGCGCGGAGCCAACCGGGATCGACCATTTTGAGATCGAGGATATTGCCCGGCTGCACGGTAGCGTTCATCTGCAATGGCTTGTAGATATAGGAAGAGTAGTCGGTTGCTTCTGCGTTCCACCACTTGTTGCCGAGAATGACGCCAACCACCAGAATGACGAATGCAACCGTCATGGCTACAAATGCGCGTCGACGATTGGCCGGGGGCGCTGTTTTTCCGGGAGGAATCTGCGCGTCGCGCGCGGCGGCTCCGATGATTCCGACCATTCCCAGGAGAAGAATGACGCCGAGCACCGCGAGCATGAAACCCATGCCGCTCTGCATTTTGCGTGTGCCGATGGCTGTCGCCGGAACAGGAATAGAAATCACGCCCTCGCCCTTGCTACCCGTGGCAACGAAACGGACCTGCCACGAGCCGGTGGCCATGATCCAAAGATGACCGGTGAAGAACTGCGCGTCGTTCGACGGCTTGGTCATGTTGTCCGGGACAGGCGGATGCCTTGAGGCGTCGCCGGTGAGGAGCATCGGCGTGATGGTGATGTTGTCGACACCGGGAGTGCTGGAACGGACTTCAATCTCAGCGACGCCGGGTATGACGAGGGGCGGCCGAATGACGACGAAGAGCTTGTAGGGTCCGGCATCACCTTCGGCGTAGACATCCGGGCTGCCGACGTGGGCGCTTGCGGGCAAAGCAGAAAGCAGAAGAAGAAAACAGACGAACCAGCGCGGCACCTTCAAATTGGGCATCAACGCTGCACCTTTCGCATCCACTTGCCGAGCGCGAGGCCAAGCCAGGTGCTGATTGAGGCATAGAGTATCGCGAAGGCAAGGCCCTTCCAAAGGACGAGACCGTGTTCGGGGTTGAGGAAGACGCGCCTGGCTGCGTACGACCACGATGGCGTGCCGTAATCGAGGTAAGCAGCGCCGAAGAAGCGATTGTCAGCGGCTTTGGTCATGAGAAAGCTGGCGAAGGGCCATTCGGCGGCGACGAGGGTGAGGACGAAGATCGGGCCTGCTACGAGCGCGATGAGCCAGGACTTCCACTCTCGAGTTTTATCGAGCAGCATGTCCATGAAGAAGGCTGGGACGATCAGCAGCATGGGGAAAAGCGGCGGAATGAATTGATGGACGGGCTGATAGACCGGGCCCAGCTTTGGTTCAGCGGGAAACAGCGGCAGGATCAGGATGAGTCCTATGAGAAAGAGCGAGTAAAAAGCTGTGGAGACGGTCGCGGCCCAGCGATGGCGCGAGCACTCCCAGAGCATGGCGAAATAGGTGGGCACTCCGATGGCGACGGAGATATAGGCTCCGGTGGTGTGCAGCTTGATGTCCCATGTGTATTCCATGCGGAAGAACATGGTGAGCACCATCATCAATCCGCCGAGGTAGAGCAGCAGCCACTGCAGCTTTTTGAAGAGTGTGCCGTCGGCGCGGTTCATCGCGGCGGTGATCAGGAAATAGGTGCCGAAGTCGATGGCGAAAATGCCGAGCATCAGCAACGTGTGCGGGGGACTTACGATTTTTACATCGAGCCCGTAGGCGTTGTGCCACCAGTTGTCGAAGGGCGCGGAGGCGAGCATCGCGATTCCTCCCCATGCCGCGAGGAATGCGCCCAACGGCGCGCGGAAGCCGAAGACGCTCACCGAGGAGGCAAGCAGTTCCGGAACACGGCGGAACGTTGTGTTGAGGATCAGGTAACCACAGGCGATGCCGGCGAGGACGCCGCAAGCGTAGATGGCAAGGTGCGCCGGCGTCCAGAAGGTGTCGCGGCCGATGGAGCGGTGCCAGGAAACATCCCAGTGCGCGCCGATGGTGACGGAAGTGACGGCCATAGCCGCGCACCACAAGTACCAGGGGATGTTGCTTTTCTCTGCCTGGTAAACCGCCGGATTTGCGGTGGCCATGCGAGTTTCCTCCACGGATGTGCTGGGCTCAGGATACGACAGGAGGCGTGGATTTTCTGTCAAATTGGCGTCTAGTGGGCGGATGTCATCTTGACAATACTGAACTAAACCGTTCAGTATTGTCGATGTAGAAGAAGGTTTCCATGATTCGTGCTGACAACCTGGTGAAAACGTTCGGCGAGTTTACTGCCGTAGACGGTATTTCCTTTGACGTGAAGCAGGGGGAGATTTTTGCCTTTCTCGGGCCGAATGGCGCGGGGAAAACGACCACCATCAAGATGCTCACGACATTGCTGAAGCCGACGAGCGGGACGATCGAGTTGGACGGCCTGAATCCCACGCTGAAGCGGAACGAGGCAAGGCGGCGCTTCGGCATTGTCTTTCAGGATCCGAGCCTCGATAACGAGCAGACGGCTTACGAGAATATGGAACTGCACGCCGTTCTCTATAACGTACCGCGAAAAGTTCGAGCCGAGCGGATTGAGAATCTGCTGAAAGTATTTGAGCTGTGGGACCGGAAAGACGATTACGTCAAGCAATTCTCGGGCGGCATGAAGCGGCGGCTGGAGATCGCGCGCGGCTTTCTGCACACGCCGAAGATTCTGTTTCTCGATGAGCCGACGCTCGGGCTCGATCCCCAGAGTCGCAACCAGCTCTGGACCATTGTGAAGCGTTTGAATGAAACGGAGAAGACAACGGTTTTCCTCACTACGCATTACATGGATGAGGCGGACCGCGTGGCGCATCGCATTGCGATTATCGATCACGGCAAGTTGATCGCGCAGGGGACTTCGGCAGAATTGAAGATCAGCACGAACAGCGATTCGCTGGAAGGCGCGTTTTTGTCGCTGACCGGTGAGTCTCTGCGTGATGAGAGTGCGAGTTCCGCAGAGGGCATGCGCCAGATGGCTAAGATGTGGAGGAGATAAACGATGAGCGCGATTTATATTCTCTGGCTGCGTGAGCTGAAGCGCTACATACGTTCGCGTGTGCAGATCATCGCTTCGCTCGGGCAGCCGATGCTGTATCTGCTGGCTCTGGGTTTTGGGCTTGGTCCGGTATTTCAACGCGCGGGCAACGGCAGTTATGTGCAGTTCATCGCTCCCGGTGTTATCGGGATGTCGATTTTGTTCATGTGCATCTTTTCCGGCATTTCGATTCTTTGGGACCGTCAGTTCGGCTTTCTCAAGGAGACACTCGTAGCTCCGGTGTCGCGCATGCAAATCATGCTAGGCCGCACGTTGGGGTCTGCTACGGTTGCGACATTCCAAGGCATATTGGTGCTCATCGTTTGCCTGATTGCCGGATTTCGTCCTCACAGCTGGGCTGCTTTGCCGCAGGCATTCATTTTCATGGCGATGGTGGCAATCACTTTTGCGTCGCTGGGGACAGCTTTTGGGTCGGTGATTAAGGACATGCAGGGTTTTCCCATTATCATGAATTTCATGGTGCTGCCTATGTTTTTTCTCTCCGGCGCCCTGTATCCACTTGCGCATCTGCCGGCTGTACTCACTGCAATCACGCATATCGATCCCTTGACGTATGGCATTGACGGCTTACGCGGGTCTTTGATTGGCGCATGGCACTTCAGCTTTGCGCTTGATCTGGCTGTGATGGTGACGATTGCGACTGCATTTATGAGTCTGGGCGCGTATCTGTTTTCGAAGATTCAGCTATAAGAAATGGCACGACCACGAAGTATCGCTGCACATCGCAAGGTTTTGGAAGCTGCGCTCAACCTGTTTGCAGAACGCGGGATCGATGCAACGAGCATGGATGCAATTGCCGAAACATCCGGCGTGAGCAAGGCGACGATCTACAAGCATTGGCGCGACAAAGACAAGCTGTGTCTTGAGGTACTGGGTTATCTGCATGGAGTGGACGAGGAGGCGCCTGTCTTCGACTCAGGTGACCTGCGCGCGGATTTGATTGCGCAATTGAATTACCAGCCGGCCGCTCATAGGAAGGAAATGAAAGAGCGCTTACTGCCGCATCTGATGGCGTATTCGGCGAAGAATCGAACGTTTGGCGAGCAGTGGCGCGCGCGCGTGCTGGAGAGGCCGCGCGCGCAATTGCGCGATATGCTGAAGCGCGGCATCCAATACGGCAAACTGGCTAAGTCACTTGATCCCGAAGTTGGGATCGCCCTGCTGATTGGACCGATGCTTTATCGGCATGTTTTTGTAAACCGCTTTGGGGGGAAGATTCCCGCTGATCTTGCGGCGTATGCGGCGGATGCATTCCTGGCTGCCTATGGCGTGAAGACGAAGAAGCGGCACAAAAGGGCGCGGGCTTGCATTGATCTTTTTTGACGACCGAAAGCAGGCGGAATCTCAACGATGCCTGCTGAAGAGGCATCGTTGAGATTCTTCGCTGCGCTCAGAGTGACGGCTTCTGTGCTGATGGAAGCGCGCTATTGGACCAGTTACTGGACTTGGCCCATGTAGACGCCAAAGGGCGGCAACTGGACGTTGTCGAGGGACGAAGGATCGCTCGATCCCGGAGTTTTCATCAGTGTCTTTGCTTGCTTGCTGGTGATGCCCTGTGCTGAAAGATCGAAGCTGACCTTCTGCGGCTGCGCAGTGAAGTTGCAAGCAACAACCACTGCGGGTTCGCCCGGAGCCTGACGCAACCATGACAGGACGTTGGCGTCGCTGGTGTTGAGCATGATGTTCCTCCCGTCGCGCAGCGCCGGCGTCGAGCGGCGGATTTCGATGAACTGCTTGTACCAGTTCAGCATGGAGTCGAAGTCCGTGACCTGAGCCTTCACGTTGACGGTCTTGTAGCTGGGCGGAATCGGAAGCCAGGGCTGTACGTTTGCTGCAGTGAAGCCTGCGTTGGGGCCGTCGTCCCATTGCATGGGTGTGCGCTCTCCGTCGCGGCCTTTGTCTTTAGGCCAGCCCGTGATGCCTACGGGATCCTTTACATCTTCTTTACGTGTTGGCGGTGTGGTAACCATGCCGATTTCATCGCCGTAATAGAAGAGGGCCGTGCCGCGCGTAGCGAAAAGGATGGTGGCGATGACGCGGCCGATGTCCTGGTTGTGCGTTCCGTCGCCGTAGCGGTCCCAGCGTGGATTGTCGTGGTTGTCGAAGACGATCATCGGCTCGTTGCCGTTGACGTCGTTCTGCACCTCATTGATGCGCTGCCGGAAGAGGTTTACGTCGAGCTTGTTGATGAATCCGATCTGCATGTCCATCGGTAGCTGCAACTCGTCGTTGTTTGCGCCGTACATTTTCTTCAGGTCGTTGATGCTCTTAAGGTATGTCTCACCGATGAGCACGACGTCGCGGCCTTTATAACTGTCTGCGACCTTGCGCAAGTCGCGCAGGACGTCGTTTACCTGGGGCAGGTTATTCGTCATGGCGTCGTCGAGCTTCACATCGCCGTAGTTGTTGATTTCGGGGTTGCCGTTAGCGTCTTTGACCACGGCGTCGTCGCGCCATTGCGGATCTTCGAAGAGCGTGGTGATGGCGTCGAGGCGGAATCCGGCGACGCCGCGGTTGATCCAGAAGCGCTCTACGTCATACATGGCCTTGCGCACCTGCGGATTGGTCCAGTTCAGGTCTGGCTGTTGGATGTAGAACTTGTGGTAGTAATATTGGCCGGTTTTCTGGTCGTACTCCCATGCCGAGTGTCCGAAGTCGGACTGCCAGTTGTTGGGCGGCTGCCCGGGGCCTTTGCCGTCACGCCAGACGTACCAATCGCGCTTGGGATTCGTTTTTGAGCTGCGCGACTCGATGAACCAGGGGTGTTTGTCAGAAGTGTGGTTGAGCACCAGGTCCATGATGATGCGGATGTTGCGCTTCCTCGCTTCAGCGACGAGGTTGTCGAAGTCTTTGAGTGTGCCGTACTGCGGATCAATTGCCTCGTAGTTGGAGATGTCGTAGCCGAAATCGACCTGCGGCGAGGGATAGATGGGAGAGAGCCAGATAGCATCGACACCGAGAACCTTGAGATAGTCGAGGCGCGAAGTGATGCCGTTCAGATCTCCGATGCCGTCGTTGTTGGAGTCCTGGAAACTGCGTGGATAGATTTCATAAATTACCGCACCTTTCCACCACGGTTGCACAGGCGGTGCGCTCGAAGTCTGCGCCCAAAGACTGCTAGTGAGTGCCAGGACAACTACTGCGCAAATATGTTTTGTCCAGATGCGCTTCATGAATGTCTCTCCTTCCAGAAACGGTATGGGTGCACGGCAAATGGTTCTGACTGCCGGCGGTTATTCTTCGTCAGAGAAGCTAACAGATTAGGTGTTTTCCGCGTAGTAGGCGCAGTCTTATTTGTCTGGGTTGTGGCTGTCGTGCGCGTCGCTCTGATTCTTGTCTTTATCCTTGTGATGGAAATCAAGGCCGAATTTTGGCTCCGAGCGCGTACCGCTGACTTTGATTGGGACTTCTGTGCCAGCGCCATTCTTGGAGAAGAATGGGTCGACCGGTTTCAGCAGAAGCGATTTAAATCCGGTGGTAAGTTGTGACGCCTTGGCCTTCATTCGCGCCGTGCCTGAAAAATCGAACTGGTCGCCGCTAAGTGTATACACGCCGTTCAAGGCAATGTCGGCTCCGGGGACGTCGTATTGCAGGCTGCTGAATGTCAGCTTGCTGTCGCCGAGTTCGAACTGCCCTTTCATCTGCGACTCGATGGCATCGGGATTCTGTTTATCGATAGTCTTCGCCTCTTTTGCGCGGTTCTGGCTGCGCAGACTGAGTTCGTCCACTTTCGCCTGTATCTTATCGTTGGAAAAAGTAGCGTCTGTGATCTCGAAGCTGCCTTTCAGGCGCAGCTTTTGCGCGACGGAGACTTGACCGGGAGGCAGGATGAGTTTTGTCTTAAGTCTCAATCCTCCGCTCATGATTGCAGGCTGGCTTTTCACTCCCAGAGTCAGCAAGTCTTCAATGCGCGCCGGACCTACGGTCACATCAAGCGTGATATTGTGGCCGCCCTGCGGAGCGCGAACGACATCGCCTGTAGCTAGAATGTGGGAGTGCAGAAGCTGCGCATCAACCGGCTGCAGATAGGTGTCGCCATTGGTGCCGTCGACGATGGCGTGGAATTTTGTGTGGAGCGGCATGGGATGATTGCCGGAATCAATGCTGAAGTTGAGCGTGTCGGTCTCGCCATCGACGTAGATGTGATTCAGCTCGCCCTGATACTTGCCGGTTGAAGAGAGCATGCCGCCGATGCCTTTGATGGTGTTGAGATCGGCGTGGCTGAAGTTGTATTCGCCGCGTACCGGGGAATCGCCAGGGCTGTGCTCATTGAATGGGCCAAAATATCCGGAGGAATCAATGTCGCCGATGGGCTTGGGATTGATGAGCGTCGCGTGAAACTTCATCGGCTCGCCAGCGCCGACGGAATCGAGCGTCAGGTGGCTGATTTCGAAGTCCAAGGGAAATTTGCCGGGCTTGTTGGTTTCGAGCACCAGCGCAGCGTCTTCAATCTGCATCTCGCGAACGAAGATTTTCATGTTGCTGACGCCGTTCTGGTTGCTCAGCTTTGGCATGTTCTGCCGCTCGTCTTTTGGCGGCATGTGAATCTGCATGCCCCTCAGGTTGACCCTGTCGACAAACATCGGCGTGTGAAGGAGTCCATGCCAGGTGGTGCGGAAGGAAAAATTGTTAACGGCGAAGAGCGGGCTGTCCATTTCGATCTGGTTGGGATAGATCCGGAGACCGGAGCCGGACACCTGAAATCCCTTAAGGAAATAGACGTGGAAATGGGCGAGTTGGACGCGGCTGTCGAAACGCGTGCTGAGCGTATCCACTATTCGGGCTTTCAGGATGGGTTCTGCGCGGTGCAGGCCTACTTCGACGGCAATGAAGGCGGCGACTACGAGAAGGAAAAAAATCGCTGCGATCCATAGCAAGATGCGCCTTGAGCGACTATTCTTCTTGGTTGTCGCAGGAAGACTTTCCAAGGGCTTTTGATCGTGCACGTTCAGAGCCTTTCACAGAATACGGGTGCGCTATGAACTTAGAGGCAATTCCTGGCTTGTGCGTTGGTTCCCCGAACGTTCGTCTGGCAATGAAGAGCCTCCGCCGCAGTGTGGCCATTCTCGCACTCTGCCAAGCGGCTGTGCTTGCGCAGGTTGCAACGGCGACAAAGCCGCCATCGGCACCGGCGGCGGCCACGATCGATCAATACATTCACCGGGCATGGGACACGCTATCAAGATCGATGACCGACTGCACCTCGCTGATTGATCCCAAGCTGAAGACCGCTCCAGTGCTGTATATTCCGCAGGAGATTGATGAGCCGCCACAAGTAGCCGCGCTACACTCGAAGTGCAATGTCGATGTAGAGCGCTTGCCGCATCGCATTACCCATATTGGAGAAGTTGATCCGCGATCGATCAAGGTTCCCGGCCTGCTCTATCTTCCCAACAAATACGTGGTGCCGGGCGGGCGCTTCAATGAGATGTACGGCTGGGATAGCTACTTCATCCTGCTCGGACTGCTGCGCGATGGGCGCGTGGATCTGGCGCAGGGCATGGTTGAGAACTTCTTCTTTGAGATTGAACACTATGGCAGCATTCTGAACGCAAATCGCACCTATTATCTAACGCGCTCTCAGCCTCCTTTTCTGTCCTCGATGATTCGCGATGTGTATGACGCGCGGCTTTCAGCGAAGGCTGGCGATCGGAAACAGGCCGAGGCATGGCTGTCGCGTGGTTACGGATATGCCGTGCGAGATCACAACCTTTGGCTGAGTGATTTTCATCGAGCCGGTGACACCGGGCTTGCTCGCTATTTCGATCTGGGCGAGGGGCCGGTTCCCGAGCAGGAGGATGACAGTACTTATTATCCGGATGTGATTCGATGGCTGCTTTCACATCCGGACGTGCACACGGATTATCTTGTAGACGGTCCTGATCAGCCGAATGCGGCTCAACAGGCCGAGCTGGCAAAGACGAGTTGCGATATCAGCGTCTCGCACGTCTGCGCACACGCGCATGTGGATGGGCACTGGCTCTCGGCGGACTTCTATCGCGGAGATCGCGCGATGCGCGAGTCGGGATATGACCCGAGTTTTCGCTTTGGGCCCTTCAGCGGCTCGACGCATCATGATGCGCCGATTTGTTTGAATAGCCTACTCTACAAATATGAGCGCGACCTGGCGTGGATGGCTGAAAAGCTGGGCAAGACCGATGAGGCAAAGCAGTGGAATGCACAGGCCGATGCGCGCAAGGCGGCGATCAACAAATATTTGTGGAATGCCAGCGAAGGCATGTTTTTCGATTACGACTACATGGCGCACAAGCAATCGACGTATCGGTATGTGACGACATTCTTTCCCCTGTGGGCCGGTTTGGCAGATGAGGAGCAGATCAAGGGGCTGGAGAAATCATTGCATTGGTTTGAGCAGCCGGGCGGGCTGGCGATGAGCACGTTTAACTCCGGAACACAGTGGGATTTGCCGTATGGATGGGCTCCGCCCTCATGGATTGCCATTGCCGGCTTATGGAAGGTGGGCGATATCGCGGACGCGCGACGCCTTTCGGAAAGCTTCAGCCACACGATCAAGGTCAATTTCGAGCACGATCACACGATTCGCGAGAAATACGACGTTGTCAGCGGCTCATCCCAACTCGATGTCGCTACGGGATATAAGACGAATGAGGTGGGCTTTGGCTGGAGCAATGCGGCGTATTTGAAGATGCAGCTGCTGCTTGCCCAAACAGGGGGCAAGCAGTGAGCGGTGAACCGAAGCTCATCGTGGGTTTGGGTGAGCTGCTGTGGGACCTACTGCCGAGCGGCAAACAACTTGGCGGCGCTCCGGCAAACTTCACCGTGATGTCGGCTCGGCTGGGGAACTATGGAGTTATTGCCAGCCGAATTGGACGCGATGCGCTCGGCGACGAGGCTCGCGCTTATCTTGAGCCACTGCCTGCGGAATTGAACTATTTGCAAGTTGATGACGATCATCCTACGGGGAGCGTTTCCGTAACCTTGCAGGATGGCCAGCCGGAGTATGTGATTCACAAGCCGGTGGCGTGGGACTTTCTCAACTGCACGCCGGCCTGGCTGGAGTTGGCGCGGCGCGCGGATGCTGTCTGTTTCGGAAGCCTGGCGCAGAGACATGAAGTGTCGTGTGAAGCAATCCACTCATTTCTGGCAGCAACAACGGAAAAGTGCGTGCGTGTTTTTGATGTGAACTTGCGGAAGCCATTTTATGACGCGAAGGTACTTACAGACTCGCTTGCGCGTGTCACCCTGCTGAAGTTGAATGAAATGGAAATGCCGGACGTGATGTCCCTGCTCGGCCTCGTGACAAATTCCGGATCAGACGAGGCTTCACTTCTCAACTGCGCTCGCATGCTGCTGGATCGCTTTCCTCTGCAGCTGGTGTGCGTCACGATGGGCTCTCAGGGCAGCCTGCTGGTAACGCATGGGGCGCATCATCGCCATCACGGAATTGCGACGAAAGTCGCGGACACCGTGGGCGCTGGAGACGCTTTTACGGCGGCCCTGGTTCGTTCTTATCTGCAGGGCGCGGCGCTGCCTGTTTTGAATGAGGCCGGGAACCGATGGGGATCGTGGGTGGCTTCCCAGAGAGGCGCGATGCCTGCGCTGCCCGCCGATGTGCGTGAAGATATCGAAGCGCAGATCACGCAAGCGACCGTACAATAAAACGTCAATCGAGATTGAACGAGGCAGTTAGAAATGATCGAGTTGTCCAGTTCCCAGGAGCGACGCGCCATCGGGCAGTCGCGGAGAAAACAGTTACGCCGGCAGGATCACAGTCAATGGCAACCGCAGCATCGACGGCATAATCCCATTGCCCTGCTCGAAGAGTCGATGCGTGGGCGGGTGCCATCGCTGATTGCCCTGAAATACGAGCGCATGGCGGCCTCGCCATTCGGTTTCTTTCGCGGCGCTGTACCGATCATGGCTGCCGATCTCTCTCTGCTGCCTCATACCGGCATAGTGAACCAAATCTGCGGGGACGCGCACGTGCGCAACCTGGGCGCGTATGCCGCTCCGGATGGGCGGCTCGTTTTCGACATTAACGACTTCGACGAAACCATTCGCGGGCCGTTTGAGTGGGATTTGAAGCGCCTTGCTACCAGCCTGGTGCTTGCCGGGCGCGAACTCAGCATCAAGCGCGCACAGTGCGAAGAAGCCGTCAATGGTCTCGTTGCGCGCTATCGGAAATATGTAGAGATGTTTTCGAAAATGCCGGTTCTGGATATGGCCCGCTATCAGGTACATCGCCTGCAACGGATCACTCCGGTGTCAACGGCTTTGCTGAAAGCCGAGCGCTCGACGCCTATGCATACGCTGGAGCAGCTCACGATTCCGGAGACGAACAGAAACGAAGAGACAGGAAGGCGAATCTTCAAAGAGGAAAAGCCTCTTCTGACGCGCCTCTCGTCAGCACAAGCGCGTGTGGTCCTGGCGTCACTGCAGGAATACCGGAAGAATCTTTTGCCGGAACGACAGCACTTCTTTGCGCAATATCGCCCGGTGGATGTGGGTTTCAAGGTGGTGGGCACTGGATCGGTTGGATTGCGCGATTATCTTGTGTATTTCGAAGGCAACGGCAGGGCCGATCCGCTCTTTCTGCAGATCAAGGAAGAACCGGAGTCAGGTTACGCAAAATACCTTGAGTACCACGGCCCTCACCATCAAGGTGAGCGTGTGGCCAATGGACAACGCGCGATGCAGTTTCTGTCCGATCCTTTTCTGGGATGGACGACGATCGGGCACCGGCAATATCTGGTACGGCAGTTGAATGATCACAAGGCGAGCATCGAACTCGAAGATCTTAGGGGCCCTGGATTGCTGGAATACGGTGAAATGTGCGGCGAATTACTGGCTCGTGGACATTCGAGGTCCGGCGATGCGAGCATGCTGGCCGGTTACATCGGCAGCGGAAGGCGATTCGCTGACGCGATTATGAAATTTGCCGAAGCCTATGCGGACCAGACAGAGCGCGACTGGCAAGCACTGCTCAAATCGCGCCATGCGCCGAAGAGCAAACCAGCGAGTCAGCCGGTTAAGCAGGTCAGCAAGTCAGCCTAAAAAGAAACAAGCAAATCAGCTACGGACTTGCGGAGTGTTTCCCGTTCTTTGCCAACTTGCTTGCGCCAAAGGCACGCTAACTTGCTGGCTCGCTAAAATAGAAACATGCTGCAACTTGCCGACGCCGGCAAACGATTCGGCCCAAAGCTTCTTTTTGAACACGCCAACTGGCTCATCACTGCTGGCGAACGCACGGCTCTGGTCGGTGCGAACGGCACGGGTAAATCTACTCTGCTGAAAACGCTGGCGGCCCTTGACTCACTTGACTATGGCAACCTGCAACGCACCCGGGGGATGAGCATTGGCTATCTGCCGCAGGACGGTCTATCGCTTTCAGGCCGCACGGTCTTCGATGAGTGCCTGTCCGTCTTTGACGAACTTCGCAGCATTGAGCAGGAACTGGAAACCCTGGCCGCTTCGCTGGCTGAGCTTGATCCAGACAGCGGCGCCTATGGTACTGCGGCGGAACGGTATTCGAATCTGAGCGCGAGGTTTCACGCTCACGATGGTTACGCGCTGGATGCGCAGGTAGGCGCCGTGCTTGCCGGTCTAGGCTTTAGCAAGGAAGACTGGGCGCGACGGACAGAGGAGTTTTCCGGCGGCTGGCAGATGCGCATTGCACTGTCAAAGCTGCTTTTGCAAAAACCGAATCTGCTTCTGCTAGATGAGCCAACGAATCATCTTGATCTCGAAACACGCAACTGGCTCGAAGAATATCTACGCGGCTATCCGAACGGCTACATTCTGATCTCGCACGATCGCTACTTTCTTGATGTGACGGTGAACAAGATTGTGGAGATTTGGAACAAGGGGCTGCACTTCTACTCCGGCAATTACGAGAAGTATCTGCAGCAAAAAGAAGAGCGACGCACGCAGCTTGAGGCCGCGTATCGCAACCAGCGCGAGCACATTGAGCATCTGGAAGCATTTATCAGCCGCTTCCGCTATCAGGCCACCAAGGCGAAACAGGTGCAGAGCCGTATCAAGGAACTCGAAAAGATCGAGCGCATCGAGATTCCACAGGAAGAACAGGCGATCCACTTCACTTTTCCCCAGCCTCCGGCTTCAGGACGCACGGTAGTTGAGGTTTCAAACCTGAGCAAGAGCTACGGTGAGAAGCAGGTCCTGCGCAACGTGAGTTTTACCATCGAGCGCGGGGACCGCATCGCACTTGTCGGCGCGAACGGCGCAGGCAAGTCGACGCTGATTCGGATGCTCTCCGCGCTGGAGGGGCCGACGTCAGGTGTGCTTCGACTGGGACACAATGTGTTGCCGGACTATTTTGCGCAGGATCAGTACAAGGTGCTCGATCCCGGAGCACGCATGCTGGAGGACATCGGCCGCATTGCGCAGCGTGTGCCGGAGACCGATCTGCGGAGTCTCCTTGGCTGCTTTCTCTTCTCAGGCGACGATGTTTTCAAGCCGCTCGGGGTTCTTTCAGGCGGCGAACGCAATCGCTATGCACTGGCGCGCATTCTTGTCAGCCCTGCGAATTTTCTGCTGCTGGACGAGCCGACGAATCACCTCGATCTGCGCGCCAAAGATGTGTTGCTGGATGCGGTGAATAAATTTACCGGCACGGTGATTTTCGTCTCACATGACCGCTACTTTATTGATCGGCTGGCGACGCGCGTTTTTGAGGTCGAAGGCGGTCACGTCCACGTTTTTCCGGGAAATTACGAGGATTATCTGTGGCGCAAGGAAGGCGGTGCTGTAACGACGACGGCTGCGCCCGCTGTAGCCGTGGTGGAGGAGACTCCTGCTGCGGTAGTGATTCAGACGGCCGAGAAGGAAAAGGTCCGTCGCGTGAACCCGATTCGCTTGCGGCAGATGCAGGAACGGCTTGCCTTTGTTGAGGAAGAGATTCCGCGCGTGGAAGCTTCCATCGTGGAGACCGAGCATTCGCTCGGCATTTTCGTAAGCGTGGAAGAGACGGAAAGGCTTAGCCGCCTGCTCGAGTCGCTACGAGAACAGCATGGTTTGCTCACGACCGACTGGGAGGAGTTAATGCTTCAGGTGGAAGAGCAGCAGGTGAGCAGCTAATTCATTTATTGTTTCACGACGTGCGGCGTGTGTGCCTGAAGCGTCGGTCCTCCTGCATAATCAAATTATGCCGCTCCTTTGGAAACCGGAAAGCTGGTCACAACGCCTGGCTGAGTTGGAAGCACGCTCGGGCGACCTGAAAGAAGCTCCGTTGCGTCGCGATGTTCGTTCACTCGGCACGCTGTTGGGAGATGTGCTGCGCGAACAGGCTGGCGATGCTCTGTATGAGAAAGTCGAGGAGCTGCGGCAGTCCGCGATTCGTCGCCGCGAAGAGCAGGCAGCGGGCAAGTCGAAGGAAGCGGAAGACCGTCTGCAACGGACGGTTCTCAGCATCAGCACGTTGCCTGTGGAGCAGGCTTACCAGTTGAGCCGGGCCTTTGCGTTTTATTTCGAGCTGATCAATCTGGCTGAGACGAATCACCGCAAGCGGCGGCGTCTGTCGCTACAACTCAGTGGAGACAGTTCAAGGCAGCGAGGTTCATTGCGCGGCACTCTGCGGGAGATGAAGCGGGTTGGTATCTCGGCAACAGAGGCGATGGACTGGCTGAGGCACGTCTTTATCGTGCCTGTGTTTACGGCGCATCCTACGGAGATTGCGCGGCGCTCGGTTCTGTTCAAGCGGCGGCGCATTGGCGAGTTTCTCGAAGACCTCGATCGCATTCCGGTTCCGGATGAAGAGATTTTGCGGCTGCAGGAGCAGCTCATGGCTGAAATCACGGCTCTGTGGCAAACCGATGAGGTTCGCAGCCGTCGCCCTACTGTAAACGATGAAATTAAGATGGGGCTCGATTACTACGATGTTTCCATCTTCGCTACGCTGCCGAAGCTGTACGAAGAGGTTTCTGCAGCGCTCGCAAGCGAATATGGGCTCGACATTGACATCTCAGAGCTGCCTCTATTGCTCGGCTTCGGATCCTGGATTGGAGGCGATCGCGATGGCAATCCATTTGTGACGCCGGATGTCACGCGCGAAGCGATCCGCTCAGCACGGGCCCGACTGCTTGCCCACTACCAACAGCAGGTGCAGTTGATCATCGACCTTCTGACTACCTCGGCGCAGCAGTTGCCGATCAGCAATGAATTGAAGCAGCGGCTGGATGGATATCTCACAGAATTGCGGGCCGGTACGCAGCAGCTCTTCGGCGCGCGCTTTGAATTTGAGTTGTATCGGCGGTTCATGGTCTGCGTGCATGCGCGTCTGCTGCGTGCTGCTGGTGACGCTGCATCTGATGCTGACAGTCTGGAGTCGGCGCTCAGCGCTTTGCCGGCGTATGGCAGCGCGCAGGAGTTGCTGGATGATTTGAGCGCGTTGCGCCGCAGCCTGGCGGAGAATGAGGGATTGCGGCTTGCGCAGACGCTCATCGATCCACTGATACTGTTGGTGCGCACCTTTGGCCTGCATTTGCACACCCTGGATATTCGACAACACGCAAAGCTCCACAAGAAGACGCTGCAGGAGACCTCGGACTGGTGCGCGGGAAATGCATCGATCGTGCCGCAGGGACTAAGCAAAGAAGCTGCCGATGTGGTTGAGACTTTCCGCACGATTGCGGAAGTGAAAGCAGGCTGCAGCCCGGAGGCGATTCGACAATACGTAATCAGCGGCGCGAGCAGTGTGGAAGATGTGCTCGGTGTGTTGTGGCTCGCGCGGTTGGGAGGGGTTGAAGCGGCGGCCAAAGGCAATGATCCTGGGCTGATGCCGGTCCCGCTATTCGAATCAATTGAAGACCTGCGCAATGCTCCCGAGGTTTGTCGCAGCCTTTGGAATCTGCCGGAGTATCGCGCGCTGCTCGCGTCCTGGAACAACATGCAGGAGATCATGTTGGGTTACTCGGATTCCAATAAAGACGGGGGGATGCTCACGAGCACATGGGAGATCTTCCGCGCACATCGGGCGTTGCACGAAGTGGCTCGCGAGTGCGGCGTGAAGCTGCGCCTCTTCCATGGACGCGGCGGTACGGTTGGGCGCGGCGGCGGTCCCACGCATCGCTCGATTTACGCGCAACCTGTGGGCGCATTTGAGGGTGAGATTCGCATTACCGAACAGGGCGAGGTTCTGAATTGGAAATATTCCGATGTGGTTCTTGCGGAACGCAATCTTGAGCTGATGATCGCGGCCTCGCTCGATGCTCTGGCGCGTCCGAACACGCTTGATCCACATGGGCATCAGTCGGGGATTTTGCTACCGGAGTGGGAAGCAGCTCTCGAGGAGCTTTCGGACACAGCGTTTCATTTTTATCGAGAGCAGATCATCGATGACCCGGAGGTGCTGAGTTATTTTGAGACGGCCACTCCGGTTGCCGAGCTGGAGCATGCCAAGATCGGATCGCGTCCGGCGCGGCGCAGCGGCAAACGCGCCTTCGCCGATCTACGTGCGATTCCCTGGGTTTTCGGATGGACCCAAAGCCGTCAGCTTGTTCCTGCATGGTTTGGCGTGGGGTATGCCATCGAGCAATATTCGCAAAAGCCGGGCGGAGCGAAATTACTGCGCGACATGATGGCTGAGTTTCCGCTCTTCATTGACGTTATTCGCAATGTGGAGATGGCCATGGCGAAGGCCGATCTGGGCATTGCTTCACTCTATGCCTCCCTTGTGCCGGATGTGGGGATGCGTACTCGGGTTTTCTCGAAGATTGAGGCGGAGTTCAATCGCACGCTTGCTGCAGTGCTCGCTGTGACCGGGCAGAAGGAACTGCTTGAGACGAACCGGATGCTCGCTCATTCGATCCGGCTGCGTAATCCATATGTTGACCCCATGAGCCTGATTCAAGTTGATTTGCTGCGGCGTAAGCGGGCGGGTGAGGACACTGACGAGATCAACCGCGCCATTGCGGGGACGATCAACGGAATCTCAGCAGGGCTGCGAAATACGGGCTGATTCCCGAAACGGCATTTCTGCGCATTGCGTGTTCCGCATTGGGTTTTCACTGTTCGATTTCCGTCGGTGCGGCTGTTGGCGAGGCGCTCGTCGGAATACACTCGGCGCATGAGTACGCAACCACCGATTGAAGACATCAACGCCATTGTGAGCCGTTTCCAGGAGTGGGCTGGCACACAAGCATCCACGCGCGCAAAGGACGGCGTGCGAGAGCTTACGTACGACGAGGCCATTCGACAGAGACGGCCTCGCGCAAGTTCGGAAGCGTCCTCGCCAAAAGCTGAGCAGCCTGCGCCAACTTCGGCCACAAACGATAACCATCGAGCGACCGGAAAGTCAGCGGCGCCAAAGAAGAGAATTCCAGCTAGACGAAACGTGAAACACGCACAATCCAAAGATGCAAAGTGGTCACGCGTTGCTGAGCCGGTTGTTGTACCGGCCCCGCCAGAATTCCGCCACGTTCTAGCCGACAAGGTGTCGGCTCCGTCGCAGGAACTGGCAATGGAGCGCAAAACCACAGCACTTTCTTTGCGAGTTTCAACGGTCGAACATGCGCTGCTAAAAAGGCGCGCGGAAGCCGAGAACCTTTCCGTCTCTTGCTATCTGCGGAATTGCATCTTCGAAGTGGAAAGTCTGCGCGCACAATTAGCGGCAACGCTTGCCGAGCAGAAACAAATGCAATCGATGCAGATGTTTCCTTTCGCGTCCTGGGTGCGCTTCGTGCGAAGGATATTTTTCCGGAAGACGACAGCGCTCGCCATTCGCGTCTGATCACGCAGTCTTGATGGAATCGTCAGCGCTGGCTGGCTTCGCCTGCTTTGACGCGCCGGTTGAACTCATCGGATTGTTTTTTCGGAACGCTGAGGCATTTCCAATTTCCGGCCTGCAAGTGCTTGGCAAGAAAGACAATCTGTCCGCAATGGTATGAATAATGGGCGACCTGCCGATTGATGGCCTGCATGACCGAATGCGCTTCGCCGCGAATGGTAATGGTTCGGCCTAAGTCCGCATCCGTCAGCGGCTCCAAAGCGGTAAAAAGCCGGCTCCAACCTTCTTCCCACATGCGCATCAACTCGGCGCGCGTTGCTGGAGGCTCCTCGAATTCGCTGTCACGATTGCGATCGTGCTTCTCTCCGTCGGTGGTGAGAAAGTCTGTCCAGCGCGAGCGCATATTTCCGGCCATGTGCTTCACGATGATGGCGAGGCAATTGCTTTCCGGATCGATGACCGTTTGCAGTTGCTCGTCACTTACCTGGGCGAGGGCAGCCTCGGCAAGCTTCTTGAACTGGCGAAAGATTGCCACTGAATCAGTTACATAAGAGGTAGTGAATTCAAGGGCCATGCTTTGATTGTCCCCTAAAACTATTGGGCTTGCACGTTGGTCGCCTTGTCATTTTGAAAACTGACATTCCACTGTCTTCCGCCCGCGTCATAGTGCACAGTGCGGTTGCCGTAGTTCGATGAATCAGATTGCTGGATTACGCCGAGCGCCATGGCGACCTGCAGTTCGTTCATGCCCGGCTTGGGCTGATGCTGATCGACAGCTTGCCAAACATCTGCGGACCAGTGCTTATACATCTGGTGGGGATCATCGTAGTAGAAAATGTCGTCGCAGAAATACGTCGAATCGATTCCCTGCTCATAGCCGATGGGGGTCGCGTATTCGCTGGCATCTCCGGGCAGTTGAAAGACGGCAAAGACTTGTCTGTCGCCACGGGGAATGCGGCTGGTTTTGCTTGGGGGCGCCTTTTCGAGGGCGATGTCCTTCACCTCCAACGCTTGGACGCTGGGTAGAACTCCGATTTTGTGGGCGAAGTTGATAGTGTGTCCCGCATAAGGGAAATACTCAAGCTCAAAGCCGGCCTGAATCCAGACTGTCTTGCCAATCAGGGTTTTCGCCGACTTCACATCGTCAATGTAGAGCTTACGTGGCGAAACAATGTCGTCGTTGGTTAGCGGGCGCTCCTGCCGCTGCTGCTTCTGCACCATCGGCTCGTGACGCTCTTTCCACACGAAATAGATTCGGACGCTAAAGACGATCAGGACAAGCAAGGTGCTCAGTCCGACCTTTTGCCATGTTTTCACTGTTACCGCCTTGTTCTTGAACTGCTCTCTAGTTTGGATGCTGGCCGTTGGCCGTCAAAGTTGGCGGACTTCCTGAGCCGATTGCTCCAAGTCTGCCTGCAGGAGCGCCTCTGGCGTGAACTGGTCAGCACGGCGGAGGTTGGGGAATAAAAAGCTCCAGATGCCGGTGACGGCCAGCGAGCCGATGCCGCCAATGACGACGGCGCGTACTGCTCCCCACCAGGAGGCGGTGAGACCGCTTTCGAATTCGCCCAACTCGTTTGAGGCTCCGACAAAGAGCGAATTGACTGCGCTCACGCGACCGCGCATTTCAATCGGCGTGGCAAGCTGCAGAATCGAGGAACGGATGACGACGCTGACCATGTCAGACGCACCGACGAGAACGAGTGCGAGCAGCGACAGAGGCAGACTTTTGGATAGGCCGAAGAGAATGGTCGCTGCGCCGAAAATACCGACGCAGAAAAACATCTTCGCCCCGGAGCGGCGCTGAATTGGCCGCCAGGTCAACCACATCGAGACTGCCAGCGCTCCGATGGCCGGCGCAGCGCGCAGCAGGCCGAGCCCGCGGGGGCCGGTTTGCAGGATCTCCTGCGCGAAGATCGGCATGAGCGCGACTGCACCGCCGAGCAGCACAGCAAAGAGATCGAGCGATATGGAGCCGAGCAGAATTTGCGTTCTCCAGACATAGTGAATGCCAGCGAGTATCACTTCGGTGGACATAGCGCGATGTTCCATGCGCCCCGGACGCACGTGCAGGGAGAAAATGAGCAGGAGAAACCCGATGAGCGTGACCAGCGTAAAGAGAAAGACGATGCTGGCGCCGGCAATGCGCCCCTGCAGGGGTAAGGTGTAGAGAATGCCTCCAAGAGACGGACCGGCAACATTGGCGATTTGAAAAATGGTCGCGCCCCAGGTAACTGCGTTAACAAAGTGTTCCTTGGGGACGAGATGCGGAATCAGGGCTGAAGCAGCGGGACCACTGAACGCGCGCCCGGTTCCGATGAGAAAAAGTGTGGCAAAAATTGGCCAGATGGCGCGCAGCCCATGCCAGGCAAAGATAAACAGGGCGGCAGTACAGAACGCCTGCAGCGCGTAACAGATGAGAATCACATGGCGCCGATCGAACCGGTCGGCAGCATGGCCTGCCGGCAACATAAAGAGAAGTCCGGGCAGGAAAAGAACCAATCCGGTGTAACCGAGATAGAGGGCGCTATGCGTTATCTGGTAAACGAGCCACGCCACAGCCAAAGTCTGCGCCTCGGCGCCGACGATGACCAATACGCGCGCGAGCTGATAGCGGCGAAAATCGCGAGAAAGAAATGCTGCAGAGCCTGAGACGAAAGATCGGTCTGACATGCGTAGTCTATAGCTATGATACCCGCGCCATTTTAGTTTCGCGTTTCGCCCAGGACGGCCATTAGTTTACCGACCCCGTCTTCTCTGCATCTCAACTGAAGAACATCTGAGAAAGGGAGATATTCTTGCCTGAAGAAACACTGCCGCCCGATACAGTACTGATTGCCCATGCAACGGTCCATTTGGCAAATGGAGAATCTTTCGACCTTCTGCCCTTTGAAAGCCGCGAGGACGTAAAGAGCAGAGTTACTGACTTGATGGAAAACTGGGCGAAGTCCGGCTTTCTGTTGCGCGGCCGCTATGTCTACCCGTGGCATCAGGTGGCGCGCATCGAAGTTACTTCGGTCGAAGAGATGTCAAGCGCAGAGTCTGAGCAGCGGCTGATCGATTGGGAGATTAATGATCAGTACGGGTTGCAGCAGGGTTTCTGGAAGACGAAAAAGGCGCGCGAGAAGAAAGACGAAACGAAGGAAGAAGGCGCTGAGGGCCAGCCGCACGCGGCTGGCTAGGGTCCCGAGCTGGATGTGGACCAGACCGGCGTCGGCCAACGGAATGCCGGTATCCGCTGCTGCGAACGATAATGGACTAGACCGTCTTGGCAGACATACAGATAGTGCGAGCCAAGACGGGCACCTCTGTTCTGTGAATACGTCTGGGATGGTGGATATCACCGCTGGGATGGAGCTCCGTATGTCTGGGTTCCCGGACGATATGCCGTTGCACCTCATCCTCACGCGGAGTGGTACCTGCCCATTGGGCTGAGCGCCACGGCGGCTGGGTCTTCGTCGAGTGTCACTGGCGCTAGGTTAGCGTTCGATTCGATTCGGAATAAGAACCGCCCGCGTCGTTCTCGGCAGCTGAACGGTGCGAGCATTCCTCTCGCGAGTGAAATCAAATAGACAACGCAAAATCTTCGGACTGCCCTTGGCCGCAGTTCTGGAGCGAATATCAGTTGTTCGGCTAGCTCAAATGAATTAGCGCAATGCGGCTGTCATCAGCAAGCAATTGGGTATATTATTTTGCTCTTGCACCCATGAACGGGCGCAGGCTTTCTGGCTTGAGAATCGCGTGAATCTTAAAGCAGATTCCCGGCTTCGCGATCTGCTGGAACTCGTTTCAGCTTACGGTCTGATTCTGGCTGTGATCTGGACGCCGATGCCGGCGCAAAGAATTCTCTATTGGCTGGCAGTTGTAGCGGTTGTCGGCATCACAGTACTGCGCCGGGAGAAGCTGCAATCTCTTGGACTGGCCCCGACGGAGACAAGGCGGTCGCTTTGGATTGTTGCGGCAACCCTGGCCCTCGCTGTGCTCGCAGTTGTGGCAGCGAAGGAACTCGGCACGCTTCACGGACTTCCCGGCGTGGGGCGTTTGTCGACGCGGACGCGTGTGATCGGATATCTGATCTGGTCATTTGTGCAGGAGTTTCTGGTGCAGGTCTTTGTGCTGACCCGACTGGTGCGACTGCTGCCGCGACGGTCACTGGCGATTGCGGCGGCGGCGCTGCTGTTTGCGATTGCGCATATTCCAAACCCCATCCTGATCTGCCTTACGCTGGTGTGGGCTTTGATTGCCTGCCCGTTCTTTCTTCGCTATCGCAATCTGTATGCGCTCGGGCTAGCGCACGGCATCCTGGGCCTCTGCGTCGCCGTTACGGTTCCGGATGCCATGCATCATCACATGCGCGTCGGGCTTGGCTATCTGCGCTACCAGCCTCGGCATCGCGCCATTCAGCGAAGCAGCGCTCCCCACAGAGTATCCACGCATGCATGGGTGATGGATGAGGCTGCGATTCTTCTATCGGAGCGCCACGCGCGTCCGTAGAAGACGCCAGCGATGGCCGCCAGCAGAACGTAGCGCCAGTTGAAGTGCGCCGTGCGTTTATTGAAGTGCGAGAGCCCGAAGAGGATAGCAGTCACGGTAAGAGACGCGGTGCGCCCAATTCGGCGCTCAATGAGATTCTGCATCCATCCGCGAAAGAAAATCTCTTCCGGCAAGGCGATCAGCAGATAGGTAAAGAGCCAGATCGCCGGCAGCAACCATGCACGCTCAACGTGCCGGTGCAAGTGCAGGAATCCAATGGCGAGTCCCAACGGAATTGCGATCGGCATGTAGAAAAGAAGCTCGCGTAACCCCGTCTTCCAATCCGTAATCCGCCAGCGAAGATCGAGCCCAACGCCATCAAGCTGGCGAATCACCATGAAGCCGTAAAGGCCGGCATCGAGAAGAAGGAGCTTGTTGAGCGCAACGAGGGCATGCGGCCACGCCGCCTCAAACCAGCGCAGGTCAACCGCTAGCCCCAAAATAAGTAGCACTAGAAAATCAAGCGCGTGTCCCCGTTTTTGTGGGTCGATCTTCGCGGTGACCATCAACAGAACGGAGACTGAGACCGGCAGCAGCAGATAAAGCGCGAGCCAACCGAGGCGGAGCCGGTGAATTGGCCAGCACACAAGCAGATAGGGAATAACTAAAACTGCCGGCAGCAGAAGTTGAAGAACCAGAGGCTGCCTGCTGGCTGCTGCCACACAGCGCTCCCCCGCAAAGCCGAAGAGAAGCAGAGGCGTCACAGCCAATATTGCGGCAACAATCACCCCTGCATGCGCGTAGATCACGTTTTCATGCTAGAGCATCGGACGCTTCTGCTTCATTACCTCGGCGGAGCGTTATCTGTCTTTCTAGAAGGTTCTCGTGTAGCTGGCGATCACCGTGTAATCCGCGAAGGCGGCGTCACCATGGGTATGGTTTGCGTAGTCGGTCACGCTGGTTTTGCGATTACGTTCCATCGCCCATGGACCACTGACGTTGAACATATTGCGTCCGCGGGCGTACACCAGGCCCGGTTCGATGGAAATAACGTAGCCCGGACGGCGAAAGCCGTTGCTGCTGCCAAAGGCATCGCGCACCGGAACGCCTTCCATACGGCCGCCAATGCTCAGCGCGAGGCCACGAACTTTCGGCACTCCATGCGAAAAACCGCCGCGCCATAGATATTGATCGGTTGCGGAGATCACGTTTTCACCGGGTGCGGGACGATAGGTCAGGACGCCGGTCGTGTCCTGCGGGCTGAAGAGCCACGAGCCGGTGAAATAGCCGATGGTGTGAAAGTAGAACTGGCGATAGGCATTGGTGCCGAGGGCAAATCCCCATGTACCGTCGCCGGGCTGGATCGACTCATCGAAGGGCCGGACTTGCTTCTGTCCATTGGAGAGAATGGTCGTACCTTTAGCGTCATTGATACCGGTCGGCAGCTTGAGCTGCATGGAAAACGAGATGTTGCCATTGCTCTCTGTTGGTGGCCGCCAGACCCATGCCTGTGCACCAACGAGCATATCTCCGATTCCGCCGGAGCGATAGACGTTGACGTTCCCCTGCTGATGACGTGTCGCCGTCATTCCGGGAATATCTGCGATGATGCTCCAGCGCGGCGTCATCTGATAACTGAGACTCAGATCATAGAGATCGACGTGGTTCTGCACTTCATTGTGCATCTCGGCGCGTTGCACTTGATGGACCGTGCCGATGTAGTGCTTATACGAACTATAGGTTCGGAAGCCAACTGTGACGGACAGCCCATGAAGGAGGCCTACTGTCCGCGGCTGGCTGGTCGGGTCAAGCCCCGATATGACCGGCTGTGGCGAGTGAGCCGCGACACAACCCTGCGCTAAGGCCTGATTGTGGCGGGATGATGTGGAGGTGACGAGCAATGTTGCGACGAGCGTGAGTCCTGCTTTGCAGGTTTTTATTTTCATTGTTTGTTCCGTTGACTAGCCTCAGATGGAAATAACTCGTTGCACGGTAACAGCGCCGCTGGGCTGTAGTCTTGGGCCTGCGGGCTGAAAGATATATCCACCCTTGGACGGAGGCGCATCCGCGGAACACCGAATAGACTCGCGGGAGCAATGAAAGCCTTGCGTTGTGTTCTTCTCCTCCTGTGTTCTGCACTTTTCGTCGCGTCTGTGTCTGCAAAGAGAGTACCCAACCTAGACCTCAAAGACTTGCATGGCAATACGCAAAAGCTAGCGTCGTTGCGCGGGCAGATCGTAGTCCTCAACTTCTGGGCGACATGGTGCGGTCCGTGCCAGGAAGAGTTGCCACGTCTTTCGAAACTGGCGCAGAGTTACGTTGGCAAGAACGTCCGCTTCATTGCGGTTTCAATCGACGTGGCCAAAGATCGAGGCAAAATCGAGCCAGCGCTTGAGAAGGCGGGCGTGACCTTTGACACATGGGTTGGAGCCAGCACCGATACACTTGGCAGCTTTGGCCTCGGCGAAATCGTTCCAGGAACCGCCATCCTTGATGACCGTGGAGAAATCATAGCCCGCATCATGGGTGAGGCGCGCGATGAGGATGTGCGCAATGCGGTGGACTGGCTGCTGAACAACCGGTCCAGACCGGCGCCAGCAGCTCTCACCAAGAGATATTGACTACTGCACTCCGGCTGCGATCAGAGCGCTCTTGCTGCCTGCTTCACGTGGAGTTGTCTTTGGCTGGGTGGGCGGTGCATACCCTTTATAGACGGTGATATGAAAGCAGGATTGATAAAATTCCTCTTCCACGTCAATCTTTCCCGCCGTTTGCATTGGCAACAAGTATGCCCGCATCCATGCAACTTCCGACATTGACAGTCCCTTCTTGGCAATGTCGATCGTTGCGCCGGTCAGGTGCGGCGAAGCGATATCGCCCTCGGCAGGCGCCGCGTTACCGTTTACCTCCATCAGATGACGCTGATAGGCAACCGTGCGCACCGCGGAATTCACCTGAAGCGGACGGTGGAAGCGCTCGTAGTGAGCGCGGCCGAGATCAGTAAGAAAATGGGCGGTCCAAGGGCGGCAGTAGCGGCGATTTGCAGGTAGTTCTGTGTTGACGCGGAGAGACATACTCACCGGCACTGCAACCAGTGCATGTTCGTTCCGCAGATCATTCAATTGGTCGTCATCCTCGATTCGTTCGAGACCCTCGGCCTCGCTGCGCTGGTTCTGGCGGACGAGCGATTCTCTCGAGCCCTTCAACGGCGGCAGCAAAACCATCCGTGCATGTTTGACTGGAACTTCGGGAATCGTCGCGCTCGGTGGCTCTTCTTTCGCTTCCAGGGACGCGTGACGAGCGCGGGCGTTTCTGTGGCTGCGCGTATGGGCATGCGCGGCAGCAGAACGGGCATGGTGGGGCTTTCGTTTTACGGCATAGGCAGAATTCCCTGCGCCTGCAAACAGAGCGGCAGCAAGGAGAATAACAAGACAGCGCATGAGCGGGACCGCGGAGATTCCAGAGCTTTCTTAGACTATCGGGTGCTGGACGCGCCGGGAAGTATTCAACTTGATTCTGGAAATATTGCCTTAACAAATATCAGTTCAATGACTTAGGCAGCATTGGGAGGACAGCTTCGCAGGCGATTTTCGTCGCAACTGGCTCGCCGGCAGGATACAATCGCGCCAATTGAAAATGCACCTGATAAGTGAGGCCCTATGAGTGATGCCGTTTCAGAAACCGCTGCTACACCCCTGAGCGAAGGGCAGCGCATCATCGATACCTTTGTAGCTCCTTCGAAAACGTTTATCGATCTGCTACGGAGATCCTCGTGGTGGGGACCGCTGGTGATCATGATTGTCGTCTCCATCGCCTTCTCATTTACCGTGCAGACGAAAGTAGGCTGGGAAAGGGTGATGGAAAACAACGTGCATCAGAGCCCGAAGCAGGAAGAGCGATTCGCCCAGATGACGCCCGATCAAGCGGCTGCGGCCAAAACAATTGGCGCAAAGGTTACTTCGATCATCGCCTACTGCTTTCCGATCCTGATACTTATCTTTACTGCCATTACCGTACTGCTGGTATGGGCTACGGTAAATTTCGGTTTTGCCGGAACAGCAAAGTTCGGGCAGGTGTTTGCGGTCTACATGTACGCAGGCCTTGTTTTCAACCTCAAGTTCCTTTTGGCTATCATTGCGCTCTTTGCCGGCGTCGCGCCGGATTCATTTCTGATGAACAATCCGGTTGGCACGAATATTGGATATTACCTGAGCAGCGATCTACCGCATATGCTCGTCGCCTACGCGATGCATCTCGATGTCTTTGAAATCTGGTCGGTGATTTTGAGCGTGATTGGCGTCGGTATCGTGGCAAAGGTGTCGCGGGGAAAAGCAGCAGCGGCTGTTGTGGGCTGGTGGATCGTACTGGTGCTGATCAGCGGCGCTTTCTCATAAAGTCTGTAAGACTTCGGAAATTTGCCCTTCGCATTCGACTGAGGGGCAGATCGTACTTGGAAGTGGGATATAATAGACTTGCGCTCGATTCCGAGTGGGTTTTTGTTACGCACGTAATGCCGTCCAAAGCACTGCCTGCTACACCTTCCCGTTTTCAGCGAATATCAACACAAAGGAATACCCCAAAAATGGAACAGGGTACAGTCAAGTGGTTTAACGATGCCAAGGGTTTTGGCTTTATTACACGCGAGAGCAACAACGAGGACGTTTTCGTTCATTTCTCCGCGATCAACGCGAATGGCTTCCGCAGCCTTCAGGAAGGTCAGCGCGTGCAGTTCAACGTCGTGCGCGGCGCCAAGGGCTTCCAGGCCGAGAACGTTCAGCCTGTTTAAGGCTATCGTCCAGAAATAAAGAAGCCCGGCTTTTGGCCGGGCTTTTGCTTTTTCATGTCTAGATGGCTAGTCCTGCCAACGACGAAAAATCAATGAGCCGTTGGTGCCACCGAAACCGAAGGAATTCGACAGGGCGACATCGACCTTCGCATCCTGCGGCTTATTGGGAACATAACTCAAATGGCAGTCGGGGTCCTGATTGTCGAGATTCGTTGTCGGCGGGACTTTCTGATCAAGCATCGCCATGATGGTGATGCCTGCTTCCAGACCGCCAGCGCCCCCCAGCAGGTGTCCAGTCATAGACTTCGTCGAACTGATCAGAACCTTGCCGCTGGTTGCATATTCGCCAAAGAGCTTCTCCATCGCAGCACTCTCCAGCACATCACCAACCGGTGTAGAAGTGGCATGCGCATTCACGTAATGGATTTCATCCGGCTGAATCCCGGCGCTCTTGATCGCGTTGTTCATGGCGCGATAGCAGCCTTCGCCCTCGGGAGCCATGCTCGTGATGTGATAGGCATCGGCACTCATGCCGTAGCCGATGATCTCGGCGACGATTTTCGCACCACGGGCCTGGGCAAATTCCAGATCTTCGAGGATCAGGATGCCTGCGCCTTCGCCAACGATAAAACCGTCGCGGTCTTTATCGAAAGGACGGCAAGCGTGCTCCGGATCGTCGTTGCGCGTGGAAAGCGCGCGCATGGCCGCGAAGCCGCCCACGCCCATCGGCGTAATGGCTGCTTCCGAACCACCGGCGATCATGGCGTCGGCGTCGCCGCGCTTGATGATGTGGTAGGCATCGCCAATCGAGTGCGCGCTAGTGGTGCAGGCCGTTGCGGTGGCCTCGTTCGGCCCCTTGGCGCCGTACTTGATACTCACCTGTCCAGCTGCGAGATTAATGATCGCGGCGGGGATGAAAAAGGGCGATATCTTGCGCGGGCCACCGTTCAGCATGGCACTGTGCTCGCGCTCGATGATGTCGAACCCACCGATGCCCGAGCCGATGTGCACGCCGACGCGATCAGCATTGTCGTCCGTGATCTTGAGGCCGGACATCTCGATCGCCTCCTGCGTAGCCGCAAGAGCAAAGTGGATGAAGCGCGCCATCTTGCGCGATTCCTTCTTGTCCACGAAGTCGAGTGGATCGAAGTTCTTCACCTCGGCTGCGAAAGTGACAGAGAAACCTGTCGTATCGAAACCGGTGATGGGAGCCATCCCGCTCTTGCCTGCCAGCAGATTCTTCCAGACCTCGGGCGTCGTGTTGCCTACTCCGCACATCAGGCCGATGCCCGTAACTACCACGCGCCGTTGCAAGACTACTTGCCGCCTTTCGCGTTCTTCTCGATATAGTCGATGGCGTCCTTCACCGTCTTGATCTTTTCGGCATCTTCGTCGGGAATCTCAAGATCGAAGGCTTCTTCGAATTGCATTACAAGCTCGACTACGTCGAGCGAATCGGCGCCAAGATCTTCCTGAAAAGATGCGCTGGGCGTCACTTCGGCTTCGTCGACCTGAAGCTGTTCGACGATGATCTGCTTTACTTTATCTTCCACTGCTGCCATGCGTTTCTCCTATCCATCGATACGGCACAAAATTCGTAAATCCTTTCGGATTGGTTGGACCTTGCTTAGACACACCACAAGCACACTCCGAAATTTCAAGTCTACTGAGGCCCTAAGATCGTGTAAAGCGCGAGGCCAGTGGGAAATAGCCAAGGTCTGTGCTTTGTTTGTGTTTCGGTGGCAGTATATTCGTTATGCTTCTTGCTGTAATTTTTACTGTAGTCACCCTTTTTGTGGGGGTGGCCGTCGGCTATTGGATTCGCAATCAGAGCGTTCGAGCCGAAATTTCTGCGGAGAAGCGGAGTAGCGAAAATCTGGCGACGCAGCTGGCTCAACGCGATACTTCGCTAACGCAGGCCCTCAAGGAGACTGGGGAGTTACGGGAGGCGAAAGCCCGGCTGGATGCGGAAATCACTCAGCTTGCCGAGTTGCGAAAATCGGTTCAACAATTCGAGACAGAGCGGCGAAGCGCCAATGAGCAAATTGCCAACCTGCGGGAACAGGTGGTGCGACTCTCGACGGAACTCGGGGGAGTGCAAACCACCGCTAACGAAAAACTTGAGTTTATGACTTCCGCGCGGAAAGAGCTGTCAAATCAATTCAAGGCTTTGGCAAGCGACATTCTGGACGAGAAGTCAAAGCGGTTTACAGAACAAAATCAGGAAAATATCGGGAATTTGTTGAACCCACTCAAAGAGAAGTTTGGCGAATTTCAAGAAAAAGTGGCCTCTCTCGAAAAGGACGGCATTAAAGGCCGCACAGAATTAAGAGAGCAGATCAATAACTTGACCACACTCAATGAACGGCTCTCGCAGGAAGCAAACAACCTAGTTCAAGCACTCAAAGGATCTTCAAAGACTCAAGGCGACTGGGGAGAACTTCTTCTGGAGCAACTACTGGAGGCCGCGGGCCTGCACAAAGGGCAGGAATATCGCGTTCAGGAGAGCTTCACGCGGGAGAACCAGACTCGCGCTCGTGTGGACGTGATTCTACATCTGCCCGAAGGACGTCATCTCATTATCGACTCGAAGGTCTCTCTAAATGACTACGACGACTATTGCAGAAGTGAAGAGGAGGCCGCACGCGAGTCGGCACTAAAGCGGCATTTGGCCTCAATGCGATCGCATATCAAAGAGCTGTCTCAGAGGGAATACCAGACACTCTATGGGCTCAACTCTATCGATTTCGTCATCATGTTTGTGCCCATTGAACCCGCTTTTATGCTTGCCATGGCAAGTGAAGGCAAGTTATGGCAAGAAGGCTGGGATAAGAATGTTTTGCTTGTCAGCCGGACGACTTTGCTTTTCGTCCTCCGTACAGTAGCTCATCTCTGGAGACAGGAGCAGCAAACACGCAATGTACAAGAAATTGTACGTCGCGGTGGGGAACTCTACGAAAAACTCGTTGCCTTCATCGCGGATTTGAGCAACGTCGGCAAGAAGCTTGACGCTGCTCGGGAAAGCTACGAGGAAGCGTTTAAGAAGCTCCACACTGGCCGGGGAAGTGTAATCTGGCGCGCAGAAAAGCTTCGCGATTTAGGTATTAGGCCGGCGAAAAGCATCCCGACGACCCTGGTGGAAGCAGCCCTTGTTACGCCTGAGGAGCTAACAGCCCCGCTTTTTGACGAGCCAGAAGACAACGGCATCGACGATGCGGAATAAACCCTCCCTACTTCTTTTCGTTCTCGCCAGTAAACGATCCGGTCGAATGCAATCCGGCGGGCAGATCTGGATGGCGTTCTGCGCTCCCCTTTTCAACGCTCTCCTTCAACAAGCGCTGCTTTTCCTTCTCCCCTGCTCCTGTCAAACGCGCTTCTTGGGGCTGTACGGGTGTGTGCTCGGGTTGAACGCTGGTTGGAGAGGATCGCTTGGCTGACGCGTCTTCCTCTACTCTCTGAGTTGAATGCTTTTTCGTAGCAGCGCTTCGTGGCATGCCGCACCTCCGTGAATTCCGGGGATTCTTTCGACCTGTCTCAGTTGGATGCGCGATCAACAGGGCTGGAAAGACTGCCGGCGTTAGATGTTTTTCAGGAAATTCTCCCGAACACGATGCCATGTGGTTTCAAGGTCTTCGGGAAGAACTCGCGTTTCGCCAATGACAGTCATGAAGTTCGTATCGCCGGTCCAGCGCGGCAGCACATGCAAGTGCAGGTGCCCCGCGACTCCGGCTCCCGCCGATTTGCCCAGGTTCAGCCCCATATTGATCCCGTCCGGATGGTAAGTGTTGCTGAGAACGGTTTCGAGGCCTTGCGCAGTATCCATCACCTCATGCGCAATGCTGGCCGGCAGAGCCGCAAGCGACGCCTCATGCTCATATGGCAGCACCATCACGTGGCCCGAGGTGTAAGGAAACCGGTTAAGGACCACGTAGGTGTTGTCGCCGCGGTGCACAATGAGCGCAGCTTTCTCGGCCTTCTCAGACGGCATACCATGGATTTCGGCGTATTCGACCGCAGCTACTAGATTGCAGAAAACGCAGCCTGTGTCTCCGGGCCACGTAGATAACTCCTCGGGCACGCCCTGGCGCTTGGCATGATCGGCAGTCGTAACATAGGTGTAACGCCAGGGTGTCCACAGATGGTCCATAGGCATTGAGTATAGCGACTGATGCCGCATACTGGATTCATGTCCTCGGCAAAGCTTACTGACATTCTTGCGCGTACTTTTGGGTTTTCCTCGTTTCGCGCAAATCAGGAAGCGGTATGCCGTGCCACTGTCGACGGACACGATGTTCTCCTGGTAATGCCAACCGGAGCGGGCAAATCGCTCTGCTACCAATTGCCTGCGATCGCTCGGGGCGGAACGGCACTGGTGATCAGCCCATTGATTGCGTTAATGGACGATCAGGCGACGAAGCTCAGCCAGTTAGGGTTGAACGCAGCAAGAATCCACTCCGGCCTCGATCGGGAAAGATCACGGCAGGTTTGTCGCGAATACTTGAGCGGTGCGCTCGATTTTCTTTTCATTGCGCCGGAACGGCTGCGCGTGCCAGGCTTTCCCGAGATGCTCGCCAAGCGCAAACCCGCCCTCATCGCTATCGACGAGGCGCATTGCATCTCACAGTGGGGGCATGATTTCCGCCCCGATTATCGCCTGCTTGGCAGCTATTTGCCGGCATTGCGACCCGCTCCGATCATTGCGCTCACAGCGACCGCCACACCCGTCGTCCAGAATGATGTCGTTGCACAGCTTCAGCTGCAAGAACCGGCTCGTTTTATTCACGGCTTCCGACGCAGCAATCTGGCAGTTGAAGTCGTCGAGATCTCGAAGCCGAAGCGTTCGCAACTCGCTCTTAGCCTGCTGACCCCGAAAGAGAGACGTCCGGCAATCGTCTACGCGCCCACACGCAAAGACGCCGACACGCTGGCGCAAGAACTATCGGAGAGCTTTTCGACAGCGGCGTATCACGCCGGACTGGAGCCCGATCACCGCGAGCGCGTGCAGCGTGAATTTCTTGCTGGTCGTCTCGAAGCTGTGGTCGCGACGATTGCCTTCGGCATGGGTATCGACAAACCGGATGTGCGGACGGTCATTCATACGGCGCTTCCTGCGAGCTTAGAAGCCTACTATCAGGAGATCGGCCGCGCTGGCCGCGATGGCAAACAAAGTCGCACCATCCTGATGCACTCGTATGCCGATCGCCGGACGCATGATTTCTTCTATGAACGCGACTACCCTCCTGTCGACGAGTTGGACCTGATCTTTCGCAAGCTCGATGGAAGACCGCGCCATAGAGAGGAGCTGGCTGAGCTGTTGAAGTCAAAGCTCGATGGCGAAATATTTGCTACGGCACTCGACAAACTGATGACCCATGGTGGCGCCCGCATCGACTTCGACGGCAACGTTGTTCGAGGAGACACGGGGTGGCGGCAGCCCTATCTTTCGCAGTCAAATCAGCGCAAGGCACAGCTCGACCGCGTGATGCGCTACGCCGAATCGCACCAGTGCCGCATGGCGCAACTGGTGCGTCATTTCGGGGACGAAGACGATGGTCGCCACGCTTGCGGGCAATGCGACGTCTGCTCGCCGGAGCGGGCCATCGCTCAGCGCTTCCGGCCATTGGATGAAAACGAAAACTCATTAGTGTTCGCGGTTGTACGCGCATTGCGTTCTGGCGGATCGAAATCGACCGGCAAACTGCATCAGGATCTGTGCGCAAATAACCGCGTCAGCCGTGACCACTTTGAGGATCTGCTCGGAGCGATGAATGGCGCGGGTTTTCTAACAATCGAAGATACCAGCTTTGAAAAGGATGGCCGCAGCATCCCCTACCGCAAAGCCAGCCTGACGCGCGAAGGCGAAGAACTGGATAAGGAAGATGTCGTCAACATCCTGATGCGCGACAGTAGCGATAGCACTGTTGCGGTAACATCCAAACGCGAACGCAAGCGTAGGGAGCCAAAGCCCGAGGTCCCGCTCTCCGCCGAGGCTGCCATGTTGGAAGAAAAACTGCGCGCTTGGCGGCGCGAGGAGTCCGGCAAGTTGGGGCAGCCGGCGTTCTTTGTTTTTTCCGACCGGACGCTGCGCGCAATTGCAGCAGAGCGCCCCCGCACAGAGGAAGACTTGCTTACAGTCGACGGCATTGGTCCGGCGAAAGTGGCGAAGTTCGGCGCCGCTGTCTGCGCCATCTGCGCCGAGTAGTCAGCTCCTATTTCGCATCAGCCTCACGATTCGCAATCGATACTCTGAACAATGGTTTGGATTTCTCGGACTGTTCCATTTCGTAGGTCTGGGAGGTTTGCGCAGGGTCGTAGTCCCGCCAGAGCCAGATCATTTCTTCGGGAAATTCCGCCGCACCTTGGCCGGAGTTGTGAGTGCCCTTGCCGAAGCTGAAGTGGAAGTCATAGTCCTTCAGCTTGAGAGCGTTCGCCATGCGTATATTCGCCAGAGGCCAGCTTCCATAGCGATCGTTTTCCATGTCCTCGGCGCCATCCTGCAGCCAGACGCGGATGTTGCGCTTCGGCTCCCGCAGAACTTTTTCGGGATAGTCCTGCCCGCCGTCCGGAATATCTGGCCGCTCCTTCCACTGGATGCTGGTGAAGCTGCCGATCCAGCTGATGACGCGGCTGAACTCGTCCGGCATTTGCCATGCGGCATTGAACGAGCAGATCCCGCCCGACGAAAGCCCGGTCATGGCGTGGCTGTACGCATCTTTGCGGATGTTGTATTTAGCCTCGACTTCGGCAAGCACTTCGTCGCGCAGGAAGTGTGCGTAGCGATCACTCACCGTGTCGTAGAGCGTGCTGCGCATCGAGTCCTTGAGGGTACGGTGCCACTTGTCGGAGTAGCCTTTGACGAAGTTGTAGGTCGGCGTCCCCGGTGAGTCGGTAATGTCTCCGGGATTGATGAAGACACAAATCATTACCGGAATCTTTTTCTGCGCGATCAGGTTGTCAATCACGTTGAGCGTGGGATTGTTGCCGTCGCGGTCTGTGTATCCACCGCCATCCTGAAAAACCATGAGCGCGGCTGGCGTCTTGGGATCGTACTGGGTGGGCACGTAAATCCAGTACTCGCTCTTCATGCCGTCGTAAATCTTGCTGGTATGCACAATCTTCGGCGAAAGCGTTCCCGACGGCACACCTGGTTGCACATAAGACAATGGTCCAAATGCAGGCAGATCGAGTCTTCCGCCAAATGGCGCCCCGTTCACGATGTAGTGGAAGGAGTGTAGTCTTGCCACCGGCTCGACGTGCGCCGTCGCATACCAGAGATCTGAACCGGCAAGATGTTTCATCGGACTGCTGGAGTCAGCGTCGATTACGAGAGACGGTTCCGAAGAAGCCTGCACTGCGAAAAAGAAGTCCGGGCCATGCCCGGCCCATGCCGTTCCATCCTGCAGATTCTTCGCCTCGAAGCTGGCCTGTATTGCACCGCGCAGCTGTGGGCTATCAGACTTGGCCAAATCAATCAGTTGCGGCGCTGAGAGTTTGTCCGCAGCAAATACAGAGACGACCAGACAGAACGGTAGGAGTGCGCTTTTCCACATAGCGCGCATTCTAAAGCGATGCGAGTCTTTCAGGCGGAAACTTTCCGTTTTGCTCGATAGATCAGCCGTATTGCACTAATACCAGTGCAATACTCACCAGCCAGCCTCTGTCTTCGGCAAGAATCGTTACAGGCGCATTGCAACTCTGTGAATCTAAGGGGAATGAATTGACACTCATAGCCCACAGTTCTATGCTGGTTCTAACGGGTTTATGTGCGCGGGATTCATGCGTAGGCCCGTAATCGCCGCTCCTGCATGTTCCTGCCTGGCGGATGTTCCCAAATCGGAGACTGAGTCGTTCGATCACTTCAGCGTCTCCTCTTGAGATCTTCCGACCTGCGCCAATCATCACGGTGCGACGATTCCCGAATCTTCGCAGACCTTGCTGAATCTAAAGCTACGAGCGAAGAAATCTGCGGCGCGATGCTTGCAGGGCGGAACTTCGGAGCCGCCGACCGTGAGTCCCTACTGAGCTAGCTGTTATGGCAGACGTCCTAAATCCTGAACAAACCGAGAGCAATCCTCTGAACACCGAACTTGAAACCCCAACGCTGGAAGCAGCGACGGAGCACGCAGAGCCGTCCATCGAAACCACCCACAACCCGGAAGCCCCTTCCGCTGAAGCCGCTTTAGAAACCGAACATCCTGTTGCTGTCGCGTCGGAGCCCGTCCGTTCGATTGAGGACGAAGCCGACCTGAACAGCATGGAAGATTTCGCCGCTGTGCTCGAGTCCTTCGACCGCGAGCAGGCTGCTGAAGCAGCAGCCCAGGCGTTTGACGATAGCCATGTCGTGTCCGGCACCGTGATCAAGCTGACCGACAAGCATGTCGTCGTCGATGTCGGTTTAAAGTCGGAAGGCCTGATTCCGCTCGAGCAGGTGGTTGACCACGCCGGTCAGCCGAAACTGCACCCCGGCGACGCAGTTGAAGTCGTCATCGAGCGCGAAGAGGCCGAAGGTGGCTACCTGCTGAGCTACGAAAAGGCCCAGCGGCACCGCGTATGGGACACGATCGAGAAGGCTGCCAACGAGAAGACCATCCTGACGGGTACGGTTCTCGGACGCGTGAAGGGTGGCTTGACGGTCGATATCGGCATCAAGGCATTCCTGCCTGGTTCGCAGTTAGAGATTCGCCCGGTTCGCAATCTCGACGCCTACATCGGCCAGCAGATCGAGATCCGCGTCATCAAGCTGAATAAGAAGCGCGGTAACGTGGTCGTCTCCCGCAAGGAGATTCTGGAAGAAGAGCAGACCTCAAAGCGCTCGAAGACGCTGGAGCACCTCGAAGAGGGCAGCATCCTGACCGGGACCGTCAAGAACCTGACCGACTACGGCGCATTTGTCGACCTCGGCGGCATCGACGGCCTGCTGCACATCACCGACATGTCGTGGGGCCGTCTGACGCACCCGCGCGACCTGGTCAACGTCGCCGATGAGATCCAGGTCAAGGTCCTCAAATTCGACAAAGACAAGCAGCGCGTGTCGCTCGGCTTCAAGCAGCTGACGCCTGATCCGTGGCTCGATGCCGTCGAGCGCTATCCGATTGGCGCCCGCGTTCGTGGCCGCGTCCTCAGCGTGACCGACTACGGCGCATTCGTTGAGCTGGAGCAGGGCATCGAAGGCCTCGTCCACGTTTCGGAAATGACCTGGTCCAAGCGGATGAAGCATCCGTCGAAGCTGGTCAAGCCGGGCGACGAAGTTGAGACGGTCATCCTCGCCGTCAACCCGGGTGACCGGCGCATCTCCCTCGGCATGAAGCAGTTGCTCGAGAATCCGTGGGAGCACTTGGTCGAACGCTATCCGGCAGGCACCAATGTCGAAGGCCGCGTGCGCAACCTGACCGACTTCGGTGCTTTCATCGAGATCGAGGACGGCATCGATGGCCTTGTCCACGTCTCGAACCTGAGCTGGACCAAGCGCGTCAAGCATCCTTCGGAAGTTCTGAAGAAGGGCGAGAAGGTGAAGGCTGTTGTTCTTGGCGTAGAGCCAGAAAATCGCCGTCTCTCGCTCGGAATCAAGCAGCTGCAGCCCGACGTCTGGGAGACCTTCTTCGCTCAGCACCGTGTAGGCGATGTGGTTCACGGCAAGGTGCTGCGGTCGGCGCAGTTCGGTTCGTTCGTTGAGATTGCTGAGGGCGTTGAAGGTCTGTGCCACGTTTCCGAAGCAACCGACAACCACGGCACTCCGGTGAAGCTTGAAGCGGGGCAGGAGCACGAATTCAAGATCATCAAGATGAATCAGGATGAGAAGAAAGTCGGCCTCAGCCTCCGCGCTGTCGGCGAAGAAGCCAGCCGTGCGGAAGTCGAGTCTTACAAGCAGCCGGTTTCAAGCTCGACGACAACGCTCGGCGACCTTGTCAACTGGAAGCGCGAGCAGTAAGTTGCACTGGAACGAAACTCAAAACGCCACCCTTCGGGGTGGCGTTCCTGTTTTCAAGCAACAAAATAAATGCCTGGTCACGCTGCCCAGGGCGGGGCACCGCCGAGAATTGCCGCACCCGACATGTGGGCAACGCCATGCCACGCAGGCACATTAAAGGCCTTGTCGGGATGAACGGTGGACTCTGGACTCTCTGCATGGTGTTGATCGAGGGTGTCAACAACCATTTGCAGGGCCTGCTGGCGCTCTTCGTGCGACTTGCACTCAAAATAAAGCGCGTAATTCTGCCCGCACACTTTGCACTGAACATCAGCTGTTTCAACGGTTGCCAGGCAAAACACCTGCATAGGTTTCTCCTTCAAATCAATCAAGGCTGATCAGAACAGGGATGGATGGGGAGCCATTGCCAGCGCTGATTCTGTTTCGATGCCGCGCATCGTTTCTTGTTCTTGGATGCTGCGAAGGAGGAGGCTAGCTGTCGATAAGTGCTGTCTTCATCAATGCATTGCGAATTTTTATTTCCCCTGTCTTCCGGGGGACTGTAGATACTCCCACACGGGAGATTCGAAAATCAAGCCTTAAATCGCTCTTTTGCGAGCTTCGCCTAGATTTTCGGCAGCCAATGACGGTAACGGTCTGATTTTTCTTCGCGTAGTGAGTCCTCAATGGCCTTCTGGTAGCCACCGGTGTAGATGGAATACATCACAGCCAATGCACATCCAACGCCAAAACCGAAGCCGAAGAAGAATCCAATAATGCCGCCACTGAAGAAATCCATGCAGGCTAGTAGTCCCCGCCATCCTGGCCGTAGGCGAGGTTCTCAAATCGCGTGCATTTCGAGAGGTATGCGAGATGAACGGATCCCGTCGGGCCGTTACGCTGCTTGGCAATGATGATCTCAGCCTTGTTCTCCGTGTCCGGATCGGGCTGGCCGTTCTCATCGCGGTTGTAATAAGCCTCGCGATGAATGAAGGCAACGACGTCGGCATCCTGTTCGATCGAGCCTGATTCACGCAAGTCGGAAAGCATCGGCTTCTTATCGCCTCCACGTTGCTCCGATGCACGGCTTAGCTGAGACAGTGCAATCACCGGAACCTGTAGCTCTTTCGCCAAGGCCTTAAGTCCACGAGAAATGGCCGAGACTTCCTGCGTGCGGTTCTCATACCGCTTCGCGCCCGGCCCACCGACGCTGGCCGTCATCAGCTGCAGGTAATCAACCACAATGAGATCCAGAGACCCGTTCATCTGTCGCAGACGGCGCGCCTTGGCGCGCATTTCTGTCAGCGAAATCCCGGGAGTGTCGTCGATAAACATTTTCGATTCGGCGAGTTGTTCAAGTGCGTGCGTAAGCTTCTGTTGATCTTCGCGCAGCAGGAAGCCCTTTTGAATCTTCTGTGAGTCAACCAACGCCTGTGAGGCCAGCATGCGTCGCAGGAGCGACTCCTTCGACATTTCGAGCGAAAAGACGGCGACCACCTTTCCACCCGTCACTGCCGCGTTCTGCGCAATGTTAATAGCCCACGCCGTTTTACCCATTGACGGGCGCGCAGCGATGATAATCAACTCCGATGCCTGCAAGCCGCTTGTCATGCGGTCGAAATCGACAAAGTGTGTGGCCAGGCCGGTGACTTCACGGCCTTCTTTGTATAAATTGTCGATCGTGCCGAACGAATCGCGGACAATCTCCGGAATACTGGCGAAGCCCCGTGTAATACCGCGTTCGGTGACTTCGAGCAGCCCGCTCTCAGCGGCATTCAATACCTCAAGCGCTTCTTCGCCCTGATCAGCCGCGCGCGTGATCGCAGTCGAGCAGATGTTGATAAGCTGCCGCAAAAGGGACTTGTCCTTGACGATGCGGACGTATTCTTCAATCGAGAGGCGACGCGGCAAACCCTCCGTCAGCGAGGCTAGATAAGCGACCCCGCCGACAGCTTCGACTTCCTTTCGCTTGGCCAGTTCTTCCGAGAGGGTAACGATATCAACGGCGCGGCCCGCGTCGATCAGCTCGGCCATGCGGCCGAAGATGCGCCGGTGCGAATCGAGCGCAAAGTCATCCGCGCCAATCTTTTCCGCTGCTTCGTTATAAGAGTGGTTATCGAGCAGAATCGCGCCCAGGATTGAGCGTTCAGCGTCAATGCTCGCGGGCAATCCGCGCTCAAATGCAATGTCGGGAGTCGTGGCCATGAAGCTCTAGTTTAGGCCACTAGGATGACCAGGCATACAGCGCGAACCTAGTTGAAAACCGGGCGGTTGTGTGCATTTTTTCGCCGCAAGAAATGCAGATTTCTCGTATATCTTTCGTCTAATCGACTGGAGGCGATATCATAAGGGTAGTTGCCCTAATGCAATTATGAAGCAAATGTTTATTCGGAATTCCCTGTTCTCCCTGGCACTTTGCACTCTCGCTGGTTCGTGCTTCGCGCAAAGCCCTGTCGCCGTTACGCCCGCCACCGCGAACGCTTCGCAATCCGTTGAAATAAAAGAGATGCAGAAGCTCGAAGATCAGTGGAGCGATGCCGTCGTCAAGCGCGATCAGTACGGCTTGGAGCTGTTGCTATCGCCGCTCTACGTCGGCATCTCGGCAAGTGGTGAGGTGAGCACCCGCAACCAGCAGATCGCTCTGCTCTATACGAAGACAACAGATCCGCTCACCATGGAGCAACGGGTGATCAGTGCGCGCATGCTGGGAGATATTGCCGTCGTGAACGGCACGTACATCACGCGCCGCAAAAACGGCCCGGAGACACTAGAAGAGCGCGGTATCTTCACACACGTTTTCCAGCGCGTACGTTCGAACTGGCTCTGCATCAACTCGCAACGCACGGTCGTTGCTGAAGACTCGAGCGCGAAGCAGAAGGCTGCGAAGAAGAGCAACGCCGATCTGCCCTTCCACGTTCCGTTCCTTTTCAAAGGCGCTGATTCCGCCAAGCAACAACCGGCGCCACCCCCGGGTGACCCGCAGACAGCTCAGCAGCAGCAACAGCCACAACAGTAAAGAAAAAAGCCCGCGCAAAGCGGGCTTGATCGCTTTAGCCGTAAGCGGCGCTCTATTTCCCGCCGTTCAAGTTCACCAAGTGCACCTGAAGGATCGCATCTACCCCGCGCAATTCCTCAAGCGCAGCATCGGTAATTGCTCCGTCTATCTGGACAACGGCAAGCGCATTTCCCTGGGGCACGCGACGGCTGCTGTCTGAGCGACCTAATGCAAAGTTGGCAATGTTCACCTGGTGATCGCCGAGAATCGTGCCTACGCGCCCGATCACGCCGGGTACGTCTCGATTGTGAATCGTAAGCAGTGCCCCCTGCAATGGCGCTTCAATGTCGATACCGTCAAGACTTAGCAGCCGCGCCGAAACGCCATGCAGGACCGAGGCGCTGGCCGTGAAATCGGAATGCGGCGTATGCAGCGTCAGTTTCAACACACTGCCAGCGCCGCCGTTGGTTGCTTCCTTTTTCTCTTCGTGAATGCGGATACCGCGCTCAGCTGCAATCGCAGCGGCATTAATGCGATTCACGCTCTCCGAGTGACCGAGAATGCCGGCGATCGCACTGTTGCGGATCAGCTCGGTCTTGCCCTCAGCGACGCGCCCACTGTACGAAAGCTCGATGCTCTCGATACCGCTCTCGGGAAATTGAGCAAGAAAGGTTCCAAGGCGCCCTGCCATTTCGATGTATGGCGCAACCTCGAGATACTCCTCATGCGAGAGTGAGGGCAGGTTCACCGCATTCTGCACCACGCCCAGCTTCAGATATTCGCGCACTTGCAATGCGATCTGCACGCCGACAGCCTCCTGAGCTTCTGCGGTAGATCCCGCGATGTGCGGCGTGAGAATGACATTTTCCAGTCCAAAGAACGGCGAGTTCTTCGGCGGCTCCTGGTGGAAGACGTCGAGAGCCGCACCAGCAATATGGCCGCTCTTCAGCGCTTCAGCCAAAGCCTCTTCGATAATCAATTCGCCGCGGGCGCAATTGATTATGCGCACGCCTTTCTTCATTGTCGCAATGGTCTTTTCGTTGATGATGCCCGTAGTCTGCGGAGTGAATCCGACATGCAGCGTCAGATAATCGGACTCACGGAAGAGCTCCTCAGCAGTGACGAGCCTGATTGCGTTCTCACGCGCAACAGCAGCCGAAACAAAGGGATCGTGGCCGATCAGTTCCATGCCAAAGGCGCGCGCGCGTCGTGCTACTTCAAGTCCGATGCGGCCCAGTCCGAGAATGCCGAACTTTTTGCCGCGCAACTCCGTTCCCTGAAGCGATTTCTTCTCCCACTTGCCGGCATGCATGGTTGCGTTGGCTTTGGGCAGCATGCGCCCAAGAGACAGCATCAGCGCAATCGTAAGCTCTGCGACCGCGACGGCATTGGCTCCGGGTGTGTTCATCACCACAATGCCGCGTCGCGTTGCAGCGTCTGCGTCAATATTGTCTACGCCGACACCAGCGCGGCCGATCACCCGCAGCTTTGGAGCCGAAGCCAGCAACGCATCATCTACCTGAACCGCAGAACGCACAACGAGGCCGTCAGCATCGGCAAGCGATTCCGGCAAATTTGTGATCTGGTCATGCGTAAGAATTTGCCAGTCAGCTTCCGTCTTGAAAACAGCAAGCGTGGCAGGAGAAACCTTTTCAGCGAGAACGATCTTCATCTTGCTCCTTGAATGGTTAACCTCAACAATGCTGTCGTCCTGAGCGGAGTGAAGGATCTGCTTTATTTGTCGTTTTACAGGCCGACGAAGCGTAAAAAGCAGATCCTTCGACACGCGCCTCCGGCGCTTCGCTCAGGATGACAAATGATGGGAGGGTTTACCTTGCGCCAACAGCCTCCAGCTTTTCCGATGCAGGCTTCGCGGTCCGCTCGACATAGGCTTTCTGCGCGACGGCCAGTGCCTTGCCGAACTCGAAGCCCGGCAGCTTGAGGGACGATGCCGCAACCTGCTCCAGTGCACCAACGATTGCGATGGTGTCCATGTAATCAAAGAAGCCGATGTGAGCAATGCGGAAGATTTGCCCCTTCATCTCGCCCTGTCCGTTCGTAATGACAGCAGCGAAACGGCTCTTCAACTCTTTGACGACCACACCGGAATCGACCCCATCCGGCGGCAGAACTGCAGTGGCCGCAGCCGCTGGCGCGTCAGGAGCAAACAGCTTCAGCCCCAGCGCTTCGACTGCCGCGCGCGTCATGGCTGCGCAGGTCTCCGCGTTATCGACCAGAGCCTTGCGTCCGACGGCCAAATCGCCTCCACCCTGTGCGGCAATGTAATCAAGCGCCGCGCCGAGCGCGGCAATCAGCGCCACGGCTGGTGTATACGCCGACTCGCCATTCTTCGCGTTCTTGCGCTCTTTACGCAGATCAAAGTAGTAGCGTGGATTGCGCGAGGATTCCATCGCCTGCCACGCGCGATCGCTCACGGAGAGATAAGACAAACCCGGCGGAATCATCACCGCCTTTTGCGAGCCGCCGATCATGATATCGACGCCCCAGGTGTCCACATCGAAGTGGGTTGTGCCCAGGCCGGTGATTGCATCGACCACAAGCAACGAATTGCTGTTCGCGGTCTTCAGCAACGCGGCAACACCCTGCACATCATGCCGTACGCCGGTCGATGACTCCGTGGCCTGCATGAACACGGCGCGGGTCTCGGTCTTCAGTGCCTTACGAACCTCATCGAGCGAAAAGGTTTGTCCATAAGGAACCTTAACCACATCGACAGAGCAGCCGAAGGCCTTGGCCAACGCCTCCCAGCGCTCGCCGAATTTTCCAGCCGAGAGCACCAGCACACGGTCGCCAGGCGAAGTCAGATTCGAGACGGACGCTTCCATCGCGCCGGTTCCGGACGAGGCGAGCAGCAGCACGTCATTCTTCGTCCCCACAAATGTCTTCAGCTGGTCCAGCACGCGAAGATACAGAGCACGGAACTCGGGCGTGCGGTGGTGGATATCGGCTGCGGCCATCGCGAACTGAGCTGCGGGGAGCAGGGGCGTTGGGCCGGGCGTAAAGAGGCGCGTTTTGCGAATCATGGTCTCGAAATCCTCCCCTTCATTGTAGCGAGAGGCCCGCAAACGCGTTTCTTTTTATAATGAGGAGTTTGGGCATTTCCCGACTGGAGTCAAAGAACGTGAGTCTTACCCAGCAAGTCGAAAAAGATATCGTTGCCGCCATGAAAGCGCGTGAAGCTGAGCGCCTTTCAACGTTGCGCATGGTGAAAACCGCTTTCAAAAACAAGGAGATCGAGAAGCGCGAGCCGCTTACCGACGCCGAGGCGCAGCAGATTCTAACCACGCTCATCAAGCAGCGACGCGAGTCCGTCGAGCAGTTCACCAAAGGCAACCGCCCGGAGCTGGCAGCGAAGGAGCAGGCAGAGATCGTGTTGATCGAAGGCTATATGCCGAAGGCCGCTAGCGAAGATGACATCAAAAAGATCGTGGACGAAGCCCTCGCGGGACAGCACCTCAGTCCGAAAGACATGGGTACCGCCATGAAGGCTGTACAGGCGCGCATTCAGGCGTCTGGACTTCGCGCGGATGGACGGCAGGTGAGTGAGATTGTGAAAGCGAAGCTGGCTCAATAAATGCGAATTGCCAAAGTCGGTCGTGTTGCACTCAGGCTATTTTTGAACATTCTTGCTGTTTGGATAGGAGTAGCAATTGTCAGTAGTGCGCTTGGACGTCATCTTTGGCATCCTCGATCGATTCAGGCGATGCTGCAGGTTTCATACAGCTATGACATAGCTGCCTCGCTCATCCTGGGATTCGTCGTCTACAGATGTTTCAAGTCAGAGGCTGCCAAGTGGATATGGGTTATCTTTAGCGCTTTATTTCTCTTTCGCGTGTCGATGCTTTTGGGCAGTTCATCTTCTCTGTGGGCGCAGATATCAGGGCTGGGCTGCGTTAATGGGATGCGCGATCCAGGCTGCATGAATTGGTTTCTCTTCACGACGCACTTCGTGCGTGGATCAGCGTATTCAGCTGGCGCATGGATTTGTTATCGACTCAAGCCTGTTGGTCCTTCACCTCTGGAGGATGCGTTTCTAGGAAGGTTTCGTAAACCCAAGTGGGAGTCTGAAGGTAATTCTTGAAAAGAAGGGCAGACTCTCAAGTCGTCATTCTGACGACCAAAGGAGGAAGAATCTCAGCGATGTCAGCTAATGCAGATGCGCTGAGATTCCTCGCTACGCTCGGAATGACGATCCCGTAGTGAGATGTACAACTCACTCCACAGAAACCGACCGCCAAAGATCAATCCCGCTATCCTTGGCGTGCTGATCGATCTCCTTCAATTCCTGCGCGGAAAACTCCAGCTTCTTCAGCGAATCCAGAGAGTCATCCAACTGCGCCACATTACGCGCACCAATAAGGGCCGACGTCACCCGAGAATCGCGCAGAGCCCATGCGATCGCCATCTGTGCGAGCGTCTGGCCGCGCGATTCGGCAATCTTGTGCAGCGCTCGTACACGGCTTAGGTTCTCTTCCGACAAAAAATTCTTGCTGAAGCTGCTGTTGTCAAGTTGCACGCGTGAGGCTTCCGGCACGCCGTTCAAATACTTGTTCGTCAGCAGTCCCTGTGCCAGCGGCGAAAATGCGATGCAGCCCACGCCAAGTTCATCGAGCGTGTCGAGCAGCCCGTTTTCAATCCAGCGATTCAGCATGGAATACGACGGCTGGTGAATCAGCAGCGGCACACCTTCCGAGCGCAGAATCTCAAACGCCTTGCGTGTGCGCTCCGGCCCATACGATGAGATGCCAACGTAGAGAGCCTTGCCCTGTCGCACAATCTGCGCCAGCGCACCCATCGTCTCTTCGAGTGGCACATTGTCCCAAGGCCGATGCGAGTAGAAGATGTCCACATACTCCAAACCCATGCGCTTGAGGCTCTGATCGAGAGACGCGATCAGATACTTCCGCGATCCGCCGATGCCGTAGGGCCCCGGCCACATGTCCCATCCCGCCTTCGACGAAATGATCAGCTCATCGCGAAGATCGCAAAAATCCTTTTTCAAAATCAGGCCGAAATTTTCTTCCGCCGAGCCATAGGGCGGCCCATAGTTATTCGCCAGATCGAAATGCGTTACACCGCGGTCGAAGGCGCGGCGAATCACTGCGCGGCCCGTCTCAAAAACGTCCGCACCGCCAAAGTTTTGCCACAGCCCCAGTGAGATAGGTGGTAGGACGATCCCTGAACGCCCACAGCGACGAAACTCTGCCTGCTCGTAGCGTTTAGGGTCGGGCTGATAGGTCATAGAATTCTCCTCATCAAGCGATCTTTGTCTGGATCATACGTTTCTGATGGCTACTGTTCTGCGACCGCAACAGCTTGTAAACAGAGCATGAAAAACGAGACGCAAGAACAAGCGATATCTGACGGCAGCTATAATTTCGGTACTATCTGGAGGACGAAACTGTGCGTAAGTTACCCTTAGCGCTTGTGCTTTCCATTGCTGTGACTGCCCTGGCGGCAGCCACTTCAGTCTACAGCTTCACTATGAAGTCCATTGATGGAAAGCCGGTATCACTGTCCGACTACCACGGCAAAGTCCTCATGCTGGTCAATGTTGCGAGCAAGTGTGGCTTCACTCCCCAATACACAGCGCTCGAATCGCTCTACGAGAAATACAAAGATCAGGGATTGGTCATCGTTGGCATCCCCGCGAATAACTTCGGCGGACAGGAGCCGGGCACGAACGAGGAGATCAAGAAGTTCTGCAGCAGCAAGTACAACGTGTCGTTCCCGATGATGTCCAAAGTCTCGGTGCTGGGCGATGACAAGACACCTCTTTACGTCTTCCTGACAGACAAGACCACCGATCCTCAATTCAGTGGTGACATCAAGTGGAACTTCACCAAGTTTCTCTTCGATCGCAACGGCAAGCCGGTGGCGCGCTTTGAGCCGAATGTCACTCCGGATTCGCCGCAGGTCGTAGCGGCTGTCGAATCAGCGCTGAAGCAGTAGCCTTTTCGAACCGGTCGAGGCGCTTGAGAGATGAGCACGAACCGCCGTACCTTCCTGAAGCTGCTCAGCTCGAGCGCTCTGACTGCAACCTTTCCGGCAAGCATCAGCCGCGCACTACAAATTCCCGCCAGCAACCGAACCGGGACAATCGCTGATGTCGAGCACATTGTCATCTTGATGCAGGAGAACCGATCTTTCGATCATTACTTCGGCACATTACGCGGGGTCCGCGGCTTCGGCGATCCGCGAGCAGTAACGCTGCCGTCGGGAAAATCTGTCTGGCACCAGCCGCATGGCGACTCGCACATTCTGCCCTTCCATCCGGGAGCGCCGAATCTTGGCCTGCAATTTCTTGAAGACTTACCGCACGACTGGACGACCACGCAGCAGGCGCGCAACAACGGGCACTACGACCAGTGGATTCCTGCCAAGGGCGAGACGACCATGGCGTATCTGGTGCGCGCAGACATCCCCTATCACTACGCCCTGGCCGATGCCTTCACCATATGCGACGCCTATCACTGCTCGCTGCTCGGCCCGACCGACCCTAACCGCTACCACATGTGGACAGGCTGGGTCGGCAACGACGGCCAGGGAGGTGGCCCGGTCGTCGACAACGCCGAGGCGGGCTATACCTGGTCAACGTTTCCCGAGCGTCTCGAAGCTGCAGGCATCAGTTGGAAGATTTACCAGGACCTTGGCAACGGACTCACCGCCAAAGAAGAGTGGGGCTCAACCAAAGACGCCTACATCGGGACATACGGCGACAGTTCGCTCCTCTTCTTCCGCCAGTATCAGAACGCGGAGCCGGGCTCTGCCCTCCATGATTGCGCGAAGACCGGAACCCAAATCGCAAATGGTGGTTCGCTCTTCGACGACTTTCGCAAAGATGTGGTCTCCGGCAATCTGCCCCAGGTCTCGTGGATTGTCGCGCCTGAGGCCTACACGGAGCACCCCAACTGGCCCGCAAACTACGGCGCATGGTACGTCTCGCAGATCCTCGATGCCCTCACGTCAAGCCCAGAAGTTTGGAGCAAGACGGTGTTCTTCCTGACCTATGACGAAAACGATGGCTTCTTCGATCACATAGTCCCGCCGGTTCCGCCAATGTTACGTTCTCATGGCCTTTCGACCGTCGATACCTCGCACGAAATATTTCCCGGGCACGGCAAACATCCGGCAGGACCATACGGTCTTGGAATTCGCGTTCCAATGCTCGTAATCTCGCCCTGGAGCAAGGGTGGCTGGGTCAATTCGCAGGTATTTGACCATACTTCGCTGATCCGTTTCATCGAAGAGCGTTTTCGTCCGGACCACCCTGAGTTGTTGGAGACCAACATCACGCCTTGGCGGCGCGCCGTTTGCGGCGACCTGACCTCGGCCTTCGATTTCAGCGCACCGGACAGCGCAAGTATTTCGCTGCCTCCGACCATTGCCTACGTGTCGCCTGACAATAAGCGCTATCCCGACTACAAGCCGGCCCCGCCCCATGAACAAGCCATGCCTGCGCAGGAAGCGGGAACGCGACCGGCCCGCGCTCTGCCTTATGAACTGAATGTTTTTGGCGAAGCCGATGGATCCGGCCAGTTTTCCCTTCAACTCGTCAACACTGGAAAAGTGGCAGCGATCTTTCAGGTTCGCTCCGGTCACCCTGGGATCAATCCGCGAACTTACACGGTCGCACCAAATACAAGGCCTTCCGACGGCTGGATATTTAAAGGGAACAGTCCATACGATCTATCCGTTTATGGCCCAAACGGATTTCTTCGCGCTTTCAAAGGAAGTTTGGCAGGAACGAGCAAAGCCGCAATAGAAACTGCCATCTCTTACGACGTTCCCGGCAGCGGGGTTGTCTTCACTGCCAAAAATCGCGGTGCGGCAGTTTGCAATGTGCGTCTGGTCGACGCATACACACGGAAGACGCTTGCTCACTCCATCGAACCGGGCGAAGAATGGCAGCAAACGTGGCCTCTCAAGGACACATTCGGTTGGTATGACTTAACAGTGGAAGCCGAGAGCGATCTCAGCTTCCGTCACCAGTTAGCAGGACACCTGGAAACAGGAAAGGACAGCACAAGCGATCCCGCGATCGGTGCGGTCAGGACGTAGAAGAGCGCTCTACACAGGAACAGGAACCAGCAGCGTACGGCTTGCGACGCTCGTCAGTCCATCCAGCGAATCCATAAAAGCTGAAGATAATCCCGGCTCAGGCCGCAGATGCCAGAGGATTTCCGCATTGTTCCAGGCGGACTCGCGAGCCGCAGTTACACTCCAGGACGCAAGCGTATCTTCAAGATGCGATATAGCAGGAAGCGGATCGCCTAGCAGCCGAACATGAAGTGTCTGCTTTGCAGATTCGACCAGGCTGTCCAGCGATGTATTCAGCCCCGTGTAGTCGGCATACTGGGTCCCGCCATGTTGCGGAACTGTGCCAGTTACCGCACACGTGGCGACAATCGCCTCCGGCAGGTCGTGATTGATGTGGGCATTGATCCCCGCAAGCGCAAACTGAATGCGGGCGATCTGGACCTGACTGCGATGCTCGAACAGTGCCTGCCAGCAGTCCGGAGTCGCCTGCCCTGAAAGAGATGAAGCAAGGGCACCGAAATACAGCTTGGCGAACTGGACGTCCAACTCAGCAAGCCATGACGGATCGGCAAATCCTCCGGCTGCGATCCGAGCTTCGACAGCATTCGTGACCTGGAGATAGAGCCAGTTAAACCATTTCAGTCCATCTCCATCGATGCAGGTGGCTTCGATGTTCTGCATGATCTGGAGAACATCGGCCACGGAGTTGGGGACCAGTTGCACCGCTTTCAGCAAGGTCGAATCGTAAGGAAACATGCGTCCGCATTATAGCGACGCAGTCACCCAGCGGCTCAACTTTCCCGCACGACCTTGACGAACACGCCGTCCGGCAGCTCGCCTTCGAGCAGGTGTACCACTCCGCCCTTCACAAACCCCCGCAGCGTCTGCGACTTGGCTGCAGGAGCCTGCTGCGGGCGTCCCATCCCGCGATCCATCGCCTCGTTCGCCAGCTGGTCGGCGCGGCGGTTCTTCTCTCGCAGAACGTGCTGGATGTGAAAGCCGCCGAGCCGCGCAATGCGTCTGCGGGCTTCTTCATACAAGGGTCGCAGCTCAGGGCTGTTAACGCGGTATTGTCCCTTGATCTGCTTCACCAAAAGCTCGGAATCGGCTACTGCCTTCAAATGTGTATGCCCCTGCTCCAAAGCGAAATCAAGAGCTGCCAAAAGGGCCGAATATTCGGCAAAATTGTTCGTCTTCTTGCCCAAGAACTCACTTAATTCGGCGACTTTCGCGCCATTTTCGTCCTGGATATAAACGCCGTATCCCGCCGGACCCGGATTGCCGCGCGAGCCGCCATCGCAAAAGGCGGTGATCCAGCTCGATTTTTCCGCATCCGGGCTGGGAAACAGATTTCCTGCAGAGGTCATGAGCCGAGTTTAATTCACCCCAGCACGCGAAAACCGCGCGCGCCGGGAACCCCGGTAAACGGAAATGCAAAACCACCGCCGCTCCGCTAACGAAAGTCCTTGGGATTCGTCTATTTAGGTGCATTTGCTATCGCATCCCTGGAGCAGTCAAGAGCATGGCAGCAGACGCACTTCGAATCTCCGTACCCGTAACGGCTACTGCGCACGAAAACGGGCGGGCGATACAATCCTCGCAGCGAATGGCCACGGATGTACGCGACCGAACCACCGAAACTGAGCTGATTCGTGAAGCCCAACAGGGTTCGCGGGCAGCCTTTGACCTGCTGGTGCGTCAATATGATCAGGCGGTGTTGCGGCTGGCCCTGCATCTCACTGGATCTGAGCAGGACGCGCAGGACATCCATCAGGAAGCCTTCTTGAAGGCTTACCGGTATCTCGGTAATTTCCGGTTCGAGTGCTCGTTTTATACCTGGATATACCGCATCGTTACGAACCTGTGTCTCGACCAGTTGCGCAGGCGCAAGGCCCGGCGCGAAGACCCGTCTGTGATGATCGATGCTTCAGGGGAAGAACTGGACCTGCTCAGCAATGTGAGCGACGAGCGCGCAGGCGCAAATCCAGACCGCGAGTTGCAGCGCAAGATTCTGGGCCAGCGCATTCAGGCGGCGCTCGAAAAGCTGACGCCGCGGGAGCGCATGGTCTTTGAGCTGAAGCACTACCAGGGGCTGAAGCTGAGAACGATCGGCGAAATGCTGAACACGACGGAAGAGACAGCGAAGAACACGCTCTTCCGTGCAACAAGAAAACTAAGAGCAAATCTGGCGGAAATACGCTAGATCCATCCACCGCAAGAGCGTTGTTGCGCAGTCTAAGTAAGTAAGGGGCTCAACGAGAAGCTCCCGCAGTAGGGATTTTTGAGGCGAGTGAGGCAAAGGGAATGAAAGCCATGAAGTGTGATTTGGCTCAGCAGAATATTGCATTGGCGGCATATGGAGAGATCTCCGACGACGCCAACCACCAACTTGAACAGCACCTTCTGGAATGCGAGGAGTGCCGTCGCGATATGCAGGCGATGCGCGGCCTCAAGACCACGATGGCGCTCTATCCGGTGGAAGAGCCATCGTCGGCGATCGTGGCGCGGGCGCGCATGCGCCTGGAGGAAGCGCTCGACAACATGCCGCACGGCAGCTGGCTGGTGCGGCTCGCACAGACTGTCACCCGCAGCGTGGGCCGCTTGCGCGCAGCTCCGGTAATGGCGTCGCTGCTGCTGCTCGTGGGGCTCGGAGCAGGGGGATACGGTGGATATGTGGCCGGACTCAAAGCGCATGATGCAGAACAGTCGAAGCTCGTTTTGAATCTTGGCCAGCCCCCTGCTACGACGGAAGATAACCCCGCGCAGATTGCAAATGTGAGCGGAATCATACGCGAGCCAAACTCTGAAATCGTGAAGGTGAACTACAACAGGCTGGTGCCGGAGACGATGCAGGGCTCCCTCGACGATCCACGCATTCGCCAGCTCCTGCTGCTGGGCACGCAGAACAACGTGAATCCGGGAGTCAGCGACGACTCCGTAGATTTGTTGGCCAACGAGTGCCGCAACGGACATCAGTGCGATGACGGTCCGATTCGCAATGCGTTGATGGTCGCCCTCCGCTACGACAAGAACGCCAACGTGCGCATGAAGGCTCTGGAAGGGCTGCAGCCCTACATTGCTGAAGACATGCGGGTGCGCGATGCTGTCCTCGAATCCCTGATGAAGGACTCCGATCCGCGCGTCCGCTCGCAGGCCATCAATTTGATTGAACCGGTGGAAAGTGATTCGAGCGTACGCGAAGTCTTGCACACCGTCGCGACACAGGATCAAAATGCTCAAATCCGTACCGTTTCGCGGCAGGTTCTGCAGCAATTACCGGAAATTCAATAACGGTGCTGATAACGTTTCAATAGAGAGAAAAGTCCTAAAAACAGGAAGGACTCACAGATTGAGGCGCACATATGAAACACTTTTTGAGGCTGGGTTGGACGATACTTGCTGCGGGCGGGGCTACGCTCACAGTATGCAATAACCAGGTTGCGGCGCAGCCGATAACCGTTTTCAACGATACCTCCGCATACCTCGCCCACAGCTCACAGAGCTATCTCGGCGTAAACATCCGCGACATCGACAATGACCGCGCGGCCGAACTAAAGCTCAAGGATGTGCATGGCGCGGAAATCACGACCGTTGATCATGATGCTCCCGCGAACAAGGCAGGGCTCAAGGTTCATGACGTTGTTCTCGAAATGAACGGGCAGCGCGTAGAAGGCGCTGAACAATTGCGGCGGATGCTGCGGGAAACACCACCAGGGCACACTGTCAAGTTTGTGATCAGTCGCGACGGGCAGCAGCAGAACATTTCCGTGGAACTTGGCGACCGCGCCAAGGTGGAAGCCAACGCCTGGTCGCAGCACTTTACTGTGCCTGATCCGAGTGAACCGCAAACGGCGCAGGGCCTCGCGGCTCCCTCGACACGTGGTTTCGGCAACGGCTTCTTTGGAGTGTTCACCACCAGCGGCCTCTATATCGGCGCGGATGTGGACGTGCTCAGCACGCAGCTTGCGAGCTATTTCGGCGTGAGTGACGGAACCGGACTGCTGGTCAAGAGCGTAGACGAGAACAGCCCCGCAGCCACCGCCGGTCTCAAAGCTGGCGATGTCATCACCAAGGTGAACAATGACAACATGGCATCGCGCGCGGACTGGATGAAGGTGTTGCACAACAACCGCGGCAAGCAGGTGCAGCTTACCGTAATGCGCGACAAGAAGGAGCAGAAGCTGAACCTGCAGGCCGGAGAGCCGAAGAAGAAAGGCGAGTTGGAACTACCGGAATTCTGCCCGGATGTGTTCGTATATGACGAGCCGGACCTGAAGGTAAGGATGAATGGCGCCCTCGCCATGCTGGATTCCGGCGATCTGGACAGCGCCGTAAGGAGCACGGATGCCGTGAAACTCTCGCAAAAGGCCTTGGACTCCATCGATTTGAGAATGTTGCAGCCACTGCTTGAGCAACAGATCCAGATTCTCGACGACGATTTGGCCGATCAGGACGAGCTTCAGTAGAAACGGATCTCATTTAGGCTTTCTGAATCCAGGGCGCATCTGCGGGCGAATCGAGAACTTCTTTGTTACCAATGGCCTGAACGATATAAACAGAATTGCAGCCTGATTCAGGATACTTCTCGCTGCTTGCCCGCTCAGGTGCCGATTGCCCCCACTCAAGTGCCGGTTTCGCCACTCTAAGCGCTGGACTCGCCCTACCCTATCTCCCTGTGTTTCAATAAGAAGAGCATGCCAGCAGCAAGCCAACCGACAATCGGCCGCCGCATCAAGGCGGCCAGCCGCAAAGTGCGCGAACTCGCGCTTGTGGGCCATGCGCTCGCCTCCACGCGGCATCCGGTGATGGCACAAATTGTGCCCATGCGCCGGTGCAACCTGGCCTGTACCTACTGCAACGAGTACGACGATGTTTCAAAGCCGGTTCCCATCGATGAGATGGTGCGCCGCATCGATCAGCTGGCGCGACTTGGCACCAGTATCATCACGATTTCCGGCGGCGAACCCCTGCTGCATCCGGAACTCGATCAGGTCATCTCCCGTATTCGCCACCATGGTCGCGTGGCCGGCATGATCACCAATGGCTACCTGCTCGTTCCTGAGCGCATCCAGCGCCTGAACAACGCAGGTCTCGACCACCTGCAGATTTCGATCGATAACGTGCAGCCGGATGAAATCTCGAAGAAGAGCCTCAAGGTTCTCGACAAGAAATTGCAGTGGCTCTCTGAGCACGCCAATTTCCACATCAACATCAATTCTGTGGTCGGCGGCGGCATCAAGAATCCCCAAGACGCCCTTACCATAGGGCGGCGCGCAATCGAACTGGGCTTTACTTCGACGATCGGCATCATCCACGATGGCGACGGCCAGCTGAAGCCGCTTGGCGGAGAAGAGCGCAGCGTATGGAACGAGATGCGCAGCTGGAAGAAAAAGAACTACTCGCAGTTCAACCAGTTTCAGGAAGCCATCGCCAACGCCCAGCCCAACGACTGGCGCTGTCGCGCAGGCTCACGCTATCTCTACATCTGCGAGGACGGTCTCGTACACTACTGTTCACAGCAGCGCGGATTTCCCGGCGTTCCGCTGGGTGAGTACTCAAAGGCCGACCTGAAGCGTGAATTCCTGACCGAAAAGACCTGCGCTCCGCATTGCACCATAAGCTGCGTGCATCAGATCTCCTATATTGACCACTGGCGTGCACCACAGAGCACGACCACTACACCAGGCGCAGCCGCCGGTCTCGTCAATATAGAGCTCTGAAGCTTTCCTCTGTAGCGAAGAAAGCACAGAATGCCGTCAGCCAATTCTTGATACCTTGGTGAAACCAAAAGGGCGAGCGAGTTACACCCACTCGCCGTTTCTCATTAGCGGTTCGGCTGTTCCTGCACTGGTAATGCCGTCGATATCGAGCTTGTCGGAGCCGATCATCCAGTCAACGTGGATGAGGCTGTCATTTGCTCCTTTCGCTGCCAATTGCACCGGTGTCAGCTTGTCGCCATCGATCAAGCATGAGCTATAAGCCTGCCCAAGCGCGATGTGGCATGCGGCATTCTCATCGAAGAGCGTGTTGAAGAAAAGGAGGCCGCTGGCTGCAATTGGCGACGAATGCGGCACCAGCGCCACTTCACCCAATCTCCGCGCACCATCATCGGTATCGATCAGCTTCTGCAATACCTCCTGACCTTTGGTAGCGCGAGCTTCAACAATTCGTCCACCTTCAAAGCGCACCTGAATGCCTTCGATCATGGTGCCTTGATGCGAGAGCGGCTTGGTGGCCGTCACTGTACCGTCCGCCCGATCCTTGTGAGGAGTGGTGAATACTTCCTCCGTCGGCATGTTAGGAATGCAATAGGCTCCGTTGCCTGCGGTTGTTCCACCGCCGAGCCAGAGATGATCGTCCGCAAGGCCGAGGCGGAAGTCCGTTCCTGGCCCACGATACTGCAGCGCCGCATAGCGCTTTTTATTCAGAAACTCGGCGCGCTTGTGCAGTCCGGCGTCATGGGTTTTCCAGGCTGCGACAGGGTCGTCGGCATCGACACGCGACGAGGCGAAGATTGCATCCCACAGTTTAGACAACGCAACGTCGGGGGCATCGTCGGGAAACACCGATGCCGCCCAAGCTGGAGTGGCGCTGGCAACGATCGTCCAATTGATCTCGTGTCGCGTGATCAACTCAAGCGCCGGACGATAGACCTTCGACACAGCCCGGTTGGCGCGTCCGACCTTCTCTGGGTCTTCATTTGAGAGCAGCGACGGATTCGCCCCGGCAATCGCCAGACGCGCTGCTCCGCTCTTGAAAGCGGCCCCCATGCCGTCGTAGAGCCAGCCGGGAGCACGGTCGAAGCTTTCGTAGGGTGCAAGCCTGTAGCGCATAAGCGCCGCTTCGTCGTCGCTAAAGAGCGTTGTAACCAGCGAAGCACCGGCGCGATAGGCATGTTCCGTGATCCGGCGAGCCAACGGCACCGTATCAAGCGAAGCGGTCATCACCAGTTCCTGCCCGCGCTCCAGGCCGAGCCCGACGCGCACGGCCACCTCGGCAAGGCGATCAAGTTTCTGCTCATGAGTAAGCTGTTCGGTAGCAACTGCGGCAGTGGTCATGCTTCCAGTTTATGCCTTCCGTTGCGCGCAGGCGACTCGGGGAATCCCTTGGAGGTCATCGACGAAGCTGACGCTCTTCCAGCCTGAAAGAAGCTGCGCGACAGCTCTTCGCTGTCCCAGCCCCATTTCTATCAGCAGCCAGCCGCCAGGCTTGAGCGCGGCGTGCGCCTGGGGAATCAGCCGCTCATAAATATCCATGCCCGAAGGACCGGCAAAAAGTGCTGCAGCCGGTTCATAGTCGCGGACCTGCGGCTCCAGTGTGGCGCGGTCTTCCTCCGCAATGTACGGAGGATTTGAAACAATCGCGTCGAAGCGTTCACTGGCAACAGCACTCAACAAATCGGACTTCAGAAACCGCATTCGCTCATTGACGTGATGGGTTTCAGCGTTGCGTCGGGCCAGGGCAAGCGCAGATTCTGAGATGTCGAGCGCAGTAATGAATGCCTGCGGTAGATTGTGTGCCAAGGCAACGCCAATTGCACCAGAACCTGTCCCGACATCGGCTATCTGGTGTTGTCGATCTAACGCAGTGCGCACCAGCACGGCCTCGACCAAATGTTCTGTCTCTGGACGCGGAATCAGAACATCGGGGGTAACCCAGAATGTAAGCCCGAAAAACTCCTGCTCGCCGAGAATGTACTGTATAGGCTCATGTGCAGCGCGACGACGCAGCCACGCCTCATACTGCGCCTGCTGCTCCGCGGCCAGTTCAGTCTCTGGATGCATCAGTAGATACGCGCGGTCCCGCTTGATGGCGTGGAGAAGCAACAACTCAGCATCCCGACGCGGTTGTGCCACGATGCCTTCCAGCTGACCTTCTCCATACAAGACGGCCCGACGAAGTGAGGTCGATTCCATGGCTTTCAAGTGGCGCGCATGTCACCGTGCGCGAGATACTTAGACGGCAGAGGCAGTCTCGGCCTTCAAGCGTTCTGCATTGAAATACGAGGTCAGGGCATCGATCACAGGTTGCAATCTGCCATCCATCATGTCGGTCAGTTGGTGGATGGTTAATCCGATGCGGTGATCGGTCAGACGGTTCTGCGGGAAATTGTAGGTGCGGATCTTCTCGCTGCGATCGCCGGAACCGACCTGCTGCTTGCGTTCCTTCGCCAAAGCTTGCTGCTGTTTCTCCATCTCAATTTCATAGAGACGGGCGCGAAGCACGCGCATGCCTTTTTCGCGGTTCTTGATCTGCGACTTTTCGTCCTGGCAGCTGACGACCGTGTTGGTCGGAATGTGCGTGATGCGGACGGCAGAGTACGTCGTATTTACCGACTGGCCACCAGGCCCTGAGGAGCAGAAGGTGTCAATTCGGAGATCCTTTGCTTCGATCTTGATGTCCACGTCTTCAGCTTCCGGCAGCACGGCTACCGTTATGGCAGAAGTATGCACGCGCCCTTGCGTTTCCGTTGCAGGAACACGCTGTACACGATGTACACCACTCTCATATTTCATCTGCGAGAAGACCTTGTCGCCCTCGATGATGGCGATGACTTCCTTCAATCCGCCGACAGACGACTCAGAGCTTGAAAGCACTTCGACTTTCCAGCGACGTTGCTCGGCAAAACGCGAATACATGCGGAAGATCTCATAGGCAAAGAGTGATGCTTCGTCGCCGCCGGTGCCGGCACGGATTTCGAGGATAACGTTCTTCTCGTCGTTCGGGTCCTTCGGCAGAAGCGCGAGCTTGAGTTCTTCTTCGAGTTTCGGCAGGCGCTCTTCAAGCTGCGCGAGTTCTTCCTCAGCCATCGCGCGAATCTCGTCGTCGTCCTCATTCGCCATGGCCGTGGCATCGGCAATGCCAGTTTCGACCTGCTTATACTGGCGGTACTTTTCGACGACGGCTTCAAGATCACGGTGCTGCTTGGCGATCTTCTGATACTTCTGTGGATCCGAAACGATCTCTGGCAATGCGAGTTGTTGGCCCAGTTCTTCGTAACGACCTGCGATTTGTTCTAGACGCTCAAACATGGTGATCTCTCGTGCGCTCTGCGCGGTTGTACATGGATTCAATAAGAGAAAAACGCGAACGAATGTATCGGCGGCGGAAGCCGCTAGAGGAGAGCGCCGTTCTGGAGACTGAACTGCATTACCTTATTTTACCGCTCTTTCTCTCAATGAAAAAGCTCTATTTCTAAGCCGTGGGCGTGGGAAAGCCTTCAGCATCTATAGTCTATGAGATGAGCGCGCCTCTTCAAAGATTCGCGGAACTGTGCGAGCAGCTTTCTACTACCAACAAGAAGCTTGAAAAACGCTCACTTATCACGGACTACTTAAAGTCCTTGACATCTGAAGATGCGTCCAGAGCCACGCTCTTCCTGTCCGGGCAGCCATTTACCGAAATTGATAGCCGCACGCTCAACGTCGGCGGTTCGCTGTTGTCAAAGGTCGTCTCGCACCTCTCCGGCGCTGACCAAACCGCCATGTACGCGGCCTATCGGCGCAACGGTGACTTGGGGGCGGCTGCATTTGATCTGTTCCAAAGTCGCCAGAAAGTCCCTCAGGTACTGACACTGAAAGATATCGAACGGGCCCTTGAAGACATTGCCGCGGCCAAAGGTCCGACTGGAAAACAGCCCCGGCTTCTGGATTTGCTCGAAAAATCCACGCCTCTCGAAGCCAAATACCTTATCAAGCTCATGTCCGGCGACATGCGAATTGGCGTAAAGCAGAGCCTCGTGGAAGAAGCAATCGCATTTGCCTATAGTGCGCAGCCCGCCGAAGTTCGGCGGGCCATCATGCTCACAGGCAGTCTGCCGGAAGTCACGGCGATGGCGATTGCCGGCACACTCAACGAAGCGCATATGCGCCTTTTCCACGCGCTTGGATTCATGCTCGCCAGTCCCGTCGCGACGGTCGAAGAGGCCATCGAGCGTTTCACCGAAGAGATTGCTGCCGAACGCAGCGGCGTCTCAGAAGCTCTTCCTGAGGAAGAGCGCTTGGCGAAGCGAGTGGAAACGGCGGTCGATACGACCCCGCTACAAGCAATCCGCGAAGCGCAACTGGAAGACAAGTACGATGGCGTACGCGCTCAACTCCACTGCGGTGATCCAAGGGAGCCTGGACGCGTAGCGCTTTTCTCCCGGAATCGGGAAGACATCGGCGAAAGTTTCCCGGAACTAATCGAAGCCTTTGAGCATATTTCCGAACCCGCAATCCTTGATGGAGAAATTGTTGCCTGGAACCCGACCGATCAACGTGCTCTGCCTTTCACCTCGTTACAGCAACGGCTCGGGCGAAAGCGCGTCTCACGAGAGATGCGGGAGCGAACGCCTGTCGTTTTCGTCGCATTCGATCTTCTTTACTTGAAGGAAGAACTCCTGCTGGAGCGTCCTCTTAGCGAACGCAGGAGCGCACTTGAACAGTTCACTGAAAGCCATGAAACAGCGACGATGAACTGTGTTCAGAGGGGGCAGGCGGATCTCTTCGTCGATGATACGAATGATCATTTTCCTCGCCTGATCCTCGCTCCGGCTGTGCAACTACGGAGTGCTGAACAGCTTAACCGCGCCTATACAGAAGCGCGCGCGCGAGGCAACGAAGGCGTCATGCTGAAAGCGCGACTCAGCATCTATCAGCCCGGGCGGCGCGGCCTCGCATGGCTTAAGCTGAAGCGCGAACTGGCTACCCTCGATGTGGTAGTCACCGGCGCGGAATACGGTCACGGTCGCCGAGTAGGAGTGCTGAGTGACTATACCTTCGCGGTGCGAGATGGCGATGAACTGAAGAATATCGGCAAGGCCTACTCCGGCCTCACGGATGCCGAAATTGATGAGCTTACGGCGTTCTTCAAGGAACACACGCTCGAAGACTTTGGCGGGTTTCGTACGGTCGAACCTCTGATCGTTCTTGAAGTTGCCTTCAATAACATCATGCGCTCCGACCGCCATGACAGCGGCTTCGCGTTGCGTTTCCCCCGCATTCTACGAATCAGAATAGACAAGCCAGTGAGTGAGATCGATACCCTGGAACGGGCAGAAGAGATCTATAACACGCAGCCGGATAAACCACAAGACAGCTAAGAAACGGTAAGCATCAATGACTATGGCCATGATGTCCGTGGCCATGCGCATGCATCTGCACTTCCTCCACTGTCATCACGCATCCATGCGCCACTTCGCAATCCACATTCTCAAACTGAATCGTCGTGTGAGTAATGTGAAAACGATCATGCAGCGTCGTCTTGATCTGCTCGAGAATCCGGGCGCTTTCTGAAGGTGGAATATCAGGAATCGTCACATGGCTGGCCAGAGCGTGCGTCTGCGATCCGAGACTCCAGACGTGCAGATCATGCACATCCTCGACGCCGGAAATCCTGCACAGGGTCTCCCGAATATCGGATAGCGAAATACCGCGCGGCGTACCTTCCAGGAGAATATTCAGCGTTTCCCGCACGATGGACAGCGAGGACCAGATAATCAACGCAGCAATCGCCAGAGAAAGCACCGGATCGATCCACGATTGTCCCGTCCACAGAATCGCCGCACCGCCAACGATCACAGCAGCCGTTGAAAGAGTATCCCCCAGCATGTGAATAAACGTGCTTCGAATATTCACATCCGAATTCACGCGCCACAAAAGAGCGGCAATCACACCGTTCATCAGCACCCCAGCTGCGGCGACGATCATCATCAGGCGTGGCTGTACATGTACCGGCTCGCTTAGGCGATGGACCGCCTCGATCGCGATAAAGACCGCAATCACAATCAGCGTAAGCGCATTTACAAATCCCGCCAGCACGCCGGCGCGCTGATAGCCGAAGGTCTTCGCGTCAGTGGGAGGGCGGCTCTGGAAGTAAACCGCGACAAAGGAGAGCAGCAGAGCGAGGGCATCCGACACATTGTGCCCAGCCTCGGAGATCAGAGCTAGCGAGTGAGCCCGCAATCCAGCGATGAAGGTAAGCGCCACGTAGGCGAGGGTCGCCATCAGCGAGAGTTTCAATACTCGCTGCATCTTGCCTGTAGGCGCTCCGTGAACATGCATAAATCTAGTGTATGCCGCGCACGATCAAGGCTTCAACGAACTGCCGCGTGGCATGGCAGAAATCACGCCAGGGGAGCTGTCGAGGACTGAGGCGGATTGGGAACCACCCGTCGCGCGGCGGCTGAACTGGCTGTTCCGCGCAGGCCGCTCCACGTCTCAGCAATCACGATGCTGTTCTCAGGCTTGTGCGTGTCGTAGCGCACGGAGCAGGGAAAACCGAGCCGGCATTCGTGAAGATTCACCAAGTCGCACAGGGCAGTCACATCCTGCGAACATTCGTAAGCCACGCCGCCGATCTCATATTTATAGAGAATCAGCTGCATACCGACGGGTCGTCCGACCTCGTTTGCATCGAGCTCTGAAATATCGAGAAGCGTCCCATCGATGATGCGTCCCGTTTGCACCAGGAATTCGCGACGCTGGCGCTCAATCTCCTCTGCCGTAGGGCGCTTCCGCAGCGCAAAATAGACAGCCACACCGCCCAGGCACAGGGTGGCAGCCGCCAATGTTCCAACCACCTGAGGATCTCGAAGAGAAAATCCGTTCATAACCGCGTCTAAGAGCAGGATACCCCAGTCCGGCCCGGACAACACTGTGTCTTAACGGACTTTCCCTGCGACATTTTCCAATGCAGCGCCTGAAACGCCTCTCCACTGTCCACACTATTGGATGTGTCTATCGATGCGGATACAAAAATATGTCTTCTTTTAGGCGCACGCTGGCGTATGCTTGTGGGCGTTCCGAGGACGTTCTCCCCGCAGCATCCTTAGAAAATCTAAGACCTCTCAGGAGAGAATCCTATGCAATGCCCTTCGTGCCACAACGAAATCTCCCCTCAAGCTTCATTTTGCGGTTTCTGCGGAGCTTCCCTGGCTGCGGCACCGGCTGGAGGCCCGGCAGCTGCCCCGGCAGGTTATACCCCTGTGGGCGCCAGTTCGTACGCCGCTCCAGCAGCCGCCCCGGTATCTCCCGCAGCCGGCGGACTGTCAGAAAATGCCGCTGCCGCGATTGCTTATATCACTATCATCCCGGCCATCATTTTCCTGGTGCTTGAGCCATACAACAGAATGCGGCTGGTGAAATTCCATTCGATTCAGTGCATTGCGTTGCACGTGGCCTGGATCGCCGTGTGGATTGCCATCACAATCATGCACGTTGTGTTGCACTTCGTCCCGTTCATTTATGTGCTCTTTCTGCTCGTGGATCTAGCGATCTCGGTCGGCTTTTTCATTGTATGGCTGCTCTGCATCCTCAAAGCCAGCAAGGGCGAATACTTCAAGCTGCCAGTAATCGGCGATTTCGCAGCAAAGCAAGCCGGCGTCTAAGCGCTGCAGATCGTCAATGCTCAGGCTTTGGTGCGTTATACTCAAGCCTGAGCATGTCGAATCAAAAGTTGCCTTCGGCCACGGCTTCCCGTGGCATCTCCCCCTTGGAATTGAACTCCGCTACTGGTCGCAGGATCCGCTCGACCACGGTCGTCTGCGTGCGTCGTAACGGCAGCGTGGTGATGGCCGCCGACGGCCAGGTCACGCTCGGCGAGTCTGTCATCAAGCACTCGGCGAAGAAGATACGCCGCCTCTACCAGGACAAAATCCTCGCCGGATTTGCCGGATCGACCGCCGATGCTTTCTCGCTCTTCAGCCGTTTCGAGTCCAAACTGGAGCAGTATGCCGGAAACCTCGGCCGCTCCGCCGTCGAGCTGGCCAAGGAGTGGCGCACCGACAAGATGCTGCGCAATCTCGAAGCCCTGCTCATCGTCTCCGACCCGCACCAGACGTTTCTGCTCAGCGGATCGGGCGATGTGATCGAGCCCGACGAAGGCATCGCTGCCATTGGCAGCGGCGGGTCATTCGCACTGGCCTCTGCCCGCGCACTGTATGAGAACACCGACCTGTCAGCTCGCGATATTGCTGAGAAATCGCTGAAGATCGCCGGACAGATCTGCATCTACACCAACGACAAGATAACGATCGAAGAGCTGCACGCCTAATCCGCGTAGCCCGCCCTGAAGGAGCAGGCACATGGCCATCTATCTACCCGGCACCGCTGAAGACCAGGAACTCGCGCTTGAGGATCTGACCCCGCGCGAAATCGTCGCCGAGCTGGACAAGTACGTCGTAGGGCAGAAGGCCGCGAAGCGGGCCGTAGCTATTGCGTTACGGAATCGCATGCGCCGCCAGAAGCTTCCGCCCGATATAGCCGAAGAGATCATGCCCAAGAACATCATCATGATCGGGCCCACGGGCGTCGGCAAAACCGAAATCGCACGCCGCCTCGCGAAGCTCACCAACTCGCCATTTCTGAAGGTTGAAGCCTCTAAGTTCACCGAAGTTGGCTATGTAGGCCGCGACGTGGAAGCCATCGTGCGCGATCTGGTTGAGATCGCCATCGACATGGTGCGCGAAGAAAAGCTCGAAGAGGTAGAAGACAAGGCCGAGTTAAACGCAGAAGAGCGATTGCTCGATTTGCTGCTACCACCGCCAACGACCGCCCCGGCCCCTTCAACCGCACCTCAGAGCGAACCCGGCGGCAACACGCTCACCTTCCCGGCGCCGAGCAATGAATCGCATCAGCGCACACGCGAAAAGCTGCGCCAGCAGTTTCGCGAAGGCAAGCTCGATGACCGCATGGTCGAGATCGACGTGCGCGAACGCAACGCACCGTCTTTCGAAATCATCTCGAATCAGGGCGTTGAAGAGATGGACATCAACCTCAAGGATGTCCTGCCGAACATCTTTGGCCAGCGCACCAAGAAGCGCAAAATGAAGGTCGGCGAAGCCTTCGATTACCTCGTGCAGGAAGAAGAGCAGCGCCTCATCGACATGGATCAGGTCACGCGCACCGCCGTCGAGCGCGTCGAAAACTCCGGCATCGTCTTCCTCGACGAAATCGACAAGATCGCCGGACGCGAAGGCGGCCACGGACCCGATGTCTCGCGCGAAGGCGTGCAGCGCGACATCCTGCCTATCGTCGAAGGCACCACCGTCAACACGCGCTACGGCATGGTTCGCACCGACCACATCCTATTCATCGCCGCTGGAGCTTTCCACGTCTCGAAGCCCAGCGACCTGATCCCGGAACTGCAGGGCCGCTTTCCTATCCGCGTCGAGTTGCAATCGCTGACCGTGGAAGACTTCATCCGCATCCTACAAGAGCCGAAGTCCTCGCTGACCAAGCAATACATTGCCCTGTTAGACACGGAAGGCCTCAAGCTCGAATTCACGCCCGAGTCGCTCGAAGAGATCGCCCGCTTCGCCTTTCGCGTAAACGAAACGACAGAAAACATCGGCGCGCGACGCCTGCACACCATCATGGAACGCGTCCTCGACGAGATCAGCTTCCTCGCTCCCGACCTCACCAAGGCCGCCAAGAGCGACAGCAACGTGATCGATATCGCCGCCAGCGCCGAGAACAACGGAGCCACCGCGCCGCTGCCGATTATCGAACGCGATTCGGCGAATGGCCGCGAGAAGGTCGCCATCATCGATCCCGAGTATGTCCGTCAGATGGTCTCATCGATTGTGAAAGATCAGGATTTGTCGCGGTATATTTTGTAGTGACTCCCTGAGAAGAAAAGCCATCGCCAATTGCGATGGCTTTTTCTTTGTCATCCTGAGCGTAGCGAAGGATCTGTTTTTCTTTAAAAGCAAGAGCTATGAGCTCGTATGATCCAAAATAATCTTCCATCCCTCCGCCGACTTCTCCCACACCAGCGAAAAGATCCCCGAAGCATCCCCACCACCTGCCGCAGTACGCGTCAGATGATAATTCCCCGTGGCGACTGCATAGTTCGTCCCAAGCATCCGAATCTTCAGGTCGGAAAACTCCAAACTCCCCATCGCATCCTTCGTCGAATAGCTGGCCTTATAGCGCTCCATCACCTGCTGCCAGCCCTGTCGCATTGTCTTGCCGATAAACGTCGTATCCGGCGAATCCTTGTATCCCTGCATGAAAGCCGCAATATCGGCGCGGTTCCACGCCGAAACCTGATCCATCAGTACTTGCTTAATCGCGCTCTCGGCGTCCTGCGCAAAAACTGCTCGGATAGGAACAACCCAAAGCACGGCGAGCAATAACCAAGGCACAAAACGCTTCATTCGTCTCATCGTCATCCCCTCAACACTTCCACCTAGTTTGAATGCCGGCAGCAAAAAATTCTACGTCCAAATTCCGGTGGACGCGAATCACCCTCGAATGCGATCAAATAAGAGAGGTATCACCATGTCGGCTTCTATGGTCATGACTGAACCAACTCCGCACCTTTTCCCGCTGCCTCCGCAAGAAGTGATGGAGCGAGCTTATCTCGGAAGCGACGCGAGTTTCGATGGCGTCTTCTACACCGCCGTCAAAACGACGGGAATCTTCTGTCTGCCGTCCTGCAAGGCGAGAAAACCGTTCAAAGAGAACGTCGAATTCTTTGCCACTGTAAAAGAAGCCATCTTCGCCGGCTATCGCCCCTGCCTGCGTTGCAAACCGCTCGAACTGCACACAACGCCCGATTGGATCAAGCGTGTCCTCCGCGCTATCGACACCGAACCGGGGCGCAAATTCAGCGACCAGGATCTGCGCCTTCTCGGCAGCGACTCAGTCCGTGTCCGCCGCTATTTTGTAAAGCACTTCGGTCTCACCTTCCAGGCCTATTGCCGGGGACGCCGCCTCAGCCTCGCGCTCGAAAACATCCGCAAAGGCAGTTCCATCGACGACGCCGTCTTCGAAGCCGGATTCAACTCGCACAGCGGCTTCCGCGACAGCTTCACCAACACCTTCGGCCACCCTCCCGGCAAAATCGATGCCATCGATCCCATCCAACTGGCGTGGTTCGAAACACCCATGGGACCCATGATCGCCGGAGCGGTCCAGGCTGGCCTCTGCCTGCTTGAATTCACTGACCGTCGCATGCTCGAAACTGAGCTCAAGATGCTGCGCAAACACTTCCAGACGGTCACCGTGCCCGGCGAAAGCCCGCATCACGTCTCGCTCAGAAAAGAGCTCGAAGCATACTTCGCCAGGACACTCCGCACCTTCCAGACGAAGATCACACGCTTCGGCACGCCCTTTGAAGAGCGGGTCTGGGAGCAGCTCGATCAGATCCCCTACGGAACCACCATCTCGTACGAAGAACTAGCCCAGCGCCTCGGCAACCCTGGAGCCGTCCGCGCAGTAGGCCGAGCCAATGGCATGAACAAGCTGGGAATTATCGTCCCGTGCCACCGGGTCATCCGCAAAAGTGGCGACCTCGCCGGCTACGGGGGCGGCATCTGGAGAAAGCGCTTGCTGATCGATCTCGAACGCGGCGGTAGTTAAATGCGATTGTGTCTGCCAGAACACGGTCCTACAATTGAGCTATGGCCGCAAGGACAGTCCACACCGTCTGCTCGCATGATTGCCCCGACTCCTGCGGAGTACTCGTCACCATCGACGAGACGGGACGGGCAACGCGCGTGCAGGGTGACCCGAACCATCCGGTCACTCAGGGGTTTCTCTGCGGCAAAGTAGCCAAATATCTCGACCGCGTTTACTCACCTGATCGCCTGCTCTATCCTATGCGCCGCCGCGTCGGAGTCGCAAAAGGCCCGCTGTCTCAGGGCAAAGAAGCAGATGCCTTCGAACGCATCTCCTGGGACGAGGCCCTCGACACCATCGCTGCACGTCTCAAAAAGATCAGCGACGAACATGGGCCCGAATCGATCCTGCCCTATTCTTATGCCGGAACCATCGGCGTTCTCGGGTACGGCTCCATGGACCGCCGCTTCTTTCACCGTCTCGGAGCATCGCAGCTCGACCGGACAATCTGCTCGACTGCTGGTGGCGATGCGCTTCTCTCCGTTTATGGCCGCAAGCTGGGCACGGACACCGAGCACTTCCGCCGCGCACGCTACATCATCGCCTGGGGAGCGAACGTCCACGGCAACAACATTCATCTCTGGCCAATGATTGAAGAGGCTCGCCGCAATGGGGCGAAGCTCGTCGTCATCGATCCCTATAAAACCCGAACTGCCCGCGTCGCCGACTGGCACATCGCCATCAATCCCGGAACCGACGTGGCGCTTGCCCTCGGCATGATGCACATCATCCTGCGTGACGGCCTCGAAGACGCAGGTTACGTCGCGGAAAATACGCACGGCTTTGCTCAGATCAAAGAGCGCGCCGCCGAATATACTCCGGAGCGCGTTTCGCAGTGGACCGGCATTCCCATAGCCGACATCGGACGTCTCGCGCGCGAATACGCAACCACGACACCAGCAGTCATCCGCATGAATTACGGCATCCAGCGCGGCGAGAACGGCGGCCAGGCTTCCCGCGCGGTCGCCATGCTGCCTGCACTTGTCGGTGCCTGGAAGCACCTCGGTGGCGGCTTGCAGCTCTCAACCAGTGGCGCCTTCTCATGGGACAAGGTCACCATCGAGCGCCCTGATCTGATGTTCGCAAGCCCGATTAAGCGCCACTCTCGTATTGTCAATATGACCGAGCTGGGACATGCCCTAACCAGGCTCGATAATCCGCCGGTAAAGGCGCTTTTCGTCTACAACTCGAACCCCGCCGCCATCGCACCGGATCAGTCAAAGGTCCTCGAAGGCATGGCGCGCCTCGACCTCTTCACCGTCGTCCACGAGCAGTTCTTCACCGACACGGCCGACTACGCCGACATCTTGCTCCCCGCTACCACGTTCCTCGAACACAAGGATGTGCAGGGAGCCTACGGCCATTACTATGTCCAGATTTCGAATCCGGCCATCGAACCGTTAGGCGAAGCCCGCTCTAATGTTTGGCTCTTCTCGCAGCTGGCCCAGCGCATGAGCTTTGTTGAGCCATGCTTCCGCGACACCGCTGAAGACCTCATTGCGCAGGCGCTACGCACAGCCCAGCCTGAGAAGCAGGATGCGTGGATGGCCGGCATGACTGAAGAAACGCTAAACGCCGCTGGAGGCCATCAGCGCCTGCAATTTGCATCAGAGAGAGATGGCGAGCCGTTCCGTCCCTTCGCCAATGGGCCCTTTAAAACACCCAGCGGCAAGATCGAATTCTTCTCTGAGGCCTTGGCCGCTCAGGGTGTCGATCCGATTCCCTCATTTGTACCTCCGACAGAGTCGCGTCACACAAAGAACACCGCCTACCCCCTCGAGTTCCTCCCACGCAAGGCCGACCACTATATGAACTCGACTTTTGCCAACCTTCACGGACACCAAATGATGGAAGCTGCCCACTCAAACCGCCTTGAAATGCGTTCCAGCGATGCAGCAGCGCGCGGTATCTGTGAAGGCGACACCGTTGAAATCTTCAATGACCGGGGATCACTTCGGATGAAAGCCCATGTTAACGGCCATCTTCCCGAGGGAGTAGTGGCGAGCCGTCTCAACTGGAACAAGCTCTCACCCGGCGGAAACAACGTAAACCTTCTCACCTCGCAACGACTAACGGACTTTGGCGGCGGACCCACCTTCTACTCTACTCTCGTCGAAGTGCGAAAAGTCACCGCCTGAGCAGCGAAAACTCCTTCATTCCGATAGACTAAGAGCGGACCAATCGATGCCGTTCGCTGCGGGTTTCCAATGCGCTGGCTGTGGAGAGTGGAATGAAATTGTTGTTGACGAGTCAGCCGGCGGAAAGCAGTCCTATGTCGAGGATTGTCAGGTTTGTTGCAAACCAAACCTTCTCAGAATCGTCTGGAATGGTGAAGGTTTCGATGTCCATGCAGAACTGGAAAGCTAGCGGGTGGACTGGCATCCCCCGATGACCGTAAAGAGACGCCAAGATCCTCCGGAGTTGGGAACTGCGCCTCCGGTCACTTATAATCGCCTTTTCCTCAAGTTTCATCTGATTTTTTGCAGTGAGGGTGTGCCTATTTTTCCCGTCATGCGAGAGGGCGTGAGCTCTCCAATCAAAACAAGTCAGAATGCGAGCCGCAAATTCCGCCGCACGCTCAAGCCGTTGGCCTTCGTACTTCTTTGCTTTACCGTTTTTTCGGCGTGGGCACAGCAGCAGACGATTACCCAGATTCGCGTCATCGGCAACCGCCGCATCCCAAAAGAGACGATTCTCGCCCGCATGTTCAGCCATGAGAACGAGGCCTTCGACCCAACAACCGTCGAGCGCGACTTCAATTCTTTATGGAACACCGGCTACTTCGAAGACGTCCGCATCGAGCGCGAGGAGAATCCCAAGGGGGGAATCATTCTTGACGTCTATGTCCGCGAAAAGGCCACGATCCGTGAAATCAACTACAAAGGCTTGAACTCGGTCACACAGTCTGACGTACTAGACCGCCTGAAAAAGGAAAAGGTCGGCTTCTCCGTTGAAAGTCAGTACGACCCAACCCGCATCGCCCGCGTCGAGACTGTCATCAAGGAGCTGCTTTCCGAGCATGGCCGGCAATTCGCCACCATCAAGGCCGACGTAAAGACGATTCCGCCCGCCTCGGTGCAGGTGAACTTTATCGTCAAGGAAGGCCCCAAGGTTAAAGTTGGGAACATCAGTTTCACTGGCAACCAGCACCTCAGTTCGCGCGAGCTGCGTCTGGCCATGAAGAACCTGCGCCCGATCGGAATCCCGCACTCCATCATCTTCGAGAACCTTTTCGCCAAGACTTACGACGCCAGCAAGCTTGAAGAAGACGGAGAGCGCGTGCGCCAAGCCTACCGCGACAAGGGCTACTTCCGCGCCTCCACAGGCGAGCCGCTCAAGCATCTTCGCAACGAAAGCGGCCTGTCATTCTTCACCTTCCGCCCCCGCAAGGGCAAGCGCATCGACATCCGCATTCCCGTCGACGAAGGCGCACGCTACCGCCTCGGCACCATCACCTTCAAAGGCAACAAGGCTGTTCCCGACGCGAACCTCAAGGCCCTGCGTGCCCAGTTCCCAATCAAAGACGGCGAGTGGTTCAACTTCACCGCCTTCGGCAAAGGTCTGCAGAACCTGCAAAAAGCCTACGGCCAGCTCGGCTACATCAACTTCTCGGCGTCGCCCGAGCCAGTCATCGATGACGACCACAAGACCGTTTCCTTCGTCGTCGATCTCGAAGAAGGCAAGCCCTTCTACGTTTCCCGGATCGAGTTCCAAGGCAACACCGTTACCCGCGACTTCGTCATCCGACGTGAATTGCTGCTCGAAGAAGGCCAGGTCTACAACAGCCACCTCTGGGAGCTGAGCCTGTTGCGCCTCAATCAGCTCGATTATTTCAACCCGTTGAAGGTCGATCAGGACTCCGAAACGCATCAGAATCCGGAAGCAGGCACGGTGGATTTGCTCTTGAAGGTTACGGAAAAGGGCAAGAACTCCATCGGCCTCAACGGCGGCGTCAGTGGCCTGTCCGGCACCTTCCTCGGCCTGAATTACCAGACCAATAACTTTCTTGGATTGGGCGAAACGCTGAGCGTACAGGCCAGCGCCGGCAACCTGTCGCGCAACCTGCTCTTCGGCTTCAATGAGCCGTACCTGCGGAACAAGCCTGTCAGCCTTGGCTTCCAGCTCTACTCCAGCAAGTACGACTACAACTCGGCCAAGGCCTATAACCTCTCGGGCGCGGATGCGAACACCACGGCAGCTGTGAACTCGCTCACCCAGAACTACAACCAGTCAGTGACTGGCTTTACCGTGTCTGGCGCATATCCCATCCGTCACACGTTCAAGCGCATCGGCGTCACCTATTCGCTTAATCGTTCGTCGGTTACAACTTTCAGCGCCGCATCGCAAAATCTCTTCCAGACGCTGGCGTTCCGCAGCGGAATCCAGAACGGAAACTCGCTTGAGGGCATCGTCAACAGCATGATCTCCCTCAGCTATTCCTGGAACAAGCTGGATTCCAGCTACATGCCGCGTACCGGATCCTCCTTCTCGAGTGCCTTTCAGCTCGCGGGACTCTGGGGCAACGTGCGCTATTTCCAGCCGGTAATTGAATACAAGCAGTTCCGACCGGTTAAATGGTTCCACTTCAATAACGAAGGCCGGAATATTGTCGGATATCGTGTCCAGGCAAACTACATTCACGGCATCAGCGGCGATGTGGCGCCTCCTTTCAATCGCTTCTACGCCGGCGGCGAAGCTGATCTCCGCGGATTTGATATTCGCACCGCAACGCCGTACGGATTCGTGCCCACACGCGTTCTCTTCAACCTCACCAATCCGGACGGCACCTGCGTACCACGTGATCCAACCAATCCGCAGACCAACCAGTGCGTTCAGGTTCCCATTCCGGTTTACGGTATCGGCCCCATCGGCGGCGATACGCAGATCACCGGCAACGTTGAGTACCGCATTCCGCTCGTTGGACGTACCGCAGCACTCGAGTTTTTCGATGACTTCGGTATGAATATGGCGACTAGTAGCGGTCAGCTCAAGCAGAGCCCGCAAGGCTTCGATACGCTGAATGCTCCGCTCTATGGCTGCCCGAATTACGTGAATGGCGCTTGCGTAGGAGGCCAGACGATTCAGTTTGACCGCTATATCCGTCCAATTCCCGGAACCAATTACGTTCCGCGCATGTCACTTGGCGCGCAGATTTCGGTGATGATGCCGATCATCAACGCGCCGTTCCGTATCTACTACGCCTATAACCCGCTGCGCTTGTACGACAACATCAACGGTCAGAACCTGATCACTCGTAGCATGTTCCCGGCTGGCGGCGCTGGCGACTATAGCTATGCTCAGGCAACGCAGCTCTACGGCTCACTGTACGAACTCCGCGAACCGAACAAAACCTTCCGCCTGACGGTCAGCACGACCTTCTAAGCCCAGCTCAGAAACCGCAAAAGGCCATCCTCAAAAGGATGGCCTTTTTCTTGGCGGTCCATTTTGACTTTCCATCTAGCCCGCGATCTTACCAAATATGGATAGGAGTTTGTCGTCTTTTGATTGTCACTTTCCGATCTCCTTGTTAGAGAAACAAGGAGACAAGTCCATTGAGTACGACACATATCCAAACAGCAATTGTAAATTTCAGACAGTTTGTGAAACGATTCCAGTATGCTGGCATCGCGTTCGCGCTCAGTCTATTCAGCGTTTATCCCTTGCATGTTCTGGCGCAGGATAGCCATTCGCACGCGACGACGCATCAACAGCCAACCCCAGCGGCCCAGAGCCAGGCGAGTGCCCTGATCAATATTGTCAGGCAATCGACCGAACGGTTTAAGGACGTCTCCGTAGCTGAGGCCGAGGGCTATTCTCTCCAATTCGGCTGCGTAAGCGGACCCGATTCAGGAGCAATGGGTCTCCACTTTGTGAACTCGCTTCTAGTAAACCGTGGCGAGCTCGATCCCACACGTCCCCAGATCGTGATCTACGAACCAACACCGAATGGAGGGCTGCAACTGATAGGCGCCGATTTTCTGGTCCTCGCCGATGCGTGGGATAAGAAGAATCCAGGTCCTCCAGAACTCATGGGCCAGCTCTTTCACTACTTCGAGAGTCCCAATCGTTTCGGCTTGCCGGCCTTCTATACACTGCATGTCTGGGCGTGGAAAGACAATCCCAATGGCGCGTTCGTGAACTGGCATCCCAACGTTTCTTGCGAGCAGTTCGGCGGTAAGAACCCTTAACTTAAATTGAGGCGTACCACGCGCGGTGAGAAGCCGGCCCTGCTCGCATAGCCTTGGCACGATCCCAAGGTGCGGTCGTTTGTCGGGGACGATTCGCTTCACAATCACATCGGTTGAGCAAGAAATTAAAAAGGCCCCAGTTCAACTGGGGCCTTGGATTGTTCGTATAGCATTTACTCGTCTGCGCTACAGGCTAAGGCTGGGGCAGAACTAAAACCTCAACACCTGATGCGGCGTTGCTATCGCGAAAGACAGTTTCTGTTGCCTTCTTGAAATCTTCTGGCTTGGCATGCGGGATGTCGGTGAAGGTTTGCGGGTTGCGATCGACCAGCGGAAACCACGAACTCTGCACCTGCACCATAATGCAATGCCCCTTGCGGAAAGTGTGATTGAGATCGGGCATGGAGAAGTCGACCTCGGCCATCTTCCCTGGGGTCATGGTCTCGGGCTTCTCCCAGCTATCACGAAACTTCGCCCGCATCGGCTCGCCGCGCAGGAGCTGTTGATAGCCGCCCATCCGTAACGGTGGTGTGTCGATCACACGCTTGCCTGTCGTGCCGCCCGTATCCGGATCGGGATAGTCGTTGGGGTACACATCGATCAGTTTTACAACGAAGTCGGAGTCCGTACCCGTGGTTGCTACTTTCAGCTTCGGAGAAATCGGTCCGGCAATTGTTACGTCCTCTGTTAGTGGATCGGTCTGGTAGACAAGCACGTCCGTGCGCGAGGATGCGAAGCGTTGATCGTCGACCATGTAGCGTTGGGGAATCGTATCTGTTGTGTAACCGACGAAGGGAACGGGATGAGATGGATCGCTGATGTAATCGTCTGAACCCTCCTTTTCGACAGGAGGATCAAGGGAGAGCTTGCCACCGGCATGGAAGTAGAGCATCTTTGGCTTTGCCTGTGCTGGCGGCCAAGCGTCATAGGTGCGCCACACGTTTGTTCCAGTTTCAAATACGTAGGCCTTCGGCATCGGCGAGCCTTTGCCCTTCAAGTAGTACTCGAAAAACGGGAACTGAATATTTCTGCGGAAGAACTCGGCAGTTTTCGCGTTGAACTGCGCGTCTCCCAAATGGTCTCCGTCATTGCGCGCCCACCCACCATGCACCCACGGCCCTTCAACCAGCGTCGTGGCGGTCTCTGGATTGAATTTGTTGATTGCGTAAAAGGTGTTGTATGGTCCGGATAAGTCCTCTGCGTCGAACCATCCGCCTACAACGAGCACGGCGCATTTCACATTTTTCATGTGCTGTGAGAGGTCGCGCTCCTTCCAGTACTCGTCGTAGGTTGTGTGGAAGAGCTGGTCGTTGAAGAGTGGGTTGGAGCCCTTCAGGTACTTCTTATCGAGGTTCTCCGTTGCGCCCGCCTGCAGATAGAACTCATAGCCATTCGGCGTTCCCATCTGGAAGGGCACTTCACGCTTCGGCAGGGAAGGTTCTTCGAACGGCTTGAAGGATGTATAGAAGCCGAAGTTTGCACCCAACATGAATGCCCCGCCATGATAGGCATCATCGCCTTTGAAGAGGTTCGTCATGGGCGCCTGCGGTGATGCTGCCTTCAGCGCAGGGTGCGAATCGATGATGCTGGCTGAGGTATAAAAGCCGGGGTAGGAGATCCCCCAAATGCCTGCCTTGCCATTGTTGTTTTGCACATGTTTCAGCAGATACTCCAGCGTGTCGTACATGTCAGAGCTGTCGTCGACGTCTTGCGGCGACTTCTTGTCGACAATGTGCGGGTGCATTTCGACGAACTTTCCCTCGGACAGGTAGCGCCCGCGCACATCCTGGTAAACGAAGATGTAGCCCGCCTTCTCGAATTCGTCGGACGGCCCGAGAGTCTTTTTGTATTGATCCTCGCCATACGGAGCAACACTGTAGGGAGTGCGATCAATCATGAATGGATAACTCTGCGAAGTGTCTTTGGGCACGTAGACAGAAGTGAATAGATGCACGCCATCGCGCATGGGAATGCGATATTCGTACTTGGTATAGTGCGCCTTTACGTAATCTTCTTCGGGAGTTGCCGGCTTTTCCTGAGCTCTGGCTTCTACTGGAAGCAGGCTGGCAAGAAGACACAACAGGATTAAGTAAATCGAACGGACCCTCTTCATGAAACCTCAGGCATAGTGGAGTGGAAAAGGACAGTCTAAACGCATCGCGGGCTTAGCGACTCATTTTTATGCTAGCCAGTCTGTGCAATGGAAGCTTTGCTGGAGATGGCAGGAACTGAAAAAGCCCCGCACGAGGCGGGGCTTTTCAGTTTAGCGTTGGGGCCAGTATTATTCGGCAGCCATTTCTTCGGCTTCGCCTTCCTGGCGCATCATTTCGAGTTCGCGCTCTGCTTCCTCGTAAGCAGTCTGCACTTCCTGTTGGACCTTGGCTGCCGCTTCTTCCAGTTCCGGTGAGAGCGAGATGTTGCGGTAGTATTCCATGCCGGTTCCAGCCGGGATGAGACGGCCGACGATGACGTTCTCCTTGAGGCCGCGCAGGTTGTCGACGGCACCGTTGATGGACGCCTCGGTCAGTACGCGCGTGGTCTCCTGGAAGCTGGCTGCCGAGATGAAGCTCTCGGTAGACAGCGACGCTTTGGTGATACCGAGCAGAAGCGGACGGCCAGTTGCCGGACGTCCACCATTCGAGATGGCGCGCTCGTTCTCGTTGCGGAAGCGGAACTTGTCAACCTGCTGTTCGAGCAGGAAGTTTGTGTCGCCGACTTCCTCGATCTTCACCCAGCGCAGCATCTGGCGGACGATGGTCTCGATGTGCTTGTCGGAGATGGCCACGCCCTGGAGACGGTAGACTTCCTGGATTTCGTTCACCAGGTAGGCCTGCAGCTCCTTCTCACCGAGCACGGCGAGAATGTCGTGCGGGTTGAGCGGTCCATCCATCAGCGGCTCGCCGGCGCGCAGGCGTTCACCCTCCTGCACGTTGACGTGGACGCCGCGAGGCACCGAGTACTCCTTCTCCTCGCCGTTGTCAGCGGTGACGTAGATCTTACGCTGACCCTTGCTGACTTCGCCGAACTTCACCACACCATCGATTTCGCTGATGATGGCGGTTTCGCGCGGCTTGCGGGCTTCGAAGAGTTCTACGACGCGAGGCAGACCGCCGGTGATGTCCTTGGTGCGCGTGGTTTCGCGCGGAATCTTGGCAAGGATATCGCCGGGGAAGACTTCGTCGCCGTCCTGGATCATTAGGTGAGCGCGCGAAGGCATCAGATAACGCTTGTTGCCCTTGCTGCCCTTGATGAGGATCGCTGGCTGGCGCTTCTCATCAGGTGCATCGCCGACGACGAGGCGCGAGAGGCCGGTAACCTCATCGACTTCCTCATGCAGGGTGATGCCTTCCTGCAGGTCCTTGAACTGGATGGTGCCGCCGATCTCAGTGAGGATCGCGAACGTGTAGGGATCCCACTCGACCATTGCCTGACCGAGCTCGACCTTCTGACCGTCTTCCACCTTCAGCTTTGCGCCGTACACAACCTGGTAGCGCTCCTTCTCACGGCCACGGTCGTCAACAACGGCGATCGAACCCGAACGGTTCATGGAAACCAGATCGCCACCCTTTGAACGAACGGTGACCATGTTGATGAAGCGGACGGTACCGTTGTTCTTCGCGTCGAGCTTCGACTGCTCCGAAACACGCGATGCCGTACCACCGATGTGGAAGGTACGCATCGTGAGCTGCGTTCCGGGCTCACCGATGGACTGCGCGGCGATGACGCCGACAGCTTCGCCGAGCTCAACCATCTTGCCGGAGCCGAGGTTGCGGCCATAGCAGAGGATGCAGACGCCACGCTTGGATTCGCAGGTGAGCACGGAGCGAATCTTGACGCGCTCAATGCCGGCTGCCTGAATCTGCGATGCGAGGTCTTCGGTGATCTCCTGGTTGATGTCGACGATGACGCTGCCTTCGTAGTCCTTGATCTTTTCGAGCGAGACGCGGCCGATGATGCGGTCACGCAGCGGCTCGATGATTTCGCCAGACTCGACGATAGGAGTTACGTAGATGCCTTCGACGGTTCCGCAGGTGTGCTCGCTGACGATGACATCCTGCGCCACATCAACCAATCGACGTGTCAGGTAGCCGGAGTCAGCAGTCTTCAGAGCGGTGTCAGCCAGACCCTTACGCGCGCCGTGCGTCGAAATGAAGTATTCGAGCACGGTGAGGCCTTCACGGAAGTTTGCCGTGATGGGGGTCTCGATGATTTCGCCCGACGGCTTCGCCATCAGTCCGCGCATGCCGGAGAGCTGACGAATCTGCTGCTTCGAACCACGAGCACCGGAATCGGCCATGATGTAGATCGGGTTCATGGCTCCTTCCTTGTCGGCGTTCTTCATGTTGTTGAACATCTCATCCGCAACCTTCTCGGTTACAGATGACCACAGCTGAATGACCTTGTTGTTGCGCTCACCGTTGGTGATCGCGCCGTCAAGGTACTGCTGCTGCACGGCAAAGCGCTGCTTTTCCGCTTCGCGCACGACACCGTACTTCGTCTCCGGGATGACCATGTCGTCCAGGCCGACGGAGAGGCCGGAGCGCGTCGCGTACTGGAAGCCCAGTTCCTTGATGCGGTCGAGCATCTTGACTGTAACTTCAAGGCCGAGGTTCAGGTAGCAGTAGTTGACCAGCTGGCCGATGCCCTTCTTCTTGAGCAGACCGTTGACGTACGGCATGCCATCCGCAAGAGCGTCGTTCAGGATGGCGCGGCCGACGGTCGTGGTGATGTACTGCTTGTCGTACTCGACCGGCTCGGTGTGCGTCAGATCCTGATCGTCGTATGCGGTGGTCATGTCGAGGACAGAACCGGTGTAGCGCAGACGAATCGGCGTGAGGGTTTCGATCTCCTTGGCTTCGAGGGCCATGAGTACTTCTTCGGTGTTCGCGAAGACGCGGCCTTCACCCTTGCCCCCCTTCTTGGCCTTGGTCAGATAGTAGAGACCGAGAACCATGTCCTGTGTAGGAACGGTGATCGGCTGACCGGACGCGGGCGACAGGATGTTGTGCGAAGCGAGCATCAGCACGCTGGCTTCCACCTGCGCTTCTGGCGACAGCGGAATGTGCACGGCCATCTGGTCACCGTCGAAGTCCGCGTTGAACGCGGTGCAAACGAGCGGGTGAATCTTAATGGCCTTGCCTTCAACAAGCACAGGCTCAAAGGCCTGGATGCCGAGGCGGTGCAGGGTTGGGGCACGGTTCAAGAGTACCGGATGGTCCTTGATGACTTCTTCAAGGATGTCCCACACGATCGGCTCCTGCAGCTCGACCATTTCCTTTGCCTGCTTGATGGTCGTGCAGTGGCCTGTCTGCTCAAGGCGGTGATAGATGAAGGGCTTGAAGAGTTCAAGCGCCATCTTCTTTGGCAGACCGCACTGATGCAGTTTCAGCTCAGGACCGACGACGATGACCGAACGGCCAGAGTAATCAACGCGCTTACCGAGCAGGTTCTGACGGAAGCGGCCCTGCTTGCCCTTGAGGGTGTCAGAGAGCGACTTCAGCGGACGGTTGTTCGCGCCGCGCAGAACGCGGCCACGACGGCCGTTGTCGAAGAGCGCATCGACAGCTTCCTGCAACATGCGCTTTTCGTTGCGCACGATCACCTCAGGCGCGTGGAGGTCCATGAGCTTCTTGAGGCGGTTGTTGCGGTTGATGACGCGGCGATACAGGTCGTTCAGATCAGACGTCGCGAAGCGGCCGCCGTCCAGAGGAACGAGGGGACGCAGCTCCGGCGGAATGACCGGGATTACGTCGAGAATCATCCACTGCGGCTTGTTGCCGGACTTGCGGAAGGCTTCGACAACCTTGAGGCGCTTCGAATACTTGAGGCGCTTCTGCAGCGAGGTCTCAGCCTTCATGCGCTCGCGCAGCTCGACGGCCAGCTCGTCAACATTGACGCGCTTCAGCAATTCCTTGATCGCCTCGGCACCCATCATGCCCTTGAAACCAGACGGGCGATACTGCTGGTCGAGTTCGCGGAAGCGGTTTTCATCCTTAATGATCTCGCGCTCGCGCGTCGGCGAGTCGCCTGGATCTACGACAACATAGCTTTCGAAGTAGAGCACGCTTTCGAGATCACGCAGAGAAATGTCGAGCAGGTGGCCGATGCGCGACGGCAGGCCCTTGAAGAACCAGACGTGCGAGCAGGGCGAGGCCAGCTCGATGTGGCCGAGGCGCTCACGGCGAACCTTTGACAGCGTAACTTCAACGCCGCACTTGTCGCAGATGACGCCGCGATGCTTCATGCGCTTGTACTTGCCGCAGAGACACTCCCAGTCGGTGACCGGGCCGAAGATGCGGGCGCAGAACAGTCCGTCGCGCTCCGGCTTGAAGGTGCGGTAGTTGATGGTTTCCGGCTTGGTGACTTCGCCATGCGACCAGCTGCGAATCTTCTCGGGCGAAGCGAGCGAGATGCGGATAGCGTCGAAATCCGTGATCGGGCTGGTTAATTCAAACGGGCTGGAACGGTACAAGGTGACCCTCCTTGAGTTCCGGGTACTTCTGTGTGGGGTGGCCTGTCGCTCCCGGCGGGACAGGTCCCATGATGCTTATCTCAGGGGGCTGAAGCCCCTTGCAAAACTTGTTCGGGCAGGCGAGGGCTAAAGCCCTCGCCTTCCGTTTCGCCGCTTAGTCGGCGGCTGCGAATGTTGGCAGCGGCTGCTTCTTTGCGTCGTCGCCTACCTGCTTGATGAGTTCCACATCAAGGCAGAGCGCCTGCAACTCGCGAATCAACACGTTGAACGATTCCGGCACGCCGGGCTCAATGGCTGCCTCGCCCTTGACGATGGCCTCGTAAATCTTGGTACGGCCATAGACGTCGTCGGACTTGGCGGTAAGCAGCTCCTGGAGAATGTAGGCAGCGCCATATGCTTCAAGCGCCCACACTTCCATTTCTCCGAAGCGCTGGCCTCCGAACTGCGCCTTACCACCCAGCGGCTGCTGCGTGATAAGCGAGTACGGCCCGATCGAGCGCGCGTGGATCTTGTCGTCAACCAGATGCGAGAGCTTGAGCATGTAGATGTAGCCCACGGTCGCCGGCTGTTCGAACTCTTCGCCGGTCATGCCGTCAAAGAGCGGCGTCTTGCCTGAGCTGGGAAGTCCAGCAGCGGCGAGAAGCGCCTTGATCTCGGTTTCGCGCGCACCGTCAAAGACTGCCGTGCCAAACCAGATGCCCTTCTGCATACCCAGACCCACCCGCCTGACCTGCTCGTCGTCGAGCTCAAGGAGCTGACGCAGAGCGGCAGTACCGGAGAAGCGCTCCCTGAAGACTTCGCGGATCGCATTGGCGTCCTGGTTCTGCTTCACGATTTCGGCAACCTGCTCGCCGAGTTCGTGCGCAGCCCAGCCAAGGTGCGTTTCGAGAATCTGACCAACGTTCATACGCGAAGGCACACCAAGCGGGTTGAGAACAATTTCTACCGGCTTGCCATCGGGCAGATATGGCATGTCCTCTTCGGGCAGGATGCGCGCGATGACGCCCTTGTTACCGTGGCGTCCGGCCATCTTGTCACCGACGGAGAGTTTGCGCTTCATGGCGATGTAAACCTTGACCAGCTTGATGACGCCGGGAGCAAGCTCGTCGCCCTTCTGCAGCTTGGAGATGCGCTCGTTCGTGATCTTGCGCAACACATCGATCTGACGCGAGGTCATTTCCTCGATCTCGTCGATCTGCTCATTCACGCGCGGGTCCTTGTCGTTGTAACGGATGCGCTTAAGGTTTTTGGTCGAGATCAGCTCGATGGTGTCGCGGTCGAGGATTGCTCCCTTCACGAGGAGGCGCTTATTGGTGCGCTCGTCGTGAAGGTCGGCAAGAACTTCCTTGCCTCCGAGGATCGCTTCGAGACGCTTCAGACGCTCGTCGGTGAGAATACGAATCTCATCGGCGAGGTTCTTTTCAAGCTTCGCAACCTGCTCGCCTTCGATCAGCTTGGCGCGCTCGTCCTTCTCCTGACCCTTGCGGGAGAATATGCGAACATCGACCACCGTGCCTTCGATACCTGGAGGGCAGGTGAGCGATGCGTCGCGCACGTCGCCGGCCTTTTCGCCGAAGATGGCGCGCAGCAGCTTCTCTTCCGGAGTGAGCTGCGTCTCGCCCTTGGGGGTGACCTTACCGACGAGAATATCGTTGTGCTTGATCTTCGCGCCGATACGGATGACACCGCTCTCGTCCAGATCGCGCAGTGCGCTCTCTGAAACATTAGGAATGTCACGCGTGATTTCTTCCGGTCCAAGCTTCGTGTCGCGCGCTTCGATCTCGAACTCTTCGATGTGGACTGAGGTGTAGTAGTCCTCACGAACGAGCTTTTCCGAGATGAGGATCGCGTCCTCGAAGTTGTAACCGCGCCACGGCATGAAAGCCACGAGCACGTTGCGTCCGAGGCCAAGCTCGCCCTGCTCTGTGCAAGGACCGTCAGCGATCACCTGTCCCTTCACCACGCGATCGCCATGACGAACGATCGGCTTCTGGTTGATGCAGGTGTTCTGGTTCGAGCGCTTGAACTTCGTCAGCTGGTAGATATCCGAACCAACTTCACGCGACAGCTGCGTCGGGTGATGCTCACCTTCCACGCGGATGATGATGCGCTCGGAGTCGACCGAATCGACCACGCCGTTACGGCGTGCCAGAATCACGGCTCCCGAATCGCGCGCAGTGACGCCTTCCATGCCGGTTCCGACAAGCGGAGCTTCCGACACGAGCAACGGCACCGACTGGCGTTGCATGTTGGCGCCCATCAGCGCGCGGTTTGCGTCGTCGTGCTCAAGGAACGGCACGAGCGATGCGGCAACCGAGACCAGCTGCTTCGGGCTCACGTCAACGTAGTCGACTTCCTTGCGGTCCACGAGGACGAAGTTGCCCTGACGGCGAGCATTCACCAGCTCTTCGGTGATGTTTCCATGCTCGTCGAGCTCGATGTTTGCCTGCGCGATGGTGTGACGGTCTTCCTCCCACGCAGAAAGGTAGAAGGAGAAGGGTTCGAAGTCGATGTGGCGCTTCTTGTCCTTCTTGAGCTGGTTGTTGAGCTTCAGCGCCTCGGACTTTTCGAGGTGATCGCCGACACGCAAACCGCTCTCACCGGCATTCGTAACCTGAACATAATCAAGGACACGGTGATCTTTCACGCGGCGGTATGGCGATTCAATAAAGCCGTACTCATTGATGCGCGCGAAGCACGAGAGCGAGCTGATCAGACCGATATTCGGACCTTCCGGCGTCTCAATCGGGCAGATACGGCCATAGTGCGTCGGGTGAACGTCGCGGACTTCGAATCCGGCGCGCTCACGCGAGAGACCGCCCGGTCCAAGCGCGGAGAGACGGCGCTTGTGCGTGATCTCCGAGAGCGGATTGGTCTGGTCCATGAACTGCGAGAGCTGCGAGGAACCGAAGAACTCACGGATGGCGGCCATCACCGGCTTTGCGTTGATGAGGTCGTGCGGCATGGCCGTCGACATCTCCTGATAGACGCTCATCTTTTCCTTGATGGCGCGTTCCATACGCACGAGGCCGATGCGGAACTGGTTCTCCATCAGTTCACCGACAGCACGCACGCGGCGGTTACCAAGGTGATCGATGTCGTCCACGATGCCGATGTTCTTGCGCAGCTTGAGCAGGTACCGGATGGTTCCGTAGAAGTCTTCCGGAGTCAGCGTGCGCTTGTCGAGCTGCGTCGCATCCTGGCTCTCATAGAGCTTGATGTTGAACTTCAGACGGCCCACGCGCGAGAAGTCGTACTTGCGCGCATCAAAGAACATGCCTTCGAAGAGCGCAGTCGCGGTATCGAGCGTCGGCGGATCGCCCGGGCGCAGCTTGCGGTAGATCTCGATCAGAGCCTCTTCCGGCTTGCGTACGGAGTCGCGGCGCAGCGTGTTGGTGATGATGTTGCCCACATCGTCGCGCTCAGGAAAGAAGACTTCGACCGTAGATACGCCGCTCTGCATGATCTTGTGCAGCTTGTCGGCAGTGAGTTCCTGATTCGCTTCAAGAAAGATTTCTCCCGTGGTCGTGTCGATCACGTCGGCTGCGGTTACGGCACCGTCGAGTTCGGCGGTTTCGATTTCGACTTCGGAAACCTTGTGCGAACGCAGCGCCTTCAGGATCGACGGAGTGATCTTGCGGCCAGAGTGGGCGATTTCTTCGTTCTTGACTACAACAGCGTGCGCAGGCTTCGCGCCCAGCAGATGTGTCGGCTTCTCGGCGTTCTCATCGAGCGTCCAAAAGAGCTTGTTGTCACGCACCGAGATCTTGTCGACGGTGTAGAAGGTCTTGAGAATCTCTTCGTCGGACTTGAGACCGAGCGCCCGCAGGAAAATCGTGCCGAGGAACTTACGCTTGCGGTCGATGCGGACGTAGAGCGTGTTCTTCTGGTCGTACTCAAACTCAACCCAGGAGCCGCGATAGGGAATGATCTTACCGAGGAAGTAGGTGCGGTTGTTCGCCGTCTCAAAGAAGACGCCGGGCGAACGGTGCAACTGCGAAACAATAACACGCTCGGTTCCGTTGACGATGAACGTGCCATTCTGCGTCATCAGCGGAATGTCGCCGAAGAAGACTTCCTGCTCCTTGATGTCGCGGATGGTCTTGGCGCCGGTCTCTGCATCCTTGTCGTAAATCGTGAGGCGCACGGTGACCTTGAGCGGAGCAGAGTAAGTCATGCCACGCTCCTCGCACTCCGCCTGATCGTACTTGAGCTGCAAGCCTACAGGGTCGCCGCACTTGTTGCAGAAATCAGGCGTGTTCTTGTTGTAGGTGCCGCACTTGTGGCAGAGCACATCGCCGGGATGGAATGGGTCGGTGATAACCATGGCGCCGCAATTGACGCAGGCGGTACGCAGGTGATGCAGGCCCTTCAGGTGTCCGCACTTGCACTCCCAGTTACCAATCGAGAAGTCGACGAAATCAAGCTGCGAGATATTACGAAAATCAGTAATCGGGAAAACCGAGGTGAAAACCGATTGCAATCCGTTGTCTTCGCGCTCGGTGGGCAGCTTGTCCATCTGCAGGAAACGCTCGTAGGAACGCCGCTGCACTTCGATCAGGTTAGGGATTTGAATGGATGTAGGAATTTTTGAAAAATCGAGACGGCTGCGTAGTGCGCGGTTCTCGCTTGACATGCTTCACTCCTGGGCTCGTAAAACGCGAGGTGGATGACATGCTGTCCGAGTCACGCAACATGCCGAGGGATTTCTATCCTGCCGTCTCCGTCCTCGCCCAGAGGCAGCATGGTGTTTCTTTGAAGAAATGACCTGCGGGCCAAAACGGAACGCGCAGGATGAACACTTCCGGAGAGCTTTCCACATCTCCGGTCTTGCCAAACCAGACAACCTCGCGGTACAAAACAAACGTCAGAGCGAAGTGCTGGACAAAACCGCTGCTAGTGCAGCATCATGCGGGTTGTCAGGGTAGAGCGTGGGAGGCTAAAGCGCGGAGAAGTAAAAGACGATACAAATGCCAATCGCTCGTAGAGACAAGATGTCTTACGAGCGCCACAACCGGATTGTGCACTTGTTATAAACAGAATGTTCGTTTCCCGCCGCTTCGCAACTGCGTGTATGCCGCCCTACAGCCGATCCCAAGTTTTCACATCTGCGAGTCCGCCGCATGCCCACAGATATGCCGACAATCTTAATGTGCCGGTAAGCTTTCCTTGCGTTCACCCCATCATCAAACGGGTATAACCATTTGACTTGCCACGGCTTATAGCAAAGCCGCAAAAGGAACTACGCAAAAGTCGCGCCCCAAAGTCAGGCTCGTTGCACAAAAGAAAGCCAAACGGAACGCGCAACAGTTATCATAGCGCGTTCCGCTTTGGCATGCAACTTGCCTTATTGACAAGTTGGCTTACTTGACTTCGATGGTCGCGACGCCTTCGAACTTCTTCTTGATGGCCTCGGCATCTTCCTTGCTGATGTTCTCCTTCAGAGGCTTCGGAGCTCCGTCGACCAAGTCCTTGGCTTCCTTCAGACCCAGCGAGGTGACTTCGCGTACAGCCTTGATAGTGTTGATCTTGTTCGCTCCGGCATCCTTGAGGATAACGGTGAACTCAGTCTGCTCAACTGCCGCAGGAGCTGCCGCACCTGCCGCCGCACCGGCCACGACGACCGGAGCCGCCGCTGCCGCCGAAACGCCAAGACGCTCTTCGAGCTTCTTTACCAGGGCCGCTGCGTCCAGCAGGCTAAGCCCGACAATCTGATCTTCCAACTGCTGCAAATCCGCCATCATGTTCTCCACGTAAAACTAAATTTTGTTTTGCCATCCGAAACGTCGCCGCTCCGGTCGCCGCTTGCCCGCCTTGAGGTTTCCGTTGTGCCCAGACCAGCACCCCTCAAGCCTGCTTGCGGCTGTAACTTCTCAACCCTTGGCGAATAGCGTTCCGCTACTCGCTGGCGGCTGCTTCTCCGCCTGAAACTTCCGGCGCAGCCGGTTCGGCCGCTGGAGCCGACTCCACTGGCGCAGTGGATTCTACCGCTGGCTGTTCTGCCTGAGCCTGCTCCACTGCCGGGGCTTGCTCAACCGCTGCAGCCAGCTCCACCGCCGGGGATGGCTGCGCTGCCGAAGCCTGCGCGCCTGAAAACTTGTTTTGCTCGACCGCCTGATTGATCACTACAGCCAGGTCGCGGCCCGTCGCGTTGATGACAGTGGCCAGACGTTGTGCCGGAGCGTTGATGAGGAAGAGCAGCTTCGAGAAGATCTCTTCCTTGCCCGGCATGGTCGCCAGCTGCTTGACCTCTTCGACGGTAATCACTTTGCCGTCGATGATGCCGAGCTTAAAGGTGAACTCCGCGTTGTCAGTTACCCAGGTCGAAAGTGCCTTGGCCAGCGCGACCGGGTCGCCGCTGGTGTATGCGACGGACGATACACCCTTCAGGCCCTGCAGAGCCGCTTCAATCTGTGTACCTTTCGAAGCGCGCGCAGCGAGCTTGTTCTTAAGCACGCGGTAGCGGCCGCCTGAGGCGCGAACGGTCTTGCGCAGCTCAAAATCCTGCGCGACGGTCAACTTGGCAAAGGTGCCGATAATCGCGCTGGTCGAGCCCTCAAGCTCGTGCGCCAGCTGCGAAACCTTCTCTGCCTTCTTTGCTCTCGTAAATGGCATTGTTCTAAATCCTTACTGGCCACCGCCTGCGGCGCATTGCGCTCATGCAAGCTGGCCGGAAATCCTTGAAAATCTGCTTAAGCCTTTGCTGCCTGATCCGCAATCGAGTGGTCGAGCGAGATACCAGGGCCCATCGTCGAGCTAAGCGTGATGCCCTTGATATACTTGCCTTTCGCTGCCGAAGGCTTGGCACGCATAACGCTGCTGATGACTGTCATTGCGTTGTCCACCAACTTCTCCGGCGTGAACGAAAGCTTGCCTACCGGAACGTGCACCAGAGCCGTTTTGTCGGTACGGAACTCAACCTTACCGGCCTTGATCTCCTTTACGGCCGCAGCGACATCGCTGGTTACCGTACCCGTCTTCGGATTCGGCATCAGTCCGCGAGGACCGAGCACCTTACCAAGGCGACCGACCGACTTCATCATGTCGGGCGTCGCGATCAGGGCGTCGAAATCCGTCCAGCTTTCCTTCTGAATCTTCTCAACCAGCTCTTCGCCGCCGACAATGTCCGCACCCGCCGCTTCCGCATCGCGCTGGCGGTCGCCGGTAGTAATGACGGCAACCTTTTTTGTCTTGCCCAGGCCGTGCGGCAGAACAACCGTGCCGCGCACCATCTGGTCGGCATGCTTGGGATCGACACCGAGACGCATGGTCAGATCGACCGTCTCATCAAACTTTGCAAACTTGACTTTCTGCAGGAGCGGAACCGCATCCTGGAGCGAATAGGGGCGGTTCTCGACAGCCGCGCGCGCCTTCGCAATATTCTTGCTGACCTTCTTTGCCATGTATCCTCGTCTCCCACCGCACAGTCGATGCCGCCTGCTGGCCGTGGTGCTGTTGACTGCGTTTCAAGCTGGCGCTTGAGACGCATCTTTGATTATGCCACACATTTCCCCGTTTTTCCTACAGGAAATGTGCCTAACCGGCCTTACGCCGTGACTTCAATCCCCATCGAGCGCGCCGTGCCCTTGATGCTCTTCACAGCGGCTTCGACTGAAGCGGCGTTCAGGTCGGGCATCTTCTGCTTGGCGATGTCGAGGACCTGCGCCTCGGTCACCTTGCCGACCTTGTTCTTGTTCGGCGTCCCCGAACCCTTGGCCAGGTTCGCTGCCTTCTTGAGCAGCACTGCTGCAGGAGGCGTCTTGGTAACAAAGGTGAAGCTGCGGTCCACATAGACGGTGATGACGACCGGGATGATCAGGCCAGCCATCTCCTTGTTCTGCGTACGGGCGTTGAACTGCTTGCAGAATTCCATGATGTTGACCTGCGCCTGACCGAGCGCGGGGCCGACCGGAGGCGCTGGTGTGGCCTTACCGGCTTCAATCTGGAGCTTGACCTGAGTTTGTACTTTCTTTGTTGGAGCTGCCATTGCCTTTAAAACCTTTCCTTACGGCGAGCTTTTCGCTCAACCAGATTCTCGTACTGCAAATTCGCTAAACGATCTTTTCTACCTTGCCGAATTCAAGCTCGACCGGGGTCGAGCGGCCAAAAATCGTCACCATCACCTTGAGCGTCTCACGGTCTTCGTTGACTTCGTCCACAACACCGTTGAAGTTCGCAAACGGTCCTTCGGTGATCCGCACGGACTCGTTCTTCTCGAACTTGATCTTAAGGCGCGGCTTGTCCTTCGAAATATCCGTGCGGAAGAGGATCGAACTGACTTCCTGCTCGCTCAAAGCTACTGGCTTATCACCGGTCCCGAGAAATCCCGTGACGCGCGGCGTGTTCTTGATCACGTGCCACAGGTCATTGTCGAGATCCATCTCAACCAGCACATAGCCGGGCAAAAAGACCCGTTCGACGGTACGCTTCTTGCCGTTGACGATCTCCGTCACGGGTTCGGTCGGTATCATCACACGACCGATTTTGTTCTGCAGACCGAAGGCCTGCACGCGGCTTTCGAGCGACTCGCGAACTTTACGCTCAAATCCCGAATAAGCGTGGATGATGTACCACTTGAAGCGCTCGCTGGCTGGTGGGCCAAGCTGTTCCGGATTATCGTTGCCGGTGTTTTCGTCGTGGGTTTCTTCCGCCATGATTCCTTCTTCTGACATGCTTACTGACCACCGAGCCAATGCAGCAGAGCCTTCAACGCGCTACCAAAAATCGAGTCAACTACATAGAAGAACGCCGCGAAGACGAAAACCGTAACGATCACCACCGTGGTTGTCGCCTGCACCTCAGAACGCGAGGGCGTGACGACTTTGCGCATCTCACCGCGCACATCCTTCAGGAAATCGGCCGTGCGCGTCCAGTACGCGGTCACCTGGCTGGTTGTAGTGCTCTTCTGCGGGGAGTCGCCGGTTGCCAATGCTGCCTTCGCCATAACGCTGTTTCCTTCTTGTACGCCTACAGCTTACCCGCTGTTCCGCGGCAACCATTTCCCGGCAGCGGTTGCGGCTGCATTCAAATCTGGCAGGGGCGGAGGGATTCGAACCCCCAAGTTCGGTTTTGGAGACCGACAGTTTAACCGTTGAGCTTACGCCCCTGGGACTGGCCGTCCAGGCAATCGCGCCCTCTCGGGCGCCCTGAACAACCAAAATACTTACTTGGTTTCTTTGTGGTCCGTGTGCTTGCGGCAACGCTTGCAGAACTTCGAGAACTCGAGACGGCCTGTGGTCGTCTTTTTGTTCTTCGTCGTCGAATAATTCCGTTCCTTGCACACCGGACACTGTAATGTCACAATTTCGCGCATCTCTTTATCCTAACCGATTGCCGGGAAGCACGTCCCTGGAATCGCTAATTCAATCTTTCCGTAGTCAGCGGAAACTCAACTCCGCTGACTCACTGAACTTCGTTTACGGCCAGTCCTACTGCAGGATCTCGGTAATAGTGCCGGCGCCTACCGTGCGTCCGCCTTCGCGGATCGCAAACCGCAGGCCCTTCTCCATCGCCACCGGGGTATGCAGCTCGATCTCGAGCGAAATGTTGTCGCCCGGCATCACCATCTCCGTACCCGCCGGCAGATGCGCCGATCCGGTCACGTCCGTCGTGCGGAAGTAGAACTGCGGACGGTAGCCGTTGAAAAACGGCGTATGACGGCCACCTTCTTCCTTCGACAGCACGTAGATCTCACCCTTGAACTTCGTGTGCGGCGTGATCGACGCCGTCTTGGCCAGCACCATGCCGCGCTCGACGTCTTCCTTAGGAATACCGCGCAGCAGAAGCCCAGCGTTGTCGCCAGCCAGACCTTCATCCAGCTGCTTCTTGAACATTTCCACGCCCGTCACAACCGTCTTTCTGGTCTCGCGGAAACCGACGATTTCTACTTCCTCGCCCACCTTCACCTTGCCGCGCTCAATACGGCCCGTCACCACCGTGCCACGGCCCGAGATCGAGAAGATGTCTTCGATCGGCATCAGGAAGGGCTGGTCAATCGCACGCGCCGGCAGAGGAACGTTCTTGTCCACCGCCTCCATCAGCTCGTCGATCTTCGCTTCCCACTGCGCTTCGCCGTTCAGGGCTCCCAGAGCCGAGCCGCGAACCACCGGCACATCGTCGCCGGGGAAGTTGTACTTCGACAGCAACTCGCGCACTTCCATCTCGACCAGGTCGATCAGTTCCGGATCCTCAACCGCATCGCACTTGTTCAGGAACACCACGATGTACGGCACGCCTACCTGGCGGGCCAGCAGCACGTGCTCCTTGGTCTGCGGCATCGGGCCATCGGTCGCTGCAACGACCAGAATCGCGCCGTCCATCTGCGCCGCGCCCGTGATCATGTTCTTGATGTAGTCGGCGTGGCCGGGGCAATCGACGTGCGCGTAGTGACGGTTCCCCGTCTCGTACTCGACGTGCGCCGTTGCGATCGTGATGCCGCGCTCCCGCTCTTCCGGAGCGTTGTCAATCGTGTCAAACGAGCGGAACTTGTTGTTCGGGTTGTGCTTCGACAACACCTTCGTGATCGCCGCCGTCAACGTCGTCTTCCCGTGATCGATATGCCCAATCGTCCCCACGTTTACGTGCGGCTTCGACCGGTCAAATTTCTCCTTCGCCATTGCGAGTCTCCTAATCTACTCGGAAGGAAATGCGCCGATCCGACGCTCCCACTCCGTTAATCCTGCCAGCTTCACGTCCAGCGTCTCGTAGCTTTCGCAATATTCCTGCCGAAAGCCTTCAAACGCTGCGCGCGACGTCCATGCATCCAGAGTGAAAAACCGTAAGGGATGCTTGACGCTCCGCACTAATTCCACGCCCAGAAACTCCGGAGACTTCCGAAACAACCGAGCCCAAACACCTGTCGGGGAGTAAGCTTCAACAAAAGCTTCCTCACAACCCGAGCGCACCTCGAACTCCCACATCACCACGTAAACACTGGGTTCGGAAGCGTGCGCAAACACAAACTCTTCAGTAATACGCGTACACCTTCAAATACTTCGCTCGCACCTCGGGCGCGACGTGCTCAACCAGTCCGAGGTACATTTCGCGAACCTGCCCTCGGTCAGAGTCACCCAGCGAGCCATACAGCGCTGGCGTCTTTGCGCCGAGAAATCCGTGCGCCAAGATGGCCTCAAACTGACGGGCCCGCAGTTTCGCCTTTTCCACCTGACGAAGAAACTTCGCCGCATTCGCCGGAGCAAAGGCGTCGTGCAATGCCTTTTCCACTTCGGCAAAAGTCTTCTCGTCCTGAACCGGAAGAACCGCCTGCTCGAACATTGCTTGCTACGAACTCCGCTTACTTAAAATCTGGAGCGGGAGACGGGAATCGGACCCGCGACCAACAGCTTGGAAGGCTGTGACTCTACCACTGAGTTACTCCCGCTACTTACCGCTCGCCCCTTGTTATCGCCTGGTCCTTCGCGCAATGCGCTCAGGATCTCGGCGGCGGGCTCCCACTCCGTTCACGCCCGCCAATCGCCTTGACTTACACGCTACAGGGCCGACAGCATTTTTCCACTGTCGGCCTCGGGCGCTTTTCCCAATCCTGGAGCTGATGACCGGGATTGAACCGGTGACCTCTCCCTTACCAAGGGAGTGCTCTACCAACTGAGCTACATCAGCCTGCTTACCAACACCTACTGCGGATTCTCTTCCTCATCGTACTGCCGACCCGCTGTCAGCAGAATTCGAAGAGCAAACCCGCCGAGCAGCACGAAGACCAGCATGCGAACCTTGCCGGAATTCATGGTGCCCCACGCCAAGGCAGCGAGCACGCTCAGAACGAGGAGCGCAACCGCTTTGCGCCTCCAACCTCGAACCTGCATAGATGAAACCCGCTTCCCGACTACAATCTAAGCTTCTCAGCTTGAAATCTTACTGGTGCTGCTACATCTCATGGTGCACAGGGGAGGATTCGAACCTCCGTAGCTCCTAGGAGCGGCAGATTTACAGTCTGCTGCCATTAACCACTCGGCCACCTGTGCAAACACCCTGCTGGTGCAAGCTTTCCACTTCCGTCAGACACCAACTGTCCTTCGGAGACCTAAAAACACTCCGGCTTCTCAAGGACGCTGTCAGGTGGAATGACTGCGGATGGCTCGCGCCAATCGAACTCACGCTTCTCTTGCGAGGCTTTAGGATTCTGGAGCTGGCGAAGGGACTTGAACCCCCGACCGTCTGATTACAAATCAGATGCTCTACCAGCTGAGCTACGCCAGCCCGAACAGCCTCATACTCCTGTTTCCAAAGACACCAAGGCGTCAGCTGGAAGAGGCGTACAGAATGAAAGGTTATCACACGCGGAGACGCTTCGCAACGAGCGGCTATGGCATCTGGAAACGGCCATTTTGCAATGTTTTCCCGATCCAGTCAGCGTGCGGAAGCCCACAGCCAACAAGCGCCTGAATTTCCCGGTTCACGTCGTATTCGACACGCCGGATTTCCGGGTTGAAGTCATTGAGCAAGAGGTAGGCGGCGCGCGGATCGCCATCGTAAGAAAGGCTCACGCTACCGGTATTGACGATGGTTACTCTGGCGAGTTTTCGGATGTAAGACCGGTGAATGTGAGCGTAGACGGCAACGGGTTGACCGAGCACCCCATAGACCGACTCCAATTCCTCGTCTCCAGCTTCCAGCGCGGGCGCGCGCCAGAGGCTCTCGGGACAGGCGTGTACAAGCGCCATGGGAGTAAGAATCTGGCTCCGCGGCAAAGCACCCAGCCATGCAAGCCGCTCCTCTCCCAGGGCTTCACGAGTCACGTCCGCCATCTCGCGAATGACGGAAAAAAGGCGCTGCAGGTGTGGCATCTCACTCGCAAATTCCTCCAACGACTCTGGCATCACGAGCATTTCATCCGTATTGCCGACCACCCCCTGCCGGCCAAGATCGCGAATGCAGTCCACAATTTCTGCCGGGGCCGATCCACCATGAGCCAGGTCACCCCCGTGCAAAATCAGGTCGGGTGAGACCTCGCGCAGGTCTGCAAGAACCGCTTCAAATGCGGTCCGATTGCCGTGAATGTCAGATAGGACCGCAATGCGCATGATCGCTCCGTTGCCGGGCTAAAGCCGCTTAACAATCAGCTTAACTTTGAAGAAACGCATTCATATACAGGAGATGGTACCTTCGTTTCTCCGCGCGACGAAAATATGTCCCCACGCAGTTCCTCTGTGCTGTAATGCGCACAAGGGATCTCACTGAATGAAACTACTCGCGAAGTTCAATCTTCTTCTGATCGTTGTTTTTGGCCTTGGCTTGGCTCTGATTGCTGTCAACGCACGAAGTTTTCTCATGGACGACGCGAAGAAGGTTGTCCTGAACCAGGCTGAGTTGATGTCCGCCGGCGCAAACGCAACGCGCAGCTACACCGAAGAAGAGATCAGCCCTATTCTTGAATCCACGCCGGAGCATGCGAATACCTTTCTGCCGCAGACCATCCCTTTCTATGCCGCGACGGTTACATTCAATCGCCTGCGCAAGAATTTTCCCGACTACACGTATAAGGAAGCCACGCTAAATCCGACGAATCTTGTCGATCGCGCCGAGGACTGGCAAGCGGACATCATCAACTATTTCCGTAATAATCCGAGCGCGAAAGAGTTTTACGGCGAACGTGAGAGCCCGGTCGGACCCACGCTTTATCTGGCGCACCCGATTGTCGCCGAACAGGGGTGTCTAACGTGTCACAGCACTCCCGGCATTGCTCCCAAAGCGCTCATCAAGCGCTATGGCTCTCAGAATGGTTTTGGTTGGAAGCTGAATGAGATTGTGGGATCGCAGATCATCACCGTTCCCATGTCAGTCCCGATTAAGATCGCCGATGAAGGCTTCCGCAACCTGCTGATTACTCTTGGATCTATCTTCCTCGCCACAATTGTGCTCATCGATCTGGGCATGTATTTCATCGTGATTCGGCCCCTGCGCAAGGTAAGCGCATCGGCAGATCTCATCAGCACCGGCGATATCGATCAGCCACCGCTGCCGGTAAAGGGCAAGGATGAAATCGCTGAAGTCACAACGTCGTTCAATCGCATGCACACCAGCCTGAAGAAGGCGATGGAGATGTTGAACGAGTAGAGAAGCTGCTCATGGTTTGTGAAAAAATCGAACCATGGGCAGTGAACTCAAAAGCGGCTTTGCGTGCCGGGTCTGCGGAGAGCGGCATGATGTTCTGCCGTTGAGTTACAGTGTCAAGGCTCCGGTTGCCGTGACCGCGATTCCACCCGACGAATTAGAAAAACGGGTAGTCATCACACCCGATCAGTGTGTCATTGACAGCCGGGATTTTTATTTGCGTGGACGCATTGTTGTGCCTGTGATCGGGACCAACGAATTATTTGTTTGGGGAGTATGGGCTGAGATCAGCCCTAAGAACTTTATCCGAGCAAACGGTTTGTGGAACACGCAGGGGCGCGAGATGGAGCCTGCTTTCCCTGGCTGGCTAAACACCGAGTTGTTCCCATTCGGCAACACGATCAATCTTGAAGTGAACGTACACACGCAGCCGATAGGATGGCGGCCGCATTTCACCGTCTCCGATCCAGACCACCCACTCGGGATCGAGCAGCGCAGCGGCATCACGCTCGAACGAGTCGAGGAGATCGCAGAGATGATCCTGCACCCCCGATCAGCAGCAGCCAGCACTCCCTAGTTGTGCTTCGATTGTAGGAATTTCTGCCTGTCTTTTTCTGAGGGGATGTGCGATGCCGCCTCCTGATAAAGCTGGTTCAGGTTTGTGCACTTCGGAGCCAGCTTGCGCACCACAACGGTTGCAATCGGGCCGATGTAAACCGCCAGTTTCCTACTGATGTCATCGAGCGGAAATGCGGCAATCTGGCTTGCACTCTTTTGTTGCTGCGATGAAGTGCCGCTCGCGCGTTGCTCCACAGGTTGCACGGCCCCAACCGGTGCTCCGCTGGGAATATGCAGCGCCGTGGTCTCAACCGAGAAGGCTTCCCGCATTGCGGCAGCAGGAATAAGATCAAGCGCTGCGAGAAAGCTCAGAGCACTGGCGAATCTCCCTTCCGGCGTCTTCTCCAAAGCCTTCAGAAGAACATTCGAAAGTTCTACCGGAAGGCGGGGATTCAAATGTATGGGCGCGGTGGGGCGGTCGTTCAGATGCGAACGCATGATCTCAAGATTGTTGCTGCCCTTGACGGGAAGCCATCCAGTCAGAATCTCGTAGAGCGTTACCCCCACAGAATAGATATCCGACCGCAGCGTAGCCTTGTCGCCGGCGATCTGCTCGGGCGACATATAGTTTACCGATCCGAGCATGAAGCCCGGCGCAGTCAGTTCGGCTGAGTGCGCGCCGATTGCAATCCCGAAATCGACAAGCTTTATCTCGTTTTCACTCGTGATCATGATGTTCGAAGGCTTGATGTCCCGATGAACTACGCCCCGGCCATGCGCATAATCGAGCGCCGAAAGTATTTGCCGCGCATACCGTATGACTTCAGGCACGGGCATGCGCATCCGCATGCTTCTGGCTCGCAGGGTTTCCCCATTGACCAGTTCCATGATCATGATGAGTTGACCGTCAGAATAAAACGCATTGTGCAGCGCAGCGATGTGTGGATGGTTCAGCGCTCCCAGCAGCTGAATCTCACGTCGAAAACGCTCCGCTAGTTCCGGAGTTGCAATCTGGCCAGGAAGTAGAATCTTCATGGCTTCGCAGCGCTGTGAGATGGTGTGGCGTACTTCGTAAACCTCGCCAAGACCGCCAGACCCCAGCGCGCTGACCACTTCGTAGTCCCCTACCCGTTGTCCAATTTCAAATGCCATAGGCCCTGCAATCATTCTGCTTGAAGCAGCCAACCGCCAGCAATTACTAAGAACAACTCCCTGATGCTTTGCCAGCGCACCGAATGAGATGATGGAATGGTCACCAAGGAGAGATCTTGAGAATTCGCAGGCGCACGAGGATCACGATCGGTGTGGTTGTGGTCATTCTCCTGCTATTGCTAGTTGCCTTCTACCTGCGCATGAAAGCCCCGCCGGAGGCCGCGCGACTGCTGCCGGAGTCTGACGGCATCGTATATCTGAACCTCCGCCCGATACGAACCGTCACACACTTTGATCAACATCCGGTGACGCATGATCCTGATTACCAGAGCTTCATCGATGCCACAGGCATTCAGTTCGAGCGCGATCTGGATGAAGCCGCCTTCGCGCTGCATCGCATGCCTGATCCAGCGGGGCCCAATGGCCTTGTCGCCTTCTCGGAGGTCTTCGTTGGCCACTTTGACGGGCGAAGGCTCACCCATTACCTCGAAGGTCTGTCGACTTCACGAGAAAACTACGCTGGACACATCATTTACAGCATCCCCAGCGATGGACGCACCGTGCGTGTCACGCTGCCTGGCTATGACATGGTTGCAGTGAGCAACACGCCAACTTCGGAGCAAATCCACTCCATACTCGATCGATACCGCACTGCGGCGCTGCCGTTTGCCGGTTCCAGCCTCCTAACCGATCACTATGAAGAGGTGCCGCTGCTCTCACTCGCCTGGGGTATCGGACAGATCGGTCTTCCCTTTGGAGATAGCGGGAATGTGAGCATTTTCGGCCTCAAACTGCCAATCACCTTCGATTCCACGTTCATTGCCTCGCTTCGGTGGACTGGATCTTTGCGATTGCGCATCGAGGAAATCGCTCCAACCGAGGAGGCGGCCGCTTCGTCAGCCGATTCGCTCAGGATGCTGCTGAATTTTGCACGCAATGCGGAGGCGGCCGCTCCCGGCATAACCGATGCAGAACTGAGACCGTTGCTCGATAGCATTCAGATTGAGCATCATAGGGATCGCGCGGTACTGCACGCCACCGTAACCCCGCAATTGCTGGAACGACTTGTCACGCCGCCGGGAAAAATGCAGGCTCCGCTGGCGCCTGCCGGTGGCAGCAAATAATTGGCGACTACGATATAGTCAAAACTAGAGTGGTTAGACCACTCAAGCTCGCTCCCGCACGCCTGCTGAACCCCTAACCGACCCTGGAGGATCTGGAAGTATGAGGAGACAATCCCTGAGCGTTGCTGCGGTTGCGGCGACGTATGTTGCTATTGCATTGTCGGTTCCCGCTCTGTATGCCGACGGCCCGCCGCCGCCTTCTGTCATCACGGGAAAGACAGCGTTCACTGATTACACACAGGAGAAACCGGGCGTCCGCCGCAAGATAACGGTAGCTGATCTTCCTCAACCCTACGCCACGAAAGGGGTTGATAATGGCGCGGATATGGTCAAGCGTCCCGATGGCGCATGGCCGCAGGCTCCGGCAGGATTCAAAGTATCGCTCTACGCAGATGGTTTGAACCAGCCGAGGCTGATTCGCACTGCTCCCAACGGCGATCTTTTTGTGGCCATGAGTTCCAGCAATGAGATTATGGTTTTCCGGGGAGTAGGCGCGAGCGGCAAACCGAAGCAGATGGAGAAATTTGCCGACGGCCTCAGTCAACCCTTCGGCATTGCCTTTTATCCATCCGGACCAGACCCAAAATGGGTTTATATCGGGAACACCGACTCAGTCGTACGTTTCCCCTACAAGAACGGCGACCTGAAAGCACGCGGGTCCGCAGAAAAACTCGCCGATCTCCCCGGCGGCGGGCGCCTGCGCGGAGGCGGTCACTGGACACGCGACATCGTCTTCTCGAAGGACGGCACAAAGATGTTCGTCTCCGTTGGATCGCACTCGAACGTCGATGACCCGGATACGCATCCGGAAGAATTTCACAGAGCTGATGTACTGGAGTTCACGCCCGAAGGAAAATTCATCAAGATCTACGCGTATGGCATTCGCAATTGTGTAGGTGAGGCCATTAACCCGACCACAGGGCAGCTATGGTGCTCGACCAATGAGCGCGACATGCTGGGCGACAATCTTGTCCCTGACTATGTCACCCACATCGAAGAAGATGGCTTTTATGGCTGGCCGTGGTGGTACATGGGACAGAACCAGGATCCGCGACTTCAAGGCACACATCCGGAGTTGAAGACAAAGGTCATCACGCCGGACGTTCTGCTGCAACCTCACTTTGCCTCCCTTGAAATGAACTTCTATGAAGGCTCGCAGTTTCCTGCCGAGTACAAGGGCGACGCGTTCGCCGCAGAGCATGGCTCCTGGAATAAGGCCAACAGAGCCGGCTACGAAGTCATCCGCGTACCGATGCACGATGGCAAAGCAACGGGCGAATATGAAGACTTTCTGACAGGCTTCACAACTGCGGATGGTCATGTGTGGGGGCGTCCGGTAGGAGTAACTGTCGCCCATGATGGATCGCTCTTCGTGACCGATGATGGCTCGGGATCGATCTGGCACGTCACTTACGGTTCCAGGTAATCTCAACTCTCTCCCGTGCTCTTCCCTTCCATCCTGCGTCGCAGCAGAATAGTGAAGGGAGGAGCACATCGTGTCTACGGCTGAAGACTTTCCTTATGAAACCCGGCTCAACATTCTTCATGAGCCTCTCGAACTGATCGACGAAAAAGCGCTCTCAACAACCTGCACGCACAAATGGTTCAATCAAACCCTTTGCCAGGTGAACGGGTCCGTTGTCCGTCTCGGCGTAGTGGAAGGCGAATATCACTGGCACAAGCATGACGACGATGATGAATTCTTCTATGTCGTAGAAGGCGAATTGTTCATCGACCTGGAATATCGCACGATTAGTCTTCAGCCAAGACAGGCCTTCGTAGTGCCAAAGGGAATCCTGCATCGGACACGCGCACCGAAGCGAACTGTCATGCTGATGGTGGAAAACGCCGGCATCGTTCCAACCGGCAATTAAGCCTGTCTCGGACGCAATTGAAAGGCCGCCAACATTGGCGGCCTTGTCATCTCCGATTGTCTGTTCCTAGTTTGCGCCGCCGCCCGCAGACATTGAGCTGCCGGTGCTGGCAAGCTGTTGCATGGTATCTCGCAGATATTTGTGCGGATTCACCGGCGTATTGCGAACACGAACTTCATAATGAAGGTGCGGACCTGTGCTGCGGCCGCTGGTGCCAACATATCCAATCACCTGCCCGCGCGTCACCTGCTGGCCCTCGGTCACGGCAAAGCCGGAAAGATGTCCATAGACAGTCTTGATCCCGAAACCGTGGTCGATGACGATCTCCCGCCCATAACCGGAAGCCCGGTCCGCCATCTCCACGGTGCCGTCTGCAGTTGCGCGAACCGCCTCACCAAAAGTAGAAGAGATGTCGACCCCGGCGTGGAAAGCGCCTTCTCCGTTGAATGGATCTTCCCGCTCTCCAAACGAGCTGGTCACCGGCCCTACCACAGGCCACAGTGAAGGCGCATTCGCGAGATTCAGGGCGTCGTCCAGGCTACCGAAAGGATGACGTGTACCGAGACCAAACGACTGATAAACCTGCCCTGAAAGCGCTGTCCGGCGCAAAGCATTCAATTGATCGAAGGATTGTGAATAGGCCTGCTGGCTGAAGTTGTCGGGGCCGTCAGAAAGTACGGGAGCCGTAGCCGTGATCCTTGACTTTGCGGCGGTCAGCTTGTTCTGGCGCAGACCGTACAGAGCACTCACTTCGTTTGCCAGCGATCCTAGCGAAGCAGCCTGCACTTCTTTCTCATGGGCCACCTGCTCAAGCTGCGCATAGTCTTTGCGGAGGGCTTCATGCTGCGAGCGGACCTGATTGAAACTGGCGGTCTTCAGCAGCATGCGCGAATAGGAACCCGCCATTCCGGTAATCGTAAAGGCCCCTACAATTGCAGCCGCTACAAAGATATAGGCGTAATGGAGAGGAACCGGAATCTTCCTGAGCCGACCATCTTCTTCGCGAGCAACAAAAATAATGTAGTAACGTTTACGCAAAATTCTCGCCCAATAAGTCTTACCCGTCTGGAACTCACAACTTAGGCCAATTACGCGTAACGAATCTCGGAACGTAGCCGGGAGCAGGTTTTCGGGTATTCTTTGATGACCCTATCAGCTTGACGGATAAGGGTCAATCAAGTTCGATGCATTTCAAGAACCCCGGGATATCGCTGGTAACATTCCAACGGGCCAGTTAAGCTGCACAAGTCATAGTGCCGGGTGTGCCGAATCGTAACAGCAAGGGGTATTCTGTACAGCGTGTCTGCAAGGCGAACGCCCAGAGAACCAGCTGGAGAAAAGGCGCTGATCGCGGCGATCAGGCGGCGCACAGCAGGGCGCACACGGTCGGTACGCCTCGGTATCGGCGACGATTGTGCCATTCTACGGCCGGCGCCGGGAAGCGAAGTTGTTGTTACTACAGACTTTTCCCTCGAGCAGGTCCACTTCCGGCGCGACTGGCATCCAGCCGAATCCGCTGGCCATCGATGCTTGGCGCGCGGCCTGAGCGATCTGGCCGCCATGGGAGCAGACCCGATGGCAGCATTCCTCTCTATCGCCGTCCCGGCAGAGCTAACAGTTGCGGAGCGGGGATCAAGCTGGCTAGACCGTTTCTTGAACGGGATCTTGGCCCTCGCCAGCCGGCACAAGGTGCCGCTCGCTGGTGGCGACACAGCGCAGTCCCCGCTTTTCGATGAAGTGGGCTCCAGGCAAACCGGCATGGTGTCAGCAGACATTGTCCTTGTAGGATCAGTGGCCCAGGGCCGCGCCCTTTTACGCTCCAGCGCGAAGGCCGGTGACATCCTCTACGTGACCGGCGCTCTCGGCGGGGCCGAGGCTGAGCTTCTGGCCCTGGGACGGAATCCTGAAGCCTTCAGCAAACTTAAAAAGTCTGCACCGGAACACCCGCATCTCTACCCAGAACCACGTCTTGCCGTCGGGCGAAGGCTTCTTGCTCAGCGCACCGCGACCGCCGCAATTGACATAAGCGATGGCCTCTCCACCGATCTTGCCCATCTGTGCGAGGAGTCCGGAATAGCGGTACAAGTTGATGCAGCCGCGATCCCCGTCCACCCGCTGGCACAAAAAGCGGAGAAAGATGGCTGGATTCCGTCAGCCTTGCACTTTGCCCTCCACGGTGGCGAGGACTATGAGCTCCTCTTTACTGCCTCCTCCAGAACGAAGGTGCCAGCAAGAATCGCTGGCGTGCCAGTTCGCTCCATCGGGCGCATGAAGGCACGTCGCAAAGGAAAACCGCTCATGGAAATGATCAGGCCAAATGGCAAAGCAGTGCCGCTCCATGCTGGCGGTTGGGAGCACTTTGGATAAATTACCGACGTCGTCCCGCAAATAGTCAGTCCGGTGCCTCGCGCATTTATTGATAGCATTTTGAATAGCTATGCATATGAACAAGACGCGCGTTCGCTTCGCGCCTTCGCCGACAGGGCTGCTGCATGTAGGGAATGCCCGCACGGCGTTGTACAACTGGCTGGTTGCCCGACACGCGGGCGGAAAATACATCCTTCGCATCGAAGACACGGACGTTGAACGCAGCAAAGAGGAGCACGAGACCCAGCTAATCGAAGACCTCCACTGGCTTGGCCTCGAATGGGACGAGGGCCCAAGGATCGGCGGCCCGCACGCGCCCTATCGCCAATCGGAGCGACTCGATATTTATCGCGAACACACCGATCAATTGCTCAACGAGGGCAAAGCCTATCGCTGCTTCTGCACTTCTGATGAGCTTGAGGCCGAGCGCTTGCGCGCCGTCGCCGAGCATCGCCCGCAGGTTTACTCCGGCAAATGCCGCGCGGTCCCCCCAGCCGATTCGGACGCACGCGTCGCAGCAGGAGAGCAGTTCGCCGTGCGCCTCCGTATTCCAGACAAGCCTCTGCGTTTCCATGACATGGTTCGCGGCGATGTCGAGTTCGCAAGCGATACCGTCAGCGATCCGATCCTCGTGCGGTCAAGCGGCGTGCCTGTCTACAACTACGTCGTCGCAGTCGATGACGCGCTCATGGAGATCACGCACGTCATCCGCGGCGATGACCACATCTCAAACACGCCCAAGCAGGTTGCGATTTACGAGGCTTTCGGCTGGCCAGTGCCGCAGTTCGCGCACTTGTCGACAATCCTCGGCAGCGACCGCGAGCGCCTGTCAAAACGCCATGGCGCCACGTCGATTGCCAGCTTCCGCGAGATGGGCATTCTGCCCGAGGCACTGGTAAATTACCTCGCACTGCTGGGCTGGGGCGCTAAAGACGGCACCACCGAGACCTTCACACCGGAGCAACTGATTAAAGAATTTGAACTGGAGCGCGTGACTGCATCGCCGGCAATCTTCGATTTCGACAAGCTGCACTGGCTCAATCGGCATTACATAAAGCTGGCCGATCCGGCACGGATTCTCGAATTGGCATGGCCCTACTTTGAAAAGGCCGGGCTATTGCCGCCTCAGAGAACTGCCGATGCACAGACTGTGAAGTGGTTTGGCAAACTCGTCGCGCTCCTTCTGCCCTCGGTCGATCGCCTGAAGCAATTGCCGGAAAAGGCGCAGTTTGTCTTCCGCTTCGATGCATCGCCTGCGCGTGCGGATGCCGAGAACGCGACGATTCTGCAAACTGAAATAGCGCAGAAAGTCCTCGCGGCCTTTGCGGCACGCGTTTCTCAGCATGAGGGAGCGCTCACACCAGAACAATTCAAGAACTGGATGAACGAGATTAAGACTGAAACCGGAGCCAAGGGCAAAGACCTGTTCCACCCAGTGCGCATTGTGCTCACGGGTGCACATTCCGGTCCGGAATTTGACAAGCTGATTCCGATCTTTGAAGAAGGCAGCAGCTTGGCACTTGCTACACATATCCCCAGCGTCCGCGAGCGGGTCCAGCAGTTTGTGGCATAGCCATGAGAAATATTTATTGGATTCAGCACGACGAGAGCCCACGCCTCGCCATCGTCGCCCGTCCACGCGGCGAAGACTGGCTCCCGGATGAGATGTTGGCGGTGAAATCGTCTGGTATCGACATCCTCGTTTCATTGCTCGAACCCGACGAAGCTGTCTACCTCGGACTGGAGCAAGAGGCCGAATTTGCACACAACGCTGGTTTGGAATTCGTCTCGTTCCCCATTCCCGATCGCGCTACTCCGCAAAACATGGCGAAGTTCTGCAAGCTGATTTCCGATCTCACTGACGCGATCCGCGCTGGAAAGCATGTCGGAGCGCACTGCCAAGGTTGCATCGGACGATCAACAGTCATCACAGCCTCGGTCATGATCGAACTAGGCTGGAACGCGGTTGATGCGTTACGCGTGATCGAAAAGGCGCGCGGTTGCACTGTCCCTGACACAGAAGCTCAAAAGCGCTGGATCCTCCAATTCACTGCGTGCTCACAGAGCTGATATGCCAACCCAGACTCTCAAGCCGATCCTCGACCTCGCCTTTCCACACAACTGGACGATCGAGATTCTCGAAAAGCGCCCGCTGATTGCCCCCGCGCGGCAATTCGTCTATCCGCAGCAGGTGGAAGAAGTCGAGCGCGGAGCATTGGAACTTCTGATCAAGCCATCCGAAGGAGATGCGTTCCTAGCAACCTGCGCTCTCGGCTTCGCCAATCCGACAGCGCCGACTGGCGTTTGGAGTTGTCCCGACCCTGACTGGGTCTGCGCAGCCTCAGGCGGGTACGCGTACATGATCGACACGCTTCAGCCGCAACAATGGAGCATGATTCCATATCGACCGGTCCTCTACGTGCGGCCGCTTCCCGATCAGCAATTGCTGCTCTTCGTCGGTCACCATTCCATCCTCGCGTGGGGTCGAGACGGAATGGCCTGGCAATCAGAGCGCTTATCCTGGGAAGGCATCGAAATCACCGACATCGTTGGTGACACTCTTTGCGGTCTTGGATGGGATTTGCTGACAGATAGAGATGTAGCCTTCGCCATCGACTTGAAAACCGGAGAACACACCGGCGGCGTGCCTAATTCCTAACAGAATAAAAACTCAACGCCGCATCTCCCTGTTCCAACAGTCGATAATGCTGCAGGTTTCCATACTTGTCCACAAGCGCCTGTTTGCGATGGTGTTCTGCGATCACAATAGCGCCATCTGCGATGATTGAGGCACACTCGCCACCCAACAAGCCGAAGACCAAAGCATATTCGTCAGAAGCCTTGTACGGAGGATCAAGAAACACAATATCGAAATGTTGACCTTCCTCCCTGAGACGCTTCACTGAAGTCAGGGCACTGCGCGTTTCCAGCTGCCAGCTTTCGCGAATTCCTAAAGCCTGCAGATTCGAGCGAATCGCAGCAACCGCAGTCACAGCCTTCTCGACAAACACAACGCTCTTTGCGCCGCGACTCAGCGCCTCAATTCCGTTTGCACCCGATCCGGCATAGAGATCAAGAAACGTGGCGCCCTCAATACGCGGAGCCAGCACATTGAAGAGCGTCTCGCGCAATCGGTCGCTCGTCGGCCGGGTATCGAGCCCGCGCGGGGCTGTGAGCGCACGCGAGCGAAACTTTCCAGCAATCACGCGCATTCCTTCGATACTAGCGCAGCCCTGAGCCCACGACTTGCAGCCCTGAGCACACGAATTCCAGTGCAAATCCATACACAGTGCGCCAGCATACAATGACTGAAGTAGGCTTTTTAAGGAACGAGGACGAACGTCAATGCGCGGCTGGTCATTTCCCCTGGGTCGCTGGATGGGCGTGGATCTACGCATCCACACTTTCTTTCTGCTGCTGCTGGGCCTCTGCTTGCTCTCGACGAACCTCGTCAATGTCCAGTCATGGCGGGCGATCATGCTGTGGCTTATTCTGTTGCTCGCTGTTGTCGTTCGCGAAATTGCGCGCGTCATCGTCGCCGCATACCACGGCGTACAGTTGCGCAGCATCTTGCTCCTGCCTATCGGCGGCCTCTTTTCCTATGCAAACCCAGACAGCGCAGAGCGTGCCGGTGAAGGCAGCGTGCAGGCATCGATGGCCATCGTAGGCCCCCTGGCGAATTTCAGCTTTGCCATTGCCGTAGGCACGTTAATCGCTGGGGCCGCGCCGCAGGTCGCTATCTTTGCCAAACCGTGGGTCACTCCAACACATCTCATGCGCTCCGCCGTCTGGCTCAACGTGATTCTCGGCATTCTGAATTTCATCCCCGCCTATCCGCTCGATGCCGGACGCATGCTGCGCGGCGGCTTTACTCGCACGCGAGGTGCGGCACAGGCCACCCGTGCTGCATCCGGACTTGGCCAGATCCTCGGCCTCATCGCCGTACTCGGCGGCATTGCATTGCTGTTCATACCCAATTCTGGATTAGGGACCAGCCTCAGCCCATGGCTCATCATGGGTGGCTTCTTCATCTTCGTTGGCGGGCAACTGGAAGATCAGGGCCTGATGTTCCAGTCTGTGGTCGACACCGTAACGATGCGCGATGTGATGCTGACCGACTTCTCCACCCTCGCGCCGCATGACACACTCGAAGATGCGCTCTACAAGGCCATCCATAGCCTGCAAGATGAGTTCCCGGTTGTGCGCGGCGCGAATTTAGTCGGCATCGTCTCGCGTCAGGGGATCCTCGAAGCACTGCGTAGCGATGGCAACGGCTATGTCCAATCCGTCATGTCACGCACCTTCCAGGTCGCGCAGCCGAATGACTCGCTCGGTTCCATGATTCGCCGCATGGCTGGTGGACGCATGTCCCTCGTTCCCGTAACAGAAGGCGACAAGATCATCGGCATTGTGACATTGCAGAACCTGATGCACAGCATGGGTATGCTGGCGGAGCATCGGCGGCTCAAACGCGTGAACGAATGATGCCGGAAGACGACAGCGACGCAAGCGTCGAGGAACAATCCAACCGGCCTCTCGCACCCGGCCTTTATCTGGTCGGAACACCGATTGGCAATCTTGGGGACATCACACTGCGCGCCATCCGCGTGCTGCGCTCGGTGGATCGTATTGCCTGCGAAGACACTCGCCAGACACAAAAGCTTCTGAATCACTTCGGCGTCACCACGCCCACGGTCAGCTGCCACGAGCACAACGAAGCCGAGCGGATTCCGGAATTTCTGGCTGCCATGCATAAGGGCGCGCGCATCGCGATTGTTTCCGACGCGGGCATGCCGGGAATCTCCGATCCTGGCATGCATCTAGCTGTTGCGGCCATTGAAGCAGGCATTGCCGTGCATCCTATTCCAGGCGCAAATGCTGCGCTCAGCGCGCTGGTCGCGTCCGGACTCAACACCGATCGTTTCCTGTACGCCGGCTTTCTGCCGGCAAAGGCGGGAGCGCGCCGCTCTGCTCTGGAAGACATCGCGTCAAGCACAACGGATCGCACCACCATCGTCTTCTACGAAGCACCTCATCGCATTCTGGAAACGCTCAGCGACGTGCAGGCCGTGTGGGGAGCTCAGTGTCGCGTAGTCGTCTCCCGCGAGCTAACCAAACTGCACGAGGAGTTCCTGCGCGGCAGCGTCACAGAAGTCACAACCAATTTACGCCAACGTGACCGCATTCGCGGAGAAATTACGCTTCTGGTGGAAGCTCGTGCGATCTCGAAAGAGAGTGCACTGAGTGATGGCATCGCTGAGCGTATCGCGGAGCTGCAGCAAGCGGAGAATCTCGATGAGAAAGATGCTTTGAAACGTATCGCCCGTGAGCGTGGACTCTCAAAGAGCGATGTCTATCGCGAACTGCAGCGAGAACGGGCCAAGCGCTAGAAAGGCTTCGCTCCAGAGGCGATCGCAGCCTGTCCCGACCGCCGTACCCAATGTCCGTCGTGCTTTTCCAGGTAGACCCACTCGCCCTGGCTGCAGAAGTTGCCGCACCACGCCAATTGGTAAACAAGAGCCGCATTTCGGTGCGGATTGAAATACACATCGCTGAAGTAGTTGATGCCGGGGTAGCCGCTGTATTTCTGTTGGCTGGCACTGTCCGGAGCTGCGGCTGTGCGCGCTGCGCGAAATTCCTGAATATCCTCAGGCGTGAGGAGTGCATAAGACCGGTCGAGATGAAACGCGTGGAGAACCGTCTGGCGCTGGCCGCGTCGCTGTTCGTAGTCTAAAACGGCATCGTGGAAGCGCTGCGGGTGGTCATTCGGCGCCTTAAGAGCGGCCTCTGGCGCGAGCGCGGGGTTAAGATCCTGATCGTTGACGGTAGTATCTGCGATGGCCCAACGCTGATTCTGACTTGATCCCAGATTCGTCAAAACCGCACCCGGCATCAGCATGGAGTAGATCGCGTACACATCCTGCTGGCGCGCAGTCAAATGGACCGCAGAGTCTCCTTGTGGCCGAGCTGACAGGGATCCAGCAAGAATTGCAACTGCAGCCACAGTCAGAGCTCGCTGAATCATTGCCAAGTCCTAGTGGGAGCCTGCCCTATCCCATGGAGTAGGTGAACGCGGGATAGGATTCTTATCCCGTCCCTTGAGGCGGTCGTAAAAGTAATCATCGCTGGTCGTCCCAATCGACTCGTTATAGAGGCTGGGTGACCCGACGACTTCCTTCAACTCTGCACTGAATCGATGGATAGCTCTTAAGTGATCTGCGGTTGCTGTAATCTCTAAACGCCTTGTTTTCAAGAATTTCTGGAACCCACGATCGAGCAGGTGGGCAATCTCTCCGCCCAGCACAAATCCTGGGCGCGTAACAAAAGCCACGCCATTTCCGTCACTTGCGCGCGCAATTACTGCCGCACAGCCGTGCTTCTGTACGCGATATTGGCCTGCGACTCCGGCGACCTGTTGCACATCAAATTGTGAGCTGCGGAGGCTGCTTACCATTTCGTCTAGCGTAAGTTGCTTAGTTTTTTTGGGCATAGCGGTAAAGGCACGGCAGAGGCTACACTTAGACTTAAGCTGCCGTTTGCTTTCACTGTCGCACATTTGCGTGGCTGGCTGCAACGGATTTACGTATGGCAACACATTCACCCCAGGTCCAGTCATTGGGCTCGACGCTTCTGGAGCGCATCGGGAATACGCCCTTGCTGCGTCTGGAGCAACTAGCGACCAATTTGCCTGGAGTGCAGCTTTTGGCCAAGGCCGAGTGGGCGAATCCCGGCGGGTCAGTAAAGGATCGCGCCGCCTGTTCCATCGTGACTGCCGCTATGAAACAGGGCAAGCTGGGCAGAGGCCAGCATCTGCTTGATGCCACCAGCGGCAACACTGGCATCGCTTACGCCATGCTGGGAGCGGCCATGGGCTTTCCGGTCACACTTTGCGTACCGGCAAATGTCTCTCCCGAGCGCAAGCGCATTCTCAGCGCCTACGGCGCAAATGTGGTCTGGACTGACCCAAACGACGGCTCAGATGGAGCAATTCGTAAAGCTCGCGCGTTGGCGGCGGCTGATCCCGAAAAGTATTACTACGCCGACCAGTATGGCAACAATGCCAACTGGCAGGCACATTACAACGGCACCGCCAATGAAATCTGGAAGCAGACTTCAGGCCAGTTGACCCACTTCATCGCCGGACTTGGCACCAGCGGCACATTTGTAGGAACCACGCGCCGTCTGAAAGAATTGAACCCTGAAATCCAGTGCATCTCCATGCAGCCGGACTCGCCTTTCAACGGCCTCGAAGGTCTGAAACATATGGCGACCGCCATCGTACCGCCGATCTACGATCCGTCCCTTGCTGACCGCGATGTAGAGATTGAGACCGAAGCCGCGTATCGTATGGCTAAGCGCCTTGCGCGGACGGAGGGGCTGCTCGTCGGCGTTTCCTCTGGAGCAGCAGTTGCAGCATCACTGCGCGTGGCTGAGGAAGAAGCCGCGGCAGGACGTGAAGCCGTGATCGTGACCATTTTGCCCGATTCGGCGGACAAGTATTTAAGCGAACGCTTCTGGGAGGAAGAACAGGCCGATGCTTAAGCTCAGCGAATCCATCTACAACGCAATGCGGAAACATGGGGAAGAGACCTATCCGCATGAGTGTTGCGGTGTGCTGCTGGGCCGCTCCCATGACGGCATGAATGTCGTTGAAGATGCATTGCGCGCGAGCAACACCCGGACCGATTCGGCTCACAACCGCTATCACATCGCGCCGCAGGAACTCATTCGCATCCAGCGGCAGGGACGCGAGCGGGGGCTGGACATTGTCGGCTTTTACCACTCGCACCCGGACCATCCGGCGCAGTGGTCGATGACCGATTTCGCCGAAGCGCACTGGCTCGGCTGCTCCTATGTCATCACCGCGGTCGAAAAAGGCGCAGCGCAACAGACAAACTCGTTCCGGTTGACGGGAACGAGTGAAGACGACAAATCCTTTGAGGACGAAACGATCCAGGTTGAGGAACTGGTAGCCGGGCGATGTTGATCGCCGGCTTGCCGCCTCTTGCCCGGTGGGCGTAGACCCGTCGGTGCCTGAACCTATCGCAACCTCACTACAAAAAGGATTTCTGCTATGAAAATTTTCATTCCCACTCCGCTGCGCGTATACGCCGACAAGCAGGATGCAGTGCAGGTCGATGCTCAAACCGTAGGCGAAGCTCTAAGCGCCCTTACCTCGCAGCATCCTGACTTAAGGAAACACCTTTATTCGGACGAAGGAAAACTGCGCGCTTTCGTGAATGTTTATCTGAACGACGAGGACGTGCGCTACCTACCGGAAAAAGAAGGGACAACGGTGTCCGAGGCTGATTCGTTGTCTATTATCCCGTCGATTGCTGGTGGAAGATAGCTAAGCGCGGACGCGCGCTTTGTGATAGGCGAGGGCTTCAGCCCTCGCAATAAGGAGCAGCAAACAAATGGGGCTTTAGCCCCTGAGGAATTTACTTCCTTAAAGGAACTGACTTGCGAATGCTGAAGGTGATTTCGCTGCTTCTTAGCACTGCGCTTGCATCGCAAGCGCAGCAGGTCACCCTCGCAACACCGTCGTCAATGCAATTCTCTGACCCGGACTATCGAGTTAGTTTTCGCTATCCGGCGAAGTGGTATTACAACGAGAGCATTGAGTTTTACACACCCACTAGCATCACATCGCCGGACAACCCGCCGCGTGGCTTTGTCTACTTCAGTAGTAATAATTGCGGCTACAATCCATATCCACGAACGAACCTGGTAGGCGCCGAATTCGTATACGCGAACAGGCAGGCGACTTCCACGGATGAATGCCTGAAGTCCGTGCTGCAGCGTGACGCAAATGCGAAAATGCTTGAGACAGAAGAAATCAACGGCATGAGCTTTGCCCACGCGCAGACTGCCAGCGCAGGGATGTGTCATTCGTATTCAGAAGATATTTACGCTACCCACAAAAACGGAACCTGCTACTTGTTCGACCTCGCAGTGGTGACCCTTTGTCCCGGCCTGGTCGACAACACGCGCCCAATAACGAACAGCGAGCTTGCACAAGTTCACACCAGCCTGGAGAAAATTCTCTCCAGTGTAGAAATCAGTGAAGTAAAGAAAAATTAAGGAAACAAGATGCCAACTGTCACCGAAGAAAAAGTGGCGCTGCCACAACTCGATAACGCCGAAATCGCCCGCTATTCGCGACACCTCATCCTGCCCGAAGTCGGACTCGAAGGCCAGCAAAAGCTCAAAGCTGCAAAGGTCCTCTGCGTCGGCACCGGTGGCTTGGGCGCCCCGCTCAGCTACTATCTCGCCGCCGCCGGAGTGGGCACGCTTGGCCTCGTCGACTTCGACGTAGTCGACGAAAGCAATCTACAGCGCCAGATCATTCACAGCACCAACGACGTGGGCCGCCCCAAGATTGACTCGGCAGCCGAAAAGCTGAAGGCGCTCAATCCGTATCTGAACATCGTGAAGCACGAAACGATGCTCACCAGCGCCAACGCGCTTGAGATCATTAAGGATTACGACATCGTCGCCGACGGCACCGACAACTTCCCGACACGCTACCTCGTCAATGACGCCTGCGTGCTCAGTGGCCACAAGCCAAACGCCTACGCTTCGATCTTCCGCTTTGAAGGGCAGGCCAGCGTTTTCGCGACCAAAGACGGCCCTTGCTACCGGTGCCTTTATCCCGAGCCGCCACCGCCGGGACTTGTTCCCTCATGCGCAGAAGGCGGCGTGCTCGGCATCCTGCCCGGCCTGCTCGGCGTGATTCAGGCAACGGAGGTCATCAAGCTGATCCTCGGCAAAGGGGATCCGCTCATCGGACGCCTCCTGCTCGTCGATTCGCTCGGCATGAAGTTCCGCGAACTGAAGCTGCGCAAGAACCCCGAGTGCCCAGTCTGCGGCGAGTACCCGACAGTGAAGAGGCTCATCGACTACCAACAGTTCTGTGGTATCGTCCCCGAGGAGAAACCAGCAGCCATGCAAAACGGAATCCCCCAAATTACCCCCATTGAATTGAAGCGTCGCCTCGATGCTGGCGAAGATGTCTTCGTTCTCGACGTGCGCGAGCCCCACGAATACCAGATCGTGAACATCGGCGCGCCCCTCATTCCGCTCGGCGACCTTCCGAATCGCCTCAACGAACTCGATCCCAATCGCGAGATCGTCATCCACTGCAAGACTGGAGGTCGCAGTCAGCGTGCGGCTGAGTTCCTGCAGAAAAGCGGCTTCAAGAATGTCGTGAATTTGGCAGGTGGCATCACTGGCTGGGCTACGGACGTCGATCCCAAGCTGCCGAAGTACTAAACCGTCTCAAGTAACTACCTTCGGCGCGCTTTCGGGCGCGCCGTTTTGCTTTAGAGTCATCCAGCCTCTGCAAACTTAAATCCATAAACTCTGTCTTTGCCCGACTAGCACTGCGATGCGTATACTCCCGTCGTGCCAGACGGTGAGCTCATTTCCGCGCCCAAAACACCGGCTGGCAGATCGCCCTTTCTATTCGGGAGCTCGGGTTCTTTATGGACCTCGTATTGATACGGATTCTTTTTGTCCTCATCCTAGCTGCAGCGTGTTATTTCTTTCGCATCCTTGATCTTCCCGGGTGGCTCTCTGCGATCACGGGCGCTGGATGCGCAGCGCTCGTGATCGTCTTCGAGTCGCGTGTCCGCGCTCTCAGCCTCCGGCGACTCATTGGCGCGGTTATCGGCAGCATCCTTGGCATCTTCGGCGCGTTTCTCTTCAGCCTGGTGCTCGCCAACAGCTTGCCCGCGGGCAATAGCCGCAGCCTGGTGCAGATTTTCGTGCTGTTGCTCATGTCCTATGTCGGACTGGTCGTTGGAACAAGCAAAGGCGACATGCTCAATCTCTCAGCCCTGGGAGACCTCTTCAGCGGTGAGCGCCAGACAAAGCGCAACGTGAAGCTACTCGACACCAGCGCCGTCATCGACGGCCGCATCGCCGATATGAGCGACACAGGCTTTCTCGACGGCGTTCTCGTTATCCCGGAATTTGTTCTCCGCGAGTTACAAATGGTGGCCGACTCCTCCGACGGCTCCAAACGCCAGCGCGGGCGACGTGGCCTTGACGTCCTGCAGCGCATGCAGTCCAACTCACTCATTAACGTTCAGATCGTCGAAGACGACTTCCCGCATATCCGCGAAGTCGACTTGAAGCTCATTGAACTCGCCAAGGAACTCGACGCGAAAATCATTACCAACGATTTCAACCTGAACAAAGTCGCTCATCTGCATCACGTCTCCGTCCTCAACATCAACGATCTCGCCAACTCCCTCAAGCCAGTCGTACTGCCGGGCGAAAAGATGAACATTGCCATTCTGAAAGAAGGCAAGGAATACAACCAGGGAGTCGGCTATCTCGATGACGGCACCATGGTCGTCGTCGATCACGCGCGCCGCATGATCGGACGATCCGTCGAAATTAGCGTGACCTCCGTGTTGCAGACTGCCTCGGGAAAGATGATCTTCGGAAAAATGGACGAGCCCCCGCAGCAGAAAACAGATACGGTGCGTGTCGCCGCTGAAATCCGGGAAGTCTCCAGCTAGAGAATCTCGTTCACCAAGAAATTACGGAAGTCTTACACGACATATCTCTTGCCGACCCTATCGTTTAGATAGAGGTCCATTAAGAGACATGCCCGTACTCACTGAAGAAGTGTCCACCGCTCCCGCAAGCCGTTTGACTGCCCCCAGTCCGGCGTCCGACGCAGAAATGTTCCTGCAAAAGCCCTCGGGCAAGTTCAACTGGGTCTTCGGCATCTGGATCGCAATCTTCCACATCGGAGCGATCGCGGCATTCTTTTATTTCCGCTGGTCGGCGATGATCGTTCTCGCCATCACCTGGGTGCTGGGGCAAAACGTGGGCATCGCCATGAGCTACCACCGTCAGCTCACGCATCGCGGCTTTACCACGCCCAAGTGGGTTGAGTATTTCATGGCCATCTGCGGCACACTTTCGCTGCAAGGCGGACCGCTCTACTGGGTAGCTGTGCATCGCCTGCATCACCAACTTACCGACAAGCCCGGCGACCCGCATTCGCCGCACGATGGCGGCTGGTGGTCGCACATCGGCTGGATTCTCTACGGCTCTGTTCACAACACCGATCAGGAACTGCTCACGCGTTATGCCCCTGACCTCGCCAGGCAGCCTTTCTACCGCTGGCTGAGCAAGTATCACTGGGTTCCCGTCACCATTCTCGGAATCGTGCTCGCCGCCTTCGGCGGATTGTCGTGGGTGCTCTGGGGAGTCTTCTTCCGCGTAGCTGTCGGACTGCACGTCACTTGGCTCGTCAACTCCGCAACGCACATGTGGGGCTCCAAGCGCTTCGCCACGCGCGATGACTCGCGCAACCTCTGGTGGGTCGCGCTGCTCTCCGGCGGAGAAGGCTGGCACAACAACCACCACGCGCATCCGGTGTCCGCCAGCCACGGCATGGCCTGGTATGAATTCGACTTCAACTACTGGTGCATCCGCCTGCTTGGCGCGTTGGGACTTGCAAAGAAGATCAAGGTGCAAGGCCCCGAAGGCGGTACAGCCCGCATCCTGCACGGCTAGCCCCGCGCAGCGAAAAGTTGTCATCCTGAGCGAAGTGAAGGATCTCTTTTTCCCAAACCGGCCAAGGTATCTTGCGCCGGTTTCACTTACGATAGCCTGCTAACGTGACGCAGCCATTCGACGCCATCATCCTGGGCGCAGGCGCAGCCGGACTCATGTGCGCCATCGAAGCCGGCAAGCGAGGCCGTCGCGTTGCCGTTCTCGAACTGGCCGACCGTCCAGGCAAGAAGATCCTGATCTCCGGCGGCGGCCGCTGCAATTTCACCAACATCCACTGCCGCCCCGAAAATTTTCTGTCTGCAAATCCGCATTTCGCCAAATCGGCACTCGCGCGCTACACACCCGAGCATTTCCTCGCGCTCATCAAAAAGCACAACATTGCGTATCACGAAAAGACGTTGGGTCAGCTCTTCTGCGATCACTCGTCGCGACAAATCCTCGACATGCTCCTAGCCGAATGTGCCGACGCCGGGGTGGAAATCATCGTCGGCACGCGCACCGAACAGGTCGAGCACGCAGGCAGATTCACGCTGTGCACGAGCAAAGGCATATTCAACTCGCCTGCACTTGCCGTAGCGACTGGCGGCCTGTCCATTCCAAAGATGGGAGCAACCAGCTTCGGCTACGATATCGCCCGCCAGTTCGGAATCAACATCGTCCCCACACGACCAGCATTGGTCCCGCTTACTCTCTCGTCAGAAGACTGCACAAAACTACGTGATCTTACCGGCGTTTCGACTGAAGTGATTGCCTCCATCGGACGTCAGCGCTTCCGCGAAAAGCTGCTCATCACCCATCGAGGCCTCAGCGGTCCGGCCATCCTGCAAATCTCGTCCTACTGGACTCGATCCAAATCCCTAGAGTTAGATCTCGCCCCGGAAAAACAGCTCTTCACCCCAATGCTGTCCACCTCCGCAGGCCGCGATGCGACAAGAGCCGCGTCTCTACTGCGCGATACCATGCCACAGCGCTTGGCCGATCGCTTGATCACGCTCGCAGCACCGGCATCTTGGACCAATCACGCAATCCAGCAACTCGAAACCAAATTTCATCGCTGGCCCGTCACGCCTTCCGGGACAGAAGGCTACGACAAAGCAGAAGTCACCGCGGGCGGAATCGACACCAACGAGCTTTCTTCCACCACCATGGAGTGCAAGCGCATTCCCGGGCTCTATTTCATCGGCGAAGTTGTCGATGTAACCGGCCACCTGGGTGGCTTCAACTTCCAGTGGGCCTGGGCTTCGGGAGCGGCGGCAGGTCGCTCGTTGTAAATGAGTGCCGCTAGAGAAGAACTCCCTTTATCCTGAGACGGGGTAGCGAAAGACAAATGAATCTGCTGGCCTATCTTACAGAGTTATTTATTGACACCTTCGGTATTACCCGCCCAAAACCCGAGCAGCAACGCACAGCCAATCTCGTAATCGGCGGCTTTTTGCTTCTGTTTGGAATCATTGTCGTCGGAGTGATGGCCTTCCTTATCCTTCAGATATCTACCGGAAGCCACGGAAACTAACTCCGTGGTTATGTCCAGAATCGCGTCACATATGGTTTTCCGTTGCAGAATCGTTTGAGCATGTGCTAAGTCATGTAAACTTGCTGAAAATCAGCAATAAGTTATAAGAACTTTTTTTGATATCTTGAGGCCTGTGTCAATTTTTCTGCAGGATGTTCGGTTCGCGCTCCGGCAGTTGTGGAAACATCCAGGGTTCGCTCTAACCGCCATTCTCTCTCTGGCTCTTGGAATCGCTGCCACCGTTTCGGTATTCAGCGTTGTTTATAGCGTCCTCATTCATCCGTCTCCCTACGCGCATGCCAACCGCATCGTTCAGTTTCGTGTCCGCGACAAATCCGGCTCTGAAGATGAGATCTATGTTTCCCGCGACCACATAGCCGATCTGCGCAATGCGCACGCCTTCGAAGATCTGGTCCAGATGGACGAGGAATATCTGGCAGATACGACCGTCGATATCCCGCAGGATGTGGATGTCGTCTATCTCTCCGGCAATGCCTTCCCGTTTTTTGGTGTTCCGGCCTATCTCGGGCGCACCTTTCTTCCGTCCGACGCGCCGCCCAACCAGGCGCCGCAGCCGGTTGTCGTTCTCACCTATCAATACTGGCAGCGCCGCTTCAATGGAAATCAATCTGTAATCGGCCAGCCTCTGCGGCTCGATAATCGCAACTACACCATCCTCGGCATCATGCCTGCGCGATTTACCTGGTGGGATGCCGATGTATATGTGCCCCTGGATACCACGGCCAGCACCGATTCGTCGATTTACATCACAGTCATGAGGCTCAGGCCGGGCGTCACGCGAGCACAGGCCTTGAGTGAAGTTCGCCCCATCTTCCAGCAAATGATTCGCGAACATCCGAATCTCTGGATCGAGGGACTGGAAATCAATATTCAAGGAGTTGGAGACCGCATCAGCCGCTCGCTCGGCAGCACGCTCTACTTGCTCTTCGCCGCGGTGCTGCTGCTGCTTGTGATCGGCTGCGTGAATGTGTCGATCCTGTTGCTCGCCCGCGGAACTGGACGACGACATGAGTTCGCCGTTCGCGCGGCAGTAGGTGGCAGCGGCTGGCGCATCGTGCGGCAGCTTCTCACCGAATCTCTGATTCTCGGCCTCGCAGGGGCTGCTCTGGGAGTTATCGCCACCTACCGCAGCACACCTTTCGTTGTCAGCCTGCTTCCGTTTCAGCTTTTCCCGCGCGGCCTTGAGATTCCGGTGCACGTGCCGGTGCTGGCGTTTAGCGTTGCGCTCGCCATCCTCACGAGCATCCTCTTCGGCCTCTTTCCTGCGCTGCAACTTGCGAACCCTGAGATTCGCGAAGTCATGCAGGCCACCACACAGAAAGCTGCAGGCAGCGTCTCCAGCAGGCGATTGCATGCCTTCCTGATTGCCGGGCAAATCGCCTTGGCTATGGTGCTGCTCACCGCCTCAGCTTCGGCGATCGAGAGCTTTCGCACGGTGATCCACACCGACCTCGGCTTCGATCCGCACAATGTCGCCGACTTCAGTATTCCCGTCCACAAGCACGCCTATCCAACATGGGAAGCGCGTGCGAATTACTTCACGCAGCTGCGCGATCAGGTCGCCAGAACACAGGGAGTGACATCGGCATCCCTCGCCATCGTGGCTCCGCCGCGTAGCACCTGGGATTTCCCCATCGAGATTCTTGGCAGAAACACCTTTGGCACACGCCTCGTCGACATCAATCTCGTCGATCCTCAGTTCTTTACCATCCTGCATATTCCGCTGTTGCGCGGGCGCCTGTGGGACGAGTCTGAAACGCAACGCGGGGCGCGCCTTGCCGTGGTAAACCAGGAATTTGTCCGCCGATATTTTCCCAATGGCGATATCCTCGGCCACTCCGTGCGTATACCAAGGCTGCAGGGTCATCCGCCGGGCATCCTCGCCGTCGAGGGCAGTGACAGCTGGCTACCTGTCATTGGAGTTGTCGGCGATGCACGCAATGGCGGACTCGATCAGCCGGTAAAGCCTGAGATCTACGTTCCCTATTCGCTCTACATGGTTGCGTGGATTCAGGTGCTGGCACAGACCCAGGGTGATCCCCTGGCAATGGAGTCAGCCATTCGCCGCCAGATCGCCGGCATCAATCCAGAGCAGCAGGTGTCCTACCCCGTTCAGTCCATTACTGAACGCATCAAACAAGAGCCAGTTTGGGCGCGTGAGCACCTCATTGCCGTCCTCGCCAGCGTCTTTTCGGCGCTGGCGCTCGTGTTGGCCACGGTGGGCCTCTACAGCGTTGTCTCCTACTCCGTCGCGCAACGCACCCATGAATTCGGCATCCGTATGGCTCTCGGCGCGCTACGCCGTCATATTTTGTTGAACGTGCTCTCCACCGCTGGAATCAGCGTGGGCACAGGCCTCCTGGTTGGCCTCATCCTGAGCTTCGGCCTGAGCGGATTGCTATCCCGCTGGATCGGCAATACCACCAGCAACCCATTCCTGGTATTAACTGTTGGCCTCCTTCTGGTCGTTGTAGCGCTGCTGGCATGCATCGTACCCGCGTTCCGAGCATCGCTTGTGCAGCCGATGAAGGCCCTGCGGACCGAATAAGTCTGGCGAAATTCCGCTCGTCGTAGCATTGTCCGCTTGCGAACGGTCACGTCCGCAAGTGAACAGAGGCGCGCTGGCGGAATCGAACGCGCAACTTCAATTACCCGCATAGATTCAATCGATTAGAGCAAATTGCCAGTTGGGTACGAAATTGCTCGTAGATGCATCATCCACGGTCTGTACTCGGAGGCGATGTGCATACCCTGCTGCAGGATATCCGCTACTCCTTTCGTCAACTACGCAACCACCCCGGCTTCGCCCTGACGGCTGTTTTGTCACTTGCCCTCGGTATCGGGGCTACGGTTTCGGTCTTCAGCGTGATTTATGGGGTGATCATGCATCCGTACTCATATGCGGACCTTAACCGCTTGGTTACGCTCAGTTACAGCGACCCATACGGAAACTTCTGGAATGCCTGGATCACCGGCCCTCAATTGCGCGAACTGCAACAGGCCCACGCCGTCGAAAGCATCGCAGCCTGGAATGAATGGAACCTGACGGTCACCGGGCATGATGTTCCCGAAGACGTAGCCGCTTATACGAATACAAGCGACACTTTTCCTACGCTGGGAGTGTCTCCGCTGCTCGGGCGCAATCTCGGCCCATCCGATTCACCGGAAGGCCAGGAGCCGCAGCCGGTTGTCATGCTCAACTATCGATTCTGGCAACGGCATTTCAGCAGCGATTCCACTGTCATCGGCAAGACGCTGGAACTGGTTCACAAGAAATACACCATCGTCGGCGTCACACGTCCACACTTTACCTGGGGATGGGACGCAGATGTTTACCTGCCACAGAAACTCACGAATGATCAGGCTCTCCAGTTTGGAGTAGTCATCAAGCTGCGGCCAGGAATTACACAGGCTGCTGCCAATGCTGAATTACAGCCGCTGATGGAGCGCTTCGCTAAAGAAACACCGACGCATTTTCCACCCAAATTCAAAGTTGACGTTCGTGAGCTGAGCTACTGGACGGTCCACCAGCTGGGCGGCACGCTTTATCTGCTGTTTGCGGCGGTTGCTATGCTGCTGGCGATCGGCTGCGGCAATGTTTCTATCCTACTGATGGCGCGAGGTACGGCACGACAGCATGAGTTTGCAGTGCGCTCTGCGGTGGGCGCCAGCGGCTCGCGCATCGTGCGCCAGTTGCTGACTGAATCGCTGATGCTTTCGCTTACAGGGGCAGGGCTCGGCATCCTGCTTGCCTATCGCATTCTGGCGCTGATTGTGGCCTGGTTGCCACGTAACTTCTTCCCCTCCGATACGGATTTCAGCGTAAACCCGCCGGTCCTGCTTTTCTGCGTGGGATTGGCGATGCTGACCGGCGTACTCTTCGGCTTATTTCCTGCTCTGCAGATGGCCCGGCCTGAGATCGGCCAGGTCATGCAATCAAGCACGAAAAAAGCCGCTGGCAGCGTGCGCGGGAAGCGTGTCCACAGCACGCTGATTGCTGGGCAGATTGCACTGACGTTGCTGCTGATGACGGCTGCCGGTGCGGCGGTCAATGGCTTCCTCAGCATGATGCGCGTGAACCTGGGCTATGACCCGCACAATGTAATCTCCATCGGTATCCCGATTCACGAAAACACGTATACCAACTGGACAGCGCGCATGAACTATTATGAGCAACTCCGCGCGAAGATTGCCGAGTTACCCGACATTGTTTCGACGGGAATTTCGACGAACGCCACTCCTCCCAGCAGTGGTGACGAACAGCGATTCGAGTTGCTGGGGAAGGCGCCGAATCCTTCGATTGAAGGACAGACCGCGCGCCTGAACTACATTGATCCCGGCTACTTCCGCACTCTTAACATACCGCTCTTACAAGGACGCATGTGGACCCATACAGAAACAGCGCACAGCGCATTGCTTGCCATCGTCAATGAGACCTTCGCCAAACGCTTCTATCCGGCGGGCGACATGCTTGGCCACTCGGTGGAAGTGCCCACCCAAAAGAACGAGCCGCCCTACACTCTGACGGTACCCGGAGCCGACAGCTGGATGCAGATCATCGGTGTCGTTAGGGATTCGCTCAACGACGGACTGGACAAGCCGGTGAAACCGGCAATTTACATGCCCTACGGCACGGTTATGTGGATGCACACGCAGATCCTTATCCGCAGCCGGACAGATCCGCAATCGATCCTGCACAGCATTCGCCAGCAGGTCACTCGCGTTGATCCCGACCAGCAAGTCAACGGCGAAGTAGACAGTCTGGAGACCTGGATCAGGAATGAGCCGGAATGGGCGCGGGGCCGTCTTATATCTGTGCTCTTCGCGGCATTCTCAATTCTTGCGCTAGTTCTAGCGGCCGTGGGGCTTTACAGCGTCGTTTCGTATTCTGTCGCGCAGCGGACAAATGAATTCGGTATTCGCATGGCCTTGGGCGCAAGTAAGACCGATGTCCTGAAAATTGTTCTTGCTTCAGCCGGCGCAAGCATCGGGCTTGGGATTGCCTTGGGCTTTGCGGTCAGCTTTGGCCTCAATCGCCTCATCGCGCGCTGGGTAGAAAGCAGCAACCATAACCCGCTGCTGATTCTGGGGGCAGCAGCCGTGTTATTAGCGGTAGCAATCTTGGCCTGCGTTGCTCCCGCACGCAGGGCCTCATCCGTCGATCCTATGACAGCATTGCGTTGTGAATGAATTCCGTTTTCCATTCAAGGAGACTGATTTGGTCACCCTGCTGCAGGACATCCGCTACGCCTTCCGCCAGTTACACAACCATCTTGGCTTTGCACTGACTGCGATTCTCTCGCTTGCCTTGGGCATAGGCGCTACCGTCTCAGTCTTCAGCGTGATTTACGGCGTGCTGCTCCATCCCTTCCCCTACGCCGACGTGGACCGTCTCGCCAACCTCAGCATCCGCGATCAAAAGGGAAACATCTCCGACGCATGGTTCTCAGGACAGCAGCTGCGTGAACTGCGAAATGTACACGCTTTCGAAAACATCGCTTCGTGGAGGCTGGGATTCCTCGAGATCACCGGAGGCGAAATCCCGGAAAACGTCAGAGCCTACTTTGGCATCGGTGAAACCTTCCCCACACTCCGCGTTCCGCCGCTGCTCGGGCGCAACCTCGGCCCCTCCGATTCCCCTGATGGGCAGGAGCCGCAGCCTGTCGCGGTGCTCCATTACCGCTTCTGGCAGCGCCACTTCAACGGCGATCCTGCCATCATCGGCAAAACCCTGGAGCTGGATCACAAACGATACACCATTGTCGGCGTCACCCGGCCCAACTTCACTGAGGGCTGGGGCACGGACGTATATCTCCCGCAGGAAATTGGCAATCCACTGGGAGGCGGCGTCATGGTCAAGTTGCGTCCCGGAGTCAGCCTCGCCGCGGCAGACGCGGAAATGCAGCCGCTTCTCGACCGTTACATGCACGAGCGCCCCCTCGATTTTCCCAAGAACGCCAAGGTGGACATCCGCCTGCTGACCTGGGAAATCACGCACAACATGGGCAGCACGCTTTACCTGCTCTTTGGAGCGGTCGCGATGCTCCTGGCCATTGGGTGCAGCAATGTCTCCATCCTGCTTCTGGCACGCGGAACAGCGCGGCAGCATGAATTTGCCGTGCGCGCCGCAGTAGGCGCAGGAAGCATCCGCATTGTCCGCCAGTTGCTGACTGAGTCCCTTATGCTGGCCCTTACCGGAGCCGTGCTCGGTGTCATGCTCGCCTCGCGCCTGCTTGTCGTTATCATTGCCTGGCTCCCGCCTCGCTTATTCCCTCCCGACGTTGCCATTCACATAAACCTGCCCGTACTGCTTTTCAGCGTCGTGGTCGCTCTGCTCACTACTGTGTTCTTCGGCCTCATCCCGGCACTGCAAATGGCGAAACCGGAAATCAGCCGTGTGATGCAGTCGGCCACAACGAGGGCTGCCGGCAGCGTGCGCGGCAAGCGTCTGCATGCCATGCTGGTAGCCGCGCAGATCGCACTCACAATGATGCTCCTCACCGTTGCCGGAGCAGCCATCGAAAGCTTCATCCACATTCTGCGCGTCCCTCTCGGGTACAATCCGCATAACGTCGTCTCGGTGGGCATCCCCCTGCGCGAAAACACGTACACGAATTGGCAAGCCCGGGTGAATTATTTTGAACAATTACGCGCCAGCATTGCCGCGTTGCCCGATGTCATCTCCGCCTCGATAACAACAGGCGGCACTCCGCCAGGTGGCGGTTGGTGGCAGCGCTTTGATCTGCTGGGCAAACCCTCGCTCTCACCGGAATCACAGTACGCTAAGTTCAACCTCATCGATTCCGATTACTTCCGCACTCTGCAGACACCACTTCTCGAAGGCCGCGCCTGGACGCCTGCTGAAATCGCGCACGGCACGCCATTGGCCATCGTCAATCAGACCTTCGCACGCCAGTATTTTCCTGAAGGCAGCATCCTTGGACATTCCCTCAAAGTCCTCGATCTCCGCAATGACCCCGGAGTTTGGAATGCGCCCGAGGCCAGTGGCTGGATGCAGATCATAGGCGTTGTAGCCGACTCCATCAACGACGGCGTCGATCAGCCCACCCGTCCGGCAATGTTCGTTCCCTATAGCACCCAGCTGTGGATGGGAACGCAATTCCTGGTCCGCACCCGCATCGCGCCCGATTCACTCCAGAACAGCATTCGCCGGCAGATCGCGCTGGTCAATCCCAATCAACCCGCCTTCGGCGCCATCGCCAGCCTGGAAAAGTGGATTCGGGACGAACCTGTATGGGCACGCGGACGCCTCATCTCCGCCCTCTTTGCCGGATTCTCCATTCTCGCGCTCATTCTCTCCGCTGTCGGCCTCTACAGCGTCGTGTCTTACTCTGTAGCTCAACGGACCAACGAATTCGGCATCCGCATCGCGCTGGGCGCGCAGAAATCCGACGTCTCGAAAATTGTCCTCGCCTCTGCGGGAATAAGCGTTGGCCTCGGCGTTTTGACAGGGCTTGCATTGAGTCTGGGCCTGCATCGCTTTATCTCCGGTTGGGTAGGAAACACAACAAATCATCCGCTCACTCATCCACTCATTGTGTTGAGCGTTTCGCTTCTGCTCGTCGTCGTTGCTGTCATGGCGTGTCTGATGCCGGCGCGCAGGGCCTCATCCGTCGATCCCATGACCGCGTTACGGTGCGACTGAACCGTTCAATCTAGGTTGTCGGCCAAGGAGCCTCTATGACCACTCTGCTGCAAGACATCCGCTACGCCGTTCGACAGCTATGGAATCATCCTGGCTTCTCCCTTACTGCGATCCTTTCGCTCGCCCTCGGCATCGGCGCCACTGTCTCTGTCTTCAGCATCATCTACGCCGTGCTCATGAATCCTTGGCCTTACACCAATCCGGAACGGATCGCCAGCATTGCTTTGCTGGACAAATCCGACAAAGACCAGGGATACGGACTCAATGGACCACAATCGCGTGAGTTGGCGAAGGCGCATTCCCTTGAATACGTCGTCGCCTTTAATGGCTGGAATCTGACCATCACTGGCAGCGATGTCCCCGAAGATGTTCAGGCCATGTATTTCACCGGCAATCTGTTTCAGATGCTTGGAGTGCCCGCGTTATACGGTCGTTATTTTGTGCCTGCAGACGCCCCAGACGGGCAGGATCCGCAGCCCGTCATCGTCCTGAGCAACAAGTTCTGGAGACGGCACTACAACGGCGATCCGTCCGTCGTAGGCAAGACCATCCAGCTTGTGCACAAAACCTACACTGTGATTGGCATCATGCCGCCTCGTTTTGGATTTTTCGGCCCCGATGTTTATCTGCCTCTGAAGCTCTCCAACTCGGTTACGGAGCAATACGGCACCATGGTCAAGCTTCGGCCTGACGTCACCCAAACAGCCGCCGCTGCCGAACTGCAGTCTTACTTCCAGGCATTCTCAAAACAAACGCCAGACCACTTTCCCAAGCAGCAATACAAAATCGAAATTCAAAACCTGAACCACTGGTTCTCGCAGCAGATCGGGAAAACCCTCTATCTGCTCTTCGGCGCCGTCGGACTGCTCTTGGCCATCGGCTGCGGGAATGTTTCGATCCTGCTCCTGGCACGCGGAACAGCGCGCCAACATGAATTTGCTGTGCGCTCGGCCGTAGGAGCAAGCAGCTCTCGTATCATTCGCCAGTTGCTCACCGAATCATTGCTGATCGCCTTAACCGGCGCCGGTCTGGGCGTAATCCTCGCATATCAGAGCCTCGGGCTCATCGTCGCTCGCTTACCGCGAAATGCGTTTCCGAATGAGGCCGATTTCCACGTTCATTTGCCGGTGCTCCTCTTCAGCGTTGGCCTTGCAATGGTCACCGGGATCCTCTTCGGCTTGTTCCCAGCACTTCAGCTCGCACGACCTGAAATCAATCAGGTCATGCAATCAAACACTCGAAAAGTTGCTGGGACCGTGCGTGGAAAGCAGCTGCATTCCTACCTCATCGCTGGCCAGATTGCCCTGACGCTGCTTCTGCTCACCGCTGCTGGTGCGGCGATTGAAGGCTTTGTGCACATGATGCGGGTCAATCTAGGTTATAACCCGCACAACACCATGTCCGTTGGCATTCCTGTCCACGAAAACACCTTCTCTACCTGGACAGAGCGGGTCAACTACTTCGAGCAGTTGCGCCAGAAAATCGGAACTCTGCCGGACGTGATCTCGACCGGTATCTCAACCAACGCCACTCCGCCAGACAGTGGCTGGGAGCAGCCCTTCGAATTGCTCGGAAAAACAGCGGCGGAAGACCAGAAAGCAAGCATCAACCTGGTCGACTCGAATTACTTCAGCACTCTGCAGATCCCGCTCAGGCAAGGCCGGCTATGGGACGCGACGGAGACTGCGCATGGAGCTTTGCTGGTCGTCGTGAATGAAACATTCGCCAAGCACTACTACCCAACTGGCAGCATTCTGAGCAGCTCAGTAAAGATTCCATCCCTGAAGAACGAGCCGCCCAACCGGTTGGTTGCGCCGGGCAGTGACGGCTGGCTTCAGATCATTGGTGTCACCGCCGACGTGCTCGACGATGGCCTGGATAAGCCCGTCAAACCGGCGATCTACCTACCTTATTCGGTGAACATGTGGATGTGGACGCAGGTTCTTGTGCGCAGCCGCGTCGATCCGCGCAACATACTGCACAGCGTCAAGCAGCAGATCGTTTCAGTCAATCCCGATCAGCAGGCCACACTTTGGGACGATGGCGTTCTGGAAACATGGATTCACAATCAGACAGTATGGGCCAGAGGCAGGTTGATCTCCATCCTCTTTGCTGCTTTCTCGATTCTGGCGCTGGCGCTGGCGGCCGTTGGCCTGTACAGTGTCGTTTCCTATTCGGTCGTCCAACGCACTAATGAATTCGGCATCCGAATGGCGCTCGGAGCCCAACGCTGGCACGTGCTCAAAATCGTCTTTGCCTCAGCTGGCGTAAGCATCGGTCTGGGAATTGGGGTAGGTCTCGCCTTAAGTCTGGGTCTGAACCGCATGATCACCCGCTGGATTGAGACTACCTCTGCCAGCCCGCTCATCCTGTTGGCCGTATCGTTTCTTTTGCTTGTCGTGGCAGCCTTGGCATGCCTGCTGCCTGCCAGGCGTGCCTCAGCGGTTGACCCGATGACAGCCCTGCGGTGCGAGTAACGGCTTCACGGTATCGGAATCGTCAGAATATCGGATATCGCTAATTTCGTGCGCTTGACGTCTGAATAAACGCGGAAGTCGCCTCCGGCGTGGTTGAGGAGTCGCCACTCGCGGAAATCGCTGTTGTAGTAGTCGGTGTCTCTGTAGCCCCACCACCCGAGGAATTGATCGCCCTCAAAATCGAAGGAATCCTTGACGTAAACGCCTACTTCGTCGATCGAAATCATAACTGCGGGCAAAGCAGGTACGCCCGGGAGGTTAGGCCCGATCCGGGAGATCGTCCCCGAAATAGCAATGTTGAAGACAAACCGCCCTAGGGCTGCGGTCAGGGCATCTATCGAGAAGCCATTCTGGACCGGGCGAGCATTGACCCACTGTTCATCCACGACCGTGACCGGTGCGGAAAGATTCCCAAAAGGCAAGGACTGACCTGGAGATGGAAGCGCTTTCCCCTTCAAAATTTCTCTGATGCGCTTTCTAGAAGGGTCATTGGTCCACACTCGATCCTTAAAAATCGCGTCGTATACAGACTTGGCTCTCCCAAATCGCAGCACCCAACTCATCTTGATCAGATCCGTGACCGGAGCCGTGTAGTTGGGAGTCACCGTCGGCGGCCTCTCAAACCATGTTTCCATCAGCTGAGCGCCCTCGTTCCAGCCCTCGAATCGCATTTCCTCAGGGATCGCGGTCAAACCGTCCAAATCAAGCTCATGGCGCAGCTCTTGCGCGTCGCGATCAGTAATGACCTCGTCGCGAATGCGCAGCCAGGTGCGGCGCAATTCGAGATCTTTCCCATTCGTGGGGTCCAGGCGCCGTGTAACGCCCGTCTTTTCGCGAAAACGGCGATTCGTTTCCTGATCAACTTCAATTTTCTGCGGTTTTGGAAGCTGGTAGTACTCTTTCGACTGCACACCGGCGACGTAAGGAAGGCTCATGGTTTCTCCAGCTTTTTTCGACTAGCGTGAATGGCCCAAGCTTTAGTGAAGTCCTTGGCTCAATCGTTTCAGCCTTGTGAAGGCTCAATCGTTTCAGCCTTGTGAATCGCAGAGAAGCATGTCGATCAATCATCCCAGCCAGATTTTCCGTTTATTTTCTGCCATTTACGCCAATAATGGACTGACCGCTTCCCCACTGCGAATGCGCCAGAGGCAGGAGACGACCGACGGAGCCGCCAGTGTGCAAGGACAGTTGCAGAGAAGACCTGATAGCCACCTTGGGATGCGAACCTCTGTGCGCGCAAAGTCCTCGAAACAAAATGGGGCTTTTCCACATCTAAAGAGATTGGGATCAGAACAATCGCGGGCGGGAAGAATTGTCGTGAAATGCAGGGAGATTGAGCCCGATGTCCGTGATATTCTATAAGTCTTTGGTAGACGTGCGCCTATCGCCCCGCGACATAGATTCGCTCCGGGACACGCCGAATATGGCCCCAATCGCACCCAGTCCTACCCAAGCATACACAACGATCCGATATTTATCGCGGGAGAATCACGCTTGGCGATGGAAGACAAGTACGAAGACGATATCCAGAAACTGATTGATACAGGTAAGGAAAAAGGTTACCTCACCTATGGTGAAGTGAACGACCTGATTCCGAATGACCTGAATTCACCAGATGATCTCGACGATCTGATCACCACGATCGGAACGCAGGGGATTGATTTGCTCGATGAGGGCGGCCCCAAGTTTGGCGGCGACAAGTACGAAGAAGGCGAAGAAGGCGAAGACGTTGAGCTCGACCTAACGCCGGGTACCCTCGAAAAAACCAATGACCCCGTTCGCATGTATCTGCGCGAGATGGGCACCGTACCACTGCTCACGCGCGAAGGCGAAGTTGAAATCGCCAAGCGCATCGAGCGCGGCCAGCTCCGCGTCATGAAGGCCATTTCGCGCTCATCGATTGTCATTCGCGAAATCGTCGGCCTCGGCGAAGACCTCAAGCGCGGCGTACGCAACATCAAGGAAGTGGTGATCTTTGACGAAGAAGAGATCACCGAAGAGATCCTGCAGGCGCGCGTCAAGCAGACCGTTTCGCGCATCGACGCGCTGGTCAAGCACCAGAAGAAAGCCGCAGCGTTCGAAGAGAAACTTGAGACCATCAACCCGAAGGCAAAGGCCAAAGAACACCGCAAGACGCGCTGGGCCATCGCACGCGAGAAGGTCTACGTTTCGCGGATCGTTCGCGAGCTGAAGTACACCAACCAGGAGCGCAAGCGCCTTCTCGACAAGCTCAACAAGACCGTCGACTCCATGCGCATGCTCGAGCGCCAGATCAAGTCGCTCGACCAGAAGCACGACCAGTCGAAGAGCGAAGAGCTCAAGAAGGAATACCGCCGCCAGCAGAAGAACTGCAAGATCGATCTCGAAGAGCTGGAGCAGGAAGCCGGTGTCTCCATTGCCGAACTCAAGCGCACGCAGCGCGAGATGATTCAAGGCGACATGGACGCCGAGCAGGCGAAGCGCGAACTGATCGAAGCCAATCTTCGTCTGGTCGTCTCGATTGCGAAGAAGTACACCAACCGCGGTCTCCAGTTCCTCGACCTGATTCAGGAAGGCAACATCGGCCTGATGAAGGCGGTCGATAAATTCGAGTACCGTCGCGGTTACAAATTCTCGACCTATGCCACCTGGTGGATCCGGCAGGCCATCACCCGCGCTATCGCGGACCAGGCCCGCACGATCCGTATCCCGGTGCACATGATCGAGACAATCAACAAGCTTATCCGCACTTCGCGTCAGCTGGTGCAGGAGCTTGGCCGCGAGCCAACCTCGGAAGAAATCGCCAAGCGCATGGATATCCCTGTCGCGAAGGTTCGCAAGGTTCTCAAGATCGCACAGGAGCCCATCTCGCTCGAAACGCCGATCGGAGAAGAAGAAGATTCGCACCTCGGCGACTTCATCGAAGACCGCATGGCCGTATCGCCTTCCGACGCTGTCATCAGCGTCAACTTGAAGGAATACACCTCGCAGGTCCTTAGGACCTTGACGCCGCGCGAAGAGCGCGTCATCAAGATGCGCTTCGGCCTCGAAGACGGCTCCGAGCACACTCTAGAAGAAGTGGGCCAGAGTTTCCAGGTCACCCGCGAGCGCATCCGCCAGATAGAAGCCAAGGCATTGCGCAAGCTGCGTCATCCGTCGCGTTCACGCAAGCTGAAAGCCTTCGTCGACGCCGTCACCGAATAAGGGAGTCATTACAAACTCAAAAGGCCGCTCTGCCGAGCGGCCTTTCCTTTCGCTACCAAACCTCTAGATTTGTCATCCTGAGCGTAGCGAAGGATCTGCTTCTTCTAAACGTGCCTCTAATCTCGTCAGCGCACAGCCTTGTCATACACCAATCTCGCAGCAGCCACATCCTCAGCACCAATCCCAAGGGCCTTATAAACCCTTCGCCCAAAAGGTAGAGCAACCGACCCAGCCAGCAACTCACCAAGCTCGGCGTACACACTCGCACCCGACTTCAAAATATCCCCCGACTCACGCATTGCAGCCTCACGCGACTCCACCACAATCGCCGCCCCCATCACCGCATCATCCAGCTCCCGCCGGTGCGACCCTAAAGTAGCAACAGCATTCACATAGGCATCCGGCCCAAGCCACTCACCTCGAACCAGAGGCTCATTCACATGCGCCACGCTGACGACAACATCCGACCCACGAACCGCTTGCTCCAGCTCCAGCATGACGCGCACCCCAAGCTCTTCAGCAACCTGCTGAGCATGCAACGGTGTTCGCCCCCACACGCGAATCTCCTCGAACGACCGCACCAACCGCAGCGCGCGAATATGCGCCCGCGACTGCACCCCCGTCCCCAACACAGCCAGCACGCGAGCATCCGGCTTTGACAACAACTTCGTCGCCACACCAGACACAGCAGCCGTACGCATCTCCGTTATCAGCCGTCCATCCATTGACACCAGCGGCTCTCCGGTCTTCGCCGAGAAGAGCTGAATCACTGCCTGATGCGTCGGCAGTCCAAGCGCAACATTCTTCTCGTACACCAGCACCAGCTTGATGCCGATCACGTCACCATCGACAGCAGGCATCATGCCAAAGATTCCGCTATGCTCCGGAACCATGACAAGCGACCGAACAGGCTGTTGAATTTGGCCGGAAGAAAAGCGAATCAGCACCCGCTCCATCACAGGGATCAGCTCTTCGTAGCTCAGGAGCCCGCGAACCTGTTCTTCGTCAAAATGAAGCATTTGTAAGTGATGATAAAGCTTCATAAGCCAGAAACACGCACAGAGCAACCCACTCATGTGAATCGACAGGAAGCTCCAATCCTGGCAAGGGCTCAGATTAATTCACACAGTGCAAGAAAAAGGAGAATTGCCGGATGGTCCTGTGTAAAATCCCGCCTGAGTCTCCTTGAGGCAGAACCGCCATGCTGCAAGCATCAGAAAGCGCCTTCGTCGTCATCGCAGTCATGGCTGCCTCTCTGGCATTTCTCTTCGCGCTCGACCGTTGCTGGCCGTCGCATCACAGGCGCAAACACAACGATGCCTTTGCGTGGCAGGTCAATTTCCTCGGCATGACCTATGGGGTCATCATCAGCTTCATGCTCTTCGCCGCGTGGACCAGTTTCTCCGATGCGATCACAAATGCCAATGGAGAAGCCAACGCTGCCATCAATCTGTCACGCCTCTCAGATACCCTGCCGCAAGCGCAGGGTGACTCGGTGCGTGCCCTGACCCGCAGCTACGTTGATGTCATGCTCAACGATGAATGGCCTGCGATGACCCATAACCAGCTTTCGCCAAAGAGCCATGAGCTCATACAGCAGCTTTGGTACGTTCTCTCGCACACCCTGGCAACCAGCCAGGCGCAGCAGGTCGGCCTGGATCATGCGTTCATCGAACTCTCTTCCATGACGGAACACCGCCGCATCCGCCAGGAACAGGCCCTGCAGCATCTTCCCGGAATTCTCTGGGCTGTTCTGCTCCTCGGCAGCGTCCTCACGGTTTCGTATGCATGCCTCTTCGGGGCGGAAAACCTCAAGCTGCATGCCATTCAGGTCGGAGGATTGTCCCTCCTCATCGCTCTCAGCCTCGCCGCCATCGCCGACCTGTCACGCCCCTACCAGGGCGCGGCGCACGTCGAGCCCTACGGTTTTCTGCGTGCGCAGGAAACCCTCAACGCTGCGACAGAAACACACTAAAACCCCGGTGGCCGTTCACCGGCGACATGAAATTCTTTTTCCAGTGCCAGGCCCGCCCGTCCCAGTGTGCCTTCATCAAACAACCGTCCAATCAGCGTGACGCCATGAGGCACGCGCCGTGGGGGAGAGAACTTCGGCAGAGGCTTATCCGGATCGGGAGCCCAGTCGCTCCGCGCCTCCGATACCTCAACGAAGCCAGCACGAAACGTCAGCGAGGGATGCCCGGTAAAATTCGTCAGCGTCAGCATCTCATCGCGCAGCGAAGGCACAAGCAATAAGTCAACCTGCGAAAACACGCGCGCCATCTCCTGCGCTACCTTCCGCCGGAAACGATCGGCCTGCACATAATCCACCGCTGAAAGAAAGCGCGACTGGCGAAAAGTATTTGGCCACGCATCCGGCGTCTGCATCTTCAGTATGTAGACCTGGTGATTCAGCGTAATCTCTTCAAACGCCGCCGCCGACTCCGCAAACAAAATCAAATCGAGCGAATCATACGGCCAGTCCGGAAGCGAAACCTCCACCGGAACCATCCCCAGCTTCTTGGCCGTATCGAGCGCCGCGCGGTCAACCTCCGTTGCCGGAGCCTCCTGCATCCACTTCGGAAAATATCCGACCTTTAACTCTTTCACATCCGCATTCGCGTCGAAATCCAGTTTGCTGGGCACACTCCCCACATCGCCCGCATCCGGACCGGAGATCGCATTCAGTACCAGCAGCGTATCCTCCACGCTGCGAGCCATCGGCCCCAGCTTATCGAGTGACCAGCAGAGCGTCATCGCCCCCGTACGCGCCACCCGGCCATAGGTCGGCCGCAACCCCGTCACACCGCAACGCATGCTCGGACTCACAATGCTTCCACCCGTCTCGCTGCCAATGGCAAATCCCACCAGGCCAGCTGCCGTGGCCGCGCCCGGTCCCGCACTCGATCCGGAAGAGCCTTCTTCGAGTAGCCATGGATTCATCGTCTGTCCGCCGAACCACACATCGTTCAACGCCAGCGCTCCCAGGCTCAACTTCGCTACTAGAACCGCGCCAGCGTCGTTCAGCCGTTTCACCACTGCAGCATCTTCGTCTGGCACGCGCATACGGAAAGGCTCCGCCCCGTAGGTTGTCGCAATCCCCTCAGTATCCAGAAGATCCTTCGCACCCCAAGGAATCCCATGCAGGGGCCCGCGATATTTCCCGGCCGCAATCTCCGCGTCGGCCTGCTTCGCCTGCGCAAGCGCATGATCGCGCGTGAGCGTAATCACGCAGCGTAATTTAGGATCGAAGCGCTGCAACCGATCCAGATAGATCTGCGTCAATTTCGTCGATGTCAGCTTGCGGCTCTGGAGCCAGCGCGAAAGCTGCGAGACCGGAGCATAGGCGATGTCCTCGTCTTTCTCCGGCAACGGTTCGGGAGCCCCCTTGCTGCGGATAAACCGTTCTTTCTCCGGGCCAGCATGTTGCCCCGGCTGCACCGCCTCAACGCGCGACCACGGAGCCAGTCCCGGCTCCAACGCCACCTTGCGCGGCCCTACACGCCGCTCATACAGCGGAGCCATCGCCTGCCGCCAGCTCTGCGCCGCCTCATTTCTTTCCGCAGGACTCAGATCGACCTGCACCAGCTTTTGCGCTTCGGAAAACGTAGCAGACGTAATATCCGGCCCTACCGGCGGAGCAGTTGCAAATGCCGGCGGCGCTCCTGGCGTTGACGGCGTTCCATTCTGCGAGGCAGCCGGCTTCGGCTTTTCTTTGCACGCAAGGGCTGCTCCAGCAAGCCCCAGCGATCCCTTCTTCAAAAAATCCCTGCGCGATTTCGCCATTTCTCTCCTGAATCCGACAAGATTAGAAACTCAAAGGTATCTGGTGCACTATACGATAAACCGTGCGCAACCTGCCGTTGTTTGGTGGCTTGTGATGGTAAGTATCCCTTGACGTAAGGTAGCCTCACAGATCACCACTAAAAGCCATCACCCTCAGGAAGATGAGGAAAATTTCTAGTGTCTCTTTTTCTCTCTTGGTTGATTTCATCAAACGATCCCATACGTGCAGTCGATACTGTGCGGCTGAGTCTTGAATCTTGCAGCGCACACTGGTTCGCTTGGGTCAAATATGCGGGGTACGCTGTGGCCTTAGGTTGCGCCATGGAAGCGCCTGAGACTTTTGTGATTATCAAACGGTGGTGCCTGCTGAGGTTTCGGGATGAGGACCGCGAAGAAAACAGAGAGGAAAGAACAAGCTGGTTCGTCCCAATAGCTGCTATAGGACTGTTGATTATCGTCGCAGGAATTGTGGTCGAAACATATGCCGAAAGCAAGGTTTCGGACAATGATGCTCTCTTGAGGGCGCACGAATCTGACAAAATCACTGCAGCCGAAGGTGAAGCTGCAGCAGCAGTTAAACAGGCGGGTAGCGCCGCTACATCTGCGAAAACCGCCCACGACGAATCGGACGCCGCGAAGACATCGTCTGATGATGCTCTGAAAATTGCAGGAGGGGCTCGCCGGGAGGCCGACACATTCGAGCGGGATATTAAGTCTGCAAAAGAAAGCTCTGCCGATGCGAACAACAAAGCAGCTGAAGCTGAATCGCATTTGGCGTCCGCATACCAAGCAGCAGCCATTGCCCAAGCAGAAGTGAACCGGCTGAAAAGTCCTCGCTCGTTGGTCAACATTGACAAGATCATTGCAGCTTTACGGGATTTTAAGGGAACCGAATATGCGCTCGGGACTTCATCAGACGTGGAGCAAATCGAGCTTACAAAGGAGCTCGCAGCCGTTTTGGATAAAGCCGGCTGGGTGAGAAAGCAGCCGCAACAAGTGCCACTCAACTCCCTGTTTATCCCGCTTTCCGCACAAGGCCCTGCAGACGCCATCCCGCCCTGCATTGCTATCGGAATCGCAGCAGAAGCCCACGTCAAAAACCCATCGGCGGAAATAGGAAAGACTTTCGAAACGGCACCAAAAGAATTAAAGGCGGTGCTTGCTTTCCAAGCGGCCCTTTGGCCAAACATATCTCCTGCCGACCCCAAAAATATCGAGCCGCTAAATCTTGACCCAAAGGCTGGCGAAGCTCCCATAACGATCTGTGTTGGCAAGAAACCGTAAAAGACAAGCAGGACCGCCACCCAAAACACACCTCCTTTCGTTGCCCTGTCACGGTAGCTTGAGTAGACCTTACGTGTGAGAATATTTACCCTTGTGATTTGTACCGTCGCTCTGGAGAGGGAATGGCCGAGCAGGCGCATCTCGACATCTTGCATCAGGGAGTCGCCGCCTGGAACGAGTGGCGTAGCACTCATCCCAAGGTCCGTCCCGATCTCTGCTCAACCACCCTCTCCTGGCTCGAACTCCCCGACGCAGACCTCCAGCACTGCAGCCTGAACGATTCCCGACTCCACTATACGCAGCTCAACCGCGCCGACCTCTACCGCGCTGCCTTCGGCAAAGCCTCGCTCTACGGAGCCGACCTGCGGGGAGCTCGCATTGTTGAAACCAGCTTCGCAGGCGCCGACATGACCAGGGTCGACCTCCGTGACGCAGAAATTTCATTCACCGATTTCACCTCTGCCCACATGGTTGAATCGAACCTGCAACACGCAAAAATGATCGGTGCCGAGTTGAGCAAGGTCAACCTCTTCCGGGCCAATATGGCCGGCGCGCAACTGCGTGGAGCGAAATTCCTCTGGGCCAATCTGACGGGGGTTGATCTTCGCGACGCAAACCTCACCGGTGCGAACCTTACCGGAGCGACTTTCATCGATGCCGATCTCTCAGGCGCCGATCTCAGCAACGCGAACCTGCAGTTCGCGCGGTTGATTGATTCCAACCTCGATGGGGCCAATCTCTCCGCCTGCCGCGTCTACGGAGTTTCCGCCTGGAATCTCACATCCGCTGGAACCGTCGAGTCCGATCTCCTCATCACACCTGGCGGTGAGGCCTCGATCACTGTCGACAATCTCGAGGTGGCGCAGTTCCTCTATCTGCTGCTCAATAACTCCCGTATTCGCCAGTGCATCGACACCATCACCTCAAAAGTCGTCTTGATCCTCGGACGCTTCACCGTCGACCGTCTCCCCGTGCTGCATGGCATTCGTGAAGCACTCCGAAGCCGCGGTTACCTACCGTTAGTCTTCGACTTCGAAGGACCATCCAGCCGCGACATCACTGAAACCGTTAGTACCCTCGCGCATCTGGCGCGCTTCATCATCGCCGACCTCACCGACGCGCGTAGCATCCCGCAGGAGCTCACCGCCATCGTGCCCAATCTGCCGTCTGTCCCAGTGCAGCCCGTCTTGCTCACTTCACAGCGCGAGTACGGCATGTTCGAGCACTTCAGTGCGGTTCGCTCAAGATTTGCACAATCAGCTCTCTCAACCGTTCCGGCTGGAGCTGATCGAGCGGAAGCGACTCACCCGTCCCTGTCCACTGAATGCGCGCCGCCACGCCCGGCTGATCGTTCGTGATGGGAATCGCAATCATCGGCACGCCATGCGCCAGCGCATCGAGAGCCGTATTCAACCCCGCATGCGTGATGCACAAACGCGCGCGCGCCAGCAACTCCCGCTGCGGAGCATAGGAAAGCAGAACGACGTTCTTCGGAATCTTGCTCATCTCCATCTTCGGCAGTGAGCCGCCGCCCAGCGACAGCACCACCTGCGCGTCGAGCGTCGCACAGGCATCTAGGATCGCGCGGAAGATCCATCCCTGACCGTTCTGCAATGTCCTCAGCGAAGCATAGATCAACGGCTTCCCGTTCAAACGCCGCCAATCGAAAGACACCTGCCTGCGCGCCGAGGTGTGATGCAGCGGTCCCACACAGTGAAAGGTGCGAGGCAACTCCTTTCGCGGAAAATCGAGCGCATCCACCATCTGCGCGATCTGCGCCAGCGGAGAAAAGCTGTCCTCCAGCACGTCGTCATAAGGCTTAAGCTTCCATGCCTTCCGTTGTGCATTCTCGGCGTCGCGCCACGGCATCAGCGCCTGCGCAATCTGCTGCCAGCCTTTTTCATTCCGTGCAATCCCGCTCTCGCTCGCGCCAAAGCACCACGGCAAAGTCGGTGGAGGCACGCCTGGCTCGCGGTTTGCCGGCGCCGCATTCGCCAGCGATGCATAGGACAAACAAAGGTGCTGCGCCACCGTCGCGCCGCCGGGAAAAAGCTGGTCGATCACCAGCGCATCCATCTGGTTTGCTTCGATCAGCCCCGGCAGATCGCGGAACGATGCCCGGGCGAGCGTAATCATGCGCTCCAGAAAATACTGGAACCCGTCTGCTCCCTGGAGCCTTCCGATCCTCTCAAAAACCTGTGTCAGCGAGCCCTCGGGATATTCTTCCAGGGCGAAAGGCACAAACCTCAAACCGCTTTCCTCGATCGCCTGCCGGGTATCCGCCAGATTGAAGAAAGTCACCGTGTGTCCACGTTCGCGAAGAGCCCTTCCAAACGCCAGCGACGGGTTAAGATGCCCCGTCGCATATAAAGATAAAAAGCCGATGTAAGCCAATGATCCTCCGTGTGAGTATGCCGCCGTCTAATCCGCGGAGTTGGTTCGTAGCAATGAAGAAGCGCAATCGGGGGGAGAAAGCGCAATGCAGGGCCGGTATGTTGATGCTATGAACTTATTGCTGTCGAGTTGTCACCGGATTGTTGTTGCTCTGTAATTATCCCGGCGCGAAAAGCTGATCTGCGAAATCAGGCTGTCAAGGGGTCGTCGCCTAATATTTTTTGTAAGTTATTGAAAACAAATCGATTTTAGTTGCCACAATTTGGCGTGAAATATTGCTCAAATTGTTATCCTGAATATAAGAGCTGAGAAACAGCGCTTAGGGTTCTTCCATTGCCACAGATGTTCGCAGACCCTCTCCTAAGTGATTGAAAACACTAGAACCGACTTAACCCTATAAGAATCAATGAGGTAGAGGGGGATGATCCCCTGCTAAGTCATTGAAAAATAAGGAAGGGGAGACCGGCACACGGGGGAGGGGGTTACCGGTAAAATAGAGGCTGCAGCATCATGCCATTCACTGAACAGTACGACGTAGTCGTAGTCGGCGCAGGACACGCCGGTTGCGAGGCGGCCATGTCCGCTGCCCGGATGGGCTTGCGGACCGCCCTGTTCACGCTCAACCTCGACCTGATCGCGCAGATGTCCTGCAATCCCGCCATCGGAGGCATCGCCAAAGGCCATCTCGTCCGCGAAGTCGACGCCCTCGGCGGCATCATGGGCGAAGTCGCCGACGCCGTAGGCATCCAGTTCCGCCTGCTCAATACCTCCCGGGGCCCGGCAGTATGGTCACCCCGCGCCCAATGCGACAAGCAGCAATACCGCGTAAAAATGCGGGAAATGCTCGAATCGCAGCCCAATTTGTTCATCAAGCAGGCCGAAGTAGCCGACGTTGTCTTCGAGGCTTGTCATCCTGACCCTGAACGGAGTGAAGGGGAAGGACCTGCTTCTCTCTCTACAGTGGAAAATCCTCGGGTGCCCCATCCTTCACGGAGTGAAGGGTGGGAAAGCAATGCACCCTATAAGCCGGGAAAGATCATTGGAGTAAAACTCCGCGACAGCCGCATCGTGCAAGCAGGCGCTGTCGTCATCACGACCGGAACCTTCCTCAACGGCCTCATCCACTGCGGCGAAGAGAACTACCCCGCAGGACGCAGCGGTGAACCACCATCGGTCCTGCTTGGCGAAGCCCTGAAGCGCCTTGGCCTTCGCGGCTGCCGCCTCAAGACCGGAACACCGCCGCGCCTCGATGGCCGTACCATTGACTGGAGCAAGTTCGAGGAGCAACCCGGAGACGCAGATCCAACGCCGTTCAGCTTCCGCACGAAAGAGATCAAGAGTCGGCAGATATCCTGCCACATCGCTTACACCACGCCCGAAACGCTGCGTCTCATCCGCGAGAACGTCATGCGCTCACCCATGTATTCCGGCCAGATTACGGCCACCGGCCCGCGCTACTGCCCCTCGATCGAGGACAAGGTCGTCAAGTTCCCGGACAAGGAGCAGCACCAGTTCTTCCTCGAACCCGAAGGCTTAAACACCCATGAAGTGTATGTGAACGGCATGTCCACCTCGCTGCCGATGGACGTCCAGTGGCAGATCGTTCACTCGATCCACGGCCTCGAGAACGCGGAGATGCTCCGCCCCGGCTACGCCATCGAGTACGACGCCATCGACCCCACCGAGCTCGACCGCAGCCTGCGCGTCAAGCAGTTCCAGGGTCTCTACCTCGCCGGACAGATCAACGGAACTTCAGGCTACGAAGAAGCAGCCTGCCAGGGCATCATGGCCGGAATCAACGCCGCCTTGTATGTGAAGGGAGACAAGCCCTTCACCCTCGACCGCACCGAGGCTTACACCGGCATCCTTATCGACGACCTCATCAGCAAGGGCACCAACGAGCCCTACCGCATGTTCACCTCGCGCGCTGAGTTCCGCCTCCACCTGCGCATCGACAACGCCGACCGCCGCCTCACACCGCACGGCCGCCGCCTCGGCCTCATCAGCGACAAAGCATGGAGCGACTACGAGCAGAAGCAAGCCCGCGCGGTGACGCTCGAAAAGCTGCTGGCCACAAAGAAGGTCAATCCCGAGCGCCTACAGACGCTCCTGCCCGAACTCGCTGCACAAATCGGCAACATCGCCGGACAGACCTACGTGCAGTTGCTGAAGCGCCCCGAAGTGACCATCGATACGCTCTTCCCGATAATCCGCGAAGATCTGACCGATCCGATCTTCGCCAGCTGGCTCGCTGGGTCTACCGAGACGCATCTGCCAGCGCAGGTCCGCAATGAATTGAAGTCCGTCGAAACCGAGATCAAGTATTCGGGTTACCTCGACCAGCAGAAAAAGGCCATCGACAAGCTCAAGAAGGCCGAAGAGCGTGCCATCCCCGCATGGTTCGACTACAAAAGCGTCAGCGGCCTCTCCCGCGAAATGCAGGAAAAGCTCATGCGCGTCCGCCCGCAGACCATCGGGCAGGCGAGCCGCATCCCCGGCGTTACTCCGGCAGCCCTCTCGCTGATCAACATCTACATCGAGATCCAGGCAAAGCGCGGAATGGCACAAAACGCCAGCTAAATGCTTCTAAACGTCGACTAAGCTCGCATAAAACGCCTTTAATTACACGAAAACAGCAGCTTCCCTCCCCGCATTCCTGCGGTCTACACTCTGGTGGTTCCTGCTGCAGAGAGAGGAAGGCGTCCGTTCATCTGTGGCTTCAGCAGGAGGATTGAAATGAGTTCCGCGGATAACTCAAGTCCAGTAACGCGTCGGATCTTTCTCGTTGCGGGCGCAACGGCCATTGCAGGCAGTGCGTTCGACCTATGGCAAGGTGCGAAACCCGTTGAAGCGAAAGAGAAAACAACGAAGGAAGTGAAGATTCTTCAGTTCTCGGATGCAGGGCAGCGCGAAGACCCCGTGATGCTCCCTGAAGTCGTGAAGACTGACGCCGAATGGCAGCAGCAGTTATCGCAGGATGCCTTTATGGTTACGCGGCGCGCAGCCACCGAGCGCCCCTACTCCGGGCAATACTGGAATCTGCATGACAAGGGGCTCTATCGCTGCATGTGCTGCTCTACCGCTCTTTTCAACTCCGACACGAAGTTTGAGTCCGGCACTGGATGGCCGAGTTTCTGGCAGCCCATCGCAAAAGAAAACGTTCGCGAAAGCCCCGACTACTCGATCGGAGAGATGCGGGTGGCTGTCTCTTGCCAACTGTGCGATGCGCATCTGGGACATGTCTTCACCGATGGCCCTCGTCCGACTGGCCTTCGTTATTGCATGAATTCCGTAGCGCTCCGTTTCACAAAACTTGCCTGAGCGTCTATTCGTTGTTGTCCTGAGCCTGAATGGCTCCATTCTTTAACGCCCATTCGACAAACCCTTCGGGTGCGTTCTTGACCCCAGCGATATTCGCCATCTTGATACTTTTCAGCCGTTGCCACTGGATATTCTTGAGGCTCGTCTGACGCAGATCGGCGCCGCCCAGGTCGGCATCGGCCAGATTTGACCCAGCAAGGTCGCTTCCCACAAGATCGGCTTCATTCAGACTCGCGTGCTCAAAAGAAGTGCCTTCGAGATCGCTACCCCGCAGGTTCGCCGAATGCAAATCAGCATAGGTGAAGTCAGCCGATTTCAGATCGCTGCCACGCAGATCGGCCGCGCTGAAGTCCGCGCGCAGCAGATTTGCACGCTCCAGCTTCAGTCCCTGCAGAAATGCGGACGACACATCCACACCGACGAGTGGAACCCTGTCCTCATTCAGCTCCTGCAATGCATCGATGCGTCCGCCACTGCCGCCCTTCCCCTGGGCCGTGTTGATAACCTGCCAAGCCTGATAGTGTCGTTGCTTGATGCGGTCTCCCGACTCGCTAAAATAGAAAATGACACCCACCAGCATCGAGAAGCTTCCAAGGTACTCAAGGACTTCGAGAAAGCTCCAGTTGCTGAGCAGGAAAGCGATCCAGTCCCATCCCCACTCGAACGCAACGAAAGGAATCATCCAGCGGCGCCTGATTCGTGCACTAAGTGTTGCCCATCTTTCCGGACGTTTTCTCGCTTCGTGCATGATCATTCTGAACCTCCCGTCTGCATCCGTGAGATTCAGAATGTTCAAAACAGTTACATGCTCCGTTTTTTCGGCAACAACTTTTTATCAACACATAGGAAAGACGGTACTTCGTGGCGCTGAAACAAGATAGTGACTTGCGCGAGTCGCCGGATATACTGGTTCCCCGTCGAAATCGAACTAGACACTGTGCTTCTGGCCTTTTGACAGCTAAGGGAGGTGCTTTTGCCGCTTACCATCAACGGTCTATCCAAGACCTATCCCAACGGAGTGCAAGCACTCAAAAACCTGAGTCTTACCATCGGGAACAATATGTTTGGCCTGCTGGGGCCAAACGGAGCAGGCAAGAGCACGCTGATGCGCACCATTGCCACTCTGCAGGAGCCGGATACGGGAGAGATCTGGCTCGACGGAGTCAATGTCATCAAGCAGAAGGAAACAGTCAGGCAACTCCTCGGCTATCTTCCTCAGGAATTCGGAGTCTATCCGAAGATTTCCGCGCTCGACATGCTCAATCACCTCGCCGTGATGAAAGGCGTGACCAAGAGCGGCGAGCGCAAAGATATGGTCGAGGCACTACTGCATCAAACGAATCTCTGGGAAGTGCGCAAGAAAGCTCTGAGCACGTATTCGGGAGGCATGAAGCAGCGCTTCGGTATCGCGCAGGCGCTTCTCGCCAATCCCAAGCTCATAATCGTCGACGAACCCACAGCGGGCCTCGATCCTTCGGAGCGTCATCGCTTTCTAAATCTACTCAGCGCGATTGGCCGTGACGTCATCGTCATTCTGTCGACCCATATCGTCGAAGATGTCCATGAGTTGTGTAACCGGATGGCCATCATCAGCAATGGCGAAGTGCTGCTCGAAGGATCTCCGACTGAGGTGCTTGAAAAGCTCAACAGCCGTATCTGGAGCAAGCTTGTCGACAATGAAGCTGAGCTGACGGCAATCGAGAAAGGAATGCAACTCGTGTCCGTGCAATTGCTGAGTGGCGTGCATGAGGTGCGCGTGTATGCAGAGAGCGATCCGGGAGACGGCTTCAAATCTGTCGATCCGAACCTTGAAGATGTGTACTTTCTCAGTCTGGAACGCCAAAAGACCAACTGATTTGGCCGCGGAGAATCTTCATGTTTCTTGATTTCTTCCAATTAGAGCTTCGACTGCGACTCAAGAGTATTTCGACGTATGTTTACTTTCTGATGTGGTTTCTGCTCGCCTTCCTCTCCGTGGCAGCAGAAGATTTCGGCCCAGTCGGTGCGGGGAAGATTCTGCTCAATGGGCCTTATGCGACAATGCAGATCTTCTTCCAGCTGACTGCTTTCGGAATGATTGTGATGGCCGCGATCTTCGGACCGGCCATCCTGCGTGACTTCCAGCGCGACACATGGCAGATGGTTTTTACGAAACCGATCTCAAAGCTGTCTTATCTCGGAGGCCGCTGGGCTGGATCGATCGTCATCACGCTCCTCATCTTTACCGGACTGCCGATCGGAGAAATAATCGGCTGCTTTGCTCCCTGGGCAGATCACACGCGCATAGGACCGCTCCATTTCGCGATGTTTGCGAAACTGTATTTTTCCATCATTGTCGTGCAAGTATTTTTTCTAGGTAGCCTCTTTTTCATGGTTGCCGCGCTCACGCGCAAGATTGTCATTGTCTACCTGCAGGGCGTAGTTCTCTTTGTTATTTATCTGGTCGGCCTTGTAAGCGTGATTACAGCCAGAAGTCTGGAGCGTTTCTGGCCTTCAGTGTTCGATCCGCTTGGCGTTCTTCTGCTCGACAGCGTTACGCGCTACTGGACCGTCGCGGAAAGAAACACACTGGTCGCGACGTGGACGGGCATGTTCCTATGGAACCGGCTGTTGTGGCTGGGAGTTGGAGTCCTGGCGCTCGCGATTACTTGGATATTCTTTCCGATGTCCGCTGAGTTGCTCACCGCTCGAGCATCACGCAAGAAGAAAAAGGTTGAGCAGGAAGAATTGCATCCGCCCAGACCACGGTTTGCTGTTTCTCTTCCAAAGGTGCAGCAGTATTTCGGCTTTCACACAACGGTGCAGCAGTTTTTGTCACTGCTGCGGTTACGTATCCAGAACATCGTTCGCGAGATTCCATTCTGGGGTATCACCGCATTGATGATCGCGTATGTGCTGATCAATGCGCATTTCGCAGGCCGCGTTGATGATCGCGATGTCTGGCCCGTGACCTATCTGATGCTGCAATCCGTCGAAGGAAATGCGACTTTCTTTCTTTTCATCGTGGCCGCTCTGTATGCAGGAGAATTGGTGTGGCGCGAACGCGATACCCGTTTTGAACAGATCCACGATTCACTGCCGTCACGCGAATGGGTCGATTGGCTGAGCAAGTTGTGTGCGCTGGCTGTCGTTCAACTCGTGCTGCTCACCTGCGTATTGGTTTGTGGAGTTTTTTCCCAGGCGATTCAGGGCTATTACCACTTTGAGTTGCTGCAGTATTTCAAAGAACTCTATCTGATCACGTTCACGCAGGTGGTAACCTTCTCACTCTTTGCCATGTGCGTTCAGACACTTGTCGGCAATAAGTTTCTCGGGCATGGCATTGCGATTGGTTATTTCATTCTGATTCCTGTCTTGTATCGAGTCGGTATTGAGAACCGTCTTGTCCTCTTCGGAGAAATTACACCCTATACCTATTCCGACATGAATGGTTACGGGCATTTCGTTCCTGGACTTTTCTGGTCGCTTCTCTACTGGCTTGCCATCGCTGGACTTCTGGGGATTCTCGGCGTTGCCATGCATCGCCGGGGAAGCGACACATCGTGGAAGACTCGTTTCCATGGTGCATTCGATCGTATGCCCAAATTGGCTCCGGCAGCAGCCGTCTTGCTGGTGGTTGCAGTCGGGAGCGGCGCATGGTTCTACTACAACACGCATCGCCTCAATCCATTTCGTACGACGAAACAACAGCGCCATCTGCAGGCCGAGTACGAAAAGCTCTACAAAAAATATGAGAAGCAACCGCTGCCGAAAATTATTGCCGTTGATACGACGGTCGATATCTATCCGCAGCAGCGATCTTTCAAAGCGATCGGATGGTACATTCTGGAGAACCGTTCCAGTCAATCGATCAGCGATATTCACATTACAGGACAGAAGGAATCTCTTGACGAGATCCACTTTGACCGCCCTTCACAACTGACGCTGAACGACAAACGCCACTTCTATTCCATCTATCACCTGGCCCAGCCTCTTGCGCCCGGCGAAAAGATGCGCATGGATTTCCGCTGCTCATGGACGTCACGCGGCTTCCGCGACGGAAACGAACGTCCGGAGCTTGCCTACAATGGGACCTTCTTTGATCAGGATTACTTTCCGTATCTTGGCTATAACCGCGGCATAGAGTTGGATAACCCGGTCCGTCGCCGGGAAGAGAGTCTCGGCCCTTATCAGGAAATGGCCCCGCGCGGCGACGCTTACTATACGCAGTTGAACCTCTTCCGTCCGGATTCAGACTGGATCACGTATCACGCCGTGGTCAGCACTTCTGCTGATCAAATGGCCATCGCTCCGGGATATCTCCAACGGCAATGGACGGACAATGGTCGGAATTACTTTGAGTACAGCATGGGATCGACGGACATCGCTGACTTCTTCTCATATCTGTCGGGTCGTTACGCCGTCAAACACGATAAGTGGAAGGACGTGAATCTCGAAATCTACTACACGCCGATGCATACGTTTGATCTGGACAAGATGTTGTCCTCGTCGAAGCATGGCCTGGATTACTACACGGCGAACTACAGCCCATACCAGTTCCAGCAGTACCGGGTTATTGAGTTTCCTCGCTATCGGGGTTTTGCGCAGTCATTCCCGAACACTGTTCCTTATTCGGAGGACATCGGCTTCATCGGCAGACTGAAAAAAAAGGATGATATCGATTTCACCTACTTCGTCACCGCGCACGAACTCGCACACCAATGGTGGGGGCATCAACTGATCGGCGCTGACGTGCAGGGCTCGAACATGATGTCGGAGAGCCTTGCCGAATATTCTGCGCTGCGCGTCATGCAACATCAGTACGGCGATACCCATATGCGCCGCTTTCTGAAGCATGAGCTCGATGGCTATCTGCGCGGACGCAGCGGGGAGGTCCGGCATGAGCCGCCACTTGTGCAGGTGCAGAATGAACCGTATGTCTGGTATCAGAAGGGATCTCTGGTCTTCTATGCGTTGAGCGACTATATCGGTGAGGACAGGCTAAATCAGGGGCTCAGGGATTTCCTGATAAAGAACCGTTACAGCATGCCGCCGTACCCAGATACGCGCGGCTTGGTAGTGTCGTTGCGGGCTGTTACGCCATCCGATCTTCAGTATCTGATTACTGACATGTTTGAGAGCATCACGCTTTATGACAATCGTGTCGTCTCGGCCACCTGGCAGGAGACTCCCGATCATAAGTACAAAGTTGTCCTCACCTTGAAATCGCGCAAGCTGAAGGCGAATGGCGATGGCGTGGAAACTGAAGTTCCACTGCACGATCTCATCGAGGTTGGCGTTTTTTCCGGCACGAAAGATCATGAACAACCCATCCATGTAGAGAAGCAGTGGATCTCGCAAAACGACTCGACTGTCGAGTTCATCGTTGACCAGAAGCCGACACGTGCCGGGATCGATCCTTATAACAAGCTGATCGATCGCAATCCGGAAGACAACATGATCGATGTGACCAAAATGTAGCGAGCAGAATCTGTATGTGTTCAGTTGCAGGCTGTAGGTTTCATGAATAAATGCCTCTTCGATCCAATAAAATACGATCCCGCTACAATGGTGCCGTATGAAATCGTGGATGCCAGGCGTTCCGCGCTATCTTCGCAGACGGAAATTCCTGCTCGCGGCTCTGTGCATCCTTTTAGGTGGCTGTCATTCGCATGATGGCGGCCCTCGGCCTACGATCGAGTTCCTCAAAGTTCCGCCGGCAGGGGCTGGGGGTCCAAACAAATTAGATATCATCGAAGGACGGGTCAGCGGTGCGCACGACGGCCAGCAGATTGTTTTGTACGCCAAGGCTGGCAATTGGTGGATCCAGCCGATGGCCTATCAACCCTTTACAAATATTCAGTCTGATTCCACTTGGAAGAATTCAACGCATCTCGGAACTGAGTATGCTGCTCTTCTAGTTGAATCTGGATATCATCCTCTGGACAAAATGGACGCGTTGCCAACCGAGGGGAGTGGCGTAGCAGCTGTGGCGACCGTTAAGGGTGGAAATGCCCCGCCTACGATGTCCAAGACCATTCAGTTCAGTGGCTACGAGTGGACAGTCCGCGACACATTGGGGGAGCGGAACGGCTCTCCGCATGACAACGATCCTACCAACGTCTCACTGGACTCCAAAGGCTTCCTGCATCTTCGCATCGGTCGCAAGCCAGACCAATGGACCTGCTCTGAGGTAATCATGACGCGCCACTTCGGGTATGGAACGTATCTTTTTTCAGTGCAGGATATTTCTCAATTGGAGCCTGCTGCGGTGCTTGGTATTTTCACCTACGATGAGCTGGGAACCGATCAAAATCACCGCGAAATGGACATCGAGATAAGCCGCTGGGGCGATCCAAACGATAAGAATGGGCAATATGTCGTTCAGCCCTATTACGTTCCCGCGAATGTCTCGCGCATTACTGTGCCGCCAGGGCCACTTACATTTTCTCTTCATTGGGAACCAGGCAAGGCGACTTTTGAAACCGTTCGCGGAAATATGCCGACCTCCAGTCCTCATCCAGTCGCGGTCCACGTATTTACGTCAGACGTGCCATCGCCGGGCAGCGAATCGGTACGTCTGAATCTGTGCCCCTTCAACTACTCCAAAGTTCCGCTGCAACATCAGGCTGAGGTTGTCATTGAGCGCGTCCAGTATCTACCGTAATGGTCATCGACGCTTCTGGTGGCTCTTGGCTGCTCTTACAATCCTGGGATTTGCTCATCCGGCATGCGCGCTCGACCCCGACCGAGCGATGTCGCAATACATACGCGACGGCTGGAATCCAGAAAATGGATTTCCTGGTGGACAGGTCAATGCCATTGCTCAGACAGGGGATGGATATCTGTGGATCGGCGCTGAAAAGGGCTTGTTTCGATTTGATGGACGAAACTTTCTCGACGCAGAGCAACTGAATCCGGCGTTGTCACACGTTAACCACGTGCTTGGGCTTAAAACTGATGTTGACGGAGATATGTGGATACGGCTGCCCGGCGCAGGTGTGCTTCGCTACCACGACGGAAAATTCGAAACAGTCATATCGGGTATTGCAACGCCTTCGTCGAACGTCACCGCCATGTCCAGAGCAAACAAAGGTGGGATGTTGCTCTCAACTTTGCTACACCCGGTGCTCCGCTACCGCAACGGAAAGCTTGAGGTGCTCGAATTCAGGAATCTGCCTTCGAATCTGCTGGTATTTTCGCTCGCAGAAACTTCGGATGGAAAGATCTGGATGGGTACTCGGGACAACGGGCTCTTCTATGTAGAGAATGGCCAAGCTGTTGCAGCAACCGAAGGACTGCCTGACAAGAAGATCAATTGTCTTCTTCCCGTGAAAGACGGCAAAATGTGGATCGGCACCGACAACGGTGTTGCGCAGTGGGATGGAACCAGGATTTCCGCAAGCAATGTTCCGCCACCATTGAGCCATGTTCAGGTGTTGAGCCTGGTGCAGGACCGCGACTCCAATCTGTGGGTGGGCACGGCGCGTGGGCTGTTGCGATTCAACTCGCAAGGAGTTGTTCTGTCTGACGTACATAGTCAAGAATCCAGGGAAGCTGTCGCCGCCCTGCTCGAGGACCGTGAAGGCAACCTTTGGGTTGGGAATACCGACGGCTTGGAACGACTCCGCGATGGATTGTTCATGACGTATTCGACTGCTCAAGGTCTGCCGTCCGATCGAAGCGGCCCAATCTATGTCGATTCAGATGACCGTGCATGGATTGCCCCATCCAGCGGTGGCCTCTATTCCATGAGGAGCGAAAAGATTGGACAAGTAAAGACTGCCGGGATAGGCGACGATATCGTCTATTCGATTGTCGGCAATAAAGACGATCTCTGGATTGGAAGGCAGCGCGGCGGACTTACCCATCTGCGCGTGCAGGGAGGCATCTTAACGTCAGAGACATACACCACGGAACGCGGGCTCGCGCAAAACAGCGTCTACTCAGTCTATGAGAGTGCTGACGGAACCGTGTGGGCAGGGACTCTTAGTGGAGGTGTGAGCCGACTCAACAATGGCCGATTCACCACCTATACAACCGCTGAAGGCCTGGCGTCGAACACCGTTACTTCGATCGCGGAAAGCTCCGATGGAACCATGTGGTTTGCAACCCCCGGCGGCTTGAATGCGTTTATCGACGGCCACTGGCGTACTTATGCGGTGAAGGATGGATTGCCATCCGATGATGTGATTTGCCTTCTGCCGGGTGCGGGAGGCGTTTTGTGGATTGGAACCGCGAATGGTCTTGCTGCGATGCGTGGCAACCAAATTATCGGCCCTCATCCAGTTCCAGAGTCCTTGCGGGACCCCATCTTCGGATTCGCCCAAGACAGTGGCGGAGCTTTATGGATCGCTACTTCGAATCACGTACTCAGAATCATTCGAGATCAATTCCTGCATGGCGCGATTCACGAAGAGGATGTTCATGAGTATCGGCTTGCAGATGGCCTGCAGGGAGATGAGGGCGTGAGACGGGATCGCTCCGTCGTGACCGATCGCCACGGGCGTATCTGGTTTTCCCTGAATCGCGGCATTTCCGTGGCTGATCCAAGCCGCGTGAGCAACGATTCGGCGGCAGCCATCGTTCATATCGAAGCTGTCTCTGCTGATGGAAATCCATTCAACATGCAGGACCCAGTGCGGATTCCGGCATCTCAACAGAGAATCGTCTTTGATTATGTCGGATTGAGCTTTGCCATCCCCGATAGCGTCCGCTATCGATACAGGCTTGATGGTTTCGATCACGAGTGGAGCCAACCCGTCGCCGCGCGACAGGCGGTGTATACAAACCTTAATCCAGGCCCATATCGCTTTCGCGTAATCGCGGCGAATAGCTACGGGCAATGGAACAGTTCAGAAGCCACTCAGTCTTTCAAGATTCAACCCGCATTCTGGCAGACATGGTGGTTTGAATACTCGTGCGTGTTGGCGTTGGTATGTGTTGTATGGATTTTTTATCAACTGCGCATGCGTCAAATGGCGCACAGCATGAATGTTCGCTTCGAAGAACGCCTGGCAGAACGAATGCGCATTGCCCAGGAGTTGCATGACACACTACTGCAGGGTCTACTCAGCGCCTCGATGCAACTCCATGTGGCCGTGGACAAGGTTTCGGAGAATTCGCCGGCAAAGCCCCTGTTGAGCCGCGTTTTGCAGTTGATGGGACAGGTGATTGAAGAAGGACGAGATGCCCTTCGAGGTCTCCGATCATCGGGTCGGGATGCTCTCAATCTCGAACAAGCCTTTTCCCATGTGCCCCAGGAACTGGCCATTCAAAAAGAGATTGCTTACCGTGTCATCCTAGATGGTTCGCCTCGTGCCCTCCATCCGGTGATCCGCGACGAGGTTTACCGCATTGGACGCGAGGCGCTGGTCAATGCATTCCGGCATTCTCAGGCGAGTAGCATCGAGATTGAATTACAATACACAGCCAGTCACCTGCAGATTCTTATTCGAGACGATGGCTGCGGGATCGATCCGCAGGTGCTGCGTTCAGGTCGGGAAGGACACTTCGGGCTTCCAGGAATGCGCGAGCGAGCCGAGGGAATTGGAGCGAAACTGAAGCTATGGAGCCGATCTACCGCGGGAACTGAGGTTGAGCTGATCGTGCCGGGAAAAGTTGCCTACTTGCATCAACCTGGAAATCGCCGGCCGGGTTGGTTCTCCCGGCTGAAGACGCAAAGCCAGAAATTCAGGAGCGAGCAAAAATGAACGATAAACCCAGTATCCGCGTCTTCTGCGTCGATGACCATCCGTTGCTCAGAGAAGGAATATCCACCATCATCCGCAACCAACCCGATATGGAGATCGTGTCTGAGGCGCCGAGTGGTCGTGACGCGATTCAGCGGTTTCGCGAACTACGGCCGGATGTCACGCTTATGGATCTCCGGCTGCCCGATATAAGCGGCATTGACGCCTTGATCGCAATTCGCGCGGAATTTCCTGACGCCCGCGTCATCATGTTGACGACTTTCGAGGGCGATGTAGAGGTTCAGCGTGCTTTGGAGGCAGGAGCACGCGGATATATGTTGAAGAGTATGCCTCCGAAAGATCTGGTCGATGCAATTCGCCAGGTGCACGCTGGCAAGAAACGGATTCCGCCAGAAATCGCTGCACGTCTTGCCGAGCATTTCAGCGATGAAACGCTCAGCGAACGTGAAATCGAAGTTCTGAGGCACGTCGCCGGCGGCAACCGGAATCGTGAGATCGCTGAGCGCCTTTTCATCTCCGAAGAGACCGTCAAGGTTCATGTCAAACACATTATGGAGAAGTTGGGCGCGAGCGATCGTACACAAGCCGTAGCGATCGCTGTACGCAGGGGCATCATGCACCTGTAGACAGGAATGCAGGCAGCAGCCGGACAGTACCACTACAGTGGTATCGAAATATTACGAGCCCTCGGGATGTTCCTTGCAACAGCCTTCGCTATTCTGAACGTCGATTTGCTGCAAAGCATCGAGGAGGCGGAGGATCTGCGGCTTTTCTCCACGTTTCCGGCTGGGTTGCCAGGCCTCGGACTGCTTTTGTTGCGGCTCGCGGTCGGCTCGATTTCTGTGGCACAGGGTGCGAGTTTCCTGGTCGCCTCAGGTGCTCCAGCATCGATGCTCTGGCTCATCGGCGCTTTAACCTTTGTGCTGGGCGCGTTCCTCATGATCGGGTTTCTCACTCCGATTGCCAGTATTGTTGCCGCGCTCGTTAGTATGGGTTTTGCATTGAGGGCATTTCCTGGGCTTCCCAGTACGCACTTCGCAGCGCCAGGAGCGATTGAGACCATCGTGGTTACCTTGGCGTTAGCATTGCTGGGTGCGGGAGCGTTTTCACTCGACGCTTTTTTGTTTGGCCGCCGTGAAATCATCATTCCTGATATTTCCCGGTCTCCGAAATGAGACCGCAGACAAGTATGTTTAGCGTGTGTGCGGCGGTCTTTGTCCGATTGATCTTACCTCAATAGTGGTAAGAAAAAAGCAGTCGATCTCGTGATGCGGCTCAGCAGCGTTTTCTTCATAGTGATTTGTATCAACACCAGTAGCGGGACCTGCACTGATACCTCTTCATCGCGTGCGGCTTCGCTACCATGCCAAAATTCACTGTACGTGAAAGCAATTGCTATCTCTCAAACCGCCACGGAGGTTGCGCCAATGACGACCAAATTCAAACTCCATGAAACACTCGAGAATGCCTTCGTTGCAGGACTGCTGCTTACAGGCAGCGTAGAGCGAGCCGAGGCTGCCATACTAGAGAGCGTCAGAATGTCCTGTCCCGATGATCTATTCGGGGAAGCATTGTTTCGCCGCGCCATTCATCATGCCATCGACCCGCAGTTGGAGAGCGAGCACCTCACGGAAGAAGACCGTGCTGCTTCCATCCTGCCCTTTGAGCTGCGCTGCGTCTTGAACCTGCCGAAGAATCTCCGGCACTGTTACGTGTTGCGAATTCTAGTTGGTTTGCCCCGCGAGGTCTGTGCTTGGCTGCTGCATTTAGATACGTCCGAGGTGGAGCAAAGGGTGTGCGCCGCCATGGTCGACCTTCCGCAAATTCAGCAAAGAGAGTGTCGCGTCTTAGGAGGCGGCTCGACCAAGAGATTCGTCGCCGACAAAGCTAGTCTTTCGCCAAGCATCCGGCGATTGCCCCGTGGTCGCAAGCCATATCGGAATCAACCGTCGGTGACCTTCTTTACCACTACCAAAATCATTCAATTCAACGAGCCAACCGCAAACTCCTAACCGCATTCGCGGCGCTTGATTTCTGCGGAGATGATGCAGAAAGCCTCTCCGCGCTGAAATCCTGTTCACCATCCGCTACGCCTTCAATCGCTCTCGAAATCACAGCACAGGAGGAACTCCAAAATGCCTTACCTAGCCACGCCTGACGGAACGCAGCTTTACTACAAAGATTGGGGCAGTGGACAGCCCGTTGTTTTCAGCCACGGATGGCCGCTGAACGCGGATGCTTTCGAAGACCAGATGATTTTTCTGGCCGCAAGGGATACCGCTGCATCGCTCATGACCGCCGCGGCCATGGACGTTCAGGCCAGCCATGGGATGGCAATGAGATGGACACTTATGCCGACGATCTGGCTATGCTGACCGAAAACACTTGATCTCAAGGACGCCGTTCATATTGGCCACTCCACGGGTGGCGGCGAGGTCGCTCGTTACATTGGCCGCCATGGAACAAAGCGGGTTGCAAAAGCGGTGCTGATTGGAGCTGTGCCTCCGCTGATGTTGAAAACAAAAGCCAACCCCAATGGCCTGCCAATTGAGGTATTTGATCAGATTCGTGCTGGTGTTCTCGGAGACCGCTCGCAGTTTTTCAAGGATCTTAGCGAACCCTTTTATGGGTTCAACCGGACGGGCGCCAAAGTCTCGCAAGGTCTACGTGACTCGTTCTGGTTGCGGGGTATGCTGGCAGGACACAAGGCCGTTTATGACTGCATCAAGGCTTTCTCGGAGATCGATTTTACGGAAGACCTGAAGAAGTTTGATGTTCCTACGCTCATCTTGCACGGCGATGATGACCAGATCGTGCCAATCGGCGCGTCGGCACTCCTCTCATCGAAACTTGTCAAAGGGGCCATATTGAAAATCTATCCCGGCGCGCCCCACGGCATGTGTTCTACCCTTAAGGACAAGGTCAACGCCGATCTCCTCGCATTTATCAATGGGGAAACGGATTCGCTTAAATCAGATGCCGAGCGTGAACAATTGTCGAGCGTTTCTTGATGTTGTCGATGGGGTCTCTATTCGAGGCTTTCTGCATTTGCCGGTTATCGGTGGGGGAGACTGCCTCGTTCTGACACATGGCGCAGGAGCCAATTGCAATGCTCCACTCCTTATCAAGCTGGCGGAAACGTTCTGCGCTTCCGGATTAACCGTTCTCCGCTGTGATCTTCCGTTTCGCCAGGCGCGTCCGCACGGCTCTCCTCCGCGGGGAAGTGCGGAGCGTGACCAAAAGGGACTTCGAGCCGCGCTGGGTTCGATGCGACAACAGTCTTCCGGCAGAATGTTCCTGGGTGGGCATTCCTATGGTGGAAGGCAGGCATCGATGCTGGCCGCAGCTGAACCTGGTCTCATCGATGAGCTGTTGCTGCTGTCTTACCCACTTCATCCCCCGCAGAAGCCCGAGGAGCTAAGGACCGGGCATTTCTCTTCGCTCCGGACGCCGGCTTTGTTCGTCCACGGTACCCGAGATGGGTTCGCTACTACCTCGGAAATGGTTGCGGCCTTAACACTCATCCCAGCCCGAACGGAACTGTGCGAAATCACAGGCGCGGGGCATGAGCTTATGACAAAGCGAAATGAAGATGAACTCTCACGAACAATCGTCGGAGTTTTTCAGTCATTCGCGAAGGAGAAAGTCGTATAAGGCAAATAAGACGAATCTCAGAGCAGAGCTGGGAGGGGAGGCGTCACATCACCAGCGCGACGCGCTCAAGCTCCGCCTGGAGGCAGTCTACGGAGCAACCGAAGCCTTCGAGCCGAGGCAGCACATCAGAAACCAGTTTCGAATCCGTGCCGTAGCCATGGGCACCGAGAAATGCGACGACTAATTCGGCGGCCTGCCTGGAGTCAATCCCCGACTGCATCAATTCCTGACGCAGCCGGGAAAGCTCCGCCATCGAAAATTTCTCGATCATGTTCTTATCCGCCACCGCGAACTCCTACCTCAGTAATTTGATGCCGGGGGTCGCTATCGGAATTGAAACACGAGTTCAATCATTTTGTTCTGCCGAATTGGTTCTTACATTCAGAGTCTTTCGTAAGGCCCTGATTGTTACAACTCGGTACTTACGCGCCCTCTCAACTGATTACCTTGCAAGGGCCGGTTCAGGCTCCGCTGCCGGCTCAGTAACACGCTGCTCTGGAAAATAGGCATTGACAACATATTGTTCCAGCATGCGTTGCGTATTGAAAAACGATCCATTCAAGGCGATGGTGGAACGCATAATTCGGCGCCATTGCTGCGGCTGCTCATAAAAAAGCGGCAGTAATACGTGTTCGAGATGTTCATAAAGAGAGTTGGCCTCGGCGGCTTCGTCCTCGTGATCTTCGATCGCCCACCCGGTCACTCCCTCAATCCAGCCTTCGATCCACCAGCCGTCAAGAATACTGAGGCTGGGGACGCCATTTAACGCCGCCTTCATTCCGCTGGTGCCGGAGGCCTCATAGGGGCGCTTGGGAGTATTCAACCAGACATCTACGCCGCCGGTGAGCAGAGCGCCGAGCGTCCATTCGTAGTTTTCGAGGTAAACAATGTGCAGAGCATCAGAGTTCAGCTTCTTTGCCAGTTCAATAACGTGGCGAATCTTGGCCTTTCCGGGCTCGTCTGCCGGATGGGCTTTGCCGCTGTAAAGGATCTGCAAACCGCCGTGTTCATGCGCACATCGCACGAGCCGCTCCGGATCAGTAAAGAGAAGATCAGCCCGTTTGTACGTCGCTGCACGGCGGGCAAAACCGATCGTGAAGACATCGGTCCTCAGTGCAACACCGGTACGTTGTGCGACTGCGTCTACCAGCAACTGCTTGGCGGCGGCATGGGCACTCTCAATTTCCTCTTCCGGGATGTCGATTGCGTAGCGCAGCGTCACGTTGTCCTGACGCCAGCGAGGCATGTGCCGGTCGAAGATATTCTGGAATGCGGCTGAAGTCCACGTCGCAGCATGAACGCCGTTGGTGATGGCGCTGATGTTGTACTCGGGAAACATTGAGCGAGACACCTTGCCATGCTGCATGGCTACGCCATTCACAAAGCGTGAAAAGCTCAACGCAACGTACGTCATATTCAACAGGCCCTCGTGAATACAGCCATTGCGTTCGAGAAAGGCGAGGCGATCCCGGCCAAGAATACGGTTCGCCTGTTCGAGAGAAAAGCGGTCGTGTCCGGCAGGTACCGGCGTATGCGTGGTGAAAACGCAGTGCTGGCGAACAGCCGCCGCATTGGCCTCTTTAGCCGATGAAAGAGGAGCACCGTTCATCTGATCTTCCATCAATGCAAGGGTCAGTAAAGCCGCGTGTCCCTCGTTCATGTGGTAGACCGTTGCCCTATATCCGAGGGCATCCAGGAATCGAACACCACCCATGCCGAGGACGATTTCCTGACGCAAGCGGTAGTCGCCATCACCGCCGTACAGTTGATCGGTAAGCGTACGATCGGCGGGGTCGTTCTGCTGCAGGTCGGTATCGAGAAAGTAAATCGGTATCCGATGTCCCGACACGCCGATCAGGTCATACCGCCAGGCACGCAGTGCCACTTCGCGCTCTTCCAGAGTGATGGTGACAACCGGCTTCTCCGGGGTGAGCTTTTCTTCTATCTTCCATGGCTGTGGCTCTTCGGTCTGCACGCCGTCTTTATCAAGGTGCTGTCTGAAGTAACCTTTGCGATGCGCCAGCGTGACCGCTGCGAGTGGCAAACCCATATCGGCGGCGGAACGCAAGGTGTCGCCGGCAAGGACGCCCAATCCTCCGCTGTAGGTGGGCATATGCGGGGCAACTGCAATTTCCATGGAAAAATAGGCAATACGTGAACTCTCATTGGGGTTGAGAGAGACAAAACCACTTGAAAGACTCATTCAACTCTTCTCCCCGTGCACAACAGTCAACAGATCTTGGCTGTTGATCAAGGTTTGCACGGACACAATTTCTAATGCCATCTGCCATCTATCGCAGCAGCACAGCAAGCAATCCAGCTCTCAGATTTTACCAAGCACACCGCTGAAAGTTTCCGACAAAACGATGAGTCGGCAACGTCGCCAACATCATTTCGGGAAATGAATACTTTACCGTGTGACTAAGATGCATCCTGCTCCAGTTTGTGTGCTCCTGCCGATGCATGGCTCTGATAGATCTCAGGATGAATGCCTGTGCGCGCTTCGTAAGCGGCAGAAATCTTCGACGCGAATTGCTTCGCGTGCACTGACTCGACCAAATTCACTGTGCAGCCGCCGAATCCACCACCCGTAAGTCGAGCTCCAACGCAGCCTTCCAGCTTGTTGGCCAATTCAACCATGATGTCAGCCTCAGGACAGCTCGCTTCGAAATCGTCGCGATAACTTACATGGGCCTCAGCCATCAACCGTCCCAGCGTGTTCAGATCATTCGCTTCCAGTGCGTCCGCTGCAGCCACCGTTCGGACATTCTCAGTAACGATGTGGCGGCAGCGCTTCAGCACGTTGGGCGGCATCTCATGCCCCCAGCGCTTGAGGTCCTCAACCGTAGCGTCGCGGAGCAGGCGGACCTCTGGGCGATGCCTCTGTAGGATCGCGGTGCCTTCTTCAACTTCAGCGCGTCGCGAACCATACTCACCCCCCGCGTGGGAGTGTTTCACCATCGTGTTACAGATCACCAGGCTCAGGTGCTTCGGAATCGGTGCGAGCCGGTAATCAAGACTGCGGCAGTCCAGCAATAGAGCGTGATCAGCAGCACCGCAGCACGACACAAATTGATCCATGATCCCGCACGGAGCACCAACGTAGTCATTCTCCGCGCGCTGGCACAACAGAGCAATTTTGGGCAATGGCAGCGAGGCGTCGGCAACATGCAACATCGCCAGCATGCTCGCAACTTCAATGGATGCTGAAGAGCTTAATCCAGCACCGAGCGGAACGTCTCCCTCAAGTGTCAGATGAAAACCGGGAACTGCAATCCCCTCCTGTTGCAGGATGGCGAGCACGCCAAATGGATAGTCACTCCAGTGATGCGAACCGTGGGCGCCAATCTCGCCCAATGCGTGCGAGATACCCTCCCCGAAGTTTTTCGAGCAGACGGTTGCACTTGCATCGCTGCACGGGGAAATTGCTGCAATCGTTGCAAAATCAATTGCTGCCGGCATGACAAAGCCGTCAGCGTAGTCGGTATGCTCGCCGATCAGGTTGACGCGGCCGGGAGCAAGAAAGAGGATGGGTTCCTTGCCGAATTTCTCCCGGTGCAGCTCTCTGATACCGCTTACATCTAGCATTTTGGGCAGGCCTCGATAAAAATAGGGAACCCGTGATTACAATACACCAGCTACACGCAATTCAAGCGACCAGCGATCTTCAGTACTCGCAGTCAGCTTCCGCGCACGGCCTTGTTCTGCTGCCGATGCCAGTGAGTCGCCCAGAGCAGTACACGGTTCGAGAGCGACGCACTGCTGGCGGTTTGCTCCGTTGCCCGGCCAACCGCCGTAACAAATCCAAAGCCCCAGGTAAGGTAATTCCTGGGAATCGAACCGCAGTTCGACCCGGCTTTTCAGCCGACGACGCTCAATGGCGCACCAACCCTCCTTCGGTGCGGCAGTGAAAAGCTTGTCACCGATGCCGTCTGTTTTCTTACCTGCAATGGTTAAATCCGCTGACTTCCCGTTCATTCGCGCCTGCGGCCACAGCTGCTTCGTTCCCGGCTCGCCCAGCCGATTCTTCGCAGAACCCTCGACTGTTACCTCCGAGATTGACTCCGGGAGAACAATGCGATCCCCAGGCTCGACAGCGAACAAAGGATGCGCCGACCAGACATATTCCACCGGTTCGTCACTCAGATTTCGCACCTCGTAGAAAATATGTAGCTGATGCTCGTCAAGCCGCAAAGTTTTGCCGAATCGCAAAGGGAGGCTAAAGCCATCCGCGAACATTGCCAGTTCGTTCCCGTTCTGGGCGCTGATTTCCCAGGGTACCTGCCAGAAATCTCCATGATCGGGAATTTGAACAGTTCCGGATGCTATTGGAACTTCGCAGGCAGCGACGGAAGGCAGACATTCATCCCATCCGCTGGCATCACTGGCGTCAAAGCTCATATAGCGCGTGCGTAGGGCATAGGGCTGTAGAGGCTGCTGCAGTAGCTCCTCTCCGGTCGGAATTTGAATGGATGCGATCTTGCCGCCCAGCGAAGGAAGGACGACCACTCGCATCCTGCTGTTCTCAAGCACAGCTTGCTCTAGAGGGTTTCGGGTTCGATCGCCTTCGACACTGCGTGGCTCAACTTTTCCCATATAGCATCCACCCAGTTCAGATGTTCCGGCTTCATCAGCACTGACCGAAGACAAGTAACCCTGCCGTCGGCCGGCGCTCCAGGCCACGTCTCAGGACCAAAAAAGTTGACCGGCACCTGAGCAAGTGCCAGATGAAGGTCTTGCTTCGCGGCAAGATCAAAAACCGCGGTGGCCAACCGCGAAGACTCCTCCAATGTACACGCTTTCACGGCCCAGACCAAGATATCCAATTCAGGTTCGGGGCCGGGAAAAAATCGTTTGTCTTGCCTTATTTTGTTATAGACGCGCAAGGCTGCCATTCGGCCGCACGAAAGCCCCTGCGCAAACTCACCGTCAGGAGTTAGCGGCAGGAGTTTCTGAGTTGCCCACAGGGCCGTCGCCGTAGCCCCTGCCCGCGAACACTCCAGGCTGATCTCGCCAAGATGCAGTTCGTTGGATGTGAAATATGTGTAAGGCGAGTCATGCTTATAAAAGCGTCCCACCGAGGGATCGTTGAACAGAATGCAACCGCAACCATAGGGCTGCAGCCCGTGCTTATGTGGGTCGACCACGATCGAGTCAGCCTCGTCGATTCTTGCGTAGGCTCGCGCAGCATCTGGCCCCAGATCCGACACGAGCTTGAAATAGCCGCCATACGCCGCATCCACATGAATGCGGAATCTATGGCGCTGGCGCAGATCTAATATCTTGTCTAGTGGATCAACAGCACCCGCGGAAGTGGTACCCAATGTAACAACGACTGTCCCGACCTCACCGGACTGCAGCGCTGTCTCAAGACTGGATAAGTCCATGCGCCCGCGCGTATCTGCAGCAATATTCTCGAACGCGAGGCCGAGTACACTGCCGATGCGCTGATGCGTGTAGTGAGCATTTTCTGAAGCTACGATCTTTTTTCCCGGTACGAGTCGTCCCGCTACCCACAGAGCCTCAAGATTGGCGAAGGTGCCGCCGCTGGTGAGGTGGCCCAGGTGCTCGGTCCAACCAAACATGGCAGCGATTTCCCGGACGGCTTCAACTTCGAGGCGCGAACTGGCCCGGCCGCCGTCGAGAGCATGATTATTCGGGTTGATCCACATGGCCAGCGCGTATGCTGCCCGCGCGATCGGATGAGGCGGCTTGAGCATCTGCCCCGCGTAAAGCGGATGGAAATACGGATAGTTATCCGCGAGCCGTTCGGTGAGTTCGTCTAGAACTGCGCGCATAGCATCCGTTGATGCCGTCTCTGCCGATGGATCGGACGATGGTAGATGCGAGAAAGCCTGTTGTAACCTGGGCAGGGCCTCGCTAAAGAGTTGCAGTGCCTGATCCTGTTTCATACGAACCAGTCACAGGATACCTGTTTCATCTAGTCAGCCAGCGAATGCTATGCCCTGATGGCTGCCGTCGCAAAATGGCTTATTTGCAGATGCGCCACAGCGGCAGAATGCTGTCTGCTGAAGTTGTGCGGCTAGCTCACCGGCGGCATTCCTGACAGTCAGGCTGCCTGAGGCTAGCAACGGTCCGTTTCTCGCAGGATTGAATTTGACGATCCCGGTCGACACAGAGGATCCAGTGGCATTTGCAGCCTCTGGACCGGGATCATGAAATCCAATCTTTATATGGGAAGCATCGCAGAAGGGCTTGTTCGCAGAAGCCCCGCACCGGCAGAACGCGGCGCGTGTCTCTCGCAGTGTCCCATCAGAAAGTGCGATTTCAAAGTCGCCGCGTGCCAGAAGCGGCCCATCTTCCGTGACTGTGACCACATTTTCGGGTTGCGGAGTCTCGTTCAGTGATGCGTCTTTCGGGCGATAGTGCAAGGCGCCGGTTGGGCACCGCTGAATGATCTGCGCCGTTTTGGCGGCATCTTCGCCATCCGGATGGACCCACGGCCGGGCATCCTTTTTGAAGACCGCCGGCGCGCCGTGAATGCACTCCGTGGCATGGTAACAGCGAGCCACGTCATACAGAATAGTGATGTCCTTGCCTTCGTACTCTCTGATCTTGCCCATGGCGGCATCCCTACTGCAGATACATGTCGTCGATGTAGCACCATCGCCAGTTTTCGCCTCGTTCAGCCGACTTGATAATAGGGTGCTGCGTCGTGTGAAAGTGCGCTCGGGCGTGGCGGTTTTTGGATGAGTCACAGCAGCCGACGTGGCCGCATTCCATGCACATGCGCAAATGAACCCAGCTATCGCCGGTCTTCAGGCATTCTTCACATCCTTTGCTGCCAGGTTTCACCTTCTTCTCGTGATCCTTGACATGGGGACACGTTGCTTGCGCCATTCAACCCTCCGTTGTACAGCCACATCATTTTCCGCTTAAATGTCCGATTCGTCGAGACCGATCTCTCGTAACCGGATGAGTTGCTGCATCGTCTAAGGTTGCTGCAGCGTCTAAGCCCAATAAGTGAGGTCGACCTTAGACCTGATCCGGCCTGCGCTGTGCGATTCATGTGTTTCTAAAAGTAGTAGGCTATCTTACAGAGGTCGATCACCCTTCGGATTAGCGCATCGCGAAATACTTGAAAAGGAGCACTATGCAACTTGGAATGGTGGGACTCGGAAGAATGGGAGCGAACATGGTTCGCCGCCTCGCCCGTAACGGACACGAATGTGTCGTGTTCGACAGGTCAGCCAAGGCTGTTGAAGATCTGGCAAAGGAAAAGGGAGTGGGCGGCTCGTCGTCGCTGGCCGACTTCGTAAACAAATTGACAACGCCGCGCGCGATTTGGCTGATGATTCCTGCGGCAGTCGTCGATGACACGATCGCAGAGATTGTTCCTCATCTGCAAAAAGGCGACATCCTTATCGATGGAGGCAACTCTTACTACATCGACGATATCCGCCGCGCCAAAGAACTCGCGCCGAAGGGCATCAATTACGTCGACGTGGGAACGAGCGGCGGAGTGTGGGGCCTGGAGCGTGGATACTGCATGATGATCGGCGGCCACAAGGAAGTCGTTGAGCATCTTGACCCGATTTTCAAGGCCATAGCACCTGGTATCGGAGACACTCCACGGACCCCGGGCCGCGAAGGCGAGCCGACCCAAGCCGAACAGGGCTACTTGTACTGCGGAGAAAGCGGTGGTGGCCACTTCGTCAAGATGGTGCACAACGGCATCGAGTACGGCATCATGGCGGCGTACGCTGAAGGCCTCGGCATTCTGAAAGCCGCCAATGTTGGCAAAGATACCCACGAGATCGATGCCGAGACAACGCCTCTGCGCGACCCCGACCACTATCAATACGATTTCAATATGCCGGATGTCGCCGAAGTGTGGCGGCGCGGCAGTGTCATTGCTTCCTGGCTGCTCGACCTGACCGCATCGGCGCTTCACGGCGATCCTGAACTCTCGAAGTTTGGTGGCCGAGTCTCAGATTCCGGCGAGGGCCGCTGGACAGTAAAGGCCGCCATCGATGAGGGAGTTCCTGCGCACGTACTCACCGCCGCGCTCTACGAACGATTCAGCTCACGCGGACTTGCAGACTACTCCGACAAACTTCTCTCCGCCATGCGCTTCGCATTCGGTGGGCATCTTGAGAAACCAGCCGCAAAATAGTGGATGCGGTGCCTTTGAAAATGCAGAGGGGAATTCGTTCACCCTCTCTGGATCTAAAGCGAAGGGGCGATTCCCTTTCGGGATTTCGCCCCTTCTTTTCCGATTTTTTTGAAGATCTGGTTCGGCCTCCAGACGACAACCGATTGTCGCTTCGGAAACGTTCAGAACCTGCGAACCTTGAGGCCCGCGCTTTCCTCACTTTCCCGTCGCGCTATCCGTTGTAAGAGCTTCTTCGGCTCCATTCAAAGCTTCCAGTTGCCCAGTCGCTTCGCGAGATCCGTCGCCGGTTCTCCTAATGGTCGTTGTCTGCTCTCTCCCGCTGGAAGATCTCTCTTCCGTTGAGGAGAAGCATACTCCCAGACCAGGTGAATGCAAGTAGTTCTGAGAAATTTCGCGGCGTGGAAATGACGCAAGTATTGGGGAAATACAATACGCAAGTTACGCCTGATCTCATCTGTTTGTTCGGTCGCTCTATGCAATGATCGTCCAGGAAATCGTCGAGCATATCGCTGTGCTCTTCTTATAACGGATCCTGAGCATCCGGGTTCACATCTTCAGATCCAGACTCGACGAGATCACGATCAAATTCATCAAGACGCGAGAGCTCGCGTTCGATTGCGCCAAGAACTCCTGTCAAGGCAGGTGTCATTCGGGCATCGCATGTCTTTGGCAAGCTCAATGGAGCAACAAAACTTCTCAGTGACAGGGGATGAAGCAGGCTTTCGAATTGCTCCCATTCCAACCATGATCCAACCCCGATTACGCAAATGGTTGGAGTTGTGCCAGCGAAGCTGCTTCGTCTCCGCACCTCGCTTGTTCCGTGAATCGGGCCATCGCGAACAGAGTTGGGAACCAGAAGATCGAAAGCGCGCTTAAAAGCCTCACACCTGCGCACGGGATCACGATCCAGGCAGTGCCGGATTAGCTGGACACAGTATAGAGGCAGATTTGAGCCGTTCAATTGACGCACCGCAACAAGAGACATGTCGGGGGCGATCGTCGGCTTTCTACCTGTGAATACTTCGTGCAGAACGACACCGAGTGCATAGAGATCAGTGCCCTGAGTTGGTGGCTGGCCAAGAAATAGTTCCGGCGCCATATAGTCGGGTGTCCCAATGACTGCTCCGCCGTTTAAAACAGTTAGCTCGGACTCCAATGCCCTCGCCAGACCAAAATCAGTGATACATAACCGCACGTCCGGACCCGTCCCGTCGAGCATGATATTGTTCGGCTTTATGTCACGGTGAACGATCCCAGCCGCATGGATGGCTGCTAACCCGGCAACAATCTGCCTCAGGATTGCGAGTCCCTCGTCAAGCGATATCGCACCACGCCTTTTCAATCGTTCCGCAAGGGTCTCACCCTTTAGCAGCTTCATGGTCAGGAACATGCAGCCTGACTGTTGCTCGTCACAATGAAAGATGTCGTATATGGGGCAGAGGTTCGGATGGATCACTTCCCTCGCGAGCACGACTTCACGCGCGAAACGCTCTTGCAGACCAGGATCATCGGCCATGTGAGGAAGAATCGTCTTCAGGGCTACATGCGCACCATGTAGAAATCTGTCCTCCGCCTCATAGACTTCCCCCATTCCGCCCTTGGCAAGGAAACGAACAATTACGAAACGACCGAGGAGCACTCGGCCCGGGGAAAATCTACCAGCAGGAGCGCTGCCTGACGACGCATTACCGTTCTTAGTGTGAGGGTTCTCGTCTGCCACCCCAAGAAATTCCAACGGCGCATGCTGGAGAAAACTGCCCGCCCTGGCGTCATCAGCCAGAAGGTCTTCAACCATCCTCCTCAACTCAGGATTGCCATTGCATGCCTCATCGAGGAAGGCACATCGCTCCGTGGCCTTGAGCGCGAGAGCCCCCTCAAATAACTTCTCCACCAAGTGTCTCTGAGATGCCATACTTCTAATCCGACCGGCTAAAGACTTATGAAGGCCCTTATCTTTGGATTGTTGACCTTCCGTTGGCCCTGAATGTATGCGCTGTGCGAAGTTTCTATTCGGCGCATCATCTCTGACTCTGCAGACGACAGATGGTCGAAAAAACCTTTTCGCGCTGGTGTAATGATCTGATCCTGAGATGGCGCGTTGATGCCCAGGCTATCCAGAACTCCACACTGTCGCCTAACAAAAGAAGCACTGCGCGTGGACATCAGGCTCTTATAGCCGAATAATTCTTAAGCCAGTACAGGCTTTTGCTCTGTGAGGTCGTTTAAGTGAGACATAAGGGAAAACCATGTGAGGTAAGAAATGGATCAACCTTGGAAGATGCTCGTCTATATTTCCGCTGACAACACGCTCTACGATGACGCTCTGGTCAGCCTGCGTCAGTTAACCGATGCTAGTTCACTGAACAATGTTGATATTGTTGTCCAACTCGATGGGCCCAGCCCCGGGCAGGGGTCTCGCTACAGATGCGTCGGGGGCAAGAAACAACTGGTTTGGGAAGCGGACAAGAACTATGTAAACATAAACCGGGCGCAACGGTTAAAGGATTTCCTCAGCTTGGAGGAGGCAGCGGGTAAGTTACCGACCGCAATGCCTCACGTATCGACGGCAACGCCAGAGGGATCGACGGCGACGCCTCCAGAAAGACAGAGGATTGCTCTTATTCTCTGGGGACATGGCGCTGGTCTTGACCACCTTTACTTCTACAAGAATCCTCTGCCGAAAGACTCACTGAGTCCGAACGTTCCTAACCCTAACCTCTACGTGACAAACATCGAACTTGGAACAATCCTCGAGAAATATTCCGCGGGGGTGGTTCGCAAGGGTATTCTCGAGAATTATTCCAAGGATGAGATTCTCGAGAATTATTCCAAGAAATGTTCCCGGGAGAAGATTCTCGAGAAATATTCTAAGGAGGACCTTCTCAAGAAATACTCCGAGGAGGAGATTCTCGAGAAATATTCTAAGGAGGACCTTCTCAAGAATTATCCCAAGGCGGTCGACTTCAAGATTGACTTGTTGGGTTTTGACTCCTGCCTGATGGCGATGACCGAAATTTGTCACGAAGTTGCCGGATCAGTGTCGCTCGTGGTTGCTTCGGATGAAGTGGTGCCCGACCAAAGTTGGCCCTACGATACCATCCTGGGCGACTTGAGCAAATTCCCGGGGATGGATGCCAACACTCTGTCAGCAGCTATCATAAGCAGATTCCGGGAGAGGTACACCCAGAAAGGCAGCAAGACCAGGGTTTCCCTGTCTTCAATGAATTTGTCGAAGAGCAGCGACCTTGTGAAGGCAATGACAGAGTTGGTCAATGCCTTGGACGCTGCCACAAAATGGGATGCGGATGTGAAAGCGAAAAGTATGATATTTCGCGCACGTGATGCGTCACGCACTCCTGATGAGGTCACATACATTGATTTTGGCGTCTTCTGCAAAGAGCTCTCACAGTCTTTCTCCCAGGAACACGTCGAAGAGCCCGAACGCAATAAAAATTACGCCGCCGTGTCCAATCAGGCAAAGAACGCCCTCGATGTGCTCGTGAGCTCCCCGTACATCCTCTACCATCGTGACGCAGGGGAGGACGGATCGATCGATCCGTATGGTCTTGCCATTTACTTCCCGCAAACTCTCGACATTATTACCTCCCTGATCGACGATGCAGTGAAACAAGAGGTGGTGCCAAAGGTGATGCCACGTGACGACGTAAAGACTCCAGGCACTCCACACAAAACCCCCGGTACTCCACATAAAGGAGACGGCCCACAAATTACCGGATATGAAATCCTATGGGGTGACTACCTGAAACTCAAATTCAACCAGGACACGCGCTGGGCAAATTTGGTATGTCAACTACTGGGTGGAAATGCAGATCTGATGAGTAGAACGATAGCAGATCTGATGAGTAGAACGATAGAAGTCGCACAGCCTGCCGAGCGCTCAGTGGCATGATCTGACTGGGGCGACTTTAAGCCGCGTCAATACCCGGTTATCGGAGTGGGTTACATGATGTACGGGCGGGCAAAATCATCGCACTGCCCGTGCGTCATTTGGATGGCCCGGCACTATCCCCCAATCCCGCCTCTCGATGCAAACTTTATCTTGCGATACACACCGGTCATTTTCAAGCGCACCCAGTTGTATGTTCCGCTTTGAGAGCATGCTGACTCATGCTAGCCACCAAAGATGGAAAACGCTGCCCAATAGTATGGATGAGATGTCTCCGGTTTGGATCTGAGATCATGCTCAGCCTCCTTGAGCGCATTGGAGGCGGCCTGTCCTTGCAGCAAGTGCGTGTAAAAGTCGTGCATCAAATCGCTGCTCGCTTGTGAATCGACGCGCCATTTACTTGCGACCACATCGGGGACGCCGGCGCGCATAAATACGCGCGCCAAATTGCTCGGATCCACCAGGCCCTCGTTTGAGACGGCAGTTTCGCACGCTGAAAGAACGACGAGCTTCAGGTTTGCCAGTTCCAGCCCACGAAGCTGGGTTTCTCCAAGCAATCCTGCCTCATCGGCATTCCCCGCCTCCGGGGCGAGTATCAGGCCAGATCCGTGATTTCCTGAAAGGGCGTGACCGGCAAAGTGAAAGATCTCCACTTGCGGCAGCATCTCCTTGACCTTTGTCAGGGTAGCGTCCGTACCCGTCAGGAGATGCCGGTGATCGAACTTAGCCGCAACATCGTGAGCCTCCAGATTTGCTTCCGGTAGAGGAGTAAATTCCGTCAGGTCCGGGTCTGTTAACAGCGGGTTGCCCACAGCCAAAATCGCATTATGCGCTGACACGGCTGTGGCGGGCCGAAGTATTTGCGAGTATGCGAGACCTGGCGACTCAACCATTGGCAAAAGGTCACCCAGGTATCTGCCATCGGGCGCTTTGAGTGCCTGGAAAGGGATGAAAGTGAGAGATTCATCCGGTTCAACAAGAAGCCTGGCAGAACCCTTAAGATTCGTCTCCACGGGCCGAACCAACCAGTCGTACAACTGATGGGCATCTCGATCGATTGCATTTGGATCCGATGAGGGATCAGCACACAACCGAGTGAACCTGGTAACAGTGGCAAGCAGTGACGCTGCACTTACATTTACCCAGGAGAAATGCACGCCGTTGCTATCCAGCAGCCACACAGCGAGTCCATTGGGCAGGGAAGCCCACGTTATCACCGCATCTCCCGGTTTAAGCGCGTACTCTCGCGGGGCAAAAACTGATGTCAAGCCTGAAGAAGATTTTCCCTGAGCGATAGACGGCACTCCGGGCTGCCGCCTGGAGCGAACAACAAGCCACAGAGGCTCGCCTCGATACCACTCCAGAAATCCAAACGACTTTGCCCCATCGCGGTAATTCTCGCTGTAAATTTCCAGCAAAGCGCGATAAACTCCTGCGGTTTCTCGTTGCCATGTGAGGATATCTGCTTCCGACGAAAGCGAGTCTTCGTTCTTTTCGATCAGTCTTACTGCTTCCAGAAGTTCGGTCTCCGCCAGTTGCAGTTTACCTGTGCGGAGGTGGAGTTCCCCCAATGATGCCCAGTGCGAAACAACATAGGCATAGTCATAATTGCCCGAAGAAAGACCGGCCTTCACCCTTTCAAGACGAGCCCCTGCCGCTTCGAATTTCTTTTGCTTTACTTCCAAAGATGCACGGTCAATTTCAGATTCTAAAAGGAGCGCACGAGCCTCCCGTGTCCCCAACCCGCTGAATAATTCGCTGGCCTTTTCATACTCTATTTCCGCCAACTTTGTGTCATTGGCGGCTTCGGCTACCCGTGCCAGCCAATGATGAGCAAAGGCCTCATACGTGCGAGCTATTCCGGAAGACATTCGTACAGCTTCTTTAGCTGCGGCTTCTGCCAGTTGCCACATTTCCCTGGACTCGGCAGCATGGCCCATATCTACGCAGAAGACATATCCGTTCACAGGCGGATACCACCCCTGGCTGAACTCACGAAGGCCAGCCGAGATGCGAGCCCATGAATCGGGTGAAGCTACCCACGGTGTCTGGACACCATCGAGATAATATTGACCCCAGAGCTGCAGGACCGCATAGCGCGCCTGATCAGCCAATGCTACCGCGTGTGCTGCGTACAGCATCGCTTGCTCTGTATTACCTTTAAAGAAGTAGCAATCCGAGACCACAAACAGGATTTGAGTTTCGAACCACGCATAATGATGGCGATGCACCCCTTGGAGTCCGCTTGAGCCGATGGACATGCATCGATCTTCCAACTGAGACTGATTCGAGCCAGTGAAATATTCGTATCTCGCCCCGACCTCACCTGCGTCATTTCTCGCCAATTGAAATTGCTTCATGGATCGGGTGGCATGAGCAATGACTGCATCCATGTCACCCTGCGCATTCGCTTGCGCGGCCGCGGAGAGTTCAAGCGCTCCGTCAGCCCACGCTGACGAATGCGGACCTTTGAGGAGATCAGATAGCCATTCATCGCCGTGCTGCGTACGCAGGATGTCAGAGAGCGCATTCAGAGCAGCCCATTCTGTCGATGATTTCTTCTCTGCCAGTTGCCTGTGGCTGGCAACTGTGGGGAGCCATTCAGTTAGAGCTGTGTCGAGATATGCTTCGTCGAGGGGCAGGGGCCAAGTTTTGTCATTGGGGTTAATCGCGTGAGAACGCAGGGCTGATAGGGCGGATGCCGGGTCGCGAATCGGCGATGCGCGCGAATTGTTTTGTTCCTGCTTTTGTATTCTCTGCTGCAGCAGTTCGTATCGATGCTTGCCCTCCGATAGCCATCCCGGATCAGTCTCGATCTGTAGAAACTTCTTCCAATCTTCTTCCGCCGCTCCATATAAGTAGATGCGTTCTGCCACGACAGCTCGATTGAACAGAGCAACGCTATTGTCGGGAGTTGTAGCTAAGACCTCGCCTAAGTACTCATCTGCGGAATGGTAGTCGCCATCTCTACCTGTCTTCTCAGCCCGCAGAAAATAGGCTGTGGCTAGATCTATCTTCAGCGGCGCCGAGTTAGATTCGGTTTCCAGTGCTCGCTGTAACGACTTGATCGCGGCCTCGTAGTTGTTATCAAGCAAATCTGCACGAGCCTTGGCATCCAGTAGCGTGGTATCGTCCGGATTCTTGTGTAATCCCTCACCAATCAAGGCTTCAGCTCGAAGCAAATCTTCCGGTTTGTCCAAGTTTGAGCCGCTAGTGCCACGTTCCACGCGGATGGGTGCGTTGCTCGCTCCGGGAATACGCAGTTCCAATGTTCGATGTTCAGTATAAGCAGACGCAATAAGTGCCAGGGGTGCAGCGGGGCCTTGGTGAGGATGGGAGAGGAAGAAGTGAAATGCAATCCATCCGACAATCACAGCGGACGCCAATGCGACGGAGACCGGAAGAAGTTGCGGTCTGAGAGCTTCCCATATCCGGATCCACCATTTGCTTTCAAGAGGCGGCTGTGCAGCTCTGCTCATCTTCTGTGCCATCGACCTGCGCCACGACGGATCGTTGCTCTTCAGGCTGGTGAGCATAACCTCTTCATTGGGGCTTACCTCATCGGAAAGAACGTGCATAGCGTCGCTCAATAACGCTCCGCAACGCTCACAATTCGCCGCGTGTCTGAGGAGCAGCTCGGATTCCGCCGCAGGCAAGAGCCCGGCGGCCACGGCTGTCCAATCAATAGTGTCAGGGCACTCCGGATCGGGCCCACTGGTGCGTAAACCTTTTAGGCTCCGCAGTACGTCTTGCACATCTCTATGCATCCGCACCTTTCGACTACATTCCAGGCAAGAATCGAGGTGTCTTTCAACGCCTTCCGCAGATTGCCTCGTTACCGGGCCATCCGTGACGACAGCATCCCCTGATGCCGACAGGAAATCTTCGATATCAACGTCGTCAAGATGTTTGTCTACTGGGCGCTCCAAAAAGCAACTCTCCTTATATGAGGACGACTTTCTCGACCAGAATCCTTCCGAGCCTACTCAGCCTTGGTAGAGGAGCCGGATGGCAGATCTCTTATCTTCTCTCGAATCATGCATTTCAGCCGCAGAATGACGCTCTCCACGCCTTTGACCGTTAACCCTGTTGTCGGTAGTGCAGCAATTTCCTTGGCGGTCATACCCTGCCGATAGTGAAGCCAGAAGACGGTGCGATCTCTCTCCTGGCTGGGTCCTTCCGTGCAGTTTTGCAGGCATGAGTCAATCTGGCGAAGGAGAATCTCGCGCTCCATGGTGCTCTGGCCCCCCAGGCTCTCGCTTGCAGCCTTCGGCTCCAACTCTTCATTCGCTTGCACGACGATTTTGCCCCCACGCTTTCTGGATTGCTGAGACTTGAAATAGTCGTGAGCGACATTAATCGCCACGGTTTTGACATATCCGTTAATGGCCTCACGATGAGCGATCGCAAACTCATACAAAAGGCGGCATTTATCAGCACAAAGCTTGAGATACGTATCCTGCACCAGGTCGTCAACGACTTCCGGAGGGCTAAATCCCCATCGGCGAGCTGTGCGAATGATTGACAGACTAATATCGCGTTGAAAACGCGCAACGAACTCTTCCCAAGCCGCACTGTCATTCGATTCAGCGCAAGCACGGAGCAACTCCTCTACTGCCATGGAAGAGTAGGGAATCAACGCAGCCTCGGAAACGCAGTGCACGAATTCTACACGAGGAACTGGAAGAGTCGGCTGCCCGAATTCGTTAGCAAAGTAAGCGCAGACAACAGATTCGACAGCGAGACGGCTGTGCTCTGATAGTGATTGCAGCGTACAGCCACGGCCAGCGTTTTCGCACCGTTAGTGTGGTGTAGTTTCTTTAGGTAATTGACAAAGACCCGACGTTGTCGAGTCCGGTGACGTGGACGGAAGGTATTGAATTTCCTCTAGGTTCCTTGCTTGTCGAGTTTCGAGGCACGAGACCGCTGTATCTCATTGAACAGCCATACCCTTGCCAGGGCCCAGTCGCTTTTCACAGTTCGGGGTGACACGTTTAGAATTCCCGCTATTTCTTCAACGGAGAGCCCTGCAAAATAGCGCAGCTCGACCACTTTTGCCTGCCTGGTATTCACCTCTGCAAGAAGATTTAGCGCCTCGTGCAGAGCCAACACCTCACCTGAGTGCTTGGCAGAAATCGCAATTTCTTCGTTCAATTCAACTCGCTGAAGATCTCCTCCTCGCATTTCAGCCTGACGAGTTCGTGCGTGGTCGACAAGTAGGCGACGCATCACGTTTGCAGCGACCGCGACAAAGTGCTGGCGATTTTGCCAGTCGACAGCGTCGTAAGCAAGGCGCAGGTAGGCCTCATTGATCAGCGCAGTCGGTTGTAACGTGTGGTCGGTTCGCTCGCGTCGCATATAGGACTTCGCCAACCGATGAAGTTCTTTATAAACGAGGGGCATCAGTTTATCGGCCGCGGATGCGTCTCCCTTCCTCATGGCCTGCAAGAGGAGCGTAACTTGACTGTCAGCAGCATGCATGGCGATGGCTCATAGCAATCTCAGTGGATACAGGCCCGGCGGTCACGCTTTCATGTGCGGATGAAACCGCGCTTTTTCTAACCCTAGGCTAGGCTTCGCGAGCCACAGATTGCAATTGTCGATGAATCTCCCCTTGAAGCCGATTGCCCTTTTCACCTCTGAACTGCGCTTTATGGAATGAAGGCAGTCAGAAAAACGACGCTTCACAGAGTTGAAAGGAGAAAGGCCCATGAAACGAATCACCGCAATCACAATTCTTCTAGCCGGCTTTGCTGCGGTTGGCGCCTCGGCCCAAGAGAATGGCGTGCAGGCTAACATCCCATTTGACTTCACGGTTGCCAGCAAATTACTCCCCTCTGGAACTTACAGGCTTGTTTCGATTGACCCCAATGTCGTTGAGATTCGAAATGTCAACAAAAACAAGTTTCATGCGATAGGCATTGTCAACGCTGACGGCGAGAAAACAAAGACTAATAAGTTGGTCTTCCATAAATATGGCGATCAATACTTCCTCAGCGAAATTCTCTGCACCTCCGGACAGATGAATCTAGCGTTTTCTGTCTCGAAGTTGGAAAAGGATGCTCAACGGCAAGAGGCTTCGCTTCGCGCTGCCACTCAAACCGTTGTCGCATTCAAGTGAAGAGGATATTCGTTGCTGATGTGCCTGGAGCCAAACGGCTCTGGGCCCATTTTCTTAACTCGTCGCGAGAGTAATTGTCTGTAATCGATAAATAGCCAACCTCCTCCATTCTCTCCACAACGCTTGATGATTCACTTCTAACTCTCTCGTGAAGGGATATTCCCAAAGTCGTCGTTGATAGCAGCATGCAACGTCGATTCGTCGGCCAGGTAAAAGGGAGGTCGTATGCCGCGATTTACCACTAAGAAAGTCTTCTTAATAGCGTCTCTCTTGCCGCTCATCGCCTCCGTGAGTTTCGCAGTGTCGACGGATCGTAAGCTTCTTTCTATGATTCCTCCTGGTGCTCAGTCGGTTGCGGGAATCACTGCTCCATCATCCCCAGGCGGTCACGGCAACTTTGTTGTCCTCACCCACAACAGTGCCACCGATTTCAATGATTTTCTTGCCCTGACCGGCGCCGACAGCACGCGCGACATCCATCAGGTCGTTTTCGTGGCTATTGCTGACAAAAAGGGTGAACTGAGCGAGCACAGTCTTCTGGCGAACGGGCACTTCGATCAACAGGGTATCTATAAATCTGCGGCGGCCGGCGGTGCAACCGTCGGTCGCTACCGTAGTATCAGCATCCTGGCGGTTCCGCCGTTTGCACGCGAGCGCAGGGACTTCGACGAGGTGCGCTCACTAGCCATTCTCGATTCTAAAATACTCCTGTTCGGGTCCATCGACAGTGTGCGCCAGGAGATTGACCGCAACCTCGATGGCAGCGAGGAAGATCCTTCGATTGTTGAACGGCTGAACCACCTGCGCCGCGATGACGAGACATGGTGCCTCATCGACGCGCCTGTCAATAACAAAGAGATACAAGATGTCCTGATTCGACTTGACCCTGCGCTCGGCAGGTTGGTTGAAAACGGCGGTACCTTTCAGTTTGGAATTCACTATAGCGGACATGTTGAATTTGAATATGAAGTTACTGCATCCTCCAACCTCGACTCTGAGGCCATATCCGATTCGCTAACAACATCATTGGTGGAGACAGGTACAAAGGGATCTCTACTTCTGCCTCATCCCTATATCGCAGAAGGCGGCCACACCGTACGCGCCGCCGTGAAAATTTCGCGGCGGCGTTATGACGCATGGCTGGCAGAGATCTCGGCCCCAGGAGCACCTCTCGGAACTCATCAATGAGCCTCAGTCGTTGGACGCCGGAATTCTTTGCAGCAACTCCTTGATCGGTGCTGTTGTCACAACTCCCGATAAAGAACACCCTCGATAGATCGCGGGATGCGGAGACATGACTGACATTATTGCCATCGCCGTCTTCGCTGTACTAATCCTGACGACCCTCTTTGTCGCTTTCATAATCGACGGATTGGAGGAATTTGTTCAACGACCTGGAACAAAGAAGACTGAGAGTGAGGTGAGTTCCGCTCGACGGAAAGTCAGGATGGCGGAATCACGCTGGATACGGTGACGGCATCTGAAATGGACTTATGAGCCACGGATGAGATTCATCTCCGCCTGAGCGGTAATGCTGTCTTAATCACCAACCGGAACCGGATCTTTTTCCGCGAGATAGACATAACGAAGCAGACGTCTCTCACTGTTGAGCGCGCACACGCAAGAAAGAAATTGCTGGAGACCATCAAAGTTAGGTTCGCCTTCCACGGCGATCAACTCGTCCCGACGTGAATCGCGGGCGTCTCGCCAACGCATGGCAATGCGGGTGGTGTTCGCGGTTGTATCACTGACCCTGAGCAGGCGAAAACCTGCTTTCCGAATTAGCTCTTCGTTGTGCCCCGGTGGAGTGAAGAGGTAGTATCCGATTGAGCTACGTGTTGCGATCTCTTCATGCGAAATCGCCCCGCCAATAACCAGAGCATCACTGAACAGAAGACGTCCCAGCGGCTTCAGAACCCGAAAGACTTCCAGCAGCAATGAGAGCCGTCTGGGAATGTGGCAAATAACGTCATTCGCAAAGGCAGCATCAAAGCTGGCATGGCGAAAGGGCAGACCCTCGGATGCATCGCAATGCTCGAAGAACACTCGGCCTGAAAGACCGCGTGCATTCACAAGAGCCTTGGCATTGCGTATTCCGGCCTCATTGACGTCCAGGCCCACAATGCTGCAACCGGTTGTCTCAGCAATTTGCAGGGCATACCTGCCTGAGCCACATCCGATTTCAAGCGTATGGGAGTTCGGTGTGACAGCCAATAATTGAGGAATCTCACTCGACTCATCGTTTGTCACCCAACTCGTCTGGCCAAAATCCTCTCCGTAAGTTGCTATACGGATTTGCCGATAAACGTCTTCCTCATAGTTTCCGTATGCGCTGTCATAGAGATCGACTGTCGGCATGATCTGTAGCCCCATCCTCTCTGATCCAAGCTTGTTATACGCTGGCGAGGACTATTCCTCGGCAAATCCTGTAAAGCTATGAGGCGGAACTTCTACCTTGAACTCGATGCGCTCTGGATCGTAAGTGAACCTGGTGCTCGCGGCGGTCTTGCCTTCAATGAGTTCACCCGTGGCCAGGTTTCTTATGTGCATAGGGGCGCGCCGGGATTCGCTGTCCCAGGTATGGAGAGCGTAACCGGCGCGGGAGCATCGAGGAACGACTCTACCACCATCGTTTTGTTGTCGTAGGCGAAGAAGCCTACCTTGGCCGGGCATCCATCCAGACTGGAAACCCTGCCATAATATAGCGCTTGATCTGCGTAAGCGCCTGTTGGGGAAGCGCGTAGAGATCCCCTGGGGTCCTCGGGGATGGCGAGGACGTAAAGAATGCCGTGCGAATATTTATCCATGAGCAGCAGCGGAGCGCCGCCGCCGTTAGAATGCCGCGCACGACGGGCCAGGCATCGTTGGCCTGGAAGGCCACTTCAGGAACCAGAATATCGTTGGCCGCCATTGGGCCAGTGCCGAAACCGCCCCAGAATTAATCCATCTTCAGCACATTGCCAGTGACATGCAGTTCGGCGATTTGCTCGATCCCTTTTCCCTCCAACGCCTTCAATAGAGACGCGGTGATCACCACGTTGCCACTCTGCTCAAGGTGTTTTTTGACCTTGTCGACGATATCGGGATCATACTTAGCCTGCCAGTGAGCAGGACGGTGTGGGCATCGGTCGGGAACTCAGGACGGATGTCGATGGGCAGTCCGATCATGCCGAGGTAGTTCTGGAGGAAGTCTTCGCCAAGAGACTGATACGGTTTGTAACTTGCGATGCCGATCGGATGGCCTAGCTTACCGAGGATGCTATTAACCTCAATGAGCGAGTAACCCGCTGCCGTAGCCTAGGTGACAGGGTCTGCGGAAAACGAAGCAACGAATGCGAGCGCACATACTGGTCTCCTTGCGACAACGCGAAGTTTGACCTTCGGCCCGAGCCAGTATATGCGCAGAATGTGCTTAAGTAAAACGTTTAAGGGAACAGATGGCGAGGGAGGTGAGTCTGGAGATGACATGCTGCTGTCATCTCCAGATTCGGTTTTCAATGACCGTTGACGATAACCGTAACTGGCACGGATATGACACTCTTCCAATTGGCGTCACCTGAATAGACAGCTGTGATAAGGTTCGTGCCTTTTGGTAGCGTCGCCGCAAGCGTCGCGATGAGCGTCCCGCCATTGCCACCGACAACCGCCTGCGGGACACTGATTGGTCGAGCTTGGCCGTCCTCTGCATCGAAGAACTGAATCGTGCCGGTCGGTGCCGCGACATTCGTGGATGCGAGCGAACTAATCAGCGAAGCGGTAACGCTTATTTGCGCGCCCGCCTGCACACGGGTCGCTTCTGCCTGTAGCCTGACTGTGGGAACACCCTGGGCCACGTGCACAGTTATGGGTGTACTGTTGGCTCCGGCATAATTTCCGTCCCCGTTATACACCGCATAAACGCTCTGCGATCCCACGGTGTCCCACTCTACGATGCCGCTTGCGCGTCCACCGGAGAGAGCGAGTTGACCGCTGATCTGCCCGTAGTTCGAATACAAGGTAACGTAGCCTATCGGAACAGCTGTGCTTCCCTGCGTTGCAGGTGTGACCGTAACGGAGTATTCCGTCCTCTGTCCAAGTGGGAACGAATTTGTTCCGAGATTCAGGCTGATGTTTACCGCCTTCGTCCCAGCCGTACTCTCCGTAATGATCTCTTGCTCTGTCTTCCTGCCCCCATTGGTGTAATTCGCATCGCCAGCCCAGTTCGCGACCAGAAAGTAGGCACCGGCAGGCGCATTAAACGGTATGCTTGCTGTTCCGGTCTTATCAAGTATGCCCGTGCCCAGAGTTGCTCCAGTGTCAGAGCGCGCAAGGGTTACGGCGCCTGATGGCGGAGCAGCCGGATCGGAGCCGAAGTAGACATAGCCGGTAATTCGTGTACCTGCAATCGGAGTCGTGTTGCTGGCTGCAGTCTCCCAGTAGGTCGTGCCTTTGGCGATGGTGAATGTCAAGGTCGCGCTGCTCGCGTGGAAGCTGCCATCCCCTGAATACGCTGCATTGAATGTGTATGTGCCCGGCGTGTAATCGCACGGCGTTTGCGGCCCACACTGTATATAAATCATCCCGGTCTTATCGACGGGATACGTGCCGACAGATTTTCCACCTTGCGACAGTTGGATAGAGCCGGTCGCGTCCGTAGGTCTTGACAGACCGGCAACTTGGAACCGAAGCCAGTATGGATTGCCAAACGAAGTGTTGTTCAGTTGAACGATTGGCCTGTTGCCCAGAATGTAGAAGCGGCTGTACGCATAGCTCGTTCCGGTTACAGTGCTGTCTTCGGGAGCAACGGTCACAGCAACTGGATTAGAGTTGCTGGTTCCGTATGTAGCATCCCCGGAATATTCTGCCGTGAGCGTGTAGTGACCGCCAGGCAGATTAATGGTGGATGCGTTGTACATGCCTGCGCTCAATGCGGCACTCGCGACTGACTCAGCAGAGTTCGCCGTGATCAGGACGTCCCCTGAAGGCATACCCTTGCCCGATGAAGCGCTCACCTTGCCGCTCAGTACGACAGATGTGCCGTGCTTGAATGTGGTTTGCGAGAGGCTCAATGTGGTTGCGGAACGAAGTGTCCGATGCACATCCCATGAATTTATGAGATTGGCAGCATCGACGGAGCCCAGGCCGCTGGCTAGATCGTATCCAGCTGTTGCGGCATGTCCATCCGTAAAGCTGTTAGGCGGGAAAAGGGCGGGAGGCAAACTCAGGCCGACGACCACAGGCGAATCAGTACCTTGACAGTCTTGTCCTCCTTTAAAACAAGGCACAGCGTTTGATCCAAGCGTAATGTCGTGAAAGACGCATGCGCTCTTTTGCGTCGGGTCCGTGAGTTGGCTGGAGTTGCAGTTGCCGTTTTGTTGCGCATTCGCCAATTGATAGAACTGATAATTTGCTACGCCCTGAAATTGTCCATGCTTCTGCTCCACCAGGGCCATAATGCCGGCCATGGAAGGTGCAGCTGCGGAAGTGCCGCCGACAATGGAAGCCTGTTCGAGGGTGATGGAGCCGTCGCTGTTCTTTGTCCATTGACAACTGCCTTCATAGCAGAGCATGTAGCCGTCATGCTCGGCTGCCGCTGCAAGCGAGAGATCAGGCAGATCGCGCACACCATCCTGGGGAACGCCAACACCTGTCTGCCATGACGGCTTTGTATACCCCGTTGCGCAATATTCCGTGCCGGAATCGTCCGTGGTGCGGGTCGCGCATGAGCTTGCGCCTCCACCTCCTGCATAGGAGTAGAGATAGTACGGAGGAAAATTGCAGTTCGTAAAGCTCGGGGCAACATCAGCGGCGCAGGATTCATTCCACACTGCCTCAGGAATATAACCAATTGCGGAAGACAGATTCTTAGCGTTGTTCAGATTCCAATAAGTATTCAGGTCGGCGTCATTGAATTCGGTCCCGCCTACGGCCACGTTGTAAGCAGTAGAAGCAAGACCATTGACACCGAAACCAAAGTGCGTGGATTCCGCACCGGGATCGTTACACCCGCTCGCACCCGCATCTCCGGAAGAAACAAAAACCGTAATGCCTTCGGCCGCAGCCTGTTGCCAGAGCAGGTGGTAGAAGGATATCTGCGAATCCGACATGTCAGCTTCGCAAAGGCCAAAGCTCACCGTCATGATGGGAGCAAGCGCCTTATCGACGATGTAGGATGCGGCGATGTCCACGCCATCCGTGGTGGATGTGGTCGCGCCGATCACGTAGTCTATCCTCGCCTTAGGAGCAACTGCACCCGCCCACTCAAGGTCGAGTGAAGCTTCGACATTGTCCCCCTCGACTACGCCTGGATCGGTTGTGGCATAGATGACGTTCGGATCATTGAACGGAAGCCCCGCAATCGTGCGAAATGCTTCTATATCTGACATGCTGATGTCGGAACGCCCCACAACGGCGATTGAAACTCCGGTCCCATTGATGCCGTTGTTGATAACGGGCTGCGTGTCGTAAATCTTTGAAAAGTCCCCAGGTAGAAGATAGGTCTCAATCTGGCTCCCTGCCGAAGTAAACGAAGGTGACGCCGTGGCTGGCGTGCTGGTACTTGCAACACGCGCCAGCTTTCCGTTCTCATTGCGGGCGATGGTTGCAGGTGAAGTGTGTTGCGGGTTTGCGAGGAAGTTATTCATGCTTACCACGCCTGTAACCGCCGGCTCAAGCGCAACCGGGATCGACAAGTTGGTCGCGTTGGCATATTTCTTCACGCCCTTGACGGAGTACTGATGGATCTCTGTCTGGAAGGCAGTTTCTACTTGTCCCGCGTTTCCACTAAAACGAATCCAGCTCTTGCTGCGTGATACTTCTTCGATGGAAAACCCATTGGCTGAGAGCCAACTGCTAATGGCTTGAACATCTTCGTCGCTTCCTCCGAACTGTGCTGCGTACTGCGCGGGGGTAAGCCATTTGTGGAAGTTTGGGGAGTTCGGGTTGTGGAGATCATCCACATATTTCTTTAAAGTGGCTTGTTGATCTGCCGATGGACGTAGCGTGAGCAGCATGTCCTTCATGGTCAGGCCGGCATCCACTCGGCCCTGATCGCTTGCCGTTCTGGTCAGCGGGTGCACCGTGCCAGCAAGCATTTTTCTCTGTGTGGGATCAATCGTACGGGTGATCTTCGGCTTGACCTGCGTGTATGCCATAGGCGCAAGCATCAGCAGCATCCCAGTCATCGACGTAACGAGCTTCAGCGCTCGGCGACAGTAGATTTTCATGCAACCAACCTCCGGAAGAAAGCGTGGGTGGAGATGCCAGTCCCATGCTCAGCAGCTGTTGCTCATCTCCGCATAGGCCTCGTGGCATCCAAGGTGGGAAATTTTCGAAAGGTTAACACTCTAGCTGGAATCAAAGCTCGAAATACGAAGGATAGTTTTCAAACTACCCGAAAGGGTAGTTGCATCAGGCGTCGAGGAGTCCGCGCTGGATCGCAATCACCACGGCCTGCGTGCGGTCATTGGCCTGTAGCTTTAGAAGAATTTTCTTTACGTGCATCTTGACCGTGTTCTCGGTCACAAAGATAAGATCGGCAATCTCTTTATTGCTCTTGCCTTTTGAGATGAGGCCGAGAACTTCGATTTCGCGCTCGCTCAGTTTCTGCGAAGAGATGTATTGCGTTAGTTTCTCGGCGGTCTCGGGCGAAAGGCAGCTGCCGCCTGCCGCGACGTGCCGTACCTGATCGGCAAGCGTAGCGCCGTCGATCCCCTTCAGGAGATATCCGCGGACACCTAGGCTGATCGCGTTGTAAATCGAAGCATCGCCTTGGGCTGAGCTCAGAATGATGATACGCGCCTGTGGATCATTGCCGAGCACAGTGCGCACGACATCAAATCCGCTCTGGTCTGGCAGCCGAAGATCCAGCAGGACAACATCCGGTCTGAGGACCGAATACATTTCGATTGCCTGTTTCCCCGTAGCGGCGAGTCCAACGACTCTCATATTTTGCCGCTCCAGCACACCCGCGAGCCCTTCGCGCACCATGGGATGATCGTCGACAATCAGCACCTGAACCGGAGTTTCAACTTGCGTCTGCATCATTTCCCCTGAATCTGCCTCTGCCATTGCGTCGCCACAGTGAAGAACTGGATGTCTTTACGCGCAGTATAACGTTCGTCCCTTGTTCCGGTTCACTTTCGATTACCAGCGTAGCGCCGATGCGTTGTGCGTGAGCGTGCATTCCGCGCAATCCGAAGTGTCCGGTGCGGCCGTGCTGCAAGAGGTCTTCGGTCATGCCATTTCCATCATCGGCGATCTCAACTTCAAGCATATCGGGAAGAAAACGTACCTCCACTGTTACATATTCTGCATGTGCGTGGCGAAAAGCATTTGCCAGGGCTTCACGACAGATGCGGTAAACCTCATCCCGAATCAGAGGCTGCACCTCGCGCGGCTCACCCTGGGAAACCAGATCGAATACGGGCAGCGGTCCTGATCGGAACTCCGCCTCCGAGTGCCGTAGCACTTCCACCAGACTGTATTGGGTTACAGCTGTCGAATGAAGGTTCGAGACCATGTTCCGGCTGCGCGCAATCGTCTCGCGCATTCGTCCTGCCAGTGTTGCCAGTGACGCCTTCGATTTTCCAGGCTGATCGGCTATCTCAAATCCAATCAGCTCAAGTTGCAGCGTTGCGCCGATCAGGTCTTGAATCACCGTATCGTGAATCTCGTGCGCAATTCGCTCGCGCTCTGCAACACGCTCCTGAAATCGCATGCTGAGCCGTTCCGCTCTGCGGCGAGTGAATCGCCGTGTAACTTCGACAATGATGCCGATCGCCGCACAAATGACAACAATGAGAAACCACTTCGTCTGCCAGAAGAACGGCCGGATCTGAATCTCCACCTGCGCTGGCTGTCCACTTGAGCCACCTTCGCGGTTCGTCGCCATCACCTGGAATGCATAATGAGCGGGCCGAAGGCCTGTGTACGATACCTCGCGCGATGTTCCCGCGTCAACCCAATCGCGGTCCCACCCCACCAGGCGATAACGAAAATGGGTCTGCTCTGGAGCAACCGTGGCCGGAGCTGTGTAGGCAAAAGTAATGCGATGCCGGCCCGGACCTATGATCAAATCTCCGGACAGGTTATGTTGATCGTCCACAACGATGCTGTCGAGGACTGCCTGCGCAGGCTGTGTGGCCATGAGATGTGGATCAATAACAGCCGGCCCTTTGATCGTTGCAAACCACATGCGCCCATCGTGCGCCCGTATGGCTGTCACACCATTCAGCGGCAAAACATAGCGACTCTTGAGGCCGTCCGCTTCGGTAAATACTTCTGGATCAATTCGTGAACTTCTACCCTCGGCATACGCCTTCCATTGTTCATGCACAATGCGAGCAATGGCGCTTGCTGTCACAATCCAGAGATTTTCCGCATCATCGCTCATTACATCAAGCACAGTATTACCGGGCAGTCCCTCTTTCTGTGTTAGCAAACGTTGGCGGCCATTCGTTTCACTTCGCAGCAACAAGCCATTGAATGTACAAATAGCCAATCCATCTCGTGGCCACGCCGCGCAAAGAACCGGTCCATCGGTGGAAAACCCGCGTTCAAAGCGGCTTCCATTCCAGCGTTCCATCCCTGCCGCATCTCCGACCCACAAATCGCCACGAGGATCAAGACCCAGCCACGAAACTGGCTTTCCGCTGAGACCGTCCTTGGTTCCAAACTCGGCAACCTCGCCGTTCCTAAATCGGAAAATTCCTACATGTTCAATGCGGAACCAGACGCTTCCAACACCGTCAACAACTGGAGTGCTCACATATCCATGCGGAATCCGCGTCATCTTCGCAAACCTGCTGCCACGCTTCTCGAATATCCCATAGTCTGCGATCGCGATTGCCGGAGCGGCACCGTGTTCAAAAAACCCTCGAACCTGTCCCGGAGACAGTCCCTGTGCTTTATCGAACCGGTGCGAGTGACCTTCCCACCAACGGACCACGCCTCCTTCGAGGGTCCCCGTCCATATGGAGCCATCTCTTTGTTCAAAGATGGAAACCGTCTGGGTGTGTTGTCCTGCCACTCTGTTCGTTACGGAATAGCTCGTAAAGATGCCCTGATGAAGACGCTGAAGACCGGCAATCGTCCCCAGCCAGAAATCTCCGTTGTGGTCTTCGAGAATCGTACGAACATCGTTGCTCGCAAGCCCGTTGGCTTGGGTGAGGGTTTCTACTTCATCGCCGGATTTGCGCGTGAGTCCATGAAGTCCGCCGCTCGCCATCCAGAGCCGATGATGGCTGTCAACCATCACGCTGACAAAGTTACCCAAGCCAGGCTTGTTGACTCTCGTGAAGCCGTTCCCGTCAAAATGAAACAAGCGATGACCGTCGCCTGCCCAAAGATCGCCAAAGCGGTCAGAATATAGAAAACGAGAATCCCGCAGATTGTATTTTGCAACGACCGAATCCTTGCGCATGCGGAAGATATTCTCGCCGTCTGCGATCCAGAGAGAGCCATCGTTTCCAATTGCCAGATCGCTGACGCGATGCACTCCGTCAGGCAAGCGTGCGGGAACCAATCTGCCCGCTTGGGTTCGCTCCAGTCTGCCCTCAAAGCAGACCCATAATTCTCCGTCCTTTGAGCGGGCAATCGCGTCAATCCGATAGTGCGGTCGCCCTTCAAAAAGAATTGGCACAAATCGATGATGCTCGTAATGAAAGAAGCTTGAAGCTGTCACAATCCAAAGACCGTCGCCACCGTCTCTCACGAGGCCGCCAATAAACCCTTGCAGTTCCGGCGGTCCGTCCTGGCCGAATCCACGGAAATGAAGCCCATCAAAGCGCACCAGTCCATTCATCGTCCCCACCCAGACAAAGCCATCGGATGTCTGCGCAAGTGATGTGATGAAATTCTGAGGAAGTCCCTGTTCAGTCGTCCAGGTAGTCAATACCTCATCGCGGAGCGATGGTTGAGGATCCGACGCCTTCACGCTCTTTGCGCTGAGGGTCAATGCAAGGAGCAGAGGAAAGACCTTGTATGAGTTGCTAAGATTCAACGTTCGTCGTGCTGGCAAGCTGTCTCTATCATATTGGATATAGAGAGCTGCTCAGAAGGCGTTCGTTCTTCTCACTGCGACCGATTACCGTCTCAAGGCCTTCCGAATGCGGGCAAGATGGTGCCAGCTGTGCCGAAGAGCGTGATCCTCAATCACGAACTGCGCAGTGACCGGCGCGTCCGAGTTCAATGAAAAAGGTGCGGCCTGGTCTAACTCTTCATCCGTGAACCCGCGTACCGCCGAGGCGGCGGCACGGCTATTCCACAACAGGAGTTCGAGCGCTGCAGCCTTGCTTATCTCTTCGTGTTCTTCGGTGTGCTCAGCGTTCAACTCAGCAACCACATCCCAGGTAATATCCGTAACAGGCTTCGCGGCCGCGACGCTTTGCGCCAGATTAATCTCGACGGGGTAGACGCTGGCAACGTGATGCACGATTACGCCCACGGAACGCCCATCCTTCCGACCCTCGGGCACCGGGGTGCGCCACTCTGCCTCCGAAAGTCCTTCGGCAAACGCGGCGAGCAGTTCAGCACACTCTTCAATGCGATCCGCCAATGCCGCGGCGCGACGACTTGCTGGCGCTCCGTTGATCTTGCTGAAAGCCTGACTCGCGCGTGCGTCTTTCGTAGTCGTTCGCATTCTCGCATCTCCATCCTGGATTTCCGAAGCAACCATGTTGTGCTGCACAGCAAGAGCAACCTTAGCTACAGGCAGAGCCCGAGCCCGGAGCGAAATATTCGACCCCGGGGCGGCAGCTCAAGTTAAGGTCGGACTTCGTAGACTAAGTTGAATGGTGTTTCTGCTGCCCGCCGAAAGCGAGTGAATCCAGCCGACGTCACAACCTCGCGAATGCGCGCCTCGCCGGCCTGCGCCCCCAGACACAACCCAACTTCCTGAGATCGTGAGCACGGCGTGCACAGCAGCGTCGAGAAAGAGTAATAGACACGTCCCACCGGATTCAGATTGTCTTTCAAGTGATCATTGGCAAAGGGCTCAACAATCATCCATACTCCATCGCGCGCCACAGAGCTTCGAACGTGCGCTGCGGCCCCGATCGGATCGCCCATGTCATGCAGGCAATCAAACACAGCGACGAAATCGTAGTCCTTGCCGGGAAAATCTTTCGCGCTGGATACTTCGAAGCTCATGCGACCCGCAACGCCCTCGCGTTTCGCAGATTCGCGCGCCGCTTCAATCGACTTGTCGTGATAATCAAATCCGAAGAACTGCGACTTCGGAAACGCTTTCGCCATCAGCAAGGTCGAAGCCCCTTTGCCGCACCCGACGTCCGCAACTCTCGCTCCAGCTTCCAGCTTCTCTTTCACGCCATCCAGCGCAGGAATCCAGGCGCTCACAAGATTGGCAACGTAACCGGGGCGAAAGAACTTCTCGCATCCATGGAAGACGCCGTCGGCATGCTCATGCCAACCCATTCCCGCGCCCGTGCGAAACGATTCTGCGATTCTCGGGACTGCGGCAAGCGAACCTAACGCCAGTTCAAATGCTCCAGGCAGATACGCGGGACTGTCTTCCGTCGCAAGTGTGAGAGCCTGTACGTCGTTCAGACTGAACTTGTCGCTCTTCGCATCATAGGTGATATATCCTCCGGCAGCTTGTGAAGCCAGCCATTCGCGCAGGTAGCGCTCGTCGGTGTTCGTCTTCGTGGCGAGTTGTGCCGAGGTCATTGCTTTTCCGGCAAGGGCCTTGTAAAGGCCTAACTTCTCCCCAATTACGACCATGCCCGTGTGGACTGCGGCCCCGAGATCAGTTACAAACTGACCGATAAAGCAATTGAGTTGGCCCATATCGATCGCAGATGCCTGTGTTGTACTCATTTGGACTCGTCTCCTTTCGTCTACATATGGAAATCGGAAATCGATGACCAAAGACGACAGGTGTACCGTTGATATATTTGCAAATCGATGCCAGTGACAGGAAGCAGCATCACTCGACGAAAGAGGTAACTAATCGTTCGCGAAAAACTTGATTGCTCCCAGCAGGTTTGAGTAGTCATCTGTCCACAAACGCGACTGAGGCTGTCCATGAAGAGGCTCCCAGCGAAATGGAGCACTCGTGCCGGAAGCCAGGGTATGCAGGTCGGCTGGCTCGCGAGCCATCACTACCCAAACCGACGGCATCTTTCCGGCATCGCGCTGCGCTTGTGTGACAAAGATGTCATTCAAGAACATGGACACGGTGAAAACGAGGAGCGGCATCGAAGGAGTAAGACGATCTATCAACCCCTTCTTGGTAGGCAGATCAAAGGCATCAGAGTTCATCAATGTCCGTGATAGTACACGACGGGATAACTGGCAACTAGCCTTTTATAAGTAACACTGCGAACGCGTTACTTATCTTCGGTCCGTTAGTAACTCCGCTATTCGAGGGCGTCTTTCATATCTCAGATGTGTCGCTTTTTTCGAAGGACATCGACGCCTCGTTTGCAGTCAAAGCATGAGGGTCAAGCAGCAGTTGGACTGTAACTCTTAAAACCGGCATTGGCCATTCCGCGTTGCGCCTCCGGGTTTTTCATGAAGGTCTCCCATACGAAGGAGGTGCGTACATTTTCCGCCATGAGCATGGTGATACCGGTGTCAATCCCGACGACGTCATTGTCGTACCATTTTTTCAACGGATTGAACGCATCGACAAACCCATAGCGGCACCAGGCTTGCGGATAATGAGTTTTGATATTCTTCAAGACGCGCATGGTGGCGTCCGTTAGAAAAGGCAATGACCCTCCACAAGCTGCCGGGACCACCGTCCCATCGATAGGGCCTGTAGCCGGTGGGCCGCCCCAGACCACATAACCGTTTTCAGAGTCGGAGGCAGTGATGCCCCACAGATCGTCACTGTAATCGGGAAAGTTATTATTAAGACCCACGCAGAAGCGACGGTGAACTTCGGTGGCAATGGCTGAGTTCTGAAAGTAATCCGCGTACTTGTCGCGCATGTGGCGGAAGTCGAACCAAGCCTGGGAGTATTGGTGCACAAACAGCGGTGCAAATGAGCCAATATAGCGAAGCCCCTCGTATTCAAAGGTCGTTCTTTTCCATGCCAACCAAGCCTCAGGCCGCAGGGGATGAGAAGAAGAGCCCATTCCGAGCAGATAGATCATCATCAATTCGCTGTAGTAGTCCCACTTGGAAGCGAGAAACCCGAACTCAGGCGTCCATCCCATCGGCAGAAGTGTGATGTCTTCTGATAGCCAGGTCCAATCCACGCGGTCAAAAATTGCATGGGCAAGCTCGATAATGTCGCGATCCCGAAAGTGCTGGCGGCAGGTAAGAATACCGCAGAGCAAAATTGAAGTATCAATGGAGGAGACTTCGGAATCCCATATTCTTTCGCCGGTATTCATGTTGGCAAAGTGATAGAAAAATCCGCGATGCGTCGGCAGCTTCTTCCAAAGAAATTCAAGTGTCGTGATGACGCGCAGACGTGCGTCCTGGCGGGATATGAAGCCGCGTTTTTCTGCGATACAGATTGCTGTCAGGCCAAAGCCCGTTGACGCGATGCTTGCAGCCACAGTGGTGTCCGCTGTACGAACGTTGCAACGGTCCTTAATCAATCCCGTCTGCGGATTAGTTTGCTCCCAGAAAAAGAGGAAATTGCTTCGTTCAAGTTCGTCCAGAAACTGATCATCTTCAGGCGACACCGTGGTCGCCAGAGGGACGGGTGTTCGTTCCGTACGCTCACTCCCAGCCCGCTGTTGCACGGGTGCCTGCGCCAACACAGGAAAGCCCTTCCATTGGGCGAGCGGCAAACCGAGGGAGACACCCGCCATTTGGCGCAGCAGCTGACGCCTGGAACCGCGATTCTCGCGCCTATCGGTTATTTCGCGAATTTGCGTCTCGTTTCTTCCATCGATTTCACCTGCACTTTCATCTATGCTCATCAGACCATCGCTTTTCTGGGAAAAATCGATTCTAGGTGACACTTATTGAATAATAGACGCAACGACGCCCTAGTTAGAACGACCCATGGGCACCGTATCCAAGTGCATACAACATATATCGGTCTTTGAATGATAGGGAAAAAAGCTGTTTGGGCGATTATCGCAGTTGTCGCAGTAGTGGTCACTGTGCTGTTGCTGCGTGCACACCGACTGAGATCGATTTCCATACGGCAAGCGATCCCGATTGAAGGTTCAGTGATTGGGCGCGACGCTGATACGGAGAAAGAGTTGCCGATCGCAGACGTTGCGATCACAGCATCGGACGGCGTGAAGACTGTCACGACTCGTTCCGAAGCTTCCGGATATTTCAAGGTTGTCTTTCAAAAGGAACCCTTGTCAGAAAAACCTGTGATTGTCAGTTTCCGACATCCATATTACGAACCGCTCAACTTGACGGTTCAAACGGGAAGATTGAAGACCCCGACAGAGCTATATGTTGCGGCAATGACTCCGATTCCTGCGAAGGACCTGGCTGCATCGAAGCGCCCGGAAACTGTAGTATCCAATATCAGGGTGAGATACACGATCAACTCCCGGAGCGAGACGAATATAGGGAGCGCAGTCAAAACCTTTCAGGTCGTCAATAAGGGGAATGTGCCCTGCAATCAACAGTTCCTATGTTCACCGGATGGAAAATGGAAGGCATCCGCTGCATCTGCGTCGTTGGATGCCGGAGCGGACAACACGTTCGGCAATGTTAGAGCCTCTTGCATTGCAGGGCCGTGCCCGTTTACACGGATCGACTCAAGCGGATTTGTTCATGGAGGGCGCAACATCCGAGTCACTGCCCTGAACTGGTCGGATACCGCGACCTTCCTGCTGGAGGCCGAGGTCTTTCATAACGCAATCGTTTCCAATGTCCGCGAGTTATATCCTGTCATTTTTGGTCAGACGCTCAACTTTACACTGCCCCCAACCCAGGAAGGCGTGAGTCTTGAGGCGGAGATCGATGGCTCTCCTGTCGTGTTTCCGCTGAGTCCGGACTTTAATTTGAGCTGGGCCAGCTGTTCTGTCCGGACTGATAACGAAAAAGAGAAGACCACGGTCTACCGTTGTGAACTTAAACCCGGATATCGTTTCTGATCTGCGATGAGCTTCAATGTCGCTTCTGAGACGCCGCCAAACATTGCCGAAAATCCCATACATCCTTCTGGAAAATGGTAGCCAGAGACGGGATCGGAGTCTCTTTGGCTTATTAGAATCTGCAACTTACACATTCCAAATAGTGAGCAAAGTGGAGAAAGTGCCAGAATGCCCGGTTGTGCTTTCAATTTGCTTGCAAAATCGAGTAACACGAGGCCAAGTGGGGCGAGAGTTTTCGGCGGGTCAGCTTCACACCGGCGCACCTTACCATCCATTCCAACAGCGTCAGTCCGGCTCGCTCCGCCCGCGACTCCAGCAACCGCACGTCGGCTCCGAGACTTTCGTGCCTACCGATTTGCTCCGCACTTCACGCTTCATCGCGCACCCTGGCGTTGGGATTCCAAGGCGGCAGACGCCACAAGGCCGCATGACGCATCGTGCGGCCTCGGGCTAACAGGACGGGCAGCTAAAGGAAAAATCTCTTCTGACTGGATCGTGTGCGAGTCGGCTCATCTGCTGTCACCGAGAGCAACGTGCGCCCCGCTCCAGGCCGCGACCGCCCAGAGCATGTTTTTTCTTTAGACGCTGCTTGTCGGCTCTGAGTTACCGCACAGCAACCGAAGTTACTCTGCAGCTCCCATCTGGGTGAGACGTGTCACCCTCAACCCGCTGCCATAGGCAGCGTTGCTCTTCGGCGGGTACGCCACGGCTGCCGGAGATGGGCTGTAGGCAGCCTATGGCTGGACAGCGGCCTGCACATGGCCCGCTTCGTGCAACGACGTGTCCGTGGCAGGAACGCCCTGGGCGCTGTACATGGGGATCGGCTTGACCGGGTGCGCCGTGATCTTCACATCCAGCGACGGCAGCATTTCAACCGTGGGGTTGGTTGGGCTGTCCGTCTCCTCATCGGACATGACGTAGGTATACGTCACTGTGAACTTGCCGTTCACGTCGGATGCGAACTGCCACGTTTGCAGATTGGCGACCGTGCCACCGGCCAGAAGGCGAGGACCGGATTTCACCTCCGTAGCCGTCACCTTCCCGTTGCTGACTGTGAACTCCACAACCACCTTGCCGGTGATGCGCGCCGCCCGCCCGATAGGTGGGTAGACCGGCAGAGCCGCTTCCTGGAGGATCGGGAGCTGGCCGCTCAAGTCCGCGCTCCCCGGATGATCTGCGGGCACAGGCTTGACACTCTGGATCGCTTGAACAACCAACTTGGTTTTGAACGCCCCGAGATGACCCCAGCCAGGCTGATACGACTTTCTGACACCTTCCGGCAAGTTGGGGGAAGGCATTCCCGGTCCGTAGAACTCCCCCTCGAACACTACATCCGCCTTGCCCGCTGTATCCAGCATGGATCGTAGCTGCTCTTTGTTTGCGGTCGATTTAAGGTCGAGTTCAACCCAGGTGCTTTGATCCGGACAGGCAGCGTCGGTAAGAACACTCCCTTCGAACCCGGTGATGTAAATCCCCCCAACTTGAACTGACCGCTGCTCTCCTTGCTTAGCTGTTCGCTGCAAGTCGCAGAGAGGCACTTTGTCGGGCGTCGGTGCTGCGGCACTGACCTGGATGTTCACACCAAGCAGCAACGGTAACAACCAAACGATTTTTCTTTGCGCCTTCATATCCGCAACCTCAGTGTGGAACCACGATACCCAGCACGTTTGCGCCTTGATTGGTTGGAGTCAACGGTTTCCCGTTAATCGCTGATTTATATATTCCCGGGTTTGCGAGTAATATCGCATCGACTCGCCCTGGTATCCCAATCGGGCTTGACCCGGCTCCGAGTGCGCAGTTGGCATTGCCGCAGCCGTTGTAAGACTCATTGGCGGACCTGTAGATGGAGTCCGTTATGGCGTATGCTCGCTGCTCCGATGTGTACTGGCTGATGTCCTGCCCCAGGTGGAGGCTCGTGGTTGTAAATGTGATGTTGGCCGCCATAGTTTGAGCGTCCTCGACGTGGCTTCCTTCATGACCGACGTCTGCATCCAAGGCTGTTCCTTTGTCGTTTGGATTAAACGTGACGGTTGAATTCGATATCGGCGTATTGCCATTGGCATCGAGCACGGAATGTGTAACCCCACCCTCGCCATTACTAGCAACATCGCTAGAAAAAGCCACTGTGACCTTGTCGCCGCGTGCGTCTACAACTTCATTGCCGGGGTCTCCATAAGCTCCCGCTGCTGCGCGAACCGCAGCATTCTTCGATTGCAAGTCATGCTGCCGCGATGCTTCAAACCGTTTGTCAGCATCCGACGTGCAATGCTCCTTTGCACCCGCCGCGTCATCTGCGCACGCATACAAGCCGGTTGGATCGGTGTACCGCAGCGGGTTGTTTAGCACATAGGCGTATTTGTTCAACGTCTGCGGATTGGCAAGGCTCCCGCCCACGGGATCAGGCGACAGCATTCTCCCCATTGAAGATGCAAAATACCTGGCCCCGAAGTAGTCATTGCCGGATTCGGAGTCTCGTTCTTTGCCGGTAAAGAGCGTGGGATCGGAAGGGCCCGTATTCGTTGGGGAAATCACACAATTTTGCACCTGATCTCCGAAAGGAAGACTGCAGAAGGTGACAATCTGGTTGCCCGAGCGATCCGCGTGCATGCGTTCTGTCCCCACCCAATCGGTTGCGCTGTTTACGAGATACGGAGCCGCACTGCTTCCTGTTGGGGCTGTATAGAAATATCCGCGATGTCTGCCATTGACCCAGATTTCCTGATTCTAACCGGCGGCCATACTTTTCTTCTGGACCCGTCAGATCATAACTCCTCTCGCTCTTCCCTGAACTAGAATCCATGCATCCCAATAGTGCCTCCTGTTGTTTGTCTCCGGCGCTGTGGTCGCATGATTAACGATCTTTGGTATAAAAACGCGGTTATATACTGCCTCTCTGTCGCAACCTATATGGATGCAAATGGAGATGGTATTGGTGATTTTCAAGGCCTGACGCGCCGCCTCGATTATCTTCAGGGCATCGGCGTGACCGCCCTATGGCTTATGCCATTTCAGCCATCGCCCTTTAAAGATGACGGATACGATATTGTCGATTATTACGGCGTGGATTCAAGATATGGCACTCTCGGAGACTTCGTAGAGTTTGCACACGGATGCCGGCAGCGAGGTATGCGCCTGCTCATTGATCTGGTTGTAAACCACACATCGAACGAACATCCCTGGTTCAAAGAGGCACGGCGTGATCCGAAGTCGAAATATCGTGAATGGTACGTCTGGTCGAAAAAGAAACCCCGGAATGCTGCCTCCGGAATGGTCTTCCCCGGCGTGCAGAAATCCACATGGACCCATGATCAAACTGCTAAGGCCTATTACTTCCATCGGTTCTATGATTTTCAGCCTGACCTGAACACTGCGAACCCAAAAGTCCAAGCGGAGATTCTCAAGATCATGGGCTTCTGGCTGCAACTGGGAGTTTCAGGCTTTCGGATGGACGCCGTACCATTTGTTATCGCGGAAAAGGGCCCTGAGATTGCGAGGCCCAAAGAGCAATATGAAATGCTTCGAGGCTTCACTCAGTTCCTTAATTGGCGAGAGGGGGAGGCGATCATCCTGGGCGAGGCAAATGTACTGCCCGATACTGACATGGAGTATTTTGGCGGTGCCGGTGAACGGTTGCAGATGATGTTCAATTTTGAAGTCAATCAAAATCTTTTTCTCGCACTGGCAACTAGCGATTCTCGGCCACTGGTAAAAGCGATGCGTGCCACAAAGAGCCGTCCCGCGACCGCTCAATGGGGACAATTTCTCCGCAATCACGATGAACTGGATCTTGGACGCCTCAATGAAGCAGACCGTGAAACCGTCTTCGCTGCATTCGGCGCGGATCTGGACATGCAGTTGTATGGGAGAGGGATTCGCCGTCGCCTAGCACCTATGTTGCAGGGCGATAGGAGGAGACTCGAACTGGCATATAGCCTCATGATGACGCTGCCAGGCACGCCAGTAATTCGTTATGGCGACGAGATCGGGATGGGCGATGACCTTCATCTTCCCGAACGAAACTGTGCTCGGACACCGATGCAATGGTCAACGGAGCCTCATGCCGGATTTACTAAGAACGACAAGCCAATTCTGCCAACAATCAGCGTAGGCCCGTATGGCTTCCAGCATGTCAACGTAGCTGCACAACGCCGCGATCCCAATTCGCTGCTTAACTGGATGGAACGCACCATTCGCATGCGCAAAGAGGTCCCCGAGATCGGCTGGGGTGACTTTTCATTTATATCCACGGGAACACCACAAGTTTTGGCAATGCGGTATGACTGGCGGAACAATTCGGTATTGTTTGTGCACAATCTCAGTTCTGAGCCGCGAGAGGTGCGCCTTGCGTTGAAGAGAGAGGGCGAAGCAGACTGCATCTTGGCCAATCTTCTGTCCGACGATCACAGCCGCGCTGAGAAGGGTGCCCCCCATCACATCCTGGTCGAGCCGTATGGCTATCGGTGGTACCGCGTCTGCGGCTTGGATTATCTACTAAAACGGAGCGACACCTGAGAGACCTGCTTGCACACAGCCGTTCTGACGGCTCTCTCAATCTTTCTGGTGGCTTTCTTCTTTCACCGACTTGGCCATTCGACCTCCTCAGATACTAAAAGTTATGCTTACGGATCACAGATATGGACGATTGCTCGTAGAAGGCCGTGTGGTCCTATATATGCAATTGTTATTTCACGCCAATCTGCGCTTGAATCTTGTTGTAATGGGCTCTGGAAAGGATATGCCTCTTCACCAATTGAGAAGTATTCTCATACGGTCTTCCAGCAATGATGCCCTGCGCCTCTGCCGCAGTCACATCCGGCAGCTTTTCCAGATCTTGGGCGGAAGCGGTATTGATATCTGTCAGTCCCTTTCGGGTTAGTCCCTCAACTACGCCTCTTGCAATCGCCCCTGCGTCGCGTTTAGCCGCCGCGGTCGCATCAGCAGTGTGCTGCTGAAGAGAACGGGTATTGTTCGAATCAAAGCACCCAGAGAGCAAGAGGGTACAAACTAACGAAGTCAAGCTTGCTTTCATGCCCTTCGGATGCATATTTCTGTGGTCAACACGGACGACCCTCCGATGTTCGCCCCTCGACGGGCCGATCATAATACTTAGAATCTTCGTCAACAGGGCCTCAGAAATCGTGGCTTGAGGGTAACGATGCCCGCACCTTCTACCCACGCGGTCACCTCAGATTCGGAAGTGCTGGCAGGAATCTCCTTTGCAAGCCAGACCACTCTGCCTTCATGGCAAACGCCCTGACCCGCGTGAGTACCTTTTGAGGCAGGGTCGGGAGCTTGATATGGGACATCCTGAACCGCTACATACTCTATCTTGTATTCGTTCGGCCTTTCCATGGGGCCTCCAGATCGAAGTTCGTCGTTGCATGTTGGATTGCCACAGTAGGAATGTGGTTATCTAATGTGCCCCGATTAAGACTCGCCATGAGTTGGCTCCGTCTTCGGAGGCTCTAAACCGAGTGTGAGAAATAAAGAGATACGCGCATCCAAGGCGGGATGCCGCCTTCGGACGTATAGCGGAGGTAAGGTGACAGTGTTCTTTGAATGCCGCTGGCAGAATCTGGTGAAAGGGACTGCAATTGGATCTCAGCATAGCCGAACGAAATTGCCTTTGGAAGTGAGGACGATGAAGAGTGTTTAGCTGTTGTGGATGGGCCCGCATTGTCGGCCAGCACGCAGACTCAGTTCACAACGCAGAACTTCCGCGACGCTCCAGGCTTGAGCGATACAGCCGCGAGCAGTGAACGGAGATTCGGCATCGAAGATCTCGCTGATGGTACCGATCCCTGCTTCGCTCATCTCCGTATCAAAGCTCGCGAGTAGCGCCTCTGCGGTCTCCCAATCGCCGGGATTGGCGCGAAGCCATGCATCGAAGAAAGGGCCGATAAGCCAGGCCCAGACCGTACCCTGGTGATATGCGGCATCACGTGCGCGAAGGTCCCCATCATAGCGAGCTTTGAAATCGGGATCACTCGGTGCGAGCGAGCGGAGTCCAAATGGGGTGAGCAACTGCTCACGAACGACACTTAGGACGGGCTTCCACTTATCCTCTGCAAGCACGGCATGAGGAAGCGAGATGCTGAGTACCTGATTGGGACGAAGAGAAGAGTCATTCCCGCCGCCCTCCTGATCCACAACGTCATAACAATAACCGAGCTGAGATGACCAGAAACGGACATTGAAGCTTTCATAGACCTTGGCAGCGGCGTTCGAGAGCTGTTTGGCGCGGCCCGCATCGCCTACCATCTCAAGCCAGCGTGCAGTGACGCACAGAGCGTTATACCAGAGGGCATTGATCTCGACAGCCTTGCCACGGCGAGGGGTCACGACCCAGTCGTCGACCTTCGCATCCATCCATGTGAGTTGGAGACCGGGCGCGCCTTGGTGAAGGAGGCCATCAGCCGGATCTACACCGATGCCGAAGGATGTTCCTTTCTGGTGCCACTCGACGATGTCGAGTAACCTGGGCAGAAGAACCTCGAGAGTCTCACTGTCGTCGGTCGCACGAATATAGCGGTCGGCAGCATGGAAGAACCAAAGGCTCGCGTCGGCGGTGTTATAAAGGCCGGAAATCTTTCCTTCCGGAAACATATTGGGAATCAGGCCATCGCGTATGTACTTGGCAAAGCTGCGAAGAATGTATTCGCCTTCATGGGTGCGTCCCGTGGCGATGGTGAGGCCTTCGAGCGAGATCATCGTGTCACGGCCCCAGTCGGTAAACCAATGGTATCCGGCTATGGCGGTGCGAACTTCATCGCCAATGCTGTGGGCCTGGACCGTTTCCGCTGTGCGCCCGACGGGACTGATAAGAAACTGGTCCGCTGCGAGCACAAGTTCCGCTGCCAGTCCAGAGCGCGCTTCCTTCGGCGCAGTACGAAGCAAGCGCCGCCGCCGTTCGGTTTCTGCAGCAAAAGCATTCTCTGGACTAAGAGCGTTGACATGCTCCCATTTTTCGGTGGAAATCACCAACGAAGCGCTGGAACTCTCTGTAAGGTCGACAGAAAAACAGCCCGGGCTCCATAGATTTCCCTTCCAGTCGTAGCCGCGGCTTTGCTCGATGCGATAGCGGAGTTCTGTCACCTGTTCGAGCATGAGACGAAACGAAGTGCCTTCACCTCGCCATGCAAGACAGAGCGGTGGTAGATCGCCAGCCACCGAAAGCTCATACCCCGCCGAGACAGCGCTGAAACGGTAGTCCTCGTGCCTTGGACCGGCGAGTGATCCTTCATGAGGACGGATGTCGATAGCGGGGCACAATTCCAACTGCGCTGCTTTGCCTTTCAACAAGCGATAGGTGATGTATGTTGTGTTCTGCGCGTGCACCATGCAGAGACGCTTTTCGAGAGTGAACTCGTCCGAAGCGTAGGTAAACACGGGCAAGCCAATTTCCAGACGGAAGCTCTTCAAAAACGGACTAACGGTATCCGTCTGCGTTGCGAGGCTAAGATTATCTGCGGTCAGTTGGTAAGTGCGATCGTCGATGCGAAGTGTCTCAGCGATCTGATTCATCATCATCATGCGCCCATGGGGTGCTGGCAACGCAGCAATCAGCCAACCGTGGAAGCGCCGCGTATTCAGACCTGCAATCGTTCCAGACGCGTAACCCCCCAGGCCATTTGTCACAATCCACTCACGGTCGAGTTCGGCGGAAGTTTGATCGACTTCGATGTGTCGGACAAGTTGTGGGGTGCGAAAGATATCCATTTTTCTCCTCTACTCATTTCTTGGGTACAGGCCGCGACCCATATGCAATCTGTTCTTAGTTGGCATCTGAACCCGTAAAGCCGGACTTCGGAGATTCGGGACTAAATGGGGCGCTGGTTTTCACAGGCACGAGGAGTTGGGTGCTTTCGCCGGTAATGTGCCATGGTCCAAAACGATCCGGAGCATACGATCCACAACCTCCGTATACTGGCCATTCGCTGGACCATTGAACTCGCCATTCACAGCCAGCGGGTGGAGCAGTCAAAGGTTCTGGAAGGTGTGGTAAGTCGAGGCCGACACCAAAGTTGACGAGTAGGAGACGATCTTCGCGACTGGAAGTGAGATAGCGAAGAACGAAACAGCCTTGCCCAAGGACGGCCCCATCGACACGGCAATCTCTGCGGCTAAGTACGGGATCAGTACGGCGTAAAGCAAGCAGATCGATGTGAAGCTGCACGATTTCAGGATGCCGCTCCTGCTCGGCCGGATCGAGCTGTGATTGTCGGAATGTTTCAGGATCCTCAGGACTAGCAACGCAGATCTTCATTTCAGGTGTGTCCTGAGTTGCAAACTGGAGCATGAAACTTCCGCGTCCTCGAGTGACCGCGGCTGCAAGTTCGCCAGCGTGGCCGACAAAGTAATGAAAGGGCGTCTGCGCGCCATACTCCTGACCCTGAAAAAACATTGGTGTACCAGGACTAAGCAGCCAGAGTCCCGTCATGGCTCGATAGCGCGAAGGGCTCGAAAGAAGCCGAAGGCGTTGTGATCTACCGAAGTTAGCTATCTGGTCATGATTTTCCAGGAAGGTGATGAAAGCTTTGGCACCGACATCGAGACTCGACGTGCCACGTGGATGCTGCTGCCAAGAATAGTATTGGCCCTGATATAGATAGCCGTATTTGGCAGCGGAGATAAACTCCTGGGGATGCCCGAGATGGTCGCTGAAATAAGCCTCACGCCGACCAGTGACCGCGACAACAGCGCTGTGGTGGAAGTCGTCGTTCCACACGGCATCAAGGCCGTAGCCGTTCTGCTCGACGCTGCGGATGAGGCACGCATCTTGCGGCTCGTTTTCTGCAAGGACAATGGTCTTGCGTCCATTTGCCGATGCACGGACACAATCGCCAATCTCTGCAATGATATGGATCCCGTGCGATCCAGTGTCATGAATCGATTGTGTAGCGTCCAACCGGAGGCCGTCAAAATGATATTCATCGATCCAATGAGTGACGTTGGCTAAGAAAAAGTCGCGCACTGGTTTGCTGTTTTCTCCATCAAAGTTGATGGCGTTTCCCCACTCAGTGTTCTTGTCTGAGAAGTAATGATTGGAATACTTGCCGAGGTAATTGCCGTCCGGGCCCAGATGGTTATACACCACGTCGAGGATCACGCCGAGTCCAAGCTGATGAGCTGCGTCTATCATTCGACGGAGATCGTCGGGGTGGCCGTAATGGTGAAAGGGAGCGAATAAATCGACGCCATCATAGCCCCAGCCCACGTTGCCGGGAAACTCAGCCAACGGCATACATTCCAAAAGTGTGATCCCAAGGTCTCGCAGGCGTGAAAACTCATGAAGCGCTGAAAGAAAAGTGCCTTGGGGAGTAAAGGTTCCAATATGCAGCTCGTAAAGCACCTGTCCTTCGATAGAGACTCCAAGCCAGTGCGTTTCAGCTTCGCTCCAAACATATGAGCCTGGATCGATGATCTGCGACGGTCCATGGGGCCCTTCGGGCTGGTAACGTGAGGCAGGATCAGGAAATGCTTCACCGCCATCCAGGCTGAATCTATAAAGGCTGCCGACGCGAACTTCTTGCAAAAGGCCGGAGAAGTAACCGTCTTCTTCCGCCCCAAGTGGGTACCGGAGATCTTTGTCCTCGACTACGACCTCAACGTTGCGGGCAACCGGCGCCCAAATGCGAAATTGTGTGCCTCGAGCGTATGGGATGGCTCCTATCGAACAATGCTTTCCGATAAGACGCCCATCCCCCACCTCTCGCATCTCTCGATCACACCTCGTGACTACATTAGATGCGTTCTGGCGAATAATTCAGGCATCGGGAGATTGTTAGCTTGTATAAGATGCTCGGATTTGAAGGCCAAAGCTTTGAAGTTGATGGAAGGCCACGCTCTACAGCGCTCATTGACCTATAAAGATCGATCTGTATCTTCGGCAAGTTGCTTATAAACCTGCCGCCGGAGCAGGACTGGTGATCGTGATCTGGGCTGTACTCGGTCCGATCTTTCATTTCTCCGATACCTGGCAGCTCGTAATCAACACAGGAACAACGATCGTAACCTTTTTGATGGTCTTTCTCATTCAAAACACCCAGAATCGAGATGCCCGGGCAATCAATCTCAAACTCAACGAGTTGATACGCTCTATTGATAAAGCACGTGACCAGATGATCGATATCGAAAACCTGAGCGATCTGGAACTCGATGAACTTCACGCGAAGTACGAAAAGATCAAGGGAGAATGCAATCAGCGAGAAAGTCAAGCTCGTTCCGGCAAGATGGCAGATGTTAACGACTGAGGAATTGCTTTAGAGCCTGGACCGCAATGTATCGCTTGTGTATCCGATTGTAGAGATCGACCTCGAGTTGACCTCTCCGCAGTTTCGACAACCTACTGGATTTCAGATGTACCTGTAAGGCCAGGATGGCTTCCGTTTCCCTTGAGACGCTCGCTTCGATTTGCATTCTGTTCATCACGACAAAGTCTCCTTAAATAGGATGCCGAACCTCGTGAGAACGTGAGAGTGAGATCTGAGATTCGATCCATCGGGCTCTATCCGGGAAAGTGCTAATTAGGCCGCCCTTTTTGCTTCCTTGATCAAGCGAAATGCCGTGTCTTCGCCTTTGCATCCAAGCAATCGATATTTCTTGCCTTCGAGGTTGTGATAGTTCACGAAGAAATCCTGGAGTTCCTTTATCCATTTGGCAGGAAGGTCCTTCAACTTTCGCACGTTAGCGTACATGTGATTGGCTTCGGCAACAGCGACAACGATCATTCCGAATTTTCTTTTTGCCGTCGAGCTGTTCGCCCTCGATAACTCCGATGAGTCGAGCGTGAACGGCGCAACCTGGGAATGCGGGCTCGTCCATCAGCAGAAGCACATCCAGCGGATCACCGTCTGGAGCGATGGTTTGAGGTAGAAAGCCGAAGTCGTAGGGGAACACCATGCCTGCCGGCAGAACTTTCTTGAGCGCGAAAATACCCTGGTCCGGATCGTATGCGAATTTGTTTCGGCTGCCAGCTGGAGTTTCAATAATGACCTGAAGAAGGTCATCCTTCTTATTAATCGGTTTCAACTTTGTTGGATCCGTCAAAGACTTCATTTGTCACACCTCTCTGGCGCCTTCACATACCTGCTTACTGTTACATGGGATGGCGAAATACGGTTAGATAGAAATGCTTATTCAACCCCAATGGCCCTCCTGTGAATAAATTGCGGCCGAGAGATTCCAGATCTCGCTCTGCATGGGATTGACGTAAATACAGGTCCAGCTCGTGATAGCGACAGGATGTCTCGCCGACCATTGTCTGTGGATGGAGACCATAAGCTCTGGCAAAACAATGCGGCGTTACAGTCCGAGTATGATTCATCAATTTCTCGTCCTGCGGCGGCGAGATACGTTTCTGTGGCCCACACGTTCGCGTGTACCTAACGTCTCATCGTCAGGATGAGGGGAGATAACGACCGTCAGTTTGTCGGGTGGTTGCCAACGTGGCAAATCCGACAAAAGTGACATCCATTCGGCTTCATGAACGACAGGAGTGATCATCGCAGCCCTGAAGCGTCAGATGCGGAAACGGTTCATACCGGTTGATTTAGGACATCTCAGTAGATAAATCGCCAGCGAAACGTCAAACGTGGGCATCATACAGACCGAGGATGTTCCCGATATGGCAAAAAAGAGCTCAGTCAAAGCGCGAAAAAAAGCAGTGCAAAAGCTCGACAAGGCTGTCAAAAAGGCCGTGAAGAAGGGCGTTCCCCAAGACGAGCTTGAGCAGACTGTCAATGATGCGATGGGAAGAGCAGTCGCAAAACAGCCCGCAAAGCGGAGAGCGCCCCGTACATCTGGTCGAAATAGAAAAGCCTCAGCTTCTGCTGCTACGGTGCGAGATGAAGATCTCGACTAACTGAAAGGAACCAAAAAGTGACGACTAAGAATGGCAAGATGAACCGTGAGAAGCTAATCGACGCACTCAATGAAGATCTTTCCCGGGAATACCAGGCAATCATCTCGTACGTGAATTATTCGCAAGTGCTCAAAGGGGCTGCATACATGAATATCGCCGACGAGCTGGCAGTTCACGCCGCCGAAGAGCTTTCTCATGCGCTGCAGGTGGCCAATCATATCGACTATCTAGGCGGCATGCCTTGCGTCACTCCCAAGCCCGTCAAGACCTCGGAGAAGGCTGAAGAAATGCTTCGATTCGATCTGGAGAACGAGAAAGAAACAATCCGTCAATACCGTCGCCGTATAAAACAGTCGGACGAGCTCAATGAGTTTGCCATCACGGAGAGCCTTCGCAATATCCTGGTTCAGGAACAGGATCATCTGATCGCGCTGGCGACCGCGCTCGGAATCGATCCACCTAATCCTGGAATCGCTGACTAGCCCATTTTAGATTTTGTTCTGAGTAGCAAATGCGGTCACAGCAATTTGGACATAGATTTCGCGACACTAAGCTGAAGGTCGTCCAAATCCTGCCCCCATTTAGGCGATTTTCCCAAAGGATCGTGATGAGATGGGATAGAAGAAAACGGGGTCGCTAAGGCGCGACCCCGTTTTCGGTATCGATCTTCGAGCTCAGAGTTTCCTTGTCGTGGCGGGTTCGAGAACCTCGTCGCGATCTACGTCAACTATCTCCCCTCCCCGGGCATGGGCCGGGACTGCTGAGGGTTCAGAGATATTTCCAAAGGTTTCCCGGCCACCTGCTGTGTCCTTTGACGCCGCTTCCCCAGTGGACGAGATATCTTTTGCACCTGTTTCCTTGAGAGAAGTCTTGGCGACGTCAACCTGCTCGGAGGTATCACAATGCACTGAAAGTAATGTGCCTCCACCCTTCACGGCACCTTCGTATCGTTTCGCTTCGTATTCAGGAATGCCCATACCTACCAGCGCTCCAACGATGCCGCCTACCGCCCCGCCGACGCCCAAGCCTGCAAGGGCCGCCATGATGGGGCCAGCTGCAATGAGCGGGCCGACACCTGGGATTGCAAGAGCCCCGATTCCCGCTAATAGCCCGAGAGTCCCTCCGACGACGCCGCCAGTTGTTACGCCTGTCGCTGCTCCCTCTGGTGCTTTGGTGCTCTTTTCGTGGGCAAATGCACGAGTGCTCTCGTCGTCAGGAAGAAGGACGGAGATGGCAGAGTTTGTGAAGCCTCTGGCAATCAAGTGATCGACAGCGGCTTCTGCCGTAGCTGCCGTAGCGTAGATGCCGAAGACGGCTGTATTTTTGCTGGACATGATGCTGCTCCTCTGCTGCTAAATGCAGCGTAGATCTGAATTAACATGGATAGTGCTTCTACTGTTTGACGGTGAGCTCATTGGTGATTTGGTCAGCAGAAACAACGCTCGCGGTATCGGAGGCGATCTTTTGCTTCTCGTCCTCTGATTTGACGGGGCCTTTGAGCGTGACCGCGCCATTAAGCGTGACGATCTTGATATTGTGGGCGTACGTCGAGAGATCTTTATCCGCCAAAATCGTCTTACGAACACTTGCCGTAATTTGGCGGTCGGCTTTAGCGTTCGACTGGCTATCTGCTGTTTGTGCGTGATCTTTGTTGCTCTTCGTATTGTCGGGTGCTGTTTGTGCGCTATCGGTCTGCGCAGATGCTTGTAATACAAAAGGAATGCTGGTCGAACATGAGATGGCGATCGCGGCGGAAGCCACGATACCAAAACGCAGTAAAGTCATAGTTGGAACCTTCCCAATTCTGATTGCTGAACAGAGGCTCCGTAGGCTGGCTGTATGTAAGACGGCCCTCTCGTTTAAACGCAGTCATTAACTCAGATGGACTAATTAGGCGACGGAGTTGTACTGTCGGAGAAATGTCCTTTGAATGAACGCGTGCAGGAGCGCGGAGCTTTTACTAAAACCTTGAAGTCGGCCTGCCAGCTGAAATTAACCGGTCAATTTATTTGGTAAATAATCGATTTCTTGCAGGGGGTCTAACTCCCACACTGTAAGCTGGCTCTCTACATCTCACGGAGAGCATCGATAGATTGGTCAGGCCATTTAAATGCTGCTTTCAACCGTTCTGGACATAGACCGTTCTGGTTAGTGGATGCAGAATACTTCTTCTGACTCGTTAGGAAGCGGCGATAGATTGCATCCCACTACTGAGGCAATCATGAAAACAACTACCGTAGTCGGAATTCTCCTTGTCGTCCTGGCAATCGTCGGTTTTGCCGTGGGTGGAATCAGTTTCACGCATCAGAAGAAAGATGTGGACGTGGGCCCTGTTCAGGTTTCGCATAATGAGACCAGTACTGTACCTATCTCGCCGATCTTGAGTACCATCTCCTTGATCGCTGGAGTCGGATTAGTCGTCGCTGGAGTTCGCGCTAAGGCATAAGCTTCCAACCTCGTAACTGATTCACGTAGCCCTCCCTAGATCGTGGTCGTTCGATCGCCTAGTTCTGTTCCCCGCTGAAAGACCCGCTCCGGCGGGGCTTTTCCATCAGGCCGTCATCTTCGCCGGTTCCGGCCTGCTCAATGAAATCAAGGGAAGAGTAATACGGAATGTAGTCCCGTTTCGCCCTGGTTTCTGGGAGGTCCGGAAACGCAACGTGCCACTGTGTTTGACAATGATTCGTTGCGATAACCAAAGGCCGAGGCCGGTTCCTTGCGTTTTGGTCGTCATGTAGGGTTCGAAGAGCCGCTGCGCTACATGTGCAGGGATGCCGCTTCCATTGTCCGCGAGTGTTATATGAATCGCTTCTCCATGAGTCCTCACACGGAAAGAGAGCCTGCCGTTTTCTCGCGGCAGGGCATCCAATGCGTTCAAAATGAGATTCGAGACTACCTGCAAAATCTCAGTCCCAAAAGCTCGGGTCACGGCAGGCCGTTGAAATCTAGAGTCGACGGTTACTCCGTGTCGCGTAATCTTGTCGGCGTGCAGTTTCAGGGCGGATTCTGCGATGGCTACCAGATCCCAATTCTGGGCCTCGGCCTGTGTGCGATGAAATGTCAGAGCCTGGCTTGTCACCTTGCTGAGGATGGCTAGCTGCTGCTCGATAATCCCCATGTTCTCCCAGACCAAGGCAGGATCGTCCTTGCGGAGTTTGGTGAGATATACGAGATTGGTGATGGCTTCGAGTGGATTATTGACTTCGTGCATCAGCGCACCAGCCAAGCGGCTCGCTAAAGCCATCCTCTGGCACTGTTCGAGAGCCCCTTCTACCTGCCGAAGTCTTTGCTTAAGGTCCGTCTGGCTCGCCTCATGCATGAATAGCCCATTTCTAGTTTGGCGTGCCTGCTGCATTTACACCCTGTCTTGTCTGAGTACGAATTAGGACTTTCGGTTGGATTGATTTCGAAATCAGGTAAGATCGGAGACCGTGAATTCACATAGGGCACGCCTCTAAGATTCTGGGGGATTGCAAGGGCAACCCCCGGGAGTATTCTTCAAGAGGGTCCCGACGTCCTGTACCCAGATAATTGCTCCGGAGAGGATTTACATTGCAGAATCGGAATAGCTTACGAGTCTTCGTGGTCGATGACGAAAAGGTGATCGCTCAATCGCTCGCCGTCCTTCTGAGGCAAAGCGGCTTTTTAGCGGAATCTTTTATAAATCCCCTGGAAGCATTGACGGAGGCGGCTTCGACGCCTCCTGATTTGCTCATTTCCGATGTCATGATGCCGGAGATGTCAGGGGTGGAACTTGCCATCAAGTTACGGGCGTTCCATCCTGACTGCAAGATCCTGCTGTTTTCCGGACAAGCTGCAACGGCCGACCTTCTTCGAGCCGCTCGGGAACAGGGCCATGATTTCGAGTTACTTCTGAAACCCGTCCATCCTGCCGACCTTCTCGCAGCCATCAAACGGGTCGTACCCCCAGAAAATGCGGAAGAATGAAGGGGCCACTTTCAGCATCTCAATAATCTGTATGCGGAGAGAAGCGCACGAGTTTGTTCTAAATAGCGTTCTGTAGGATACTCCCTGTGACGATCCGGGCCTTCTGCTGAGAGGCTTGAATACTTCGCGTGCTGCAAGGTGCACCGAATGAAAAGGGCTAACGCGAAGATGAAATCGAGCGTATCCAAATCCGCTTCATCATCGAAAAGAACATCCGCAAGAAAGAGCGCCAGTTTGCCCAGCGATTCCTTTCCCGTAGTAGCGATCGGAGCCTCTGCGGGTGGGCTGGAGGCATACAAGGAATTCTTTCATGCGCTACCGGTAGATACCGGAATGGCGTTCGTCCTGATTCAGCACCTCGATCCCAGCCATCATAGCCTGTTGGCGGAAATCCTTTCCAAGGCGACCAAACTGCCGGTCGATGAGGTCAAGTCGGGGGGCAGGATAAAACCAAATCATGTGTACGTGATTCCGCCGGACGCGTTCATGGCAATTACCGCTGCGACCTTCAGACTGACGCCGCGAAACAAGGGTTCGGGCCAGCATCTCTCGGTCAATTTCTTCATGCGTTCGCTGGCGGAAGAGCGCAAAAGCGGGGCAATTGGAGTCATCCTTTCTGGCACGGGGGCCGACGGCACTCTCGGCTTAGAGAGCATCAAGGCGGAAGGAGGCATCACCTTTGCCCAGGACCCTGAAACCGCCAAATACGATGGCATGCCACGCAGCGCCATCGATTCCGGGTGCGTGGACTTCGTTTTGCCACCCAGAGAGATCGCGAAAGAACTGCAAAGGATTCAACGACATCCGTATATACGCCAGGAGGAACGAGGTGCAGAAGAGCAAAGCAAAGAATTAGAGGATTCCGTGGCCCCTCCCCCGCAAGAGGAGGCTTTCGCAGCCATCCTTGACCAGCTGCGGAAGGCGAGCGGGGTGGATTTCCATCAGTACAAGCCCAATACCATTCACCGGCGTGCGCTGCGGCGCACAGTGATCCTGAAACTGAACACGCTTGGTGAATATGCGAGGTATCTAAAGGAGCATCCCGAAGAGGGACCAAAGCTCTACGACGACGTGCTCATCCCTGTGACCAGCTTTTTCCGCGATTTCGAGGCTTTCGAGGCCCTGAAGGCCCAGGTCTATCCCGCCATTGTGAAAGACAAGGGCAACAAAGGCGCCATCCGCATGTGGGCGCCGGGCTGCTCCACCGGCGAGGAGACTTATTCCCTGGCTATGACCTTGCTCGAATTCCTGGGTGATAAGGCCGCAAGCTTTCAGATACAGATCTTTGGAACTGACTTGAACGAGAAAGGCATTCAGAAAGCGCGCTCGGGCCTGTATCGGGAGAGCATTGCAGACGAGATATCGCAGGAGCGCATGCAGCGATTCTTCGTCAAGATTGAGGGCGGCTATCGTGTCAACAAAGCAGTGCGCGATATGTGCGTCTTTGCCCGGCAAAACCTGGCCATCGACCCACCTTTTTCACAAATGAACCTGGTGGCCTGCCGCAATCTGCTCATCTACATCCAGCCGGTGCTGCAAAAGAAGATCATCCCCATCCTGCACTATGCACTGAAGCCTTCGGGATTTCTGGTTTTAGGAGGTTCAGAGAGCGTTGCGGCTTTCCCGAATCTCTTCTCCACCGTGGATAAAAAGCACAGGATCTATGCGAAGAAGGCGATTGCGTCGAGGCTGCACTATGACTTTGTTCAAAGCTACTATCCCACTGTGATCAGTCGCGATATTCCCAGCAAAGCCCCGAAGTCACAAGATCCGGCGAACAGCGAATTCGATGTGCAGGCCGAAGCCGATCGTCTTGTGCTGAAGAACCACGCCCCGGTCGGAGTGGTCATCAACAGCGCGATGGAAGTGGTTCAGTTTCGGGGACGGACGACTCCGTACCTGGAACCTGCGCCTGGTAGACCCAGCCTGAATGTGCTGAAACTGGCGCGGAATGGACTCGCTGTTGAACTCCGTACGCTAATCAGTGCCGCCAGGAAAAAAGGCGCCTCGGTCAGAAAGGACCAAGTCCTCTTTGACGGGGATAGTCATAAGCGAATCCTGAACCTCTCAGTCACCCCGCTAGGGGAGAAAGGCTCTGAGCACAAAATCCACTTCCTGGTCCTCTTTGACGACGTTACCCCGCAATCGATTCCCGCCAGCGACGTTTTTCGTAGCAGGGCGAAAGGAAGCGCCGGAGATAAGTCTGAATCGAAGCGGCTGAAACGAGAGCTTGCCGACGCACAGGATGCATTGCGTTCCGCTATCGAGTCGGAAGACTCCCTCAAGGAAGAGTTCCAATCTGCGAATGAGGAAATCCTCTCAGCCAACGAAGAGTTGCAAAGCACCAATGAGGAATTGGAGACCTCGAAAGAGGAACTCCAGTCGGCCAATGAGGAATTGAACACGCTGAATACGGAACTTCGCCAGAAGAACGATGACCTGCACGAATTGGGCAACGATATCTCAAACTTGCTGAACAGCACGCGGATTCCGGTCGTCATGCTGGACCGCGGATCACGCATACGCCGCATGACTCCGATAGCGAACAAACTGCTCAAGGTAGTTCCGTCCGATATTGGTCGGCCAATCGCCGATATAAAGCTTAATGTTGATGCGCCCGAGATGGAATCGATGATCGCCTGGGTGCTGGAGAGCCTGCAACCGGCGGAGCGTGAGGTGCGCGACCTTAAAGGCAGTTGGCATTCCCTAAGCATCCTGCCCTATCGGACACAGGACGAAAAAATCGATGGCGTGGTGCTCGCCCTGCACGATATCGATGCCATGAAGGTCGCCAATGAACAGCTGAGAAAGTCGACGGAGTTTTTCCGGGGAGTGATGAACACCGTAATCGAGCCCTTGCTGGTGCTCGATGCAGAGCTCAGAGTCATCATGGCGAACGAGGCCTTTCTGAGCTCCTTCAAGGTATTCGCGGACCAGACCGTCAATAGATTTATCTATGACCTTGGCAATGGGCAGTGGAACATCGCGAAGTTGCGTATCTTGCTCGAGGAGGTTCTACCGAAACACCAGACCATTCATGATTTCATGGTTGAGCACGATTTTGAGAGCATTGGTCCCAGAAAAATACTCCTGAATGCGCAGACGCTTTTTTCGGCGCACGATGAGCAGCCGATGATTCTTCTGGCCTTCGAGGATGTCACCGAACGGGCGCGGGCAGAGGCGGCGTTGCGCGAAAGCGAAGAACGCTTTCGCGCTTTGTTTGATCTGGTGCCTGTCGCGGTCTATTACTGTGATGCCTCCGGGGTCATCCAGAATTTCAATCATCGCGCCCAGGAATTGTGGGGCCGCACGCCGGAGCCGGGAGACACCGACGAGCGCTTTTGCGGTTCGTTTAAGATGTTCCGCCCCGACGGCACTTTCATGCCTCACGATGAGTGCCCTATGGCGGAAGTGGTGAGCGGCAAAACACAGGAGGTGCATGACCAGGAGGTGCTTATTGAGCGACCCGACGGCTCGCGAATCACGGCGGTGGTGAATATCCGTCCGCTGAATAATCAGCGCGGAGAGGTCACAGGAGCAGTCAATTGCTTTTACGACATCAGCGACCGCAAACTCGCCGAAGCGGCTCTAATCAAATCGGAAAAACTGGCTGCCGCGGGACGTTTGGCCGCCACCCTGGCGCATGAGATTAACAATCCCCTGCAGGCTGTTACGAATCTGGTCACTTTATTGAAGCAGTCTCCAAAGCTAGATACGCAAGACCGCTCATTTGCAGCACTCGCGGCGGAGGAACTCGACCGGGTGGCACACCTGACTCAGCAGTCGCTGAGTTTCTATCGAGAGTCAAGTCAGCCCACTTCGGTGAACCTGGAGATCGTATTCGATAGTGTCCTGGACTTGTATGCCAAGCGGCTACTTGCAAAAGAAATTATCGTAACCAAGAACTATGTGTTGGACGGAGCCACAATCGATAGTTATCCAGGCGAGATTCGCCAGGTATTGTCAACCTTGCTTCTCAATGCAATCGAGGCCGTTCCTGCGGGTGGTACCATCGCCCTGCGCATTCGCCGATCATTTGACGGGAATAATCCAGTGAGCGATGGGGTGCGAATGACCATCGCAGACAGCGGCATTGGAATTCCTCAGAACAACGTTGCTCGAATCTTTGAACCCTTTTTTACTACCAAGGGAGAACAGGGTACAGGGCTCGGTCTATGGGTGGCGAGCGGGATCATCAGCCGGCTGGCTGGCTCAATTCGTGTGCGCAGCAGCGTGCGTTCTGGCAAGAGCGGGACTTGTTTCTCCATCTTTCTTCCCACCCAATTGCCTGGCAGAGCATAGACCTTCTTGCCGAGACGCCTTCCTGCCAAGGGGTTTGCGCGTCGAACCGCCCGGGAATGCTCATCGGGCGAGCCGCTTCCGCTGAGTGTCTCCGCGCGTTCTATGACCTTCGCTTCGACGGGATGGTCTTTACGAACGGCCTACATCAGATGACTGCTCGGAGGGCAGTAGTCACGCTCTCACGTGCAGCCCTGAGAGAGATGGCGACCGTCTCACCTGCGGCCATCGTATGCGCGAGTGCTGATCTCTTCCGTGTTCCCGTGTGCTCGAAAGCGACGGTCTCGATCCCACCCCCGAAAAGGGTATGCTTCTCTTCCAGTCGATCGAGCGCAGCGTTCAAGTCCGCGACAAAGGCCTCGGCTTCATCAGCGACGACGATCAGTTCGACATTGATCTTTTTGTATAGCATCTCAATATCTCCACCCCCAATCTTATGCCCGCCCGACTCCAAAGCACCACCCAAGCTCCCGAGTAATGGGCTATGCGGAAGTAACCCAGGTTGCCGTTCAAACCGGTTTATCGTAGGAGTGGAGCCCCGATGTTGCTCACTATTTTGCAAAGTGCAACCTCCTACCACCTGCCGCTTGATTTCCTGTTGCGGGTGGGAAAGTGTCATGGGAAGTGTCAGTCGAAGGAAGAGAACATGGGTTTTCCCGCTTTCCCATGTCGAAATCCTAGCCAGAGATTATGTAACTGTGACTGAGCAGAATTGCGATGACGGAACCCGGCAGCGTCGCGGGGAAGAAGCCGTGGCGCATTCCATGCGGAATACGGCGCTCGAAGGCGGGGAACATGCGTTTCCCCATGATGCGGAAAGGGCATCGGCAGAGTGAGTGTGGGTCAAGTGTGGGTCGCGTTCTTGGAGGAAAATCCCGTAAGTCTTTTTTAATGTGGTGGCCAGAGACGGGATCGAACCGCCGACGCCGGCCTTTTCAGGGCTCCCTACCAATGGACCTAAGTTGCTTAGAATCAGCGGGCGCGATTGATACGAAAGACCTTAGAGCAGCGCCCATTTAGGATCGTTTGGAATCATTTGGGATGGTTTCCTCCCCAGGTTGTTCCCGTATTGTTCTTGCCTACCAACTCGACCGATTTCACGCGCGTATGGAAAGCCGTCCTAGCTTACACGCGATCCTATGTTGCCACAACATTTGATCGACGGCTAACGGCACTTTAGGGCGGTGTCGGCAACCCGGCTTAAATATAAAGACGCTGGAGCAGAAATAGGAATGCAACTTGTTAATCCATGCTTCCGAATTTGATGACCCATCATCCCGAAACACGTGATACGCGTTCTCTCTGTTACAGCGGGTCCAGAACGGCGAAGTGATCGCGATATTCAATGAAGACCCGCCGGAAGAGGCTGATCGTCAAGACGCCATCGAACCCCTTGCCACGTGGATCCTTCTGGGTGCCGGCAAGGCTGACGACGGGCACTGCGGGAAGCCTGAGTGAGCCGATCTTCACGTCTTGCGGAGGCAGAACGGAGAATATCCGCTGCCTTCCATCCACCCCAGTCCCCGGCAAACGAGCTGTTTGCCGTAGAGCCAGGTACTCCGATGTGTTGAAGAGAATGGCGCCGTTCGCACCGGAGTCGAGCATAAGGCGAACGGGGCGCGTCGCATCGGACAGGCGAGCCTCGACGATGATCAGGTTTGGCGGGGGCGATCCGTCTGTGATCTCCGATGGAATGATCAGCGCCGTATGCGGTCCTCTTACGTCCGCGCGCATGGCTCCGGAGCTGTCGAGACACAGCAGCTTGTGTACGTTGTCGATCAGCACATCGAAGTGCTCGAGGAAATCCTCACCAAGAACGCCCTGGATGGTCAGTCCCGTAGCCCGCAGATTCGACAGATCGTACACTAACACTTTCAAGTCCGTGACCTTGTGCAGGCCGGTTTCCACCAGGGCTAGCTTTGAGAACGAGGCCGAAGAGCTCATGCCGGCACTAGCCACCTTTGTGTTGCCGTACTCAGGAAGTTGGAGTGACGAGGCAATGGCGGGATCGATCAAGGTCATCTGGGTCCCAGTGTCGAGCAGGAAGCTGTAGCGTCCACCATGGTTGATGGAGACTTCAACGACCATTTGGTGCCGATTCACGAGATGGTAGGGTACACTGGCCACTTTTCCCGGGCAGTACGTTTCAGCAGTCACAGTCGCAACTGCGGTTATCGCAAAGACGATGCATCCAAATCCCTTCAGGTTGAACATTTCCAGAACTCCTCAGCCAGGTAGGCTGAGGCGACTCGCGAGATCACCTCTGGTTCCTAAAAGGAAATCCGCGCATGAATTGGCTCAACACAAGTCGTGTCGGAACCGGGAATCGGCAGTATCATGTGGGCACGCACCGTGACGGCCTCGTCGCGTTCCCCGAGGTAGTTCCAATCGCGACCCCTGCTCAGTAAGGAGGTCCGATGCCGATAACCGATTCGCCTGAAATTGATGCACTCTTGGCCAAGTGGGGAGAAGGCGACCGGGATGCGCTGCGCGGCCTGATTCCGCTCCTATACGACGAGCTTCGCCGGGTTGCCTGCCAGCAGCTGCGCAGAGCGCCCTCCGCTCGCACGCTGCAGACCACGGCACTAGTCCACGAGGCCTATCTCCGGTTGCACCAGCAGTTTCGGGGACAATTCCAGAACAAGTCGCATTTCATTGCCATTTGCGCATTGCTGATGCGCCAGATTCTTGTAAGTTACGAGCGCGATAGGCGGGCGGCAAAACGGGGCGGCGGGCTAAACAAATGCACCCTTGAGGACGTGCATGCGGTCATGAAGGGCCAGCCTGTAGACCTGCTCGATCTGGACCGCGCGTTGACTGAGCTCTCGCGGCTGGATTCGGAGCAAGGCCGCATTGTGGAGCTCCGCTTCTTCGGCGGATTTTCGATTGAAGAGACGGCCGAGGTCCTGGGTATTTCACCGGCGACGGTGAAGCGGCACTGGTCGACCGCGCGGATCTGGCTCTACCAGCAGCTGAGCGGAGAGGCTTGAGCATGACTCCGGAGCGCTGGCAGATGGTTCGCGGGATCCTGCAAAGCGCGATGGAATTGCCCCCGGGAGAGAGAGCTGCGTTTCTCGATAGCAAGTGTTCCGGTGATCCGTCGCTACGTAACGACGTCGATGAGTGCCTTTCCATCGAGGGCAAGTTGGATCCGGACTTTCTGGAGTCTCCGGCGGCACACCATGTCGCGCTGGTTACTGCTACGGGCAACACCATGCTGGCGGCGGAAACTCGACTCGGGCCCTACGAGGTTCAGGCTCTCCTGGGAGCGGGAGGCATGGGCGAGGTGTACCGCGGCCGAGATATACGGCTCAATCGCACCGTAGCTATAAAGGTAATCCCCCATGCGCTGTCATCCGATCCGTTTCGACAGCAGCGCTTCGAACGCGAGGCTAGGGCGATTTCGGCACTGCAGCATCCCAACATTTGCACCTTACATGACATCGGCCAGCAGGACGGAACGCACTTCCTGGTCATGGAGCACCTGGAAGGCGAGACGCTGGCGAAGCGATTGCAAAAAGGACGGCTCCCGCTCGAGTTGACGCTACACTATGCGGCCGAGGTTGCCGATGCGCTCGATGCCGCCCATCGGCGCGGCATCGTGCATCGCGATCTCAAGCCTGCGAATATATTCCTCACCCTTCATGGCGAATCCAAAGTACTGGACTTTGGGCTGGCGAAGTTTGCAAAGACTGAAACAGATATCCCATCCGACCCTACCGAGGAGGATCGGCATGGCAGTTCTCAGACGGCGTTCGGGCGCGAGTTTTCTGTTGAGCAAAGCCTAAGCCGTACTGGAATTGCGATGGGTACGGCCGGCTACATGTCGCCTGAACAGGTACGCGGCGAAAAGGTTGATTCCCGCACCGACCTGTTTTCGTTTGGCTTGGTCCTTTTTGAGATGGCGACTGGGCAGCGCGCGTTTAGCGGAGATACGGCAGCAGTTGTCCAGGATGCCATTCTTCATCGGACGTTGCCTCCCGTGAGCGAATTGAATCCCGAGTTGCCCGTTAAGCTCGAAGGAATTATTCGCAAAGCGCTGGAGAAAGACCGTGAGTCGCGGTACCAGACAGCAGCTGAGATGCTCGCAGAGCTGAAGAGCATCTCCACGGCCCCAGGCGAGTCTTCTTCATCATCCCATTGGGCACTGCGCGCGAAAACATTCATTGGCGGAGGATTGGTCCTTCTCTTAGCTGCCATTAGTTTCCTCTGGTGGAAGTACTCCCACCTTTCTCCTCCCATAGAAATCAAAGAGCGAAAGCTCACCACGAGTTCCAGCGACAACCCTATCGTCGGTCCGCAAATTTCAGGGGATGGAAAGTATCTTGCTTTTGGGGACAATTTCGGTCTTCAAGTTCGATCTCTCGAGAGCGGTGAAACTCGTGACATGCCTAACCCAGCGCAATTTGGAGATGCTCACGTATCTTGGAGCATTCGCTGGTTCCCAGACAACGCACGTTTTTTGGCAGTCTCGCAAACGAGTGATGATAATTCAGCTGGCGTGATTACATGGGAGGCGTCAGTAATGGGCGGTGTACTCCACAAAGTTCGTGAGGACGCGTTTGCCTGGGGTGTTTCTCCTGACGGTTCATCGGTCGCAGCGACCAACGGGACAGGGCGCGAACTGTGGGTGATGGACGCTGACGGCCGCAATCCGCGAAAACTGCTCGACGCAGGCGAGAATGGCGCTGTTATGGGGGTCCGGTGGTCGCCGGATGGAACAAAGTTACTTTACCAGAAGAGGGATGCGAGTCCTCGACGATCGATTGAGATTCGAGACCTCAAAAGCGGTGACAGTCACGTTGTGCTCTCTAATCCGCAAATTCACGGACTCTATTGGTTGCGCGACGGCCGTGTTGTGTATGTGCTGGAAGAGGACACCGAGGGCGTGACTTGCAACTTCTGGGTCGCGCGAATCGATCAACAGACTGGTGCATTCGCATCAAATGCCCGACAGCTTACTCATTACAGCGGCTTCTGCGTTGAGGACATCTCCGCAACCGCAGACAGCAAAAAGCTGGTCTTTACGAAACGATCAAATTCTGCTGCGGTTTATGTTGCTGATGTCGAAGCTGGAGGCACTCGGATTACCCCTCCAAGGCATTTGAGCCTGACAGAAGGTACGGAATACCCAAACGGATGGACGGCTGATAGCCGTGAAGTCGTCTTTACGTCGAACCGCGACGGGAAATGGGGCATTTATCGGCAGCCTTTGAGTGGGGGAGCAGCTCAGCCGGTGCTGGTAGAAAACACTGGCGAATTCGGATTTCCCCGGACGAGCCCCGATGGACGTTGGTTGCTGATTGAGCGTGAGTCTCCCGGCTCTGTCGGATGGGCCCACCACGACCTGCTTAGAGTGCCCATGACCGGAGGCCCAGAAGAACTGATTGCCAGAGACATTCGGGACCTAACTTCTTGTGCTGCTCCATCAATCCAGTTATGCGCGTATGCGAAGGAAGAGAATAACGAACTTACCTTTACGAGCTTCGATCCGCAACTCAAACAGAGGCGTGAATTAGGACGCTTCAAGATGGATCCCAACTTCAAGGGAGACTACGGTTGGATGCTGTCACCGCATGCCACTCGAATTGCCATCAACCAGGCAGCAACGGGGAACATCTACGTGCTCAACCTGAAGACCCAGGCACTGCAGCACATCATCGTCAAGCATTGGAACAATCTTGTGAGTATGGATTGGGCTGCGGACGGGAAGGGGTTCTTCATGTGCAGCCTTCAACCTGGAGCCGTTCTCCTCCACATTGATTTGCATGGCAATGCGCATGTGCTTTGGGAACCAAATGGCAAGCGAATCGTTTGGGCGTTACACTCGCCCGATGGTAAGCACGTAGCCATGCCATTTTTTTCCGACAACGTGAATGTTTGGATGATGGAGAATTTTTGAGTTCGTTCATTCGCAATGGTATCCACTTGCAAATCGATGCTGAACCGTTAATGCTCGGCAGCATTCAAAAGCTTATACGGAAATACGCTTGCCCTTGCCGTGGAAGATTCGACTGGCATTGTTGAGGAGCGAGACCAAAGCCTCCATCGCTGATATTTGTGTCCGGCATGCAACTCCTGATCACGCGGTTGAGTATGTTAAAGAACTCCATTCTGAGTTCGGCCTGTATGCGGTCGCCCAGGAAGAACTTCTTGGCCAGTGCAATGTTCTCGTTGTAGGTCGGGGGGAGCCGCAGGCTTTCCAGCAGGCGGGGTGCATTACCCGGTACCCACGGTCCAGGATCCGAAAACGCTTTAGGATTTAGAACTGGAAGAGGATTACCGCTTGTATCGGTCTTATCGACATTCTTCCAGGAAATAACCGGCTCAATCCCGGGCACGGCATTCGCGCGATTGAAGCCATTGTTCAATGGATTGCCGCTAGCGCTGACACCTAATGGAGAGCCACTCTGATATTGGAGGATGCCGCTCACCTGCCAGCCACCTGCCAGGTTTTTCTTGATAAAACCACCGTCACTCAGAAGCTTCTTACCGGGACCAACGGGCAATTCATAGACGCCACTGATGTTCACGAAGTGGGTCTGGTCGTAGCCGGCAATCGTATACTCCGAGGCGAGATTGTATTTGTTTAAGGCCTGAACAGCAAAAGCGCCAAATCCGAAGCCAGAAGTCGTCATGGAATGCGAGAGCGTGTAGTTAACCAGAAACCCTAGACCGTCGGCAAACCTCTTCTGAACTTGCGCTTGTAACGCGTTATACGAAGAACGCCCTTGAGTCTCGAAGCTGTTGTGAATGGCGCCGCGGTACTGCGGATACGGCACTAACGCATTCAGCAATGGCACGGATTGGCCGTAATCATTCGAGAAATTCTGATAAACGCTGTTGAAGCGGTTGCTGTCTTTTCCGTAGCCAAGTCTCTGCAGCACGGTCTGAGCCGGAACTGGCGCGGGGCATGGAAACGCCGGGTTGCCGTTACTGTCAAGGGTTTGCGTGGTGCAGGTCCAGCTGTCTCCCAGCACGCAATTGCTGGCTCCGCCATCGTTTGCACACAAATTTAGTAAGTCTGGATTGAGCTGATTCCATGGTTGGAGTCCGGATGGCAGATGGACGCCTCTATTGCCGACATACGACACCGAAAGAAGCAGGTTCCACGGTAGTTCGCGTTGGATACCTGCATTCCAGCTCTCGCTGTAGGGATACTTTCCGGGATCGCGGGAAAAGAAGTTGACGCACTGGTTGGTGGAGAGACCATTACAAAGGGTCGGGCTGAACGGGATGGGCGGAGGAAACGGGAGCGGAAAACTGGAGCTTGTATCCCATTGTCCCGCACCCGGACCAGGATAACCGGACGTGGTATACGAAGATGGCAATGAACCGGCGAGCAGACCGGTGAGGTCGTCCCCAACCTTAGTATCGCCATAATCGTAAGCGCCGCCGATGAGGAAGCTTACAGCATAACCGGACAGAAGCACGGTTTTCTGGCTCAACTGATAGGCCAAGCCCAGACGAGGCCCGAAATTGTCCCAATGAATATTGGCCCGGTCATAGCCCGCACAGTTTGAGCAGGTTCCCAGTAAACTGATAGCTCCACGTAACGGCTGACCAGTAACCGTCCCGATTGCCCCGGGATTGGGCTCGTTTGGATCAAAAAAGTTAACCTGAGCCGCAGGTCCAGATCCAACGGAAGTAAACGGAATCAGGATGTCCCAGCGCAGCCCTGCATCGACTGTTAGGTGCGGCGATAGCTTGATGTTGTCGAGTACGTATGGCGAAACAGCGAAATTCCGCAACTTGCCCAAGGCGGCATTACTTCGGAGCACCGAATCGACATTGCCTAGAAGGAAGCTGGCAAATGCGCTTCCCGTGGTGTTGATGTTCAGTAAGTCGGAAATGTTCGGATCATTGTTGCTTGTCGTATTGCTGTTAAAGCTGAGGGTCCCGTTACAGACACAATTCTGTCCGAAAACATGCTGAGTACTATGGCGAAATTCTGCGCCAAAGTTCCAGGTATGACGGCCTTGCGTGTAGATCCAGTTATTGGCCACACTTAAACCTTTTCCATGCTGTAGCGCAAACGATACATTCCCAAATGTGGTGAGCGCCTTTGGCGCACTGTTATTGGCATTGAAGGTGAACTGTGGAGTCTGGCTGCCGTTCGCGACAATGGATGGAAAGGCGTCAGCTTGTATTGTGGCAGGCGCGGGAGGCAGGTCGTTGTCGTCCTTCTCAAAGAACGCTCCGACTGTTGTTACCAGGTTGCTCCTGATCGCATTGGAATAATTCAGAATAATTCCCATGCCGTATGTAGTCAGAATTGCCAATTGCGTGAGCGGATTATCGGCGGGGAACGAAAAGCCCGGTATGTAAGACGTATAAGGAGCCCGCCAATAAGACCCATGAATTTTCTGCGCCTCCGTCAGGTTGTGATCAATCGAGAAGCCGGGCTCGAATTCGCGCGTGGGAAAACTCGAGACCCCTGTAAAAATGTTGTTTTGGTTTGGGTTCGGAGTTCGAGGATTATTGGAGTGAGGAATGAGCGCCAGAATTTGCTGCGAGATTGGACTGAAGCAACTTGGATCGATCTTGTTGCCGGGAAACTGCTGTCCCGGAACATAACCGTGAGCGGCAAGGCTGCACCCCGGAGGTATTAAGGAAGGATTGTTGGCCCAAGCCTGTGGGACGTAGATCTGTATCTGTTGTGGCACAACCTGACCAGTTGGAAGGGTATTGAAGAAGAAGTCATTGCTGAAATCGCCATTTCTCATGGCATCTGTAGGTACTGTTCCAAGTTGCGTTGTGCCTTGGTTCAAGCGATACCATTCAAAATCAATGTGGAAAAAAGTCTTGTTTTTTCCGTTGTAGACCCTGGGAATGAAGACGGGACCGCCCAACGAGAAACCGAAGTTGTGCTCGTGGTCAGCCGGCGTGATTTTGTTTCCGTTTGCATCAAGATTCGGGTAGGCACCCGGAGCATCGAAGGAGCTGTTGCGCATGACCTCAAAGGCGGAGCCATGCAATTCGTTTGTTCCCGAAGCAAACTGGAAGGCTGCGACACCTTGTCCGAGCCCATACTGAGGTGAGAAAACCGAAGAGATAACGCGAGCCTCGTCTACCATTTCATAGGGTGGATTGATGATCTCCTGAAATCCTGGAGTTTCGTCTTTTACTAAAGGCAATCCGTTGAATGTTACTTCGTTCGCGAAATCAACCCCGCCGTTGATCCGGTGACTGAACTCGCCGCCCGTCACACCGGGAGTCAGAAATATAAACGAGTCGATGCGGCGTCCGCGGTTCGTGGAAATCTGATTCTGGCCCATTTCAATGGGAAGCTCCTCAATGAATGCATGCTCGATCGTGGTACCGAGTTCGGGCATCTCAGTTTCGAGCGTGATCAAGGGTGCCGTGACCTCTACCACCTCTTCTGCTCTGCCTATTTTGAGCGCACCATCTACCGTGATCTTTCTGCCGCCGGGCTCTATAATGACGCCAGTCACGATGTGGGTTTGGAATCCCGGCATCTCAATCCTTACCGAATAAACGCCCGGGATCAGGTCTGTGATTAGGTAAGTGCCGGACGACGTGGTGACAGTATGGCTCGTTACCCCTGTGGCAGTATTGATTGCGGTGACGTTCGCGCCGTCAATGAAGTTCCCAGTAGCATCGGTAATTGTACCTGTAATACCACTTAGTACTTGGGCATGCGAGCAGGGCGGAGAATCCAATAGCAAGAGACAGGTGATTAGAGGAGCTAAGAGCCAGTATGTATTGAGCGCTTTCCCCGCTTCCTGTACAGACTTCGTCACGCGCCATGCGGTTGACCGCATATTTAGTTCCGTGTCTTCGGTTCTGAACCCTCAGGCTACTTCATGAGAGGACTCCGATAATCATGGAGATAATCGTGTACTGTTGCTCTCATGCGAAGTGGAATGGTTCTCGCCACCGGCCCTCTTAAATCGCGGAAACGTCAGCCATCTGCAGAACCTCGCGGAAACGCAAACAAGGATATGCCAGAGAAACCGTGGTGGAAATAAAAAAAGAACCAGCAACCTGACGGACAAAAGCGTGTGACAGAAGGCTCACGGCGACTAAGAAGGTACATCTAGCCTTCCCGGCTCTTGTTTGTCACCTAAAGAAGATAGACCTATTGCCGGAAAAAACAGCATTGTGCCTCTAGGCGCTTGTTGAAATTCGTCTGAACGCGGTGGGTTTATTGTGAATTTGGGTTTTTAGGCGGGTTGAAAACTGCTTGAGTCCTGCCGAAGCTCGTCGCGCGATCAGTCCTGGGAGTCGGATCAGAAGGCGCCGCACAACGGAAGATGAACAGCCAATCCACTTTCTCCAATCCGCGCAGCTTCACCTAGAGCAACAGACCGGTTTGCTTCAGCCATCCAAAGCCCTTCTCGATGAGCCTGCGGCGACTCCGGCTGGTGGCATCGCCGGGCTGGCCCAAGCCCGAAAAAGATCGGGCACCGCTGAGCCGAATTCTCTCGGAATCTCCTTTTACTTAGTGAGAGAGTGCGGCTTCCTGCGAGTGCGACGCCGATTCCAGCGCCGGATTCCTGTTGCTTCCAAGTCTCTTTCGAGGAGGATGTCACCATGTTTGGAAAATTGTTCTCAAGAAGAAACCTGCTATCCAATGGCTTGTGCCTGTTCATCGTGACAGCGACGACAGGTGTGCTACCGTCCAAAGGCGTTCTGGCTGCGACTCCCGCAGCGAACGACGATCAAACCAGGCATGTCTTCTATACCCTTGCTTCTCCTCCTGGAGAGAGGGAGATGTGGGCGATTGAAGTGACCGGCAGGAAGATCACCACGACCGACATTGGACCAATCAAAACGGGCTGTGCCACGCTGGCGATGTCGCCCTCCGGGACACCGCTCAGCATGTGCGGCATACTTTTTGGGACCCAGCAGCTCACCAGCTTCGATACGAAAACCGGACTGGCCACGCTGTTCGGTGTTCCCGTTCCCGGGCTCGCCGTCATGGCCATGGCTTTCGGTCCCGATGGGACTCTGTACGCGGTGGGAGGTTGTTATCCGAACGGTAACCCGAACGATCTGAACACCGACTGTTCCAGCTCAGACCCGAATTTCAACTCGCTGTATACAGTCAATGAGGTCACGGGGGCGTTTACCCGCATCGGTTCAACGGGCGCACCTCAATACTTTATGGACCTGGCGTTCGATCGTCGCGGGAGCCTGTACGGGGTGACGACCACTCTCAACCCTTCTTATGTTCCTGCGATCCTGTATCGCATCAATCCTGAAACCGGCGCAGCCACGAAGATCGTTAATCTGGTGGGAAGTAACACCGTGATGGGGTTGGCTTTCGCCCGGGACGGCAAATTATATGCGACCGACTTCACTGGTGCCTCTGGTCTCTATGTGATCGATCCCAAAACAGGTTTTGAGTGTGCGGTCGCCGCCATGCCCTTTGGTCTTTCCACCGGCCTCGTGTTGGCGGACCCGCTGCCGTGATGAGACTCGTGGCGTCACTCCCATTTCTGAGGTCGGGGTGATGACCTAAACGGAAAAGGACCGCCATTTCTCAATTCGACGTTAAGCCACTGATGGTCTTCCCCGGCTACGACCCCGTACGAGACCAATACTGACCCGATCAGCCGCAGTTTTCGTCATTGCGAGTGAGCGAAAGTGATCGACACCACTCAGAGTACGCATTGTTTGAATGCAAAGCGGTGGGATGGGGCGTCCCAAAAGGCACGAGAGGAACACGTAGCAGCGATACTAGCAATACTGTCGCCTGCGACAGTTCCAGCCGTGTTGACACTGGTGTGTATGAGAGCCCGTTGCTAAGCGTGGGTCCGAGGACACGTAAGGGTCAGTGGTGACGTCTGCCGCGGCAGCGATCCCGTTCAGGAGTTTGCATTCTTCGTAACCTCGGGCCGCAGGCGCCAGTGAAAAGGGAGATGCATGAGATCTTCACAAGAGCCCAGAAGGAGAAGCACTTGCGAGCTATGCCTAGATCGGCGAATGCGCAACCGAAACGACCTTCTGGGACGAAGAAGCGTATATACCAGCGAGCCGGAAACGAGCCGGCATTCGATCTCAAGTCCGAACTGTATCGAATCGCTGGGGTCGACCTTACGGACGTACCTGGGCTTAGCACCCTGACAGCACACACAATCATCATGGAAATCGGACCCGACGTTTCGCGTTTTAGAAATGCATCTGCGTTTGGATCTTGGTTAGGACTGTGCCCGGAAAAGAAGGTCAGCGGAGGCAAGGTCCTCCACTCGCAAACGAGGCACGTAAAGAACAGGGCTGCCATCGCTCTCCGTCTCGGAGCACAGTGCCTATATCACGCCAACAACCATCTCGGCGAATTTTATCGGAAGGCCAAATGGAGATTGGGGGCGCCTGCCGCGGTTACTGCCACGGCCCACAAGCTCGCACGCATCGTCTACCACCTTCTCTCAACGAAGCAGCCCTATACCGAAGAGGTCTTCCAGAGGGCCGACATCGCATCAAGAACTCGCGCCGAAAATCGACTTCGACAACAAGCTGCTGCACTGGGCTTCTACTTGGCCCCTGCAACAGGTACAACACTTTAGCGAGGTGTTCATCAGGAGTCGAAGAGGAGCACGAGGTGTTACAAGAAGCTGAACTCAGCGGCAGCTGATTCAGAGAACAACCTCGGAGGCTCCTCAGAGACGACATGTACTACATCGGACTGGATGTTCACAAGAAGACGATCAGCTACTGCGTGAAGGACGCGGCTGGTTGTGTGCATCAGGAAGGCAGGATCGGATCGACGCGGACCGAGTTGGATGCGTGGATCAGAACCCTTCCACAACCGCGCACGATGGCGATGGAAGCGACGATCTTCAGCGGCTGGATTTATGACCATCTGCGGCCGCACGCAGAGAAGGTGAAGGTCGCGCATCCGCTGATGCTGCGAGCGATCGCCGCGGCCAAGAAGAAGAACGACACGATCGATGCCAGCAGGATCGCCGACTGCCTGCGATGCGATTTCCTGCCCGAGCGCCATATGGCTTCCACGGAGATCCGGGACCGGCGCCGTACCTTGCGCTACCGAAACCTGGTGATGCAGCAGATGGCGCAAATGAAGAACCGAGTATCGGGGTTGCACATGGAAAGCGGGGTCAGCTATGACAAGCTTCGATTGCACCGCATGGCTTACTTCGACGAGTTGCTTTCCACCAACGAAGAAGTGAGAGACAACATACGGCCACTACTGAAGATTTGCCGCCAACAGATCGATCGTGCGATCCGCCTGGACTCGACATTGCTTCGCACGCTGGAGCGGGATCCTCTGCTGCGTGATCGGTTGAAGCGGCTCAGAACTATCCCTGGAGTCGGCCCGATCACAGCCTTGACCTGGGTGCTCGAGGTGGGCGATACATCTCGTTTCCTCAGAGAGGAAAACAAAAACATCGAGATAATTCGGTGCGCAGGCTGCCAGGTCCTGCAGTAAATCGCCCGGGCGACGGAGGAAACTCCCGAGGCTCTCTTCGCATTGTTTCGGGACTGGCAGAGAACACAAACTCAATCTTCTGCGATGGCTCTTACCAGCCTAGGCAGCAAATGGATGTCCGGTTCTGCAAGAGAGCAGGAACCACCCGCCGAGAGGCAAAGGTGCGCGGCGATAGATCCCGATCAGGCCAACAGCGCGCTCTCCAGAGCGCGTCCAGATACTTCGTGCTTCTCCCTTGACAAATGACTTACATGGATGGCGATTATGCGTAAATGGAGAATCTTTCCAGGCAACTGGGCATTTATTGTTACCGACTCACTTCGCGGGGTTTGAAAGCAGGTTTTATGCTGACGGGAACAATACGGGAACATCACCGACTCATATTTTTCAATCACTTACAAGAAAGGAATAAGGACGGCCTCGGAGAATTGGTGCTGGGGTTCCTTGTAAGTTATTGATTCTAAACGGTGGCCAGAGACGGGATCGAACCGCCGCCGCCGGCCTTTTCAGGGCTGCCTAGCAAACTAAACTAAGTGGTCTGGAATCAGCGGATATGATTGAGATAAAGAGCGTTGTGGCCTCTTACATTTTGGATGGTTTCGACCGTACGATGGTCGTGTATTGGTCGTGCGTCTCAAACCAGTCCGTCATCCGATGTATTTCCGTACCCAACTCCGCATAGACGTGCGATTTGCTGTCATGCATGGTTAAGAAAGGGACGAGGCCGAACCTTTCGTTGCGTATTTTCCAACGAAAGGTTTTCCAACTCTTCTACCGATTGTATCCGGGAGCCTCTTCATGGATCTTGGCCAATCATCTCCGTCGTAAGATTCTTCTTTGCAAAGGCAACGAATTGGCGAACTGTCATGCTGTGGGTGTGCCTTGCGGAGACAAGTGCGATCTGGGAAGGTGGAATTCGGTCGAGAATTGTACAGACCCTGACCCCGTCTGGCTTTCGCGTCAACGCAGATTGCGGCAAAACCGCGATTCCCAGCCCTGAATCAACCAAGGAAACAAGAGTGGGCATCTCACCTGCGGACTGCACAACCTCCGGCACGATACCTGCCCGGGTGAGGATGCTGGCGATCTGGTCATAATAGCCCGGCGCAAAGCGGCGTTCATACATGACAAAAGGCTGTCCTGCGAGCTGGCGCAGCCGAAGTTGCTTCACCCTGGCAAGGGGGTGTGCCGCGGGAACCGCCACGACAAACGGTTCGCGATGAATCGGTGTCAGGTCGAGATGCGGAGAAGCCTCGAGCGGAATCCGCAGAAAGCCGACATCGAGCGTGCCCTCGTTCAACATCTTCATCTGATCGTGAGTCAGCACGTTTCGCAGGGAGAACTCAACGTTGGGATTCTCCTTTCGATAGTGGCGCACCAGACGCGGAACGATCTCGTATCCGGCTGTGGAGATGAATCCCAACCGGATTACGCCGATTTTGCCGCGAGCAGTCAGCGTGGCACGTTTCTTAGCCTCTGCTAGACGTTCCATGGCTGCGGTGGCATCCTCCCGAAATGCCGCGCCGGCATCTGTCAGTAGGGTCCGTTGCCGGTTGCGATCAAAAAGCCTGACCCCTAGTTCCTCTTCCAGCGCCTTGATCTGCAGGCTCAGGGCAGGCTGACTCAGATGAAGTTCTTGGGAACTCTTACCAAAGTGGAGCGTCGCCGCCAATGACAGAAACGACTCGATTTGCCGCATTTCCATGTGAGAATCCTCATTTGCTGTACTTATCACAAGCCACTCAACATACGATTAGACCTAATCTCAGCTACGGAATCAAATTGACCAGTAGAGAGTGGTGAGGGCAAGAGAGACGGCGCGCTTGGAACGGCGCCGCATACGAGCGATCCACCCTCGACCGAAAAGAAAGGACTCAAGAGGATGAAATCCAGTTTCTTACGGAAGGAAATCTCACGCCGCGAAATGTTTTCGTATTCAACCAGGCTGGCAGGCAGCGCTCTCCTGGCGCACGTCTTTTCCACCAGACTACTCGGCGCCTCCGTCTCGGGCTACCCGCAACAAGAGCCTTCGCCGGACCTGCTCGCGGATATGCGCGCTAAGTTCAACGCCGCTCCCCTCCAAATCCAGAGGCTTGGTGAAGATGTCACGATGCTCTCCGGCCCCGGCGGAAGCGTGGTCGTCCTCAACGGCCCCGACGGCAAATTCGTCGTGGACACTTTCGTTGCGCCAGCCTGGCCCCGGCTCAAAGAGGCTCTCGATGGCCTGGGCAACGCGCCAGTGCAATGCGTCATTGATACCCACTGGCATTTCGACCACACCGATAACAATGCGCATCTTCATGCCGCTGGAGCCACGGTCCTTGCGCACGAAAACACGACAAAGCGCATGTCGGAGTCGCACGATCTGCCGGTCTTATATAGAGCAGCAAACGGTGCACTCGCCGGCCTGCATTTCGACCCTTCGCCAGCAGGGGCCTTGCCGCAGCAAACCTTCGCCACAAGTTACAAGCTGCAAGCCAATGGGGAAACGCTCGCGCTGCAACACGTTCCTCCCGCGCATACAGACACCGACATCTACGTTCATTTTGAAAAGGCCAACGTGATTCAGATGGGCGATCTGTTTTTCAACTGGATGTATCCCTACATCGACCCCAGTACCGGCGGCAAAATCACCGGCACGATTGCCGCTGCCGACAGAATCTTATCGCTGGCCGACAAGGATACCAAGATTGTTGCGGGACACGGCCCGCTCGGCAACAAAGCGGACCTCACGAGATTTCGGGAAATGCTGGTGACTTCGCGCGATCGGATTGAGAAATTGAACTCTGCGGGAAAACCCGCCCAAGAGGCTGTCGCAGAAAAGCCCTTCGCCGATCTCGACGCCATCTGGGGCAAAGGCATCATCAACAGCGACCAGTGGGTGCAAATTGTTTATCTGACCCTTTGAGCTGCCCGCGACTGAAATCAAATGATCCGACCAGAGCGTAACAAAACAAAAGGAGCAACAAATGGGTTATTCAATAAAGCCTATGCGAGGAGTACGAGGAATCTCTCAGTCCCTTTGCATCGTTTTATCGCTGTTGACCTGCGGCGTACTGTCTGCGCAAAACCAAGAGCAGCGCGTCCGGAATATTGTTCTGGTTCACGGCGCCTGGGCCGATGGTTCTGGCTGGAAAGGCGTCTACGACATTCTCGCCAAGGACGGCTACCACGTCAGCATTGTCCAAGAGCCAGAGACATCCTTCCAGGACGATGTAACTGCCGTGAAGCGTGTCCTCGCAATGCAAGACGGGCCGTGCGTTCTTGTTGGGCACAGCTATGGCGGAGCTGTGATTACGGAAGCAGGCACGGATCCATCGGTTCTGGGCTTGGTGTATATCGCGGCCCACATGCCGGATGCCGGCGAGAAAGAGTCAGACGACGGAAAGCGATACCCGAGCGATCTCGCCAAATCGGGCGCTATTAAGAAAACGCCTGATGGCTTCACATATATCAACCCTGTGCAATTTCATGAATTGTTCGCGGCTGACCTTTCCGATGATCGGGCCGCATTCATGGCGCGCTCGCAGGTGCTCAACTTTGCGGACAATTTCTCAGCGACGATCACCACAGCTGCCTGGAGAACTAAGCCGAGCTGGATGCTAGTGGCGGGAAGCGATCGCACTATCAATCCGGATTTGGAACGTTGGTATGCCAAACGGGCTAACAGCCATACGGTCGAAGTCGCAGGCGCCAGCCACTCAGTCTACGTCTCACATCCTCAGGAAGTTGCAGATGTAATTGAAAGTGCAACACGTGCCGTCTCGAAATAAATCGGACTCCGCAAGGAGTCTTCACACCGGAGAGACCAAGTGAAACTTCTCGAAATTCAGTCGTCACCAAGAGGCGAATCTTCCGACTCGATCGCCCTCACCAGATCATTCATCGAGGCGTGCAAGTCCTACAGCAGCTCGATAGTCGTGGATACGTTGAACGTCTGGCATGAGCGGCTACCGGAGTTCGACTACGAGACAATTGGCGCGAAGTACAAAGCAGTGAAGCACGAAACGATGACTGAGGCAGAGTCCAACGTATGGGAACGTATTCAATCGTTGATCTTCCGCTTTCAGAACGCCGATCGAATCGTTTTAGGAACTCCAATGTGGAACTTCAGCGTGCCCTACAAGCTGAAGCAATTGATTGACCTGGTTGCCCAACGCAACTTTCTCTTCACGTACGACGGCAAGGAGTATGGGCCAGCGCTTCATGTAGAAAAAGCGGTCACTGTCTACACTCGCGGCTCTCGTTTTCTCGAAGCGTCGGCTATCCCGCCATCGCGCTTCGATCACCAGGCTCCTTACGTAGACCTCTGGCTCCGGCTGATCGGGGTGCAAGACCTTCGAAGCATCATCGTTGACAACGCGTGGAATCACGATGCTCGGGAGTCGGAGAGGAGCCTGGCGGATGGTCAGGCGCAATTGATCGAATTGGTCGAGTGGTTCTTGGAATAAGCAACGGCCGAATGCTCGGCGAGTGGTAAGTCGCACTGCACTCACCGGCGAAGGCAACCGAGCAAGGACATGTCTGAATAGTCCGCTTTTCGTCCATGTCGGACTTCTAGATTCTCCATGCCAGACAGTTTCAATTGTGACGTATTAAAGACTGCAGGGCTGAACTCGCGTCTGCGTCTCCAGGGTTGAGTTGAAGCACTCGGGTGTACAGCTTCATGGCGAGATCCGGCCTGCCGCTCTTTTGATAAATCGCGGCCAGATTGAAGAGGGGGATTGGATCGTCTGGATTCATTTCGGCCGCGTTGAGGAATTGCCGAACGGCATTATCCGTGTCTCCTGTACGAAACAAGAGAACACCGAGATCGCAGTACGCATCATCGCTGTGCGGTGCAAGAGTGATGGCACGCTTATATTGCGTTTTGGCCGCGTCGATCTTGCCGAGCGCCTGGAGCGCAGTGCCATAGTTCGTGATAGTTTTCACGTCATCGGGCTTGAGTTGAAGCGCCTTCTGAAAAATGCGGGAAGCCTCATTCGCTCTTCCCAAGTTCAGATCCACATTTCCAAGCCCAGCAAGTGCGGGCTCGTAGGACGGCTCCAAACCGACTGCTTTCTTGTATTCACAGCTCGCCCGAGCGAAATCTTTGCGTTCCTCCAGGATGGCACCCAGATCGTAATGCAGCTTGGCACTGCGAGGAGTAGCTTCCAAAGAATGCCGGTAAAGACGCGCAGCATCCGACCAGTCTGCGATTCGTGTTTCCAGCCGATAAATGCCCCACAACCCCCACACGGCGATTAATCCGAGAACGAACGGTCGCCAGCGCACCCGCGATTCTACGCCGATGACGACAATTATCAAGGCTAGGCCCATGGACGCCACGTAGGTGTAACGCTCGGCCATGCCCTGATAGATGAACACGATGCCGCAGAACGGCAACAACCCGAGTCCCATCCATGCAAAGCCAATTCGTAATCTCGGAATCTTACGGCATACAATCATCAATACAGCACAGGCGAGAGCCAGACACAGCCACGCTGCAAGCGCATTTCTGGACCATCCTGGAGGCGGCGTGTCAGTCGATCGCTCCATGCTCATGTGGATTGGAAGAACCATCCAACCGAGATACTTCCAGAAAAACAGCCCAAAGGACGTCATCGTCCCATTTGTTGTAACTCCGGTTGCACCCGCGGCACGTCTCAACCCAAAGTAAAGCAGTATCGTAGTGACCGACAGGCCATAGAGCGTCATGGCTGCTCGACTCTTGCCTTTGCACTTCGTGATTATCAGCAGGAGAGTGAAAGCAACAATCAACACAGCCACTTCATGTGAAAGCAGTGCACAAGATGCAGCCACGCAATAACCGACAAGATATTTCACCGCAGGACGAGATAAATACCGTTCTGCAAACAACGTCCCAAGCAACAGGAAACACGTGGCTAGGCAATACGGACGACCAGAGATCCACGTAACCACTTCCGAATTAACCGGAAGACACATCCAGAGCAGCGACGTAAGTGCCGAAGACAGAGAGGAAAAATGCAGCCGTCGCAAGAGCAGAAATAGAAACAGGCAATTCAGCCAATGCAGCACCATATTCGCGAGATGGAAACCTGCTGGCCTCAGCCCCCAGAGCTTTTCGTCGATGGCCAAGCTTAGCCAGAAGAGAGGACGATAGAAAGACTCGCCGCTTCCGCTTAGATCTGAGGCAAACGATACAGGAGAGTGAAAGTATTTTAGACTCCCGGCTAGGCATGATAGAGATTGGTTCTCTACTATCTGTGGCGCATCGTCATAGGAAGCAAAGCCTGCGGTAATGGCATGTGTATAGAGAACAGTTATCCAAAGAGAACTGGCCAGGACATAGGATGCTATCGGTCGACAAAGGCACCATTGAGCCGCCCGCAGGTAGAGCGATGTAGTCATCATCTATTCCGTCAGGGTGTATGGCAGGATTGATTCACGCAGAGAGCCTACAAACCGCGGCGTTGCGTGAATGCCTTCTCCGGTTGTGGTGGTAGAAGTTAAAGAAATATCTTTCGGTCCTAGTGACTTGAAAGAACCCCACTGCAACTCCGGGTTCTTTGAAGCCATGCCCCAAGGATGCCGCGCGCGGTATCAGGCGAAGGCAACGGGCGGCGCGAACCGACCGCCACCGAATGATCCGCTCGCGCGATCGGTCTCCAAAAAGAACACCATTATGTCGTTTGGGTCGATGCCTGCGTCGCCAAGCTTTTCGACCAGGGCGACAACAAGACCCTTCTTCCTATTGCTGTCAGTCCCTGAAGATACCAGCACGTCGATCATCAACATCTGGTCGGGGCGCGGCTTGGGCAGTGCGGGATAGTACAGATCAACCCTCGCGTCACTTGGTCCCAAGGAAAGAAAACGTTGGAAAAGGTCGTCCTTTGGATATCCGTAGCAATGCTTGCAGCGTAGATGGCTCTGGAAAGGCGGCCTTCCTCGTTGGTTGACCCGTTGGAATTCATCGTCATGGTAAACAAGGGCATAAAATCTCCTCGTTCAAGGATGAGAATCTTGCCGCGGTCTGAAGTCTTGGTTTCCTTTGTTCTCACTGTTCCCCTTTTGATCCCTTTTCTTGCTGCTCGCGGCAAGTTGCCTCGAAGCTAATCAGCGGCGTTGAAGCCGGCGGAATGCGCCTTCTTCAAGAAAGACTCCAAAGAACGGAAGATCGCTCAACGTCTCTTCGAGAAGATGTGAGCTTGTGAACAAACCCAATCCACTGGCCTGTTCAGCTCCTATAGCTGACAGATAGACCGCTTTCGACGGCAAAGCTCTTGACGTGCCTCATGCAGGACCTTCAACGTCGCCTTGGTCACGGCAAAGCCCGGAGCCGGCGCAAAGTTCGGAGGAACCATTAAGAACACGCCAGCGACACCGGTGAACGCTGCCGTGATCGCATCCACGTCGTCGTAGTCTGCCTTGAAAAGCTCCACACTTTATTTCTGCCACTCTGCCGCTTTCTCGGGATTCCTTACGATCCCACTAACCTTCTCGCCCTTGCAAGAAGTGTGCGTGCAACGGCATCGCCGACATTGCCGTGATTCCCATGACTGCGTACATATTGATAGCTCCTCGTTTCTATCGTGGTTGTCTGAAATGATTTGTTGTGAATGTCAGTGCTTCTTCATCGTTCTCGCCGAAGAGCGCAACGTTTCCCGCGCTGCCGAGCGCCTGCTCCTTAGCCAACCTGCCGTCAGTCGCGCCCTGCAGCGTCTTCGTGACATGTTCCACGATGATCTCCTCATACGCGCTGCATCCGGCTACGAACTTACCCCGCAAGGCCAGCGCCTCCTCGGCGAACTCGAAGTCATGCTGCCCAAGCTTGATCGCCTCCTCAGTGGTTCCAACTTCGATCCCGCCACCGAACAGGCCACCTTCCGCATCGCTGTGACAGACAACGCCGCCGCCGTCCTTGCACCTCTTCTTTGTCGCAATGTCTTGCCCGGAGCAAAGAAGGTCCGCATTGACTTCCTGCCCTGGCACAGCGGCGTTTACGACCAGCTTGCGCACGGTAGAATCGATCTCGCCATGGCGGCCAGCATTGTCGACGTCCCGCCACCCCTGCAGAGCCAGATGATTTACAACGAAGATTTTCTTTGCGCCGTGGATGCAAAGAGTCCCTACAAGCACACTCTCACCATCGGCCAGTACATCAAGGCGGAACACATCAGCATTGCCATCCAGTCCGGCATCCAGGTGGTTCCCGATAAGCCTCTCGCCGCTAAAGGTTATAAGCGGAGAATCGCCATGCAACTCCCCTACCACGAGGCGGCCATCCGCTGCGTTCCGGGCACACACTACATTGCCACGGTGCCGCGCCGCTTCGTGGAGGGAGCAACGCCCAATCCCTCCATACGCTTCCTTAAGCCTCCTCCCGAAGTCAGCAGCTTCCGCTATGTCATGACCTGGCACCCACGCGTTAACACCGACGCAGCCCACACTTGGCTCCGCCAAACCATGCGGCAACTAGGTGCTTCCCTATCCCGCTAAGCGCGGTTTTCGGTGAGCGCGTTATCACCAAATCATTCGCCGACAATGAAACGCGATCCACATAGACGTGTAGTCGCCATCTCGTACAGTTGCCGCATCAGTACCGATCAAGACAGAAAGCGTGCTCTGCCGCTTCAGCTCCTCTAGCGTAACGATCTATTCTTTGTCAGACTCAGCGTGAATTCCGTCCCCTCTCGATTCGATTCCTCGACCCAGACACTGCCAACGTGCTCTTCAGCTATCCGGCGTGCCAGCGTGAGCCCCAGGCCTGTTCCATTGGGTTTTCCTGCGGTCACGAACGGATCGAACAACGTCTTCCGGACAGAGGTAGGTATGCCGGGACCATTGTCCGAGATTGTCACGTAGATCCGCTCATCGACTTCCGTAATGAGGACCGTCACCTCAGGCACGTGAGTTGAGCGCGTCGCAGCCTGGCAGGCATTGAGCAGCAGGTTATATATGGCACTTTCAAGATTTCTGGCATCGATGTCTGCTTCCGCCGGCGGGAACTTGCCGCGTGTGATGGACACGTTCCGCCCGTCTGGATGATGTTTCACTGCCGCAACAGCTTTCTCAACAACCAAGGAAACGCGCTCTCGGACAAAGGAGTTATTACGTCCGCTCCTGCTGAAATGCAGTAGTGAGTCAATGCGCTCCGTCATATCGAGCACTGCTTCTTGAATTTCGAGCAGCAGATTAGCCCGCCCGTTCGCGCATGTATCGTGGTGCTCGAGGAACTCGGCGTTCGCATAGATCACCGTGAGCGAGTGGCGCATATCGTGGGTTATCGAGCATGCCATCCTGCCGATTACCGACATCCTCTCTGCCTCTATCATTTGGCTTTGTGCACGCCGTTGCGACCCGTTTCGCACATCCAGACCAACACCCTTATCAAAGATGAGAATATTGCCGCGGTCTGAACTCTTTGGTTTCCTAAGGAGTGTCTTCACTGTTCCCCCTTGTAACCCTGTTCTTGTTGCTCGCGGCAATTTGCCTCGAAGCTAATTGCCCTGCGGTGAAGACAACTGTTGAAAGGTGTCTTCGTCAAGATAACGACCCGATTGGGAGGCGGGAGCTATCGGGTAGTGGTTCTTTTGCATTCGGTTTTCGAATTCGGCGCCTTCCTGTCCAGCCGGTTCGGACGGAAGAATCTGCGCAAGTGCCTCGAGCCTCATCAGTGCCGTCGTTCCCCTGTTGGCCTAGATCAAGACCGTTCCACTATCGACAACGACTGTCTGCCCAGTGCTGAATCCTTCCTGTCCAACGATCAGAGACTATTCGACGTGACGAGCGAAGTCAGAACCGCCTCTAGGGTCGTGCGCTCTTTGCGAGAGTTTGCCTCGCCAGATTCAAAGTCGATCCATCCTTCGTTGAAGCCGTCAATCATTCGAATCCTCGGCATGGGATTCCTCATGCCCCGCGAGCGAAACAGTGTTTCCCATTGGTCGCGTGGAACTGCTTCCGCCCGCACCGGACGCTCCAGCGCAGCGCTAAACCCCGCAGCAATATCATTCGCGGAGTAGCGCTTCGGACCTTCGAGTTCAATAACACGGACTCCCGTCCATGTTTCATCAAGTAGTTTTGCCGCCGTTCGCGCGATGTCCCCGGTGGCAACCATCGGGATCCGGTGATCGAGTGGTTGCAGAAAGGTGGGGATCACGCCCTTGCGCGCCGCTTCCACATCCCACGCCGCGTTCTCCATGAACCAGGCCGCACGCAATAATGCAATCGGGGCCGAGGTGGTGCGCAGCATCTCTTCCGTGATTTTGGAGTTGTTCAGAAGGTTGGGCTCCGCAATCTGGGCTCCCACCGTGGAGAGAAACACGATCTTCTCCGGCCGGGCAGTTTCGATGGCATGCCGGATGGCTTTGGCTGCCTCGTGCGTCTGAGGAAACCCCGGATCAGGATCGTAGTCTGGAGGCGTCATCAGGAAGACTCCCTCGACGTCCTGAAAGGCTTTGGTGAAACCCGCTGCATCCTCAACGCTGGCGATTGCGATATCACAGCCTTGAGCGGACCAGGGCCGTCCCTTCTCGGCATCCCGCACAACTGCTCGCACCTTGTGCCCCTGTGCCAGGAGACTGCGCGCTACCGCTCCGCCTACCTTGCCTGTCACTCCAGTAATCGCAAACATGATCGACCTCTCTTAAGAATGTTGTTGACCTGGAGATCTGATGTCATATTCGATTGCAGCGATTTGAGCATGAGTGTCATATTAGAAATGACGAAATGCATGAATCAGAATCTCGATGAGCGAGCCGTGAACGGGCTAGGCGTCCTTGCCGCGATTGTGCGATGCGGCAGTTTTGCCAGTGCAGGCAAAGCGCTGAACATGTCGCAGTCAGGGGTGAGCCGGTCCATTGCGCGGCTCGAAGCTCGCCTGGGACTACGATTGTTCGAGCGAACCACACGCTCCGTCTCTATGACGGATGAAGGGCGACGGTTATACGAGCAGATCGGCCCGTTGCTGACTGGCCTCGAAGAGGCTGTGGCATCGGTGATGGAAGGACGAGCACTGGTGCGGGGCAGACTGCGCGTGCAAATGCATCGCACGTTTGCACATTTCCTGGAAGGAGCACGGCTCAGGGCGTTTCTTGAAAGCCACCCAGAACTAGAACTCGAACTGATAACTCGTGATCAACTCGGCGATCTGGTGAGCGAGGGCTTCGACGTTGCCATTCATGTCGGAAACCCGCCGGTTTCGAGCCTGGTTGTGAGAAAGCTCTGGACCACGCGCATTGTGACCGTCGCTGCTCCCTCTTACTTCAAACGACACAAGCATCCAGCAACGCCGCAGGAGCTCGTGACGGACAGACATATCCTGATTGATTATCGCGACCCCGAGACTGGGCGTCCGTTCGAATGGGAATTCCATCGTGGCCGAAGAATCGTAAAAGTTCCCACCAATGGTCACATCATCGTCAGTGACATCATCACCATGCACAATCTCTGCCTGGCAGGCTATGGAATCGTTCAGGTGATGGAAAATGCGGTGTCGCGGTTGTTGAATCAGGGGAAGCTGATTGACCTGTTCCCGGATTGGCAGGATGAGCGCTTTCCTCTCTACGCCGTCTACCCATCGCGGAAACATTTGCCAGCAAAAACCCGCGCATTTCTGGATTTTGTTCTCTCATTACCTTCGTCCATTGCGGCCAACGCTCAGGATTAGCTGACAGTCCGAAAAGGTAAACAATGATCCCCCTCAACTCCATCGCAGCCACCATCTCGTGCGTGCGCTGCAATTTGTTGTAGACCACCCACAGCACAGAAGGTTCGTGGGGCGCCACTAAATACTCTGCGACGCGCAGCTATATAAACGAGCCCGTGCTTCATCCGGAAGGGCTGTCAGTGCTTCTCACACCTAGGCGTCACTGACTGCATGCTCAAGTTCCTCTGCCGCTCCCGCGCTTGGGAACCACCTTCAAACCTTGCAACCGGTCGACAGCCTCGCCAACAGTTCCTGCCACTCATCTTCCTTCCACTCACCACATTGTGCTGTCGGAGAATTCGCGCCGACTACCATGCCCGTCTCGCGACTGAATTGGGATGGGCCTATCCGCTCAGCTGTAGCTGGATCGAAGCTGTCCGTTGTCTTGTAGGAGTCAACCCACGCTCCATCGATCCAATTCAGAGGAGTGCCAGGCAAAGCGGGGATAAGATGGCTGGCGATGACCTTCATGACTTGATTCTCCTTAGTAAGGTGAAGAGGTGTGAACCGTTCGCGACGTACCGAGGTGACAGAGCTCCGACATCGCGCTAGTAAGAATGTTCAGCGGCCGGAGCTCCAATCGTTCTTCAATAAAGATCGCCGGCGCTCGGATCTATCTGAATGTCGATCAAGGTCGGGCTCTCTCTTTGAAGTGCATCTTGCAGTGCGCCGTAGATATCGCCTGACCGAGTGACCTCGACTCCGACCGCCCCAAATCCGCGAGCGACATCCACGTATGAGATCCCCGGTAGGCGGATGCCAGGAGGTTCGCTGTTCCCCAAGAGTTGGCTGAAAGATTTCATTGCGCCGTAGCCGTGGTTGTTCAGGACACTCATGACCATGGGAAGCTTCTCCTGTACGGCGGTCCAAAGAGCTTGGATGGAGTACATGGCCGAGCCGTCCCCGATGAGGCAGACCACGGGCTGTTTTTCGGCGAGCGCGACACCAACAGCCGCCGGCAGCCCCCAGCCCAATCCTCCGCTGGCCATCGTGTAAAAGCCTTTGGGCCGGAGTATCGGAAGATGTTTCTGCATTGCTGGCCGGTGTGAGGGTGCCTCCTCGACGACGATGATGTCGCGACCCACGGCGCGCGCAATCTCCTGCATTGCGAATTCGGGTTGTATTGGGTCTTGTGCCGCGACGGGAACGATACGACGAGTAATCTGCGGCTCTTTGCGAGAGGACTTCGGCAGGCGTTGAAGTAATGCTTGCAGCGCAGGGACCATGGAACTCACGATCGTATTCGTCGCCTGGCTCCGCGCCGCGGAGAGAGGATTATCAGTTATCTGAAAGATTCTCGGCTGCTTCATAGGCGTCTCTGCCAAGCACGATACGCAGAGGAGGTTGGTCGTCGAGTGCCAACTGAAGGAGGATGGAAGCCGCTTTCGTCGGATCCCCGGGCTGCTTTCCGGCAAAATTGCGCTGGAATCTCACAACATTTCCTACCGTGGCGTCGTACTCAGGGCGGCCACCCGTCAGCGTGGTTGACGAGCCTGCAAAATCTGTCCGGAACCCCCCGGCTCCACAATTGTCACGCGAATCCCGAGTGGGCCAACTTCTTTTGCTAGTGATTCCGAGAAGCCTTCCATCCCGAACTTAGCCGCTGCATAAGGCCCGCGACCTATTGGTCCAATCCGGCCGCCAATCGATGAGATTTGAAAGATTCTCCCCGCCTTGCGCTCGCGGAAGTAGGGCAGGACAGCCTTCGTCATAATGATGACGCCAAACAGGTTCGTTTCAATTTGTTCTCGGAACTCCTGCAGCGGTGTCTCTTCGATAGGGGCTACATTTGCCGTAGCCGGCATTGTTGACGAGCACATCCAGCCCGCCAAAGGAATCAATCGTCGTTTGCACCACACGGGAGGCCAGGTCCTCATCAGTGACATCGAGTTGAAGCGGAAGAACCCGGTCTCCGAACTGTCCCTTAAGAGATTGCAGACTTCCGATATGGCGTGCGGTAGCAGCTACTCGATGGCCAGACCGCAGAGCAGCTTCAACGAATGCACGGCCGAGTCCACGAGAACTGCCGGTAACGAGCCATACCTGAGACATTGATACTCCAATCCAATCCTGATATTTGTCGTGGTAACTGTTTCTAAGATGCTAGCCAAAGATCGATTGACATGGCGCCGCATCCTCTAACGATGGCTATCAAGAGCAGCGAGAGGAGCATGACGTGATACTCAATCCCTTCCCCGTTCTTTTCGCCAAACCAATTCATTGCCCATCCATCGGGCAAATGCACTATAAGGGCACCAGTAAAGATTATGAACAGACCACCAGCCGCGATTCTGCCCAAAAAGCCTGCTATTAGCGCAATGCTTCCAAAAGACTGTCCGACGATGATCAGCCATGCAATGCTTTTCGGAATCCTGCGAGAATCTAGGTCTTTCAGAGTGCCGTCGAGTCCTGGCCCCCCAAACCATCCGAAGAGTTTCTGCATTCCGTATGGAAAGATGATGAGTCCAGCAATAATGCTCAGAAAGGTCAAGGCGTAGTCTGGATCTGTGTGAAGTATTTTTTCTATCATCGACTGCTTGACTCCGATTTCCTATGGTCCGCAAGTAAGCGCCACTGATAAGTAGTTCATCGAGCCTCAGTCCAGACCGCCCGAGGAGCATTGGGAAACCACCAGCTTGGATTCTCGCGGAGTGCACAGTTACTTGGCGGGAAGAAGAAGCGGCGCACCTTTATTCTTCACAAAGAAAACAAGGAACTTTGCGGGTTTCGACTTACTGGCGTTGCGACCTACGATGTGTACGTCCTGTGGGCCCTCGTAGAAGGTTTGGCCTGGGCGAAGCGTTACTTCCTTGCCACCTCTGACTTGCATCACAACCGACCCTTCGAGAACGTAGACGAAGACATGGGCATTATGACGGTGGATCGCGTCCGTCGCACCTGGTGGGTAGTCGACCGTAATCATCAGGCCTTCCTTGCCAGGAATTCCTGTCAAGTCCTTCGACAGAAGCGGCGTTACCTTTGGTTCTTGGGCCACAAGTGTTCCAGTCAGAAGAATTGAAACCATGAGTATGCGTTTGATCATTTTGATGCCACCTTGCTACGCATTCCTGGCTGGTAGGCTCCTGGTACCGATCGAAATGAAATCGCGAGACGGTTCCAACCGTTGATGGTGATGACAGCCAGTGTGAGATTTACGAGTTCCTCATCCTAGAAACTCTGCTTCGCTAACTCATATATGTCATCCGGCACATGGCACTCCGTAATCAGGGTCAGAGCCTCGGTCCATGCTAGAGCAGCGCGCTCTCGTGCGGTGAAGAATGGTGTCTCTCTCCATGCGTTAAGCGCATACAAACGCTGTTCCGTCTCGCCTTCGCTGCGGGCATCTTTGGAGTGGATATCAATACAATAGGCACATCCATTGATCTGCGAGGCGCGCATCTTCACGAGTTCGACAAGCGATGGTTCGAGTTTGGATGCTTTTCGAATAAACGTCTCCAAACCGACCATGGCCGCGTAAGCCGCTGGAGACTCTTGCTGAGCATTAAGGCGTGCTTCCATAGTGTGTTCCTTTCTTTTTGCGTTCCCCGAGGGGAGCGATTGGGTTAGTCGTTGACCCAATTTAGGCGCCGTGGCTTGAAGGTTGAGCAATCTCTTCGCCTGTGGCAGTGAGCACCAGAGAGTTTTGTGCCGTAGTAAACCGCACCCTTCCTCTAAATGGCGGGCCGTGTTTTTCCGGAATGTTCTGGTCTGGAGTTGCTCCTACAGATTTATAGTTGAGCCGCCTGAGCACTGAAGCTGGACTGGTTTGTAATGCGTCGGGCTGCCAAGGCGATCGGTAAGCCAACGAATAAAGCGTGCCCGAGAACCCCGTTCAGCAAGAGCGGCAAAGACAAGGGTGATTTCACGACTGCTGTGTGCGGTAGTACGACAAGGTTCATAACAATGAATACCGCAACGCCGTAGATCGTGCCCCACATTACCGCCTCCCTGTTTAGCATGGGCAGAAACCGGCTTGCTCCCGCGTAGATGGCGGCGACCGCGAAGGCCAGGAAAAAATGGGCGAGGAGACCAACCAAGGCGCCGGAAATTCCCTTTTGAAAAGCGGCCGCTCCATAAAGGCCGCTGGCAATAAATTGCAGAACTTGGATCGGGTTGAAGCCTGCCGCGAAGTAATAGGCCGCGAAGCCGTCGGCCGCATCGAGTATTCCAGCAATGAGTTCACCATAAAATATCGCGGCACCTCGGTTGATCGGTTGCGATTTAGACATAATCATCTCCATGCTTCATTTCCGGCACTCGTCTCGGTGACGGGTGAGTTTAAGATTTTGGGCTCCGGGCGCCATCCGGATCGTTACCGACACGATGTCTCTTCGAGTAGCGATGACCGCCGCATCTGCTTCATCGACGGACCGGTGCAGATCGTCGTTGAGGCATCCGGCTTCTAGCCGGGTGGGCTCCGACCAAGCGGCTAGAGCCGCGTCCAGTGCCTCACTCTGGCCACCCGAGCGCGGAATAAAGCGAAATTTGTGACCAGTGACACCGAGTATCCCTCCCCGCTCACGCTGCTAATAGGCGAATGACGGGTTTGATTGTGACCCCTTTTTCACTGTCTTGCGCAGCTTGATTGATTTGATCGAGGCTGTAAAACTTCATCAGTTTCTCGAACGGGAAGCGCCCCTGCGCGTTGAGTTCGATGAGCTGCGGGATAAAAATGTCAGGAACGCTCTCACCCTCAAGAATGCCGCGTATCCCTTTGCCTTGTATCATCAGGGTGTTCACGTCAAAGCTCACCTCTGTGCCTAGCGGCTCTGCTCCGACGATTCCGCACGTGCCGAGAGATCCGAGTGCTTCTATCGCCTGATGCAACACACTGGGGTTCCCAGAGGTCTCCAGCGAGTAATCGACTCCGCCACCAGTAATATCTCGGATCGCCTCGACCGGATTTGTCTGTTTACTGTTAATAGCATGCGTCGCGCCCAGTTCCTTTGCCATTTCCAGACGCGAGGGCACGATGTCTATGGCGACGATGGTTGTTGCCCCAACAGCCCGTGCTGCCATGATCGCAGAGTACCCAACTGCGCCCGCGCCGAAGGAAGCGAAACTTGTACCCGGTCTCACATTCAGTGCATTCATTACGGCGCCGGCTCCGGTCTGAATACCGCATCCGAGCGGACCGAGGCGTTCGAGCGGTACGTCACTGCTGACCTTGACCACGTTGCGTTCATTGGCGAGTGCGTACGTGGCAAAGGACGATTGCCCGAAAAAGTGATCGTGAACTTTCTCTCCCTGGCCGTCGAGTGTAGCAGTGCTGCCGTCCAACCGTGCTCCACCGAAGCAGAGTGGGAACGTCTTCTCGCAATGTGCCATCCTTCCCAAGCGACAAGGCTTACAACGTCCGCATGTCAAGAAGGTGAGCACCACGGAATCGCCGGGCGCGACTTTGAGAACGTCAGCGCCTACGCTCTCAACGATTCCAGCACCTTCGTGTCCGAGCACGATTGGATGTGGCACCGGGTAGCTCTGGTCACGTGCAACCATATCTGTGTGGCACAAGCCGGTGGCTACGACCCTGACTAAGACTTCGTCTCGGCGCGGAGCGTCCAAAGTTAGGGTTTCGATGCTAAAAGGGCCGCCTTTCTCTCGCGCGACGGCAGCTCTAATCTGGGTTGTATTTTTGCTCATCGAATTTTTCTCCTCGGTTGAGACTCTGTAGTAGCGACCTACGCTACTTTTCACGCGACCGAGCACAGCACACTTGTGACTTTCAGGATGCGGTACGATCTCGTCGCGTTCATGAATGATTGGAAGAAGACCCCATCAGGCGCGGTCTTCTCACTTGATTGGCAGCTCACAGTAAGCCCTATGACTTAAAGAATCCGAGAAGTTCTCGCACAACGGCCTCGGGTTGGTCCTCGGGGACATAGTGGCTACTGGAGTTGACCTTTGCGACACGCACGTCTGAAGCCTGTGTCGGAAGAAGCTCGCGCAGATAAGGATAATTACGTTCACCGGCCAAGGCTAGAACTGGCGTTGCTATCTGGCCGTAGTGTTTGGCGTCAATGATGTCCTGTCCAAACGTCTGATACCAGCCGTTTCCAGCGCGGATCGCATCCGGCTGCGAGTACGCCGCGGCGTAGATCGCACGATCACGCTCCGAGATCGCAGCGGGATTTCGCAGTTGAGAATCGAAGAGCCAGTCGATCAGTAACCTAAACTTCCCAGCCAGCAGTTGTTGCGGAAGGTCCGGCAGTTGATTGAAAGCGAACCACCAGAGATAGACCGGATGGATTGATTCCCCGGTTCCGCGGACCGCATGCCCGGGTGGAGGGAGCAGCGACATTGTGTAGAGACTCTCTTCGGGGTGCGCAACGTCGATCAGGCAAATTTTGACCGTCGCATCTGGATAGTTAGCAGCGAAGCTGTAGGCGACCATTGCTCCGATATCGTGTCCGGCGATGTTGACCTGCTTGTACCCGAGCGCTTGGGTCAGCTCGTGAATATCCTTGGCCATGTTCTTCTTGTCGTAGCCCAAGGCCGGTTTAGCAGAACCTCCCATCCCGCGAAGATCAACCGCGATGACGCGGTGGCGCTTCGCCAGTTCCGGCATGATCTTATGGAACTGCCACCAAGTCTGGGGCCAGCCCGGCAGCAGGAGCACGGGCGTGCCTTTGCCACCCTCGACATAGTGGATGCGGGTGCCGTTCACTTCGCCATAGCCGTTCCTGAAATCACCGGAAAGTGAAGCGGCCAGTGCTGCATCCGAAGTATCTACCATGTTCTGTGATCCGCGTTCTGTACGGACTTGGCTGCTCATTTGTTATCTCCTATTTACCTTCGGACTGTACCGAAGAAATTGCTTCTCGGCGCGTGACGACGAATCATTTCACCAGGTCAACGTCGAGTGTGGGTTGGTATTCGGCGCGTACCGTTGTTCAGGCAGCCTGCCAGATCACTTTTGGGTTGGTAAGTTCCAGTGCGCCGGGAGCGCCAAGTTCGCGCCCATACCCTGAAGCCTTGAAGCCTCCGAACGGTGCGCGGGGATCGGTGCGGGTGAAGTCATTGATAAATACCATTCCAGACTCGATCTCGCCAGCAACCCGGCGGGCCTTGACGAGATCGCGGCTCCAGACTGCCGCGCTGAGACCGAAGTCAGTGATGTTGGCGAGGTGAATCGCCTCGTCCTCGGTCTTGAAGGGGAAAATCATAGCCACGGGACCAAAGAATTCTTCCTTGGCTATCGCGGCATCGGGCGGCAGCCCCACAAGCACCGTCGCCGGGTAGAAATTGCCGGGGCCGTCGGGGATCTCACCGCCAGTGAGAATGCGTGCTCCAGCCTTTACCGCGTCGAGCACCTGGCGATGGAGGTTCTTGCGGGCACCGGAGCTGGCCAGTGGGCCGAGCTTGACGCCATCCTTCATGGGATCGCCCATGGGCAGCGCCTTGGATTGTTCGACAAAAGCCTTGGTGAAGTCGTCAAACAGAGACTCCGCCACTAAGAAGCGCTTGGCGCAAATGCAACCCTCACTATTGTTGAAGTAGCGCGATGCCACGCCGTTCTCTACGGCCTTCGCAAGATCGGCGTCCTCCAGAACGATGAATGGATCGGAACCGCCGAGTTCCAGCACCACTCTCTTGCCGACTCGGGCCGCTTCCTCCGCAACGGCGCGGCCGGCGCGGACGCTGCCGGTGACGGTGGCGGCCCGCACCCGTGGATCGGCGATGACGGCCGCACACGCCTCAACCGGGATCGCAAGGTTCACATAGAGTCCTTCGGGGCCACCGGCGTCGCGCACCAGGGTCTCCAGCGCCTCGGCGCAGCCTTGCACTGTTTCGGCATGCTTGATGATCGCGGTATTGCCGACAAGGGCTGTGGTGTTGAAGAAACGCAGCACCTGCCAGAAGGGTACGTTCCACGGCTGAACGGAGAAGATCGGCCCTATCGATTCATAGATGATCTGTGCCGGTATGCCGGGGACGGGCTGTGGCTTGAGATAAGCCTCCCCCATTTCGGCGAGGTGGCGGGCGTCCCAGGCGCATTTCTTGATCTCGAAAATGGAGTCAGCCAGCGGCTTGCCCATCTCGGCGGTGATCAGGCGGGCATAGGTCTCGACCCGTTCTTCCAGCAGCTCGGCGAGCCGAGTGAGAAAGGCGATTCGCTCGTGCAATGGGGTGCGGGACCAGTGCCGCCAGCCGTCCCAAGCGGACTGCAAGCGTACCTCGATTTCTGCCTTGTTGTGCTCCGGATAAGTGCCAAGAAGTTCACCCGTCGCCGGATTATGTGATTCGAAGTTCATTGAAGTCTCCCTGCCACTCTCTGTGGCATATTCAGTTTTGTTTGCATGAAAGTTGTAGTTACAAAAATAGAGATCGACTTGCCAAGCGGCAGGGGGCGATCAGATCACCTTGAAATAGCCCTCATCGTTCAGGATGTGCCGGGGCCAATCCTGCTTCGTTGAAGTAAGCTTTCTGATTTTCTCGATGAACGCGGGGTCTTGGTTGTCACCCCGATAAACGGTCATATCCTCGGCCAGCCAGGCAGGAAGAGCAGCGAACCGATGCACCGTTTGTGTCTCTAGATACCAGGTAATATGGACGAGCGCGCCACTCTCCTCGTACCAGACAGTGGTCTCGACTCCCGGAGCTACCCGCTGGTAGTAGAAGTGCTGGATGGCATGGCGTCCAGCGTGTGGCCCCTCTTTCAGGGTGTAGTCGACGATGTCGGGCCCAACGATGGCAGGTTCGAAGACCCAGCCATTGGCAAAGTGCCAGCTTAGTCGTGCACCAAGGATGCTAGTGAGCATATTAGTTAATTCCTTTCGAGACGCGGCAGCGAGTGTTGGTCGCCGTCATGTGTGTTTCTATGGCTTTGATGAATCTCGGCGATTGTCAGCACTGACATATATCCCTTAAAATCTGCCAGTTCGTTATGCGACCATCCACATCGCGCCACATCGTCTTTACTGCCTACGAAGGTGTCTCGTTGCTCGATCTATCAGGACCGCTGGAGGCTTTCCGGGTGGCTGCTGAGTTCGCTCTGAAAGAGGGCCGTACGAGCTACGAATGCACGGTGGTGTCCTCCCGCGGTGGCCCGGTAAGAACTGTCAATGGCGTGGAACTGAATGTGAAGTCTATGCGCAGCATCGGCAATAAACCGATTGATACGCTCGTCGTGCCGGGCGGCTTCCTTGTAGAAGATGTGACTCGCGATCGCGCTCTCATGCTCTGGATCAGGAAGGTCGCTCCAAGGTGCAGGCGGGTGTGTTCCGTGTGCATTGGTAGTTTTCTATTGGCTGCGGCGGGAGTTCTCGACGGACGCCGCGCGGCCACACACTGGAGGCATGCGTCGTTGCTCGCTAGCCGCCACTCTAACGTCACCGTGGAGCCCGATGCGATTTTCGTTCACGACGGCACCGTGTGGACTTCTGCCGGCGCAACTTCAGGAATCGATTTGGCGCTGGCTTTGATTGAACAGGATGCAGGCAGAGAAGTCGCAATTCAGGTGGCGCGCTTCCTCGTGGTGTATCTAAAGCGAGCGGGCGGCCAATCGCAGTACAGCGCATTGCTCGATGCGCAGGCCCACTCCGACTCTGACCGTTTCAATGAGCTTGAACAATGGATCACAGAGCACCTGAAGAGCGATCTTCGCGTTGAGGCGCTGGCCGATCACGTCCACATGAGCCCTCGCAACTTCGCGCGAATCTACGCTCAGACGCGTGGCCGCTCCCCCGCGAAGGCAGTGGAGGCCATTCGCCTAGATGCTGCACGACGACGGCTTGAGGAGACTACTGATCGAGTCGAGACCATCGCTGGAGATTGTGGCTTCAGTGGCGAAGAGCAAATGCGATTGGCGTTCATTCGAACTTTGGGCGTTCCGCCGCGCGATTATCGAAAGCGCTTCGCTTCTACTCAATCGTGATTGACTTGCTCGGTGGAGCAGAGAATTATTCAACAGATTCGGCTCGGTTACGTGCGCTCCGACAGTGGAGAGGAAGACGATCTTCCAGGGCCGTGCCGACTCGATGGCGTGCCGGATCGTTGTCGTGATGGCTTAGTTCACAACATCCGTCGATGGCCCGGACTCCGCGAGTCGAGCGAAAACAGCGAGAACAAGGCGATCGCAGCGCGCGCCCATGAACGGGAATGCATTTTTACCGCTCTCCCCAACACGTTCGAAAAGCCAGCCGCGCATCATCGCGCGCCCCCTGTGCAGGCGAACCTTTACGTTCTCTTCGGTCAGATCGAGCGCGGCGGCTGTTTCTGAAGTGCTCAGCTCTTCAATATCGCGCAGCATGACCACAGCCCGATACTGCTCAGGAAGGCCGAGCACCGCTTCCTCCAATAGCTGGCCGACTTCCGCAACCGAAGCCCTTTGTTCCGGATCAAGCGAAGTATCGGCCATATCCATAATCCCTTCCCCGTTTTCCTCATCTTCAAGTTGCTGATTGCGGTTGCGCTGGCGTAGCCGTCGCAGCGCTTCGTGCACCGCGATGCGTGTCAGCCAGGCAGAAAATGGAGCTTCTCCGGCAAACTGGTCGAGATGTTGGTATGCCCGTACATAGGCATCCTGCATCACATCTTCCGCCTCTGCATCGTCACGCAGAATGGCAAGCGCCACGCGGTAGAGCCGCTGATTGTAGCGGCGCATGATGATCTCGTACAAAGCGATGTCGCCGGCCTTTACTCGATCGACGACCTCCTCGTCTGTCCAGCTTTCGGATCGTGCTCTCTCGAACGTTCCAATGGTTGTCATGTGAACGACCTGTAGATAAAGAGTCGCGCCGATCCAAAAGGTTACAAGCCCAGAATGATTGTGCCGATCGATGCGCCGCGCCGACGACCATGCGTCTGCCTGGCGCAGGATTTCTGAATACTCTACGGCGCGTGTAACCAATTGTCTGCTCGCCACTCCTTTTTAGTAGAGGGTTAGAAAATGACAGACTTCGATAAGCGTCTCAATGTAGCCTGGTGGGCTCTGAAAATCGCCCTGGGGGTGGGACCCGTTGTCGCCGGCATCGATAAGTACTTCAATAAGCTCACTGATTGGAGCATGTACCTGAGTCCACTGGCAACAAAGGTCATACCGGTCAGCCCTGCAACCTTTATGCATGCGGTCGGCATCGTCGAAATCGTCGCCGGGCTCATCGTACTAAGCAGCAAAACTAGGGTTGGCAGTTACATCGTGATGGCTTGGCTTCTCGCCATCGCCGTGAACCTATGCACCACAGGCATGTTTTATGACCTTGCTGTGCGTGATGTGGAAATTGCCATCGGGGCTTTTGCTCTTTCCCAGCTCACAGCTGTGCGCGAGCAGTACGCGACAGCAACGCTAAGTGCGAAAGCCGCGCCGGACTCAGCCCTTGCTCACACTCACTGAGTAAGACATCAACAACTCAAACGGAGGATCCATGAAAAAACTCACTTCGCTTCTCCTGCTGCTTGGGCTTAGTGCACTTCCTGCACTCGCGGCGCCGCAAACTTTTGAGAACGTATCTGTCGTGGACGTCAACTGCTCCAAGAAGGCAGCTGCCAACCCCGATGCTCACACCCGCGACTGTGCTCTCAAGTGCGAGGGGAGCGGCTTCGGCATCGTCACGAGTGACCAGAAATTCTTGAAGTTCGATGCCGCAGGAAACGAACAGATTTTGGCAGCCCTCAAAGCGTCCAATAAAACCGATCATCTCCGCGTTAATGTCAGCGGGGACGTCGACGGCGATACGCTGAAGGTTTCCTCAATCAAGCTGTTGTAAGCCTCAGGTTCAACCTACTTGTGCATCGGACTCTCGGAATGCCGGTGCACAAGCTTCTGACCACCGGCTGGACCTGCAGCAAGATGCAGGCAGGGGAAATCGAAAATTAATGAATGCACTCATGTGTGCAATCAGCTGGAGGTGACACTATGAAAGCAACGCAAACCCTGCACAATCTCGGTCAGAGCCTTTGGCTCGACAACATCACCTTCTGAATAACGGCACTTTGAGGAAATACGTAGACGAATTTTCGGTTACCGGGCTCACTTCCAACCCGACCATCTTCGAACATGCGATTTCTAAAAGCGCCGCCTACGACGAGGACATCGCCAGCTTCGCTGAGCGAGAGATACACGAGGAGCAGATCTTCTTCGAACTTGCCCTGCAGGACTTGCGAAGGGCGGCAGATCTATTCCTGCCTGCGCACACGCGCACCAACGGCGTTGACGGGTTCGTTTCGCTGGAAGTCTCGCCGCGACTGGCATACGACACGCAAGGATCGATCGCCTCCGCCAAAGAATTGCACGCCAAAGGCAACCGTCCGAATTTGTTCATTAAGATTCCGGGCACGAAGGAAGGAAATCCAGCCATTGAAGAGTCGATCTTCTCCGGCGTTCCCATCAATGTGACTCTGCTGTTTTCTGTCGATCAATACGTGGCGTCCGCGGAAGCGTACATGCGTGGTATCGAAAGACGAATCGATGCAGGTCATTCTCCGAATGTTCGGTCGGTGGCGTCGGTGTTCCTGAGCCGCTGGGACAAGGCAACGATGGATAAGGTGCCAGGCGAGCTGCGAAACAAGCTGGGCATCGCCGTTGGCCAACAGGTGTACAAAGCATATCGAGACATTCTGGACTGCGATCGGTGGCAAAGACTGGCGAACTTTGGGGCCCAGCCGCAACGTCTTCTCTTTGCGAGCACTGGCACGAAGGATCCGAAGGAGTCCGATATTCTCTATATTTCAGCGCTGGCAGCTCCGAACACGATCGATACCATGCCGGAGGAAACCTTGCTAGCGTTCCAAGAACACGGGGCAGTGAACGGGTCTCTGCCGCGTGATGGTGGGGACTTGCAGACGGTTCTCGACGGTTTTCAAAAAGCGGGTATCGACCTTACGAAGCTGGCTGCCGATTTGCAATCGGACGGCGCGAAGTCTTTCGACAAGTCGTGGGACAGTTTGCTGAAGACGATTCAGTTGAAGAGCGAGAGCCTACAGGCAAAATAAAGATACAGCTCTCAAGTCCTCATCCCAACGGATGAGGGACTCGCTTCTAAAAGTTGGCGCGTGTGGGAAGATCCGATTTCTGCGCGCCGCTCACTGCGACAGCTCCGCGAAGAACGCGTCCTCATAGCTCAATGCAATCATGGAAAGGCGAACTGGAAGGGTGAATTATAAGGGTGTTGTTCCCAGGAATCACTCCTTTGCAGTTATCGATGCGTTCATTCGCGCCTGCCGGGATGCCGGCGTCGAGGACTGCAATTTGAGCCTTGCGAAGCTGCTTTAACAGGTCAGCCCTTTTCCTGGCGGCCCAACGAGCATCCTGATTATTTTCGCGACAAGAGAAGCGCCCAGCTTATTCGTCTCGGATGACAGAGCGGGATCAGCCACTCGCCTTAAGAATTCGTGAAGAGTGGCGTTTGGATAAGCAAGGCTGATCCATTTCAGCAACCACTCATATGCCTGCGACGCATGGTCACGTCTGCAGGCTCGCTCCAACTTGCGGACGCTCCTATGAGCGATCCTCGGCGTGGGCGCGGAGTTCCTTCACGCTGAGAACAACGATGCGATGGCCGCGGGCTTCGATCACGCCGCGCTGTGTCAGCTTCTGCAATCCGCGCGTGACGACTTCCCGGACGGAACCGAGACGTGCTGCTATCTTGGAGTGAGACAGAGGGAGGGAAAACGAGATGCCGTCTTTGAGTTCCGGCGTACTTCTCCGTGCCTCTTCGAGCGGCAGGGTTGCTAGCCGCTGACCGACATCCATCAAAGCGAGTTGTTCGACCATCCGCAGTTTCTTCGCGATAATCTCCAGAGCAGTCAAAGCCGTTCAGGATGCTGAAGCATGAATCGGCGAACATCTTCTCGACCGAGAGAGAGGACCTCTGAATCCTCCTCAGCGATCGTCGTGGATGGATAAGGACCGCCATCGAAAACTGAGACCTCGGCCGTCGGACTGCTTCCGCACCATTTTTGAGCAACCCTGCTATGAGCAATTCGGGGATCGCGGAGGAGAAGGGGCGGAGAGGAGGTCGAAGATGAGTCGGCTGATCTCTCCGCCCTTTTGGTTTTCTTTTAGCTTCGTAGTGCGGCGTCCGCTGCTTCGGCGAGCGGTACGACTGCGTCGAAGAATGCCTGGCTTTGGCCCAGGAACAGGCCGGAATTTACCAGGCCCGTCGCGGCCGCAACCGCTCCCGCGGTATTGGTGTTGCGGGGCCTGATGACCGAGCAGACGGGCAGGCTTTTATCCAGAAAGGTGCAGGGTTCAGGCATGATGTCGCCGCGGTTTGGGTTCTCCCGAATGTCGGGAAAACTCGGGCCGTCGTGGCCTTCGAGTTTGCGGATTCGTTCAAGGGCAGTTTGGAAGACGGCGAAGTGGTAGACCTCCACTGGGCCGATGGAGGCGAGGATTGCCACGACGTCGAGGTTCGTGACCTTAGTCATAAACGAGTTGTAGAGGCTGCTTCCACCTTGCTCGATTGCTGCAAAGTGAAAGGCGGCGGTCTGTGCAATAGAACGGAGCTCATCGCCGCCAAGCGAGTCGGAGGTAGGAACTGCGGGCTGGTTGACGATGTTGGCTATCTGGGCGAAGGCATCTCCGAAGTCGGGGTTTCCGGCCTGGCGGTAACGCTGGTAGTAACTCGTATCGACGGTCAGATTCTTCAGGTTGGTCAGACGGCCGATGTTCTTCGCGCCTTCGACGGGTACGCTGGGCAAGGTGCGGAAGGGATCGAGGTTGATTGGTGTTTTGCCGGCAGCGACCAGGAATGCATTGATGAAGGTGGCATGGCTGCGCTCGTCTTCCAATACCCCACAGATGTAGTCGGGAAGCGATTCGTCGATCCTCTGAAGGGCATTGCGGTAGCCGGGATTGTTGGTCGCGAGTTCGCAGTATTGTTCCCAAAGATCAGATTCGACGAGTTCTGCCGCTGCGAGGAACTGCAATACGGCTACATCGCTATCGTTGAGTGAGGGCTTTGATTCGGCGAAAGCGATCTCTGTTCCGTTCATTAAAGCGAAGCCGGGTATGGCGATGGCCGCACCTGCTGCCGTCATCTTGAAGAACGAGCGGCGGCTTTGTGTCGATACTGTGCTGGAACTGCTCATAAGACACTCCTTGTGTTATTCCCTTTTGTTTTCGCAAAAAATTCGGGTTCGCCCTGATGGGAGTGCCTGCGTGTCAGCAAGAGATAAATGACAGCCAGTATCATCACCATGAGAGCATCGACAAAGAACCAGCCATATCCCAACACGAAAATGTGACTGAGAATTACGGCAGTCATCCACACAATAGTCAATCCCGCTCCCAAGTTGGCTGTCTTCGGGATCAGGAGCAGAACCGCCACCACTGTTTCGAACACCCCTGACCCTAGCCGGAATACCGGCTGAGATACCAACCCGTGGACCGCTTGCGACATCTGCGTGAACAGGGTCACCGAATCTGGCATCCCTGCAAACTTGAGAAAGATAGCGGCATACAGAAGGTTCACGGACACGAACAGGCGAATTGAAAGTAGTGCAGGTCTATTACCCATAAAATCTTGCCCCCGTGCTCGAACCGGCCAATGCTTCGCGAGTGGTAGTACTCATTTCTGAGTCTTCATGAACCGGGATCATTGGCGCCCGGCTTTAGCTGCAGCTTGCTCGATTAAGTCTGCTACTTCTTTCGGGTGAGAAAGCATTGGCACGTGACTGGAGGGAACAGTGATCGATGTGGCCTTCATTGCCGCCGCTTCGGCCTTCTCGAGTTCCGGAGAAACGGCGCGATCATCGCTGGCAATCACGGACCAAGATGGCTTGGTCTTCCATGCGGCAGTTGTGATTGTGGCCCCGAAAACAGCTGCCGCTGTGGGACCCTGTGTCGCCGTCAACAGCTGCTTCTCCTTGTCTGGCAGATCCTGGGCGAAGTCCTCAGCGATTCCCTTTGGGGTCACCGTCAGAAAACTTTCAGCATCCGCCCGGACTTCGCTGCCTAGCGGAGCCGGCGGAAACGGTTTGGTGACCGAAGCAACGGACTCACCATCCGACGGAGCGAGGGCAGCCACATAAACCAACCCGACTACCTTTGGATCGTTTCCTGCCTCCGTGATAACCACTCCCCCGTAGGAATGGCCCACTAGCAGTACAGGGCCATCCTGCAATGCGATGGCACGCTTGGTGGCGGCGACGTCATCAGCCAGAGAGCTCAATGGGTTCTGCACAGCGACCACATGTAATCCCTTGGCTTGAAGCAGTGGAATCACTTTGGACCAGCTTGATCCATCGGCCCACGCACCGTGAACAATGACAATGTTTCTAACCGCTTGAGAAGAGTTCGTCTGAGCGACCGCTCTCGTGTGAAACACTGCTGTCAGTAGGAATGCTGCAAACGCAATCAAAGCAATTCGGTATGTTTTCGAGAGAGTCATATTTTTCTCCTTCGTTGCATCAAGATTGAAGCCATAGTTCATCACGCTCTTGCCGCAATCAGAGTCCGCAAGAGCCGACGCAGTCCTTGTAAAACGGTCTGCTACAGGTCCGGCTTACACCACGTTGATCGTGACGTCGATGTTGCCCCGTGTGGCGTTGGAATATGCACATGTCTCGCCGTGCGTGGCGTCCACAATGGCAAGGGCGACTTCGCGCTCCAAGCTAGGCAGGCAGACGTTAAGCCGTGCTCGGAGGAAGTAAACATCGCCGGAGTTACACAAGTCTATTTCGGCATCGACGGTTACGTCAGCCGGAAGTTTGACCTTCATTTTGCTGGCCACAAGTCCCATCGCGCTGATGAAACAGGCCGACCAGCCAGCGGCAAACAACTGTTCCGGATTGGTGCCAGTTCCTGGAACTCCAGGAGCCGAAAACTTAACATCTAAGCGGTCATCATCACTTTGAGAGATGCCGCCGCGCCGACCTCCCCAGGTATGGGTCTTGGCGGTGTACATCACTTTCATGACTTCATGGTTTGAACTAGCTACTGCGTTGGCTTTGGACATCTCGATTTTGCTCCGTGCGCCGGTCATAACCGGCAAGCTATAGTGAATGAAAATCTCTTAGTTGAAGGATTGGCACCACGACCCCGAGTCAGTGGAGCCGCGCGCGATCTGAGTCGGGTTCCGATTACAGGTAGGCATTAGGAAACCTCAAGAATCACTTCCAGCTCAACGGGGGTACCGAGGGGGAGGCTTGCAACGCCGTAGACGAGTCGAGAAGGATTCCTGTCTTTTCCAAAGACCTCTTGCAGCAACTCTGAAGCGCCGTCAGCCACCTTTGGGTGTTCGCGGACATCTCCAGATGTGGCCACCGCTACGCCAAGCCGAATAACTCGCCTCACTTTGTCGAGCGACCCCAGATGCTGCCGCGCGACAGCGAGGGCGTTGAGCGCCGCCACCCGAGCCGCCTTGTGACCCGCTTCTACATCGAGTTCAGCGCCGACGCGCCCGATGAATTTCGCTCCGCGGCCATGCGTGGGTAGCATCCCGGTTAGAAAAAGTAGGTTGCCCGCCTGTACCGCCTCCGCATAGATGCCGAATGGTTCAGGCGGTGTCGGGAGCTGGATGCCAAGTTCTTTCAACCGCTGCTCGGCGCTGGCAGGCCGAGAGCCATCCCGGCTTACCATTTGCCTGCGTGAGCGCCGCCATCCACGTGCAGTATTTCGCCCGAGGTGAACGTGGCGTCGGTCAGAAACAAAGCCGCGTCGACGACTTCTTTAACTTCACCTAGCCTGTCGACTGGGTGCAGCCCTTTGAGAAAGTCGTGGGTTTCGGGTTTATGCATGGGAGTATTGATCACTCCCGGCGCTATGGTGTTTACACGAATGCCATCCTTCGCGTATTCAATGGCGAGTGCGCGCGTCACCGCATTCAAGGCGCCCTTCAGCATAATTTGAACAGCTGCCCCTACACCTGCGATCGGTTGGTCGACCAGGGTGGTTGAGACGTTGATGATGCTGCCCGATTTCTGCTCCAGCATTTGCTTCACGGTGAGCTGTGATACGTAGAGAAAGCCTGCTAGTGTGGTGGAGACTAGGGTGTTAAAGTCTTCAGTCGTGTACTCGGTGAAAGGCTTCGGAATAAAAACACCAGCATTGTTGATCAGCACATCGATCCGGCCAAATCGGGATAGGGCAGTATCCACGATCTTTGCAGCCGTGCGCGGGTCGCCGATGTCTCCATCGACCAGTGCAAGATTCGCGGACGCTGCGAATGGATTGGCTTTAGTCACGTTTCGCGAGTTTGCGACTACGTTGTAACCTCGTTTCAAGAACTCATCCACGAGACCCGCGCCGATACCTTGTGAGGCGCCGGTAACGATTGCTGTTTTCCGCGTATTTACCATTTCTAATCTCCTTTATTGTTCGGTTCAGGCCGATTGGAACCAACCTCGGGGCACCCAAATCTGTGGAACATCTTGAGCGCGAGCTCCCCGTTTCAACCCATAAACAGCTGCTAACAGAGCGACTATTGCGAGCCGATTTGTTGATACATTTGCTCTGAGCACAACTCTGAGTAAACTGCACATCGCATACGGAGTTGTTCGGATTACTGCTGGGGTGGTCGGATTCTTGCTACATTCATGCACCCTGTGGCGGATCTCCAGCTAATTGCAACCAGTCGGTAGACTGTCTCAGGCTGTCTTGAGCGAGATCACTGCGAGGGTTCGAATGAGTTGCGTAGGCACTCTCGGGGCGTCTAGTTCAAATTCCGTCATAGCGTGAATACCCGCGCTTTGCCCAATAGTCCGGCGGTTCGTCTTGAGTATAGGTAATCCGGGTAATTGCCTTGATGTTCTTCAAACCTAGTTTCACAGGTACAAGCAGTCGCAGCGGAGCCCCGTGCTCCACTGTGAGAGGCTTTCCGTTCAGGTGAGTCGCCAGTAGAGACTGCGGATGCTCGGCTGTCAGCAGGTCAATCGAAACGAAATATGGATCCGAATTCCCGTTTGCGTCGAGATTGATCGCCGATTCGATGTGGGCCCATTTTGCTTGGGACACCGGCGGATAAGCATGCAAGAGATCGTCAAATCTCAAACCGGACCACCATGCGATTGCGCTCCAACCCTCCACACACACGAGGCGAGTAATCTGGTCATGGATCTGGTGGTGTGCGAGAAGGGTGCCGATGTCGAGAGAAACGCTCAGCCCGGAGGACAGCCCATCGAGAGTCAGACGCCACCCCGAAATATAAGCCGGATCTGGCGTCGCGCCGTTGTAGTTGTTCTTAAGCGGAGTAATCTGCGATTTAGTATAGGTGGGCGCCAAATGATGCTGCGAATAGAGCGCTGTTGACACATCATCGTCGAATCGCAGTGCTTTGTTCAGAAGCCATTTGTCTTCCGGTCCAGTCTTAACTGGATCGAGACCCAGCCGTTCGAAAACCTCCCGGGGAAGCTGCGATCCGCCAACTGCAAATGTGGCGAGCGCTCCCGCACCGAAGATCAGCAAATTACGCCGAGTCCAGCGGTGCAGCATCGAGGGTTCGACTTCAATCGGTTCGGCCGGTCGTTCGCTGAATGCGCCCTGAAACTTCTTCAGGAGAACAGATCCCCTGGCGGACTTTGGTTCCACATCATTCTGTTTAGAACGCATGATCGGAAACCTCCGAGCACGCGAATTTCTTGGACCAGCCGGTGATCATGCTCCCCAACGTGTCCCAACCAGCGGCGATAACCAACACAACATGCGGAATCGCAAACACTACAAAGAACCACATCAGCCAAAAGTGCCAAACGCGGGCCTTATCGAATCCGCCGAAGATGGCTGCAAGCCAGGAGAGTTGCGCCGGTTTGTGAATTGCCCACCCAGTGGCGACAGCGAGGAAGCCGCCAGCCGCAACGGCAAAATAGGAGAGCCGCTGAAGGGGGTTGTATTTTGTGCGAAATCTGGGATGCGTTTGGCCGCGCTGAGCCAATATGGCGTAGGGTAAGCCGAGATAATATCTGGCCATCTGCAAAACGCCGCCAGCATCGCTCAGCCGGGGCAGGAGTGATCGCCATCCCCCTCCCAGAATGAGGCCTGCAAGGTACACCAGCCCGTTCAGCATCAATGAGTACGCGCAGAGCCAGTGAAAACGTAGAGCGTAGGCGAGCATGAAGGGTCCAAGGCTGCTGTGGTTGTAGACCCAGTCCGCCGGGTCTGCGTAGTGGTGCAGCCATGGAACGTGAGCACAAATCCAGATTCCCGCGTCAGCGAAGTAGTCGAAATTACCCGACTGCGGATCCGGATTATGTCGATAAACGGGCGAAGCCCAGTAGATCGATATGCCGCTCAGAATCAGGCCGACGAGGAGCGGAATGGTAAGCCAATGACTGATCCGTACTAAGATGTGGTGCCGACGGACTACGAGCGCGCGGGCCTTGGGAGACAGCGCGCCTGTAGCCATTCGTTCACTGTGGATTTGTCTGCCAGATGACACGGCATATCCCTCTGGCTATTACTTGGTATTTCCCGAGGGGGGTCCGCCGATCACGAGGATCATATGCGTGCTGAGCGTGCCATCCGTTTGTTTATCGGTCTTGGCGTAGGCCGTCTCCCCTGCCGCCAGCTGAACCTCGCCGGGAACAACACTTACGACCGCAACATTCGGCGGCACAGAAATGGTCTGTGCTCCATCCTGATAGTTAACGACCAGTGTTGTTCCGGTTCCTTTCTGCACGACGCCGTTCGTCATTCGAGAGTGTGACTCGGGCGCGCGCCGCAGGGAAACAGATCCGTTGGTCATCCGACTCTGAGTCGTAGCGCCGGGCTGCGCATCCATTGCAACGCTGCCTTCCACGGCGCCTCGCAGTTCCGACGGAAATATGAAGATCTGCTTTGCCACCTCCGTTCCGTCCGGCAGCTCCGTTGATGCGACACCAATATACGCATTGTCCGTGATGTGGTTCAGGTCCGAGGGAACTACCTTATATGTTGTGAGTGGCTGCGTGATGTCGATATGAAAAAGCCCAGATTTATCCTGGATTGTGATCGAATGATCCCCGACAGACTGAACCTGCCCCAGGGCACCCGAGATGGGTGGTGCAACATCCTGAGCCCGAGCTCCCGGGTTGAATCCAAAAGCGACTGCCACTAGAGCGACCATCGCAAGAGGAAACATGCGGTGACGGCTTGCGTTGAGCAGACGTTGACTCGTGGTTTTGGCACTCATTGACCCAGAGTGTCCGTTCGCATTGGAGGGGAGTGTGGCGCTGCTTAGCTCTTTATTGCCAACCGTGACGTATGACATTTCATATCTCCCTTGTTGTTCCCGCAATCAAGCATCAGTTGATCTTGGGCCGGTCATTTGACCTTGTTCAGTCTCGCGGCTTTCTCCGCGCGAATTCGTGGGTGGGTTCAACGAAACGCGGAGGCCAAGAACGATTCGAACAGGTCCTCTACGTAACGGGCACGAATACCGCCATCAATCGGACTTGCGATTCGAATTGTTCCCGCCTAATTCTTCGAAGGTGTGCTTGCAAGGATCTCAACTTTTTCGACCTGCGGGGGAGTCGCGAACAATTCGTTGGCCCGAGCCCCCAACGTCTTCGCAATCTCGCCAGTCAGGTGGGCATTGCGGCCCGCTTCATTTGCAAAGGTGTCGAAGATGCCGAACTTCCCCGGCCCGATCTTGATCGCATACCATTTCAACGTCCCATTTTCATTGCGCGCGAGAGGCTGAGCCGACTTCAGAAATGCTTCGGCATCGGCCTCCTTACCTGGACGTGCTTCGAGCGTGACTAACAATCCAATTGCTTCCATTGAGTTACCCTTCTGCGTTGAGTTATTCCCGACCGATTGGAACCGGCCTCTGCTCACAACTCTGAGTAAACTGCACATCGCATACGGAGTTGTGCGGGTTTCTGCTCGGATGGTCGGAATCCTGCTACTTCATGCTGCTAGAGACAGAACTCCAACGACTTTCAATTAGGTTTCCAGGGTGCCCTGAGTGAACGACGCCGAGACTTCGAACGAGCTGCGGCGCGCGCAGTCAGAATTGTTGGCGGAGGACGCAGTGCCGAGGCAGATGCAAGGAGCGATGATTTACAAATTCCGGTGAGCCGCGACGTTAGCCACGAGGTGAAAGGCAGCCCGTGAGGGTGACGTGTGGCTGCGAACCACAAATCAGAGGCGTAGCATATCTTCGGAATGGGTTTCCGAAACGCAACTCACTTCGGAATTCAGCAAATCCTGGCGATACTGAGTTGGATTAACTCCACAGACTTCACGAAAAACTTGCGCAAAGTGCTGCTGAGTTCTGAAGCCACAGGCCACGGCCACGTCCAATACTCGCGCATCGGGTGCACGCAACATCGCTTTAGCGCGCTCGACCCTTTGGCGCAGAACAAATTGATGCGGGGTCTCGCCGGTTGACTTGCGAAACATCCGCGCGAAATGGGCTGTGCTCAATCCTATCGATTGCGCCATCTCGTCGAGACTCAAGTCGTCCCCGATCTTCGCATCGACCAACTCTTTAATCCTTCGCAAGCGCGCTGAGCCTAGTCCGCCTCGGTACATCTGCACAGGACGGTGCCTTACTGCATGACCCGTGACCAGGGCTACGGCCATCGCCTGTTCAACAGAATCCAGAAATAGCCGCCCGCTCGGAAAGCCAGCAACCATCTCCGCACGCGCGGCGGCAACCAGCGCACTCAAGCGGGAGTCAGCAAACTTACGTGAAGGGTGCAGTTCTACCTCGCCGTAAGTTCCGTCCGAGCTGGCCATCAGGGCCGCGTCGGAAATACCGAGCTGCAAATGCGGTACGTTCATGAGTCCAACCCACTCTCCCTCATGACGATGGCACAGTGCTAAGTCGCCCTTCGCATAGTCGAACTTTTCCAGCGCGGAACGCTTTGAGCCCCATTCAATTGAGCCGGGCCCCAACATCATTGCGAAAGCCTGATCATGCCGCACCCAATGACGTGGCTCTATATCAGACTCGGGTTGAAAGAGTTCAACTCTCATTCTTTTGCATCATGCCTTCACATTGTTGATATGGCCGAGAGCTCAACAGGCGCTGTTCAAAGTCATCTGATTTGATGAATCTCCGCGGCAAGGCGATACATGTATCTCGCGTGAGGGCAAGGCTCTCAAACAAGTTCTGGGCACGCCATTTGCCGGATACCCAGCAATGTAGTTGAAGGTGCAACAGCACACCACCCTGGGTCCTCTCCGGAGATCCCGATCCAGGGTACTGATGGGACAACCGATGACCTGAACGCTTGACTCGCGCGGAAATGCATGCCGCGTGTTGTGATCTTCTTGAGCGGAGTTCCTATCAGAACCTCACCTGCCCAACAAGTAGAGCGACCTCGAAAGAGGCTGGCGTCGCCCATTCTGCAGCATTCACATTTTGCACATTCCAAAAGAGTTGGAAGATCGCCTTAAATTAAGCAAGGCAGCGCACGACCAATACGCGACCACACCCCAAAAAGTGTCATGCTATTAAAAATAGGTAACTTAGCCAAAACACGCAAAAGCCTCCCGAATGGGAGGCTTATGATTTAACGCCTGTAAGTTATTGATTCTAAATGGTGCCCAGAGACGGGATCGAACCGCCGACGCCGGCCTTTTCAGAGCTGCCTAGCAAGCCAACTAAGTGGTCTGGAATCAGCGGATATCATTGAGATGAAGAGTGTTGTGGCCTCTTCCATTTAGGATGGTTTAGGACCATTTGGGATGGTTTCGACCGTACGATGGTCGTGTATTGGTCGCGCCGGTCGAAACGCTCTCTGGCTCCCGTGTCTTCCATCAACCGCTTTATTGGCCGTAAATGATCCGTCAATTTGTCTCGCATACAGAGCAAAATGTTCAGTCGGCGACAAACTCGATTGCCGGGATGATGACGCGCATCTACTGTTTAAGCTGGGATGAGATCGGGATTTTTTGACACACTTCCCGGAATGTTTTTGGAGGACTGCATTGGATCTTAAATGCTCTGGTCAAGCTGAAGCGGCAAAGGTGGCGCTGTGCTCGACTGCCACGCTGGATGACCGCGTTCGGTGTAAGTTCTGGATTCTAATTGGCGTCTCCGACGGGATCCATCTCTCGTCAGCACGAGAAAACAGCCGGATGTTGCGATAACGGTGAACCGAGCCGTTGTCCAGGCAAACAGATCCGTTGGTCATCCGACTCTGAGTCCGGATCGGTGGTAGACCCATTGTCCTGGCTATGTGTCAGCTCCTCCTCTGGATTCTGCGCCCGGCGAAGGATGGGCAGACGATTTCTCAGAGGTCAAGCGGATTCCTTACCTCATCTTGATAGAGAAGTCGATTTTGAGCTCGTTCTTTATCCTTGTGCCTCCACCAACGCTGACTGGCTGAATACCGAAGTCAGTCTGTTTGATCATCGTACTTCCAATGTATTTGCCGTCGAGTGAATTCACGTGCACCAGTACCGTCCTGGTTTCGCCATGTAGGGTTAGCTGGCCTAAAACATCCCATTCTCCCTCTGCCGTGGATTGCACCTTGTCGGAAGCAAAATAGATTTCCGGGAAACGGCTGCTTTCCAGAACTCGCTCCTGCATCGCGTGTTGAATCTTACTCCGGTGTTCTTCCGGCAGGACGGTCAGGCGGATCGCCTCCACCCGAAAGCTGATCTCCGCTGAAACTCCGTCATCAATCGTTCCGTTCGCAATCGGAGCTGTCACCGTGTACTCGTGGGCGGCGGCCAAGAGCAGCCCGCTCTTGCCCACATGGATGGTGAGCGTGCTTTGCTCCGGGTCGATCTGTCTCTCGACCGCGAGCGCGTATTGGCTCCCGAAGAAACAAAGCAGAATCGACAGAAGGATTGCTTTCATAACCATCTCCCACGTAGCCTGAGCGCGTCTCAGCCGACACGGGCGTTTCTGTCGCCCCGGTGACGGGACCGATATCATTTTGGCAACTGGATTGGAAGCCATGGACTGCGCATGCAGCGTGAGCGCGTTAAGATTGCCGCGCCTTTCAACCACATCGGCGTAGTCAGATTTGGAAAAAAGGCGCGAAAAGGATCGCGCCTGTCTTTAAGGTTTCATTTGATTGTGCTGCTGGCAGAACTGCTCGAAGATGCATCTCCTTGATCGAATCGCACTGTTTGGTTGCCCCATTCGATGTCCTGGACAATGTTTCCATTGGTAAAGCGAATTGCCGCGTCACGATATGGTGACTTCTCCTGAATTACTGTGGCTGAGGCGGTGACGATCGTCTCCTTTCCCTTCATGATGCTGACGCGGACAGATGAACCGGTGCCTTCCCACTGAACGCGATAGCTCCCTGGGGGTATTTGAGTTCCGTTCACAATCACGGTCTGTTCTAACGTGACTTCAGCCCGATTCCTCGAGGCGGCTGGCAACACCGAGGGCATCATTAGCATGAACGAGAGTAGTAAGGTATGCTTCGGTTTCATTCCGTGGGACATGATCTTCTCCAATCTCTGGCATTTCTGCAGATAGGATGAGACGCATTGTCGCGGAGAGTACCGTAGACATATCTGATAGTATCATTCGAATCGAGCGGCACCCTTCTTCGAAAGGCCCCTGAACTCAACCCTTCGGTTCGACGGGTCAGTTACGTACCAATTGTGAGAATCCGGCCTCAGAGGCATGCATGCATTAAGTGCATTCGCCCTGTGTGGCTGTTGAAAAACTCTTCTCTAGAAATCTGCTAAATAATCGCGCCATCGACTTATAGCTTTGAAAATCACATTGAATGTTTGAGCTGTGTCTATTGCCGACAGCAATGCTACGCGGATCGCTGATTGTCCAAGTCGGGCGTGACACTGCCCGCTCTGACTAAAGAGACCAACCAAGTCGTGATCCTTTCTTACCCTCGACTAGATGGCTTGCCTCGTTTTTTTCGAGCCGATTATTACAACGACCGACGGTAGTTGCTTGGCGTCATGCCCGTGACACATCGGAAAATGCGGGCCATGTGATGCTGATTGGCGAAGCCGCTCGACTTGGCAACCTTAGTCAGCGAAGTGCGAGGATCGCGCATCAAGGTTTGTGCTCTTTGCACTCGCCGATCAAGCAGGAATTGATAGGGCGTCTTACCGGTACTCTCGCGGAAACTCCGAATGAAGTGCGATGTGCTCAATCCAGCCTCGCACGCCAATTCATCCAGTCGAAGGTTTCCTTCGAGGCGTGCCTCCATCAATGCGATGCACCGACGCAGAGTAGAGGGCGCCATCCCTCCAACGGATTCCGATATAAGTGGTGCAGCAGCAGAATAATAATGAATAAGGTGGCTCGCTAAAGCGGCCGCTATGCTGTCCAGAAAAAAGCCGCCACTGGGAAAACCCTGACGCTTTTCGTACAGAAGAATCTCCATGAGATGGCGCATGTTGTGATCCTGTAGCCCATGACGCTCCTGCAGTTCAACTCGTTGCTTCCGGCTATCGTGCAGAGCTTGCTCCAGGATTTCATTCTGCAAAAGCACGAGGGCGACGTTTGCGGGGTTTTGCATCTCCATGCGTCGCGGTTGGTTGAATTCGCATATCGACAGACTGCCAGCGCTCACGTTTATCGATAGCAGGCCTTTCGAGCTATGCCAGTGGGCAGAGTAATCGGAGAGGATCAGGCCAAGACGGACATCATTAACTGCTGGAAGTACCCATTCTCCTCGGGGTGCTTCCACCACGGCCACATCGACTGGCATGAAATCCCGCTTCGCTGTTGGCAGAATGCTGAGCGGAGCCGTCTTTGATGTAAATGCACGACTTATATTCATGCTGAACGCCACTTACACCGACCGGTGAACACGTTCTTATAACACTCAGATGTCCAGCGCATCAGCAACGATTCTGAGAGATCCGCTGAACAGTGCGTTTTGTAGCCCGAATCTTCTCGCGAATTAGAGAAATCCATTCATGGAAATGACCTGTATCTAAAGACGCTTTTCTGTGTCGAATTTCGCTTAAACCGTTCGTTATGAAAACAACGACGGCATAACCGCTCGGTCTCGCCGACATCGAACTTGGTGTGCTGGGAAATTGTGCGACCAGACACGAAAACCAGAAGCGTGAAAATGCGTAATTCACAGCAAGAATTTGTAATTCAATCCATAACTAAACGGGGAGAATTCTCCGGAACGCTGAAAACACCAATGAGCCAGTCAACACTTGAACAGAAGAGCCATTGCAGGCGCAGTGCAGAACTCAAATGGTGAGCAACTGCGCGAATCTTAAATGTGCCAAACCACTGCATTATTTGCGAGAAGGTCGAATCTTTGTCTTCAATGTGCAAGATTCGTCTGTGAAAAGTTCTGATGAGAAACAGAGTCACCAACTTGAGCATTATTGGCTTTGTGGTGCTTGTTCTCAGAAGTTCGTGGTCAAAGATCTGAGTGGCGACATTCGGTTGGCTCCCAGGCATTCGGTCCGTAAGTCTGTTGTCCAGAAAAAGGGTCGAAGACCCGCCCTGTCGCGACGGCTTTGGCCTGGTAAGCGAGACGTAAAAGGCATGAGACAGCGGTCCAGTGAACACCGATTGATCTCGTGAAAGCGCGGCGAAAAGGCGCAGTATATGAAAGGACGCTCCCGATCTCCCACTCCACAAGGGAGAAGGAGTTCGGAGCAGAGAAAAGGATGGAAACAATGGCTCTCAAAGGCAAACCACGCGACATGAACAAGTGGCGGGAAGTACTCCTCGATCCGAATGTCCACTTCCCCGGCGAGTCGAGCGAATACCGGCGCGCGCGCAACGAGCTGTTGGAGGCTGAGGCAGAGCTCCGGCGGCAGAACGAGCAGGTCGCCGCCCAGCGCCGCGCACTCCCAGCTGGCGGCCTCATCAGGGAGGACTACGTCTTCGAGTCCGCGGCCGATGGCAGCAAGGTCAGGTTCTCGGAGTTGTTCGCACCGGGCAGGAACTCGCTGGTCATCTACAACATGATGTTCCCGCGCTGGTCAGAAGACCAACGAGCGGGCGCCCCAGGGGGCAAGACAGCCGAACTGCCCCTGGTCGATCAGCCGTGCCCGTCATGCACATCGGTCGTTGACGGGCTCGATGGTGCTGCTTTTCACCTCGCCGAGCGCATCAACCTCGTCGTGATCGCGAAGACAAGCCCCGATCGGCTCGGCGCCTACGCACAAGAACGCGGCTGGCGCAACCTGCGGCTGTTGTCCTCGCGGAACAACACCTTCAACCGCGACTACCATGCGGAAGCACCGGACGGCGGGCAGCTCCCGGTCCTGAACGTGTTCTCACGCGGCGAGGACGGGATCTATCACCACTGGACGAGCGAGATGACATTCAAGCGCGGCGACACCAGCTCCCTCGACCCGGTCTGGGTAATCTACGGCGCTCTCGATTTGACGCGCGAGGGACGCGGAGACAGCGCTGCCTACCCCAACCTGCAGTACTAGGAAGTCCTCGTTGAAGCGGCAAGAATCAGTATTGAAAATGACCGACGCGAGTTACGGCAAGTTCGAGTGCGCCATTTGCGCCCGCGCGATTTCCGAGCGCGCGTTTTTCGCCGTCGCGGCGTTGCTGTTCGCCGCCAGCGCGGCGGTGACGATCGTCTGGTGCAACTCGATGTCGGCGATGGGCGGGATGACGATGGCCGGCGGGTGGACGATGTCGATGGCGTGGATGCGAATGCCCGGACAGTCGTGGGCGGGAGCGTCGTCGTCGTTCGTCTGTATGTGGGGCGTGATGATGGCGGCGATGATGCTGCCGTCGCTGGTGCCAATGCTGTCGCGCTATCGGCGAGCGCTGGGCGGCGCGGAAAATCTTGGCAAGCTGACCGCGCTGGTTGGGGCCGGTTATTTCTCGGTGTGGACCACGTGGGGAATCGCCGCCTTTCCGGTGGGGGTCGCGCTGGCGGCACTCGAGATGCGGCATCCGGCGCTATCGACCGCGGTTCCGATCGCGGTCGGCGTGGTGGTCGTGATAGCGGGCGCGTTCCAGTTCACCGCGTGGAAGGCCCGTCAGCTTGACAGCTGCCGCGATGCGCCCGGGCCCGGCGCGCTTTCACCGTGCGCCGCCACCGCGTGGCGGCACGGCCTGCGCCTGGGGCTGCACTGCAGCCAGTGCTGCGCGGGCCTGATGGCGATCCTGCTGGTGATTGGCGTAATGGACCTGCGCGCGATGGCGGTGGTGGCGGGCGCCATCACGGTCGAGCGCCTGGCGCCGGCGGCCGAGCGGGTCGCGCGAGCGATCGGAGCGGTCATAATCGGAACCGGCTTGTTTCTGATCGCGCGAGCAGCCGGGCTCGGATGACGCGCAGCGCGTGCCTTGGGGCCCGGACAGGTCACCAGCAACGACCGCACGCTGCAATCGATCGCACTGGCCCGGCAGCCGGTGCCCATGACGTGTTCGATTATGAGCGCGACGACATCCGCACAGAAATCGCGAGCGGACCTCCGGATTCGACTACATCGTGCAGCTACCGCTCGGACCTCGCAAGCGAAGTATCCACCTCTTGTTCGATTTGCGACACCGTCGGAGCCCGGAGATCGAGGAGGTGGACGAGGTCCTTGCTAAAAAGCAAATCGAGCGTCCAATCCAAGGCTACGCGGACCTTCTTCTCCAAACGAGGCAACTTACTCAGATAAATGGTGCGCCACAGAAACCAGGCAACGAAACCTGAGAAGTTAATTCCAAGAATGTTCGCCACACCGGTCCTTCGGCCTATCGCTGCGAGCAGACCCAACGTGGAAAATGAGAACCGCGTCTTTGTGCCGCCACGAATCGTCGCGGTTACGTTCTTCGCAACAGTTTTACCTTGCCGGAGGGCATGTTGAGCGGTCGGTGGATGTGGCCGGCCAGTCTTGTGGTCTGTAATCGAAGCGCAGTCACCCAGCGCCCACACGCCCGGCCAATCCTGCACTTCCAGGTACTCATTTGTCACAATACGACCGCGGTCCAATTTGCATGGCAGTGTGGCAATGAGAGGATTCGCAGATGTCCCTGCGGTCCAAATCATTGTCTTCGTCGGAATAGTAGAGCCGTCGCTCAGGTCCACCACATCCTCGTCTACACAGACAACCTTTGTATTGACTCGAATCTCTACTTTGCGCTCTGACAATTTTTTCTGAGCGTACGCGCCCAATTTTGGCCCCAGTTCCGGGAGGATCACATCACCCGGATGTGCCAAAACCACCCGGAGCATGGCTGCCGTAAGATGTGGATAGAACCGAATCGATTCGCGCAGAAAATCGTTCACAGCGGCCACCGTCTCGACCCCGGCAAAACCACCGCCAGCAACAACAATCGTCAATAAATTAGGCCGTTCGCCGGCCGCACACTCAAAATCCGCCTCCTCCAACATATCGATCAGTTGATTCCTCAAGTGAATTGCATCGCTCAGCGACTTCATCGTCATGCCCCTGCGCTCAAGGCCCGGCAGCCCGAAGAAGTTTGTGGTCGACCCAAGAGCGAGAACGAGATAGTCGTAGTTAAGTTCGTGACTATGGCGCTCCGGACCGTGCACCACCGTCACGTGCTTCGAGGCGAGGTCAATATGTACCACCTCCCCATGAAAGAACACGACGTGGCTTAGGAGCTTCCGGACTGGGTTCACGATATGTGTCATATCCAGATCGCTTGCAGCAACCTCATGCAGCATGGGAGTGAAGAGGGTAAAGTTCTCCCGATTGACCAACGTGACCTGCACATCGCTATCGCGGGCGAGCGTCTGTTCAAGCCCGAGAGCGGTATAGAGTCCACCGAACCCACCACCGAGAATCAGCACCTGTTTGCGCGTTCTTGCACTCATTGGTTCACTACAACTTTCTGTTGAAGCTGGATGCTCCCCCAAAAAAAAGCACGAGGCTAGCAAGATTCGACCCTGAAATACCATCGCAAAGGTTGCTCCGATGACTTGATCGTTGAAGAACGAGCCAGCGGAACCGCTTGAGGCGCTTCCGCTGTGCCTTCATTACTCTTTGAACAGTGCGACGCGTGAGTGACGGCCGCGCCCGCCCGCATTGCCGCGGCACCTATGGCTGCTTCCGTCAGCATCGTGTCATTTGCGCCGGCCTGACGCGCTGCCTTCACATGCAACTCAATGCAGTATGGGCATTGCGTCGTGAGCGCAACGGCGACCGCCATCAACTGTTTGTGCAAGACATCGATAGCACCCTCTTTGAACGCCTCTTTATCAAAAGCCCAAAAGGCTTTCATCGTGTCAGGCGCATTCTCATCGAGCTTTTTGAGCCGAGTGAGATTCTTCATATCAAACATCTGGGTGACTCCATTTCTATTTTGTATAGGCGCTTTCGAAGATGAGAGGTACTGAGAGCGCGTTTGGTTACACGTCTCAGGGCTTCAAGAGTGACTCCACAAAACGCACGGGAATGGCAAAATTTGATCCGCCGAAATCGCGTAGTATCGCGAAGTTGATTCCTATGACCTGACCTTGATCATTGAAGAGTGGGCAATGCTAGAACGGCTTTCATTCCTCCGCGGTAATCAGTTGAAACCCTGTATCCTGCGTCTTCAAGCACAGCGATGAGGGTTGCTCTCAGAGCGTCGTCAGACTCAACGATTAACAATTTCCCGGTTTGGTCGTTCATATCTTCCTCTTCTTCGTGCGACGGACAGAATTTGATGCCACAGCAACGTGGCCGGCGCCGATATCTGCGCCCTTCATTCATGCGTTGCGGGTCTGGTAAGAGACGATCAACGACAGGCTTGTAGGAATGGTGCGCTCGGCGCCGAACACGGTCCACGTGAACTCTTCGAACGTGTCACCACGTAATCTCAGTAACAAGCGTGGCTCTGGCAGCGTCCTGCTTTACTAGATAGACCGACGCCGACGGAGGGACCACATCTCTGAGCAGGAAAGCGGCATTTTGGCTATTAGCTTTGTTTTCGGAAAGGATTGCCTTCTTGCCGAAATAGCTGATCAGATAGAACGCAACTCCGAAAGAGATAATGTCCTTGAAGAGAAACAGGCCGAGATTGTTCATGTAATGGATGCCGTGAAACACGATGGTGTCATCCGGGGTTGTGATCAACATGCTGCTTGTGGTGAAGAACATGCCGACTAGAATGATCCCGGCCAGAATGCCTGCTTTCGGTTTGAAGTAGCCAATGATCAGCAGGAGTGCTGCTGTCCATTCAGTGGCCCCGATCATATCCCCCAGAATATATGGTCCAAAGACCTTGAATTGCCAACTGGTAAGTGGCGATCGAGGACATGCATAAACACCCTGAAACTGCCTGGTCGCTGGAACAGTTGGCTCAAAGCGCTGGTATGTCCCGCGCGCGCTTCGCCGCCCACTTTCGCAAGGTCGTCGGCATGACGCCATTTGATTACCTGACGAACTGGCGCCTGGGAGTTGCCCAAACGATGTTGCGCAAGGGCAACTCGCTGAAGCTCATCGCAGCCGCCGTTGGATACACCAATGCCACAGCCCTGACGCGAGTCTTCACCCAGCGTCTCCGAAATGTCACCAACTGAGTGGCTCGCTCGTAGCCATGGACAAAGGAAGGAACGGATGTCTGACTAGCGGATCGTATTCTTCAAATTCGTGAATGCGCCCTTGTGTCTCGATGTAGCCATCATCCTAGTGGTCGAGTTGTTTTATCAAGGCAATAGCTTAGACCAATGCGTTTCAGTTGGCCGTACAGGTCAACGCGCTCATCCACCGCGATGGCAGTTGTCTGTACTTACCGGATTTCACGCTCCCAGATGCCTGCCTGTAGTGTCGCTTCGTGCAACTTCGCCTATGCGCAGTCCTCTGAATATTCGAGAATCTGAGCGCAAGGCTGTCTCAAGGAGTGACACATGACGCAAAGACGACAACGAGGTTGGCTGAAGAAGGAAACACGCATACCGGGTGAAACATGGGTGCTCCATTTTCGAACTACGCGCAAGTCCGACGGCAGGCGAGTGGAGAACAAGATCCCTCTTGGTTTGATCCGCGATCTTCCCGACAAACTTACAGCCTGGGCTGAAGTCGAGCGATTGCATCTTCCGATCAATCCGGTGGACTCGCGACGCGGTGTCACATTTGGCGACCTTGTACTGCACTACGCCGAACACGAATTGGTCGAGCGAACAGAATCAATCCACCCAAAGGCGCATACCACAATAAAAGGTTACGACCGCGCCCTCCGAAACCGCTTGCTTCCGAAATGGGGCAACAGAATTGCGCTGGATATAGAACCGCTCGAAGTCGAGGAGTGGCTGACGACTCTGAAGAAGGAAGAGGAGCTTGAAAATCCAACTCTCGACCGACTGCGACGTGTCATGTCTCTGGTCTATCGCCACGGCCAACGATATGGCTTGATTCCACGAACTCAGGAATCGAATCCAATGCGCTTCGTCCGTTGCAAGACAACCAGCTGCTACGAAGCCATGATCATTACTCCCGAACAAGCTTACGCAATCGTCCGAAACCTACAGGAGCCGGAGCGCACTCTGACGCTTTTGGCTGCGGGCACTGGTCTGCGCATCTCCGAGTGCCTGGGATTGCAATGGCAGGATGTAAATTTCGCGGAGGCGATGATTCATGTACGTCGCACCTGGACGGGAGGCCAAGTGGGTTTGCCAAAGACCAAGGCTTCAAAGGGGCCTGTGCCGCTCCATCCACTGCTGGCCGAATTCATGCTTCGCTGGAAAAAGAAGACCGCCTATTCGGACCCAGGCGACTGGGTGTTTGCTTCGTTTCGACTGAAAGGCAAGCAGCCGCGGGTAGCGAATATGCTCGTTGAAGATTATCTGCGCCCGGCCGCAGCGAAGGCTGGAATTCTTTCATCGCATCGAGATGATTGCGGGCGGCTAGTGGAGGACGATCCGCGCCGGTTCGGATTTCACAACCTTCGCCACAGTCTCGCATCGTTCCTGGTTCGCATCAGAACTGATCCAAAAACGGTGCAAACTCTGCTTAGACATAGCGATGTCAAATTGACGCTCCAGTTTTACAGCCACGCTGTCAGCCAGGATCGCATGGCCGCCGCGGGGGAAATGTTAATCGCGATTCTCAGCCACGCGGCGGATCAAAGCGGACTGGGAGCGGACTAAGGAAACGGTGATTGGCGCTAAGTTCTCGATCATCATGCGGCTACCGTAGGGGCTGTTGGCACGTCTTTCGATGCGGACTGAGAGCGGACTGGGATCTGCGACGGAATTTGGCTAAGTCTTTTAGAATGTGGTGGCCAGAGACGGGATCGAACCGCCGACGCCGGCCTTTTCAGGGCCCCCTACCAATGGACCTAAGTGGCTTAGAATCAGCGGACCCGATTGAAACAAAAGCTGTTAGCAAGGTGCGATTTAGGATTGTTTGGGATCATTTGGGCTGGTTTCCTCCCCAGGTTGTTCCCGTATTGTTCCCGACCACCAAATCGACCGATTTCACGCGTCATAACTCATAGACGTTCTCGCTTACACGCGATTGTATGTTGCCACGAATTCTGAAATCGAGCTCTCCCCTACCAGATTTCGCAGGATCAGGTCTGCCCGATCTTGGGGCGTGTTCCGACATCTACCTCGATAGACTCTTTCTGGTGATACCTCGTGGGGCAAGAGGAACCTTTGCGCACTCTTGAGGCATTGATCGCAAGTGGGCAGGAGAAGACTAAATGAAGGGCGTGGGATACAAGAAACCGCTCCCCATCTCGAATCTCGATTCACTCATCGATATTGAGGTTCCTGTACCGACACCGAGCGGTCGGGACCTCTTGGTCAGAATCGAGGCTGTTTCTGTGAACCCAGCAGATACCAAGCTGCGCGCAGGAGTGGGTCCATTACCGGGCGACGAGTTCCGAATCCTGGGCTTCGATGGCGCGGGCGTGGTGATTGATACTGGCGAAGACGTGGAACTCTTCAAGAAGGGGGATGAAGTTTGGTATGCGGGCTCCGTTGTTCGACCGGGCACAAACGCTGAGTATCATCTGGTAGACGAGCGGATCGTTGGTCTCAAGCCAAGAACGCTGGACTTCACCCAAGCCGCAGCCCTTCCGCTCACTGCCATTACAGCTTGGGAACTTCTGGTCGACCGTTTTGGCTTGCGTGGAAAATCGTCTGGGCACGGAGATTCTATTCTGATCATTGGTGGCGCAGGCGGTGTGGGGTCAATCCTCACGCAACTCGCTCGCAAACTGACGGGACTGAACGTTATTACAACCGCGTCCCGTCCAGAAACTTCCGCCTGGTGCATTGAATTGGGAGCACACTTTGTCATTGACCACACGAAGCGGCTCAAGCCCCAGCTTGAGTCGATTCGTTTTCCCACCGTCAATTACATCGCAGCGCTTACGGCTTCGGACTGTCATTATCCCGGCATGATCGAAGTTTTAGCGCCGGAAGGCACGATTGGCATGATCGACGACCCGCCCCATGTCGACGTCAAGCCGCTCAAGGATAAGAGTGCCTCGTTCCACTGGGAATTCATGTTCGCCAGGCCGAAATACCAGACACAAAGCATGATCAGGCAGCACGAATTGCTTTCTAGCGTTGCAAAGATGGTGGACAACGGCGAACTCCGGACAACGATCGGCGAGAACGTAGGAGTCATCAACGCTTCAAATCTCAAGAAGGCACACACGATGCTGGAATCTGGCCGGACGCGAGGAAAGATTGTGCTGACGGGCTTTTAACGATCAGTGTGCTTGATAATGAGCGTACCGTCCGAATTGCGGAAGGGGTCGGTCACAACTGAGTGTCGGCACAATGTTGTGCAGCGGGTCACAGAGTCCTGCCAGCCGACGAGATTGATCATGCGCAACTTAATAGCTTCGAGATGATCAATTTGACAAATTCGAGTTAATCGGTTTCGCTTCGTCTCAAATGCCCGTCAGCCGAGAACTGGTTGTACTGCCTGAAAGCCAGAAGTGCCGTATAGATCGCGACGTAGATGAGTTGAAGTCCGGCACTCTCCCAATCCTGGCGCAATGTCGCACCGAACGTGAGGCTGAGCATGAGAAGTGCCCCGACTAAGATAACGTAGCGAGTGTAGATGCCTATCAAGAGGAAAAAACCGACGGCGGCTTCGGCCCATGGTAAGCACAACCCAAATAGATATACCGATGTTGCGGGTAAAAAAGTATGTTGAAACATCGGGACCAGAATATGTGCGAAATTCGCTGGACCGGCAAGGATGCGGCTCAAGCCATGCGTGAAGATGTTGAGCCCGATGCTTACGCGCAGAATTAGATAGCCCATAGACACGTCGGTCTGTTGGCCGGAATTGCGGGGCATGTAACCTCCTCGGTGAATCCCAATGTCAGCCACAGGACATCGGATTACTAAAGATAGTTAGGCTTCTGTCGTAGCGAGTTCTTCTTTCGAGTAGTCAACCTGGAAAAAATCCATCTTTCAGAAGACCACAATCGATTTCTCATCTTGAATTAAGTATCAATCGCCACAACTCGTAGCGCTCTTGTCCGGGTTTGATTCCGCCAGCAAAGTGCTGGCTGAGATTGCTCGATGAGAAAACGAGATTTCCCTCGTGATCAATGGTTGGCGTGTCCGGCCACCACACACCTGCGTCAGACGCTACCAACGTCATCGTGTGTTTTTGAGAATCGTATTTGACGATACCCCCGTGTGTTAGGTCCGTGATGTACAAGTTTCCTTCCGCATCGGTCACGATCCCGTCGCTGTTGCCTCCGACGCTCCCGATATTGCGAACTGCCGCAGAGATCTCCTCGTCAGGGGCTGACGGATCTCGCAACAATTGCGTCGAAATCGAGTACGCGTGGAAACCTGTTGTTACTGTCCAATAGAGGGTGTTCGCGTCCGGCGAGAGAGCAATGCCGTTGATACCGCACTTCATGGGATTTCCCGGCCACACCTCATTATTGTGGGAGAACACCTTCACTCCGGGCACGACCTGCAGGCTGGCGTGCTTATGCAGCACTCGTCTGGCCGATCCCGAGGCGACATCGATAACAATGATGCCCACCATATTGTCTGGTGCACTGCGTATGCCGCTGTCGGAGATGTAGCCGATCTTCCGTTGTTCGTCCACGACTATGTCGTTCAGGAAACTTCCTTTGCGATCGCATGCAATATCCAGTCCAATACGCTTGACCAGGCTGCCGGTCTCAAGATCGAACACGAGAACTTTTTGTGCCCCTGCCGGAGCCTCTGTTTCGCCGGCAATGTAGCCCATATCCAGCGCCCACAACCAATCGTTGGTCCGGTCCACATAGAAGCCGAGCACACTACGCAGGTTCTGGTCCGGATTTGCAGACACAGTATTCCCCTCAACTGATGGAAATGCAGTCAGGATGGCAGGGCCAGACAATGAATTCAAATCCAGAACACTTATGGTCGCGGGGGATTCACTGGAAACCAGCCGGGGTGTACTTACGAAAGCCCGTCCTCTCTTATCGAAGTGGATGCCACAGATTGGTGAGGAGACCGAATTTGAGAATGCCTTGGCGGCGCCACTATGATCCGGTCGATCCCAACTCACACCTGAATAACTACGCCACCGCTCAAGCTCAGGATTGACCGCGGTTGCGCTTTTGAGACTCTGGGCATGATAAGCCATGACTTTTCCTTCGAACGATCATGTTGATGTACATTTCTGGTAACTGGTGTCTCAAACCCCCTTAATGAAAGACTCTGGGGTGCCATCCTGTGGATTGAAAAAGATGATGTCCTTGGGATCTCGCCGCGGCGTGTCAAACGAGAGAAAGATCACTGGTCCTTCGAGAATGTCAGGAAGCGCATGTATAGTGCGACGCTTAAAGAAAAGAAGGTCGCCAGGCGCGAACTCTCCGGTGTTGGACGCATCTGACATCCAGAAAGTGCCTTTGCCGGACAGAATGTACAGATACTCATCACTCCCTGCGTGGTAGTGAGGAGGAGTGCCACGATACACGCGAAACACACGTGCGCTTGCCGCCTCTTCATTTGTTAGATATGTGTCGAGCAGGAGTGTATCTGCTGTTTCCGGAAACCTCTTTGCAATTTCCATAACTTTGAAACGATCGAAAGTAGCTCGTGTTGTCATAGGCGTTTGTTCCTCCACTGCAATATGCCATGTGCCCCAGTCGAAGTGGCCTGCTTATCGGCGAACTCCCTTTTGTCCAATGTTGAGGCGATAAAGTACGACTGGTTGCTGGATAGCATTGGTACCGCCGTTTATCCCGGCCATGCGATTGAGTTGTGAAGCAGGCATCAGCAGATGGCCAGAGTCATCGATCCACATCGCATCCACCCAATCCAGACGTGGATCGTCAATGAGTGTCGCGATTTTGCCTTCCGGGGAAATCGTCAAAATGCGCTTTTTATCCGTGTCGCTGAGATAGATTGTTCCGTCAGCTCCGATAGCGGTGCCACCGGTCGATGGTGTGTCGGCAAAACGCTCGACATGCAATGCGAGCTGTGCGTCGGAAAGGCTGGCATCGTCGAGGTAGCGTGTCTCGACGCGAGACATGCGGCCGCAGGAGGGCTGGTAATAAAACCACTTGCCATTCGGCGACACCTCAAGCTGATCGGCATGAATATTGATGGGATCACCCTTCGGATTACGTAGGATCTTCCCTTCGGCGACTAACGGAGTCTGAGCGACAGTCGATGGATGACCGTCCAGCACCCGTCGTCCCTTGCCGGTGTTCAGGTCAAGAACTATCAAGCCTGGGCTGCCTGCGTCAGTGAGATACGCGTGGAGAGCATTGAAGCGGACGTCGTCGACGAAACTCCACGGTCTCGCTACGGCAGCAAGGTCATAGATGCGGGAAACCTTGTTGGTGGCAATGTCGATCTTCATCAACTTTGGACCGCCCGGCGCGAGCGGTTTACCGATGCCCGGCCCGCCTCGATCGACCACCCAGAGTGCACCATCAGGCCCCATTCGGATGGAGTTGACTCCCACGAAAAGCTCATGGCCATCCATGCCTGGCTTCCAACTGTTCATTCGTTCGTCTGGGTAGGGCACCGGTTTTCCATTGCGCACCTCGACAACTTGTGGAGTCGTGCCAGGGCTCGCTGGTTGCGCTACCGTAAAGAGTCTCCCGTCAGGCGACACCGTTGGGCCGTTAATCACAAGGTCGCTCGAAAAGACAGCCTCAACACGGTTTTGAGAAATGACCGGTGACGCTGCGAAGAAAATGGTTGCCGCTATTGCGATAATTCTGGTCATATTCTTCCTATTTGTTTCCGTTAGGGACCATGAATACTCCACCGCGCTGCCTCGCCAATTGAAAAGTGCTCACCCAACGAATGCTCCGGAGTCGATCAGCTTTGGGATCACCTTTCGTTGACGCAATTCCTGAAAAAACTGCTGAAACATTTCCTCCGTATCGATACACGCATCAAAACCCGCGCGGCGAGCTTTAATTGTGCTCGTGATGTTGTCAAACCCTTGGTTGAAAATCGCGTCCCCGAACGGCCATGCGACAACTTCTGAATATGAGTGCTGCACGAGTCGATATCTCTCTACGATGTGATTCCAGAGATCAGCCTTATCGGCCATATAGGTTGCCAACGGGATGGGAACCGGCTCTGCGGTCTCCATCTGAAACATCTTGGCGATTTTTGGCCACATGTACTGCCACCGGAAATAGTCGCCGTTCGTAATGTTGAAGATCTCATTGCTACATTGCGGCGACGTGCCAGACCAGACAGAAGCCTTCCCGAGAATCTCGGCGGATGTTAACTGGTACAACGCTTGATAGCCTTCGATGGTTCCCGGGTAACGCAGCGGCAATCCCAACTCCTTCGAGATGACTGCGTAGATGGCTATCACCATGGCAAGGTTCATGGGATTGCCGAGCGCGAACCCACACACCGCTTCCGGACGTAGCGCGGTCCAGGTCCATTCCTTCCCAGCCTGTCTTTGGCGGAGAAAGTCTTCCTGATCGTAGTAGAAATTGGGGCCCATCAAGCGAGGCTCATCTTCTCGCGCCGGAGTCTTGAACGGGCCCAGATCGGCACCATACGCCTTCCCTCCCTGATAGAACACAACTCGTTCCAAACGAGGAGATGTCGACTCCACAACGTCGAGAAGGTTCCGCAGTATAGCAACATTGACTTCCGACCTTTCAACGACGGACGCCTTCTCGATGTAAGCACCGAATACGACCTGCGATATCCCTCGAATCTGTCCGAGCTTCTGGGTTACGTCTTCCCGATTCAGAAGATCTAACTGAACGGGGATCACGCCTTCAGGTAGAGCGGCATTTCTTCGAGAGAGACCGTAGACAACAGTCCCAGGAATCTCGCTCCATTGTTCGGCCGCCGCTATGCCGCTCACTCCATGCACACCGGCTATCAACACAATGCGTTTTTCGTTCATTGGGTCACTCTCATGTTTTGAGCGCAATCATGCTTAGGTCTCCAGCGCTGAATAATGCCGGTTGCTACTGCGGTACTGCTCCGATTTGCTTCAAGAAAGTGAGATTATCTTCAAGATGCCAATTGTCGGTAATCTGTCCGCGAGCGTCGATGCGTATGATGTCCGTGGCTATGAAGTCCACTTCTTGGCCATGACCATGCAGGCTTCCGAAATCGCCACTGAAGTGCCCCGTGAAGCGGAGATGAGAGACTACGCGATCTTGAACGATGATTTGTTGCAGAACCTCACAGCGCAGATCTGGAACCGCCTTCGTGAACTGACGGAACGCAAATAGAGGACCACCTGGACCTTGAGGTCGGCCTGGAGGAAGAGCCCGATCCGTGAAGGATGGAGAGATGACACGAGAGAGCAGCGCCGGATCGCCGGCATTCCAAAAGGTATAGAACTGTTGCGCTGCATCGATTAGCGATTGCCTTCTTTCGCCTTGAAGATCGGCGGAGACGATCAGGACATCTGGTTTACCAAATTGCATTTTGCTTTCACCTCGCGCGACTGCCAAGTTGATAAGGCTGGCAAAACAAAAACCTACGCATGCGAACCTCCACGAGAAGGCCGTCTGCGTTTTAAGTCTCGTCATGCGATTGTTCCTCCTCCGTCGATAGTGACAACGGAGCCGGTCACGAACGGGTTGGTTGCCAAAAGAGCACTGCCTTGGCAACGTCTTCCGCTGCCCCGATTCGCCGGTCAATGCGTAGATCCTCCGCTGTTGTGGCTCAGGCGCTCGGTAGCCCTGTGACACTAGCCGGACCGCGCTGCATGACAGGCGTATCCTGACGGTTCTCAAGCACCCACTTCGCAATCTCATCTTTGCGCGCAAACCACACACCATCGCGACTCTTTGCATAGGTGAGAAAGCGATCGAGCATCCGGATCCGGTTTGCGTGTCCGTTGATGCGATCATGGAAGCCAATGAGCATCATACGGCGTCGGGTCGCACCTTCTTCATAGAGTTGATCAAACTCATCCTTAAGTGCCTGCTCATAGGCCGTCGGATTGTAGCCTTCGAAAGGGAAAGACGAGATGTCATTCATATGGAACGTATACGGGACAGTCACGAAGTCTTTGCCATTTACGGGAATGATGAAGGGCTCGTCGTGGCTGGGTTCGTCGATGTGATAGAGAAAGCCTAGTTCCTGCAGGGTCTCGAGGATGTGAACCGAGTTGCGGAGCCAGTAGGCATTCCAACCGACCGGGCGTTGCCCGGTGATCTTATGAATTGTTTCCACGCAATCGGCAATGAATCGCTTCTCTTCATCCCGAGGGAGGAAATAGGAATTCTGCCAGGTGCGTCCATGCGCAGCCACTTCATGGCCTCGGCGAGCGATCTCTTGCGCAAGATCAGGGGCGTTCTCAACAGCCTTACCAATCATGAAGCTGGAGACTTTGATCCCGTGCTTGTCGAAGAGGTTCAAAGCGCGCGGAATGCCTTCGTAGTAGCCATAGGCGAAGAAGGCATTTGTCGGAAGATCCGGCAGGCCGTCTTTGATTGGTTCAGGGATCGGACCGCCCGCCCCGGAGATTGGCTGGCCACCTCCTTCAAACATCATCGAGATGCTTACGGCCAACCGAGCGCCATTCGGCCAGAATCGCTTTGTCTGCGTCTGTGTAGTGGTCATTGTGCTTCCTCCTTCGCTGGTTGAACTCCCTGCGCGTGCCTTATCACAAAATGCAGCAATCCCTGCTAGGCCCAGACCCATCGTGAAATGTCGCCGCGTAATCATCATCCGATCTGCCCGACCTGTGCTTCGATCTTTCAAGGAAAACAGTAAAGAGTCGGAGGGTCCGAACACATCCCCAGATTGGGCAGCGATCCACCTGCAAAATCTGGCAGGGTAGGCGCGAGTGGAAGGCGGTCCTGCCAGAGAAGGTGCGTGCTTAACCACGGCTTGTAGAGAGCGGGAACGGATCAAGCGCACACACTGCATCGGCTGCCGCTTGCAGATTTCTGTCGGAAGCCATGGGAATGATAGTCTCAGCTTCCGGTGAAGACTCTGGCCCTGCCAGCCGCTTGTTTACCGTTTGACGGTGAAGGGCGAGATTGGCTTATGAACATAACCCGATAGGTCCTGTGTAGAATTGCCGAGACTGCGTAGGAGACGACGCCGAGAGACCGTCAGTTTCACTTGGGTGCCCGATGTTGCGGAACTAGTGATCGTCAGGTTTCCACCGATGCGTGCAGCTCGCTCGCGCATCGCCTGTAATCCGTAGTGGCCACTCATTACGGCAGCATTGTCCAGCCGATCGAAGCCCCTTCCATCGTCGGAAATCGTAAGTGAGAGATTTCCCGCGTATTCGAGTGAGACTTCGACTTCGCTGCCAAGGGAATGCCTTCTGGCGTTAGCTATTGCTTCCCTTGCAATCCGAAGCACCTCGTCTTGGACCTCGGGTAATAGGTCGACTGGGGTGCCTGAAATCGACAAGGCAACGTTTATCGGACCCTGGGCTCTCGCATCAACTGTGATGGCCTGGAGTGCGTCCGCAAAGTCATCTCGTTTGGGTTGGGTCTCACGAAGCGAATTGAGCGCCGACCGTCCCTCCTCGCTTGCACGATCAAGCCAGTGAACAAGTTGCGCTAAAGCATCGCGCATTCCCCCCACATCGGAACACTTGGCCAAGGCGTGTTCGGCGAACAATTTGCTTCCCTGTATGGTCTGAAGAAAGGTGTCGTGCAAATCCCTGGTTATCAGCATCCGCTCACTCAATCGCTCTTCGATCCGGAGCTCGAGGATTCTCCGCGCAATGACCCACACAAACATGGCCGCAATTAGGAATGTCGAAAGGGCCATGAAGGGAATCAAAAAGAGTATTCGGTTCTGCAGACTACGGGCATTCAACTCGGAGCGCGAAAGCTCCGTGGTAAAGGCTTCATCTATCTTCTCAGCGAACGCCGTCACCTCCATCTCTGTCGGCCTGAGTTCATTTGCGTCGCGATACTTGACCGCTTCCCAATCACTTGTCGCCGCCAACGATCTGATCGCTTCAAGCTGATGCGGAAAGCCGATTTCGACAGCGTCGAGGATTGGCAAGAACCGCCTGTCGAACGAGTGCGCGGAAGGAGACAAACTGAGGGCTTCCCTTGTTTGCTGTAGCTGTTCAAGTAGATCCTTCTGGAGGCTCTCAGACCTAAGTGACAGGGCGTGGGTATCATGTGATACCACGAGTTCATCGATGCTCTGATGAAACGAGACAAGACTGTTGCGCAAACGCAGAACTGCCATCATCTGTTTGCTTACGACGGCTAGGCGGTCGGTCTGCTCTCGAGCCAAGCGAAACTGCCAGATGAGTAGCCCGTTGCCGCCTAGGATGAACACAACGAGTAGTACAAATGTCAACTTCAGGGGGAGACCGAGGTTGAGCTTGATTGTTGTGTATCTTCTCATTCGTCCTCGTTGTGCAGAGGAGTGTTTCATTCTCGAGCCACGAGCCCGGGTTGCTGCCCTGTGATCCGGACCAGATTCTTTTGCAACTCGAATGCTGCAGCAGAGGCTCGTTTCTCTCCGGTAAGCACTGCATGCACAGCCCCAAAATATTCCCTGCTTACTTTTTCATAATCACGTGAATCAAAGCGAGTTGGACGAGCAATAACAATTGCTCGTGCAGTATCCGGGTTCGAAGATGAAACATCGTATAGGGCGGGCTTGGCCACGAAAAGATGAATCTCACCTTTTTCAAATGATTCGAGCTGCTTTCGAAGCAGGAATCGAACAAGCGCGGCGTCTTCTTGGGGGTGCTTAGAGTACTTGGAGACGGCTAATCCAACTCCTCCAAGGGTGCCGACCCTTGAAACGGAACCACCTGGTAGCGCCGTTATCGCCATTTCTCCAACTTGGTGTCCAGTTCCCCAAATAGTCACGTGAAGATTCGAGTCTTGCTGACTTGAATCCCCACCGGGTTCGCCGGCCCAAACGCGGAGAAACGCACTTCGACCGGAATTGAAAGCACCCAAGGCATCCGACTCCCTGTATTCAGGCACGCTCGGAGGAGAAATCCAGCCAATCCAATGCTTGGCCCGTTGCCACGCGTGAATCGCCGCTGGATTGTCCACGCTGACCGCACCATCGCTCTCGATGATCTTGCCACCACCCTCATCGACTTGCCACTCAAGAGCATTGCAGGTAAGCGATTCTTCGGCTGCACCCGGCCATACGTAACCCCAGAAGTCTTTGTTGCCGTGCGCGCGCTCACCCTCTTGGATACGCAGCGCCATCCTTTCAAGTTCAGTCCATGTCGCAGGAGGATTACCAAAGCCGTATTTACGAAGAAGGTCTGCTCGGAAAGCCAAGACGCCGACGTGATTCTGATAGGGAATGGCGACGAGCTTTCCTCCGATGAAATAACTGGACTCAAGTGCTGGCGCGATTGAATGAGCTAAATCCGGCATGTACGGTCTCAAATCGAGCAAGTCATCTTTAAGCATACCCAGCCATGTCTCGTCGACTTCGAGGACCTCCGGTCCTTCGGATCCTTGCTGCAGGAGTTTTCTTACGAACGATAGCTGGTCCAGGGTCTCAGCTGGAACCCCACGGATGTTCTCGAGTCTGATCCCTGTCTGAGTGGTGAATTCTGCGGACAATGCGTTGACTGCAGATAGTTCATTTGGCGGGATCCACTCGTCTCGAAGGATTCGGATCGTTACAGTCTCCTTCGTCTGTTGGTGACAGCTTCCCATTCCCGCCAGGAAAAGTGAGATTATTGCCAGTCTAGTACAGCGGGAGATTGAGGCGCGAAACGTGTGCATGAGCCCAACTCCTGAACCTTGGCTGCGGTTAAATGCGGAGAAATCCGCGCCGTTGTGCAATGGTCACTGCATGCGTACGATCATTCGCACCCAGCTTCATCATCACGTTCTTGACGTGAAAGTTGACGGTATTTTCTGAGATCGCCAACCGATCTGCGATCTGCTTGTTGCGATATCCGTCGCGCACAAAGCTGAGGACCTCGACCTCACGCGTCGTCAGCTCCTCATAGCCGACGTGTTCGGCTAGTCGTGCGGCTACTTCTGGCTGCACGTGGCGATGCCCGGCGTGGGCAGATCGGATGACATTCAGGAGTCTGGCTCGATCCAAACTCTTGAGAATATAGCCAGCTGCTCCAGCGCGTAGTGCGCGCTGAATCTCCGCCTCCCTGTCGAACGTGGTGAGCATAATGATGCGAGCCTGAGGAAATTCCTCGCGAATCGCAATCAAAGCATCGGTGCCGCTTGCATCTGGCAGGGAAAGATCCATCAGCGTGATGTCGGGGCGGTGTTTACGAAAGGCGTCGATCGCCTCGGCAGCGTTCGATGCCTGTGCAACCAGAATCATATCTTCCTCAGTACTGAGGATTACTCCTAATCCGGCACCAAAGACCGGGTGGTCATCAACACTGAGTACTCGAATGCGAGAGTCGGGGAACATTTTCAGGCGCCGTAGAAACGAAACACAATCCTTGACTTACGATGCGCAATTGTAACTTGTCGATTCAATGTTGATGAACCGCCATCATTCTTATCAAACGCTGGAGATGGGAAGTAACCGAAAAGTCCAGGAGATCGCCTACCAGAATTGGTAGGTGAAATCATCTCGAATCTGGCGTTGCGAGATGGATCGATCTGGAATTCAATCAAGGCTGGCATGATCGCTCGGACGCCGCCAAAGAGGAATCTGTAGTCGTCGACGCCGTCGCCCGTGTCAGTAAACTGACAATTCCTAAGTTGATTTGCAAATTATCGCGTGAGCTGTTCAGCACCTTCGCTCACATTATTCGGCAATTCTCAAGCATTCAAACGCCTGATGAACCTAGAACCATGGTATCGATCCCCGGAAGTTCTGGCAGCGATCGCTGTCTTCATTGTGATCGTTGTCTTGTTGATCTATCTATTGCGCCAAAAACATTCAATCTCACGCTTTGATGGCCTGCTAGACCACCGGCTTGCACATCAAACGCGACATACCCGAGATCTGAACGATTCCTTTCTGCAGACCGTGGAGACTGGCAAGTTGCTTGACGACGACGGACCGTCCAACTACGACAATGTGGCGGACATGCGCCGGACTCTGAAGAGATTCTCTGAGTGGCTCGGACAAGCGACTGAGGTGAGAAAGCCGGCTCTAGATTCTCTCCGCTCTCCAACCGAGCACTGTAACGACTTGCTCGAGGCGATCCCTCGCACGAACGAAGAAGGTACTGCAACGAAGTCGATAGAGGTTACGTTCGCGCTGGTTGGCGAAGTACAAGAGACGCACTCCATTGTCAGCAATGAAATCTTTTGCATTGGCTGCGAAGCTATTCAGAACGCTTATATGCATTCAAAAGCGACGAATTTGAGAGTGGAGCTTGAGTTCGGTCAGGATCTTTCGTTGTGCATCATCGACAACGGAATCGGAATCGATCTCACTCCACTTAAGCAAGGAGATCAGACGCAATCCGGTCTCCGGCGAATGAGGGAGGCAGCCTCGCGAATTGGGGGACAGTTGACGATCTCGAGTTCGGCTTCTCTTGGAACTCAAGTTCGCGTCCGATTGGGGTCGATTATCTTTCGTAAAGGCGCCGGGCAATGAGGCGCTCAAGCTCGACAAAAGAATTAATCGCACGGTCGGAGGTAAGAACCCCGAGCTCTTCGAAATCGGCTCTTACAGTTCGGACAAGCCTCGCGGGAAAGTAGTAGGCAACCTTGTTTGACGGCACTGCCACATTCAATTGGGACGAGCATGAATAGCGATTACACAACGATCGATGATGTTCGCAAGCTGTTCACGAAACATATGAACAGTCTTTATTTGCTCGCCCTTTTGCTAACTGGAAATCAAGGGGATGCGGAACGATCCTTCGTCGCTGGTCTCGCCGACTGCGTGGATGGAAACCCCGTCTTCAAAAAATGGGCACGTTCCTGGGCTCGGCGCATCATAGTCGGCAATGCGATTCGGATAATGGGGCCTCATGTCAGCCTCGCTAGGTCGACAGCAAGTGCGTCCGATTCGGCAAAGCAAGATCCTCCCAAGATGCTTTTGGAAGAGTCTCCATTTGCGAGCGTGCTCGCGCTTGAAGACTTTGAACGCCTCGTATTTGTGCTTTCAGTTCTCGAGCGATACCCGGCCCAGGAATGCGCAGCTCTTTTAGGTACTTCGACACAAGAAATCTTGGAGACACGGATTCATGCTCTTCAACATATGGTGGAGTTCGCTAATGGAAAGTCCCACCTTCGTCAATCGGTTTCAGGAATCAAGCAGAAGCTAAGCGCTACTGACGAATTCGCTCGCAGGAGCCTTTCATGAGCCGCACTTCGGTTAACGGTTGAATTGCCGACTGAATTTATCGATCCGCACCGCTGGGGTCGCTTTCGACCTCGGGACAAGTACTTCACTTGGCCGATCATCCGTGAGTAAGACTCACGAAGCGGTCTGGGCGCCACGGCGGTCAAATCTTCTTCGATGATTGGTCCCAACCCCACATTTGTCGCCCGCACCAGCAAAAGGGGATGGTCGCCACCAGACATCGTCGCTACCCGTCTTTGCAAAATGTACTTTATTTGTCGATTTCTGAACTGGATGTTCCGTGGCTCGAGTTCTCCTTGCTCGTCAAAAATTGAGTGCGGCTAGAGCGGTTGGGTGCATATCACGCCAGTCTTCGAGCCCCGTCAAACGAGCCCAGGCTTTGGCTGTGGGCTCTTTCGAGAAGACGCCCAGATTCGAGAGGGCGAACCAACTCCCCGGTTGTTCAGCATGGGTGGCAAGCACCGGAATCAGACTTCGGTCGCAAGGGAAACGTTCGGCGTCCTCCACCCAGAGATCCGCTTCGCGGCGGAAAATAGAAGATCCTCCACGCGCGTGTGCCCTCTGCGGACTCGGCGATGCGGCGACCCGAATGTCCTCGGGATTGGTGGGATGAATGGCAACGCCGTACAGGTACGGTGCAGCTTCCAGACCTTTGCCGAAGTAGATCCAGGTATCTCCGCCGTCCGGGCTTTCGGCAAAGGACCTTCCTGCTCTCAGTAATGCGTCGCCGAGGGCCGCGTAGAGGCGTAGCGGAGCAAGCGGATGGGTGAGCAACACGTGTGCATCCACGGGGCTATCGGGCAACCGGTCCATAAAGGTCCTGCCGCTGTCGCGGGAACGAATCATGGCGCCAGCCTCAATGGCCAGGTGCATGCAACCGTCGCAGGTGTGGGCGATGCACTGGACGTGGTGAGTCCGCGGCCGCGGAGGAAAAGACCAGTTCGTGCGGGAAGGCAAGTCGAGAGCGGACACGAGTTCGAAGGTGTCGCCATGGTCAGTGGAACGGTATATGCGGCTTGGTTCCGTGCCGACCCACACGGCATGCCGGCCATCTGCCTGAGGAGCGGGATCGACGGACACGAAGGTCGTCTCGCGCGGCTCAATCGCACCGCCGGTCGGCCAGTCGAAGAAACCTTGCGGGGTTCCGACGGGCAGCCACGTCTCACCCGCATCCTCACTGCGCCAAAGTCCCCGGTTGTAGGTAGCGCAATACGCTCGAGCAGGCTCGCTGGGGTCCATGGCGAATGCCATCGGCTGGACGCCGGAAAGCACTGGTCTAAGACCGTCACTCGCGTCCAACTCGAATCTATAGAGCCCGCCGGTAAGTCCAATCAGCAATATGGTCATTGTGCACCTCAGTGCCCGTCGACCGGGCCTTCAATCCATGCCTCGAATGAGGCGGTCGTCAACTCCCACGAACAAATGATGCTTGAGACGGCAGCGGGAATACTCAACGTGATTTTGACTACCCGCAGCTTGCTTTCGTTTTGGATGCAGAGATAAGGGAGCCATCGGCCTAGTGGTCGCAATGGCAGGCACGCCTTACGCCTGAACCATCAGTTTCCGCCCGCTCTTATTGGGGATCTGGATAGACCAGGGTTCGAATGTCGCGGTTCTCCAGAATTACCTGCTCCGTTCCCGCACCTGTACGGATCGCGACATCCACCATGGACTTAGCCAGGTCATCGGCACGAATCACCTGGTTGGGGAACAGGAGCTGAAACACGGGGTATACCGATCGCAGCAAGCGGTAGCTGAAATTCGGTTCCTTTCGTGGTTCTACTGGATAGATATAGGCTGGCCTGAAGATGTAGAGCCGAGGAAACCCCGATCCGAGGAGCGCCTTCTCAGCCTCACCCTTGTAACGCGCAAACGCCATGCGGCTTCGTCCCGTAGGATCAGCACCGCTCCCGCTCAAGAATGAGAACGATGCGTTTGGGCAACTGTTACGAAAAACTCGCGCGAACTCGACCGTATAGTCAACGGTGATCATTCGCATTTCGGCGTCTGTCACCGTTCCGGTATACGTGCCCAGGCAAAAGACCGCTGCGTCCTGACCTGCCAGAGCCCGTGCAAGCTCGGAGCAGTCGCTAAAATCCTGATGCAGGACCTCATCGAACTTAGCGTGCGATATACCAGTCTTCCTGCGACTGATCGATGTCACTCGTTCGACAGCCGGAAGGCTCAGTGCATAGCGAAGAGCGTAGCCGCCGACCATGCCCGTCGCGCCCACGATGATGAGCCGCATGCGACCCGCCACCGGAGTGTTCATCACAGCGCACGCTCTTCAATCCAGTCGACGTAGAGCAGGCGCTCGGCAAACAACCACGCGCCGTCCGCCTTCACAAAGGTGTCATAGTAGCGCAGGTAAGCCACCATTAGGCGCCGCTTTTCACCCTCCACCGTGAGATGGTGTGCTATGCAGTAAGCTTCCCCAGTGGCCCGACTGCCGGTGAGCGAGAAGATAGTGCTCTGTCCAACGAAGTGCATCGTTGCGTCGTATTTGTTCAAGTCTGCGAAGACGGGAGCGAGTTCCTCGCGCGAGTGCAGTTCCTGCGAGGGTATCGAGTCCTTCGCATTCATATACACCACGAAATGCGTGTCCACCGTAAAGAGAGACATCTGGCCTTGCGCGTCACGACGGTCCGCGCAATGCGCGTATGCCTCGACCAATTCCCGAATAGCAAGTCGATCCGCGGCTTCCTGGGGTGAGATATCAACGTGTTTGCTCATGGTCCGGCTTCCTCTCCATTGTTTAGTATCGAGAGGGCAGTATACTTTCGCAATAAGGCACCTTTTATGCCTGTACTAACCACGGGGTAACTATTGAAGAAGATAAGCCCAAAGCCGCCATTCAACTGGGAACATATCAAGGGATTTTGCGAGTCCCTCACTGACGACGAGGATTCACTCACGCGCGAGATGGTAGCGTGCATCGCTGACAAGTGGTCTCTCTGGACGATGAGCGTTATCGCTGAATACCGGCGCCCAATGCGTTTCTCTCGCATCATGGAGAACGTCGCAGTCATCAGCCAGAAATCCCTGACCAAGACGCTTCGTGGTCTCGAACGCGACGGCCTCATCACCCGCAAGGTCTTCGCCGAAGTACCTCCCCGCGTCGAATACGCGATTACACCGCTCGGTGCCGAGATGCTCAACAATGTCGCACCACTTTGGCTATGGGTCGCAAAGAGCGTACATCGGTTTCAGGGCGCCCGAGCCGCTTTCGATGGTCGTTCGGTGTGAATTTTGCAATGTAACTGCGACTGGGGCTGTGATTCATCAGGGTGCACATACGAATCCTGCCAATCAACACACTGAGTGGCCACGATTGGTCCCTCAAAACGCGCTAGTGTTTACCGATTTCCTGTGAGTGAGTTTTCACTTGGATGGGAACTAAAAGATCGTTCTGACTGAAGCCCCGTCAACCGATCGCCAACCGTGCAATCGCATCGGCATGAATACCCGCACAGTCGACCAACGGGAAATCGGTCGACTGTTCGTCGAATGCAAGCGCGAGATCGGTGCCCCCAAGCATGATCGCTTCCACGCCCTGGTTCTCAAGCAACCGGTGGCTCACGTCATGGAAGAGCAAACACTGTTCCTTTGTCACAAAGCCCGACGCCGCCATCGAAATGTAGGCTTGATGCACATCGTCTAAGTCCGGTTCGTTTGGCGGGACGATCTCCGCGCTAGCGACGCGCCCGTAAAAGCGCGTCTCCATCTCAATCGGGTTTCTGAACAGCGAGGACGCTTCTCCGATGAAGTCAAAACCGATATGTAAGACCTGCATTGACGAACGCAATCTTGTCAGAGGGGGGAGACTGCTCTAGGAAGGTTCCAGGAATGAAGCCGGCGAGATTCAAGGCACCAAGGAAATGCTCGCTTATCGCCCAACGAATCTCCAAATTGGGTTGGCTGCCGATATAGTGCGCGTCACTAAGATTCGCTGGCCGTAGTGCCACGTTGTTGAAGCTATAAAGCGCATCTTTTGTGCTCTCGCGCCAGAACCAGATCCAACAGATATCTCCGGTCACATTTTGCCGAGGATGAAACCAAAATTGCGGCTGAACAGAAAGCAAATTTGCCGGCCCGATCAGCGCGAACTTCGGCCCGAAATAAGCTCCTCGCGGAAATAGCGCGTTAAATGTTCCCAGGGTAGTCGGCTGGCCGCTGTCACCGCTGATGGCGTCGGCCTGTAGACCGAAACGCGCGCGCCACACCTCACCGGGAAGCGTCCACCCTATATTCCCTCCAGTGGCCCATGCACGGATCGAGCGATTCCCGAAAGAGCCCCACTGGAACCCAGTCTCGATGTTGTAATCAAAACCTGCCCTGGGCGGCTCGCCAGGCAGGCGATTGAAATACCGTCCACCAATCATGCGCCGCTGCTCTCGTGCGGATTGGTTGCCGTATGTTGCCGACTTTGCATCGTAGTCAAGAAAGTAGGCATCGGACATGAACCGCGGGCTCCAGCGCAGATTCGAAGCGTACAAGCCCCAAAAAGTGATCGTTGGGTTAGGTATGTCATCCCACGCGCCTGGGTTGATCTCTACCGGCTTGACAGCGATCAGATCGATGCGGCCCGCTGGTTTGTCGTACCCTACACGGATGCCATCGAACGCGCTTCTTACATTCACCCCCTCGTTGTCATCCAAAAGGCGTCCTGTTCCGAGCACGACTTCCTGGCGCCCGACAATGACATCCCAACCGGGGTGCGGGTCGTGCAGATTTCCCCCGAACTCGACGAAACCTTCATGTCCATCGGCGATGTCCTTATCGATTCCCGGTCGCGGATATTGGCCCGTGAACTCATCGAAGAACGGAGTAACAAAGACGCGCGCGTGATCTCCCAGGCGGAGGTCGATATCGGGCATTAGCCGCACAAGAACAACGCCTGGATTTTGTGGGCCCGCGCCCCAATTATTGTTGCCGAGGTACTGAAACTCCGTCCGGCTCTCAAGCCCGAAGGTTAGGTAGTTTGTCCCGGAGTCGTTCAGCGGAATGAATTTCAATCTGTCGTAACGATCCACTCGCAGGGACGGATCGCGTAGAAAGCTCCAGTCTTCAAACCTCGGAAAAGGACTCAGTGGAGGCCGAACTCCCGGTTGCGGGGCATGGAGGGGCGTTGGGTCTGGTGTCTGTGCCTTCAGCGTGCCCGTAACAAAAACGCAAAGCAAGAAAATAAGGAAACATACTGCCTTTGAAAAGTTTCTCAAAGCCCTATGCTGCCTAATATCACGCGAGTTAACAGTGAAAGCCGGAATATTCATGATGTGAGGTCTATGGGTCGCCTAAGTATTATTCACATCGGTGCCCGTAACCAACGCTACGTGCGGTAGATCCCTGCTGGGGAACGCGTCGCGGGCTGAGTAAACCAACCGCCTCCTACTCGTGTTCAAACATCTAGCCGATGCGATATTGACCGCCATCGACGACGATTGCCTGCCCGGTGATGAATGCAGCCTCATCGCTTGTTAAGAACAGAATCGCGCCCGTCACATCTTCCGGTGCTCCGATTCGCTTGATGGCCTGCTGTTCCCATGTGGCGCGCTTCTGCTCGTCCGATTGGAGGGCAGTCGCCGATGTGCTCGTCAGCCCGGGCAGTACCGCATTCGCTGTAATGCCGTCACTCGCAACATCGTTCGCTAGACCCCTCATGAACCCGATGATTCCCATCTTCGAGGCGATGTAGTGGCTCATGCCCGGTATGGCCAAGCCAACCATGTTTGACGATATGCCGATGAAGCGGCCCCACTTCTTCTTTCTCATCGCGGGCAAGAAATGTTTTGCGCTGAGGAAGTGTGAGTCGAGATTTGTCGCCATGGTTTTTCGCCATGTCGACAGGTCCAATTCATCAATGGAGCAATTTGGAAAGTAACCCGCATTGTTCACGACGATATCTACCTCGCCCACCTCCCCGCTTTTGTTGGATACCGAGTTCCAATCCTCTTCACGCGTCACGTCGAGCTGAAGCGCATATCCCGCGGGCCCAATCTTCCTTGCGGTTTCATGCGGTGGCTTGAGGTCGGTCGCAATCACCCGTGCACCTCGTTCCGCCAGCGCGAATGCGATCGCCTGGCCGATGCCTTGGCTGGCACCGGTCACCAACGCTACGCGTCCTTCGTGCGTTCTAATTGCAGTCTTCATCTGCTAGTCCCCCCTTGCTGCTGACTCTAGAAATGTTCCCACTGACTGGAGCGCCCACCCATGACAAATCCGTGCGCCATCCCATCCATACCTCCAGCGTGGCGTCGATGCCGGCAGCCACGGCCCGTGCGACTTGCCTGGGCATCGGAGCTCATCACGCGAATTGCGCCCGCGCAAAAATGAGGGGCCGTTGAGAACTCCGGCTAAGACGTTGTGACGAGCGCGCGACGTGCAGAGTGCAGGCGAGGAAAGAGGCGTAATGCATTGCCTCCGAGGATAGCGGTCTTTTCCAGATCGTTAAGCTCAACGCTTTGCAGGATCCGTTGTATCGAATGAACCGCAAGGTCCCGACGAAGATACGGGAAATCCGTGCCATACAAAACTTGGCTGATTCCTGCCACGTCCCGCAGCATGCGCAGCACGGGGTCGCTTGCGGCGAGAGCAGTATCCCAATAAATCCGGCGGAACATATCCGCGGCTGTGCCTCGCTGGTCACCGCTCGGGATGAACCCCATTTTGTCGATGATGTCGAAACGCGCCGCAAGATAGGGGATCGACCCTCCAGCGTGAGAAAAGATGTACTTCACATTTGGTGTGCGCGCGAACCTTCCTGTGTAATGCATCTGAGCGACGGCGCGGTTCGTGTCTGTTGTGAAGTCGATCAGATTGTCGGGCAGCCCCAGTGAATGAGCAACCGGGTCAGGCGATGGATTCGGATGCACATAGACAACGGCTTTGCGGCGCTCAAGTTCTTCGAACACCGGCTCCAGGACCGGATCTCCGAGATAGACGCCGTTGGAATTCGTGAAGAGAACGATGCCATCGAGCCCGAGTCCATCGAGTGCATGCGAGAGTTCCTCTAAAGAAGCGTCGACATCCGGAAGCGGAAGGCAGGCAAAGCCTCCAAAACGGTCGGGCCGTGCATGAGTGAGTTCCCCCGAAAACTCATTACACTGTCGCGCTAAGGATCGCGCTTTTGCGCTATCTCCCGTGTGGACGCCGGGCGTACTGAGCGACAGAACGGCGATGTCGATCCCGGCGTCATCCAAAAATGAGATGGCAGCCTCCTTGGACCATCGCAGCGGTGCAAGCCCTCCGACTGGAGCATGCGCGTTTTCCGTCGCCTCCCAGAAGAAGTCGGGTAATAAATGCTGATGCGTATCGATCGTCACCGGTGTGCCTTTTGAATTGCTCCTCATGTTATCCCTGTTTTCAGCTGAGAATGAATTTGGCGGCGCGCCCCGCAATCATATGGGTCGGCGCGTTGGTGGGCCCGGTAATGATCCGCGGCATAACTGACGCGTCAGCTACGCGCAGATTTTCAAGACCATGCACGCGAAGCTTCGGATCGACCACAGCGAGCTCATCCACGCCTATTTTGCATGTGCCAACAGCATGTCCGAAGCTCGCCGAGCCTAGTCTCGCAAGCTCTCGGATATCCTCAGACGTCGCCTTAGGGCCAGGAACGACTTCGATCTCGCGCACGCCGTCAAAAGCATGTTGATTCCCCAGTTCGCGTGCAGCTTCGATGGCGCGTACGATGGCCGCAAAATCTTGGTCAGTCCCGAGATAGTTGCCATTGACTACGGCAGCATCCTGAAATCTATTGCTGGCCAAACGGACGGAGCCTCTACTCGTTGGCTGCACCAGCGCCGGTGCGATCGTGAAGGCATCGTCCGGCGGCGCACCAAATCGCGCCGCAGCCTCGGGTGTAACCGCTGGCAGCTGTTCAAGAACAAGATTGATGTCGGTATCGCCGGAGGAACCGCTCGACAGGTAAGCCTCTGCCTCGACGGCATCGCTGTCGGCCGGCCGTTTCGGCATCTTGCCCTTGTACTTAAACACAACCCCGGACACGAGTACATGGTCTTGCAGATTGGCGCCAACTCCAGGTAGGTTTTCGACGATTTCAATTCCGAGCCCCTGAAGCGCCTTCGCCTCTCCAACGCCGGAGAGCATCAAGAGTTTCGGCGTATGAATGGAGCCGGCGGTCAAGACGACGTCTTTGCTGGCAGCGATATCTTTTTCCACGCCTTCTGTAATCAACTTGACGCCCACGCACCGAGTGCCTTTGAAGTTCAGTTTCACGACATTTGTATTAAGGAGAAGGGTCAGGTTTGGCCTGGCCAACTCCGGGCGAAGAAGGGCGCGAACGGCGCTTACCCGAGTCCCATCGGCGGCGATGTTCATGTTGATGAACCCGGCGCCAGCCCGCATTGGTCCGTTTACGTCGTCGAGGATGGGCATCCCCATTTCTCGTGCAGCTTCGACAAAAGCTGGCGCTGTTGGATGAGGATCTCCAGGGCGGCGGATATGGATGGGACCGCCTGCACCTCGCCAGGAATTGGCGCCTCCCTCCCAATCCTCCTGACTCTTGAAGACCGGAAGCACGTCAACGAAAGCCCACCCCTTCGCACCGCTCTTCTCCCAGCCGTCGTAATCGCGCTGCATGCCGCGAGTCCAAACCATGCCGTTAATACTGCCTCCGCCCCCAAGCACGTGACCGAGAGCCATGTTGAATTTGCGATTGTTCAACTGTGGCAGCGGTTCGAGAGGCAAGTGGTAGTCGAGCGGCCCTCCAACGTTGTAAAACCATATGCTCGGGTTCGCGATGGTCGGCGCGTCGTCGGGTCCTCCCGATTCCACCAGGAGAACCTGTGCGCCGGATTTCGACAGTTCGGCTGCCAGGACTGAACCGGCTGAGCCTGCGCCCACGACGATGTAGTCATAGTGCGCCTGGAGCGAAGTTCGCCGCTCTATTTGATTTGCGTTGGCCGCAAGGGCCTCGTTGAGCGAAGGACCAAAAATACTGGTAGCAGCTGCCGCTCCAAGTATCGAGAAAAACTTGCGGCGGTCTAAGCGGCCAGTAGACAGTTGATCGAGAACAAACTGTTTCTTTTCATTCGAAACATGAATCACTTTGAGCTCCAGAATCTGACTGTTATTCCTTCGGAAGTCGGCGCGCAGGCGGAATCCCGCTCTTGTTTGCGTTGTTGCTCAGGTCGCGATGGAGAGATTTGATTTCGATCGTCACTTCGCGGTCAAAAGGGATACTGGCGCTGACCACTGTGGGCGTTGATCCAAATCACGTCGCTGAAATCGTCGAGACTGCGGGGCCTTGTTCGACCCCACCCGCTGTCGCGAACGCCACCCATCGGTGCGTGAATCTCATCATTTACTGTCGGTGAATTCACGTTCACGATTCCAGCTAGAATCTTTGGCGCCATTTCAAATGCTTTGTAAGTGTTGCCAGCCAGAATCGAAGACGTGAGCCCGTACATTGTGCGGTTTGCTGCGGCAATTGCTTCCTCGGGTGTATCCACCGCCTCGACCACGACGACCGGCCCGAAAGTCTCTTCGTTGGCGATGGCGGCATCGAGAGGAACATCGGTCAGAATTGTAGGGAAATAAATCTGCCCATCGTGTTTCGCGCCGGTGTGAGCCTTCGCTCCACTTGCGCGCGCCTCCTGAACACGATCATCGATCAGCTTTACGGCATCAAGAGTAATGATTGGACCGATAATTGTTTTCGGGTTCAGCGGATCGCCCGCCTGTAGGGTATTGGTCCGTGCCACAAACTTGCCGAGGAACTCGTCGTAGATCTTGCGCTGAATGATGATCCGGCGAGTGTTGAGGCAAATCTGCCCTTGATGAAAGAAAGACCCGAACGTCGCCGTTCGAACCGCGAAGTCCACATCGACGTCGTCGAGAATAATCATTGGATTGAAGCCGCCAAGCTCCATCACGGTTCGCTTCAAGAGCCTGCCCGCTCTCTCGGCCAACATGCGAGCCGTCTTCACTCCGCCGATCAGATTGATGATCCGAACTTCAGAACGGTCAAAGAACTCGTCGGCAATTGGACCAGCGGCTCCTGGCGCATGCGTAATAACGTTAATCACTCCCGCTGGGAACCCGGCTTCCTCAGCAACTTCCGCGAGCATGATTCCAGCAGAGACAGGAGCGAACTCGGATGGCTTAACGACAACCGTGTTTCCAGCGGCCACCGGCGATATGACGGCTCGCCAGGATAGGATGTTGGCGCCGTTCCATGGAGTGAAGCTCGCGCAAACGCCTAATGGCCGTCTCACTCCGATCGAATGAGTATTGGGCTGGTTGGTTTCGAGGACCTCGCCTTTGGGCAGATACACCCACCCTGCAACCTGCTGCAGGGTGGCCGCAACCAGGTCCATCTGGAACACGGAGAATGAAATGGTTGACCCTGTTTCGCGAGCGAGGATTTCAGCGATTTCGTTTCGACGACGTCTGACGATCTCGGATGCCTTCAGGAAAAGACGTGCTTTTTCTGCAGGCGTCGTTTCGGCCCATCCTGGAAAAGCTTCAGCTGCCGCATTCACGGCGGCATGAGCATCCGCCCGGGATCCTGCCGCCACGCGAGCAAAGAGCCTTCCACTGTAGGGCTCGTGGACTTCAAAGGTTTTGTCGTTCTGTGCATTCTTCCACTGATTGTTGGCGTAGTAGCTGTATGTTCTTACATCGGTCTGTAGCTCAGTCACGATTGACTCATCTCCTGTTGCTCAGTTGGCTCTTACGTTCCCACCCGTTATGGTTGTGCAAGAATCGGGCCACTCAAATCCATTGATTTTCAGGAGGTTAGCGCGAGTGTCGCTCCCCACTTTTTGAGATTTCGCGATAGATGGGGAAAAGGGATGCGGCAGGTGAATGAGACACGGAGAAAGCGCTCGAAACCGGTCGTCGGCACGAAACAAATCTGGACATCCCGCCTACCGGCGGGAACCGCGTCGCTATTTGTCGTCTCGATAGGCTCTTTTCTCTTGAAGCATCCACCTGCGAATGTAGGATGAGCAATTAAACACCTCAATGCCCTGAACCACACACTCATTCAGCAAGCGAACCCCATCGATATCGACAACGTCGACTTCGTCCAGATCCAAAGTTGCCGGCTGGCCAACCTGTTCGATTTCGGCACGCACATCATCGATGTACGCGCATCGAAGTTCGCCAGACAGACAAATTCGTGTCCCGTGTTGCTCGCAAATCCGTGTGATTTTCAACGTCATCGCCGCCCCTCCAACCCGCTGGAGCGAAATGCAAAGAGAAGGCCGTTACAATTCATTCGCCGTCAAAGGTTTAGAGCCGGCGAAAGTCTCAGGTTTTCGGGATTTCCCACTCAACGGGTAAAACGCGGAAGGGCTGTGTTCAAGATTTCTTGGCTGGCGGCATCAGCCGGCCTAGGACTTGAATCGAAACTTGTCGATTCCCAGGCGTTTGATTTTCGCTTCAAGGGTGGAATCGGGAATACCCAGTTGAGTGGCTGCGCCTGCTGGTCCTGATATCCGTCCGTGACTCTGCGCGAGCGCGGCTTCGATCACTTCCTTTTCGTGCGCCAGCAACGCACCGTTGAGAGCCGCACTTGAATGCGCAACCTCGGTTGGCTTTCGCTTGAGCCACGCTTCGTCCACGCTAAACGTATCTGAGTCACTCAAGGTAACAGCGCGCTCAATCACGTTTTGCAATTCTCGGACATTCCCTGGCCATCCGTACTCTTGCAGAATTTTCAGGGTCTTCTTCTCTATGGTTTGAAACTTCTTCCCCATCTTCCTTCCGAATCGGGCAATGAAGTATTCGACAAGAATAGGAATGTCGGCCGCCCGCTCGCGTAGCGAGGGCATAGAGATCGGGACGACATTCAATCTGTACAAGAGGTCTTGGCGGAACTTACCTTCACTCACAAGCTCATCGAGGTCACGATGGGTTGCGGCCAACACTCGGACGTCCACGGGAATAGGCCGGTCGCTACCGACACGTTCGATCTCACGCTCCTGCAGCACTCGCAACAATGCGATCTGAATATCCGGAGGCAGATCCCCTACTTCATCCAGAAGAATGGTGCCACCGTTCGCGGCTTCAAAGCGTCCCAACCGTCGATGCGTAGCGCCAGTAAACGCCCCCTTTTCGTGCCCAAAGAGCTCCGAGGCAATCAGCGAAGCGGGGATTGCGCCGCAATTCACGCCAATAAATGCCCGTCCCGCACGCTTGGAACGCTTGTGGATCGCGCGAGCAATCAACTCCTTGCCTGTACCGGTTTGACCCAGAATAAGTACGGTTGAGTCTGAGATCGCTACTTTGCTGACGTGTGACAGCACCTTGCGCAGAGGCTCCGAAGAACCGACGATCTCCTCAAACATCGACGTCTGATTCAGCTCTTCACGCAAGGCGGCGTTTTCACGTTGCAGGCCCTCCTCGGCACGCTTGCGATCATCGATATCGGTACACGCGACGTACCACCGGAGGATTTGTCCATGCTCGTCGCGCAATGAGTTATAGCGGGTCAGGAACCAACGATAGCTTCCATCCCCATCGCGCAATCGCAATTCCAGCTGGCCGCCTGAACCGTTAGACTGGACCTCGGCAAAATAAGCGAGCTCTCGCTCCCGGTCATCCGGATGAATGAAGGCTGCCGGGGCTTGTGTTTGCCTCCACGCTTCGAGACTAATCCCTGCGAAATCAAGCCCGGGTTTATTGAGATAGAGACGCTCGCGACTGGGTCCGTATATCCCAATAAGTTGAGGCGCGAGGTCCAGAACCTGCCGGAGTTCGAGTTCGTTTCTGCGTAGCTCCTCTGTCAGCTGCTCCTGCTCTGTGACGTCGATTCCGGTACCTACGAAAGCTTGGAAAGAGTCGCCGTGACTCAACGGAACGCCGACGCAACGAACACTACGAATCGCTCCGTCAGGTCGCACAATCCGCTTGGTGAAGTCGAATCCGCTGTGTGCCGCGAACATCTCCTGAATGTTCCGCGACACGAACTCTCGATCTTCCGGGTGTACGAGCGCCAGATATTCGGAAACGCTCGGAGCTTTAGTTGCAGGATCGAGACCGTGAATCTTGAACAACTCGGAGGACCAGTGCTCGAATCCGTCATTGTTCAATGTCCAACTGCCCGTGTGCGCAAGCCGCTGTCCCTCATCGAGGTAGAATTCCGCTTGCTTGCGTTCGTCGATATCGAGATTAATCCCAACCCAACACACGAGTGTTCCGTCACTCATTCGCAGAGGTTCTGCTCGGCTCAGAAACCACCTGTATCCTCCTACGGCATTTCGAACTCGAAAGGCCACCTCGCCCGCACTTCCGGTGCGAAGACACGTAGACCACACTCGACGTGTCCCTTCGTGATCATCCGGATGCAGCAGATGAATGTGAGAATCCCACGCCCCACCGGGATCTGCCCCAAGACGAAGAGGATGATCCCTGGGTAGCCCGAGATATTCGGCGCATCGCGAATTCACGAAAACAAGCACACCGGATGGACTTGCATACCACACATATGCCGGAATGACGTTGGCCGTAGCGCGCAGTTGGGCCATGATCGAGAATTGTTCTTCGGGAGTGCCGATTGCATTTACTCCGTTGAGCGGGTCGGGCTCATATGGCGGGAACTCAGCCATGCTTGCGTTATCCCGACAAACCTTGAGATCTTGTACTGCCTTCTATGGATGCACGCCATGCTCAAAAAGAAGCGCCGAACTTACGCCACGGCAAGACCTAGGCCGAATACTAGCGGGAAACGAGCTTGGAAGCAGAAGCCACGCATCGAAGCTACTGTCCCGAATCGACGTGCGCTCCGGTATTCACCCATCTCCCATTGCGTTTCTGAAAGATCTCCGTGGAGCGGCAATTGAGGGACTCCTGCTTTCCCTCACTTCCCATGGTGATTTTTACCAACGAATAGAGGACAGCCACATCGCCGAAGCTCTGGATGTCAGTACGCGGGAAAGAAAGGAACACGAGCTTCCCACCATGATCGGCGAAAGCTTTGGCCCCCGCTAGAAATTCATTGCGATTTTGCCAATGTGCTTCGCCGGGATTGATGGTCAGGAAGTCTTCACCAATCAACTCCTCGAGTTTGACTTGATCGTTCGAGAAATAGCTATCCCACACTTGTTGACGAACTCTGAGCAGTTCTTTTTGTTCGGAGGACGTAGGCGTCGTCTGCGCTCGTGCAAGGCTGAATGATGTGACAGTGAGCACGAACGTCACAACGAAAACGCTGATTACACGCCGCAAATACTTCGTTCCTGGATTTCGATCAGGCATGCTTGTCCCTCGTCACGATTAACACCACCTCTGCGTCTAGCTGAGCCTCAATTCGCAGGGCCTGTTCTTCACGGATGACGAGCCCTTCTCGCGCTTCCACGCGTACCCCGTTCACGTTTACGCGTCCTGAGGCCGGCACAAGGTAAGCAGCATCACCAGAACCCAACGGATACTCTGTAACACTTCCTCGCTCTAACAGTGCGCCAGATACCTCTGCATCCGCGCGCATGGAAAGAACCTCTTCGTCAGTTGTTCTTCCACTGGCAAACGTTACGAATCGACCAGCGCGATCGGCTTTTGGAAATGGTTTTGTGCTCCATTGAGGAGAACCTCCTTGATCCTTCGGGGAAAGCCAAATCTGAAACAGCCGCGCCGGGACGTCCTCTATATTGGTTTCCGAATGGAGGATTCCCGTTCCAGCACTCATCACCTGTACGTTCCCCGCTTCGATTTGACTACGGTTGCCTTGATCATCCTGGTGCGTCACCGTTCCGTACCGAACATACGTGATGATCTCGACATTGGCGTGGTGATGAAGACCGAATCCAGAATGGGGAGCGATCTCGTCATCGTTAAAAACATACAGATTCCCAATTGGAGCATGTGCGGAATTTCCATACTCGCCGATAGCAAAGTGGTGCTTCGCCTTAAGCCAGCCATTTTCCCTGCCGGCTATATCTTCCAGCGCTTTCAGTTCGACCATAAATACCCTTTCAAATTGATGACAGCCGATGGCACATTACCATCTGCTTTGGTAGCGGCAGGATTAGGAGGTGTAGGATCCCATAAGGGTGCAAGGCCTGGTGGGTCCACGATGCGACTACTATGTCGAGCCAACCTAACGATTGCGCTCATATCAACTTCTTCAAGAGAGAAGTCGAAGATGTTGAGATTTTCTTTGAGGCGTTCTTCCCGCTCGGTGCGGGAAAGTACTACGACACCGTTTTGCTGCAACAGCCACCTCAGAACTATCTGAGAAATGGACTTGTTGTATCGTCTAGCAATCCGTTGAAGGACAGGATCCGAAAATACCTCTCCGACCGCCATCGCACAATACGCGGTAACTGCCGCTCCGGCTTGCTGTGTGGCTGTGATGAGGCGCTCCTGGTTGAGATATGGATGATATTCAAATTGATTTGTGGCGAGGGGAATGTCCGACAACTCAACCGCTCGTTGCAGCAGTGCACGATTGAAATTGCTTACGCCTATGCTGAGTACCTTGCCTGCGTGCACTAATGCATTCAAATGCCCGAGCTGGTCTTCGAGCGGCACCGCTGCGCTTGGCCAATGCAGCAACAGCAAGTCGATATAATCGGTGCGCAACGCTTTTAGGCTCTCGTTCACTGATCGCTCAAACCGGCGTTGTTCGTAGTTGCTGACCCAGACCTTTGTGGTAATGAAGACATCATCGCGCGATACGCCAGACCTCTGTATGCCTTCACCGACGGCGTCCTCATTCCCATATATCTGCGCAGTATCGATGTGACGAAAGCCCGCCCGTACAGCATGAACGATCAGGTTCGCGAGCTTCGAACCATGCATGCCGAACGTTCCGAACCCGATGCACGGAATTCCAGCACCGTTGGCGCAGATCGAACTTGATGCGTCACTAGTCGTAGTTACTCCAACCTGTGACATATATCTCCTCCAGTCTCATCACACGCACGACTGCAGCCCAGAGAACAAATTGAAGAGCAGTCGCACTTGTCTTTATTTCTGGCTCAATTCCAAATCGATCGTGATCTTGATCTCATCGCTGACTACACTGTTCGGATACTTCGCCCCAAAGTTAAAATCACTGCGTTTGATTGTGGTTGTCGCGGAGAGACCCGTCACGATATCTCCCTCCATGCCTTTCTGCGGGGCCGCAGGATTCTCTGTTTCCAAAACCACTGGTCTGGTCACGCCGGCGATGGTCAGGTCTCCGAATACCTGATATCCACTATCGGACTTCTTGACCGCCGTCGACCTGAAGGTGATTCGCGGATACTTCGAGATGTTGAAGAAATCAGCACCCTTGATCGTCTTGTCGCGATAATCGTTAGCCGTGTTGACGGTTTTTGCATCCAGTGTCGCCACGACGCTATCGCGTGATGGGTCATTTGGAATCCATTCGACCATTCCAGTGACATTGCTAATCGAACCCCGGATAGTTGTTACTGAAAGATGTCGCGCCTGGAATGTTGCTTGCGTATGGACGGGATCTATCTTCCAGGAATTTGTCTGTCCGAAAGCCTGTATGGCAAGGATCGCAACGACAACAGGGAGCAATCGCAAAACATTTTTCATTCGAGCTTTCTCCTAAAGCATAGGTCTTCGAATCTTCTGGAAACCTATGACTTCACGATAAGCACAATCTTCTGCGGCGTCTTACACCTTCGTTCCAAATGTTTTATAGATTATTGCTGCTGCGAAGCATCGGTCGAAGATTGGCCCGCGTCAAATGCACGATCTTCGATCGTAATACCGCAGGATTATCTTGCCTTGGAAACTTTGTTTCACTTGATTCGGCGGTATTCAGCAGGCGTAATGCCTGTCTGTTTCTTGAATGCCAGTGTGAGATGAGCCTGGCTCGAGAAGCCACTGGCAGCAGCTATCTCTGCAACACCAAGAGGACTGGCAGTGAGCAGCTTTTCCGCATGCGCGACGCGGCGCTGCATTACGTATTGATGTGGTGTCGTGCCCGTTGATTCGCGGAACATACGCAGGAAGTGTGCCCTGCTATAACCCGCCTCTCGAGCGAGAATCTCGAGAGTAATGTCTTGGTCGAGCGAGGATTCCACGAAATCTTTCACCCGAGCAAGTCGATTCCCGGGAAGAGCCGATATCTTGGTGGGAACCTCGATCGGCACTGCGGTCCCAAGATGTAGGAATCGCGACGCAAGTGCTTGGGCAAGAGACTCTGCGAAAAGTCTTCCAGTCGGATTGCCAGCATCGAACTCTGCAACGAGCAATTGCATCAACTGATGAAGCGCTTTGTCCTTGAGCCCGGAGCGAAATACCAGGCGTTCGGGATCAAGACCCCTTATATCCTCTGCGATTTCGTCGATAAAGTTCCCGTCGAATGAGCAGTACACTAACTCTGCAGGCGATACCAGATGCATCGTGGGGACCGGCCCCTTGGGAATCACCGTAACCTGTCCGGCGGTCTTGCGTACAAAAACGGTACCCGATTTGGTCTCGTGCTCGCCACGCATAAGCGGAGAACCGACCAACGCCAGAATATTTTGATGGGCTTGGTCGTTGATGCGCATGTTGACGCCAGCCAATTGCCGCTCCAGGAGAAAACCGCTCCAGGCAAAGTCAGAGCTTGACCGGATGATAGAAAACTCGCCCGTACACAACGCGGAAAGCGCCGGACTTGCATTCAGATTCATCTCAACTCACCAATGATTCTCTCTGGATTATCGCCCGCGCGATGGGTGCGACCTTTGTGCCAAGAAGCTCGATGGCTCGCATTCTGTTGGCATGCGGCAGAGACGCAATGCTCATCTGAAACGTTAACCGCGATATGCCTCCGAGAGCTTCATCAAAGGCAAGAACTTTCTCGACAACTCGTTCCGGCTCACTCACCAGCATAGCTCCGTTGGCACCACGGACTGCTTCGTAGTGGGAACGAGTCACCGGCGCCCAACCTCGTTCCTTACCTATTTCAGTAAAGGACCGAGCATAACCCGGGAAGAACTCGTCAGCGGCCTGCTGGTCTGTGTCTGCAACGTAACCGAGGGCGTGGATACCTACGCGCAGACTCTCAGATTGGTGCCCTGCTTCTTCTCCCGCCTGGCGATAGAGATCGATGAGCGGTCGGAATCTGTGTGGTTGTCCACCAATGATGGCTACCATCAGGGGCAGTCCGAGCTGCCCTGCCCTCACAAATGATTCTGGTGTCCCACCGGCACCGAGCCAAATGGGAAGCTTTTCCTGTAACGGGCGTGGATACACAGGCTGGCCATCTAGTTGGGGACGAAAACGGCCCGCCCAATGTACCTGGGAGTTCTCGCGCAGCTTGAGTAGCAAATCCAGCTTCTCCGCAAACAGGGCGTCGTAGTCTTTGAATGCAAGACCAAAGAGCGGAAACGCTTCGGAGAAGGAACCTCTCCCCACGACCATCTCCACTCGTCCGCGAGAAATGAGATCGATCGTAGCAAACTGTTGAAATACCCGGACCGGATCGTGAGCGCTGAGAACGGTTACCGCGCTCGTCAGGCGAATTCGCCGGGTCACAGCGGCTGCGGCTGCCAGGAGAGTCTCCGGCGCCGAATCAAGGAATTCGGCTCGATGGTGCTCTCCGATCCCGAATACATTCAGACCAACCTCGTCGGCAAGCTTTATTTCGTCAAGAAGGTGAGCGAGGCGATCCTGGGGGCTCAGGCTCGCTCCGGTCAACGCGTCCGGTACTGCCGCAACGAAGCTATCGATTCCGATCTCCATTTCAATCTTCTGGGCTCCTGTGGAACGAAAATGCCTGTTGCAACAGATTCCTATAATCGCTACGGGATGCTTTAATTGCTTAAATGCCGGAATCCTTGCCAGGGATGAGAGCGAACGCAACTAGAAGATCATTTCCCGACCATGTTTCGTACGAGTTTCCAGGAAATTGCCAAGCCTTACAGAATAGTGCGTGAATCTGACCCGATGAAGCTTCACGGTGAGTCCACCCTTACGCTCCGACATCTACTTCACCGGATGTGAGAGATCACAAACCAGCAAAGGAGATGGCATGAAGATAGCGGTTATTGGAGCAACGGGAAAAACGGGTCAAAGAGTAACAACGGAGCTCTTGCAGCGTGGTCACCATGTGACAGCAGTGGTTCGCAACCCCTCGAAGGTCCAGAACCACAAGAACCTGAGCGTCGTTACGAGCGACCTTAGCGACGCGAAACAGATCGCCGGCGCTTTGGAGGGCGCCGATGCAGTCGTAAGCGCATATGGCGCGCCCGCTGATAACACGGAGCAAGTTATTACCGTCACCCGGCACATCACCAATGCAGCAAAGCAGAACAAGCAGCGCCTCCTCGTCGTCGGCGGAGCCGCCAGCTTGTTCATCAAACCCGGCGTTACAGTCCTGGCGGCCGGCTACGTCCCTGAGTGGGGGATTCCGATTGCCACGGCTCATAACAAAGTGCTCGAAGATCTCCGGCGCAGCGACGTAGACTGGACCTATTTCTCACCTGCGGCCTTCTTCGAGCCTGGCGAGCGCACCGGCAAGTTTCGCCTCGGCAAGGACGACCTGATCGCCGACGCTTCAGGCAAAAGCCACATCTCCATGGAAGACTATGCGATCGCGACCGTGGATGAACTAGAGAAGCCGGCACATCGCCGCGAGCGGTTCACCATCGGCTACTGAACCGTGCTTGACACGCAAAGACGCCTGCCGCCGGCGTAGGCTTCGTTGAAGTCGGCTTGGCGGTAGGTGTAGTCGCGGTCAACAACCCTGGCGGCGCCAGATGGACTCGTGAGTTATTTTGTGGTGCGTTGAGCAACCAGCCGGTGGCCCAATCTAACGACCGACTGGGCTTCGCAAATTCGCACAGGATCTCCTTAGAACGCTCATCCTGTACCTTCGGTACTACGATCTCCACCGTCAAGTTCCAGGATTGTAGGCCATTGGAAGTTGGCCAATCATTGGCTGGGCCACGATAATCGCCAACGCGCCCGTCGAGCGACCTCAATCACCTCCTGTAACCCGCATAACAAACAACACGACGGATTGACTCAGTTCTCCCCGAAGTATTTGAAGGTAAGTTTTGTGCTACGGGAACAATATGGGAACATTGTTCATTGATTGTTTTCAATCACTTACAAGGAACGCATGAAAACTGTCTCGGAGAATTAGGGAGGTGTTTCTCGGTAAGTCATTGATTCTAAATGGTGGCCAGAGACGGGATCGAACCGCCGACGCCGGCCTTTTCAGGGCCGCGCTCTACCACTGAGCTATCTGGCCTTGGGAGTTCCAAGGACGCCTGAGGCGCATGGGGATGTCTGAGAAGGAGGAAGGCCAAAGCCTGAGCGGCTTTGCAGGCAGCAACCTGACATCAAACAACCTCAACTAGTATAGCAAACACTCACCACGTCAGGCGGACGGTCTGCTTCTGATAGCCCACACCTGCCGGGAACGTGAGATGCAACTTCCCCAAACCAGACCCGCCGCCAGCCGCCTGATCTACCTTTGCACCCGAAACCTGAATCGCAGACCGCGCTCCATTCACGCGCAACGGCAAATCGTAAGCGCTGCCTCCCTGCGCCTCAAGCTGGAGCGTAAGCGAATGTGCATCCACGCTTTGGCTCAAAACCTTCAACTGCGCCGTGCTCGACCCGGGTAACGGCAACTCATGCGGAATCCCAATCTCCACTCCGGGCAACGGAATACGCAGCTCCCCTCCATGAGCTCCGAACAACTGAACCGAACCGCCCGCAGCCCGAACAATAAGAACCGCGCCCTCCCGCTTGAACGAGATATCGATCAGGCTCCCACCCACCGGAACATGCCGTAACTCAGCGTGATACCACTCCGCCGGCAAGTGCGGATCTACAGAGATGCTGTTATTGAGAGCGTCGGTCGTGATCCCAAACAACCCGCGCAGCGCAGGCGTCAGCACCATCGCCGACGACCAGAGCTGATGCGGCGTGCTGCGCCCGAAAGGCGAAAAGTACGCCCCGGAAAGCAGTTCGGTCACCGAGCCCAGATCCTGTGCCCAGGTCAGGTCCGCATTCTGCATCAGATGAGCATAGCCCGAAAGCGAGCGCCCGGTTCGGTACTCAGCAAGCGAGGCCCAACCGGTAAACAGCGGCCACACCGAACCCTGATGGTAGCTGATCGGATCATAAAAGGCTTCGTGCTCACCCAGATCGCGCAGACCCCAGTCGGTCGAAAATTCCTCCGACGCCCAGCGCTGGAACATCTCGCTCGATTGCTTCAGCGCACAGTGCCCATCCCACCACGCAATCGTCGGATAGATCGTCGCCGTCTTATCCAGTGAGCCATCAACATTATGGCTGAACGCATACATCGGCCCTGCATACTCCTGCTCTATCGTTGCGGCCACCTTCTGCGCACGCGCCTCGGCAGCACTCGCGTCATCAGCTTTGTTCATCGCACGAGCTAAGCGTGCGAAAGCGCCACTCGCCTGCTGGTCCAACGCCGCAAGATAAATCTCCTGATGCGGCATCCCCGAGGGCCAGCTCTCCACCCAACCCGTCCCCTGAGAATTGTCGTAGATTCCGTCGCCATCGGTATCGTGCGTGCGCTCAAACTGCCATGCTTTATCAACCGCATCCCAATGCTGTTGCAGAAACTCCTTGTCGCCGCTCGCGTTGACGTAGTCCTCCATCGCCATCAAAAAGAGCGGCGTCGAATCCGCAGCAGCATACTCGTAGGGAAACTTCCCCCAGTCCACCAGCTCCGCCGTTTGCGAATACTCGTGCATGATCTTGCCGTCGTCGCGCTGACGCTTGATCAGGAACTCGAGAGCCAGCCGTGTGAGCGCGAAATCTCCGTAGCCGTTCACCGCATACAGCGTAAACAGCGTGTCGCGTCCGAAGAACCAGCCAAATCCCGGCCGGTTCGAATCGCCGGAAGAGTAGAACCCCGCCACCAGTCCAACTTCATCTCCATGCCGCACGCGCAGCTGGTCGATCGCAAGCTCGGCCCACCGTATGGCCTCGTTAAAACGCTGGTCCGGAGTGTCAGCTACGAGCCGCTTGTCGAAGAAGTGCGCATAGTAGTCAGCCGTCTTCGCATATAGCTGCGCAGCGTTCTCATTCAACCTCGCCAGCTGAGCCGCAAGCGCCGCAGGCTTCGCGCTTTCCGCGTTGTTCCCGACCGCCAGCAGCAAGGGAAAATACCGGCCTGCATCGCGCTTCGGATCAAAACTCAGAATCATCTGCGTCGGCCAGAATTTTGGCCGCTCCTGATACGGAGCGAGAATTCCCGGCTGTGTTCCCGGCATGCCGATGGCTCCCCGCAAATCCTCCGCGTCCGTGTTCAGAATGTAGTAACCGCCATCGCCCAGCTTCATCCAGTCCGGCGAAGGCGCGTTGTAATTCGGCGCGGGCCACATGCGCTTCATCTCGGGCGTGAATGAGAAGGTAAGCTTAATCGGCCGCACCGATTCGACCTGAAACAGCGCCATAATGCCCGCGCCATTCGTGTCGCATTGTGTTGCAAACAGAATCTCGCGGACGGTAAAGGCAGCATGCGAATAAGTAATCGTTGTGTGATCGGGAGCGACTTCAATCTCCGCCGCCTGTTCGGTCACATCAATGGGGACGTTGTAGTCCGCAAGCTCCGCCTCAAGATGGAAATGGCTGAGCAGCTTCACCGGAAAGACCCACGCCTCAAAGCTGCCGTCCTGCTGACCGACAAAAGTGCCGCACTCTCCAGCCACCGTGAAGGGCTTCAACGGCTCTACATGCTGCCGGATCGTTAGATCACTCGAAGCCAGCGGAAACTGTGGAATGGATTGCAGCCACTGCTGTGCCCCAGCCGTACGCCCCGCGGTCGCAATCACCAGGATCGTCACCGCCTGAGCGAGCCGATACCATACACTTGTCCCACATTGCTTTTGCATTCTTCTCACCCAAGAGGACTATCGTAATGTCTCGCGCCCGCTATCGTCAGCTATTCGCGTTGTCCCTCTTATTCGTCGCGTTGCAATCCACCTACGCGCAAGCCACAGCGCCGGCACATGAGGCCACAGAGGAGGCCCGTACAGCCCGCGCCTTCGAAGAGGCCCGAAAAGAAGGTCCCGCTGCCCTGCGCGCCTTCTTTTACCAGATGCCCAAAGGGGCCGACCTGCACGTGCATCTCTCCGGAGCAGTCTACGCCGAGTCCTTTATTCGTGCGGCAGGCGAAGACGGGCTCTGCGTAGACACCCGGCTTCTCGCCTTTATCAGGCCAGTGAATGGCGCATGCAAGTCGGGCGAAGAACCGGCCGCTAGCGTTCCACACGAACAGAAGCTATACGACGATTTGATTGATTCATTTTCCATGCGCACCTTCGTCCCCAGGACCGGCGACTCGGGTCACGATCACTTCTTCGACACATTTGAGAAATTCGGTGGAACCAACAAAAGCCATGTCAGCGAGTGGATTGACGAGGTTGCCAGCCGCGCCGCTGCGCAGAATGAGCAATATCTGGAGCTGATGGAGACGCCCGATTTCAAACCTGCCGCCGGCCTGGCGATCGAGACCGGCTTCCATCCTAATTTTGTGGAATATCGCGACGTGTTGATGGCACACGGTTTCCGCAACGTCATACCCGCCGTCAGCGCTTACTTCGACCAGATTGAAGCCACGCGCCGGGAACACGAGCACTGTGGTCAACCGAAGGCAACGCCGGCCTGCAATGTGGAAGTTCGCTTCATCTATCAGGTGCTGCGTGGCCTTCCCAAAGAAGTCGTCTTCGCTCAGATCCTTCTCGGCTTCGAAGTGGCGTCGGTCGATCCGCGGGTCGTCGGCATCAACCTTGTCCAGCCGGAAGACTGCGAGGTTTGCATGGCCGATTATCGTCTCCACATGCAGATGATCGATGCGTTGCACCCGCTTTATCCGAAAGTGCACATCTCGTTGCACGCAGGCGAACTCGAACCGGGCATGGTGCCGCCCGATGGGCTCACCTTCCACATCCGCTCCGCCGTTGAGCAGGGACACGCCGAGCGCATCGGCCACGGCGTCGACGTCATGTATGAAGACAAGCCGTACGAATTGCTTAAGGAGATGGCGACAAAGCACGTGATGGTCGAAATAAATCTCACCAGCAATGACGTCATCCTCAATACCAGGGGCGACAGCCATCCCTTCATGCTCTATCGCAAGTACGGCGTGCCCGTCGCTCTTTCCACCGATGACGAAGGCGTCTCCCGCATCGACCTCACGCACGAATATGTACGTGCCGCAGTTACATATCCGCTAACCTATCGCGACTTCAAGCAGATGGTCCGCACCGGCATCGAGCACAGCTTCCTGCCCGGAGCCAACCTCTGGCAAGTTTCCGACCCCGAGAAACTCGAACAGCCCGTATCGCAGTGCCGCGGGCAGCTCGGACGCGATACGCCAACCGGAGAATGTGCAACTCTGGTTCACTCCAGCGAAAAAGCACAACAACAGTGGGAGCTTGAACACAGGTTTCACACATTTGAGGCAAACTTCTAATCAGAAGACGTCATTCTGACGACCAACGGGAGGAAGAATCCATACGATGAAAGCAGCCCACAGACGCGGGCATCTTTCCGCCGCTGCCATCAAGACTTTTGTTGCCAGGGCGAGACGCCTACAGGTATGTGGGTGCTTCAGCCCTCGCATGCCGGCAATAGACTAACCTAAACGATCATCACTATATCTGCCTGAAACATGAGAATCGTCCTTTCGACCTTCGGCACATTTGGCGACGTAAACCCGCTTATTGCGCTGGCTCTGGAATTAAAAAGACGCAGCCATCGTCCGGCGATTGCCGTGCCCGAAATGTTCCGCCCGAAGATCGCGCCTCTCGGTATCGACTTTTTTCCTGTTCGTCCCGATCAGGACCAGACCGACAAGCGCCTGGTCGCCTTGATTTACGACAAGAAGACAGGAACCGAATACGGCCTGCGCGAATTTCTCTTTCCCGCTCTGCGCCAGAGCTACGACGACCTGCTCGCCGCGGTCGAGGCCGACGGCGGAGCCGATCTGCTCATGACCGGCGAGCTCGCCTACGCTGGCCCCATCGTCGCCGAAAAGACCGGCATTCCGTGGGCCTCCTACGTACTGGCCCCATTTTCATTTTTCTCAGCGTACGACCCGCCGGTCCTGCCACCGTATCCAACCTTAGCCCGCGCACAAATTGTTGTCCCAAAAATCGGCCACGCCGTAACCCGCTTCGCTCGCTACGTCACGCGCCGCTGGCCCGAGCCAGTTTACGAACTGCGCCGTGAACTGGGCCTCGGCCGCGGCGAGGATCCGATCTTCGATGCCAAGCATTCCGAGCAGCTGGTCCTTGCACTCTTCTCCCGCATGCTCGGCGAGCCGCAACCCGACTGGCCTGAGAACACCCTGATCGCTGGCTTCGTCTTTTATGACGGCGATGCCGGAAACGTCACCCTTTCTCCGGAACTGGAAAGATTCCTCAATGCGGGACCGCCGCCCGTGGTCTTTACCCTCGGCTCTGCCGCCGTGCTCGATGCAGGCGACTTCTACGAGCAAAGCGCCGAGGCCGCAAGGCTGCTGAACCTCCGCGCAGTCCTCCTCGTTGGCAACGAACCAGACAACATCCCGCGCTTGCCCGTCTCGGAAAACATCTGCATCGCGAAATACGCGCCCTACTCGAAGCTCTTTCCCCGTGTGTCGGCCATCGTGCATCAGGGGGGAGTAGGAACGACAGCCCAGGCGCTTCGTTCCGGCAAGCCGATGATCGTCATGCCCTACAGCCATGATCAGCCTGACAATGCTCGCCGTGTGCGCCGTCTCGGTGTGGCCAAAGTTGTCCAGCGCAAGAACTATACCGCTGAGCGCACAGCCCGAATGATCACGGGACTTCTGAGCAACCCGCGCTACGCCCAGCGTGCCCTCGAAGTACAGCGCGAAATGGCCAAGGAAGACGGCCTGAAGACAGCCTGCGATGCACTTGAAAAAATCATGCGCCGCTAACCGTTTTGTTACAGGACCGTCAAAAAGCATAAGAGGCGAACCCGAAAGCTCGCCTCTTATGATCCGTCTAGATTGTCTGCGTCTTAGAGCGGCTGAACGTCCGCTGCCTGCCAGCCCTTCGGCCCCTTAACGACGTTGAACTGTACGGCCTGACCTTCTTGCAGACTCTTGAAGCCATTTGAGTTAATGGCTGAGTAGTGCACGAAGACATCTTCACCATTCTGGCGCGAGATGAAGCCGAACCCTTTTGCGTCGTTAAACCACTTCACTGTTCCTTGTTCCATGTGATGCTATTTCCTAATTTGAATTGCGCTGGAACAAATCGGATCCACTACTGGCAAGTTCTTGCTGCTGGGCGAGGACTGCTCTTGCCCGTTCAGTTCTAACGCCTATCCAGTCTATCAGATTCGTCAGGTAACCAAGAAAATTGTTACCTTCCCCCTTGCGGCTGGGCCGTGGGATTGGTTTTCACGTCTGGCGGCGTACCCCCCTGCAGGTACGTTTTGTATTGCGTATCGACAATGCCAAGGTTGCGCGCCAGCCCTAGCTTCGCCTGGTTGAACTGGCGCACGCTGTTCACATACTGCGACTGAGCCTGCGCCAGAGTCGACTGCGCCTGCACCACCGGCAAATTGTCATCCACTCCAGCCTGGAAACGGTCTGTGCTCTGCTCCAACGCCGTCGTCGACAGGTCCACATTGCTCCGCGCCACGTTCACCAGATCGGAAGCCGTCTGTAGATCGAGAAGGCTGTCCCGCAACTGCTGGTCAATCTTGTTCCTCAGGTCCGCCATCTGGGAGCGATAGTTCTCCAGCTGCGCCTCGGCGACGTCATGGTCGCCGCGAAACTTCGCCTCTTGAAAGATTGGAACCTCTATCGTGCCTGCCGCCTCGAACACCCCATGGTAAGGTCCGCCGGAAATCCCCGAAACACCATAATTCCCTTTAAAGTTCACCGTCGGGAAGCGCTCATGCGTTGCCGCCTTGCGCTCCAACTCCGCCATGCGAAGGTTCTGTATGAGAGCCTGATAATCCTGCCGACTGGAATAAGCCTCACGCTTCGCATCCTCAATGCTCATCTTGGAAAGATCCGCAAATGGCGCCGCATCCGTGAGCTGAATCTTCTGCCCTGGATCCATCCCGATCTGCCGTTTGAGCGTAATTTCATCCTTCTGCAGCGTGTTCTCGGCATTGATCACAGCCTGCTGCTGCGTCTGGTACTCAACCCGCGCCCGCAGTTCATCGAGATTGGCCGCCGTCCCCGCCTGGTGCTCCGCAACTGCCTGGCTGAGCAGTGTCTCGTCGGTCTTGAGCAATGATTCCGCGTAGTCGAGCTGCGCCCTGTCTGCAATCGCCTGCAGATACGTCGTGCCCACATTCAGCACCACCAGCCCACGCGTCGATTGCGCACTGTAATACGCCGCCTTGGCGCCGGTTTTCATCGCGCGATACAGATCCCAGCCCGCCCAGTTAAAGAGGGTCTGCGACAGGTTCGCATGTCCCTCCGTAACATCGACCTTCACGACAAATTTGAAATTTTCTATCTCCGATGGCGGAAGCAGGCTGCTGAACTCGCCCAGCAAGCCGCCGCGAAATCCCTCTGCCTCCAGGTTGTACTGGTGCAGACCAGTCCCGCCGGACACATACAGATTCGGCAACAGCAAGTTCAACGTCTGCGAGGCTTGCGCCTGCGCCGTCTGCTGATTCTGGCGCGCTTCCGTCAGCGCCAGGTTGTTCTGAATCCCCATCAGGATCGCGTCATCAATCGAGAGCTGCTTCACCTCCGGCGTCGCAGGCGCAACTTGCACGCTCCCGTAGTACGGGTTGGTTGCCGAATTATTCGGATTGCTCTGCCCCAGCGCACAACCTATTCCCATCCAGCCCACCAGAACCGGCACGATCAGAGTGCGCAACTTCATCTACGATTCAACTTTCCTGAATTCAATCTCTTGGCTCAGAATTTTAGATTACGAAACCCGCCGAAGGTTGCCAAAATACTCGACTTGGCGCGATTGTCTCTTCGTGGAATGCCCATCCTTCAAGAGATTTACAAATACCCTCATTCCAAATGGGTTATGAGCAGGGGATGGACCTATTTCCATCATTTTCCCGGCAGCACAAAAAAATCAGGCCAGTCCCAGACTGGCCCAATCGCAAAATCAGTCGAGCATTTGCCGCTATTCCTCTTCCTCCTCCACCGGTTTCTTGGCATTCGCTATAATCTTGTCCGCCTGCACCTGCGGGACAACATCATAGTGGTCCATCTCCATGTGGAAACTGCCCCGCCCCTGGGTCATCGCCGTCAGGCTCTGCCCGTAGGTCAGCATCTCCGCCATGGGAACCTCAGCGCGAATCGTCGTGCCGGAATTGGTGCTCTCCATGCCCTGCACGCGCCCGCGACGCTGGTTCAGGTCGCCCATCAGCGCCCCGGCAAACTCCTCCGGAGCCTCGATCTCAACCCGCATCACCGGCTCCAGCAGCACAGGCTTCGCCTGCTCCATGCACTTGCGGAAAGCGATCCGCCCCGCCAGCTTGAAGGACAGTTCGTTTGAATCGACATCGTGATAACTGCCGTCAAAGACCGTCACCTTGAAATCGACGACCGGGTAGCCCGCTAAAAATCCCCGCGCAGCCGACTCCTGAATGCCCTTTTCGACGGCCGGCACATACTGCCGCGGAATCGCACCCCCGAAAATGTCATTCTCAAACTCGAAGCCCGATCCGCGCGGCAGCGGCTCCATCTTGATCTTGCAGTCGCCATACTGCCCATGGCCTCCAGTCTGTTTCTTGTGCCGCCCCTGAGCTTCAGCGCGCCCGCGAATCGTCTCGCGATACGGCACTTTGGGCGCCTTCAGCGTCACTTCGGTGTGGTACCGCTTGCGCAGCTTTGACACCAGCGATTCAATATGCGGCTGCCCCGCTCCCGCAATCAGAAATTCGCTCGTCTGCGGATCGCGGTAGAAGCGAACCAGCAGGTCCTCCTCCATCAGCTTGTGCACCGCAGGAGCCAGTTTGTCCTCATCGGCGCGTGTCTTCGGCTCAATCGCATAGGTCATCGCCGCTTCCGGCATGCCCACTGGTTCGAAGAAAATATCGTGCCCCTTCTCGCCCAGCGTGTCGCCGGTAAACGTATCGCGCAGCTTGGCCACCGCGCCGATGTCGCCGGCATGCAGATCCGAAACCGGCACGGCCGAATGACCCTGCATAACTGATAAATGAGCAAATTTCTCCGACCCCTTGCGCGAATAATTGCAGACGCCTGCGTCGTTCTTCAGTACGCCGGAAAAGACCTTGAAGAAGGAAATGCGCCCGGCGAACGGATCGGTCATGGTCTTAAACACATAGAGCGAGATCGGCTCCTTGTCATCGACAGCACGCATCACGATCTCAGGCTGTCTCTCGCTTACCTCACCATTGCCGTGCGCAGCCACAGCCTGTAGAACGGCCCTTGCGGCCACGGGAGCACGCTCAACTGGAGCAGGCGCATACACTTTTAGGAAATCGAGCAGGTGATCGGTCGCCACATTTGTGCCGCCGCTGGCGAAGAGCACTGGGAAAATACGGTCTTCCCGGATCGCTTCATGCAGCGCCGTAATCAGGTGCTGCTCCGGAATCGTGCCCTGGGCAAAGAACTCCTCCATCAACTCGTCCTTGCCCTCTGCGACCAGTTCTACGAGCGTCTCGTGAGCCGCCTTGGCTTCTTCCGCCATGTTGGCCGGAATATCGCCGATCTTGCCGTGGCCATCGCCGTCGGGCGTATAGAAAAACGCCTCCATCGTCACCAGGTCCACGACACCCTGAAAGCCCTTGTCATTCACAATCGGCAACTGCACCGGGATCAGGTGCCTTCCATAGCGCTCGCGCATCGCTTCCAGCGTCTTGTCCAGATTGGCTCGCGGATGGTCCATCTGGTTCATTACCACCACGCGCGGCAGGTTGAACTCATCGGCGAATTTCCAGACGCGATCGGTCATCGCCTCCGGCCCGTTCGCGGCGTTCACCACCACCAGCGCAGCCTCCACCGGCATCATCGCCGCTCGCGCTTCGTGCACGAACATATGGAAGCCAGGGGTATCAATGAAATTGACCTTCACTCCGTTCCATTCGGCATACGCCACGGCGTTCAGCATGGTGGTTCGCCGAGCGACATCTTCCTCGTCATAGGCGGTCATGGCGCTGCCATCTTCCACGCGCCCCATTTTTGGCGTCATCTTGGCGGCATGCAGCAGAGCGGAGACGAGCGTTGTCTTCCCGCTGTGCGCATGCCCTACTACAGCTACGTTTCGAATCTCACTTCCTTGATACGTTTTCATCGTGAACTCCTTCTTTGATGTAAGTGAAGTCAGCCAGCAAAAAATTCGGTCCGTAAACGAACCGGCTAGCGAAAGACCGGTCAACAGATTGTGTGGGAATCAAGGAGAAGCGCGGGAATGGATGGTGGCTGCCTTACTTGCAAACCCCGGATGACTGCCCCGGGCTTTAGCCCGGGGCATCAGGACTCCGCGATTAAAGGCACTCAGGTCAGGTGCCTGTTCTTTCTCGAATTGCTCGAGACAGGGATGTCGTTCAGGCGTCGCTTGCGGCGTCTCGCTGACGAAAGAACACGGCGTCAGCCTTCCACCGAATCTGCCGTCCTCGGCATCCATCAGGGCCAGCAGGCGCCCCAAAAATCCGGGCGTCTTCAGAGATTGACGATGCTATCACAGGGAGTGGTTTACCGAGTAGCGGGCGATTCCTGCCGTAAAAAACCAGCACCCTGCCTAAAGGGTACATTCTGCGAATCGCGGACACGCGGCATCAGACACCGCAGCGTACTGCAAAGGTAGTATTGCGCCCATTCTTTGTCTCCCGTATTGTTTTTGGCACTTCCCCCCAGGAATCATCTCCTGACTTCAGCTCTGGAAGCCGCTGACCAGCTCGACCGGTCGGAGAGCCAAAGAAAGTGAGGTTCCATGAAAATCGCCCGCACGTTTGCCCGCACATTTCTGGGTGCAGCAATCGCACTTGCATTCTCTACTCTGCCTGCGTATGCGCAGCAGCCATCCACGGGTTATCACACAGTGGCCTGCTTCAAAGTAAAGCCGGACAGTGCCGCCGCCCTTCACAAGTTCCTGACAGAGGATTCTCACAAAGTCGCCCAAGGCCGCGTGAGCGACGGTGAACTCACCGCCTGGTATCTTCTGAGACCCGTCTTTCCAGGAGGTGAATCCGCAGAGTGCGATTACCTCAGCATTTCCCTCTTCGCCAAAACGCCGCATACCTTGGGGATGGAACAACTCGACGCTGCGATCAAAAAGGAGGGGCTGACCTTTACCCCGGATGATTACCTCAAACACCGGGATGCGGTCGCCAAACTCGTATCGACGGCGCTATTCCAGAATCTGGCAACCGTTGGCGCACCCAAGAAGGGCGACTACTTCCGGGTCAATTACATGAAAGTCGCCGATGGCAACTTTGACGATTGGATCGCATACGAGAAGAAAGTATGGCAACCCATCGCGGACGCGCTGGTGAAAGAGGGCAAGTCAGACGGCTGGTCTCTGAATGTTCGGGCAATGCCCTTTGGGCCCGATTTGCCGTTCCAGGGGGTGACCGTAGATATTTTCCCGAGCATGGATGCTGCATTCGCAGACGATCCACAGTTTCTTGATCGCTTCAGAAAGGTGCATCCCGACATGGAATTCGGTACCACTCTTGAACACTTCGAGAAGCTAAGAACCCAGGCCCTGATCGAGCTCTACGTCCTCGACGACATCGTCACAGCGCAGTAGCAATAGCGCGAGACGCATTCGGCGGCGGCCACCCCCATGGCCGCCGCCTGTCAAGACCCTCAAACCAAACTTTCTTCATCAGCGATTGATTTCGAAGGATATTCGTTGCAACGATCTCTGGCATATTTTCCAGCGAAACCAGCTATCCTGAAATAAGAGAGGCAAATCGCAGAGGAAGGTGCACCGGTTCTGGCACATCCCCTTAACCACTTGTTTTAGACGAATTTACAAAAACATAGGGGGGAGGGTGGCCCTCAGAACCTGAGGTAAAGCCCAATCATTCCCCCATAGGTATGCGTGAATTCAGTGGTCGAGAAAAAGGCATCATACGGCTCTGGTGCGTGATAGACCTTGCTCAAGTATGAACGCCTTAACCGCCTGTGTTTGGACGAATTTACAAAAACATGGGGAGGGGTCAGAACCTGAGATAAGCCCCGATCATCGGCTCCGCCGTATGCGTAAACGCGTTGGTCGATGAGAAGGCATGCGACACGTCCGGCGCGTGATACAGATTGCCGCGGTATTGAAATCGTAACCCGATGTGAGGAATCACCGTCCAGTCCACCCCGGCACCGTACACAAAGACTGGCTTGGCGTCACTCTTGCTGTCGGGCTGTCCCGAGTCGGGATGAAAGAAAATGATCCCCCCACCCGCCAGAATGAACGGCTTCAACATCAGCACCGGAAAGGACACGAACCAGTCCGCTCCCACCTCGTGCGCTGCCGTCTTGATCTCTTCGAAGTCGTTGTAGTTCTGGTTGGCCCGGTTGAAAGAGTAGTTCAGTTCATAGCCGACCAAAGGGTTGGAGATGTGCCGCAACTCCAGCAGCACGCCCGCCGCGTTCGACGGGCTTTGCACCGTGCCATTCGCAGCCGTCGTGCCGCTGAAAGATCCATAGAGGCTGGCAGCAGCGTCCGTCTGGGCCCGCGCAGAGCCGGTTACAAAGAGACCGCCAAAGGCAAAGAAGCACAGAGCGACAGGGAGCTGGGAGAGTAGACGCCGCATCATAGCGTTAACTTTGATGTCAACACTTGTGGAAGCGGAAGTATCCTCGGAGGTGTTTTTGTAGAGGTACTTTTCTCGCGAGGTCAGACGGGAGGAGCAGTGGGAGCCGAGTGCAACTCGGGTGTCGCCTCCACCGGCTCCCGCTTGTAGGTGAGCGGCGGCGTTTCCGGAACCGGAGCCAGATGCTTGGTCATCTGGTAGGTGTAGCTGATGCGGTGGATCACGGTAATCGTCGAGAGCGCGGCCAGCACCCAGAGCACAGGCGCCATCGCCCCCCAGCGGTTAAACAGCGCGCCGAGGATGATAAGAACGATCCGCTCCGGCCGTTCCATGAAGCCGACCTTGCACTGCCCGATCAGCGCTTCGGCGCGCGCGCGGGTATAGCTCACCATGAGCGAGGTGACCATTACGAACGCCGCCAGCACCACGTAGAAAAAGCGGTTGCCGCGAGCGTAGAAGACCAGCAGCCCGAAGAAGAGCACTACATCGGAGTAGCGATCGATGACCGAATCGAAAAACGCGCCGAAGACCGTGACTTGTTGCGTCTGGCGGGCGACGCGTCCGTCGACCATGTCGAAGATGCCGGCGCCAATGATCACCAGTCCGGCATAGAGAAACATGCGTACGTAGTTGTGCTCGTTGGCATAGCCGAAAAGGATCGCTGCAGCGGTGTTGATGATGAGCCCAATGAAGGTGAGCACGTTGGGCGAGATGCGGGTCAGCGCCAGGCCATTCACAATGGCCTGCAGCAGCACCCCGCATGCGCGTCCAAAAGCGCTCGTCCAGGTCTTATTGGAACTCATGCCGCGTTATTCCGCTTCGTCGTGGATCGTTGAAAGTTTCAGGATTTCGAGCTCGCGTTTGCCGTTCGGAGTTACAACCGTCGCAACATCGCCCACCTGCTTGCCGACTAAAGCGCGCCCGATAGGCGAGGTGGTCGATATCAGGCCTTGGTTAACATCCGACTCCTCACTTGTGACAAGCTTATACTCGATCTCCTCATCCTTGGATGTGTCATAAACGACGATGGTTGAGCCAAAAGCGACGCGGTCATGAGGAATATTTGCGAGGTTAACGAGGGCAAGCTCGCCCATGCGCTTCTTGAGTTGCCCAAGGCGCGCATTCACGAATACCTGGCGCTGTTTGGCCATGTGGTATTCGGCATTCTCGCTCAGATCCCCTAATGCGGCTGCTTTCTTGATTTCCAGGGGAAGCTCGTGAGCAAGCTCATGTTCGAGCTGTTTGATCTCTTCCAGCAATTTCTTTTTGATGTGTTCGGGCATGCAATAATCCATTGCGGCTCATAGGCATGAGCCGCTCGTCCACGGCTGACCAGTGATAACCGCCAAACTTTTATTATACGGGACGACGAGTGGGCGTCGAGTGTAGCCTGTCCTGAGCGGAGTCGAAGGACGCCTTCGGCGCTGGTTAGGGCCCCAGACGACGCGCGTCGAGAAAGCCTTGCAGAATAATAACCGCAGCGACCTGGTCGACCACCTCACGGTGTTCTGCCCTCGGACGGCCTGACTCGTACAGAATGCGATGCGCTTCAGTGGTGGTCAGGCGCTCATCCCACAAATGCACCGGAAGCTTCGTTTCATCGGCGAGCAGTTGGGCGAAGACCTGCGTTCTCTCGGCCTGACGGCTTTGATCACCGGAGAGGTGAAGCGGATTGCCAACGACAATCTCCTGGCAGCCGTATTTCCGGGCCAGCCTGGCCAACGATCTCAAATCATCGCGAGGCTTCTTACGAACCAGGGTCAGGACCGGCTGCGCGGTAAGCCCCAACTCGTCGGAAACAGCAACACCAATATGCCGATTGCCTACGTCCAGACCGAGAAGGCGCGGTGCGCCATCGTGCTCCATGGCAGCATCTTACGCAAGACCCGAGAGCCAAATGCAGGCAAAATGAGTCGCATCATACAATCAGGGATGGGAATCAAAACAAATTACAGGTCAAGTGGGATTTGCGACGTTTACTACTTCTTGCAGTGACTGCAGCTCTGTTGTGTGCCGGACTGGCGCTTTACGTTCCGGCGGGCCCTCATAGCGAGATGTTTCTGGAAATTCCGCCCGGTACCAGTTCGGCACAAATTGCACGCCTTCTGAAGTCACACGGTTTGATCCGGAGTCGTTATGCCTTTGACATCATGCGGGCGGTGAAGGGTGGGACACTGAAAGCAGGCGAGTATCGCTTTGATCATCCGGCGCGCATGTCGGAAGTGTATGCGAGGTTGGAAAGGGGCGATGTCTATACGCGGGCGTTGACGATTCCTGAAGGCGCCAACATCTTTGACATCGCGCAGAGGGTTGAAGCCGCACAGCTGGGCAGCAAAGAGGCGTTTCTTGAGGCCGTTAAGAGGAATGTGGCGTTGATCTCCGATTTGGATCCTGGCGCGCAGAGCGTCGAAGGCTACCTCTTTCCCGATACCTATCAATTTCAACGACTGTCAACGCCCGACCAGATAATTGCCGCGATGGTGAAGCGCTTCCGCCAGACGGCCGCAAGCATTGATCTAATCCAGAACTATCACAACGTGGTGACGATGGCTTCGCTCGTCGAACGAGAAACACCCATCGGAAGCGAGCGGCCAATGGTAGCAAGCGTATTCTCCAATCGCATCGCCAAGGGTATGCCGCTCATGACGGACCCCTCCGTGATTTACGCCGACCTGCTGGATGGAAAATACAGAGGCACCATTTACCAATCCGACCTTGACGGCGATTCGCCCTATAACACCTACAAGCACTCGGGGCTGCCACCTGGACCGATCTGCAATCCTGGCATTGAATCGCTGAAAGCCGCAATGGAGCCAGCCCAGACACAATTTTTGTATTTTGTTGCTGCAAGTACCGATCCGGCGGGACATTCCCGTTTTGCAAAGACATTGGAAGAACATGAACAAAATGTTCAGGCTTATCGTCGCGCGCAACACGCAGCAGGCCAGCGTTAGTCGACGAGAGCGTTATTTAGATGAGTTGTAGCGGCAGTTCTTGATAGTGAAGGCCCGATGCGAAAGTTTTGGTTTCAAGCGATGGCGCTGTGCCTGCCGGTGTTGACCGGTTGCTTGAGCCATACCCGAAAGCTTCCGCAACCGAAAATGCCGAGCGTTGTCCAGTCTGCTGATGTGGAGCAATTGGTCAGCAATATTAACAAACAGTACGATGCGATTCAGTCGCTGAACGCAACTGTGGAGTTTCAAGCGTCGGTTGGCGGAGCGCAAAAGGGCAAGGTAACCGACTACACGTCGGTTCGTGGCTTCATTCTGCTGCGCAAGCCTGAGATGCTGCGAATCCTGGGCCTGCTCCCTGTACTGCATACTCGCGCATTTGACCTGGCCAGCGACGGATCAAATTTCAAGCTACTGATCCCGCATGAAAATAAGGCGATTGTTGGCTCAAATGCAGTCAGCAAACCTTCGACGAATCCGCTTGAAAATATGCGGCCGAATGTTTTCTTCGATTCCTTGCTCATCCACAGCATTGGACCAGATGAATCGCTGTCGAGGACGACGGAGACAAAGACTGTACTCGATCCCACGAAGAAGCAGCTGCTACTCGAACCTGAATATGTTCTCAGCGTGTTTCGGAAAAACGGCGATTCAAACATTCTTGTTCCGGTGCGCGTGATTCACGTCAGTCGGGTAGATCTACTTCCGAATGGAGAAGACATCTACGACAAAGAGGGAAATATTCAAACGCAAGCAATCTATGGTCCATACGAATCTTTCGGGGATTTCCGCTTTCCCACCAGCATCACGATCAAGCGTCCGCTTGAGGAGTACCAAATCGTCATTACTTTTCAGAAGGTGACAGTCAACCAGACGCTGAAAGACGACCAGTTCCAGCTCGATATTCCGAAGGGAACCCAGATACAGAATCTGCAATAGAAGCTTTAAGCGGTGTAGCGATCCAGTCTGGCGCGCCTGGCGTGTTCGTCGATGGCTGCGTTGATCTGCAAGGCAGCCTTCAATGCTTCGCGTCCATCCTCTCCGGAAACCACTGGCCGACGGCGACTGCGAACACATTCCAGGAATGATTCAATCTCGAAGCGCAAGGGCTCGCCCTGCGTTACCTGAGGCTTCTGCATGCTGAGCCCGGAAGAATTTCCTACAACACCAGAGTTTGCCGTTGCCCGGGCTTCCACATTGATTACGAGAAGGTCCTGCCTTGCATAGTCAATGGACACATATTGGTGTGGTTGAAAAAAACGCAGCTTGCGCACTCGTTCCGTGCTGACACGGCTGGCGGTAAAGTTGGCGACGCAGCCCGACTCGAATTCGACACGGACATTTGCGATATCGACTTTCGGCGAGAGTATGGGCAATCCAACCGCATGCACATGGCTGACAGGAGACTGTGCAAAGGTAAGGACTATATCAAGGTCGTGAATCATCAGATCCAAAACGACGTCTACATCGAGCGAACGTGGGCTAAAGACGCTGAGCCGGTGCGCCTCAAAAAACATCGGACCATTTAGCAGACCGCGAACCGCCGCAACCGCAGGATTGAAACGCTCCAGATGCCCAATCTGCAGGACACGTCGATGCTGATTGGCAAGAGCTGTGAGCTGCCCTGCTTCCTCAAGAGATGCGGCAATCGGTTTTTCGACGAGCACGTCAATTCCGTTAGCCAAGAGTGCAGATGCCGCCTGGAAATGGCCGATCGTGGGAACACATACAGAAGCTGCGTCTATCTGGAGGTTGCCACTCGCACAATCGCTGAGAAAAGCGTCGATTGAACCGTAGACGGGCAGGCCCCATTCCTGCTCAAGCGACGCGGTCCGGCTCGTGTCACTTTCCACGATGGCAGCGAGCCTGACCGGAAAATCCGATTCCTGCAAGGTTCGATAGACGCGCAGATGATTCCTGCCGAACACACCCGCACCGAACACTGCTACGTTTTGCGTTGCTGATTCCCTCAAAATGGCGCGCTAACGCGCTTCTCCCTTTCCTTCAACAACGCGCAGACAGCGCATGTAGAGTTCCAACAGGTGTGTTACCTGATCCTCTGGCTTTGAAGCGCTCGCAGCAACAAATCCAGGTGAGGAAGCAGCGGTGCGACCCGCACCAGTGGTAGCAGCAACAAATTTGAGCAGGTCAAGAGCAATATCTTCAGTCCGGCGCGTACCGTTCGCCGAAGCCGTTATCTGGTCCATGAACAACCCCTCCGACGCGATGCTACCAAAATTCGAGCGGGCGTGAGTGCATTAGGCTTCGGAGATACTGGCGCAAATGCGGCCCACAACGATGTTGCCAAGGGATTCTTCAGGTTTCATTTCGATCAGTTCGATCGGATGTTCCATCTTTTGAGGACGGAGAACAATAGTGCTTCCGTAAAGCGTGGCGTAGCGGAGGAGCATAGTATTTCCGCGGTGGATGGCATAGATGCTGGGCATTGGCGGCCGATGGGAAACAAGCGAGTTGTATTGCCGATCGATGACAAGAATGGCATGCGGAGCGATTACGGGACCCATTGGCTCTGCTTGTACGTAACTAACTCGAACCGCAACGAATCTTTCCCAATCTTTTCGGTCAGAGGAGCGCCTAGGGCGCAAATGATCAAGGTATCCGGCGGGCAGTTGAACGAGTTCCAAAATGGAACTCGTTCGTATCTGCGATTCATAGATAGCTACGGATTGAGATACAAGCGCGACGCGACTTGTTAACGCAACACTATGCTTGTGCGCCTGACTCTGACGGGTTGGTGCTTGCGCCAGAAGCTCTTCTAGAGTGATGGATTGAGCGGATAGGACGCGGTCGAGCGCATCCAGGCTAAGACGGCGCCTACGGTGAAGGAAATTGGAGATATGCGCATGCTTTAACCCGGTTTGACGGGCCAGCAACGTGCCGCTGAGCACTCCGCGCTCGATGCGTCGCAGAAGTTCCAGGCGAAGTTGCTCATGTAGCTGCGAAAAGGTCATTTGTGGAAAGTTTTCTTTGAGCTATACACTTTTGTGCACAGACTTAGCTCAAAGAAAAGCTACTATGTTGTGTTTCTCTGATTTCGGGGGATCGGAGCTTTCCAGCTAGATACGCTGCGTCTTCTGAGTGGCTATTTGTTGACCAATTCGACGCCGCGCAGATACAGTCGTTTCACTTTTGCATGTCATTTGAGATTTTGCCACTCGTTGAAAGAGCCTTAGCGGCTTTCTGGACATGGGCGCGGACATTGGGCTGGTATCTCAGAAGAAGGCACTAGAGAAACTTATTTAAAGAAAACCCTATCTCTATAACCCCATGATCTGTGTCTCTCTCTCCCTATTCCTACCAACAACAGGAATGCATGCAATCGGCAACGGAAGCCAGTTGAGACCGTGCTGGATGTACCTACTCCCTTGTCCGCAGAAGCAATAGTCAGAAAGAAAGCTGTGGACTTTTTTTACTGCTTTGGAGAAATAATGACGTTTACGCGCGTGACTTTAAAGGTTTGTGAGGGGTGCGGAGGCCTTTGGTTCCGAGCCCAGGAGTTGAACGAGGTTTATTGCGCTACGTGCTCGACGAGGTTGCGAGCCTTTCCTGCTCCAAGATCCAGGAGGTTGGCCGGCCGGCCAAGGAAGAACCGACGCATCACAACACAACATGCGGCTGCCGGGAGGGAGCTATGAGCGCAGCATTGATGCTCCCCTTTGTCTGGGCCGAATCTACAAGCGTTGACACGCCGTCTGTTCCCGTAGGCGCACCTACAGAAGGCATCGCTTTCTACAGGAGACGCACCGAGCTTCTCTTGCGGAGATACATGTTTGTTTCTCTCCAAACAGGACGTGTGCCGTCGCTAATCGGCAAATGTGTTTTTCGTGGAAAAGCATCCAGCTATCGTATGCACAGTTTTGAGGATGCCGTGATCTTTTTATTCGATATTGAGAAATGCCTCAAGAAGATCGATCCGTTTGGGCGTGAATTGATTTCCCGAATTGCGTTGCAGGAATACACACAGGAGGAGACCGCAGAACTTCTTGGGGCGAGCCTACGCTCTGTTACGCGCAAGTATTCAGATACGCTTGATGACCTATCTCGCCTATTTCTAGATCTAGAGATTCTAAAAATCGACTAATAGGAAAACCTGTCAAGGGGGTAGATCTGTGGAAATGTCGCTAAGTTGCTCAATTCATGGAGAAAATAGTTTGGTGTAAGTTGGCGTACTATTTCCACTAAAAATGCTATCCTAAAGATAAGAGTAAAGAAAACAACAAAGGGAGGCGGTTTCCGCCTCCCTTTTATTTTTGCCTATGGTTAAACGAGCTGATAAACCTCGCACTAAACGAGTTATGGAATCTGAGCAAATCGATCCCCAGACGGAGACACACGCTGCCGAAAAACGACTATCGACCAAGCCGAGACACTTCAGAAAAACCGCGCAAGAGGAAATTGGAAGAAACTACCGGCAAATAGTTGAGGCTTTGGCAAATCATGCGGTAGAGGGCAGTGTGCAACATACGAAGCTGCTATTCGACTTAGGCGGAGTTAAGGAAGAAGTCCAGGCTGCTACTTCGAGGCGACGCAGACCGCCAAGCCTTGGACAGATTTTGCTGAAACAAGCTGAGGAACTCAAGCGCAACAAGGCTAAAGAAGCAGAAAGAAGCGAGACGAAGTAATCAGACTTGAAAGTGGTTTCTGTGTTAGACCGCGAAAAAAAGAGGAGCAACGGTGAGCCAGAAGAGGTGGTTTGTGAAGAATGCGATGTGGATCCTGCTATTCGGATTGACTGCATCGCCTATTCATTCCCAGATAACGACTACGACGGTGCAGGGAGTAGTGTATCGAGCAGATGGAACGCCAGCTACTGGAACGCTGATCGTAACATGGGCCGCCTTTTCGACTGCGAAGAACCAGGCTGTCGCTGCTGGCAATGCAACGGTTGCAATCGGGCAAGACGGGTTTGTTAGTATCAATCTTGCCGCGAACGCTGGAGCTTCTCCGGCGGGTAGTTACTACACGGCGATCTATCATCTTAACGATGGCACGGTAAACAAAGAATACTGGGTTGTCCCGGCCGCGGCGACTGCCTCCATCGTTTCAATTCGCGCTCAACTTGTTCCTGCAACGATCGCGGTGCAAGACGCAACAAAGCAATATGTCGACACGTCAATCGCATCTCTGAGTGGTAATTATCTTTCTCTGACTGGCGGGACAATGGCTGGGCCGCTGCTACTGTCAGCTTCTCCAACGTCTAGTAACCAAGCGGCAACGAAGCAGTATACGGACCAGGCGGTGGCTTCGGCTGTGCCGCTGGCGGGCGGTAATATGATTGGAACGCTGCGGACGCCCGATGCGGTGACAAAGCTGCCGCGAGTTGACATCAGACATCCCGATTTTTCCGGGGGAGCTGACCCAACTGGAACCAACGACTCGACACTTGCGATTCAAGCCGCAATTGCTTTTGCGGTTGCGAACCCCCAGGCTGGGAGCAATGGGGCAACTCCCTGCATATATATACCTGCCGGCCTCTATAAAGTAAGCAATACGTTACGTGTTCCATCTAACATATGCATCGAAGGAGATAGCAGTCAAGCGAGCATACTACAACTCACGTCTGCTCAGACGAACCTGCTTACGGTCTACGCTGACTCTTGCTCTAACACAGAAATTTGTAACGGGCAGATAAGCGATATCCAACTCGATGGGAGCGGCCATGCCACAACTGGCACTTTACTAGAAGTCGATGCTGCTGCCCAGTTTCACATTACAAATGTCTCGATGTCTAACCATGGCGGCCGCGGACTGCAACTAAATAACAACAGTGAGCGATTTCGTTCAGACAACTTATCGATCACTTCTGTTCGGTGGCCCATCATCTTAGGCGGCGACATCAACGAAAGCTATTTCTTCAACACCCAGATCTTGGCACCTGGATCCACCGCAGAGCGCTTCGGGGAGGAATACTACTGTTACGGAATCAATTGCCCGAACAACTCCTATCCTTTTCCTAACCAAGGTGCGGGTGGTGGTCCGTCCTCGGTAAGCCCTGATCCTCATGGTGCGATCACAATCGTAAAGGCCGTGAACTATAGTTTCTATGGCGGGTCGATCAAGCCACTCAAGTACATGAGCGGCTTTCGCGCAGGTGGCTATGGAAGCATCCGGAATTTCTATCTGGAGGGTTTTCCTTACAGCAACGAGCCACGACTGAATGCTGGGATTTACGTTAACGGCGGCGTGCTTGAGAAGACGAAGCTGGCGGGTGAACTACCTCCTTCAGCGACAGTTGTCGGAGTAACTGACACATCCTGGATGGCGCAGTATTTTGAATCGGCGGCTGACATGGGAACCGGCTCGATTGTTTACTACATTATTATGCCGCAGGACTTTCTCTCCGGCAGTGCTGCTCCATCACAGTACAATCCGAACATTCAGCGCGGACAGTTTGAAGTCATCGAAGTACAGGGGTTCACTGCCGACGGGAAGATGCACGTCCTTGCCCGCGGGGCTTCCGGGTCGAGCATAAGCAACGGTGACTGGCCAGCAGGCTCCATCGTCGAGGAAGGACCTGGGTCTCAGCATGCGGCCGTTGATATCGAAGACTCTCACATTGCGGCCATTCAGCCGCCCGGCGCTGGATATATCGATAACTGCGACCAAACTGGGGTGCTGACCTGCGCGGAAGTCGTTACCGGACCTATCCCGGATGGTTTGATCGTAGATCCGCCGGGCGGCGCATTAGACTTCTTTGATGGCGTAGGGTCCGCAAAGCTGACGATACATAACATTGATACGTCTTCTGGCTCTTACGCCCATCAAGGCGAGATCGCTGTACATCGTTATCCCGGGTTGAATTTTGATGGCGCCTATGGCATCCCGTTCAATCAACTGGAAACGGCTGAGACCTCCGGGGCATCGTCGCGGATGCAACTCGCCAATATCACGGGTGGCTCTTATCTGACCGCCCCGACCTACGTGAACGGCATATCGGCGCAGCCGACTGTCACCGTGCCGGGACTGGGGCTCGTATGGACGCCAACAAACGGTTTCTTCATGAGATATGAGCAGCAATATGGTCAGTATGGTGGTTACAACCAATGGATGGTCGGGACAAAGTTTGCAAACAGCTACTGCTGGTTCGACACGCCTGCAGTTGGAAGCACTCAATCGCTAAACCGAATATGTTTTAAAGGCTCGCCGGGAAACGCTGGCCATGCAGGGTATGAATACGACGTCTGGAATGGGACTCAGTGGACAGGAGCATTCAGTGTTGCAGGCCAGAGTAACTCAACCGCTAATGTAACTGTCAGTGGAACTACAAAGGTGGGGGGAGCGTTTACTGCTGCATCGCTGAACGGGGAGATCACGGTGGACGGAAGTACTTATACAACCCTGAACAGTGCCTGGAATGCTGCGGTTGGCATTGCTAACGGAACCGGCCGCAACCAGACCGTAAGACTTGGACCTGGAAGTTACTCGGTTAGCTCGTCGCTGACTGAGCCTAGCAACGGAGCCTGCATTAATCTCGTTGGATCGGGTGGAGCAAGCACCGCGGCAGATAGCACAGCAAGCGCGACTACGCTCAATGTAACTACAAATCTTGGAGGAGATGTAGTTTTTCTCGGGAATAACTCTCAAGCACAAGGATGTGTCTTTAAGGATTTCACTATCCTTGCAAGTAAGAATGCTATCCACGGCCTGGAATTGCAGTGGTTCCGCGGGTTGCTGGTGGATGACGTTGCGGTTAACGACACTTCCGCAGAAGGCATCTTGCTCGGGGAGGAAAGCACGACCAACGGACATCAATCGGGGTTCATTCTCCGGAATGTGACTGTCAGTTATAACGCCGCTAACTTCACCCCGGCGAGCCGACCAGCTTACGGAATTCACATGCAGCAGACGGCAATCGATAGCCATCTCGATACTGTACTGGTACGCAACGCGCTCATTGCTGGAATCTATAACGAAGGTACAGGCAATACCGGCTATATGATTCACGGATTCGGCTATCCGTACACGTGCACGAATGCACCTTGTAGCAATACAGCACTAAGTTCATCGGTAGCCAATGCCTCCTACGCAACGGACTATGTGATCTACGATACAGGTGGCGCTGGAAGTGTGTGGACAGATACATATGCTGATAGCCCTGCGATTGCCGGGTTCTACGTCGGCGCCAATGGAACTTCGATCCATGGCGGACATATTCAGTGGCCCGATTTCACGAGTTTTCCGTCGGCAAACCTCGCCTATGTCTCGCCTAATGTGACAAATGGGTTGGAAGTCGCCGACATCGGCTGCCTGGGCATGTCCTCGTCAGTGAACTGGATTACGTATGCGGCTTCTTCCGGCATACCTCCAACATTCGCCAGCGTTCATCATCTGACCGGCTGTGGAAATTATGCGCAAGCATTAGAACCAGAGACGACGACCGGATTTACGGGCGGTGGGGCTTCGAATAATGCTCCCGGAAACAGCGCGGTCGCCACTGTGTGGGCGTCGCCAAAGGCGGCGACTTCGAACTATGAAGCATATTCGGCGCAGCTTTATAGCGGGTATCAGACAGATCTGTTTGAAGGGCACATTGCGGGACAGAATCCTTTTTTCAACGTTACCTATCAAGGCACTGTTCGTACACAGGGCGGCATTGCACTCTCGACCGTATTGAATACTAGTGGATCCATAACATTGACCGCCGCTAACAAAAATGTCATTGCCAACGCGTCGAGCGGAACACAGACAATCACATTACCGAGCTGCTTTACGCCGTGGCCAGATAAGGCTTCTCCAACTGGGGAGGAATTTACGGTCATCAAGTCAGACTCGAGTACCAACGCTGTGACGGTGACGACAACGAGTTCGCAGGCCATTAACTACCAAGGAGCAACCGCTAACTCGTTGGTGATTTCATCGGCTGGCAAAAGAACCTTGGTTTGTGGACCCGATGCGAACTGGTACGCGTATTGAGAGCTGGGGAAGTGCGATTGATCGCAGTGAGCTGCTCGATCTTGGAAGGGTCCTGGATAGCGCGCTGCCTGAGCTGAAAGGCGAGGTTACCGGGCGTTTTCTTGCAGAACAGCTCCTGCGAATTCGCAACCGGACTGGCAAAATCGTGCCATTCCGACCGAACCGGGCGCAGAGGGCATTCGAGCAGCGACGGGGAAGGGCAAATATCGTCCTTAAGTCGCGCCAGATGGGCATCAGCACATGGGTAGCCGGACGATTTTTTCTGAGAACGATCACGAATCCCGGTACGCTGACATTGCAAGTGGCACACACACAGGAAGCAGCCGAGGGAATATTTCGAATTGTTCACAGATTCCTTGATGGGCTGCCAGAATGGCTGCGAGATGGGGCTCTGCGAACCTCAAAGGCAAGTTCGCGGCAGATCGTATTCCCATCACTGGATAGCGAGTACCGCGTTGAAACTGCTGGTGACGCAAATGCAGGGCGGGGCTTGACTATTCATAATCTGCACTGCTCGGAAGTCGCTCGCTGGCCGACTGGCGCGGGGGAGACGCTACAGGGACTACGAGCAGCAATGCCTCCGCAAGGAGAGCTGGTGCTGGAATCGACCCCAAACGGGGCTGAGGGATGTTTCTGGGAAGAGTGGAACAATGCCGAACAGTGCCGGATGGTGCAACACTTCTTTCCCTGGTGGTTGGAGGACGCATACCGAGCGGAGCGCGTGTCCGAGGAGTCGCTGCAGAGTGATGAGCGGAGGCTGATTGAACAGCACGGACTGAGTCTGGAGCAAATAGGATTTCGCAGAAAGATAGCGGCGGGATTTCGTGGGCTGGCGAAGCAGGAGTATCCAGAGGACGCGATTGAATGCTTTCTCAGCAGCGGCGATTGCTATTTCGATGTCGCCGCCTTGGATGCGCGCATCAAGGACTTGCCTGAGCCGATTGCAACACGGCTCGGAGGAAAATTGCAGTTATGGTTTCCTCCAGTGCAGGGGCGACGTTACCTGGTTGCTGTAGACACGGCTGGAGGCGGCAGTGAAGGGGACTATTCTGTTGCGCAGGTACTGGAGATCAATACAGGCCTTCAGTGTGCCGAATTACGAGCAAGGTTGTCTCCACTGGAACTCGCGGAAGAGTCTGCACGGCTAGCGAAGGAGTACAACGGAGCCTGGCTGGTGGTGGAACGCAATAATCACGGGTCTGGGGTGCTGGCATACCTGCATAGTGTGAGCAGATATCCGCATATTTACAGGCAGGAAGATCAGGACGGCTGGCTCACATCAGTGGTTCATCGTCCGCGCATGCTGGGAGCGCTGGCTGCTGCTCTAGTCGAAACACCGACAATTTTTTACAGCAAGCGCCTACTGCAGGAATGCCGAAGCTTCGTGCGGCATCGCAACGGAAAGATTGGCGCCAGTGCTGGAGCACATGATGATTGCGTGATGGCGATGGCAATAGCGCTCTGTGTACGGGGTGAAATGCGATTGTGAACGTCACGTTGGAGCTCGGAGCAGGTACAATCCGATTGAAACGGAGGCAGGTTGGCGGTTCTGGCCACACAAGCAATTCGACGGATGCGAGGAGGAGCGCAGAGCCATCTGATGCTTGCTTCAGACGGCCATCCTTATGTCGTCAAGTTTCAGAATAATCCGCAGCATATACGGGTCCTGGCCAATGAATTAATGGCGACGCGATTGGCGGAAGCGGTTGGGCTAAGTGTTCCAGCCAGTGAAATCGTTGAGGTGACAGATTGGCTGATTCAAAACTCGAAGGAACTTAGCCTTGATTTGGGCCAGACCCAAGAACAATGTCGGCCGGGCTTACAATTTGGTTCCAGATTGGTGGGCGGTCTGATGCCGGGGCAGGTAGTTGATTACCTTCCCGAGGAAAGACTGGCTGAAGTGAAAAACCTTGCTGAATTTTTCGGAATGCTTGTGATTGATAAGTGGACTTGCAATTCCAATGGAAGGCAGGCCGTATTCTACAAACGGCCTCGGGAGAAGCGCTATGCGGCCACGTTTATCGACCAGGGGTACTGCTTTAATGCGGGGGAATGGAAATTTGTTGATGCTCCATTACGGGGGGTCTATGCGCGGAATCTCGTGTACCGAGGTGTTGTGGGTTGGGACAGCTTTGAGCCTTGGTTGAGCCGCGCGGAAGAACTTGATCCGCAGAAAATCTGGTCTATAGCGGAGATAGTGCCTCCGGAATGGTATGGCGGGGATCTAGCAGAAATTGAGACGCTTATTGAGCGGTTATTGGAACGACGTAGCCGTATTCGCGAGCTGATTACTCTCTTTCAGGAATCATCCCGCCAGCCTTTTCCAAATTGGATGACGGTTTCGATCGGCGCGATCGAAAGACAGTTTCCCGAGCCCAGTTGGGCCGATACTATCCGAGGACCGATAATGTGATCGTGGCAATGACATCCAGGTATAGAAATTGAGTACACGGAAGCAATGCGATTTCTACCTCGTCCGGTATGTGCCGGATCCGGTGAGAAATGAATTCGTAAATATCGGAGTTCTGCTGCGGGACGTAGCACAACCGGAACAGATAACCGTGAACTTTACGAAGGACTGGGCGCGTGTTCGATGCATCGACCCGGATGTGGATGTTGCAATGCTTGAGAGCCTGGAGAGTGAGCTTCGGCGGCGGCTAGCACATCAGGGTAGCGACGCAACGCCACTTATGCGTGTTTTCGAAGATTCTTTTTCGACTGGACTACAGATCACCGAACCTAGGGCATATCTGGCTGAGTCGATGATTGCCGGAGTCGAGGAGTTGATGCGGCTATTTGTCGAGCCACGCAAGAGGCAAGCGTCGGCGCGCAAGACCGGACGGCAGGCGATACAAGCCAAAATGCGGTCGCAGTTTGAGCGCGCAGGCGTTTGGGACTTGATGCGCAAACGTATTTCTGTCTCGAGATATACGAAGACGGGTGATCCCTTACGTATCGATTGCGGTTATCGGCCGAATGGCCTAATTCGCATGTTTCATGCTGTCTCGCTAGACAGCGATACGGAGTGGCCTAAAGTATTGGCTTTCAGCGTTGAATCCATTCGGGAAGGTGTGGCGCGGATTGAGAATGCGGAACTGGAACTTACGGCGATTGTAGAGCCGATTGTTGAGGTCAGCGCGGATCGTGAGGATGTTGAGCGCGTGGAGCAATATCGATTTTCCGTCGAGACCATGGAAGAACAGGATATCCGCGTGATAACAACGAATGATCTGCCTAGAATGGCGGAGACAGCGCAGAGGGAATTTCGGTTATAGAGCCAAATGTGACGATCTGAGAAGCGGCAGTGCGTGGGATTGGTTGGGCATGGCTTATCGCCATGCCCTTTCTTTTTGAGAAAGCAGAGAACGACGGGAGGCGAAACATTGAAGGTCAAGAGTTCGGTTCAAAAACTGTGGCGGCGGAAGGAAGTCGGCATCGACGCAGCAGAGGAGCAGGCGGCAAAACGAAAGACCTTGGCACTGCCTTCAATTCTGACTCCCTACCGCACACCCTCAAATGCGTTGCCGAAACCTACTCCTGTGAATTTGCGTCGCTTTGCTGAAACGCCGCTGGTGCGCAGGGCAATCAATGTGCTGAAAGATCGCATCGCCAGCCTGGATTGGCAAGTGCGACCGAAGCGTGGATTCTCACTCCTAGATGTAGACAACGTTCAGGGACGTATGCAGGCCCTGCGTCGAGCGCTTGAGGAGCCGAACGCGAGCGATTCATTTCGCACCTTGATTGAGCAGGTCCTGGAAGATGCACTGGTCGGGGGTTTTGGCGCGATTGAGATGGAGATCACAGGAGATGCGCAAAAACCGTTCGATTTGTGGGCCGTGGATGGCGCAACGATTGAGATCAATCCGAAATGGGATGGGAAGCCGGAATCAGTCCGCTATGCGCAAACGACTGGATTACCTGGCGCCAATACGCAAGTCTTGCTGCGTGATGATCAGCTGATTTACTTGCGGATGAATCCACGATCCCATACGCCGTTTGGTTTGGGTCCGCTAGAGGTTGCATTCGAGACTGTGAACACCTTTCTTGCCGCTCATAGATTCGCCGGAAACCTGGCGAGTAACGCAGTAGTGCAATATGCGTTGTGGCTCAATGAAACAACTCCTGTGGAGCACGAGCGGCTGATTCGATGGTGGCAGGACGAAATTGAAGGCACGGGCAGAGTTCCTCTACTTAGCACAGAACAGAAGCCGGAGGTGCTACGCTTCGCGAGCGGCACAGATGCGGACCTTCGGATGAACTGGCAGGAGTTCTTGATTCGCATGGTTGCGAATGCATTCTCATTGCCTCCGATGCTTCTTGGACTTGAGCGTGAAGTGAACCGAACGACGGCGGCAGAGCAGGCCGACGAAGCATTCCGCAGCGCAATCGTGCCGCTGGCGAAGTTGCTGGCAGAGCATCTGACACGAGATTTGTTTGCGAAGAAGCTGGGCTGGCGTGAATTTGAGTTTGTTTTCAATGAACTGGATGCGCCAGACGAGTTGACGGAACTACAGGTTCAGACACAGCTTCTTGCGGCTGGCGTTTTGACTGTAAATGAAGTGCGGTCGATGCGTGGACTGGCGCCGCTTCCGACTAGTCAGCTCACAGTGACGGCGTCAGAGAGGGGGTAAAAGAGCAGCGAATAGACAACCAGCATTTAGATGAGGGGATAGAGAGGACATGAGACTGGAAGCAATGGCGATTACCATGCCGGAAGTCGGGGATCATCCGAACCGGATTTCCTTTGAAGGTGTGCTTACTACGGTGGACGAAGCAAGCACTCGGCCTCCATCCGGAGCACGGGGACACAGGGTGATCCTTACGCAGACGGCAGCGCGAGAGGCGTTGCCATCATTGCTTGGGATGGCTGTTGATTATGCACCTAAATGGGACGGCCATGATGCACGGGCGAAGTGCGGGATCATCACGGAAGCTGACGTTATCGGAAATCAGTTGCAAGTGGGCGGCTATTTGTTTGGCCGTGATTTCCCGGAGGTAGTGCGGCAACTGCAGCACAGCGAGAGCGGCAGCATGGGTATGTCTTATGAGCTGGCAGATGCGCATGTTGCTGACATGCGTGCAGAGGTATGGACGTTAACGCGTGCCATATTCACAGGAGCGGCCATTCTGCTTCGAGAGAAGGCCGCGTATCGAAACACGTCGTTTCGGTTGTCGGCGGGACGTTGCCGGAATAGCAACTCGCTGAGAGAGAGCAACAGGGCCAAACTTGCTGCGCGCTCGGGCCGGCCATTCGAGACGCAATTTTGGGGTCAGACAAAAGAAGGAAGGAAGCGTAATGGAAACAGATAACATTCTTGCCTCGTTGGGGGAGAGTATTGAACGCCTCACCACCGCCGCGGGTCTCCTGGAACGCACTGTGACGTGGCTCGAACAGCGTGACCAAATTGCAGGTGGAGCGGTTGAGAAAATGACGGCCGCGGTTGAAGGCCAAAGTGAGTCCCTGCAGCGCGAGTGCGAACTGCGACTGAAGCTAGAAGCAGCTGAGCAGCAGATTGCGGAACTACGCGCGCAGAGCAGCCGGTCTACCGCGGCTCGCCAGACACTCCCTGCTTCGACGACGCAACTGCTGGCGAAACAAGGAATTTCGACAGTTGACTCAATTCAGGCCGGCGCCCTGGATGCGGCTCTCACGGGATTGAGCCTCGAACAGCGAATTGCTGTAAAGGCGCAGTTGCTGCGCGCGGGAATGCTGACCCAGTAGAGTCATTCAAAAGACTGGCGCGTGACGGCGGCTGAGGCCGCCCTTTTCTTTTATAACGCACGGCCTTCGGAAACCGTGCCATCTCAAACCAATCACTCCGCCTGTCTGCAGGCAGAAAGAATCGAATGAGCGCAAACTTTTACGACATCCATGCGGCTGCTGATTACATCGGGCCTGGTGCAATCGAAGTACCCTTTTATCAGACTGAGATCACTGACATCGTACAACGTCGGGGTATCTTCGGGCAGAGGATCAAGCAAGTTCCGGCCACAGGACATCCTTCTCGGTTCTTCGAAGAGACCGCCATTCCGACCCCTGGAACGGCAGGCTTCGTCGACCCACGCAATATTGTTGCCCCAATTGTTAGCCCGACACGCGTGGAGCGCAGCGTTCCACTCAAGGCGATTGTCGCCCAGCTCAATTACAACCTGTTTGACATCGAATTGGGCACGCAGCAAAAACAATTCGCTTATCTGCAGGCTAAAGATCTTGTCGATACAGTCGAAGGCGTTCTGCACACCCACGACATTGCGCTTTGGAACGGTAACGATTCCTCGTTGAGCACTCCGACATCGACGCAGTATTTCGGCGTCTCCTCTCAAGTTGCGGCAGGAGGTAACACGACGACGATCGGCGCCACCGCGAGCATCGTCGATGGCTTGAAGTCGACAGTTGCTCAAATGGTAGCTAACAGCAACTTCGCAGTTCGTCCGACTGCTATCTATGCCAACCCGGTGCTGCTCGATCTGATCGACCGCGAGATGAAGACCGACTTTAACGTCGTTCTGAATACTCGCGAAATCAATGCCGGATTCACGGTGAAGACTCTCTCGACGCAGGCCGGAGACCTCCCGCTGATTCCGGACTGGGCATTGAGCTACACCGGTACTCCGGGTTCAGGATCGGCTGTTCTTCCGGCCTACATCGTGACTGAAGACATGATCGAGTATCACTGGCTGAGCGATCCGACACCCCGGGTCTTCCAACTCGGCATTCCCGGCTCCTTGGCTTCGCAGTATGTTGTGGTGAAGTTCGGTGGCGTGGTGGTGAAGGGCGCAAATTATGCGCACTACCAGGTGCTGGTTGATCGCTAGGCATGTCGCCGTCGGGTGATTTCCTAGCAGCATGAATCAACTTGAGGATGATTCGCTCGCGCGGATCATCCCTTTTTGCAGGTGGGTCCGTTTGGTTGAACTGCCTGAGTGGCTAGAGCTCTTTTTTCACGCGGGACTCTGTGAATCGCAATGCGATGCACTTTCGACAAACTGATCCACCCACTTCTTCTTGAAACAAAGATGTGAAGCGTGCGGCGACTCAGATGCGGAGATAATTATGGGATATTTGCAGCCGACAGACTATCAGAACTTCGGCCTTGCGTCGGATACAACGGATGATTGGATCACTGTCGCTTCGGCATTGATTGACACTCACTGCAGACGGATCAGCCTGAATCCTACCCAGTATGTGGAGCGCTTGAGGCTCACGGCTGGATCACAGACGGTGCGATTGAGTTATCTGCCGCTGGCGCCGATCACTCCAGCTACCTCACCGTTTGTAAATATTCAGGCGCGCTACGCGCGCCCGCGGCGTGGCCAGATGATTTATCCATTGCAGGAAGAAATCGCTTGGGCGTTCGCATTGCCCGGCGCGTGGACGCAGATGGACCCGTCGACAGTCGACTTCGTTCCGCAAACCGGTGAGCTAATCTTCCCGATGAACATTCTTGGGTTGCCCTATAACGAGGTGCAGGTGACGTACACGGCGGGGTTGAGCACCATTCCCGATGCGGTAATGGCCGCATGTGCATTGATCGTCAAGAATGCGCAAGCTACCCCAGGATTAAACGTGAAGAGCAGCAGAATCGACACAATGCAGATGGAGTACTTTTCCAACACACTGATTGACAGCACGGTGCAGAGTCTATTGAAGCCGTGGGTGGCAAGTCGCCTGGGGTGAGAGATGAGCGCAGATCTTAGCGTTAGAAATCCGAATAGCAGCGCTCTGTTGATGGCGGATGCGCTTTTACGGGCGGGTGGAGGGATAGCTGTTTCTCTCTTTGTAGCGCCTGCCACTGTCGATAGCAGTGACGCAGGACAAGTTGGCATTGACATTCCCAATTTTCAGCAGCTTTCACTCTCTCCTGCGATTTTTCGCAGGGTTCGCGCCACGATGCAAGAAGGACAACAGGCACGTTACGAGCTCCTAATCTCTGCTTCCGCAGTGCAGCAACAGGTAAGCACCTTGCAATTGACGTCGGCAGATGCGTTATTCGACACAGCAGCGGGGATCGAGATCAATGGCGCTCAATTCCTGGTTGAATCGCGTTCAGTATCGCAATCCCTGGGACAGGTCTATTTGTATCGCCTGCTGTTACGTGAGTCGCATTCACTTCTACAGCCCGTTCCATAACTTTTTAAGAAGGCATGTATGGAAAATGCAAAAGACACTTTTTATGTGACACTACGTAATCGTCTGGCCGCATTGAATCCGAACCGCGTGATCATTTTACGAGGTGTGCAAAGACCAGGCATTCTGATGGAAGAAGCAGAAGCGCCTGTCGCGCAGTTACCGGCAGACGCCTTTGTGTTGCGTTGGACCGCTCTCGACGTGGATGTACAACTGCCGTCCGTCCTGGCGCAGATGACTTGCGAGGTCCACTACACAACCGGCGGCACAGAAGCCAATGCTGGCCTTGACCGAGGGCGGACGCTTGAGGGAATGGATGCAGAACTGCTAGGTATTCTCAGCCCAAATTGTGCGCCAAAGATGAATTTCACACAGACGCCGACTGCCACGATGGCGACGAAGGTCTTCTGGGGAGAACCACAATTCTCGACTTTGACAACGCAACGTGAGCGCCTGACACGAGTTGTGAAGATCAATGTTTTTACGTTTCAGGAGCGCGGCGAACTATGAGCACATCCGTGGTTACAAATTATTCCGCGTTACCTACCATGTATCGACGGGTGCGCGCGTACTTTGCTCCGGTTAATCGAGTGCAACAAGTTCCATCAACATTCGACCCATCTCAGATGGGTCAGTTTTCTCTAGATTCGCCGCCTGAGCCTTGGATCGATCTCGGTTGGACTGAAAATTTCGCTCGCAAGTCAACCGGTTCGATCAGTGCGCTGAACGTCGGCGTGCCAAGTGTCGCGCAGTACCAGGTCCGTGAAGCGACGGGTGCGACCGTATCGTTTCGCTTTAAGGTCTGGAACAAACTGACGATGGCGCTGTCGGCCGGATCGCAGCACATGAACCTGATTCAGCCTGCGAGCGGAAGCGCTGCGAATGGATCTGGCGCAAAAGGGGTTGCGGCAGTCAGTGTGCAGGCTGGTTCCAGTGCCACGAATATTGCTTTGAATACAACAGACATCGGGCCGTTCTCAGCTGGCTGCCTGGTCACCGTCGATGTCGACTACGCAGGGCAGGCAGGCTTTGTCGGGAGCGGTGTATCAGCAGCTTACGTGCGTAATTCAGTCGCGATCAACAATGATCCTGACTACATTCGTCGAGTGAGCTTTAACGTGGCGAGGGTGGCACAGGTAACTTCAGGTGGATTGCAGCTCGCGCAGCCGCTGCTTGCTGGCACCCCGTTGAGTGGCATGAAGGTCCAGCCGATCGTTGGTTTTGTCGACCGTGAAGGCGGGACTTTTTTTCAGGAGTGGTCAGCAGTGTTCGTTCTACCCGGAGAGCAGGGAGAGCGCGTGATCTTTCACTATCCGCGGTTGCAGGCGATGCAAGGATCTGAAGAAAGTGCCGATGCCGTGGCCGCGCCGCTCGAAAGGGCTGCATTAAATGCCAACTTCCGTGCGCTGCCGGTGACCGACAGCAATGATGGTGAACTAACGGTCTGCTTCCGCAGCTTCATTCCGGGCAGCGCTACCTTGATATAGCCCCAAGGAGACCAAGTGATCCTAACGATCGACAATCTAGATGGCACAGGTGACCAGAACTATACGAGTGCCGTTATTCAGAAAACGCCCCTGCGGATCGAGCGGCAATTGAATGAGCCATCCATTTGCACCTTTGCGCTGGCTGCTCAAACGGTCAATCTGCCGGTGCCTCTTCGCTTGGCACGAGTAGTAGTGAGCGACGATGGCGGAGTTGTGCTGTTTACTGGTTACATTGCGAGCGAACCCGCGTTGGAGCTAGTGGGTGAAGGCATGGCCGGGCCCGTATACCAGGCCGTGGTGTCCGCAGTAAGCGATGAAGTTCTGCTCGACATGCAGGGGCTCGCTCTGATGACGTCGAGTTTTGGCCTCCCAGCGGGACAACTGGTCGGAACGTTGACGAATATAGTCGATCCCACACGCTTTTCTCTAAGCACGTCTCAAGCTGCGGGCACGGTCGGACGGTTTACACCGGAGCCTGCTAAAGGCTGGTCTGGCAATGTCGGGACTCTGGCCTCAAGTTCGCGGAATATGTATCGGGTTATGTCAGGAGACGTGACAATGACCCCCATTGGCAATGTCACGCATTCACTGAGTGAAAACAGCGGGACACTGCAAGTAAACAAACTGCAGGCATCGATGATAAAAATGCTCGCGAATGATGTAACGGTTTGCGGCGAGGATGAACCGAGTGCCTATGTCACAGAGGTGTTTGCAGGTGACGGAACCACGATCTTATTCGATCTAACCGAGGACCCATACTTCCCACCATCTTCCAAAACAAAGCCTTTGGCGGATCTCTTTCAGTCGCCGTCAATTAATACGCAGCTATGGCAACTGCAAGATCCTGGCGCTCATATTTCACTCACGTCAAACGGGCTGACCTGCGTGGGCGGCAACGGACTTGATGGCGAAACCACTCTGTGTGCAAATGGCAATTTGGAGCTTGGCGGCTCTCTGGTTATCGAAACGAATGGGCTCGTCCTCAGCGCAGGGAGCACCGGAATTCTGAGCGGTCTGTACGGCGGTGATGTCAATACCGCAGACTGTCTCGCTGGATTCCAAGTGCATCAGGCAAATGGAGCAACCTGCATTTCCCCCTTGATCGCGGGGCTTGCGGCCGGCAGTTCCTTCACTCCAGTCGCGGGACAGATCTACACTCTGCGCACGCGATTGTATGCGAAAGAAATGCAGCGGGTCCTGCAGTCTTACTATTCCTTGGGCGATGAGGGGACAGAACTTTGGGGTAGTAGTGCTGTTCCTTGCGGCTTGAACCTGGTGCTGGAAGTACAAGACATGACAAATGGGGTAAATAGTACGCCCGTTGTCCTCTATGACGGCGCCATGGCAATTACACCATCGATTTGCACGTTCGGGTTATTGAACAGCACAAATCTAATCTGCAGCATTCGCAGCGTGGACATGACACAGGGAGGACCCGTCTGGGTTACGAGTATCCCGCCCGGCAGCAACATGATCACGCAACGGATAGGGACCACCGCCCAGGGGGCCGATTGCAAAATTGAACGGACAGGCAAGCTGCGTTTTTATGCGACCAACGTACCGCAGGCGGGAGAACAGGTGTTCGTCTCCTATCGGACAAAACGCAGGGCTGTGGCACGCATGGCGAATGCCGTTGCCACCTCTCCGCAGAATTCTTCGCAGCTCCCCGCGACCGCTCGCTGGATTGGCTCTGTAACGAGTCCGCATCCCATCAGTTCGGCGGACTGCGAGAATGCAGCATTGGCGTTGCTGTCCTTATCGTCAAGTCGAGCAGCGGCCTGGAAAGGAACCTATACAGGCTGGAACATGGAGACGCAAGGCGACATCTGGCCTGGCGATTTGCTCGCGGTCACTGCTCCATCGGCAAATTTGAGCGCAAATCTGGTCGTACGCGGCGTGCAAATAGAGGTTTCCAACTCGTCGCCGCAGATGAATAAATACACGATTCACTTCGCCAACGACTGGGCCGACGCACTCGCAATCAAAACCTCCTCCGCGGTGCCGGCCGATACCTGGCTGCCGCTACAGCCGCGAACGGTTGAGCCCTTGGCGAACCTGCTGACCCTTAGTCCCTCGTCGATCACTGCGAGTACGCTCCAGGTGAATGCAGGTGTGACGGCTCCTTCTGGAGGGGGATTTGAGGTGAGAAGAAGGGACTGGTCGTTTGGACCGGGAACTGACTCTGACCTTGTATTGCGGAGCCCGGTTAGCAGTTTCACAATTCCTCGCGAAGCCGTAACGGAACAGTACTACGTGCGTATGTATGACGGATCGACTCCACCAAACTACTCGCGATTCTCGAGCGCGATCTTCGTCAACGTACCAATGTAGCGGACATTTCCGGAATGAGTACGTCTGTGGCGGTCCCAGCCGCAACGCAATTCTATTGTTTCCAAAATGAAAATCAGGATGAACCAATGATGAACTTCATGCATGCGATCCTCTGGCCGAGCAGCTCAGCCCAATCCTTTTGGACCGGGGCTGGGGCACTTTGGGTTTTCTCAGCTGCGGTGAGCGCAATGGGTCCACCTAGAACGGAAGCCAGCGGTTTCTACGGTTGGCTCTATCGTTTTACCCATCTTCTGGCAGCAAACCTGGATAGGGCTCTAAGGCAGACTTCGCCTGAACCTGCACCAGAACAACAGCAAACACGCAATTCAAATAAGGAGACCGAATAACGTGGCAAACATCCTTCTTGGAATCGAACACGGCATCGAAGTTGCCGCAGAAGATGTTCTTAAATTCGTGAGCGGGGCCATGGTGGCAAGCAATAAGGCGGAACCCAGTGTGGTTGCTGGGCTCGGTGTGCTTTTAGGCACTGTTGCAAAAGCGCTTGGCGATGTCAATGGCGTCGTCACCAATCCGCTGAACTTCTCGCTGGATATAGCGACCATTCAGGATCTCAAAGCCGTGTGGCCGGCGATGGTTCAGTTTGCCGGATCACTTGGCATCAAACTGTAAACGATCGGGCAAGACGCACTCGCACAGGTTGGGCTGCTCAAGATGATGCTTGATTGAAAGGCACTATAATCACATTCATGGAGCACGCCCCGCTTGTCGGCGTGGTGATGGGCAGTAAGAGTGACTTTGAGGTTCTCAAACATGCCGTCGACCTGCTGAAAGAGTTCTCTATTCCCTATGAAGTGCGAGTTGTTTCCGCGCACCGCACTCCCGACTTGCTTTTCACTTACGCAGAACAGGCGGAAGCGCGCGGGTTGCGTGTGATTATCGCGGGCGCAGGTGGCGCGGCGCACCTACCTGGCATGCTTGCTGCGAAGACGCTGGTCCCGGTACTTGGCGTGCCTGTCCCAGCAACGATGCTCAATGGCATCGATTCGCTGCTTTCAATTGTTCAGATGCCAAAGGGCGTGCCTGTGGGGACGCTGGCCATTGGCAAACCTGGTGCAGCGAATGCCGCTTTGTTTGCTGCAGAGATGCTGGCCACAACAGATCACAATCTACGTGAACGGCTCCGCGTATGGCGAGCTGCCCGCAAAGAGGAAGTGCTGGCTGAGGAGTTGCCGCAGTGAGCGCGATACTTCCCGGCGCAACCATTGGAATTCTCGGTGGCGGCCAGCTTGGGCGTATGACTGCGATGGCAGCGCGCTCGCTTGGTTATCGTATCCAGGTGATGGACCCGGATCCTTCGTGCCCGGCAAGATTCGTTGTTGATGCGTGTTTTGAAGGTTCATGGGATGACGCTCGCGCGGCAGCAGATCTCGCGCGCGGCTGCGATGTCATTACGCTCGAGATTGAACAGATCGCAGTGACAAGCCTGCAGGCAGCAGCCAAGTACGCTCCCGTACGACCTGGCGTGGCAATGATGGAGATCATTCAGGACCGCATTCTTCAGAAAAACTGGCTCGTGGATCATGATTTTCCTGTCGGCGAGTTTCGGAACATCCACACGGAAGCCGACCTGCAGACAGCCATCGTTGCACTTGGAGGTCGCTGTTTTGTAAAGAGTGCGCGTGGCGGATATGACGGGCGCAGCCAGGTGAAGATTGGCTTCGACGAAACTGCTTCGTCAGCTGAGACACTTGCCCATGATGCCTGGAACTTATTGGGGCATCGCCCCGCGATTGCTGAGAAGGCGCTAGACCTTGAAAAAGAAATTTCAGTGATGGTGGCTCGTTCTCCAAATGGCGAACTGAAAAGCTATCCATCGGCTGCAAATCATCACGAACATCAGATTCTGGCGTGGAGTGTCATACCATCTTCAGTGCCAATTTCACTGGAAGAAAAAGCTCAAGAGATTGCGCGTCGTATCGCCGTAGAAATGAGCCTCGAAGGCTTGCTTGCGGTTGAGATGTTTCTTACGAGAAATGGCGAGTTGTTCGTGAATGAACTCGCGCCGCGACCACATAACAGTTATCACGCCAGCGAGCGGGCCTGCACGACAAGTCAGTTCGAACAAATTGTACGTGCTGTCTGCGATTTACCCTTGGGCGATGTGTCAATCGTAAAGCCTGCCGCAATAGCAAATTTGTTGGGCGAACTTTGGCTTGGACATGAACCGCGGTTTGATCTGGCTCTGTCCGTGCCGGGCGTGCGATTGCATTTGTATGAGAAGCACATGCCAAGAGCCGGCCGAAAGATGGGGCACCTTTCCGCCGTCGGTGAAAGCCCAGAAGAGGCTATTGAACGCGTGCTACAGGCAAAAGAATTACTATAAGAAATAAGGCAGGCTTTGCGCCTGCCTTTCTTTCGTCTTACTTGTCCTCGGACTAACCAATATCCTCGCTCCAGTTTTCGAGATACTTCTTTACCTCTGCCATGAATCTACCTGCATCGGCTCCATCGATGATGCGGTGATCGAAGCCGAGCGTGAGGTGGATCATGTGCCGAATCGCAATGGAGTCGGTTCCTGAGTCATCGGTAATAACTGCGGGCTCTTTAAAAAGGCCACCTACGCCGAGAATGGCACTCTCCGGCTGATTGATAATTGGTGTTCCGAACTGCTCGCCGAAAATTCCTGGATTTGTAATCGTGAAGGTGCCAGATCCAACCTCATCCGGCTTTAACTTCTTGCCGCGCGCGCGTTCGGCGAGATCGGCTATCGCACGCGCGACGCCTACGAAGCTGCGCTCTTCTGCCTGCTTGATCACCGGTACAATCAGACCCCAATCCAGCGCAACCGCGATACCCAGATTGATGTTCTGGTGATAGCGGATGGCTTCGCCTTCCATTGACGCGTTCACAATGGGCATCTTGCGGAGTGTTGCAATCACGGCGCGTGAGATGAACGGCATGTAAGTCAGCTTCACGCCGTTGCGCTGTTCGTATTTCGACTTCTCCTTCTCGCGAATCTTGACGATGCGGGTGAAGTCAATTTTGAAGACCGTATGCACATGTGCGTTCGTGCGTTTGGAATCAATCATGCGCTGCGCAATAATCGCGCGCATTCTTGACAGCGGCACGAGCTCTCCGGGAAGGGCTGGAGTAGTTGGCGCTGCCGGAGAAGCAGCGGGCTTGGCAGCCACTGTCGGCGGCGCAGGAGCGCTGACCGGCACGGCGGCGGGCGCCGTAGTTCCAGTTCCGTGCTTCTCTAAAAAGCCGAGGACATCCGTTTTTGTGATGCGGCCGCCAGCGCCACTTCCCGCCACCCGATTCAAATCAAGATTATTGTCCTTGGCAATCTTGCGAACGAGCGGTGACGAACGCATGTTTTCACTGACACTTGCCGCAGCTTCCTGAGGTTCTACTGTCGAGGCTGGAGCCGCTTCAGTCTTTGCAGGTGCAGGCGCAGGAACTGCCGGTGTGGCGGCTGTTCCAGCCGCACCGCCAATGACCCCGACAACGGTATTGATCTGCACCGTAGTTCCAGCCGGAACTTTGATCTCAGAAAGAACGCCGGCGGCAGGCGATGGAATCTCCGCGTCGACTTTGTCGGTCGAAATTTCAAATAGCGACTCGTCCCGCTGCACGGAATCTCCGACCTGTTTCAGCCACTTTGTAATTGTGCCTTCGAAGATTGACTCGCCCATCTGCGGCATAATGACATCCGTTGCCGCCCCCCCAACGGCAGGTGCGGCTGGTGTCGAAGCGACAGGAGTTTGGGCCGGTGCCTCCGCCTTGGGTGTTGTTGGCTGTGGAGTAGGCGCTGACGCCGTTGCTGAACCAGACTCGTTGATCACACCAACGACCGTATTGATTTGTACGGTCGTTCCCTCAGGAATTTTGATCTCAGAAAGAACGCCGGCGGCGGGTGATGGAATCTCCGCGTCGACTTTGTCGGTCGAAATCTCAAATAGCGGCTCGTCCCGCTGCACGTTATCACCCGGTTTCTTGAGCCATTTCGTGATCGTACCTTCAAAAATCGACTCGCCCATCTGGGGCATGATTACTTCAGTCGGCATGGAATCCCTTTCCGGCGTGTTGCGAGAACATGACTATGAGCAAATGTCGATTATAAATCGACATTTCCCAGCCGCGGTCGTACGAGGCCAAACGATTCAGTTTACGCGAAATGCGATTCCTTCACATCCCGCAGACGCTTGATCTCAGACGGGACCGATAACGGAGTGTCTTGCGCCGGACTCTTCGCTGGATTGGGCAGCAGATCGTCGAGAGATTCCAGCCAGAGGGTCTGATGATCGAAAACTTGTCCGAAATACCGCGAAACGGAGTGCATCACCTTTTCGAAATCGATCGACGCATCCAATTCCCGTTCAAGACTCGTCACATCGCGATCGACAATACCGCAAGGAACAATCAGATTGAAATCTCGCAAATCCGTCGTCACATTGAGCGCGAAGCCGTGCGACGTGATACCACGCGAGATGTGAACGCCGATGGCAGAAATCTTGCTTTCACGTATCGAACCACCGGCAAGGGTCCACACCCCGGTTCTACCTGCGATGCGTTGCGCAGGGACGCCGAATTCACCACATGCACGGATCAAAACCTCTTCGAGCTTACGGACGTAGTCAACTGCACCGACGCGGGGACTAAAGCTGCGCAGGTCGAGAATAGGATAGCCGACTAGTTGTCCTGGCCCGTGATAGGTGACGTCTCCGCCGCGGTTGATTTCGTGCACTTCCACGCCACGTGCCGTCAACAGTTCGTCGCTTGCGAGAATGTTCGAGCGGTTGGAATTCCTCCCCAGCGTGAGCACAGGAGGATGTTCCAGCAACAATAGAACGTTGCCAATGCGCTGCTGATGTCTCAGCCCAACCAGCGTTTTTTGGAGTGCGAGACCGGTAGCGTAATCGAGACGTCCGAGATAGAGAACAGAAAGAACCATTTCATCAAAAGCGAGAAGCCCAGCTTATGCCGGGCTTCGTTTCAAAACGGTGTTATACGTTGATCGCCAGGCCTTCAACACTGCCGAAGCCATCCAGCATGGCTTCAGCAAGAGTTGGATGCGCATGAATCATGTACAGCATGTCATCGACTGTTGCTTCAAGCTCGATCGCTGTGACGGCCTCCGCAATCAGTTCTGTTGCCTGAGGCCCAATGATGTGCACTCCAAGAATCTCGCCATATTTCGCATCGCTGACGACTTTGACGAAGCCCTCATGCGAATCGACGATCGATGCCTTGGAATTGGCTGTGAACGGGAACTTGCCAACTTTTGGCGTGTGTCCTGCTTCCTTGGCCTGGGCTTCGGTCAGACCGACACTACCGATCTGAGGTTCCGTATATGTGCATGCTGGAACGCGCTGACGGATAATCGGCCGCGCGTACTTTCCTGCGATTTTTGCCGCGACCACCATTCCTGCCATTGAGCCGGAGTGGGCCAGTTGGGGCAATCCAGCGACGATATCGCCAATCGCATAAATCCCGGGCTCTTCGGTCTGCATCCACTCGTTCGTCTTGATGAAGCCTCTTTCCGGCGTGATCTTTGTCTTCTCCAGACCTATCCCCTCTGTGCGTGGCGCTCGTCCTACTGCCACAAGAACCGTCTCGGCTTCCTTTACTACCTGCTTGCCGTCGGAAGCGGTGAACGTGACCTTAACGCCCGTCTTCGTCTTTTCTACCTTCTCGACCTTTGCGCCAGTATGGGTATCAATTCCACGCTTGCGGAAGGTGCGCGCTAACTCTTTGCTAATCTCTTCATCCTCGACTGGGACCAGCCGCGGCAAATACTCGACGAGTGTGATTTCCGAGCCGAAGCTGCGAAAGATCGATGCAAACTCCACGCCGACTGCACCTGCACCGATCACCACCAGTGATTTCGGGATCGCATTGATAGAGAGAATTTCGATGTTCGTGAGGATCTTGTCGTCGGCCGTCAGTTCCGAAAGCATGCGAGCATCCGAGCCGGTTGCAAGAACAACATTCTTGGTCTTGACCGGGCTCGTTTTTCCCGAGGCATCGGTTACTTCGATGCTGTGGACACCGTCTTTGGCCGGACCGGTCACACGTCCAAAACCAGGGATCACCGTCACCTTGTTCTTCCGCATCAGGAAATCAAGACCCTTGGTATGTTTGGTGACGATCTGATTTTTACGATCCAGAATAGTTTTCCAGTTCAGCTTGGCCTCGCCGGCTAACTCAATTCCGTAGTCTTTGGCATGCTTCAAGTGGTCATAGACCTCAGCATTGAATAGCAGCGCTTTCGTTGGAATGCAGCCTACATGCAGGCAGGTTCCACCCAGCTTCTCTGCCTTTTCAATCAGGACGACCTTCAGCCCGAACTGCCCTGCGCGGATGGCGCATGTATATCCAGCCGGACCGCCGCCGATTATTGCAATGTCATATGTTGTTTCTGCCAAAGGTATGCTCCGTTCAAGAGAGTGCTCGATGGGTTAAGGACGAAAGCCGTTTAACCCAAACATTTCATTGTACGCGGTGAATCGCTTCCTAATGAGAGATGTTCGAATTCGCTGGAAGATGCAGGGCGCTCAGCCGAGTACCTTGGCAGCGTCTCTTGCGAAGTACGTTACGATGAAGCCCGCGCCGGCACGCCGGATGGAAATCAGGGATTCCATCATGGCCCGTTGCGGCTCCAACCAACCCTTGGCAAATGCTGCGTGCAGCATGGAGTATTCGCCGGAAACCTGATAGGCGCCGATGGGCACATCGAATCGTTCGCGTGCCGCACGGATGACATCGAGATATGGCATCGCCGGTTTCATCAGGATCATGTCAGCGCCTTCCGTCAAATCCAGCTCGATCTCGCGCATGGCCTCGCGCAGATTCCCGCCATCCATCTGGTAACTGCGGCGATCTCCGAACTGCGGCGCGGAATCGGCGGCTTCGCGGAAGGGTCCATAAAAAGCGGAAGCAAATTTCGAGGCATAGGAGAGCACTGGGGTCTGCTCCATGCCTTCCTCGTCCAGCTCATCCCGGATCGCGGCAACACGGCCATCCATCATGTCGCTCGGGGCGACGATATCGGCTCCAGCCGTAGCCAATGAAAGCGCCGTGCGTGCGATCAGCCGTACGCTTGAATCATTTTCGATTTCGTACGAATCGCCTTGCTTCCTCACCATGCCGCAATGTCCATGCGACGTGTATTCGCAGAGACATACATCCGCGATCAAAAGCAGCTTCTTAAGAGCCGCGCTCTTTTTGAACTCCCGCAACGCACGCTGCACGATCCCATCGTCGGCCCAGGCGCCCGCTCCTTCGTCATCTTTGGTTTCCGGAAGGCCGAAGAGCAGCAACCCACCGATTCCAAGTGAGGCAGCAGTTTCTGCTTCCCGCAAAGCCTCATCTACTGAAAGGTTGAAGATGCCCGGCATAGAGCCAATCTCATTCCGCACGCCCTCACCAGGGCAGATAAACAATGGATAAATGAATGCTGAGGGATCTAGACTTGTCTCGCGCACAAGGGAGCGCATCGGCTCGCTTGACCGCAGTCGACGCAGCCGAGTAATCGGGTATTCCATGCCTTTATTTTAGGGTACGGCTATCTGCTCATATTCCTGCCCCGACGGGGCAGGCAACAGAACCCACAACGTGTAGATGGAAAGTGCGGTGCCTGTTAGCGGTTTGATGAGAGTGAGGAATGCGGTCACGATGCCGAGCGTCCGGGCCCAGGTTGCACGGCGCAACAGGCCAATTCCTGTGATGAAAGCCAGCAGGGCGCGTCCAAAGACCAACGCAGTGATGAAGCCTGGTATCCACATTGTGTTGGGAAAAGGAAATCCCGGCCCGAAAGTGTAGTAATGATGGCTTCCGTGCCCCCAAACTCCCCAGCCACCAAATACGCCAGCGACGAACGGCAACGCGATGAGCCAGCCCACAACGCTCCACGCGGCCCATACCATCCAGAGAATCGCGACCGTCTGCACATGCCGTTGCACACGGGAGTACATCTGAGGGCGCGCAAGCGGCGTGGGTGGCACAGGGCGCCCGCATTTGGGGCAGACCTGCTCAAAAGCTTGCATTGCTTGGCCGCATCCGCTGCAAAACATTATTGAAATCCCCCTTTCCAGTTGCTACGCACGAAATCCCCATCCGGTTCCGCGAATCGCAACTGCCGAATCGCAGGTACCATATTTTCATGCCGTTAGCGAAGTCCACCCCATTTCCCATGGAGGATTGCAGCCGCTCTGTACTGGAATGGGACAAATTTCTTGCCCTGTTGTCCGGGTATTCGGTTTCCACCATCGGAAAACAATGGATCCTCAATTTGCGCCCGTCCACAGACCGCGCATGGCTTGATCGGCAGCATTCCCTGGTCGACGAAATGCGGCTGCTCCTCAACGAAGGTGCACAGCCAGGGTTGGGGTCACTCTTCGATCCAATTAGCCTGCTCGATAAATCCCGCATTGAGGGGGCTGCGCTTGAGGCCGAGGAGATTCGCGATCTGATGAATCTGGCCGACGATATCTCCGGCTGGACTTCACTTCTCCGGGTGCCGCCTGAGCGCGTGCAGGATCGAATTCCCGAGCTCAACGCTCTTTCAGCGGCATTGTTCACGACCGATCTCCGGCCGTTAGTCGAATCGCTACGTACCAAGATTCTTCCCGATGGCACGCTCACAGACGATGCTTCCCCAGAATTGCGTCGCATTCGCCGTGAAATGGAGCGGCAACAGCGCGCTATTGAGGACAGCCTTCGCTCTGCGCTGCGCCGTCTCTCAGAGGGCGGCAGTACACAGGATGACCTGATCACAATACGCGGAGAGCGGTTCGTAATTCCGGTAAAGAGCGAGCTTAAACGACGCGTGCAGGGCGTGATTCACGGCGCCAGCTCCAGCGGCCAGACCGTCTATCTCGAACCCCTCGAAACCATTGAGCTGAACAACGAGCTGGTACGGCTGCTCGAAGACGAACAGGCAGAGATACACCGCATCTTTCTGGCAATGACAAGACAGATCGCGGGATATGGGTCGATCATCGGCGAAGGCGCTGCCGTGCTGGCAGAGGTTGAATCCCTGCTGGTACGTGCGCGTTTTGCGCTGGAATTCCAATCCGTGCGGCCTCGCTTCAGCGACGCAGTTTCGGCTGACTTCGAATTGAAGCAGGCACGGCACCCGCTGCTCGAAAAGCGTTTACGGAACAGCGGCGGAACGATTGTGCCTTTAACGCTGGGACTTTCCAGCGATGAACGTCAACTGATCATCAGCGGGCCAAACACCGGCGGCAAGACAGTTTCGCTCAAAACCGCGGGATTGCTCTCAATCATGGCGCAAGCTGGCGTTCCAGTACCAGCAGAAGAAGCAGTCTTCCCTGTCTTCGAAAATATCCTCGCGGACATCGGGGATTCGCAATCGATCGAGCGAAATCTATCGACCTTTTCTGCGCACATCGTCAATCTGAACCGCATCGCGCAGATCGCCAATTCCGGATCTCTGGTATTGCTGGACGAACTCGGGTCGGCTACTGACCCTGAAGAGGGAGCAGCGCTCGCCGTGGCGATCGCTGAGCACTTTCTTCGCTCTCAGGCATGGTCGATCATCTCGACACATCTCACATCTTTGAAGGTCTACGCAGCCAATCATGCCGGCGTAAGAAACGCTGCCGTGGGTTTCGACGAGCACACACTCTCGCCAACTTACGCACTGCGTCTCGGCGTGCCGGGCGCGTCAGCAGGCATCAACATCGCGCAGCGACTCGGCCTCGACCCGGAGATCGTCACTGCTGCTCGATCCCAACTCAATACGCAAACACGGGACATCGCCAGCTTTCTCGATCGCCTGCACGCGCAACTCGAAGAGCTGGGCGAGGAGCGCCGCCGCGTACAGCTACTGGAACAGGAAGTCGCGCGCGAACGCAATCGCCTCGCCACCGAAGGCATGAAGGAGTGGCGTGCAAAGGTTCGAGAACTGGAGCAGAAGCTGCACTCACTGCTCAAGGACTTCGAATATCAGGCACGCGAAACGGTGCGCGCCATCGACGACCGCGCGGCGCAGCAGAAGCTGTCCAAACATGCTGAACAGCGAATCGCGCGTCTACGCCGTGAATTTCAGGAGAGCTTCAACTCCGCCGTAGTTGCGGACAAGACTGGCGCGGACAAAGGCGACCAACACGCGCATCCCCATGTGATTCGCAACATCTCTGTCGGCGACACGGTCAAACTGCGAACGCTGGGCCGCACAGGAGTCGTCCAACGCGAGATCGACACAAATATATTTGAGATAGCGATCGGTCCGATGAAAATGCGCGTAGCCCGTGACGAGATTGCCGAAGTCATCCCTGTCCGATCCAGCCCGATTGACGCCGCCCGGAGACGCGGCGTTTCGGTATCCGTCGCCGAACCCGACCCGGAACTACGCGCAGAGATCAATCTCATCGGCAAGACAGTGGATGAAGCTACCGACGAGGTCGAGAAGTTTCTGGATCGCGCATATTTAGCGGGGCTGCCTCGTATCCGCATCGTACACGGCACAGGGATGGGTATTCTGAGGCGTGCGCTGCGGTCTATGCTGGAACGCCATCCTCACGTCGCCTCAATAAGTGAGCCGAGCCAGGCAGAGGGGGGCGCCGGAGCGACCGTGGTTGAACTTCGAGCCTGAACGGTACTATGGACGGCCCATAAAACCAGTGCTACGATACGACACGCAATGCGAGGGCACGTTATGATCCGGGTCATTACCGTGGAACGCGAGTATGGAAGTCAGGGGGCGGAATTCGCTCATCATCTTGCGCACTACCTACAATGGAAGCTCGTGGATCAGTGCCTCATCGATGAGATTGCGGTAAAAGCCGGCATCACGAAGAAGCTTGCCGAAAGCTGCGATGAACGGCTCGATCCCTGGTACTACCGCGTCGGAAAGGCATTTTGGCACGGCTCAATCGAGCGACTGCCGGCTACCGCCGACCCGGATATTTTCGATGCAGAGCGTATGGTCGAATTCGTTCGTGACTATCTGCAGCAACAGGTGAAGACTGGCCACTGCGTAATTGTCGGACGAGGCGCCACGAGTGCGCTTCTCACCACGCCGGGAGTTTTTCACGTCTTCGTGCACGCGTCGATGAAGCGCAAAATGGAGTGGTTCGCAAAGAACTTTCCTCAGCACGCGAAAGAAGCGGAGCAGGAAATCCTGGCAACGGACAAACGTCGTGCCGCATACGTTCGTCGCTTCTACAATCGTGAGTGGACCGATTATCGCCTCTATCACCTGATGTTGAATTCGTGCATGGGATTCGAGGCGATGGTGAAGGCTACTGTCGACGCTGCCGGATTAACCGCCCCTATTCCGCAGCATGCTGAGCTTTGAATGAAATTGGTTGCCTGTATTTACCCTTCTTGCCTCGGTTTTATTTCGCCGACGAATTGCTTTTCAAATCCAATAGATAGAGCAATTTGATTCCTATCGCAAAAGTCATCTCTCAGTCTAAGCAACCGAATCCACCCACAACATCTTCCGACTGAACGTGTCACAAATATCTGTGGGTTGAGGGGCCCATGGAGCAAGCACGAAGAGAAAAGGTCGTCGCTCCTCGAAACCTGCGGATGGCAGCCAGGGAAACGAAGGAAAAGACGGCAAGGTATACCCATGAAGGTCAGACGTCTTTTACAAGTCTTCATTCTCACAGCATTGCTGATGAGCCTACCCGCTGCGTCATTCGCACAAGTGAGTATCGGAGTCGCGGTAAATGTTGCCCCTCCGGTCCTTCCGGTTTATGACCAACCTATTTGCCCTGGAGCGAATTACATCTGGACTCCAGGTTACTGGGGCTGGAACGGTGATGACTATTACTGGGTTCCCGGAACTTGGGTACTCGCCCCTGCAGAAGGCTTGCTGTGGACGCCTGGCTGGTGGGGTTGGGGCAATGGTGGCTATATCTGGAACGCTGGCTACTGGGGCCCGCACATCGGCTTTTATGGCGGCGTAAATTACGGATTCGGCTATTACGGGAACGGCTATGAAGGTGGGTACTGGCGTGGAAACAGCTTTTACTACAACACCGCTGTCAGCCACGTGAACACGACTGTCATCCGCAATGTGTATGTCAATAAGACCGTCATCAACAATGTGACCGTGAATCGCGTAAGCTACAACGGCGGCCACGGTGGAATCACGGCGCGTCCAACGGCTGTAGAAGAAACGGCCCTAAGAGAACGCCGCATGGGCCCTGTCAATGCACAAGTAACGCACCAGAATGTCGCAAGGGAAGATCGTGGAAACTTCTATAAAAGCAATCATGGCGTTCCTGCAACCGCCGCAGTTGCCAGACCGGCAGCTTCGGTCAACGACTTCCATCGCAATGCTGTAGCTGCCAGACCTGTCGCCGCTCCTGCGAACAACGTCGCAGCGAGACCCGAAACTCGTCCGACGCCTGAGAATCATGCAACCAATAGTGCTGCAACCCGACCCGAGACACGGCCAGCACCTGAAAATCACCCAGCCACTACTTCAAGACCAACCAACGCTGCGGCTCGACCAGTGCCCGAGGCCCATCCAACTCCAACGAATAGGCCAGAGAGCACGGCGCGCACAGAGCCTCGTCCCGCTCCTGAAGCCCGGCCTGCACCGCAACCGCAGCATCCTGAAACCTCTACAGCTCGGCCCGAGACCAGACCAGAACCACAGGCACAGCCTCGGCCTGCTCCGCAACAAGCACACGGCACTGCACAGCCTCGGCCCGAGTCTGAACAACAGCAACATGCCCAATCGGAGTCGCGTCTTGCTCCGCAACCAAAGCAATCGAAACCAGAACCACAGCAACAGGCGCACTACGCGTCCCAGCCTCGACCAGAGCAGCACGCGCAACCGCAGGCTCGTCCTGCACCCCAACCAAAGCCTGAGGCCCAACCTCACGAGCAGCCAAAGTCTGAGGCCCAACCTCGTGAGAGTAAACCTCATGGCGAAGAACATCCCCAGCGTTAAACAGTTCCATTCATAACAAAAGGCCCGGAGATCATCCGGGCCTTTCGTTTCCCGAGGAAAAGTGATTCCCTTTTCTTCCCTCAAAATAAATTGGAATTTTGTGCGCTAAAAGCCCAGTTTTGCCAGTCCCAAACTATTCACATCTACTAAGCGCGAGACATATCCTGCGTCTTTCCTTCACAGAAGAATAGGGGCGCGTAGGTCAGGCGGGGTAAGGCGCGCTACCAGCGGGCTTTCGTTGAAAACGCAGAGGCTATTGCGGCCTGTGTCTTTCACGGTGTACATGGCGGTGTCTGCGTTGCGGAGGAGTTCTTCGGGGGTGCGGCCGCCCTCCGGAAAAATAGAGATGCCGATGCTAAGAGTAAGGCTGACTTCCCGACCGCTAATCGCCATGGGCTGGGAGGCGTTGCGCATAATTTGCTGAGCGCAGTGCTCAACGTTTTCCGTAGTGCGGAATTCGGGCATCACGATGACGAACTCGTCTCCACCCATACGCGCCACGGTATCAGACTCGCGCACAGACGATAATAGGCGCTGACCGACGGTCGCAAGGAGGACGTCGCCGTCGGCGTGGCCGAGCGAGTCATTGATCTGTTTGAAGTAATCGATGTCAACGAGGAAGATGGCAACCTTTTGGTCGTGATTCTGCGCACGGAGGATCGCCAAGCGGAGACGCTCGTGGAGCAGCATACGGTTGGCGAGGCCAGTCAGGTGGTCGTGATGCGCGAGATAGTTGACGTGATCGGAGCGCCGGCGGTGCTCGGTGACGTCGCGGCTGGTGATGGCGATGCCAGTGCCAAGCCGGACGACCTGGACGTTGAGCCAGGTACCTTTGATCATCTCGTCGTCGATGAATACTTCGCAGGTATAAGGAATGCCGGTGCGGACGACTTCACGGTATTTGTGGATGAGGCCGGATTTGATCATGAACGGCCGAACTTCGGTGAGGATTTTGCCGTAAAGGGCTTCGCGGGGTACGCCGAGCCGCCGCTCAGCGTTAGGGTTGATGTAGCTGAAGCTGAAGTCGACAATGGCTCCCGTTGCATCGGGGATACTGTCGAATATGTAGAAGTCGTCCAGAGTGCACTCTGCCGCGGCGAAGAACCGGTCGTGATCCGTTGCACCGGATCTGTTGGCCGTCAGAAGGTGTCTAGGACGAAAAGCGTTGAAAAAAGCGAGGGTCTGACCCCAGCAACGTTTCGCGCGCATATTCAGAATTTCGGCTCGGTCGACCCAAGGCAAGACGGGAAATTGAGAACTATCATATCATTGCCGCCCGAATACGGCGATGATCAGATGCGCATGGGCATGATGATATAGCGATATTTGTAGTCATCCGCGCCATCTTCAGGGCGCATCTGCCCAGCTGATTGCGCGTCCTTGAACTCCAACCGAACCTCGCCGGCATTTCCCGTCGCCTTTAGAAAGTCCAAGAGATAGGCGGAATTGAATCCGACTACGATCGCGTCGAAATTGTAAGGAGTCTCAATCACGTCTTCCGATTCGCCTGAATCCGTCGATGAAGACGAAATCTTGAGCTCATTTTGCTCGATACGAATCTTGATTGCCCCCGAGCGCTCATCGGCAAATTGCGCCACACGCTGAATCGAGGCGTTTAAATCTTCGCTCCGTACGACGACGAACTTGTTGTTGTCGCGAGGCATCACAGCCTCATAATTCGGGAACTGGCCTGTCAACTTACGACTGGTCAGCGTGCGGTGGCCGATGCGGAAGAAGAGCGTTTGATCATCATCAGCAAACTCGAGATACTCTTCGTCGCTGTTGGCCAGCAACGACTGAAGTTCAGCCAGCGCCTTACGTGGAATCAGCGTCTTCTTCTCTCCACTGATATTCGAAAGACTCTCGCCCGACTTTTCAATGTGCGCGAGACGGTGACCGTCGGTGGCCACCATTGTCAGGCTTTCGGCCTTGAAAACCAGAAGGGCACCGTTCAACGTGTACCGTGATTCCTCGTTCGATATGGCGAATATCGTCTTCGAGATCAGATTCTTTAACGAGGAGGTGGGTATCTTCGTGACGCTGCTTTCCGGAAACTCCGGCACTTGGGGAAAGTTGGCGCGCGCCATTCCAACCATCTTCGTATTCGAACGCCCGGCGCGGATCTGAACCCAGTGGTTTTCGAGCAGCTTAATGGAAATGTCTCCATCACCGAGCAACTTGATGTAGTCATAGAGCTTGCGAGCCGGAATTGTGCACGCACCGGGCTTCTTGACCTTCGCCGGGCATGAAGTCTTCATGCTCTGGTCTAGATCCGTACCGGTAATAATCAGCTTGTCATCCGCAGCTTCAATCAAAAAGTTCGAAAGAATGGGAATCGTCGTTTTGCGTTCAACCACGCTCTGGGTAGCCGTTAGCTCGCGCAGCAATTCCTGCCGGCTCACGCTGATTTCCATGGCGCTTTGCGCCGTTTGTTTTTCCTGCTCTACGCCTACGCCAGGCATACTCTGCCCCCTTTAGGGATTTGCCACACTTTACACCACCGCGCGCAAAAGAAAGAAGCGCGAAGCCCGATGGAATTCATTCTAGTGAGAAAACCTCACCTTGTGCTTGCGGAAAACGTGGCAGGTGAGTGGGAAATTTTGCAAAGGGTAACAGGCAAGCCGGGGAAGAGCGCGAAGTGGAGCGGACTGGCGCGACGAATTCTGCTTCTATATGAAGTATTAAAGAATAGATAGTAGCCGTAGCAGATCAATGCGGAAAAGTGGAAAGCTCGCCCAAAATCTCTATCAGCGCTCCTTCCGAGCCGTACACGTTTTAGAAAAGTAGGGCTCTTAAAAACGAAAACTTTGGAAGATGCGCCCAAAAGCTTCCCAAACGCACCGCGTTCTCCGCATCGTGCACAGGTCCACATCAAAAGCTCGTGTGGAAAAACTCAATGCTAGGGTGGAAAGCACGTTTTCAGGCAGGAATAGAGCACCTCTGGCGATAGTGGGAAATCCACTAGATGCTTCTTACCCGAAGAATCCACAGCGATGCCGCTGTTCTCGGCTTGGGAATGGAAATCGGTTTGGCAGTTGGCTAGCGCTGCGCGGAAGTTGAGCGTCGCGGGGTAACCAGCGGCCAGAATTCCTCGTGCCGGTCGTCGTGGTAAATGAGTCCGCGGACCTGGCCAGAGGCATCCTTCTGGAAGATGAGCCGCGTTGGACTTCCGGAAATGTAAAAGAAGGTGGTCGGATTCTCGGGCAAAAGTTCGTTACTTTCACCTACGCGACTCCTGGCGTAAAGAGAATCGCCCTGTCGGTAGACTGTGGTCTGGATAATCCCCTGATCCTCGTATTGGCCGACGTAGGCATCATAGATGGAAGGGTTAACCTTGGCAGGCACCGGATGCACCGGAACAAGAAAGTATTCGGCTGCAGGTTGGAGCGTAGGAATCTGGCTTAGAGTGTGTGAGAGCAGCCACCGAGGCAGGTCTGGGTTGGCATAGGCCTTGTCCCAAGCGTTATGGCGAACGCCAGCATACTCCCAGAAGCGCACCTCACCATTGTCCGATTTGAGCGCTTCGTACATGAGCGCAGCTTGTTTTGGTATAACGACAGGATCTTCGGCTCCATGGAAAATCCACACCGGTGTCCTACCTACCGCGCGCGCGTATTCCTGCGGCAGATCGGTGTTATGCCAGCGCTCAGGAGCGTAGGACCAGAAAACTCCACCACAGATCGGGACGACGGCCGCAAAGGTATGAGGCCAGTTCTTGGCGATTTCCCAGGTTCCATATCCGCCCAAAGAAAGTCCAGTCACATAGAGTCGCTCCGGGTCTCCGTGAAACTCCTTCACGCTGGCGCGGAGTGCCGCCATGGCCATCTGCATCATGTCTGGATCGGTCCAGTGATGGTGCTGGAAAGGTACCTGCGGCATAACAACCACAAATGGCCATCGCTCTGGATGAGAGCGGATGGCTGAAGGCAGTCCGATCTGCGTTTGATCTATCCCATCCACTCCACGCTCACCAGAGCCGTGCAGGAAGAGAATGACTGGCCAACGCTGGTGCTCATTCCATGTTTCCGGAAGATAGACCTGGTATTTACGCGTCGTGCCTTGCAGGCTGAGGGTACGGTTGAGAAACCCCGTGTCCTGGTGACGGGCAGAGGCAGGCAAGGCGAGTAGAGCAGCAAAACACAGGAGGAAGAAGTGACGCAAACCCATTACCGGAGAGGATAGCAAGCGACATCCTTAAATGCGCAGAAAATCGTCGCTGGGCGGCCCTACGCGAGAAAAAATGAATTAGTGCAGAAGAAGATCATCCCGCAAGCGACCTACCAGAAGACTGCTGGGATGATCATCGCGAAACAGTCAAAGTGAAGGCGCTCGATTGGTTTCTTCAAGGAACATTAGTTCAGGTCCTGCACAGAGCGCGTCGAGACGGAGGATCAGGAGTTGTCTTCGATGCGTTCTTATGCTGTATCAAGCTTTTTTGCTGGAGATGAGTCTTATCAGAAACGTCAAAATCACCGCACCCAGCACCGCGATGACGATGGTGTAAATCATTCCGCCCCGGCCCGTAAATCCAAGAGCGCGCATGATAAAGCCACCAATGATCGCGCCTACGATGCCGACAATAATGTCCATCACCGGACCATAGCCGCTTCCCTTCATCAACTTGCCAGTGATCCAGCCAGCGATCAGACCGACAATGATCCACCAGAGAATAGAAAGCATGAAAATCTCCTTTCCTCTGAACGCGTAGATGACCTTACCGCCGTCTGAACCTGCATCTGTGTAAAGCGCAGGTACGTTAGCGCAAGGAGAAGGAGTTTTCAAGCAATAATAAATTGTTACACTAAGCCTAATTTAATCAGCTATTTAATGTTTCCTGAAGTTTATTGATCATGCGATTCAGGTCTTTGTCTGAACGCCGTTGTTCTTCAATTTTCGCAATGGAGTGCATCACGGTCGTGTGGTGTTTACCACCAAATTGACGACCGATCTCCGGTAAAGAAGCCTCTGTCATCGTTTTTGCCAGGAACATCGCAATCTGACGAGGTACGACGACAGCACGCGAATTGTTCTTTTGCTTCAACTCCGTTACACGCATGCCAAATTGCTCAGCCACAGCACGCTGAATTGCCTCAATCGTAATCTTGCGTACCTGTGTATCGATAAACTGCTTGAGGCATTGTTGGGCCGCCGGCAAAGTAATTTCGACTCCGCTCATGCTGCACCATGCAAAGAGCCGTGTAAGCGCTCCCTCGAGCTCACGGACATTCGTTCTGACATTGGATGCAACGAAAAGTGCCACATCAACAGGCAGAACCATATGGTCGTTTTCTGCCTTCTTCTGCAGGATGGCGACCTTTGTTTCTAGATCCGGCGGCTGGATGTCGGCAATCAGTCCCCACTCGAAGCGGGAGCGCAGGCGGTCTTCAATTTCGGCCAGTTCCTTGGGAGGACGATCGGAAGCGATAACAATCTGCTTCATGTTCTCGTGCAGCGCATTGAAGGTATGGAAGAACTCTTCCTGCGTGCGTTCCTTCTGCGCGAGGAACTGGATATCGTCGATAAGCAACAGGTCGACTGTCCGGAACTTGTCGCGGAAGCTGGTCATCTTGTCGTAGCGGAGCGAGTTGATCATCTCGTTGGTGAACTTTTCACTCGAGACATAGCAGATGGATGTCTGTGGCTCGCGACGTTTCACTTCATGACCAATTGCATGCATCAGGTGCGTCTTGCCCATGCCCACGCCACCGTACAGGAAGAGCGGGTTGTATGCCTTTGACGGACGTTCGGCCACGGCCTCGGCCGCGGCGCGCGCAAACTGGTTGCCTGCGCCAATGACGAAAGCATCGAAGGTGTAGCGCGGATTGAGTTGCGCCGCAGACGACCAGTCAAAGCGGCCCTGCTGTGGCGCACCGGCTGTCCGTGCTACGCCACGCGCGCCGTCACGAAATCCATTGGGCGGGGCAGTCGGCGAATGGGTGGGCACTGGAGCAAAGCCCCCATCCTCGCGCACACGCACGAGTGTGGGATCCTCTTCCGGCGTGATGAACACGACTTCGTCGAACTCGACCTGAAGATTGTCAATGGCTTCCTGGATCAAATCGCCGTAGCGATCTCCGACGTGCTGAAACTCTGGTGTTGGAATCCGAACAAATAGTTTCTTGCCGCTGATGTGGCTAAATCGAGTTGGCTTCAACCAGGTGTCAAACGATTGCCGGTTGATTTTCTTTTCGAGAGCCCCCAGAATCCGCACCCATGGGTTGAGTGAAGTAGGGGTTGCAGGGACAAAAGACATCGTGTTTCCTTCGCGCGGCGTCCGCCGCAGTGCGATCGGAACCCTTGGTGAAACGCCACAGCGAAAAAACAACATCCTTGCCCGGTTGTGCAAAGCCCGGGGCCAAGGTTCGCTCTGGTGTGCCAGGAGCTTGGATGAGTGCGATTAAGCTCTCACAATGCGATCTTTGAGTGCAGCAGGACGCGCAGAAAAATCTCTAGTGAACGGAGCCGATAGTAGCACATTTAAGCGTGGTTGAAACCTTACTTTCGATGCAAATTGTGTGTCTCATTTGGAGTTGCACCACCGGTTGTGAAAAAGTTGACCCAGCCGCGTGTTTTGCCGATAGGACTAGGATGAGATATACTCAGAAATTGCTGCACTGAGTAATTTCCTGCTCTGTGGACGGCACCCATATTTCATTGAAGAATTTTTGAGGAGCCCACCTCCATGCCGAAGCGCACATTTCAACCGAATCGCCGCCGCCGCTCGAAGACCCACGGGTTTCGCAGCCGCATGAAGACGAAGAGCGGGGCTGCAGTTCTGTCACGCCGCCGCGCCAAGGGACGCAAGCGTGTCTCGGTGAGCGCAGGATATCGCGACTAAGCCTCCATTCTTTCTTCGGCTTCGCCAACCCGGAAGCCAGAAAATAAACGAAAAAGCCATGCAGGAAACAGCTTCTGATCGGACGCCGCCCCCACTGCGTGGCGCGCGTCTGAGTAAGCACGCCGACTATCAGCGCGTGTATCAGGAGAGCCGCAAGTATTTTTCTGCCTCCATGACTTATTTTTTCAGCCCGCGTTCCGAGGACCCATCTTCTTTTTGCGGTCCGCGCGTTGGCCTTACCGCAGGGCGAGTCCTTGGCAAAGCTGTCGAACGCAATCGCATTAAGCGCCGGATGCGCGAGGCTGTGCGCAAAAACCTGGGCAATCTGCATTCGAATGTCGATGTCGTTCTTCATCCCCGGAAGAGCGTTCTGGAAATTGATTTTTCCCGTCTGAATGGTGAAATAGGCCGGGTCTTCGCGACTGTTGAAGCGTCTCTCAAGAAGGACTCACGGGAGACGGAGGCATGAACAAAGAGCGTGGAACTTGCGTACTCCTCATGGGTCCGCTGCACACGTTCTACAAGCTGTTCGTGTCTCCTGTGTTGCATGCCGGTGCAGGGATGGCCGGTGGAGCGTGCCGTTTTCAGCCGACTTGTTCTGAATATGCAGCGATTGCTGTGCATGAACATGGATGGCTGCGTGGAGGATGGATGTCGTTGAAGCGCATGTCGCGTTGCCATCCAGGCGGCAAGGGCGGTTTTGACCCCGTCCCGCAGAAATGTCCATTCATGCAGAGTTCTAAGGCGCCGGTTACCATGAAAGAAGCGCATATTTCACACGAATCGAGATCATAGGAAGCACTCTTGGCAGAAATAAAGAATCCCAATCAGCAAGGCGGGCAGGACTCGAAGACTATTCTCGCGTTCACCACGATCTTTCTTGTGATGTTTCTCGGCTTCCAGTTCATGAAGCCGAAGAAGCCTGCAACGCCTGCCCCTGAGACGCAACAACAAGCTGCTGCTGCGAGCCCCAGCCAATCCACGCCACAATCGCAACCGTCTACCGACCCAGTTCCATCTGATAGCGCCAACACGACGCAGGCCGCATCTGAATCGACAACCGTCGTCGAGAACGAACTCTATCGCATCACCTTTTCGAACCGTGGCGCTCAAGTTACCTCTTGGATTCTGAAGAAATATAAGGACGATGATGGCAAGCCTCTCGACCTCGTAAATCATGAGGCTGCGGCGAAATTTGGCTATCCGCTGTCGCTCTTTACTTATGATCAGAACCTGAGCAGTCGCCTCCAACAGGCAATGTTTGTGCCTTCCGCCACCGGGAGCATCTCGGCCCCCGGTACGCTCAGTTTTGAATATGCGAGCGGCGGTCTGACAGCCCGCAAGACCTTCAAGTTTGATTCAAACTACCTCATAAACGCTGAAGTCTCTGTGACCCAAAACGGCACACCTGTCGCAGCGCTACTCTCATGGCCCTCCGGCTTCGGTGATCAGGACACCTTGCCGCATTACGCTGCGGCCACATTGGACACTGCCCAGGGCGGCAAGGCAGAGCAGGTGGCCTACAAGAAGGTGAGCGGTGGAGAGACGCTGCACGGTTCATTTGATTGGGCAGGAGTCAGCGATCTGTATTTCGCAGCGATCTTCCTTCCCGATTCACCAAAAAATGTGGATCTCGTGAGCCTGCAAAACACCCTCACGATTCCCAAGAACGCCAAGAAGCCCGATCCGGGTCAAACCGAGCAAGCTCCGATTCTAGGTGCGGCGATGGGTGCGGCGGAGCCATACAGTGTCCGGGTCTTTGCTGGGCCGAAGTCGCTCGACGTACTTGGAGCGATTCCAGCGAATGGCGGAGTGAGTCTGGAGAAGGTTGTGAACTTCGGCTGGTGGGGTATCATCTCCAAGCCGCTCTTCCTGATGCTTAAGTTCCTGCACGATCACGTCACCGGCGAATGGGGTTGGGGGATTCTGATTCTGACTCTGGTTCTCAACCTGGCGATGCTGCCGACGCGCTTCCAGATGATGAAGTCGTCACTCAAAATGCAGCGCATTCAGCCCCAGATGGACGCAATCAAGGCCAAGTATGCAAAATTCAAGGCTACCGACCCGCGCCGACAGGAGATGAACAAGGAGATCTTCGATCTGCAGAAGCGCGAAGGCGTGAACATGTTTGGCGGCTGCATTCCGATGCTTATTCAATGGCCGTTACTTTTCGCTTTTTACCGCATGCTCTCGAACGTCATCGAGCTGCGGCAGGCGCACTGGCTCTGGCTGCCCGATCTCTCCGCTCCCGATCCGCTTCATATCCTGCCGATCTTCTTCATTGTCTCCATGTTCCTGGTGCAGTGGCTTACGCCATCTCCAGGTGTTGACCCGGCTCAGCAGCGCATGATGGCGTTTACCATGCCTGCGGTTTTTGGCTTCATGACGTGGAATATCGGCTCAGGCCTCGCGCTCTACTGGGCTGGGAGCAACGTCCTGGGAATTGTGCAGCAGATGCTAATGAATCGCACCAAGATGGGCCAGGAAGTGCGCGAGATTGCGGCAAAGAGAGCAGCAAAGCGCGCAGGCAAACAAGCACCGCTTGTCCGTAGATGAGGAGTCACTAAGCGAGCGAAGTTACCCAGGTGCCCTTTGTCTGCGGGCACCTTTGACTTTGGTGCTGCCAAAACACAGCGCTTCTGTGGCCTGGATTGCCACGATGATATACGTCAAGAGATACTAAATTGATGCCGATTGACGATTACTCTGCCGCAGCTCAGAAGATTGCAGCATTCCTGAAAAACCTGATAGAACTCGGCGGGCTCCGGTTGAAGTATCGGATTACCGCAGGTGCCGGCGCGGTCGATCCGGATGGACTGGAAGCGCGCGAGATCTATGTGGAACTGGCTGGCCCCGATGCGTCTCTACTCACGCAAAGAGGCGGAGAGCTACTGCGTTCGCTAGAGCACGTCGCGGCGAAAATCATACGTCTGGACGCAGAAGAGCACGACAAAGTCTCATTTGACGCCCACAACTTCAAAGCATTACGTGCCCGCGAGTTGAAGCTTGCGGCAGAGACGGCGGCTGACAAAGTACGTCGCACTGGACAGCCCTACAGCTTCGCTCCCATGAGTTCGCGAGAGCGTCGGATGCTCCATCTGGCCTTTCGCAACTACGATGATTTGGAAACCTCGTCGAGTGGCGAAGGATTGCGTCGATTTGTCGTTGCCTATCCCAAAGGCTATGAGCCGGCAAAGGCGCGTCCACGCAGATAGTCGTGCAATCTGATTCCCATTCCGCAACTGAGACGATTGTCTCCGAAAACGAAACGATTGTCGCCATTTCCACACCGCCAGGTCGCGGTGGCATCGGCATCGTACGGTTCTCCGGCCCTCGTGCTCTAGAAATCGCCCTGCCTTTGCTGAAGATGCGCGCTGAACTTGAACACGCGCGCGCTCGATTCGCCGAGATTGTCGATCCTGAGAAGCGGTCCAAGCTGGACGAAGCCGTAGTTACCTATTTCGAGGGTCCGAATTCCTATACAGGAGAGGACATTGTAGAGATCGCGGCGCATGGTTCTCCGGTCATTCTCGATCTGCTTGTGCGGCAGTCGCTTTCTGGGGGCGCTCGGCTCGCCCGGCCCGGCGAATTTACCGAGCGTGCTTTTCTGTCCGGGCGCATCGATCTGACACAAGCCGAGGCGGTGCGTGATTTAATCGAATCGCAAACGCTGTATCAGGCCCGTGTTGCCGCACAGCAGATGGGAGGGTCACTCTCTCGTCGTATAAAGCCCATCAAACAGAATCTCGTTGAGTTGATCGCCGTCCTCGAAGCAGGTATTGATTTTGCCGACGATGACGTGGATGTGATGGCAGACGCCGAGATCGTCGCGCGCATCGACAGCGTTATTGGCCCACTCGCGGAGCTGGCTCGTACATTCGAACATGGCAGGATCGTACATTCAGGCTTGGGGCTGGCCATCGTAGGACGCCCGAATGTGGGCAAGTCGTCCCTGTTCAATCGTCTGGTTGAATGGGATCGAGCTATCGTAACCGCCATACCTGGGACCACTCGGGATTTAGTAACTGAGAAGGTTGCAATTGGAGGGATACCGATTGAGCTGGTCGATACCGCTGGCTTGCGGGAAGCGACAGACGAAGCAGAGTCCATAGGAATACAGAAGTCGCGAGAAGCTCTGGCCGATGCGGATCTCGTGTTGGTTGTGTTGGACGCTTCCACCGAGACTTGGAACGAAGAAGATGATTTGATCTCATCCGTGGCCGGAAGATGCGCAATCATCGTCTACAACAAGTCTGATTTAGAGTCCCGCTCATCGAGTCATCACATGGTGACGGAAGACAACGGAATGCGTGCGATCCGAACCTCCGCCTTAACCGGCGAGGGAATTGAGGTCCTGCGCTCTGCAATCCTCGATCTGGTGCGAAATTCCGGGACTGGCGGCGAAGACGACATGCTGACGAGTGTGCGCCACCATGAAGCCGTCACCGCGGCGTTGAAAAGGCTGGAAGAGGCAAGAGAAGCTATCAGCAGAATGACACCGCATGAAATGCTGATGCTCGATCTTTACGCAGCCCTCCGACAGGTAGATTCACTCACCGGTGAAACAACTCCTGATGACATTCTGAATCTAATCTTCTCCACCTTCTGCATCGGAAAATAGAGTTAGATCCAAGCTCATCCAAGAATATTCGCGTGCACAACATAAGCTCTTGAATTGATTAATAAAACTGTCCTATAGTGTCCATATTGATCCCGGGCAAGCCGACGGCATGTGAGTCTCCAATGAGTCTCCTGCCAGAATGGCTATCAAGAAACTGCCATGGAGACTCAAACGGGGACAGGAATGCCACTTACAGACGCCAAAATCAAAGCACTAAAACCACGAGTATCGCGTTACCTGGTTACAGACGGACGTGGACTTTCGCTCGATATTTTGCCGAGCGGCAAGATGTCGTGGCTGTATCGGTATCGTGTCAACGGCAAGCAGGAAAAAGTGGTGCTCGGTCGCTATCCTGACTTGACCTAAAGGCAGCACGACAGAAACGGGATGATCTGTCTACCGCGGTGGCACATGGCAAATCACCTGCGCAAGAAATGAGGCTGGCACGGGCAGGACTAGCCACAAATCCAACGATGCGTGAGTTCGGGAATCGTTATTTTGAAGAGCAAGTTGTAGCCCGCTGGAAGAACTCCCATGACATACGGCGCTACCTCGACAACGAGATTTATCCGGGACTCGGAGACAAATTACTGAAGGAGCTGACCGCGTTGGATGTGCAGGCGTTGGTCTACCGAAAGCGCGACAATGGCCGCATCGCCGCTGCAATCCAGCTGCGCGGGGTGATCAAGCGAATGTTCGACTATGCAATCGAATTGCAAATAGTCACGATCAATCCTGCTGCGATGGTGGCCACTCGGTTCATCGGTAAGTCTCGGAAGAGGTCTCGCGTACTGACACCGAAAGAGATTCGCTTATATCTGCGCACAATTTATCAGAGCAACATTCGACGGCAGTTCAAGCTGGCTCTACACATCATCCTGTTGACGCTCTCGCGTAAGTCGGAGTTGCTACTTGCTCGTTGGAAGGATGTCAATCTCGACACAAATGAGTGGCTCATTCCGCAAGACAGCGCTAAGAACGGAAAACCACATATCGTTTATCTTTCTAGGCAGGTTAGTGAGATGTTCGGAGAGCTAAAGGTGCTTGCAGGAGACTCTGAGTTACTGATGCCGGGCAGGAGCAGCATGGTAAGGCCTTTTGCCAAAAACGCGCTCAATAAAGCGCTGGAAGGTCTGACTTTCGATATGGACCCCTTAACGATTCACGATTTGAGACGAACTGGTGCAACTCTATTAACCGAGCATGGATTTTGACAAAGACGTGATTGAAAAGGCTTTGAGCCATGAACGGGAGGGCATCGAGCTGTCTATGTCTTGACTGAGTACGCAGAGCAGCGCAGGAAGATGCTGCAATGGTGGAGCGACTATGTGAATGGCATTCTGGACGAGTCGAAAGTGATTGTGGGGAACTTCGGGATCACCGCATAGCGAGTCATAATATCAAGCCGTGCGGTTTTTGGACGGAAGCAAATTGTACTTGGGCGATGTGCTCTACGCTGCCGTCCGGTATCGCGATGCTCGGCAGCGAATAGAGACGCACAGGACTCTTATCTATGAACCCGATCGATAAACTGGTCTCCGACGCGCTCGGCGATTTCAGGAAGGTCGCCGCACTCGCAGATGCAGCATTCATCGCCGACACTATCACTGTCGAGATAATGCCGAAGCCGCACAAACCACCGAAACGTCTACCCGTCGGCTAAATGGCGGTCTATGCGTTTTTTGTCAACGGGCAAGCACTCAAAGTAGGAAAGGCTGGCCCTAAAAGCGCCGCCCGATACACCTCCCAGCACTACAATCCAAACAGCGCCCGCAGCAATCTCGCTCGCTCGGTCGTTATGAATGCACATCAGGTCGGAGCCGGCGGGATCGATAATTCAAATGTTGGGGATTGGATCAAAACGCACGCTGACCGGGTAAATCTCCTTGCACCTCTCAGCCTCGGAACGCCGATGCTTTCTCTTTTGGAATCCTTTCTGCATGTCCGATGGAAGCCCACGTTTGAGGGCCGACTTGAGAACGAATAGCTTTATCAGGGGTACCCGGGGGACACCTCATAAATGAGACCTAGTTGTTGGTTGGACTATCGGTGAACCTTGGCGGCAGTTGAGAACGAGGTGAACGTACTTCCTCTCCGTTAGGCCAAATTCCTCGCAACAGCAGGTGCCTCAAGTCTAAAGTTAGCCTGGCGCTATTTCGCTTTCCGCTCTGTGCGCCTGAGATCCCCACCCCAATCTGCCGATCAGCCAAGCCCGCGAATTGTCGGCGCGAGGTCCGTTCTGATGGTCGCAGGACTGATTTAGAACACAGGGTGGTTACCGCCCGATTATAATCGCCGCGTGCGCGGACGCTAGCGACGGTCACCGCGAAAGCAACTTGTCGAAAAAATACGTCGACGATTGCTTTCCCATGACTCTCGAGTTCTACGGGAGGACAGTCAAGCCCGTGCGCTTATCCATTTGGGATCATTCCACGGCCCTTAGTATTCCGAATTGGGGGAAGACTCCAATGAAAGCTGCAGGATCGGTACTGGCACTGGCTGGGATGGTCATGACGCTCATCGCGTCCAGTCCGGCTCAACAGTCGCAGTCCACTCTGCCCGCTTTGCAGCCAAAAAGAGTCGTCCAAGACCACTTCACGGACATTATCCCTGTCGCTTCTACCAATGTTTTGGAAGGTGCGCTGGTGGGGGCAAGCGACCTAAAGATAGTGTTAGACCAGCTCAGTACGTACGTCCCAGACGGACATGGCCAGGCCATGTGTCTGCAAGTCGCATCTCGGGACGGTCGGTACATTGGGCGATTTGAATACGATATAAGCTCACAACACTCGGGATATTACGGTCTCGTTCTAGCCACTCAGTGGAAGTCTCAGTTGGCGAGCTACAGGGCCAGTGAGCTTGCTGTCCTTGTGGTCTTCAAGAACGACTGTTCGTTTCTGCTTCCAAATGATCTAGTGGGAGTTGCAAGTTGGGGAGACTGGTCAGAGCCTAGCCACGTTACGTTGTTTCTAAATGCCACAAGGCTTGATTCCAGAGTATTCATACCAGATGAAGGACGAGTCTACGACTGTGACTTGATCGACTCTCCCGTCAAGACTGCGTTTGACACGAAATGCCAAGTTATATTTTCTTCGCTCCAGAGGCCTAGCCGTCTTACTGTTCGCCTGTACCGCTTCGAATCGTTACAACCCGAGGTGCCATTTCGGATTGCCATTCCATGAAGAGCACGTTCAAGCAAATTGCGTCCAAGAAGAGCCCGCAAAGAATATCAATAGCTTTGGCGATCCTCTTTGCGGTGGCAGTGACTTTTTGGTCGACACCAACCACGTACGATGTGAACGCAGAAACTGAGACCCTCCGCATTCGCACTGATATCGCACCGATCATATGGGGTTTGTCGGAAGTGATAATGTACCGAGATTACAACCCGCAGTCTGAGGCTTTTACAGGTTCGTTCAGCCCCTCCAGTGGTACCGACGTCGAAGTAGAGCGCATCACTTCGGGCCCCCTCAGGTTACGCTGCAAGAACTCAAATGGTTCTGTAGGCGAACTTCGAAATCAAGACGGCCAACAAAAACTGGGAGGGCGAGTTACGTTTGTGATTCCAAATGTCGACAAACGAGCAAAGTCAGGTGGGACACTGCTGTTTCCAGTGTCAGGGGACATTGAATTGGGTCAAGACTTGACCTATGATGCGAGCACAACCGTCGCGATTCTGCAATCTGGAACCGTTCGAGTCTTAGGCAGGTCACTGTTAGAGCCAACACTTTTCGAGGCCGGCACGTACCCTCTCGAGCTTGGTGATGACTTTAGGTTAGAGGCGGCCTTGTCTCCGAGCGTTGGGGTGCTGGTAGCAGGCGACCATCCGGGCTTTCGAGTAGCCATCAGAGGCACCAGCAAGTCAGCGACCGTCACGCGATTTGGATCGAGTGGGTACGTGATTCGGACCTCGCTGTTCGAACGGTTGAAAAATGACGCTGGCTTGCAGATTCTGTGGGTCGCTGCCTTGACGTTTGTAGGTTTTGCTCGCTCGTTTTGGAAGGAGAAGAGCTAATGAAAATCCTCAAGGTGATGATCTCAATAACTCTGGTGTTGCTTGTCGTCAACAAGGCTCGCGGCGACACGGTGTTCATTCAGGCCGGAGAGCAGACGGGAGTGGGTATAACACGAACAAGAGGTTCGGAATGCTTCGTGATCACCGCAGAGCACGTTCTGGGAGTCGTCCAAACCGTCTCGATTGTCGGATATAGGGGTGTGCGGAGCACAGGAACCAAAGAACGTAGCTATGCCGAGGACATAGCGGTCCTAAGAGTTTCTGGGCAAGGCCCCGATATTTGCGGTGGGCAACAGTGGCGCAATGTAAGTGCTGCCTCTTTGAGGCAATCCATGCGCTGGCAATTGGAGGGAAGCAATGGGGACGGCAGCGTGAGAATTATGGATGTGGCGCTACAGACCATAGATGATCGGTTTTTGTTCGTAACATCCACTAGAGCCACTGACACCATCTATGAAGGGATGAGTGGGAGCCTACTCAAAGCAGATGGTCAACCAGTTGGCATTCTCATCGACGTAAGGAGGGGGAACGACGGCGAATCTGGCCGTGCTTATCGGCTGGATTATCTTGAGTCCACGCTTAACAGTTTCTTTGCAGGTGGCGATCCCTTCAATGCATTGTATGGAAGCTGGCAAGCTAGGCAGCCCGACCTAGAAGTGAGAAGAGGTTCATGCAAGCAGATATACCACAACTCCCTTTCTGTTACGCTAAGCCCATCAGATGTAGAAGATGGGACGCTTTTGGGCAGCGCTGAGCAACTCGCCGCCTTCGAAGTTACGAACAATAAATGCGGAGTTCCTCAGGGAACTAGCGATGCGTATGTGTACCGCTTCCAATGGGTGATCACTCCGAGAACTAGTGTTGAATTTGATCAGATAAGTAAATATTTGTCCTGTTCAGGGCCGTCTTTTCCCTCAAGATGCCACTTTGACGCGGGCGATATGCAGGGGTCACTTAAGGTTCAAGGCGGAACAATGGTTCTTACTAACACATCGGGAGCTGCTACCTTTCAGAAGAGATGACTAGCTGATTGTATGGCGTTTGCCCAGGTAGGCGATGAGTAGCTAGTTCCTCCTAGTGCTCAATTCCAGAGCTCCTGATCTTGGATTGGACGAATCTCGTGAATGTCCCGAATCCCTAAGGGTTCTAACCAGCAGACTACCTAGTACTCGAAATCATAGCCTCTGCATGTCCACACCAGTACTGCGTAATTTTCTAAACAAGGCCTCGACAATTTCGTCGGCAGCCGCGTGATTCGCCTTTTGCGGGGTTCCCAATCCTCGAATGATCTCGCCTTGGCGATGAGACGCAACCGCGCCATAGCTGAGGAAGGTTGTCAGGACCTTCTCATGCCCGAGGTTCTGGCTCCACGCCTTGAACTCTTCGGGAGTTTTGCATACGTCCTCGCCCAGTTTGACAAGGGTATTTCGGAAGCAGTGGGGATTGAAGTATGGTAGCCCCGCAAGCTCGAAGGCATCGCGAAATATTGCACGAATGGGTGAAGCGCTGCTCCAGTGGGCCCGATCCAGCCCCGTGACTCCAAACTGGTGATTTGCTCCCAATGCAATGCGTGTCGATGGGAAAAGGGGATCCTCATTGCCCCAGAGTTTCTCCTCTCTCAAAAAGGACACCCACTCCTCCACAATTCTGTGAACCTCCTCACCCACGGGGAAGAAATACGTGGTGAAAGTCTTGCTGAATTTGGTCTTCACATCCCGCGCGTCCTGATGGGCGCAGCCCGAGACCAGATCAATGTGCTTCAGCTTCATCGATGCGATGGCACTGTCCCGAGCGCCTGTGAGCAGCGTGAATGCAATTAGGGCTCGGTTGCGGCGCTCAATCTCCGTGGTGCCAGGCATCGCATGAATAACGTGCTTGATCTGTTCCAATGTAGGGATTCGCTGCTCCCTTCTGGCAACGGCAATACGAGTATCATTGTCGGAAAGATTGAAATATTCCGCATCCGAATACTGGAGACGCGATTTGTAGCCAGGCTGCCACGCAAGCCACTGGAAGAAACGCTTGAGTTTCGTAAGAGTGGCATATAGAGTCGCCTTGCTCAGGTTCTCTCCAGACTGTTGCGCCTTTTGCTCGGCCAGGTGCTTCTTGAACGCAATTGCCTGCTCGACGTGAAAGGACTTGAAGTTCCGATGCCCTGTATAGGTCATGGCGCAGATGCGGGCGGTGGCGTCGACCAGCTCTACTCCGCTCAGGGCTTCGTTCTTCAGGTGGAGCTTCTGGTCCTTGTCCAATTTGTGATGCTTGGTGATGTAGTCATAGGCGGCAAGCAGGAAGCCACCAGTGCCGCAGGCCGGATCATGGATGAGCTGTCCCGGCTCGGGGCGCATCACGTCCACGATCGCCTGGATCAGGGCGCGCGGCGTGAAGTACTGTCCCGCGCCGCCTTTCACGTCGGCGGCGTTCTTTTCGAGCAGACCTTCGTAAGCGTCGCCCTTCACATCTACGCCGAGCGTGGTCCACTGCTCTTTGCCGATCAGGTCGCTGACCAGGCGCTTCAGCTGGCCGGGTCCTGAATCTTGTTCTGCGCCTTGCGGAAGATCACGCCCAGCGTGCCGCGCTTCTTGCCGAGTTCGGCGAGGATGTGGCGGTACTGGTTTTCGAGGGGATCTCCATCGAGGCGCTCCAGGCTCTTCCAATTCAAGTCGGCCGGAATCAGAGCTTGCTGGCCGGGAAGCATGGCCTGGCGCTCGTCGGCCATCTTCAGGAAGAGCAGGAAGGTGAGCTGTTCGATGTAGTCCTGGTAGGAGAGGCCGTCATCGCGAAGGATATTGCAGTAATTCCAGAGTTTCTGGACGATTGCGTTGGATGTCATTGAATTGTCTGTTGTGAACCTGAGATCGTTTCGGGCAGCTTCGATTGCGGGTTGACATATTCCACCGCGCATACATTCGGGTGCAGATGAAGGAAGTCCTTGTCTGAGGTGAGCAACACCGCGTTAGCTGCCCGGGTTGTTGCGGCAATCCACATGTCATTGTTCGAGAGCGCCCTGGAACCACCCTTCACTTTCAAATTTGCCTGATCAACAGCCACGTACCCTGCAAGTATCTCCGGGTCATTCAGATCCATCGTGATCATGCTGGCAAGTACAGCGTTCAGAGACTCCCGTTTCTTCTCGATCCAGCTCTGTCGGGCAGCCATAGCAAGCAGCTCTCCATGACTCACAACGCTGATCAGGGGTCGTTTCAAAATCTCAGCGAGCCCATAGGTTTGAGTGATGTAATTGGCCAGGTCCTTGCCTCGAACCAGGGCGAGCAGAATGTTTGTATCAAGGAGGTAGAGCGTTCCCCTAGCCACGGACCTCTCTCAGCATCTCTAGCAGTTCTTCATCGGTCTCATCACCCGGCCAGGTGCCAAAGAAAGCGTCCATCCAGTTCCTGTTCTGATCGCCGGTGCGAATCCGGGATGATGGGACGCGGTGCAAAATCGGGGGTGGAATCCGCGTGAACAATCGCGATTCTGCAGTCCCCTCTTCCATGCCTTGCGCATCAATGCGAAGAACGCTTCCGGACGGACGATAGACCGCCTTGCCGACAACCGTGATGAACTTGCCCAGCAACGGCTTCAAGCGATCGATTTCTTCCGCGTTTTCCAATACGCCGCGAACTGGCCTGCCGTCCTCGAGAATCATTTCAAACGACCGCGTGCTGTGCCGCATCATGTCCAGTCGACCAGATACGCGGACCTGCCGCGAGGCGGGGGTCTGTTCTGTCAGCTGCTGCGCGCGCACAGCGACGTCGCGGTCGAGGCGAGCTAAAGGCGAATCTGGCGTCCATCTCTCAGGCAAGTCTACGAACTCCACCTGCTGGCCGAACAGCCGGTTAGCATTGCCAAAACGTTTCAGAAGCCCGAGGTCATAAAGCGAACTATCTAAATTTCCGCTCCTTACTTCCTTCGCAACTCGTGCGAATATATTTAGCGCGGTTTCCTGTGGTTCCGGCTTGGTGTCCCAAAAGGCTGTCTGCTTGTAAATCTCTTCGGCTGCTTCGCCCAGCGGAGGAGCTTCAACCTGCAGAACTGTGGCACAGGCGTCGGTTTCCGTCCAGCCGAGGACGCGGACATCGGCGGCACGGCGCAGCCATGCTGGTGGTGCACCAACAGGAGAGCTGCTGCCCTCGATGGCCATCCGCACCGAGGAGGTGACCATTGGAGCCAGCCGGCGAAAGAAATCCCCGCAGAAGTCCAGCGGCAGTCGGCGGCCAAAATGACCGCTGGTCTGCATTACGACTTGTTGCTCTACATATTTCAGGAAAACTCACCCCCGGTGGTTCATTTTAGCTGACTTCGACACCTTCGGAAGCGTATACCAGCTCCCGTTGAATACCTCGGGCTTTGGCTTTGCTTCCTTCTTGCCGGATACGCTTCAGTAACGCGGAGGCGGGTTCGTCGGCGGGGTCCTGCGTCGTTAGACGTCCTGCAAATGCTGAATCGAGTATTCCGCTGCGTAGTTTCTCTGCGTGAATCGACTTATGAATCACGTTTTCCGAAGCGCTATCAATCATTGAAATTCGTCGCTCAACTTGCTCGACGATTCGACGCTGTTCTTCTAGCGGAGGAAGCGCGATCGGAAGCGAACGAATGTGGGCCACTCCGAGATCAGGGATGGTTGCGCCTTGAACTCTGCTCAGAGCGATCTCGCGAATAACGTTTGATGAGCAAACAATACGCAGAAAGTCGCCATCAACTTGCGGACAAGTTGCTTGGATAAGTACTAATGAGTAGGAAAGGCAATATGTTCGTTCGGGTGGTATCTTGCATGTTCTTCCCGATCGTGCCATACCGAGACATCACGAATGCACCGGAACGGATTTCGAATCGATTTATTTGGTCATTTAATACGTCTAGGCTGACTCTGCGTCCGACAGAAAAGTCAATGGAGCTCTCGCCGACGAAGTTCTCAGCTGATACGAAGGCGGGGCCGTCAGCAACATATTTCGGTGTTCGGTGTGAGGGATTTGGATCAATTACCTCAGCAATAGTATCGAGTCTGACGCGAGTCCAACCCTCGGGCAGTGTGGGCAAGCCCCTAATATCGGGGGCGACTGGGTCCTTGTAATTTTGTTTCCAGCGGTCGTCTTTGGGAGGCTTGCCTGCGGCCTTCATTTTGGCCAGGGTGTTGGCTTCCCAGCAGGCGCGGCGCTCTTTGAGGATGCGTTCGAGCAGCTTGTCTGCCGGTTCGTAGTCGCGGCCATCCTTGCTAGCGAGTTCGGCTTCGGTGGACACAAGCCGCCCCTCGCAGGCAGCCTTGCGCACCGAGGCGCGGTAGCGCTTCAGATTCGCCTGCACGCGCTTGAGCGCCCCTGTTGCGGCATCGAGCCGAGTGAACTGCTTTTCGATTTCGGCGACTATGCGGTCTTGTTCTTCGGGTGGAGCAACGATAAGTGGTACTGAGGATGACAATGCTGATGAACTAATACTTGCTTGATTTACATGGTTCGTACACCGATGACGAAAATAGCCCTTCATCCACAGAAAATGTAGTTGATATGCGACGAAGCCTGGATGTATTCCAGATGGCGGCCTCAGTCTTGTCATGTGATTTGAGAATGTAGTCTCCGGAATGGGAGTTCGAATATAGGTAGTCTTCCCTATCAATTCTGGGCTATTCGTATTATTAAAGAGCACATCTCCTTTGATTACGCGAGAATCGCCAGCTGTGGGCGGTACATATTTCACATCACCCAGATCTAAGTCTCCATCTCGGCTCACGTTCATTGGACGTAGGTGAGGTATGCCCAGTCCTTCTTTATTGTGAATCCCACTCGGGAAACCGGACTGGATATCGGGGATTGCTTGACCAACAATGACTGCTTCCCAGCCTAATGGAAGTTCATCCAGATTCAGTGGATAGAAATCCTTGATGACGCTCATGCTGCCAGCACCTCATTTAGTTGCGTGAGCAGTGGCAGAAACTGCGGGCCAAAGACCTGCTGCGCTTTTCCCAATCCGCCCCACTTCACAAACGGATCCAGTTCGAAATCGTCCGGCTCGACTGTGAGACTTGATGCCACGTGATCGCGGATCGCCTCAAGCCAGCTCATCTGCTCAGGAGTGAAGCTGACTCCGACGGAGTGTTGCTGGTCGAGCCATTCGGTGAAGCGATAGTCGACTTCGGCTCTGCGGGGGACGAGTTCGCCCTTTTGGTGAAGTGCGTACCGGACCAGGTTGACGATGTCGGCTGCGACTTCGGTGCGACTGCCGCGCACATGTTCGTGGTCGAGCCTTTCGTAGGCCTGCCAGAGCTGGTCGGGCTGGAGAGGCATGCGGCCATCGATGGGCTTCTCGATGGTTTTAGCCAGCGCTTTGACCTGCTTCAATGAGAGCCCAACGGCGTAGGGTTTACTGTAGAGAATCTGCAACACCTCGATTTCGTCCTTGTTTTCCGCGAGGAACTGCTCAAACGACTGCACGATGCGCAGCGCTTTCTCACGCTGCTCCTGGGCTGGGCCGGCAAATGTGAGCTGATCCTGATTCACAGTATCAATGATCTGCTCATAGCTTTTTTTCACACCCAGGATAAGGTTGCGTAGCGCCGGATTGGAGGCGAGCGGCTTTGCGGCTTCCTGCAGCAATTGCCTTCTAGCTGCGCAGTCTGCTCCTCTGTAGGTTCGGTTCCGCCGTTGAGCGTCTTTGCGGCTTCGATATGCCGGTCGGGGTCAAGCGCGGCGACGATCTCGCTGGCAATGAAAGAAAGTGGCTGGCCGTTTGCCGCCTCGGTGAGCGAGAGGCGATCTTCAGGCGTGAGCTGGCGATCGAGACGCGCGAGGCGCGACGCAATGGAGCTGAGGACGTCGGCCTCGCGGTTGCCGAAGGTGACGAGTTCGAGCAGCTTGTCGAGGGCGATGTTCTTTTTGCGATCGAGCGGCTGCGTGTCCTGCATCTTTTCCGGTTCAAGGCCGACTGCGTCGATGAGGACGAAGTGGTCTTTCGTTTTGGCGTCGGGGGTTACGCCCTGCAGCTCGGTGGGCGTGACAATGCGGGCGCCACGGCCTTTCATCTGCTCGAAGAGTGTCCGGCTTTTGACCGCGCGCATGAACATGACGATTTCGAGCGGACGGATGTCGGTGCCGGTGGCGATCATGTCCACCGTGACGGCGATGCGGGGGTAGTAGCTGGTGCGGAACTGGCTGAGCAGGTCTTCAGGCTTCAATCCCTGCGTGATCCACTCATCGACTTCGTATTCCTTGCCGTCTGCGTCCGTCTTCTTTGTCCGGACTTTGGCTGTGCCGGCGCGATAGGTGATCTTCTGAGCGAAGTCGTTGCCCTTGCCGAACTCTTCGCGGAGGATCTGGACGATGTCGTCTGCGTGGCTGTCGTCCTTGGCAAAGATGAGCGCTTTGGGGACTTCGGTGCGGCCAGGGAAGATTTCGGTGAAGAGCCGGTCGCGGAAGGTGCGGATGATGGTGCGTATCTGGTCGGGTACGACAACGCGGCGGTCGAGCTCGTCGGCGTCGTAGGGGATATCCTGATCGGCCAGCTCCCAGCGGACTTTGCGGGTCTGGCGGTCGCGATAATCGACGTGAAAGCCGGCGTTGATGGTTTCGCCGAACTCGCTGATGTGGGTGCGGATTTCGTAGAGGTCAAAATCGACGTTGACCCCGTCGGCGACGGCCTGCTCGTAGGGGTATTCCATCACTAGGTTCTGATGGAAGAAGCCCATAGTCTGCTTGGAGGGCGTGGCAGTGAGGCCGATGAGCGAGGCGTCGAAGTATTCGAGCACTTGCCGCCACAAGTTGTAGATGGAGCGATGGCACTCGTCGGTGACGATGATGTCGAAGGTCTCGATCGGGAGATCGGATTGTAGGTAATGGGCTCGGGTGGACGCTTGAGCATTTCGAGCGAGGCGCCGGAAAGCTCATCCAACTCCGGGTCTAGATCTTCACCCTTGAGCATCGAGAACAATCGCTGGATGGTGGAGATGCACACCTTCGCCACCGGATCAATTCGATTCGATTGCAGGTGCTGGACGTTATAAAGCTCCGTGAAGATGCGGCCATCATCCGGTGTGCGGAAGGCCTGGAACTCTTTCAGTGTCTGGCGGCCGAGGTTTCCGCGGTCCACCAGAAACAGAACACGACGAGCACCAGTGAATTTGATGAGACGATACAGGAAGTTGCAGGCGGTGTAGGTCTTGCCGGCTCCCGTGGCCATTTGAATGACGGCGCGCCTGCGGCCTTCGCGCTGGGATTTCTCAAGGGAAGATATGGCTTGTACTTGGGCAGGGCGCAAGCCATCTTCAGGCAGATCTGGCATGGAAGCGAGCCGCGCTTTGGATGTGGACCCTAGTTGTGTTAGCTCATCCTGAAGCCACTCGGCGAGCGTGGCGGGACGGTGGAAGGCGAAGACCGGACGGCTTGCGGCTTCCGGTTCCAGCAAGTTCGTGAAACGGGTCTCTATTCCTGTGGACTCATAGCAGAATGGGAGCGGGCGGCGAGGAGCAGGCAGGACGACCGGCAGCCCTCCCTTCACTGTATTTCTTGTCTGAATCTCAACGCCGGTGAGCGTGCTGCCTTCCTTCTTGGCCTCCACGACTCCAGCGGCCTGCCCGTCCACGAAGAGGAGATAGTCCGCCTCACCGTGGCCGGCATTAAGGGCAAACTCTCGGATGGCCACTCCGCGCGCAGCATCGAGATTGGCATTGGAGCGGTTCTGTACGCACCAGCCCGCGGCAGTCAGGAGTTGGTCGATTTTCTCCCTGGCTTTTTGTTCCGGAGTCAAAGCAGTAAAAGGAAGCTGGCTTCAGTGTAACAATCAGCCATATTTTAGCTGAATGAACTTCTGGCGCAGTTCTAGCGCAGACTCGTCTACCTTCGCTAGATTTCGCCGCGGAGGATCTGAAATGCGGCACGAGTGACGCACGATTTCGCCCGGTAAGCGCCGTGTAGGTAGCGGCCTGGAAGTCGTCTGCCGCATCGAGCATGACAGGGAACATGCAATCATGCTGGTCCCCGAAACACTCGATCCACGCACCCCAAAGATCGTGCAGTTGCCCGATAGCCGTGCCGTGATAGTTCGTTGTCCGGACCGCCACATCGTCCGGCAACGTGACGATGGAATCCCAAGTGCCCTTGTCGATCAGGTCGTTTGCACGCTCCGCCGGCTGTGGCGCGTACCCAAAATCATCCCGCGTCAGGACGATGCACCTCGCCCGGAAGTCTTTCTCGGCAGCCGCCTCGGCATGGGACCATGTTACTTCACTACCTCGATCAGACTGCGTTGCGAAAGAACCGGCTGACTGGAGTAAGCCTCCCAAGGAGAGCCGCGACGGGCAAGAGGAAAAAAGATCCGCAGCGAGCCCTCTGCGTCGATTCTGAAGACGCTGCCCGACGGTCGATAAATCGCCTTTCTACGACTGTAATTGACTTGCCCAGTAGAGACTTTAGCCTGTCGATCTCATCCGCGGGTCGGAGCAGCAAGAAAAGAGGTCAAAGAAAGAGTTTGCCTCCCGTTGGACCGAAGCGCAGAATGCATATCTGCAGGGAAAAATCTAGAGCTTCCTTGGCGCAGTGTCGCGCCAACCTCTCAAATGGCAGGTGTGCGTCCGGCGCAAAGTGCGGACCTTCTCGCCCTTCTCGCCCTTCTCGCCGATTGCCGACTAAGATTGTCCGACCGGAGGTCTTGCCACGATGTCCGTTGTGTACAACCACAATATCCTGATCGCCCCCCAGTACCGTTCCGGACCGGAGGCCCCTGTGGACGCCCCCGCGGAACTCGGCGCCGCCTTTGTAAAAGGAACGATCGCGGTGCTCGATAAAGCGCGGGCGGCATCGGCGAGCTTCAGCGCTCTGATCGTCGCGCTCGTCCGGTGTAGCCACCCCATCCTGATCTACATGGCAAGGAGCAAGCGCCAAGCGCTGGACAGGGGTCCGGACGCGACGGGCGAACGCAATTCGACGGGCGACACGCTAAGCGCCGAGCTGCTGACGCGGGTAGAAGGAACGAGCTATGCAAAACACCGAGCCGACCTTGTCAAATCGCTAAAGAACGCCGTGCAGGGCACAGTGGCCAATAATTCCTTCAATGAAAACGTGGCGACGGCACTGAACAACAAGTATTGGGAGTTCTCTGACCTCACTAAGGCGATCCATGAGCAGATCGTGATCAAAGGCACACAAAGGACTTTTGACGAGCTTCTGTTGCAGGTTGTGGAGTATGTAAAGAAGATGCCCAGGGCTGCAGCGAACGCTGACGAAGGCGATGGGAGTTACCGGAGCAGAAGGAGAGCTTCCCCGAAAAGCATTGTGGACCCCAGGCTGGATTGCGAGGTCTTCACCGCTGATAGCGTGCAGACACCTGTAGACTATTACCGCCCGCTCTATGATCGGCTGGGAACAACACTTCACCTGGATGCGGCACTCAACGCAGTTCCGACAGGAATGCGCCGCGAAACGGAACAAGAGGTTCGAAGACTTCTCGGCCGCGATCAGGGTCCACTCGATGCCGCATTCCTGCGAAAGTGCGAAGCCACAAATCCGAAGGGCTATCTAATGACGAAGCTGATCTTGGAGCGCTATCTGCTGCCCAATGTCGGTTGTGGATCAAACATAATATTCAACCTCTGTGCCAAGCGCGCCGACCCAAGTCAAGAGAAGATGCCCACGGGAACGATACCCGACAAGAACAGCCCGTGGAATTTTCGCCCCGCCGAGGTAGCGCTGGCACACGAACTCATCCACGCATGGAGGAATGCAGCTGGCCGGACGATTTTCAGCGTAAACAGCCTCGAAGACGAGTCGATGGTGATTGGTACAGCGAACGTTCCCTCAGCGTTTCCGCAATTCACGGAGAACACAATCCGGGGGGAAATGAATCTTGCCGATCGACCGATCGATACGAGGCCATCGATGTTCTGAACAGCGGCCAAACCTCTGAGCCTTAAGCAACCTAGTTGCTCTGAGCAACGACAGAGTCTGGTTGTAACCACATCAGTCGGCGTGTCCCGCTGCCGGTGTCCGTATGGATTGTCCTGATCAGCCAACGCCCACCGCATCTACGGCTTATGCGATGGATTTGAGTCTCCATTGAGTCTCCAATACGCGCGTGTTTTCTAAATACCGCATAAACATTGGCGATCGACTATAAATTCTATTTTCTGCATCGGCAAGTAGTTGGACTGTCGAGGTTAACCTTCATGGGATGACTAGACAAAGTTATCAGGATCCCTATCGACCTGATCACGAATCTCCTGAGATCAAACAGAAACGTGATAAACAACATAAACTAAAATCTGATAACGAATGGCCATTCGACGCTTTAGGTGAGACAAAGGGAGCAGATGCGGTTCCGCAAATATCGTTATCGACCAGTTCACGCTATCTGTGAGAAGGTTTTTGAACTTCTTGCGCCGTTGGTTTCCGGTGTCACAGGCGAACCTTTGACGGAAACTCCAAAAAAAATCCTGATTCTCAAATTTGGGGGAATGGGTGAGGCTGTGTTGGCCCGCTCGCTAGTTGAGCATTTGCGTCGGCGAAATCCTCTGATGAGGTTCGACTTCATACTAGAGGAGCGAACGATGGAGCCTATGACCTGTGGCGGAGGGGGAAATTCGCTTATCTATCGTTCTGGCTCCGATGGTTTGGCACAAGCATTGTCGATTCTTAGAACAATCAGACGACAGCACTATGATGCGATTCTGGATTTTGAACAGCATTCCTTGCTCACGGCTGCCTTTACGCGAGCGGCGGGAATTCCCGTCAGGGTGGGTTTTGTTCACCCCGGAACTCGTTCTCGTGGTGAATTCCTGACTCATCCAATTGAACTGCGAGAGAGCGAGTCGATGTGGAGTGCTATGGTTCGAATGTGTCAGGTAATTGATCCACAACTCACCGCAAGTGTGGGGGCTGTTGCGATGCCGTACTCCCCTGAGACCAATAGCTGGATGGAGAGTTGGTGGAAGAACAAAATAACTAACCAAGCCCGTGGCCCGGTTGTAGCCATGCATATCGGAGTAGGGCCAAGCGCGCAGTATAGGTTATGGCCAATGGAGCGCTGGGTTCAATTGGCAAGTCGGCTCTTAGCCCTCAACAAGGAGATGACTGTGGTGCTGACTGGGGGAACGGCGGAGCAGCCTCTTATGGAAAATTTCAAGCTCCAATTCCCCGGCAGGACTGTTGGAGCTTCTGACTTGGGAACCTTTGAACGCTCTGCTGCCCTGCTGGAACGCTGTGACCTCTTGATTAGCTGCGATACTGGAATCATGCATTTGGGTGCTGCAATGGGAACTCCTACCGTAGGATTGTTTGGTCCCAATACGCCCATTTGCTGGGGTCCGGTCGGCTTCCGCGCAACGTATGTTTATCCAACACGTCAGCCATGTAGTCCGTGCATCAATAGCTATCAGCGATATATTCCCGCCAGATGTACAGCCATTCAACAAAGTGCGTGTATGTGGGATATCAGTGTTGATGATGTGTTGGCAGCGACCCGCACCGTTCTCCGTGACGGATGGGTTTAAGGACTACCGCGTCCATCGTTGAGGTGTCGATCTGAACCTGAAACTTTCCCTAAATTTGTGACACTGTATTCGAGTGATCATCGAGACATCGGGTTAGATTGTTTAACTGGCAATTAAGATTGGAGAGGCTTGAGGCGGCTGAGATATACGGTCGTAAAGAATGCGCTTGCAAATGTCGTCCGGGGGGGAGCCTCAGCGATCGCAGCCCTAGTGATACCTCATTTTCTTACGCATGCGCTTGATCATGAGCACTTTGCGGCATGGTCACTATTGCTACAAATTGCCGCGTATGCTAACTATCTGGATTTTGGTTTGCAGACGGCAGTAGCACGATATCTTGCTCAAGCCATTGAGCTTGGCGATGAGGGGCGGCGCGATCGCCTGATAAGCACTACCTTCGGGCTTCTCATGCTGGCCGGGGTATTGGTACTCGCCGTACTTGGAGCAATTATTTGGTGGTTTCCACAGATCTTCCATTCGGTTCCTCTCCAGACCGTTTCAGACCTCCGCGTAGCGCTAGTCATTATGACGGCAACCGCATGCATAATGCTGCCGGTGTCAACGTTTACGGGAGTGCTGATTGGATCTCATCGCAACGAATACCCTGCAATTGCGATTGGCGGGAGTCGAATACTCGGAGCTATAGCGGTACTTGTGACTGTTCGCTACACGCAGTCCTTGAGTCTACTGGCGCTCAGTCTTTGTAGTTTCCAGCTACTTGGAGGACTTGCCCAATACCACATCGCAGAACGCCTGTTGCCTGGGATGCGTGTCCGTTTCTCATATGTTGACCACGCGATGGCACGAGAGTTAATCGGGTACTGCTCAACTCTCACTATCTGGTCGTTCAGCATGTTGTTGATCGGTGGCCTCGATGTCACCATCATTGGATATTTCGATTTCAGTGCAGTTGCGCAGTACTCACTTGCAACGACGCTGATCAGCTTTTTCATGGGGTTAAGCAATTCTATATTCAGTGCGCTATTGGCGCCCGTTGCGATGCTCCAGTCTCGCAAGGAGTACGAACGAATCCGACGGCTGGTTACGACCTCAACTCGATTAAATACTTATGGATGCATGGCGTTAACGGTCGCAGCGTTTTTCTGTGGTGGAAATCTTCTTAAGATTTGGGTTGGACCGGCCTATGCTGCAAAGGTATTGCCGATCCTTGAGATTCTGCTGGTGGCTCAAACTGTACGGCTAACCGGAAGCGCATATGCAGTTGTGCTGGTAGCCTTGGGATTACAACGATATGGCTTGTTCCCGGCAGTCGTAGAGGGCATCCTCAACCTTGCGCTGAGTGTGTTAGGCATGAGGGTTATCGGAGCAGTCGGCGTAGCTTGGGCGACCTTGATCGCCGCCGCAGTTGCAATTGCCATGCAAGTGGTATTGATAATGCAATGGGCGCATGAAATCAAAATGAATCGCTCAACCTTTGCATGGGAAGGAATTGTTCAGCCAGTTTTAGCATTTTCCCCGCTTATTCTCTGGCTTGTTTTCAGAGAATGGCATGTTCCGCATTTGCAGTTCTCAAGTTTGGGGGACCGGTTCTTGCTCGTCGGCTGTTTGTTTCTTACGTGTGTATTTGTCTGGAATGGACTCCAACGCCATATCAAAGCGAGCAGATTCGCCGGTTGAAGTCAAAATAGGAGCGAAGGTTATTCAAGGGTTCACTTTCTCGCAGATTACCTCTATTGCATCACCCTGGTGGACGAGGTCAATTATCCGTTCCAGGAGATTTGCGGTGATAATTAGTAGCAAATTAGAGAAAAGCCATCCCTGCTCAGATCGTTTTGTCGTATTGCGGTTCACGTAGATTTGGAGGCTGCCTAATAGGCTCGTGTAGTTAGAATTGTAGTGCACACCCCTAATTAGAAAGCCAGCACGTTGTAGGAGCGCCGTCAATGTCTTTACAGAATAACTGTACGTGTGCACCGGTGCGCCCATATACCACCAATATCTCCTGAATAGACGAAATGGAAGGCTATCTATATTTGGGACACCGACATACACTTTGCCTCCTGACCGCACAATGCGATACAGCTCTCCTAGTACCTGGACCGGATTTGGCATATGCTCAAAAGAATGATTGCTGCGCACGTAGTCAAATGAGTCCGATGGGAAACTAGCCTGAACTAAGGTACCGTGAAAGATATCGAATCCAGCTTGTCTTCCATTCGCAACCCCATGGGCGCTGGGCTCGACGCCCCGCACATTCCATCCACGAGAGCGCATTCGTTCGAGATAGGTGCCACTGCCACAACCAATATCGAGGAAATCCCCAGGCTCGCTAAAATCAGGGTCATGATTTGGAATGGGAGAGCGCAATATCTTCTGTTTTAATTTCGTCAGACGAGTGGGTTTCAATATCGGTTGATATGCGTAGTATCCTTCAGAATAATACTGCGCGAGTTCGGACTCTGTGGGCATTGGGTCCAGACTTACGAGTCCGCAGTTGACACATCGAACAAGATCGAAGTCGCCTTTTATTCCATAGTGACGATCAGATGTTCGGAATAAGAATTCTCTTTTCAGCGATTGACACACGATACATTCTGGCGAAGGCATTTAAAGGGGATTATAAATTGGTGGCGCCCACCCCGGTTTATATACACTCAGGCTTTTATGGGCATCGCTGATTTTCCCACATGTGTTAACTAGTATTTCGATGTCGAAAAGACAAACGCTGCATGAATGAGAAAACGCTTGATGGCAGTTGGGGGTCAGACCCGTTGCCATACTCCCCTGATCGCATCATATTGCTTGAGCAGCTTTGCTGGATTACCCGCGGCAACTGAGTAGTCTGGGATGTCATGAGTGACTACCGAATGAGCCCCGATAATGCAGTACTTCCCAATCCGCACGCCCGGTAAAACTATTGTAGAGAAGCCGAGGAATGACCCGTATCCGATTTCGACAAACGAATTTTCATCAAGTATTCTGTCGCCAATTTTGGTGAGGTTGTTTACGTCTGAATAAGGATGGGTTACATCTACAATTGCGCAGTTGCCCGTAATCGAGACATTATCACTGATGGTAAGTCGCGAATGACACACAAGATGGACATTCTGTTCTATGTTTACGTTATTTCCAATGTGTAGGCGAGGGATGCGGCTATTGGGACCTAATACAACCTCCAGCCTAGCACCCTGTCGGATGTTTACATTGTTTCCAATGTGCATAAATCGCGGATTGCGGAGCAAGATGGGCCTAAATAGCGTAGAACCTCTGCCAAAATGACCGAACACCTGGCGATAGTAGAGTACCCCCTTAAGTAGACATAGTTTATCGTATAAAAGATTTAGTTTATCGTGAAAAGGCATTTGTAGAAGTCTCTGAAGTTTTACGGACAACGTCTGCATTTATTTGCACCGTGAATTACTGGAAGTTACGGTTCTTAAGTTCTTTTCAATGAACGGCAAAAAATTTGTAAATCCCCGATGGCGGTGCTGCAGCAAGAGGACTCGAGTTGCAGAAATGTAGAGTTAGCATGCCGTCCTTGCTGACAAAACCACTTACACTTAAATTGCCGAGCGTCGAGGGAGGCGAAATGCTGCCAAGGTTGTCGGCCATTTTAAGATCTGCAAGGTGCTTGTCTGTAAAGCTTTGATCGCTGCAACTATTCGCTGCTACGGAGCTAGGGAATATGATTCCCGTTGAGACGAAGCGGAAAGAACTAACGGTGCTTGTCCCGCTAAGATTGAGAGTTCGACTGGCAGTGTTACCGTTGACGTTTTCCCCGTTGCTCGTCCAGATGCCGTTCCCACATCCGACAGAACTGCGGATCACATTTTTATTCTTATCGAATATCTGAATTGCAGAATCCTGCGCAGAATCACAGTAAATTTGAGTATTCCCGGTCGCCGGATCAATGTTGTACCCGTTAGCCGGATATGGGAATGTCGTTAAAGTCGACGGGGGAACGTTCGAAAGCATTCCGCCTTGCAGCGAAGAGTTGGCGGAGCGGCCCCAAAAGAGCACATTCGAGACCAACCCGGGAACATGCCCTCCAAAATCTGACGATTTATAAACGTTATTATAATTTGGAGTCCATCCCGTACCCGATTGGCCGACAAATCCTTCAATCTCGTTGCCCGCAACATTTCCCAAACCGGTGTTGTTTGTGATGTCTGGCCCTGCGGGCAAATCCCATCCAATCGTACCCTCAGAAATGTTGCTCCAGATATTGCCAGCGCCGTTATATCTCCAGTATGTGTACCCTGGACGGTTACTACCTTCCACGATGAAGTTGATAAAGAGATTGCCTTGAATAGTTGGCTTCACCTCCCCACCCCCAGGATTAAAATCCACTACAATCGGACAGTTGACGGTTATGAAATTTGCAAAACTATTGCCGTTTACATATGCTCCGCTTCCTATTGCAGCTAACTGAATCGCCGCGCCGACTTCAGCTACTTGAATGTCATGGAGCCGGAGAAAAGAAACAACTTGGTTCGGGCCAGAAGAAGAAAGCAGGAAGCCGGTTCCCGTGGTAGCGCCGCTGGCCCCCGTAATGTGAATGTGATCCACCTCGGTATCAAACCATCCGTATATAGTCGCCTGAGCAGAATTGAAGGTAAAAACATCTCCGGTGTATCCAGGTGGGAGGCTGATAGTGCACCCTGTGACTCGTGCATGTTGACCAACATTGAATAAGTTGGTGATAGTGCTGTTCGGAATGAAGACCGTGCTGGGGTCGCACAACAAGGTGATAACGTGAGCTGTTCCCGCGATTACGACTGTAGAAGTAATCAATTGTGTTGTTGCGGCAAGTCCACGGGCATCACAGACACCGCCGTTCGGGAGTGCCGCGAGACATGCTGAGATTTTGGAGTCTGCAGTCGTTCCCGGCTCTGTGTCGACCGCCACGATATTGTCGCGTGTCTTCAGGCTGTTACTTACCTGTCCCACCATACAGCTGTAGCAGAACAAACAAACCAAAGTGAAAGTCTTCAGCACAGTCCACACTCTGTTTGATTGACGTTAACGCACGCTTTCATTTTAATAGTTATCATTGGGGTTGAGAGCGGAAAGACTGGTCGCGAAGTCATGGGAAGAATCGGGTTGGCGATCTTTTTCCTGGCGAGCTTTCCATTACTTGCTGCCCTAATCGGCTAGGATGTTTCGGCTGGGCCACGGTTATTCGGTTTCACCGTAAAGTACGATTGTCTATGTTGGCCATCGCCGGGTATTTCGAACAAAATGGAGCGCATGAAGAGATTTTTTGAGCGTCGAGGGCTTCTCTTTTTGAGGTTGATCTTGAATTCGGTTGCATTCCGAATCGTCGATGGAAAATGAATATTCTTATCACCGGCGGAGCCGGCTTTATTGGAAGTCATTTGACACGTTACCTGCTCACGCAGGGACACAAAATCACTATTCTTGACAATTTCCTGCAGCAGGTTCATGGCGATAGGCGCTCACTTGCCGATGACATCGCGACGGATGTACGGCTCGTGCGCGGGGACGTTGCTGATGAATCCGCCGTAGCTTCAGCGTTACAGGGTGCGGAAGCCATTGTTCATCTGGCCGCCGAGACGGGTACTGGCCAATCGATGTACGAAATCGGGCGTTACGCGCGTGCCAACCTGGTAGGTACCTCACAGCTCTTTGAGGAGATAACGAAGAATTCAAAGCTACACATCGAAAAGATTATTGTTGCATCGTCTCGTGCCATCTATGGCGAAGGAGCATATCGGTGCGTAACGGACGGAATTGTATACCCTCAATCACGTTCCTCAGTCGATAAGCAAGCGGGCTATTTTGACCCCTTGTGTCCCATTTGCCACGAGACTTGCGCCGCCATAGCCACTCCGGAAGATGCACCCCTACAGCCGTCATCTTTTTATGGCCTGACTAAGTTGACACAAGAGCAAATCGTGCTGCTTTTCGGTCAGGTTAGGGGGATTTCATCGATTGCGTTGCGATATCAAAATGTCTACGGACCGGGACAGTCACTACAGAATCCCTACACTGGCATTCTCGCCATCTTCTCAAATCTGGCTCGCCTTGGTCAGCCGATTCGCATATTCGAGGATGGTAAGGAGAGTAGAGATTTTGTTTATATTGATGATGTAGTAGCCGCAACGGCCACCGCACTACTCGCGCCGGTAACAGGATGTCATTCTCTGAATATTGGTTCGGATGGACATATTTCAGTTTTGGAGGTGGCCAATAGGGTCAGTGCCTATTTTGGGAGCCGATCGACCGTGCAGGTGACGGGTGCATTTCGTGAAGGTGACGTTCGTCACGGCTTTGGGCAAGTGGCTCGTGCTCATGAGTTATTAGGCTATCGGCCCACCTGGGAGTTTGGCCAAGGCATTGAGAGATTTCTGTCTTGGGCTGAGAGAGCGCCCGTCTCCGCCGAGGGTTATGAGGATTCTCTTGAGGAGATGCGGAACCGGGGGTTGTTGCGTGGTTGAATCCGCGTTGACTGTGAAAGGCAAGATCGGTGTTGTGACTGTTACCTATAACAGTGCACCAGTCCTACGGGAATTTTTCGAGTCATTGGGCAATCAAACACATAGAAACTTCGTTCTCTATCTTGTGGATAATAATTCCAGGGACGAAACATTGATGATGGTACGTCAACGGGAGGATTTGCCCTCCGTTGTCATTGCCAATCAAGAGAATCTTGGTGTCGCAGAAGGCAACAACCAAGGCATTCGCGCTGCCATCTCGGATGGATGTGAGTGCGTTCTCTTACTAAATAACGATACCATTTTTCAATCCAACTTTATCGAAAGATTATATTCGGCGTTAGATCGCCATCAGTGTGACATGACTACGAGTAAGATGTACCACCACGATTCGCCAAAACGCATTTGGTGTGCTGGTGGGCGATTCTTGCCGTTCCGTGGATACAATATTAGTCACAACGGAGAGGGAGAAACAGATGTCGGTCAGTTTAATACGCCGCGACGTGTAACATATACACCGACCTGTTGTTTGATGGCGAAAGCGACGGTGTTTCACCGAGTAGGGCTTATGGATAGTCGTTACTTCGTTTACTCGGATGACGTTGATTTCTTATACCGCTGTCTGAAAAATAGCGTTTCGCTGTGGTATGTGCCTGAAGCTAAGCTTTGGCATAAGGTAAGTTATTTAACGGGTAATATGTCAGACTTTATGGTCCATTATTCAACTCGTAATCGTATATATTTCGTTCGCAAACACCTCCCCTTTTTCCTGGCGCTGCTGTGGTATTGGCAAGCGCAGCTTCAGTCGACAGTGGCCTTTGCAGTGCGTCATATAAAATTCTCGAGATGGAATCTTCGTGTGACCGCAGCAAGAGATGGATGGAAGATGCTCGCTCGATAGCCGATACAGGTCATCGGCTGATGGGACAACCTTAAATCCAAATGTTTTAGTAGAGTATTAATTTTTCGGGATAAGTCTAGTGGAAATAACTCCAATCGGATGGATCTTAATTTCTTTTGGAGCCGTGTTTTCAATTTTCTACCCTGAAGGGCTCTATGCCCTCACAATATTCTTTATCCCCTTCTCAGCGACATCCATTTTAAATATAGGATCCGGCGATACAGGGGCCGGAATTCAGCCCTATATGTTCCTAGGTTTTCTGCTACTCCTTCGTGAATGCGGGGTAATAGTATGGCGTTCGAAGATCAGGCTTGAGAAATCAATACAGACCCCTACCCTCCTTTACTTGTTATTTCTTCTCGTGAGTGGTGTGTCGCTTCTGATGCCCATCTGGATTGATGGAAGTGTGGAGGTTCCATCGAGAGGTACTTTGGACGCGACACTAGAACCTCTAGTATTTGACGCTGGAAGAGTCAGAATATTCTTTGGTTTGATTTATACCTTTTTCCTGACGATATTCATAGCAAAGAGGAATTTGTCTCCGAGTGAATTTACTAAGACAGCACGAATATACCTAACGTCGGGTGTATTCGTGTCGCTATGGGGATTGCTCCAACTCATTTTGTATCTCGTCCACATTCCATATCCATATATGCTATTTAACAATAGCGCCTCTCCAAATGCCCTAGGATACGAGGCGGTTGTGGACACCCTGGACATCAGGAGAGTGTCTTCGGTGGCTCTGGAACCAAGCTCATTAGCTACGACATTGATTGGGATGATTCCGTTTTTGGTGATGTCGACTTTTGCTAAGGCCTATATCTTTGGTAAGTACTTAGATCGCGTTGTTGCGGCCCTCCTAATCATTGTCCTGATCCTCACTACGTCGTCTACTGGATATTTGGGTTTTCTATCCCTTTGCTTTCTATTTCCCTTTTCCTGGCCAGGACTGCGCAAAGCCAGAACGCGACTGCTCTTCTTAGGTGTCGCGCTGGTAGTGTTGATGGCTGCCGCATATGCGGCTGTACCTCAGGTAAGAGATATTCTTGCGTGGACAGTACTGGACAAAGCGGGATCTTATTCCGCATTAGAAAGATGGGCAATCATATATATCGACCTAGGATATTTCCTGCAATATCCGATGTTGGGAGTGGGGTGGGGTAGTACCCCGACCCACGACACGATCATAGGATTGCTAGCAAGTTGCGGACTGCTGGGATTTGGGTCTTTTGTCGGGTTGATAGGTTTCACTGCAAGAAGGTTAGTGAACCAAGTTAATTCTGCTGCAGTCGTTTCTCGCAAGGTTGCAGTGATGGCCGGCATCATGTTCTTGTCCCTCTGCGCTACGATGATGGCTTACCTAGTCAGCGGCCTTCCAGGTGGAGGCACGTTTACTCTAATTTTAGGCTTGTCGATAGCGGCGATCGGTCTCAGGGAGAAGTCAGCAAGACCGTCGAATTATCTGCCGGGGATCGCAAACGGGGGACCAGAATGAAGTCTGTCGTAATTGTCACTGGTTCCTTTCCGCCGGATATATGTGGGGTAGGTGACTACACTAACGCGCTAGTCGATGCGCTAAAAGAACAATTAACTACGGTCCGCGTATTTTACAGGGAAAACTGGTCATGGCGTATGTTGCTGCAATATGCGCATCAGATCAGGGAAATGAATGCTGAAATCATTAACGTACAATATCCGACACGAGGTTATGGGGCTAGTATCGTCCCCCACATCCTCGGGCTATTCACTGGCCGAGCTAAGAAGGTTGTAACGCTACATGAGTTTTCCCAGGCAAGTATTAAGGGCAAGGCAGCGATGCTTCTCTTCTTTTTGTTTGCGGATTGGATCATATTTACCACAGATTATGAGCGCGAGTTAGCGTGCAGGGTCGCTCCATGGGTAAGGAGGAAGTCTAGCACCGTCAACATCGCAAGCAACATACCTATGCAGGGTGCAACCAAACGTGATATCGACGTCGTGTATTTTGGACACATATGTCGAACCAAGGGTTTGGAGGAGTTTGGGAATGTGATTGAGCAACTTCGCGACCGTCGGGATCTGCTAAGGGTACAGGTTATCGGGCAGATAATGCCCGGAAGCGAAGAGTATGCAACCGGCATCATAGAGCGATTCAAAGCCCTTGGAATTGAGGTCGTGCTTGATAGACCCGCAGACGAGGTCTCAACTTTGTTGGCACGAGCACGTGTAGCGCTATTGCCCTTTCCTGATGGAATGAGTTTACGTCGCGGCTCCGCGTTGGCAGCGATGGGAAATGGTGCCTTGCTTCTCACCACCTGGTCATTCACTGAAGCAGCGCTTCTTGAAGGTAAGTGTCTGATGGCGAGAACCGCAAGCGACTTATACCGTGTTTTAGTGGATGCATTGGATAACTATTCTTCTTATGATCGAGTTCGGATCTCGGGGCAAGATCTCGCCAGATCATTTTCCTGGGAAAGAGTCTTATCCGCATATATTCAGACGATAAATTCACTTTGAAGGAGTCGGCAAGGATTTATCGGAAAGGTAGTCGCCTAAGGTATTCGGAGCATGAGAGAAGTGTCAAGTATAGCCATTGACTTGCGGATGTACAGAATGTCAGGAATTGGAAGATACCTTCAGGGTCTCTTACCAGCGCTTGTCCCCCGCCTCAATGCCAAGAGGATCATCGCGTTGGGTCGCGGGACAGATCTTGGGGCGGAAGCGTGGGCCAAAGACAGCCGTGTGGATGTACGCACATTCGAATACCCGATATTTGGCGCTGCCGAGCAACTTCCAAGTGCAACTAGTATCTATCGGGAAGCGGAAGCACTATGGGTTCCCCAGTACAACATCCCGCTGTTTTATCGAGGAAAACTGGTGGTTACTCTTCATGATTTATGCCATTTGGCCCTTCCGGAGACACTGCGAACTCACGTGCAGCGTTGGTATTCTCGACGGCTTTTGACTGCCGTTGCAAATCGCGCAGACGTCCTTCTATGCGTTTCGCAGTTTACCGCGAAAGAGGTTGAGAGGTTCCTTAATGTCACCCCAGATCGCATTCTGGTTACATATCCTCCAATAGCCGACAACTGGGCGAGAGCGAGTGATGTCAAGGAGGCACATACTCCTAAACCGTATCTTCTTTTTGTTGGAAATCAGAAGAAAAATAAAAACCTTGTCGGCCTCATAGGCGCATTTCGGCAGGTCATGCATAGAATTCCCCACCACCTGGTTCTTGTGGGGAAGAGAGATGGGTTCCTGAACTTCGACACTGAAATCGACTTTTCTGATGTGCAGTTACATGGTCGAGTACTCTTTGTCGGGCAGGTTTCTGAGCAGGAGCTGAGGATGTATTATAGGGGGGCTGATGCACTGATTTTCCCGTCGTTATATGAGGGCTTCGGCTTTCCCTTAGTTGAAGCTATGCTACACGGTTGCCCTATAGCCTGTTCTAATGCTTCGTCATTGCCCGAGGTTGCAGGGGACGCGGCGCTCTACTTCAATCCGGTAGAAATTTCGGACATGGCTAAAGCGATTTATGCTGTGGTGACGGATATTGGGTTAAGAGCAATTCTGATCCAAAATGGTTACGCAAGAGTTAGGCGTTTTACTAATGATTCGGGTGCCGTAGCCACCGCGCTTGCGATGAACAATTTGGTTGGACAGCATTTAGGCTAGTCCCGTATGGCTTTCATTACTTCAACGAAGATACTGGGCAACTGCCTCGAACAGAGAGCTGGACACAGCACTTGCAAGTACGATGGCTTCAGTCGCCCCCGTTTTCTGAATCTTCAGATCGTTTTGAATAAAGATGGATGGAAGCCCAAGACGATGTGCGGCTTCAATATCGGAAATCGAATCACCTATGACGAGGCTGTTGGCTCTTGAGGCCTCGGGGAAATCTCGAAACGCCCGCTCAAATAGTCCTGTTTTCGGCTTTCTACAGTTGCATTGGTCTTTGTCATGTGGGCAATAGTAGAAGGCATCAATATGGGCGTGCTTGGCATTCAGGTGCTTCTGCAATTGCTCGTGAATAGTCTCCACCTCGGCATTGTCATACAATCCAAGCGATATGCCGCGCTGATTGGTGACCACAATGACACATCGTCCGGATTGATTTAGAGAGGCGATGGCAGCCTCAACGCCAGGAAGAAACTGGAAGTCACGCCAATTGGCAACATATTCACCCTCAGGGGCTTTGCGGTTTATCACTCCGTCTCGATCGAGAAAGACGTACTTGATGTCAGGGAATAGCATGTTCGTATGGTGGAAGCATGAGTAGTAACGAATATGATAATAAAGTACGGAAGCAAATTCCGCTTTCGTTAGCTCCACCCGCAACCCTCAAAAGGAGAGCCGATGCGTGCATCCCTCAATTTCACTCTATCCTTACAATTCGACTCGGTGATTGATGAGCACCTAGCCGTGATTAACGGGTTGAGATCTCAGAAGCTTATATTGGAGCAGATTGCTGCCGAGATGACACGGTCCCTTTGCAAGGGCGGGAAGGTACTGTGGTGTGGAAATGGCGGCAGTGCTGCTGATTGCCAACACCTTGCGGCGGAACTTGTTGGACGATTTCGGCGTAGTCGGCGTGCTTTGCCCTCAATCGCGCTAACGACGGATACTTCCATTCTTACAGCAGTTGGAAACGATTACGGGTTTGATGAGATTTTCCGGCGCCAGGTCGAAGCATTGTGTGTAACTGGTGATGTCGTCGTTGGCATTTCAACCTCGGGAAACAGCACAAATGTGTGTGCGGCCCTGCAGGCCGCTCGTAAGTTGGGAGTATTCACGGTGGGTTTTACGGGAGACGGTGGAGGCGCTATTTCTACCATTGCTCATGCCACACTCCGCATCCCCTCGAAAGATACAGCACGCATCCAAGAGGCCCACATTCTGTGTGGGCATATCCTATGCGACTGGCTCGAGTTAGCTGTCTGCGAACGTCAAATCTTGGATAATGAAGCGGTGACGCAATGATTCAGAACCTCCACGAGGTTATTCAATTAATCGAGGATAACTGGCGCAAAACGCAAGTATTGGTGGTCGGCGATCTAATGCTAGACCGCTATATTTGGGGAGATGTCAAGCGAATCTCGCCTGAAGCGCCGGTGCCCATAGTACATGCTACACTCAGCACCGACCGTCCCGGTGGCGCAGCAAATGTGGCCATGAACATAGTGGGTCTCGGGGCGAAAGTAGCCGTTTTGGGGTTCTGTGGCAACGATTCCGAAGGTGTCTTGCTGGAGAAGCACTTGCGTGACGCTGGAATTCAAGCGGAAATGACTTCGGTCATGAATCGTCCCACGACTAGCAAGCTCAGGATATTGTGCGGACAACAGCAGTTATTGCGCTTGGATACCGAGCGGTGCGAGGCCTATCCCGGTGACGCATACGCTGCACTAGTCAAACAAATTGAATGTGCGATAACTTCAGCAGATGCAGTGATACTTTCAGATTACGGGAAGGGAGTCCTTACAGAAGAGGTCTGTCAGTGGGTGATTCTGGCAGCGCGTCGGCAAGGCATTCCGGTACTAGTTGATCCTAAACGGCCTAGCTTTGCGAGATATCATGGCGCAACCACCATTTGCCCAAATCTGACTGAGTTATCGGTCGCAGTTGGAATCTCTTCCGATGATGTGGAGGCACTTCTTCAGGCAGGGCAGAATTTGGTAGGGCAGTTGGATCTGGATTGCTTAGTGCCAACGCTCAGCGAGAAAGGTATCGCCGTTCTGCGACAACAATCGAAATTTGTCGCGCCTGCCGTTGCACGCCAGGTTTTTGATGTTTCTGGCGCAGGAGATACAGTAATCGCGACGTTGGCCTTAGCGACTGCCAACGGATTAGAAATGGAAACCGCTGCTCAAGTTGCCAACATTGCTGCAGGAATTGTCATCGGCAAAGTAGGAACGGTGCCGGTTAACAGAGATGAATTGCTAGCAGCTCTGAAGCCGGAAATCGAGTTGCGAGCAATGGAAAAGGTTTTGACGCTAGATCAGTTAAAGATACATGTGTCGGCATGGCGTTCCGCTCGTGAAACAGTTGTCTTCACGAATGGCTGTTTCGATTTGCTGCATATCGGGCACGTCGCCCTGCTGGAGGAGGCTCGCCGCGAGGGAGATCGGTTGATCGTAGCGATTAATAGTGACGCCTCTGTGAGAGGTCTCAAGGGATCATCCAGGCCAATCGTGGGAGAACAGGAACGCGCTCGCATTCTTGCCGCCTTTGCAGTGGTTGATGCGGTAATTGCATTCGATGATCCGACGCCTTTACGCCTTATCGACGCGATCCGCCCAGATGTAATTGTGAAGGGCGGCGATTACCGCGAAGAAGCCGTCGTCGGAGCGGAAGAGGTTCGCTCGTGGGGCGGCCGAGTGAAGATTGTGCCGACGGTTGAAGGCTTCAGTACTACGAAACTAATCGATAGAGCCACCACAGGTTTGACCGATGAGTCGATGAAATCGAAAGATAGCTTTGAGTTGACGACTCAAGGAACCTCAGCGCGATAACGTTGATCCACAGCTGAGTCCATACTCGCATCTCATTGAAATTGGTGCTGAAGACAGTTGGACACAGGTAACTTCGGATTTAGCCTCGCACCACGACTTTTTCTTGCAAAGCGCATCTAAGCTCTTCGGAGAATCATAATGCGCATTTCGAGAGAATTTGGGGCGGTCGCGCTTGTTGGGCTGGCCCTCATGTATGGTGCGATCGGATGCAAGAAGCAATCCGATAATGCCGACAATACGTCGGCACAGGGAGATCAGAGCCAGCAGGATCCGAATTATGATCCGGCTAGCGCGAATATGGCGCCGGGGGACCAGTCGGCTGCTGCCAATGAGAGTGCTACGACTTCGGCTGCACCCAGCCCTGCGTCTAACCCGGCTCCTGCTTCGCAGGCGTCATCGGCCAGCAGTGACAATGTGCCGCCACCGCCGCCGGATCAATCGACGACCGAGTATCCGGAAGACAACACTGTTCCTGCGACCGAGGTTAGTTCAGATCAGAGCAGCTATTACGACACTGCTGCTGTAGCGCAGCCTGTGTACGCGCCGCAACCTCCGCCTCCGCTACCGGTTTACGAGCAGCCGGCGTGCCCTGGACCGAACTACATCTGGACGCCTGGTTATTGGGGATACCAGCCCGTGGGCTACTACTGGGTTCCGGGCGTTTGGGTGATTGCGCCCTATGTGGGCTCGCTGTGGACGCCGGGCTACTGGGGATGGTTCGGCAATCAATACCGATGGAATCACGGCTACTGGGGGCCGCACATTGGATATTATGGCGGGATTAATTACGGCCATGGCTATGTGGGCAACGGGTATTACGGCGGCTACTGGAACCACAACAACTTCTACTACAACCGGACGATCACGAATGTGAATACGACGGTGGTCAGGAACGTGTATGTCCATAACGTCGTGATCAACAACGTGACCATCAACAACTACAACAACACACGGGTGAGCTATAACGGCGGACACGGCGGCATCGAGTCGCGACCCACTCAGGGTGAGCTGGAGGCGTCGCGCGAACGGCATATGCCGCCGCTGACGGCGCAGACGATGCATGCGCGCCAGGCGTCGCAGGACCGGTCGCAATTCTTCAATGTGAATCATGGACGTCCGCAAAACGTGGCTGTGAATCGGCCCCTGGCAACTCCGTTCCGCGAGCCTGCGGCGCAGCCTCCGGTGCGAGGAGTTGCGAACCCCGGGTTGGTGCAGCGCACGGCGATGAACCACCCTGGAGCCCAACCGCGACCCGAGGCACGACCAACGCCCAACGAAGTGAGGCCCACTGAGGCGCGATCCACTGAGGCAAGACCCAACGAAGTGAGGCCTACTGAGGCGCGACCCACTGAGGCAAGGCCCAACGAAGCAAGGCCCACTGAGGCAAGACCCACTGAGGCAAGACCAAACGAGGCAAGGCCAGCGGTTACGGAAACACGACCGCAACCGCAGCAATCGCCAAACCTGATCCGCCCGCAGGCCCATCCGGAGAACACGGTTCGGACGGAGCAGCCTCGAGAGGTCCGGCCGCAGCCTGTCCAGCATGAGCAACAGAAGCCACAGCCGGAAGTTCAGAGGGAACAGCCGAAGCCACAGCCGGAGCAGCGGCCCGCGGTCCAACGAGAGCAACCACGTCCGCAGCAGGAGGCCCGGCCGGCACCCCGTCCCGAGGCCCGACCCCAGGAAGAACGTCCGGCCGCACAGCATCCGGAAGGTAAGCCGCAGGAGCCGCAGCACGAAGATCATCCTCACGCGCGTTGACCGGCTGGAACGATCAGGCGGAAACTCTAAGAGCTTCCGCCTTCCTTTCTTTATGGGTGCTCCCTCCCCATAATTTTATTAAATTCCTTATTTTCATCCACTTACGGCTTGGCCTATGAGGAAATTCCCTGTTTTCAATCACTTACCAAATTATTGAAAACAAGGAATTTATGACACAGCGTCTCGAACTCGCTATTGAATATGGTCTGCACATTTCGTGGATGCTCGCCAGCAAAACAAGAAGTGGGATTCTTCTCTCTATTACAAGGATAGCTGATTCCGGTTAGAATTATGCCAATCCTTGTTGTCACGAATATTCAATGGAATGAGCTATTTGAGGCAGAGGGGGCCGAATCGCCTCTTGACAGATTATTTTCTTCCAGCTGCTTCGACTGTGTAGGTAGGGTCAGCCCCTTCCCAGGAGACGTCGGCTGTCGGTCCGTAAGTGGAAGGGACCGCCTTTCCCAGCAGGCGCAGATAGAGGGTGAGCTGGGTGCGGTGGTGAGCGGTGTGGAGGACGCGCCGCCAGAAGACCCAGATACGCTGCCGCTTTACGTCGAAGAAGGGAACGACTTCCATCCACCAGGGTGTGTCCTGCTGAGCGAAGAAGGTTAGGCGTTTTAAGGCGAGTTCGACGAGGCGAGTGCAGGCGGTTTCGATGGCCAGGGTGGCGGGTAGTACCTGGTCGGGCGGCGGCTCGGGCGTGACGAGGAATTCGCCGAAGAAGCGACGCTCGGAGAGGAGCTGATGCTTGAGGATGCCGCCTACATCAGTGGATTTGGGGTGTGGCTTATAGCCGAGGTCGGCGTCAGAGAAGATGCGCCAGGTGGAGACGACTTTGTTGGTTTCGCTGACGTAGGTGTCGAGGAGGTGCTGGTAGAGCGGGTTGATGGCCTGCGGGATCGCGCTGTCGGGGATGGCGGTGTATGGATATTTCATGGCCGGGTTCCCTCGTAGGTTGGGGCTCTTGCTTTCCCACCCTGACTTCGTCAGGATGGGGCACCCGTTTTCGTGCAGTCCGTTTGCGAAAAGCAGGTCCTTCGACTTCGCTCCGCTTAGGATGACGATACTTTAATGGCATTAACGATTTTTGTTTCAGCCGACATCGTTCGGATTCTTCCTCCCGTTGGTCGTCAGAATGACGGCTATATTTGGTTCGTGGCTTCCGAAGCTTACAGTTGGGCTGACTTCTCTTCTACCAGCTTCTTGCTTTTTACGATGAACTCATCGAGGGGCTGCGAGCCTTGATCGCCCTTTCCGCGAGTGCGCACGCTGATGGCGTTGGCTTCGGCTTCCTTGTCGCCCATGATTAATACGTACGGGACCTTCTGCATGGTGAAGTCGCGGATTTTTGCGTTCATTTTCTCGTTGCGGCTGTCGAGCTCGACACGCATGCCGGCCATTTGTAGCTGCTGCTGTACTTTTTTCGCGTATTCGAGATGGCGCTCGCTGATGGGGACGAGCCCGATCTGTACGGGGGCGAGCCAGAGCGGGAAGGCTCCGGCATACAACTCGATCAGGTAGGAAACCATGCGCTCCATGGTGCTGACGATGGCGCGATGGATCATCACGGGGCGATGTGGATTGCCGTCTGCGCCTGTGTACTTCAGCTCAAACTGACTGGGCAGGTGAAAATCCACCTGTACGGTTGAATAGGTTTCCTCGTGGCCCATCACGTCGGCCAGCTGGATGTCGAGCTTGGGGCCATAGAACGCCGCGTCTCCCTTGCTCTCGCGGTACGGGAGGCCGAGCGAATCCATGGCCTCGCGCAGCACGCGCTCACCTAGTTCCCACATTTCATCGTTATCGACGTACTTTTCTTTGTTTGCCGGATCGCGCAGCGAGAGACGATAGCTGTACTTGGTGATGCCGAGATCGCGATAGGCGCGCTCGACGAGCTTCATGACATTTGAAAATTCTTCCTTGATCTGGTCGGGCGAACAGAAGATGTGCGCGTCGTTGAGCGTCATGCAGCGGACCCGGCTGAGTCCGCTGAGGGCGCCTGATCGCTCGTAGCGATACATGGTGCCCAACTCCGCGAGCCGCACCGGCAGATCGCGATAGCTGTGCAGCTTCGACTCATAGACGAGGATGTGGTGCGGGCAGTTCATGGGCCGGAGCACCATCTGCTCGGTCTCGAGATCCATGGGAGGAAACATGTCCTCGTGATAGTGAGCCCAGTGACCGGAGCGGACGTACAGGTCGACCTTGGCCAGGCTGGGGGTGTAGACGTGCTCGTAGCCCATCTCACGCTCAAGGCCAAGGATGTACTCCTCAAGCAGGCGACGGATGGTGGCGCCTTTGGGCAACCAGAGAGGCAGGCCAGCGCCTACTTCTTCACTGACGGTGAAAAGTTCCAGCTCTTTTCCCAGGCGGCGATGATCACGGCGTTTTGCGTCTTCAATTCGCTCGAGGTATTCGTCCAGGTCCTTCCTGGAGAAGAATGCCGTGCCGTAGATGCGCTGCAGCTGGGGGTTCTTCTCGTCGCCGAGCCAGTAGGCTCCGGAAAGGCTCATCACCTTGAAGGCTTTTACACGGCCTGTTGAGGGCACGTGGGGGCCGCGACAAAAATCCACGAATTTGCCGTTGCGGTAGAGCGAGATTTCGTCGTCGGGTTTCGTGAACTTCTCCACGAAATGCAACTTCATGAAGTCATTGCCGGCTTTGAATTGTGCCAGACCTTCTTCGCGTGGTTCCCATTCGCGAACGAATTTTTCATCACGCGCGACGACTTCAGCCATGCGACCTTCGATGAGCTTCAGGTCTTCAGGCGTGAAGGGTGTTGGACGGTAGAAGTCGTAGAAGAAGCCGGAATCGGTGGCTGGGCCGTGGCCTAGTTTGGTCTCGGGGAAGAGTTCGAGCACGGCGGTGGCGAGGACGTGCGCGGCAGAGTGGCGCACGACTTTGAGCGCGTCGGGATCTTTTTCGGTCAGCACTTGCAGAGATACATCTTCGTTGAGCGGCGTGCTTAGATCGGCTAGGTGCTCGGCGTGCGTGTTCTCGGCACCGTACATCGCGGCTTCGGCGCTGTCTTCGGCGGCAGCTGTGGCGCTCGCGTTGAGCGGCTTGATGCGGGCTACTATAGCGGCTGCGCCGAGACGAGGCGAGATGCTATTGGCTACGTCGAGCGGGGTCGATCCTGCTGGAAGTTCCTTTTCTGAGCCGTCGGGAAGCTGAACGCGAATCAATTTTTCGGATGAACTCATACGTGGTTTTTGTTTGGTTTCTCTTTCATGCTAGCAGGAGGGGCTGTCGGCGGAGGAGCGGTGAAAAGCAGCCTCTTCGTTCCCCGTCTCAGCACGTGAAGAGTGCGTGCTGAGGACCCCGGATTCGATCAGGATGACAGCCCCCATCTTATCTCTCGTCGGCAACCGAGTTCTGGGTGTTGTCGATGGGCGCCTGCGTAGTTCGCGGCTCGGCAACCAGCGTGGCTGCGGTGAGTTGCGCTTCGCTGATGCCGTGCTCGGTGTGTCCGGAGTTCTGGGTGGTGATGTGGATCCACTCATGCACGAGGACGTGCGAGATGGCCTGGGACATGGCGCGGCTGCGTTGCTCATTGGACATGCCGAGGGTGGTGGGGTCGAGGACCTGCGCCATGCGGGTGCAGTCGACGTAGATGTAAGGCTGGATCTCGCCGTGAACGCGGAGCACCCAGCCTAGTGGACCGGGCTTGAGCGGGCGGTAGGCCTGCTGAGGGACGTCGCAGCGGCCGAGGAGCTTGACTTCAATGACGCGACCGAATTCTTCGCCCGGGAAAACTTCGTTGCTGCGCATCAGCTGCGGGGTGCGGTCGGAGAGGCCGTAGTCTTCTTTGGCCAAGTCGTTCTGGATAGCGGAAAAGAGCGGCTGCCAGAGGGTGTCGCTCACCTGCTTGTCAGCATAGAAGACCAAGGTATTTTCCGCGGCCTGAGCCTTGAAACTGAAGACCGCGAGCAGGGACAGAAGTAACGCGAGGCGGATGATGGCCCGTGAACTAGCGAGAGGCCGAGATGGAGCAAAACACGCCACGATAAATATTTTTAATACGGACTATAAGATTCGTCCAATAGATTGGTTGGATTACCATCATCTGATCGAGCCGGGGAGATGTTGCTGCTTGCGGAGGCGGGCTGCGCCACCTAGCGAAAAAAACTGGATGGAGTGATGACGGCCTGCATAGTGCGCGCGGGAAATATCACGGAGTTCTCAAGCGTGGAGGCGATTAAGCAGTGCGCCACGGCCGGGATGGAGATTGGGTTGTTGCCGGGATCGTAGTTGCGGCGGAGTTGCAGCCGGAAGCCGTTGCGGAGTCTGGCCTGGGTTGGGCCGGATCTGGACATTGCCACGCATATCGCGGGGCACAAGGATAAGTGGATGTCGCCGGGGATGGCGGCGTTTCTGGAACTGCTGCCGGAGAAATTGCAGGCTTGATTTCAGGATTTGATCGGGAGGAGGAGTCTCGCGATTCAATGTTCATCGCTGAGATTCTTCCTCCCTACGGTCGTCAGAATGACGGCAAGTCAGGTTTATTTCTTCTCATCCGCTGGCGGGACTGCGCCGGGGAAGAGGTTCGGCAGCGGAGCGTTCTGCTGGTCGCGCAGCTCAGGGTGCGGCAACGGCTTGCGGGGCAGCATCTGGTCGCGCATGGCGGCGTTGTAGACGAAGATAGCTTCCACGGTCGCGATCTGCTTCAGGTCGGCAGGTTGCAGGCGTTCGTAGACGTCCTGGTTGGAGTGGTGGGTGCGGCTCTCATAATCGAGGTCATCCTGAATGAACTGAAAGCCCGGGATGCCGACGGCATCGAAGGACAGGTGGTCCGTGCCTCCGGTGTTGCGCATGGAGAGGGTCGTTACGCCGAGATCCTTGAGCGGGGCGATCCACTGCTCGAAGATGGGCGCGATGGCGGCGTTCTCTTGTAGGTATACGCCACGGATTTTGCCCGAGCCGTTATCGACGTTGAAGTAGCCGGAGACGACCTTCTGTTCGGGCTTGATTTCGAGCGGTCCGGTCTTACGCAGGAACTCTGGCAGCTGTGCCTGGTCGGGCGTGTTGAGCGGGGCTGCGTAGCCGAAGTGCTGCTTCACGTATCCGCGTGAACCGTAGAGGCCTTGTTCTTCGCCGCTCCAGAGGGCGATGCGGATGGTGCGGCGCGGCTTGACCTGCAATGCATTCAGGATGCGCATGACTTCCATGGCAACGATCGAGCCTGCGCCGTTGTCGGTGGCGCCTGTGCCGGCGATCCAGCTATCGAGGTGGCCGCCGACCATGACGACTTCGTCTTTCAGCTTGGGATCGGTTCCGGGGATTTCGGCGACGGTATCAAATCCATGCTCGTGGTCACCGGTGAATTTGGTTTCGACATCCATTTCAAGCGTGACGGGGACATGCGCCTGCAGGAGGCGGTAAACGCGGCCGTAGCTCTCGATCGCCATGACGATGACGGGGACTTTGACTTTGTGGTCGGCGAGGTAGGGCTGGCGTCCGAGCGCGGCGCCGTTGTCGTCGAAGATAGTTCCGCCGGAGCCGCCGCCATTCTTGCCGTCGCGGCTGGGCCGGATAACGGCTGCGGCCTTCTCATCGGCGAGGAATTGGGCGATCTTGTCAACCATGCGGTAGCGCTGCATGTAGGTGCGCAGACGCGCCTGCATGTCCGCAGCGGCGCGGTCGTTCACCGGATATTGGGCGAGTTCTTCAAGCTCCTTGTCGGTGTAACGCTCGAAAAGGACTTTGTCGAGAGGTGGAACCTCGCGCATTTCGCCGAGCAGTACGATTTTTCCGGCGAGTTTTCCTTTGTACTGATCGAAGTCGGCGTCGCTTTGAATATTGACGTAGACGGCTTCCCCGCTCACGGTTCCGTTGGTCGATGGCGACCATGGCGTAGCCTGCGCAATAAAGACGGCGGTGTCGGGCGCGGTCATGCGTACCCACGTGTTGAGCTGCTGCCAGCCCATTCCGAACTCGCCCCAGTCCTCAAGATGCGCGTTGGCGCAACCCATGGCGGTGAGCTGATCGCGCGTCCAGGCATTGGCCTTGGCCATGTTCGGCGAGCCGGTTAGGCGCGGGCCGATGTCGTCGGTCAGCGCGGAGCCATACTCCATGATCTTCGAGTGCGCCAGGCCCTCTTCGCGAATGCGCTGGTACATGGTGAGGTCGAGATTTTCGGTTGCGGGCTGGGGCTGTTCGTAAGATGGGGTAGTGTCTTCGGCGGGTTTGGTTTTGGCTTTGTCAGCGGCGAAGGCGGCAAAGGCTGGAATGGCTACTGTAAGCAGCAGCGCCGACATGGGCCGGCGACAGCGATCGAACATGCGGGTGGTCCTCCTCAAAGGTCAATCAAGGGAAGGGGAAGAATATCAGATATCTTCACAGAGATTGAGTGGCGAGACGTGCTACACATGGATAAGTTTCAGGGAGGACTGCTTATTGCGACCTTTTCAGCACGGTCACGTGAAGGCTGCGCCTGATCTTGAAACCGACCTTTTCATAGACACGGACAGCCCCGGTGTTGTCCTCGCGGACGCCGAGGAAGGGCGTCTTGTTCTGCTCGAAGACGCCGTTCGCGACGGTGGCTACGAGAGCCTTGGCGTAGCCGCGTCCGCGGAACTCGGGCCAGGTACAGACGGCGCTGACCTCGGTGAAGTCGTTGAGGCCGCAGCGTTGTCCGGTCATCGAGGCAAGGCATCCGTCGACGGGGATTCCGCGATAGCCACCGAGTTCGATGGTTCGCTGTCGAAAAGGGCCGGGCTCGGTGGCTTCGGCGAGTTCTATCATCTCAGGCACATCTGCGGTGGTGAGTTTTTTTATGGTCAAATCGCGATCTGGGATTTGAGGAGGCGAGAGGCAAATCATCTGGTACATGGGGAAGCATCGAATCAAACGCAGACTGTCCGGTGGCGTTGGAAGGTCTGTGAGGAATAAGACGGCAATATCGTCCGGACCCAGCAGCCGTGCAAGCGAATGGTAGGCCTCGGGGCTAGTATCGCGCATTCCGGAGAGCGGGCCAATGTCGGTCCGGTAGCGTTTCGCAAGGTCATCGCCTTCGGCGAAGTGAGCGTGTGCGGTTGAGAGGGCGTGCCAGATCGGGTTGTCGAGAACAGATGCGTCGTTGCTCATTTAGTTAATGGGTATAGATGAGCAGGTTTTTGCTTTGCCGCAAAAAATTGGCATTTGGCTGACGATTGTTTGTGAGCCGTCTCATCGTGCACTACGGGCAAAGCAGATCCTTCGCTACGCTCAGGATGACAGCTTATCTTCGATTGAATTTAGTGCTGATAGCGCGTGCTTATTTTGTCGTGATGCCATCGACCATCTTGTGGAGATGTTCGCGCGCGTGTGACATCGCGGTGCGATCATTTGTTAGGCGAGACATCATCAGGCTGCCTTCAAGCGTTGCAATGATGATCGAGGCGATGCTGGATGGCGAGGCTCCTGCGTCAATTTCCCCTTTTCGCAGTGCCTGGGAGACCAGGTCCTCGATGTAACTCAGCCATTCGCGCAGAGCTTCTCGGGCATGCGCGCGTAGGACAGGGTTGCCGTCGTCGGAATCAATCGCAGTGTTCATCAGCGCGCATCCGCCGGGCACTGCCGAAGGCTTGGCAGCGAAGCCGTTGATCATTCCATGCAGCTTGCCGAGCGGGCTCGGGATCTGGTCAAGCATGGCCAGACGCCGTTGCTTGATTTCAGACCAGGCGTAATCGAATGCGGCGACGGCGAGATCTTCCTTGCTATCGAAATGGCGATAGATGCCACCCTTCTCAAGTCCTGTCTCTTCCATGAGTTCCGACAGACTGGTGCCCGAGTATCCGCGCTGATTAAAGACGGCGGCTGCCTTGCGGATAATCTTGTCGCGCGTCTTCTCGCCCTTGCTGAGAAAAGTGCCCACGGAAGCATTATAGCAGAATTTTGCGACCGACCGGTCTCAAATAGAATCTCTTTTGAGGATAGCAAATTTCCATGAGCACAGCGACTTTAGCCCGTCCTCGGGTACCTGCCGATGTCGCGCCGGCTTCACGCGCAATCAACCCGTGGGCGGTCGCGATTACGGTCACGCTGGCTACGTTCATGGAGCTGCTCGATACGTCGATTGCCAACGTTTCTCTGCCGCACATTGCAGGCGGTCTGGGGTCGAGCTTCGATGAGGCTACGTGGGTGCTGACCTCGTATCTGGTTGCCAATGCTGTGGTCCTGCCGCTGAGCGCGTGGCTTTCCCGCGTCTTTGGGCGCAAGCGCTACTACATGATGTGCGTCGGGCTGTTTACAGTTACATCGTTTTTGTGCGGCATTGCGCCGACGCTCGGGTTCCTACTGCTGTTCCGCGTTATGCAGGGGATTGGCGGCGGCGGGCTCGCTCCGGTGGAGCAGGCGATTCTGGTAGACACATTCCCGGCGAACAAGAGGGCAGCTGCGTTTGCACTGTACAGCATGGCGATTGTGACCGCGCCGGCAATCGGGCCGCCGCTGGGTGGGTGGATTACGGACAGCTTTTCGTGGCGCTGGGTTTTCTTTATCAATGTGCCGATCGGGATTGTGTCATTGATCCTGAGCAGCCGGCTGGTGCATGATCCGCCGCAGTTCAAGGAAGAGATTTCCAGGTTGCGCGCGAGCGGCAAGCTGAAGATTGACGGGCTGGGGATTGGACTGATTGCGATAGGTTTTGGCTGCCTTGAAGTGGTGCTCGACCGCGGGCAGATTGATGACTGGTTTGGCAGCTCGACAATTATCACGCTGCTGGTTGCTGCGATTGTCACGCTGGTGATCGCGGTCGTCTGGGAATGGCGGCACAGCGATCCGGTTGTGGAACTGAAGCTGCTCAGGGAACGCAATTTTGCCGCGTCCACGATTTTCTATTTCCTCTTCGGATTTGTGCTCTTCGGCAGCACAACGATGATCCCGGAGATTCTGCAGACGCTCTACGGATACACGGCGACGGATGCGGGACTCGTGCTCGGACCGGGCGCGCTGGTCATTACAGTTCTCGCGCCTTTTACGGCACGGCTGGTGCAGTCGGGAAAGGTAAATCCGCGGCACCTGATTATGTTCAGCTATGCGGTGGTTGCCGCTTCGATGTGGTATTACGCGAGCTTCACACCCCAGACGGATTATTTTCATTATGCGATGGCGCGTGTACTGCAGGGATTCGGCTATGCGTTCCTGTTTGTTCCTGTGAGCGTGATGGCGTATTCGTATCTGCCTCCGCAGAAGAACAACAAGGCGTCGAGCCTTACGAATCTGGCGCGCAACTGGGGCGGTAGCTTCGGCGTGGCGTTTGTCACCACCTTCCATGAGAGGCGCATGGATCTGCACCAGGCTCGGCTAAGCGACACGCTGGCCCATGGTTTGCCCCTGGTCGATGCAACACGCGATTCTTTGACGAAGAGCTTTGAGCGGCTTGGCTTCTCTCATGCGGACGCGGTTACGCATGCGAGTGGGCAGATGTACAACCAGTTACTGGGGCAGGCGAGCCTGCTCGGGTTCACGGATTGCTTTCATCTGCTTGGGTTGGTTGCGCTGGCGGGGATTCCTGTCGTCTTCTTCACGAAGAACTTCAAGCCGGGCGGGGGCTCTGGCGGCGGCCACTGATTTCGTTTGCAGTCGCCTTCACGCCATGTACTATCGAAGATCACTTTGATGGCGCATGGCTAAGATCGGTCTTCTTCGCAAAATCTGGCGTGGCTTTGTCTGGTTCGTTCTGCTGTTGATGACGATCTGGGCGGTGGCCGCGCTTTCCTTTGATGTGCGCATCGCGTGGCTGCGCATTCCCTGCGTGATTGTTTATCTGGCTACGGTGGCCGCGGTCCTGCGGGTCATCAAGTGCTTCCGCTATCGCATACTGGGCTGCCTGGGTTGCTTTGTGATCGTGCTTGGGTGGTGGCTTTCGCTGCGGCCTTCGAACGAGGGTGACTGGCAAGCGGATGTTTCGCGGCTTGCTTATGGGCAGGTGAATGGTGATCACATCACCATCTACAACACGCGCAGCTGCGACTATCGCGCCGAGTTTGATTACACGTGTACATGGCCGACGCGCGAGGTGGACCTCAAGCAGATTCGCGGCATGGATGTGTTTGTGGATTACTGGGGCTCGCCGTGGATTGCGCACACGATCATCAGCTTTGATGTTGGCAATGGGCAGTACGTATCGTTTTCCATTGAGGCACGCAAGCATGTGGGGCAAAGCTATTCAGCGATTCGCGGATTCTTTCGGCAGTTCACCCTGATTTCGGTTGTGAGCGATGAGCGCGATGTGGTGCGACTGCGCACAAACTATCGCGTGGGCGAAGATCTTTACCTTTTTCATACGACCGCTACGGTTCCGTTTGCGCGGTCGCTGTTTCTGGATTACATCGGATTTACGAACAATCTGCATGATCATCCGCAGTGGTACAACGCTGCGACCAGCAACTGTACGACAGAGATTTTCGCGCTCAAGACGATGCGCAGCCAGCCGCGTAATTGGACGATTCTTTTGAATGGCAAAGGCGCGGCGGAGCAGTATCGCGAAGGCAACCTTGCCGGTGATGGGCTGCCGTTTGATGAGCTTATGAAACGGGCTTATATCAACCCCGCGGCGAAGGCTGCGGATAAGAATCCGGAGTTTTCGGAGAAGATCCGGGAGAATCGGCCGGGATTTCACTAGAGCCGCGATAACTGAGAGGAAAAGCAGATCCTTCCCCTTCCTCTTCGTTGCACTCAGAGTCAGGGTCAGGATGACAGCGTTTATTGGGGGGGCGCTTTAGATCAGCGCTGCGCCCGCAATTCCTTCCAAAACTTTGAGCGGTGAGGTTTCCGGCGTGACCAACGCTTCGGGGCGGACGAGGAAGGTCTGCTCGAGGGCGTACTGCCCGGCGAGGACGGCGTGGGGGACGGTGTCGGTATAGACCATCCAGCTGGTGCCCGGAGGGAAGTTGAAGCTGTGCTTCGGGCAGCTGGATTGGAAACCGGGATTCTCTTTGAGGAAGTTGTGGAAGCGCATCATGAAGTCGTCGTATGGGCTGCGTTTGATGGCGGGAATCGCGGCTCCGAGCCCGACGCCGCGGCCGAAGGATTTGGTGGCACGGCTGAAGGCGGTGTCGACGCGCGGGGCGATCTCGGCGGGCGCGAACTGCTTGACGATGGTGGCGAAGGGGTCGCTGACGATCCAGTCGCGAGTGCGCGTGGGGTGGATGTTATTGAAGAAGCGGAGAATGCGCGCGCCATACGTGGGGCGCGTGGGGAAAGCGTCGGTGTGCAGCAGGTCGTTGCGGCGGCGCTGCGGCAGGTCGCGGCCCTCTTCTTCTTGTGGGCGGAAGCTGGCGTAATCGAGTTGCCAGTTGGCTTTGTAGGGCGCGAGAAAGGTGGCCAGGAATTCGGTGACAGACTTTGAATACTGCCGCATGACTCCTTGCAGGCGCGCTACGGCGGCTGCGTCGGCGGTCCTGGTGTCGACGCCGCTGAGCTTGTCGATGTTGGGCTTGTAGGCGATGTTCTTGTGCAGCGAGCTGTCGGTCTGCTGTTGGCCTAAAAGGAATTGCAGATCGCTTTCGGCGATGGCGATGGGTGTCTGCAGGAAGTAGAGGATGTCTCCGGCTTCGAGCTTTGCGCACCATTCACGCTGTTGTGCGGACGACGGCGATTTGAGTTGTTCGAGCGAAATGGGGATGACTGCCATAGCGTTCTTAGTTGCCGCTCAGCTTGCGGCGCAGCCAGAAGCCCAAGAGGACAATGAGGCTGACGGCGAGGACTGTGAGTCCGACGGGCAGTGCGATATAGCGGTAGCTGTCGGCGAAGTTGATGTTGTGGTGGCCTGCGCTGTTGTAGATGAGGATGCTGAAGATGGCGACGAAGCAGGTGGCGAAGAAGGCGAGGAATCCCAATGAGAACGACAGCAGTATCATGGGAAAGAGGCCGAAGTCGCCGAACTGGATTCCGAAAAACCTGCCCTGATTTGCCTGGGTTGCAGCAACCATACTGAAACAAGACGCTCCTCAGCTAGAATACAGGTTCATGGCAGGTACCGCCCAGATCGAGTTGTTGCCCGCGCAGAAAGTGGCGCAGGAAGTGAAGGTGCTGCAGGCGCCGAACAGTGTTTGCTATGCGCAGTATGGCGACACGCATTTGACGGCGCAGGAACTGGAGCGCATTGTGCAGGCGGTGCCGAATTCGATTGCGGCGGCGCTGCACCGGCGTGCTTATTACTTTGTTCCGCTGACGATCAGCGAGAACGATGAGACGCTGGTTGCTCCCGAGTTCACGATTGACTTCAGCGATCGGGCGATCTGCCATCGCAATGTGGAGTTCGGGAATTCGGAGTGCATCTTTATCTCGACGCGGCTGATGCAAGACCGATTTGCGCTGGCGTTTGAGTTTTTCATCAACGTGGGGCATCACTTTGTCGAGTCGATTGGTGTGCCGCAAAGCTTCAGCGATCTGGTGTGGTCGCAGGCCGAGGCGGATGTTCGCGGCGAGACGAGCCAGGATGCTTTTGAGAGCCGCCGCAAAGCGACCGAGCGCGGACGGGCCGATGAGAAGGCGAAGACCACGTTCTTCGATGCATCGTTCTCGGATGCAATTGCGATTTACCTGCTTTCATTGAGCATCGACTTCGATTACGCCGACCTGCGGGAGCGTGAGTATCCTTTACTGACTGCTCCGGCACTGGCGGAGCGGCTGCGGCATATTGCTTCGCTCTTTCCCCCGAATGCCGGGTACGAGTTTGAGATCAAGTACCGGCGGCGCGGTTGATTTCGCATATTTTTTTCGTAAATTCCTTAGTTTCAATAATTTAGTAAATTAGCTATCCACTTTGTTTTCAATAGTTTATGGCAATAATAAGCCAAATTATTGAAAGCAAATGCCTTATGTGGAACTCATTTGAGGCAGCTTTTTGCCTCACAAGCCTTGCTTTTTGCAAGGCCGGGGCTGAAAGGTGTCCTATATTCAGGATACCAACTTTGGGCATAATTCCACGCCACTTGTCGTTGCAACAAATAAATTTCTTGTCCCATTATGGGAATCTGGTTTTGGATACAATCGCGGCATGATTGCGCATTTGCGGGGGCGGCTTTTTTCGAAACAACCGGGCCAGGCTATTGTCGAGGCCGGAGGCGTGGGGTATGACGTCACGATCAGCGTACCGACGTTTACGGCGTTGCCCGCGGAGGGGGCTGAGGTATCGCTCTTTATTCATACGCAGGTGCGCGAAGATGTGCTGGCACTCTTCGGGTTTCTGGAACTCGACGAGAAGCGGTTATTTGAGCGGCTGATTACTGTTTCGGGTGTTGGGCCGAAGCTGGCGGTGACGATCTTGAGCGGGCTGAATCCTGAGCGGACGGTGACGGCGATCCGCGCGCAGGATCATGCGACGCTGACGCGGATTCCGGGTGTGGGAAAGAAGCTGGCGGAGAGGCTGGTTGTCGAGTTGAAGGACAAGCTCGAAGACATGGCGACCGCGCCGGCGGTTGTTTCCGCTGGTCCGGCGGCTGAGGATGTGTTGTCGGCGTTGACGAACCTCGGATATCAGCGTCCGGCGGCGCAGAAGGCGATTGAGTCGGCAGTGGCAAAGAACAAGGCTGCCGGCGAGAACTTCGATGAGTTGTTCCGTGCCGCGTTGCAGTTGATTCGTTAGTTGGGCAGAGTCGAATTCTGATGCGGGCGTGGGATACTGCGTGGGGACGACCAAGCCCATGACGAAAGACGCGCCTTTTAATGCGGGGAAATCACTTTCGCGTTCTGCTCTGATGCTGGCCCTTACGGGCGTGCTGGCGTTCTTGTATCTGCAGACATTTCTTTTGCCTGCGGCTCCTTTTGTTGCGGATCACGACCAGATTCTGTTTTTCGTTCGAGCCTTGCGGCTGGTGCATGGTCAGGTTCTGTACCGCGATGTTTTTGAGTTGGTGACGCCGGGCACGGATCTGCTGTATGCGGCGGGGTTTCGCGTTTTCGGTGTGCATGCGTGGCTCTTGCAGGCGTGGGCGATTGCGCTTGGATTCGCGCTCTTCTCTGTGGTTACCTGGATCGCGAGCAAACTCTTTCGCGGATGGCTGGTGCTGCTGCCGGGTCTGCTGTTTCTGGTGTTCGATTACGGCCTTGCGCTGGATCCGACGCACCACTGGTACAGCACACTTGCTGCGCTGGCTGCGGCTGGCGTGCTTGTTGGCGGTGTCGATCGTTGGAGGGTTTTGGTTGCCGGTCTTCTTTGCGGGATAGCGGTGTTGTTCACGCAGACGCAGGGAGTGTTGGCGTTTGTCGCTGTCGCTGCCTACCTGTTGTGGAAGAAGAGAGCCGATGGTGGTTCGAGTGTGCTGAAGAAGCTTGCGCTTTTGGCTGCTCCGTTCGGGGTGGTGATTGCGTGCGTTCTTGGCTACTACGTTCATAAGGCGGGTTTTCGGACTGTTTATTTCGATCTGGTTCTGTTTGCGCCGCGATACCTTTCTTCGGGCGATGTGAATTCGCCTCGCACGTATCTTCGCCAGCTTCCGCCGATTCATTCGATTGCCGATTGCGTCCGCATTCTTCCCTCGCTGTTTATTTATGCGCTGGTTCCCTACAGTTATTTTTTCGGGGCGTATCGGCTTTGGCGTAAGCGCGCGGTGCTGTCTGCGATGTTGCGCAAGCAGCTCGTGCTTTTGCATGTTGTGGGGTTTGCTCTGTTTCTGGCGGTTGCCAGCGGCCCGCGGCTGTTTCGGCTAAGCACGGTGGCTCCGCCTGCGATTCTTGCGTTTGTCTGGCTGATCAGCGAGACTCGTCCCGTATATCGGTACGTTCGCGGGGTAGTGTGGGGGCTGGCGATCCTCTTTTTTGTGCTGCCGCCGCTGCATCGCCAGAGGAGGTGGCATGCGACGGCCGATCTGCCGATTGGACGGACGGCTTTTGCCGATCCAGATGAATTTCATGAGTTTCAGTGGCTGGCGCAGCGGGCTCAGCCGTCAGATGTCTTCTTCAACCACATGGGGGTTGCCATGTACCTGGCGCTGGATAATCCCACCCCATCCGAGTTTGTGAACTATGACGACTTCACACGGCCGGAGCAGGTGGACGCGGTGATTAAGGCGCTCAGGCGGCGGCCTCCGCACTTCATTTTGTATCCAGAGAACAAGCATGTGACGCCGGGGCAGGATCACTCGGCGCCTTTCCGGCAATATCTTGAGCAGAACTACCATCCTGCGCAGGTTTTCTGGCTCGATCATGGCTCGCGGTATGACGAGCTTTGGGAACTCGGGCCCGAACCTGGGCGGTAGCGTGCGTCGTCGATCTATGTTGCTGTGAGTCAAGGCGGGTTCGCGCCCCCTGTTCAAGAATTTTCGAAAAAAGATAAGCTGACGTGTCGATCCGGGAAGGTCTTGTTCGACGTGAAAGCAGGGGCGGGATTCCGTGATTGGGGTGCTGCCTTCATTTGCGACGAAATGGAGAGAGATTTGCTATGCGATTTTTGATCATTTACAAGCCGGACCATCGCGCTCCGTGTGGGCCCGAAAATATGGAGGAAATGGAAAAACGCGTGGATGAAGCAATGAAATCGGGTGCGCTGCTGGCCACGGGCGGGCTTGTGCCTGAGGGCGTGAAAGTTCGGCGGAAAGAGGGAGCGGTTACCATCACGGACGGTCCGTACGCGGAGGCAAAGGAGATGGTGGCCGGGTTTGCGCTATTCGAACTGGAGTCGATGGAAGTGGCGGTGGAGTCATCGAAGGACTTTCTGCGATATGCGGGCGATGGTGAGTGCGAGATTCGGCCACTGATGGAAGGCTCGCGGTTTGCGGACCGAGACTGATTCGAAAAAAGTTTTGCGACGTGTCGATTCTGCGATGCGCCGTTCGATGTGGAAGTAGAGCTTGGGATAAAACGGTAGGTCGTCCCCAGCATGCGAATTCCAACAAGGAGAAATTGAGATGCGAGTGATGGTGATGGTGAAGGCAACGAAGGATTCTGAAGAGGGCATTCATCCAGAGAGGGAAGAGTTTCAGAAGCTGCTGGCTGACATGGGGAAGTTCAACGAAGAGCTGGTAAAGGCGGGCGTGCTGCTGGCGGCGGACGGGCTGAAGCCGAGTTCGAAAGGCAAGCGCGTCCGGTTTTCGGGCACGGGGCGGACGGTGATTGATGGGCCGTTCTCGGAGACAAAGGAACTGGTCGCGGGGTTCTGGCTGTGGCAGGTGAAGTCGATGGAAGAGGCGATTGAGTGGGTGAAACGGTGCCCGTGCCCGTTTCCGGGGGTGGAGTCTGAAATTGAGATTCGTCCGCTGGTTGAGCCGGAGGATTTTGGCGAGGCGCTTGCCCCTGAGTTCAAAGAGCATGAAGAACGTCTGCGTACTCAGGTGGCGGCGCGCAATTAATTCTTTGCGCTGGCGTTTCGAGCTGTCGATTTAGACGAACGCCATTCGATGTGTAAGCAGGAACGGAATTCAACAATCGTGAGGAGATGAATAATGCGATTTCTTTGTTTGTACAAGCCGGCGCAGGCAGAAGGCATTCGACCAGCGCAAGAGGACATGGAGGAGATGGGGAAGTTTGTTGAAGAAATGATGCGGTCGGGCAAACTGGTGGCGACGGAAGGATGTTTGCCAAGTGTGAAGGGCGCTCGCGTGCGACTGGCAAATGGAAAGTTTGGCGTGGTAGATGGACCGTTTACCGAATCGAAGGAACTGGTGGCGGGCTTTGCGCTGCTGCAGACGGATTCGAAGGAAGAAGCGATTGAACTGACGAAGCGCTTTCTGAAAGTTGCAGGCGACGGTGAGACAGAAATTCGCCAGGTGTATGAGGCTGGCGATCTGGATGTTCCCTGTTCTCGGGATCAGGTGCAGGGAGCACAACTGGTAGAGAAGTAAGCACGACATTGCAACAAAATCGAAACGAGGAGAAACATCATGCAGATCGACCCACACTTGGGTTTTAGAGGCAATTGCGAGGAAGCATTCACGTTTTACGAGAAGACGTTTGGCGGCAAGATCGAATTCAAGATGACGTACGGCGAGTCGCCGATGGCGGCACAATTTGAGCCGGAGTGGCGAAACAAGATCATGCATATGTCAATGCGGGTGGGCAACAGGATTGTGATGGGCGCTGACGGGCCGCCGCAACACCAGGAGAAGCCGCAGGGGTTCTGCGTTTGCGTTGCGGTGGACAACGCGGCAGAGGCGGACCGGGTCTTCAATGCGTTGGCGGAAGGCGGGCAGGTGACTATGCCTATCGCCGAGACATTCTGGTCGCCGCGCTTTGGAATGCTGACCGATCGCTTTGGCATTCCCTGGATGGTGAACACCAACGCCGCAACGGCGGCTTGATTTGAGCGGGTTCCGCGCTTGCGGAGCCCGTTTCTTTTTCCGTGAGGAGGTTGCTGAATGCGCTTTGTGATTCTGCGGAAGTCGGATGCGACGATGGAGTCGGATGCTCCAGCCAGTCCTGAGCTGATCGAAGCGATGCGGCAGTATGACGAGGAGATGAAGAAGGCTGGAGTGCTGGTCGCAGTTGAGCGGCTGCAGCCCACTTCGCGGGGTACGCGGGTTCGCTTGTCGAAGGGCGAGTTCTCGACGATTGATGGGCCGTTCGCGGAGTCGAAGGAACTGGTTGCCGGCGTCACGATGGTCGAGGTCGCTTCGAGGGAAGATGCGATTGCGTGGATCAAGCGCTGTCCTACGCTTTGCAGTGGAGATGTGGAAGCGGAATTTGAGATTCGGCCTGTACTCGCATGCTAAGGCGCTTGCGTTCGTGGACGCAATGATGATGTGATCGGTAGCTGTGACGGCTACTGCTATCCATAACACAATTGATGCGGTCTGGAGGATGGAGTCGGCAAAGGTGATTGCCGCGCTCACGCGACTCGTACGCGATGTCGGGATTGCCGAAGATCTGGCGCAGGAGGCGCTGGTGGCGGCGCTCGAGCAATGGCCGGAGTCGGGGATTCCGGAAAAGCCCGGTGCGTGGCTGATGACGACAGCGAAGCATCGCGCGCTCGATCTGCTGCGACGCAGGCAGATGCTCGATCGCAAACATGAAGAGCTGGGACGTGAACTGGAAGCTCAGGAGCTGACGGTGCCGGACTTCAACGCAGCTCTCGATGATGACATCGGCGACGATCTGCTACGGCTGATGTTTATTGCGTGTCATCCGGTGCTCTCGTCGGAAGCACGCGTTGCATTGACGCTGCGTTTGCTGGGCGGGTTGACGACGGACGAGATTGCACGGGCGTTTCTTGTTCCCGAAGCCACGATTGCGCAGCGCATAGTGCGCGCGAAGCGAACGCTGGCGCAGGAGCATATTCCTTTTGAGGTTCCGCGTGGGAAGGAGCTGCCACAGCGGTTGGCATCGGTGTTGGGCGCAATCTATTTGGTATTCAACGAAGGCTATTCGGCGACGGCGGGCGATGACTGGATGCGTCCTGCGCTTTGCGAAGATGCGCTGCGGTTGGGACGCATTCTTGCTGAGCTTGCTCCGCAGGAAGCCGAGGTGCATGGGCTGGCGGCGCTGATGGAGATTCAGGCGTCGCGCTCGGCGGCGCGGACCGGGCCTGAGGGACGGCCGGTGCTGCTGCTTGATCAGGATCGCGCACGATGGGATCGGCTTTTGATTCGGCGTGGCCTTGCGGCGCTGGAGCGTGCTGGTGCGTTGGGTGGTTCGCGTGGACCATATGCTTTGCAGGCGGCGATTGCAGCTTGTCATGCGCGGGCCCTGGTAGCAGACGATACAGACTGGGCGCGCATCGTGAGTCTTTATGACGAACTGGCGCGGATTATGCCTTCTCCGATTGTCGAGTTGAATCGCGCGGTTGCAGTAAGCATGGCTTCAGGTCCGGATGCGGCGTTGGCGTTAGTGGATGCGCTGACGGCGGAGCCATCGCTCAAGGGCTATCATCTGCTGCCGAGTGTGCGCGGGGACCTGCTGGCGAAACTTGGGCGGTATGACGAGGCGCGAGCGGAGTGCGAGCGTGCTGCGCAAATGACGCGGAATGCGCGAGAGCAGGAGCTTCTGCTGGAGCGGGCTCGCGAGTTCGCGGCGCGCTCAAGCGGGATCAATTGATTAGCAGAGATGGCGCAGAGCAGTTGCCAAGTTGCTTGCCGCAAAAACGAAATAAATTTCGAAAGAACGAACACCGCCGATGGAGTGTGTGCATCCTACGAGTGGTTTGAAAAATGTGCTGCGCGGATTCGGGCAGCGCTTGAATCGCGACACGTCAAGAGAGGAAGCACATGCTGTTAATCATTCTGATTATTCTGCTGCTGGTCTTTGGATTCGGCGGTTACCGTATGGGGCCCGGAATTGGTTATTACGGTGGCGGTGGAATCAGCCTGATCCTTTTGATCCTTATTATTCTGTTGTTGCTGCACGTCTTTTGAAGAAGTTGTCGATGAGGTAATCGCGCAGCTCGATGTTGAAGCTGCGCGTGTTTTTTTGCGTGTCCTGCGCATCGGTGTTGTAGTCGACGATGTAGGCGCTGCGCGTTGCCGGATCGATGTTGATCTGGCTGCGGAAGCCATTCTGCCAGCCGGGATGACCGATCAGTTTCAACGTTCCGTCAGTGTGCACGAAGAAGCTTTCTGCTACTTCGTCATGCGCGCCTGCGCGCGATGGGAAGTCTTCGTCGGGCGTGACGGGAAGCACTGGCCTCCACATTTCTTCCAATGAAGAGCGTTTCAAGATTGCATCGTATTCGGTTTGGTGTGCTGGATCGCCAAGCAGGAAGCAGACGTACTTGAGCATGTCCGTAAGCGGCGCGTTGAGGCCACCGTTGGCGCGGGTGATGCCGGTATTGAAGTCGAATGGATCCTCAGTCAGCTTGCCGTCTTTGAGATCCCAGCTGTGGGAGCGGTATTTCAATAACGTGTAAGGGCTGCGGTCATAGTAACTGCGGTCCATGCCGAGCGGACGGAAGATGTTCTTCTCCATGTAGACCTCAAACTGATCTCCGGAGAGACGCTCGATGATTTCACCTAAGAAAACGACAGCGAGATTGGAGTAGCTGTAGCGTGAGCCGGGCGCGAATTTGATGTCGGAGTACGGCAGCATGGCGACGATCTGCGACCACTGTGCGGGCTCGAAGGGCTGCCAGTCGGCGTCGCGCCAGGGCCATGTAGCATCACGGAAGCCGCTCGAGTGGGACATGGCTTGGCGGATGGTGATGGCGGAGACGAGGCCGTAGGCATCGTGGACGGCCGTCAGTTCGGGGATGTACTTGACTAGCGAGTCGTCGAGTGAGAGCAGGCCGCGGTCGCGCAGCTGCATGATGGCGATTCCGGTGAATGTCTTGGTGACGGAGGCCCAGTGATATGTGGTGTTGTCGTCGACGGGTTCAGTCTCGCTCTGACGGCCGTAGTTGTCATGCAGTATGACTTCGCCGTTGCGGATAAGGATGAGGCCGCTGCCGATGATTCCGTTGCGGCGCAGACCGGATTCGTAGAAGGACTTGATTTCCCGCGGTGTTGCGGAAGTTTTTGTCTGGGCTGAAAGCGTGGTGGCGGCGCAGAGGAGTGCTGCGATGAGTTGGCGCGTCATGTTGCTCGGATTGTATTGGAAGGCGTGGCTATAACCCTAGACGAAATCTACTTGCTGTAGAAGCTGTAGGTCGCGGTGTAGGGTTGGCGGGATTCGCCGTCGGTACAGCCTTCTTTGGGAGCGACGCCGCCGCGAGTGCCTGTGCGTCGGATGTAGTTGACGTCGGTGAAGTTTCCTGAGCCGCTGCCGGGTACAGCTTGAAGCAACAGCCACGGCACGGAATCCGCATCGGGTGATGGCTGCGAAGCGACAGCCTTACCCTTCACTTCGCTGCCGTCAGTCAATTTCCATGTCGGTCCGGCGAAGTGGCTGCCGAGGATTGCTCCCTGCGCGTCGAGGAGCTTCGCGTCGGGGCCTTTGAGAACCCACTTACCCTGGGCGCAGGTGTAGATTTGTACGCCCTCGCCCTTTGCTTCGAGCAGCAGCTCGTGTGTGCCGGGCGGCAGTTCAATGGTTGATGGAGCCGGGGATGATGGCGCCTGAGATGGCGACGCCTGGGACGATGGCGCCTGCTGCGAAAACGCTGCAGCGGATGTGATGAGAGCGGTGCAAAGAATGAGTGCTCGCATAACGTGACGAGGATAACAGAGTTGTGTGAACGGCGTTTCTGCCTCGATTCCTTTTCAGAAGGACATTATTTGCCGTTGTACTTCTGGAAGAGATCGGGGAACTGCTGCTTGAGCGCTGCGATCTTGGGGCGGTCGCAGACTTCGATGTAGGGGTTGCCGGGGTTCTTGAGGGCGTAGTCCTGGTGATAGTCCTCGGCTGCGTAGAAGGCTTTGAGCGGTACAACCTGCGTCACGATGGGGCGCGAGAAGACGTGCGCGGCGTCGAGTTGTTTGATGTAGGCGTCGGCGACGCGGTGCTGCTCTTCATCCCCGTAAAAAATTACGGACCGGTAGGATGGGCCAACGTCATTCCCCTGGCGGTTAAGCTGTGTAGGGTCGTGGGCGACGGAGAAGAAGATGCGCAGCAGCTGGCCATAGGTGATCTTCGACGGATCGTAGACGACGCGGACGCTTTCGGCGTGTCCCGTGGTTTCTGTGGTGACGTCGTTGTAGTGCGCGGTGTTGGCGGAGCCGCCAGAGTAGCCTGCGGTCGTGTCGACGACGCCCTTTACGCGCTCAAAGACTGCCTGCGTGCCCCAAAAACATCCTCCGGCGAAGACGGCTGTTGCTTTGCTATGTTTCGCAGCCAAGGCTGCATCGGTTTCCGCTGCAGGGATGGGCGTCGATCGCGGAGTTTCAATCTGGGCAATGGCGATGGCAACACAGGAAGCGACAACGAACCCGCACAGTATTCGGCGAAGCATACCAAATTAGAGCAGAAATGCCCGGGAAAGTTACAGCGTGCTTTTCATGCGATAGAAGGCTCGTACAAGCGCGCAACCCCTTAAAATGCGGGTATGCCAAAGACCAGCTTCAAAACTGCTCAGCAGGAAGTTCAGCCGTACTTCAGGCCGGAGGCGGTGAAGTTTCTGCGCGGGCTGAAGCGCAACAACAACCGCGAATGGTTTGAGGCACGGCGTGCAGTGTTTGAGCGCGAGCTGAAAAAGCCGATGCTGGCGGTGATTGAGCGGGTAACGGATGCGATGACAGAGTTTGCGCCTGCGCATGTGCGGCCTGCGCAGAAGAGCATGATGCGCATTTATCGCGACACTCGTTTTTTTGCCGATAAGACTCCCTATAAGACGCACGTTTCCGCGTGGTGGACACGCACAGGCGTCGAAAAGACCTCCGGCGGAGGGTATTACTTTCATTTCTCGCCGACCGAGGTGGTGATTGCTGCGGGGATTTATATGCCGGAACGCGAGCAGTTGCTTGCGATCCGTTTGCAGCTGCTCGACGAACATGCGGAGTTTCGCAGGCTGCTGAATGGGAAAAAGCTGCGCCAAGTGATGGATCTCGATCTGGATACGGCAGCGCTGACGCGTCCGCCGAAGGGATTTTCGCCGGATCATCCAGGGATTGACCTGATCAAGCAGCAGCAGTGGGGCGTGCTGGCGCGGCTTCCGGCGGAAGCGGCGCTCAGCGAAGGGCTGGTGAGCGAGATTGTGACGCGCTTCCGGCTGGCCGCGCCCATCGTGGATTTTCTGAACCGCCCATTTGTGCAGGAAACGGAGAAAAAAAGACAATATATCTTCAAGCTGGTGTAGACGCGCGTCTGCGCAGAGGAATAGACTGCTCTTCATTCCCAGGCACGAAAAACGCGTGCCGACCGCGCAAGATAAGGGTTTCCGAGACCTCACAAAACTGCCAAAACTGTGTCCAAATCCAGAAAAAAGGTATAAAAACCTAAAAAAATGGCGAAAAACCTGTGGAAACAGGCCTTTTGCCGTTGACAAAGCTCGCAAGAAGACGCAAGGTAAACGACGGTAGGTTTTTTCAAACACCGCATGGATACAGGGGTTTTCAGGCTCTCAAGGCGTGGAAATCGTCGAGCGGAATGAAGAGACCCGCAATACGCGGTACCAGCAAAGGTTCTGGGAAAGCGAATTAGAACCAGGAGGATTTAAAAAGAACATGGCAACTGGAATGACCAAAACAGCCCTTGTCCGCCACATTGCGGAGAAGCTCGAACTCACCAACAAGCAGGCGGCTGGATTCCTTGATCTGCTTGCGGAAACAGCGATCAAGGAAACGAAGAAGAACGGCCTCTTCGTAATTCCCGGACTCGGACGCCTGGTGAAGGCGGAGCGCAAAGCGCGCATCGGCCGCAACCCGCAGACCGGCGAACAGATCAAGATCAAGGCGAAGACTGTGGTGAAGTTCCGCGTGGCGAAGGCTGCGAAGGACGTTATCGCTCCGCCGAAGAAGTAGGACCAGAGAAAAAAATTCAAGGCGCATTGCGCCGCTCGAAGAAAAGGAAACGGATTGTTCCGTTTCCTTTTTTGTTTCAGAGTTGATGAACGGTTGCCAGATAGGCCTTGATGCCGCTGGCGACAATCTGCACACCAATGCACATCAGAATGAAGGATGACAGGCGCATCACGACCGAGGTGCCGGCGCTTCCCAGCAGGCGTTCGGCTGCGCTGGCGTAGCGGTAGCAGATGAATACGATGAAGCAAACGAGCGCGATGCCCACAAGCGCGGCGATCAGCACTTTGGGAGAAAAAATTGAGTCGGTGTGCAACTCCGCGGGCAGATGCGCGCCAAGAGTGATGGCCACGGAGATGGATCCGGGACCAACGGTGATAGGCAGCGTGTAGGGATAGAAGGCATGGTCGAGGATGTTTTCCTCGCCGACAGTTTTTGTGTTGACGCCGCTGCTCCCCTGCGCCAGCAGAGTCCATCCGGTGGCCGCCACGACCAGCCCTCCGCCGATTTGGACCGCGTAGATCGAGATGCCGAAGAAGGTGAGAATCTTTACGCCCCACAACAGTGAGCAGACGAGCAGAAAGAAGCTGTAAATCGCGATCTTTTGGGAGAGAGCGCGCTGCAGCGGCTGCTCGACTCCTCCGATCATGTTGATGAAGATGGCCGCGCTTCCCAGCGGATTGACGATGGGAAAGAGGGCGCCGACGACGAGGGTCGTGGATTCGGCAACGGCAGCAATGTCATGCAAGATATCAATCATGTTTTGGTGTCTGGGGCAGTATAGCCCGAATGACTAATGATGCCCCGAAACATATGATGATGCACTTGATCAGCAGGTAAGCGTTATAGCGCCACGCGAGAATGGCGAAACACGCGGTAAAGCCGACGTAGTAGCTTTCTGCCAGCAGGCTGGTGAGCCATTGCGGTTTAGCCGGAGCCGCCGGAACGCGGGCACGCAGGCTGCGCCAGAAACGCGGGACCTTCTGTTTGTATGCGAGGTAGGCTTCGCCTTGCTGCGTGGCAAGGTAGGCTTCCTCGCCGAGGATGAGGCGGTAGTAGAAAATGGCTTGCGCGGCGAGGAAGAAGATGGCTCCGGTGGGTGGCATCAGGATCGAGACGGCAATCGCAAAGATGAGCGTGCCCATGTAGAGCGGGTTGCGGGTGTAGCGATAGGGGCCGGCGGCCACGACTCCTGCGCCGTGCATGGACTTGTCGTGCACAATGGCGGTTCCGAGATAAGCAGTGCCCCAGACGCGGAAGATCGTTCCCTTGATGGCGCATGCGAGTGCGATGACGGTGACCAGGATGGTCGCGTTTTCGAGCGAGAGCCAGTGAGCGCTGGCGAGTGCGCCGGGTAGCTCGAGCCACGTGGTGGAGACGCGACCAGAGCCGCCGAGGTATCGCGCCCACGGGGCCCAGAAGCCTAGGACGTAAAGCAGGAAGGCGATTACGACGCGGAAGCGAAATTCAAACTGCGTTGCCTTCATTGCGCCGCGGTCCCGGTGACGCTTTTGTAGACGACGCCGGATTTCATGACGAACTGGACGTTCTGGAGCAGGCGGATGTCTTTGAGCGGATCGCCATTGACTGCGATAACGTCGGCCCATTTGCCAGGCTCGAGCGAGCCTACGTGGCTTGTCCAACTCATGAGGTCGGCGGCGTTGAGGGTTGCTGTTTGCAGGGCGGCGAGCGGTGTCATGCCGAACTGATTCACGTAGACGTCCAACTCATGGGCGTTGAGTCCGTGCGGATAGACGGCGGCGTCTGTGCCGAGCGCTACCTTTACGCCGGCTGCAATGGCTTTCTTGGCGTTTGCTTTTTCAACGGCGCTCACGTCTTTCATTTTTTGTTTGTAGAACGCGGGCAGGTTTCCGTACTGCTGCATCCAGTCGATTAAGTATGCGGTAGGCACGAAGTAGGTGCCGTGCTGCTTCATGGCGGCGATGTCTTCGTCGTTCATGTAGGAGCCGTGCTCGATGGAGTCGACGCCCGCTTCCGTGGCCCAAAGGATGCCCTGCGCTCCATGAGCGTGGGCGGCTACTTTGCGGCCGAGACGGTGTGCATCGGCGACGATGGCTTTTAACTCTTCGAGAGTGTACTGGGAGGCCTGTGGATCGTCGCCTTTGGACAGGACGCCGCCGGTGGCGCAGACCTTGATGAGGTCTGCGCCATATTTGATGACCTCGCGAACCTTATGCTGCACGGCTTCAACACCGTCTGCTACGCCGTCTGTGGTCTGATGGAATTGGAAGGGAAGAAGATTGTCGTCGCAGTGGCCTCCGGTGATGCCGAGCAGCGGACCGCTGACCTGCATGTGGGGACCTTCGACCAGGCCTTCATTGATAGCGTCGCGTAGATCGACATCTGCGTAACCATCGGCGCCGACATTGCGGACGGTAGTGAATCCAGCTTCGAGCGTAACCTTGGCATTGCGAGCGCCGATCAGGGCGCTCTTGGCGACGCTGGTCGAGAGTTCGTGATACGGGTCGAAATTCGTGTCCATCGTGAGGTGTGTGTGCACATCGATGAGGCCGGGAAGCACGGTCATGCTGCGCAGATCGATCTCTTTATCACCTGTCTGGGTTGGCGTGGAAGCTGTCGGCGCGACGGCTGTGATGCTGTCGCCGGTGACGATGATGGTCTGGTCTGCGGATTGGTTGCCGGTGTGTACGTCGATGACGTGCCCGGCGCGGATGAGCGTTCGCGTCGGTGGTTGTTGCGCTGCGACTGGCAAGAGTGGAAGCAGCAGGGCTGGCAAAAACAGGCAAAGAAAACGGCGGGCGATGGTTGTCATTGTGGTGTCTCGGAAGATGAAGATGTGGGCCAAGTCTAGCAGACAGTGTGGTTTATGGGCTTGCTAATTTACCTATTGCCAAACCATAGAAGAGCGCGTAATCATACCTATGGTTAGACAATAGGAGAGACATGGGAGATAAAACCGACGTTTGGCAGGGAACTCTGGCGCTGATGGTTCTGAAAACGCTGGAAACGATGGGGCCGATTCACGGATATGGCATCGCGCGGCGGATTGAACAGACGAGCGGCCATCTATTGTCGCTGAACTATGGGACGCTGTATCCGGCTCTGCTGAAGCTGGAGCAGGAAGGCTACATCGCTTCGGAGTGGGGATTGTCTGAGAACAATCGCAAAGCGAAGTTCTACAAGCTGACACGCGCGGGAAGAAAGCAACTGGAGCGTGAGGCGCGTGACTGGGAGCAGGCGACGGCCATTCTTGCGCGGTTTCTCTCGCCTGCCGAGGAGTCGTAATGGATTCGCTTCGAGGAAAACTGCGGGCACTACGGATGCGGCTCGGCGGCGCGTTCGGCGCTCATAGAACACGTGATGAGTTTGCGGTGGAGCTTGAGAGCCATCTGCAAATGCACATCGAGGACAATCTGCGTTCGGGCATGAGTCCGGAGCAGGCGCGCCGCGATGCGTATATCAAGCTCGGCGGGCTGGAGCAGGCAAAGCAGGCTTATCGAGAGCGGAGCACGGTTCCGCTACTTGAAAACTTGTGGCAGGATATTCGTTACGGGTTGCGGATGCTCGCGCGTCATCGTGGATTTGCCTCGGTGGCAATCCTGACGCTTGCGGTTGGCCTGGGCACAACCACAACTGTTTTTCTCTGGACCGACTCTGTGCTGCTGCGTCCGCTGAGCGGAGTAATGCAGCCGGAGAGGCTTGTGGATTTCGAGACAGTGACTCCGAATGGCGAGTTTGTGCCGACCTCGTATCCCGACTATCAGGATTTTCGCGATCACCTGAAGTTGCTCCAGAAGATTGCGGTGATGCGGCCCACTGCTCTCAGCGTGGGGCATGACGATCACGCGGAGCGGGCCTGGGGCGAACTGGTGTCGGGGAATTTCTTCGACGTGCTGGGTGCGCAGGCTGAGATTGGACGGGTTTTCGGCCCACCCGAATACGACGATAAGCCGGGAGCTTTTCCCGTAGTGGTGCTCAGCGATCGCTATTGGCGGTCGCACTACGCCGCAGACCCCGCCATCGTTGGCAAAACAATTCGTGTGAATCGCCATGAGTTGACAGTGCTGGGTGTGGCTGCTCCGGAATTTCATGGGTCGATGGGTGCGGTGGCGTTCGATATGTGGGTTCCGTATATGCAGCAAACGGTGCTGAATGGCGTCGAGCCTCGGATGGTGCTGCGCAATCGCCAGAACCGGAACATGCTGGGCATCGCGAGGCTGAAGCCGGGAGTGACGCTGGAGCAGGCAAGGCAGGAGCTGGCCGCGCTGGCCGGGCGGATGGCAGTTGCCAATGCGGACGTAAGCGAAGGAATGAGCGCGACGCTGCTGCCTCTGAACAAGTCTCCCTATGGGCCTGCGGCGATGCTGGAGTCTCCGCTGCGCATCCTGATGGGCGTGTGCGTGCTGGTGCTGTTGATTGTGTGCGTGAATATTGCGAACCTGCTGCTGGCGCGAGCGACGGTGCGCGAGAAAGAGTTCAGCATGCGTCTGGCGCTGGGAGCGGGACGCGCGCGGCTTATGCGCCAGGTGCTTACGGAAAGCCTGTTACTGACGTCTGCAGGCGGAGTGCTGGGCCTGGTTGCGGCTCAGTGGATGAGCCACACGCTTCAATATTTGATGCCTCCAGGCCAAATGATTCTGGGCGTGAAGATGGGGATGGGCGCTGTGCTGAATGTTCGCGTGCTGGCTTTTACTGCTGGCTTATGCGGGTTGGTGGCATTGACCGCCGGACTGTTTCCGGCATTGCAGTCGAGCCGGGCAGGTTTGAGCACAAAGCTGAACGAAGCAGGACGGAATGGAGCGGCAGGCAGGCACCGGAACAAACTGCGCTCTGTGCTGGTGATGGCTGAGGTTGCGCTGGCGCTGGTGGCGTTGATCGGGGCTGGTCTTTTTGCCCGTGGGTTTGCTGCGACCATGCGGATCGATCCGGGCTTTGAGCCGAATCACGTGCTTCTGGGCCAGTTTTATCTGGCGACGAGCGGGTATGACCTGGAGCAGCGCAAAGAATTCTGCCGCCGTTTGCAACAGAAGATGGAGGCGGCTCCGGGAGTCGTGCAGGCAGCTTATTCCGATGGTGTTCCGCTGGGCTTTGAGCCGAGCTGGTGGGAGGATCTGCGCGTGGAGGGCTATACGCCCGGTCCCGGCGAGAATATGAAAATCTTTCGCAACGTGGTTTCGCCTGATTATCTGAACGCGATGCGGATTCCTCTGGTGGAGGGGCGGAACTTTACCGAGCATGATGGTGAAAATGCGCAGCCGGTGATGATTGTGAATGAAGCCTTCGCGCGGAGGTTCTTTGCCGGACGCGATCCGGTCGGGCATCGCATCCATGGATGGGGCATGTGGTTTCGCGTAGTGGGAGTGGCAAAAGACAGCAAATATCACTACCTGAGCGAGTCGCCGCTGCCGTATACGTACTTTCCTTTCCGGCAGGTGTATCGCGAGGACATGAACCTGGCTTTCTATGTGCGTACGCGGGGTAATCCTGAGCATGCGCTGCCGGTGCTGCAGGCGAAGGTCCACGAGCTTGATCCGAATGTTTCTGTGTTCGATGTCTCGCCGCTGCGGGAGTTTATCGGGGCATCGCTGTATCCGCAGAAGGTGGCGGCGAGTCTGCTGACGGTGATGGGAGGCCTGGCGGTCCTGCTGGCAGCGATTGGCCTGTACAGCGTGATGGCGTATGCGGTGGCGCAGAGAACGCAGGAGATCGGTGTGCGCATGGCGCTGGGAGCGCGGCGTACTAACGTGATCGCAATGGTGGTGCGGCAGGGGTTGATGCTGGCAGGCGCCGGGCTGGCTGTGGGCGCGTTGCTGTCGCTGGCGATGGCGCGCAGTATTGCGACCTTATCTTTCACGGATTCGGGAATGGGCGGCGGCGCGAAGCTGATCGGCGGCAGCAGTGTTGCCGATCCTCTGATTTATGTGTGCGCGGTGGTGTTTTTATTTGCGGTTGCGGCAGCAGCGGCGTATCTGCCGGCGCGGCGAGCCTCGCGTATCGACCCCATGCAAGCACTGCGGGCAGAATAAGGAGAGAGAATGCGGAAGCTGAGAGCGCTGCGGTTGCGGCTGCACGGTATGTTTGGCGGCAACGGGGCAGATGAAGAGTTTGCCGCTGAACTCGAAGGCCATCTGGAGATGCACATCGCAGACAATTTGCGCGCGGGTATGAGTCCGGAGCAGGCGCGACGCGATGCGTATATCAAGCTCGGCGGTGTTGAGCAGACGAAGCAGGCATATCGCGAACGCGAAGGGCTGCCATGGTTCGAAATGCTGTGGCAGGATCTTCGCTTTGGGCTGCGCATGCTGGCGAAGAGTCCGGGGTTTACAGTTGTGGCAGTGTTGACGCTGGCCCTTGGCATTGGCGCGAATACGGCACTCTTCTCGGTGGTGAATGCCGTGCTGCTGAATCCGCTGCCGTACCCGCATCCGGAAGAACTGGTGACCGTGCATGCGAGTAAACCGAATTTCAATGAGGGTGCGATTTCTTATCCTAACTTTCGCGATTGGCAGCGCGACAACAAGACGCTGGCCGCGCTGGCGGTGGCTCGAGGGACGGGCTACAGCCTGACGGGCATGGGGGACGCAGAGGAATTGCGCGCGGAGCTGGTTTCGTCGGATTTCTTTCCTCTTCTGGGAGTGAAGCCTATCATCGGCCGGCTGTTTGCTCCGGGTGAAGACGAGATTGGGCGTGAGCCGCTGGCGATCATTGGTGAAGACTTCTGGCAACGCAAGTTTGGGTCGCGGCCGGATGCGGTGGGTAAAGTGCTGACGCTTGACGGGCGCGACTACACGATCGTGGGCGTGCTGCCTACGAATTTCAATCTGACGATCAACAACTTTCGTGCAGCAGATCTTTATGTGCCGATCGGGCAATTTCAAAATCCTGCGCTCAATAACCGTTTTGCGCCACTGGGCATCCACGGCATTGCGCGACTGAAGCCGGGAGTCACGCTGGCGCAGGCGCAGGATGACATGCTGCGGGTTTCGGAGCGGCTGGAGAAGATTTATCCAGAGGCGGACCAGGGGATTCGAGCGAAACTGGTTTCCTTTCAGTTTGCGATGGTGCGCGATGTGAAGCCGCTGCTGCTGATCCTGATGAGCGCGGTGGGTTTTGTGCTGCTGATTGCGTGCGTGAACATCGCCAATCTTTTGTTGGTTCGGTCAAATGCGCGGGCGCAGGAATTTGCTGTGCGGTCGGCGCTGGGTGCGGGGCGTTCGCGGCTGCTGCGGCAGCTACTTACCGAGAGCCTGATGCTTTCGCTTACGGGCGGTGCGGTTGGCTTGATGCTGGCGGCGTGGGGGACGCAGGTGATTCTACATCTCCTGCCGCGAGAGCTGCCACGCGCGGCGGAAGTTCACATGAGCGGGACGGTGCTCGGCTTCACTCTGCTGATTTCTCTGGCTTCCGGAACCTTGTTTGGTTTGATGCCGTGCGTGAAAGTCTTTCGGCAGAATCTGCAGGACACGTTGAAAGATGGCGGACGCGGAACGGGCGGCGTGCGCCAGCGTGCGCAGAACTGGCTGGTGGTTGTCCAGATGGCGACAACGTTGGTGCTGCTGATGGGCGCCGGTTTGATGATTCGCAGCCTGATCAAGCTTTCGGAGGTAGATACGGGATTTCGTTCCCAGGGAGTGCTCACGTTTGGACTTGAAGCTCCGCCGTCAATGATTGGCGTTGGACCGGATGCGACGCGGGCTTATTTGCGGGAGACAAACGCGCGCATTGCCGCTACACCGGGCGTGGACGCGGTGTCGTTTTCCTGGGCGGCGCTGCCGATGCAATCCGATGACGAGCAGCTTTTCTGGCTGGATGGCGAGCCGAAACCGCAAAGTCAGAACGCGATGCATTGGGCGATTCGGTACATTGTGGAACCGGGATATCTGAAGGCCATGGGTATTCCGTTGCTGAAAGGGCGCTTTCTGGCGACGAGCGATGACGAGCACGCGCCACGCGCGGTGGTTATCGACGATGTCTTTGCGCGGAAGTTTTTTGGCAACGAGGATCCGATCGGGAAGCGGGTCTTCCTAGAGCAGTTTGATGGGCCTGCCACTGTTGTTGGGGTTGTGGGGCATGTCAATCAGTGGGGGCTGGATAACGACGCGGTGCATCCGCTGCGGGCTGAGGTGTACCAGGCGATGATGCAGATGCCACCGCAGCAGCTCGGGCTGGTGATGATGGGCATGGACGTCATTGTGCACTCAAGGTACAAGTCGGAGACTGCGTTTCAGAGTATTCGCAATGAAACTGCGCAGATGAATCACGCGCAGGTGGTCTACAATCCGGAGTCGATGGAATCGGTGATTGCGGATACGCTTGCGGGGCGGCGCTTCTCGATGATTTTGCTGGCGGTGTTTGCGGGAACGGCTTTGATGCTGGCGAGTATCGGTATCTATGGAGTGCTGTCGTATCTGGTGGTGCAGCATTCGCGTGACATTGGCGTGCGCATGGCGCTTGGCGCAAATCGCATGGCCGTGTTTCGTTGGGTATTGAAGCGTGGCGGCAGGTTGGCCTTGTTTGGGGCGGCCGTTGGTGTGATTGCGGCCCTGGGCCTGACTCAGGTGATGGCCAGCTTCTCGACGCTGCTGTATGGCGTACGGCCGTATGATCCGCCGACTATGCTGGGCGTGATTTTCGTGCTGATGGGTGTTGCTTTCGTCGCGTGCTATCTGCCTGCGCGGCGCGCCATGCGGATCGATCCCATGCAAGTGTTGCGCACGGAGTAGCGCCTATTTGAGTGCCTGACGCAATCTTCCTTTTGCTTGAGCGAGTCTTGCTTCGGCATCGGCTCGCGTGAGGTTGAGCCGCTGCATGACGATGGCTGTCTTTACCGATCCTGCTTCGTCGAGGAGCGTGACGGCTTTGTCTTGCGGCAAATCAGTGAGTGTGGAGATGATTCTGGCGGCGCGGTCGCGCAACTTTACGTTGGTGGGCTGTACGTTGACCATGAGATTGCCGTAGACGTAGCCGAGGCGAACCAATGATCCAGTTGAGAGCATGTTGAGCACAAGCTTGGTTGCGGTTCCTGCCTTCATGCGGGTCGAGCCAGTGACAACTTCCGGGCCTACGGCGGGGGTGATGGCGATTTCTGCGCGCTGCGCGAGCTGCGAGCCGGGAACGCAGCTGAGGCCGATGGTGGCGGCTCCGAGTTTGCGCGCGTAGTCGATGCCGCCGAGTACGTAGGGCGTGCGTCCGCTGGCGGCGATGCCGACTAGAGCGTCTTTTGTGCTGAAGCTGTGGGCTTGGAGATCGCGCTCACCTTGAGACGCATCGTCTTCTGCCCGCTCAACGGACCGGCGGAGGGCGATGTCGCCACCGGCGATTAATCCCTGCACCAGCTCAGGCGGCGTGTTGTAGGTCGGGGGGCATTCTGAGGCGTCGAGCACGCCGAGGCGGCCCGAGGTTCCGGCTCCGATGTAGAAGAGACGACCGCCGTTCTCCAGGCGCTCGACGATCGCGTCGACGGCCTGCGCGATGCGGGGGAGCTCTCGATCGACGGCTGTGAGCACCTCACGGTCGGCGGCGTGCATCGTCTTTAGCATTTCGAGGGTGGAGAGTTGATCGAGATTTTCTGTTGCCGGATTGCGCGCTTCGGTGAGCAACTGGTCGAGCTTTTCCATACTGACAGATTACTTCGTATGGCTGCGTTCAGGATTGGCTGATCGAGCCCCTGAAGACTGCGGCCAGGAGCGCTTTCGAGATCGAAGACGATGACTTCGTTCGCGCCAGACTTCAGCCACGGGCCGGGAAGGTAGAGCGTTTTTTGCGGACCGATGTTCCAGACTCTGCCCAGGGCATGGCCGTTGATCCAGACTTGCCCTTTGGTGAAGGCGCTGGTGTCGAGGAAGGTGTCGGCTGGTTTGTCTACATTGAAGGTGGCGCGGTAGAAGCACGGGCCGGTGCAAGCCGCACCGCTATACGTGAGCGATTGTGGTGAGAGCATCGGCAGCGGATAGATATCCCAACCGGTAACGGGCTTGCCTGCAAGCGTGACTTCTTTCGTAATGCCTTTGCGCTCTCCGCGAATGACCTTGGTGAAATTTACCCGGGCGGTATTTTCGATGAGGATGTCGAGGCGCGCACTCTGACCGGTTACGTTGAGCGGTAGTGAATTCTGATTCAGACGGCGATCCAGAGTGCCCATCAGCTTGCCATCGAGGTAGATTTTGGCGTAGTCGTGGAGCTGATCGAGAACGAGATCTCCATTGGCGGGGCCGCTCAAAGTTGTTTGGTAGAGGATGTAACCATAGGCCTGATCGAGGTCTTCCATCGAGAGCGGCTGTTCGCTGTGCGTGTGCTTGGGAAGGTTGTCCCAGAGCGATGCTGATTGAGTGAGCGTGAACGACGGAACGGGGATGGCGGAATCTACCGTTGGCAAGGGCGGCGGCGTGGTTCCGGTCGCCTTTGCAATGGTGTTGCGCAAGAGGAAGTACTTTGGTGTCGGGCGCCCGCTTTCATCTAAAGGCGAGTCGTAGTCGTAACTGGTGACATCGGGTTCGTAGTTTTTTCCGTCGGAGTTGGCTCCATTCATCCAGCCGAAACTGGTGCCTCCATGAAACATGTAGAGGCTGATGGAGTAGCCTTGGCGCAGTGTCCAGTCGATATCCGCTGCCTGCTGCTTTGCGTTTGTCTCGGCATGTTTGGCGCCCCAATGATCGAACCATCCGTCCCAGTACTCGCTGTTCATGAAGGGACCGTTGGGGCGAAGCTTCTTGAGTGTTTCGAAGCCTTTCTGCGACTCGCCAGGGCCGAAGTTAATGGCTGCAGGTAACTCGGGGAGTGAGCCCGCTGGGACTTTCTCCGGGCCGTCCGCCGTATAGAGTTGAGAGTTGGTGAATCCGGCGTCAACGAGCATGTGATGGATCTGTTCCATGTAGGCGTGATCTTTGTCGAAGGAGCCGTACTCGTTTTCGACCTGAACGAGAATGATCGGACCACCGTTGCCTATTTGTAACTGCGACAGTTCCTTACCGAGACGCGTGAACCATCGCTTTGCGGGCTCGATAAATTTGGGGTCGCTGGAGCGGACGACCGTGCTGTGATCTTTGAGGAGCCATGAAGGAAAGCCGCCGAATTCCCACTCTGCGCAGGCGTAGGGGCCGGGACGCAGGATAACGTAGAGTCCCTCTTGTTGGGCTTCGCGGATAAATTCAGCCACATCGTTGTTCCCGGTAAAGTCGTATACACCGGGTTGAGGTTCGTGTACGTTCCAGAAGACGTACGTGGTGATGGTATTCAGACCCATGGCCTTTGCCCATCGCATCCGGTCGCGCCAGTAAGCGCGAGGGATACGCGCATAATGCATCTCGCCGGAGATGACTTGAAATGGCTTGCCGTCGAGTGTGAATTGGCCGTTCTCCGCCTTGAAAGTGTGCGCTTGGGCGCAGGCGGAAGCGTGCGCCGGCAGGAACATCCCGGAGAAGAGGAAAAGCAGCGCTGCTGCAATGCGTTTCATCAATCTGGATTTTCTCCCTTGATTTCGAAGGGTAGTGTACAGGCTGTCTCGACCTATGGGAATTGACAGATCACTTTGTGATGGCTGCGTCCAGAACAGGGTGGTCGAGTCCCTGCAGACTGCGGCCGGGCGCGCTTTCGAGATCGAAGACGATGACTTCATTCTCGCCAGACTTCAGCCACGGGCCGGGAAGATAGAGCGTCTTTTGGGGACCGACGTTCCAGACTCTGCCGAGGGCGTGGCCGTTGATCCAGACCTCTCCTTTGGTGAAGGCGCTGGTATCGAGGAAGGTGTCTGCGGCTTTTTCGACGTTAAATGCGGCGCGGTAGAAGCAAGGGCCGTAGCAGGCGGCGCTGCTGTAGCTGAGTTTGTTGGGCGCGAGCATGGGCAGAGGATAGATATTCCATCCGGCGATCTGTGTACCATTTAAGGTCACCTGCTTTGTGATGCCTTTGCGGTCAGTTTGCAGCGCCTTGCTGAAGTTTATGCGGCCTGTGTTTTCGACGAGGATGTCCAGACGCACATTCTGTTCCGTGATGTTGAGCGGCAACGTATTCTGATGCAATCTGCGATCGAGTGTGCCGGCCAGCTTGCCGTCGAGATAGACCTGCGCGTAGTCATGTAGCTGATCGAGCACCAAATCTCCTTTGACCGGGCCGGTGAGATTTGTGCGGTACAGAATGTAGCCGTAGGACTGGTCAAGGTCTTCCATGGAAAGTGGCTCGTCGCTGTGGACCGGCGCAGGTAGGTTGTCCCACAGGGAGGAAGATGCGGGGAGCGTGATCCACGGAATGGTGATCGGCGGCGCTATCTGCGGTACTGCGGGTGGGGTAGTGCCGGTGGCGCTTGCGATGGTGTCGCGGAAGAGGAAATACTTCGCTGTCGGGCGACCACTTTCATCTAGTGGCGAGTCGTAGTCGTAACTGGTGACGTCGGGCACGTAGTTTCTACCGTTGGAATTGGCTCCATTCATCCAACCGAAACTGGTGCCTCCATGAAACATGTACAGGTTGATGGAATAGCCTTGGCGCAACGTCCAGTCGAGATCAGCGACTTGCGTTTGCACATCCCTGTTCGCATGTGCTCCACCCCAGTGATCGAACCAGCCATCCCAGTACTCTGCGCTGAAGAAAGGTCCTTGGGGTCGCAGCCTTTTGCAGGTAGCGAAGGCCACGCGCGACTGACCAGGGGCAAAGTTGACGGCTGGGAGCAGTCCCGGCAACACCTTTTCGGGCCCATCTGCGGTGTAAAGAAGTGCCGCGGTGAATCCCGCATCGACGAAGATGCGATGAATTTGTTGCATGTACGCTGGGTCCGTAGCGAACAAGCGGTACTCGTTTTCGACCTGGATCAGAATGATCGGGCCGCCGTTTGCGATTTGCAGCGGCGCCAATTCCTGACCGAGGCGGGTGAGCCATGAACGGGACGCGGCGAGGAATTTCGGATCGGTGGAGCGCACAAGCAGGCTGTGATCTTTGAGAAGCCACGAAGGAAAGGCGCCGAATTCCCATTCTGCGCAGACGTACGGTCCGGGACGCAGAATTACGTACAATCCTTCCTCCTGAGCCTCGCGGATAAATTCAGCCACATCATTATTGCCGCTGAAGTCATATTCGCCGGGACGGGGCTCATGCTCGTTCCAGAAGACATAGGTCGAGATAGTATTGAGGCCCATTGCCTTTGCCATTTTGAGGCGCGCACGCCAATAGGCACGCGGAATCCGCACGTAGTGCATTTCGCCGGAGATGACCTGAAATGGCTTGCCGTCGAGGGTGAACTGTCCGTTCTCTACTTTGAAGGTGTGGACCTCGCCGAAGGCGATTTGCTGAGGCAGCAGAATGACAACAAGAAGCAGGAGAAGCAGGGGAAGGCGTTTGGTCACGCTTGATTTTCTCCGTTTGTTTTCGAAGAGGTAGTGTACAGGCTGTCTCGATCTATGGGAATTCGTTCGCGGCCCCTACAATGGATGCGGATCGATCGGAGCAGTTCTCTATGCCGAAACCCGTACGTTACGTCTGTATTCATGGACACTTTTACCAGCCACCACGCGAGAATCCGTGGCTCGAACAGGTCGAGACACAGGATTCCGCGGCTCCGTTTCACGACTGGAATGAGCGTATTACTTCAGAATGTTATGCCCCCAATGGAGCATCGCGCATTGTGAATAAGCAGAATGAGATCATCCGCATTCTGAACAACTACGCGCACATCAGTTTCAACTTTGGACCTACGCTGCTTTCCTGGCTGGAAGAGAACGCTCCGCGTACGTATCGCATGGTGCTGGAAGGAGACCGGGCGAGCCAGAAACGCTTCTCCGGGCACGGATCTGCAATTGCACAGGTTTACAACCACATCATTATGCCGCTGGCAAACACGCGCGACCGCATCACCCAGATCCGCTGGGGTATCGCCGATTTTGAGCGCCGCTTTGAGCGCATGCCGGAAGGGATGTGGCTGGCAGAGACGGCGGTTGACTCCGAGACACTGGAATTGCTGGCCGATCACGGCATCCGTTTTACGATTCTTGCCCCCGGGCAGTGTGCTGCTGTGCGGTCGTTGGCAAATGGAGCGCCTGGCAGCGAAGCCGCGTGGACCATGACCGATGCGGAGACGCTGGACACGCGGCAGCCATACCTTGTGCGCCTGAAGACGGGCCGCGAGATTGCTGTGTTCTTTTATGATGGCGCTCGCTCGCGGGCAATCGCTTTTGAGGGGATCCTGAACAGCGGCGACAACTTTGCCGCTCGGCTCATTGGTGGCTTTACTGCTGATCAGACTCCGCAAATTGTGCACGTCGCCACCGATGGCGAGAGTTATGGCCATCATCACAAGCACGGCGAGATGGCTCTTTCCTATGCGCTGAAGCTCATCGAGAAATCTCCGGATGTGCGGATGACGAATTATGGAGAGTTCCTCGATAAGTTTCCTCCGGTGCAAGAAGCGCAGATTGTCGAGCGGACCTCATGGAGCTGTGCGCATGGCGTGGGACGCTGGTGTTCGAATTGCGGATGCAATATGGGCTCGGGTCCGGGTTGGACGCAGGCGTGGCGCAAGCCGCTGCGTGATGCCCTCGACTGGCTGCGCGATTCCATATTGCCGCTGACGGAGAAGGCTGCTGCTGCGATCTTTGAAGATGTGTGGGCGGCTCGCGATGCTTACATTGAGGTCGTTCTTAACCGCAGCAGTGAGGCGACGGCAAAATTCTTAGCCTCGCACGCAAGCCATGAGCTGAATGCAGAGGAGCGGATCCAAGCACTCAAGCTGATGGAGATGCAGCGACACGCTTTGCTGATGTACACGAGCTGCGGCTGGTTCTTCGATGAAATCTCCGGCATAGAGACGGTGCAGATCATTGCCTATGCGGACCGCGTACTGCAGCTTGCGGAAGAGGTCTTCGGCAAAGAAGCCGTTAATCTTGAAGAGCAATTCGTCGCGATGCTGCGCGAGGCGAAGAGCAACGTGCCGGAGCAGCAAAACGGCGCTTCCATCTATGAGAGACAGATCAAAAAAATGCAGGTAGGGCTGGAGCAAGTGGCGGCTCACTACGCCATCAGCTCAATCTTTACCAGCTATCCCGAAGAGGCTGAGCTGTTCTGTTACTCGATTCGCAGGCTCACGTATGAAGTGGTAACGTCCGGGCGCGGGCGGTTGCTCTTTGGAAAGGCGCGCGTTGCTTCGCAGATTACGCAGGAGTTGGAGGCGGTGACTTTTGCCGTTGTTCACTTTGGTGACCAGAACATTACTGCTGTAGTGAAACGCAGCAATCCTTCGCTCGACGGAGAATACGAAGACTTTGTGAAGAAGGCGCGGGCTGCAGTCATTGGCGCGGATTTTCCTGCGCTGATTCGTCTTTTCGATCATGTCTTTGATGGCCAGACGTATTCGATCCAGTCGCTCTTTAGAGATGAGCAGCGGCGGATCGTGAAGGTGATTCTCCAGTCGACGATTTCGGAAGTGGAATCCAGCCTGACTGCCATCTATGAAGACCATGCATCCCTCCTGCACTTCCTGGGACAGACAGGGCTGCCGAAGCCGCGGGCATTGAGCCTGGCTGCGACCTTTGCGGTGAATGCCGGGCTGCGAAAGGCACTGGAAAGTGATCCGATCGATGCCCTGCAGGTGCGCGCTTACCGTGGCCTTGCTTCGGGGGACAAGATTGAGGTCGACAAGAGCGGGCTCAGCTATATATCCGATCAGAAGATGAAGCGCGTGATGGTCCGGTTGCATGCGGACTTCAGGAACATGACGCACTTGGAAAATGCGCTGATGACGGCCAGGACGCTCAAAGAGCTGCCGTTTGAATTGAACATCTGGCAGGCACAGAACATCTGGTATGACACGTTAAAACTCTCGCGCAGGCATACGATGCCTGAGGAGTGGGAGAAGAACTTTCGCGAACTCGGCGGGCAGATGAAAATCCGGGTCGACGAGTTGGTAGTGGAAGAGGACGATGATGTTGCGCGGCAGTTAGCAGCGCCGGTTGCAACCTAAGCGATTAACGGCTGCGGATGAGCACGGCTGTTGCGTCGTCTGGATGTTCGGAGCCCTGGCTGAACTCGCGCACTTCTGCGATCAGCCCGTTTATGCACGCATCCGATTGTTGGAAATGGTTTAGAAGTCGAGTGGCTCCGTACTCCTCGCTCTGACGGTTGGCGGCTTCAGTGATGCCATCGGTGTAGAGCAGCAGATGCGTGCCGGGATCGAGGCGAAGAGTGATCTCGGGATACGATGATGCCGCCAAGCCAAGCGGCAATCCGGAATCGACTTCGAGGAACGAGTTGTGGCTGTTGATCAGCAGGGGACGCAGATGGCCTGCGCTGGCAAGAGTCAGCTCGCGTGATTTCGCATCGAGGACTGCATAGATCATGGTTACGAACTTGCCCATGGGAAAATCTTCAAGCAGAGTCTGGTTCAGGTGCGCGAGCGTCTCGCCCGGCGATGAGTGCAGCTTTGCGAAGGAACGCAGGATGGCGCGCGTGGCCGACATGAGCAGCGCCGCAGACATGCCTTTGCCGGAAACATCGGCGAGAACGATGCCGTAGCGCTCATTGCCGAGATCGATGAAGTCGTACCAGTCGCCGGCAACCGATCCGGCAGGATGCCAGGCTGTTTCAAAGGCAAAGCCGGGAACGAGAGGCGTTGCCTTCAGAAAGATGGCTTGCTGCATGGCGCGGGCGTCGTCGCCTTCTCTCTGCATGCGTTCGCGTTCGAGGCGCTCGCGTTGAAAGAGGCGCGAGTTTTCGATGGCTACAGCGACGTGTCCCGCCAGCGCTTCAAGGACGAGCAGCTGATTCTCGGAAAAGGCGTTGATCTCGATGTGGTCGACGCTAAAGACTCCGATAACCTGGCCACCGATTTTAAGTGGAATGCTGACCTCAGATCGAATGTTCGGCTCACAGACGATGTAATAAGGGTCGAGGCGAACGTCGGGAGCGTAGTGCATTTGCCCGGTTGCCGAGACGTGTCCCACGATGCCCTGACGGCCGATTTTAAGGCGCTCGCCTTTGTGGTGCTGGCGGCATCCCCGCACTCCCTGCAATACCATCTCTTCGGTTTCTGTGTGACGCAGCCATATTGCAACGTCAACGTTGCCAAGGGATGCAGCCAGGTCATTTACGACGCGATCTAAAAGCTGATCGAGGTCAAGCGTGGAGGTAATGAGCTGCGCAGCCCGCTGCATCTTCATGAGCGTTTGCACGAATTCGCACGTGGTCTGGACGTCAGGAGTGAGAATCGTTTGCTCGCTGTAAGATTGCAAAGGCGTGGCCATGCGGTCCTCCTTCCAACCCGACGGAATAACAGAGCGTGGTTGAAGGTTGCCGATTAGATGCCTTGGGCACCACCGCGATGCAATCTATTTTGGGCTCTATCTCGGGCATCTTAACTGCGCCAGCGGAGCGTGACAGGGCCGCACATGGGGTGCTGCATGGGTTGGCCTGTGGATGTGGCTTCGAGTCGCGCGTGCTTGAGTGCGAAGTACCACTTTGCGGGGCGGTCAGCGTCGTCGATAAGCATGAGTGTGGGATCGTACTTCAATCCTTCTGCCTGCTGGATCATGGTGATCTGATCCTGTCCGACGAAGCGCTTTCCGAAAAACGTAGCTATGGAAGTTACAAATGGAACGTTGTAGAAGACGTTCCAGGCTGCGTACACATCGATGCGGCACGCATTTGCAACTGTAGGAGTTACAGTTGTGATGCTCGAAAACCATTTGTCCCCCGCGCGGATGGTTTCATAGCGACGGTTCGGGAGGACGAAGTCGATGGTGGTTGTAATGGGTTCGCCGTAAACGCCGAGGAGTTTGTAAGGCGCACTGTTGGCGGACGGCGTGTGCGAGGCCATGCGGAAGCCCTGCTCGATGGGCTCGAAATGCTTTTCTTTCTCGTGGATGCTGGCCTCTTTACGCCACCACCAGGATTGATGCACGAAAGGTCCGTGCGCCGGGTCCATGAGCCCGATGATGCCGTGATCGACGTTGCACGGCAGATCGGCCGTGAGGTGCTGACTGCGGAAGCGTGAGCCAAACTTTGGCGCTTCTGGAACGGGCGGCAGGCTTGTTTCGTCAGCGCGGATGCGGCCTGAGCCGGATTCTGGAACGTAGACCCAGGCGTAACCGTCGCGCTCTTCGCATGGAAACGCTGTTCCGTAGATACGGGTTGGGTCGAGCATGTCGCGGCTGGTAAGTGAGGGGATTTCCTTGCACTGTCCGCTGACCGGTTCGAATGCCCAGCCGTGATATTTGCACGTCAGGCGTTGGCCGTCGAACCATCCGCAGGAGAGCGGGATGCCGCGGTGCGGGCAACTGTCGCGCATGGCGAAGAGGTGCCCGTCGGCACGACGACCAAGAACCAGGGGAATGCCCATGAGCATGGCGGTAGCGAGCGTCTTACCGTGAAGCGACTCGCTGCGCATTGCCGGGTACCAGTCGTTATAAATGAGCGTCGTGGCTGGGCCCTGCGGAGCGCCGATCGTCGTGAGATTTGTGGCCATGCTTCTTTCAACTATAGCTCGCTAAAGCAGGATGGCAGGTCCGACGCATGCGAGCGGGTGAAGGCTGCTCACAGTGCCTAGCGAGGAGCTTTCGCTCCGGTCATTTCTTCGATGGCCTCGACCTCTTCGCCGTCAAAAATCTCCCGCCCGCACTAGAGGAAGCCACGGTCCAGCTATTTCTTCGCCATTTGTTCCCTATTAGGCTGAAGATTCGCGTACACTTGCACCGATGACCGACGGACGACGCCCTGTACGCTACGATGCCGCTCTTGCAATCCATGAACTGACCGCTGCTGACCCGAAGCTCGGCGCGCTGATCGAACGTGCCGGACCTTACACGCTGAAACTCAAAAGCCAGCATTCGCCATTCGAGGCGCTGCTGGAATCGATCATTTACCAGCAGCTTCATGGAAAGGCCGCAGCTGCAATTCTAAAGCGTTTGCTGACGCTCTTTGGCGAAATTCACCCCAGCCCTGAGCATGTGCTCGGGGCAAGCGACGACATGCTGCGCTCGGTTGGTCTATCTGCCAGCAAGAGCAAGGCTTTGCGCGACCTTGCTGCCAAGACATTGGATGGAACGGTGCCGACACTGACCCCAATCCGGCGTATGCCGGATACAGAGATTTTGGACAGGCTGACGCAGGTTCGCGGCATTGGGCCCTGGACGGTGGAGATGCTGTTGATCTTCCGGCTCGGGCGTCCGGACGTATTTCCGCTGACGGATTATGGGGTGCGCAAGGGCTTTTCGCTGACTTTCAAGAAGCTGCCAAAGAGCAAGCCGTTCGATGCGACCATGCTGGCCAAACCGGCGGAGATGTTGCGGCGCAGCGAAAAATGGAGGCCCTGGCGTTCGGTTGCAAGCTGGTATCTGTGGCGAGCCTGCGATCTATATGGGAGGCCTTCACCACCCCCGGAGTAGTGAAGGAAAGCTAAGCAGCCGCTTAGTTTCCCAGCGCTTCGAGAAGCGTGTCGAAGTCCTCCAAACGAGAATACTCAATGATGACGCGGCCTCGTCCGTTCTTGTCTTCGATGCGCACTTTGAGGCCGAGTGAGCGCTGGAGGCGATCCTGAGCTTCGCGGACATTTGGATCGACTGGCATCTCTTTCGCTTTATCTTCGCTCTTTGTTTTCTTCTCTGGATTCAGGAGTCCCTGGACGTAGCTTTCTGTCTGGCGCACGGACATGGATAGTGCCGTGACTTTTTGCGCAGCTTTGAGGATGGTTTCCGGGTTTTCGAGCGGCAGGAGCGCGCGGGCATGGCCAAAGCTGAGATCGCCACTTTCGACTTTGCCTTGGACTTCTGTCGGCAGGCGCAGCAGGCGAAGGAAGTTTGAGACTGAGGCGCGATCTTTACCGGTGCGCTGCGCCATGTGCTCCTGGGTCAGCTTGAATTCGCGGCCAAGCCGTTCAAAGGCGCGCGCCTGTTCCATCGGGTTCAGGTCGGCTCGCTGCAGGTTTTCTACGATGGTCATTTCCATCGCCTGCTCATCGGAGACCTGGCGAAGAATGGCCGGGACGGTTTCCTTGCCAGCCTTTTGCGAGGCCAGCCAGCGACGTTCACCGGCAATGAGCTGGAAGCGGCCGTTCGGCAGGGGGCGCACTACGATTGGCTGGACAACGCCTGTAGCGGAGATAGAGTTGGCGAGCTCGGTGAGCTGTTGCTCGTTGACACGGCTGCGAGTCTGGTAAGGATTGCGGTCGATCTCGCCGACCGGAATTTCGTGCGGCTTGCCTGCGACTTCGGCGGCTGGCGGTTTCGGCGCGGCTTCGACTGCCGCGGTTACGGTTGCCTGCACGCGTGGGAGAAGCGACTCAAGTCCCTTGCCCAGAGCGCGCCGTTTCGGAATCTCAGTTGCCGTTGTCATTACTTATCCTTCCAGTCTTGAATCTTGTGGCCCTGTCTCGATTTGTATGGCTCAGGCGTATGGCCAGAAGCGGATTTCCTTCTTCCCGCGCTTCCCTGCCGCTTCCCTGCGCTCTTTGGCCTTGGGGCTCTCGATGTTGTTTCGCTTCAATAGTTCGTCTGCCAGCTCGGTGTAGCTTTCCGCGCCGCGCGATCTTGGATCGTAGAGGATGACGGGCTTGCCGTAGCTGGGGGCCTCGGCAAGGCGGACATTGCGAGGGATGGCTGTCTTGAGGAGCTTGTCCTTGAAGTAGGCGCGCAGGTTTTCCGTCACCTGCTGGGCGAGGTTCGTGCGGTCGTCGTACATGGTGAGCAGCACGCCCTCGATCTCGAGATTTGGATTGAAGCTCTCGCGCACGCGATCGAGGGTGTTCATCAACTCGCTGATGCCCTCGAGCGCGAAATATTCGGCTTGCATGGGAACGAGCAATCTGTCGGCGGCCACAAGTGCGTTCAGAGTAAGTAGATCGAGCGCCGGAGGGCAGTCGAGAACGACGAAGTCATACTTCGACCGCTGTGGGGCCAGAGATTCCTTGAGACGATGAGCGCGATTCTCCTGCTGAATGAGCTCAAGGTTCGCTCCGATCAGGTTTTTATTCGACGGAACCAGCTTGAGCGTGTCGATCTCCGTCGAGAGAAGAGCCTCTTCTATGGTGGCCTCGCCGAGGAGAATGTCATAGGTAGACTTGCGCTCGTCGTCGCGGGTAAAGCCATAGCCACCGGTCGAATTCGCCTGCGGATCGCAGTCGATCAGGAGGGTATTCAGGCCTTCAAGGGCAAATGCGGCGGCGAGATTGATGGCGGTGGTGGTTTTGCCTACTCCACCCTTTTGATTGACGACGGCCAGAACCTTACTCATGACAATAGGGAAAGACTAAAGATGGTGGGGTTGAAATTCAATCGCGATGGTCTGTGCAGAACTGGACATCAATTGTGGAAGACTTTTCTGCATCGACGGAGGATCTGCTGTAACTCTTTGCTATACGAGAGGATAACAGGGGCTTCGGGGATGTTGAATGCGATGAACCTGGAAAGGCAATCCGTGGAAAACGTTTGTGTTCCACGTGGAACATGGAGGGCTAAGAGTTCGGTTTAGGCGAGCTATGTTCCACGTGGAACGTCCCGCTTCGCTGGCCCATGAGGAGTTGCCTTTGTGAGGATCCGGGCAGACGGATAGGGGCGGACCAGTCGATCTGCTGGAACTGTGAAATAAGCGGGCTGGATGTTTCTTCGGTCAGGAAGAGGATGAAATGGCCACCCAGTTGGAGCTTCTCGACTGCAACGCGGCAGGCCTCCTGCATTTTATCGACAGCGCGCAGGGTAACGGCGTCGAAAGAGCGGTCCAAAGATTCGACCCTTCCGTTGTAGACTTCAGCGTTTGGAAGCTCGAGGGTGCGGCTAGCTTCACGGAGAAAAGCAGCTTTCTTGGATTGGGATTCGCCTAAGGTCACGTGAACTTCTGGACGGCACAGCGCGATTGGGAGTCCGGGGAATCCGCCGCCAGAGCCGAAGTCAAGTAGAGTCTTGATGCCAGTGGGAAGGTGGCGAGCCGCAAAGATGCATTCGATGAAGTGGCGCTGCAGGATCTCGTCCGGTTCGCGAATTGCCGTAAGGTTCAGGCGGGAGTTCCACTTCTCCAGCAGTTCCAGATAGATCTGGAAGCGGCGAATGACCTCAGAGCCCAGCGGTCTGAGATCGGCCCGCGCGACAGCCGATTCGATTTCGGCCGCCGTCATCGGGCGACGGACTCCCGAATCTCACGTGGTTTCCAGGCACGAGCGGCATCGACAAAGCTTTGAAAGATGGCTTGCGAGGCGGGAGTGGAGGGTGTGCGCTCCGGATGCCACTGCACTCCCAGAACAAAGTGCTCCCCACGCTGCTCCACCGCTTCGATGGTTCCGTCCGGGGCTGTTGCGGCGACATCGAGACTGTCGCCAGGGATCTTAATGGCTTGGTGGTGGCTGCTGTTGACCGTAATTCCTGGGGCGAAGGCTTTCAAATGCTCTGCCGTGCCCGGGATCGAGATCGGATGGGCCTCGATGGTCTCGCGGCCTGCCTTGTGATTGATCGAAGTCGTTAAATGCTGTGCCAGCGTGCCGCCCTTCCACACATTGAGAGACTGTGTACCGTAGCAGATGCCCAGAAGTGGCTTGTGCAGGTTGAAAGCATCCTGCAAGACGAGTTCGTCGACAGCCTCCCGGGCTGAATCGGCTGGAGCGCATTCCCGAGCTGGCTCCTGGCCATATTTCTGTGGATTTACATCGGCAGGGCTGCCTGGTAACAACACTCCGGAGCAGGAAGCGACCAGCTTCGCGACAGTTGCCGGGGATGCGGCCAACGGAATGGGGACGGCGACGGCGCCACAGGCTTCAACTGCATGTGCATACTGCGGCCAGCTGCCCTGGTTATAGTCCGGCTCGGCCGAAGTAGGCTCGGGAATAGCGATGCGAGGATTCAGGTCGTTCATACAGCGTTCTCTGGGATTTCGGTTATGGCTTCAAGCGATGGTACTGCTGGGGCTTCCAGGTAGGAGTGCTCGTAATAGAGTCGGCAGATCTCATCGCTCAATCGGCTGGTCAATTCATCTACTTGTCGCATGGAGTAGGCGGTGGTATCGATGGGTTCGCCGACTGCCAGACTAATGGGCACAGGATAAAACTGCGCGGTGTGGATAGGCAGCAATTCATGCGTGCCGATCAGCGCCATTGGAACAATGGGAACCTGGGCGCGGATGGCCATAAATGTCGGGCCATTCAGGAAAGTGTTCGGGTGACCGCTCTCGGTGCGGCCGCCTTCGGGGAAGATGAACAATGGCATGCCGGACTTGAGCGTTTTCACGGCGCTGCTGAGGCTTGAGATGGATGCGCGTGGATTGTCGACGTTCACGGGCACCTGCCCGGAACGGTGAAGATGCCAGCCGATGAAAGGCATCTTCCACAAGTCATGCCTGGCAACGATGCGGAATTGAAACGGCATGCTGGCGAAGATGACCGGTGTGTCCATGTAGGAGAGATGGTTGCAGGCATAGACGGCGACGTCGTGCTTGCGTAAGTTCTCATCGCCGAGAATGGTAATGGGGCAGCCGCTGGCTGCAACGGAGGTTCGAGCCCATGCCTGGGCGATGCGATGCTGCAACTTGCCGTCTCCGTCGAAGAGCGATGCCGTGAGGGAAAGACTGCCGAAGAAAGCAGTCGATGCGAAGACCGCGGGTGCCTGGACGAAGAAAGACAGCAGGCGGTTCGATAGGGGCAGCGGGTCGGGTCGCGGACCGAGAAGACGGCGGGTCACTTCGTTAACTCCTCGCGCAGCGATCCCACCAAGTATACGGAGCCGGTGCCGACGATCAATCCCGTTGAAGGCGTAATCTGCTGCGAGCGCTGGAGCGCCTCCGGCGCATCGGCGCATTCTTCGTAATCCGCACCGACAGTATCGGCGGCCTCAGCCAATTCGTTTAGAGTGGTAGTTCGGGGCGAGTCGACTGGTGTGAGCAAAACCCGATCAAAGAGCGGAAAAAGAATCTGGGCCAGTTCTGTGATCGCCTTGTCGCGCAGGCAGCCAAAAATCAGGGTCTTAGGCGCAGATGCATCCAGTTCCGCCAAGATCGAGCGCAGAGCCCACGCTCCGGCGGGATTATGGCCGACGTCAAGCAGGATCGCCGCGCCATTTTGAGCTGTGAAGCGCTCCATGCGGCCTGGCCAGCGCGTTGCACGAATGCCGTGTTCGATGTCTGCTGCCCCTATTTTGTAACTATGATTGTTACATAACTCGATGACTGTTGCGATGGCGAGAGCCAGATTGCGCTGTTGATGTTGGCCGACAAGCGGCGAGTCCACTTCGATGCTTTGTCCCAGTACCTGCAGCGGGTAACGATTGCGTTCGCCTTCAGAATGCGTCGTGCGCAATGGAATATATTGCGCGGCATTGACGCCGCGCACGCTGAGGCTCGTGGCTACTTCGCCCAGAGCGTAATTCGCTTCCGGATGCTGCGGCAGTGTGACCATCACGCCATTTTCGCGAAGAATGCCGGCCTTCTCGCGTGCGATTGCGGTGATGGTTGGGCCAAGCCATTCCGTGTGGTCGAGTGAGATGTCGGTGATGACAGAGACAAGGGGTTCGACGATATTCGTTGCGTCCAGCCTACCGCCCATGCCGACTTCAAGCACGGCGATGTCGACCTTCGAGTCTGCGAAAGCCGCGAATGCCAGCGCCGTCATGGTTTCGAAGAAGCTGGGCGGCGCGGGCAGCTTGTCTTCGTCGACAAGCTTACGGGCCGTGTCGTCCACCAGAAAATATAGGCGCGCGAAGTCGTCGTCGGATATGTCGGCGCCGTTGATCCGAATGCGCTCATTGACGCGTGTCAGGTGCGGAGAGGTGTAAAGACCAACCCTGTATCCGGCTGCCTGCAGAATTGAAGCGAGTGTGGCCGAAGTGGATCCTTTGCCGTTCGTGCCGGCGATGAGCACTGAGGGGAACGTCTTTTGCGGGTCGCCGAGGGCGGCGGCGAGCACCCGCATGTGTTCGAGCTCGAACTTACGCCGCGGTTGGCCCGGAGGCGTAAATAACTCTCCGGCAAGGGCGAACAGGCTTTCGATGGCCGCAGCGTATGACATATCTAGATTTTAGTAGATTCCACGAGGGCCAAATGAGAACCATAACTTTAGATCGGCGCTGAAGGGAAAGGTGTTATAAGACAGCAGCCATAGATCGAAAAGATATGGGCGCCTAGTTATGCGATTTAGCCGAATAAGTGCTTGACCCTGGCACGAGTAAAAGGCATGATGCAAACAAACACCCTTCGGAAGAAAGCACCCCCATTTACTCCGGGAAAACCAGAGTGGAATGACCTTTGATCGCTGCTGGCAGTCAAGTTGAAAAAAGAACACTTGCCTTGGTACCTCCTTCCCAAACCAAGGGGCTGGCTCGTCCGCAAGGAGTTTGGCGTCTTCCGCCTTTAGTTCACTGCGTTACCTTCGCAATTTGCTTCGTGCTGTTCCTGTTCTGCGCGATTGCGACGCATTTGTTCTCCCTCCACAACCTTGGGGTGAGCGCGATTCTTATTGCCGCGCCCGTGTTGATTGCGCCGTCGCTTTTGCCGGCCGCCTGCTGGCATCAAAAGGGAAACATCGATAAGCGAGAAGCGGCGCTTACGCTTCCATGGGTGCTTTTGCTGATGACGATGATTCCCTGTGTAGTCGTCGTTTCGGCGCGCCTAGGTATGCCGCTTCGCGATCAGGCCTTCCTGCATATGGATGAGCACCTGGGATTCAATATTCCGGCGATCATGGCGTGGGCCGCGCGGCACCCGATCGCGCAACATGCTCTGAGCCGCTCTTACACGCTATTGTTCTGGATGATTGGTCTGGCGGCTCTTCTGCCTGCCCTGATGGGAAAGCGGAAAGCATCCCAGGAATTCCTGTTGGCCAATGCGATTGTTTTCCTGCTTTCTGTTCCGCTGTTCACAGCTTTCCCGGCTGTAGGGCCTTGGGTGGCCTACCACTTTCCGGCCAACGCTGCACAGAGGCTGTGCGAACTCTCGATTCGCGGCATGCACGTGAACTCGTCTTCGGGCGCGGTTGAAGCGTTCGGAGTTGTTTGCTTTCCTTCTTTCCATGTCATATGGGCAATTCTCTCGGCCGTCGCGCTGCAATCCATCAAATGGCTCCGCGTCCCTGCGATCGTTCTTGCCGGGCTGATTATCGCGTCGACGCTTACGACGGGATGGCATTACGGCACCGATGTGATCGGGGGCTTTTTCATGTGCGCGCTTTCTCTAGCGAGCGCAAAGGCGATCCTCCGACTGCAAAGTATTAAAGATGCCGAAGCGTTTGCTTCCGCCCGATAAAATCAATTGGCACCGCTCGTTTCAAGCTCGACATAGTCGATTCCGGCTTTATCGCCACCGCTCGGCAGCCCGTCAATGCGAATGGTGTCGCCAGTCTTCAGAGTCAGCGCCGGCGATGTATGGCGAGTACTCGTGTGCCCGTTCATCTTGGGTGAGGGCAGATCGTCGTCGGCTACCCAGGCATCGACAAGCTTGCCGTTCACATAAAGATGGAATTGAGCCGTGCCGTCATTCTGATCGAAGTATTGCGTAGCGATTGCGTATTCGCCATCAGCGCGTTGGACCGTGAAACTTACCGAGCAGTCTGTAGAGCGATCGCATGTGACCGCTTTGCCTCCGGAGGCTGTTTCCCATGGTGATATTTCCACTGGGGTGTAGCCGTCGAGCTCCATTAACTCGGCCTCGATACGATTCGGATGATGACCTGCGCGGCCTTTTTCGTCGGGTATGCCTGATGTTTTGAGGAACCATTCGCAGATGGCGTCACGCCAGACGATTGCGTGTCCTGCCTGATAGATGAGTCGTTGCAGGACGTCTTTGTACCGTTCGTCATCGACGCGACCCTGCAAAGTCTTCCATTGCGTGATGAGATGGGCAGCCGCCTCGGCGCCTTCGTAGTGTGAGTCGTAGATGTGTTGAATGACGGTTTTTCCGGAATGCAGCTTGTACGTGTACGAAACGTGGTGCATGAAGAGAAGCAGATTGTCCGGGCAGCTTGCGAGGGATTCATACATCGCGGCTACGGGTTCGTGATACTGGCCGATGTAGCCCGTTCCTGTGGCTACGGTACGATCCATGCCGATGCCGTCGTGGTCGGCGCGGTGCCACTGGCCCCAGCCGTTGCGCTCCGATGATTCGATACCCGGCCCATAATGCACGCCGATGATGTCGGTCATCGTGCCTGCGCCGAGCGGCCCGGTATAGCTCTCATAGATATGCCAGGAGGCGAGCTGCATGGCGGTGATCGTCTGAACTACGAGCGGATCGTTGCCGAAGGTTAGTCGCGTCCACTCTTCAGCGATCGTCTGTGGCGAGAGATCAGGGTCCCAGGCGAGGCGGCCGAATCCATACAGATTTGCCATGGCTAGTGGATGCTCCAGCCAGTTGGCATCGAGGCCAACGTTCGCGACTCCTACTATGCCGCCCAGCGGACGCTGAAAGACCTTGCCAGCGAGGATGTCTTTGACAGGTGTTGGGGCGGGCTTGGCGTGAAGATCAAAGTCCAACACCTCTTTCCACATCGGGATGAGGAAGCAGAGATGGCGCTGCTGGCCGGTGTACTCCTGTGTGATCTGGACTTCCATTGCCTCGTTCGTGTGTTCGAGACCGCCGAGCAGCGGCGAGACTGGCTCGCGCGCCTGGAAATCGATCGGGCCATGCTTGATCTGGAGCACGACGTTGTCGTCGAATTTGCCGTCGAGCGGATGGAAAATGTCGTAGGCGGCGCGGGCGCGATCGGCCTTCGGGTCGCGCCAATCAAGATGATGGTTGTAGACGAATGCGCGGTAAAGGACGACTCCGCCGTGGGCTTTCAGGGCGCGGGCGAGTACGTTTGCTGCGTCGGCTGGCGTACGGCCATAGCTTGAGGGGCCAAGCTGGCCTTCGGAATCGGCTTTGACGGTAAACCCTGCGAAGTCTGGTATGAGTCTATAGATTTCGTCTGCTTTGCTGCTCCACCATGCTTGAACGCGCGGGTCGAGCGGATCGAACGTATCGAGCTTATCGACCGTCTGCGGGCTGGCGATGTTGACCGAGAGCGCCATGCGCACGCCCCATGGGCGAAAGGCATCGGCAATGCGAGCCAATTCTTTGAGGGAGGCATCGCTCAGGACATCGGGAGCAGCGTTTACGTTGTTTACGTTACAGCCGTTGATGCCGACCGAAGCAAGCAGCCTCGCATATTCGTTGACACGTGTGAGATCGGCGCGAACGTGACCATTGTCGAAGAAGATGGATCGTCCAGCGTAGCCGCGCTCGATGCTTCCGTTGAGATTGTCCCATTGATCGACCCATCGAATCGGCTCGGCTGGTGTTTCCCTGTCGTCCAGGTTTGATACGTCCTGAAGCTGCGCGACGCGGCTTAGCAGAGCGAACGTGCCGTATAAGATTCCGCTCTCGTCGGCTCCGGCGATCACGGTGTAGGCGTGGCCGCGATGATGAACGGTCTTTAGCCAGAAACCGTCTCCGGTGACCTGGCCAGATTGCAACTCAGAAAAGCGCGACCGCAGATCTGTAACTGTGCCGAGCACAAATGCGTTTTCGTTCGGCAGCTTCGGTACTTCGCGCAGTGTTCTTGCCAGCATGCTTTGGATGCCGCGTGTCAGCTCTTTTTCTGCGCTGGACGCGATGAGACTGTGATCGAGCGAGACTGCAGTCTGAGGCAACGAAGCATATTGCTTGAGGGCATGGGGATCTTTGATTGGCGCGTACCGCAGCCACGCAGCCTCTCCTGTTTCGGCCAGACATTCCGTGGCTCTTAACAGAGAAATTGCCAGAAATAGGAGAAGTCGCAATTTCAAGCCCGCTGCTCCGATTGAAGTAAAGCGATTTTCTAAGGAATCATACTCGTTCGCGAGATCAGCTGTCCTGAGCGGGCTCGAGGCCGGGGTATTCGGTAGGAGTGTATTCCGTGATCGACTTGAAATCGTTGATGAGGTGCGCCTGGTCAAAATAGCCTAGACCGATTGCGAGTTGCGCCCAGTCGAGACGTTTGCCCGAGTGCATTAGCTCCAATAGTTCATGCAGGCGATAACGACGAATGACCCACTTCGGGGTCGCTCCGACATAGCGGCTGAAGAGTCGCTGCAGGGCACGCGCACTCATGCGGGTGCGCGCGGCGTAGTCGTCGACCGTGAGAATGTCTGGCTCGTGAAGAATGCGCTCGACCAGTTGTCGCGCCAGGTCCACCTTTTCATCGGGCGGCGGCTTGCGTTCTGTCAAAAAGGCATCGGCAGCAGCAGTCATTTCACTTTCATTGTTCGTGTCGAGAATTACCCTTTCGAGGGCCTTGACTTCACGACCGAAGACTTGCTCGACAGGGATTGAACTGTTCGCCAGCGATGAAACGGATTTGCCGAGAAAAGGAAAAAATCCGCCGGGGGTAAATTTGATGCCGAAGACATGAGACTTGCCATCGAGCACGCGTGAGAACTTGCTAGTCGATATGCCCCATGCTTTGCTCTCCGATTTTTCGAAGACTATGTGGACGTTGGGATGGGGCAGGCTTTCGACCAGCCGTGGTTCGAGGCCACGCAGGTCCCAGCTCACCATCCAATAGTGATCGATCCATGTCGCGAGTTCTGGAGCTGCGCATAGTCGGGCATGGCGGAACTTGCCAGCCGCTGGCGGAGGTCGCCGTAGGACTCCGCGCGGCTGGCCCAGCTCCGGATCAAACGACTCTTCGTTCTGATATTCGGCAGGTTTAATGGCTGCAGACTCCTGTCGCGTTTTTCCAATCAAGGACGCAGCTTCCAGTTTAGATTGTGTGGCGAGGAAGATTTGGATATGCCAGAACTATTCATTCGCAAATCGATCGAGGTTCATGCCCAGGCGGAAGCGCTGTGGAAGGTGCTGACGGAGAATGAGTTCATCACTCAATATATGTTTGGCTGCGTGGCAGAGACGGACTGGAAGCCGGGTTCCCGCCTGCTGTGGAAAGGCGCGGCGGACGGCAAGCTCTATGTGAAAGGTCAGGTGGTAGCAGTGGATGCGCCGTGGCGGCTCGAATATACGGTGATCGACCCGAATAACTCTGCCTTTCCGGATATTCCGGAAAATTACCTGACTATGATCTACGAGATCAGGAAGCGCAGTGAGGGAGGCGCGACCTTTGAGATCATTCAGGGGGACTATTCCAAGGTAGCCGAAGGACAAAAGCGCTATGAGGACACCCTGAAGGGCGACGACTTCATCCTTGTGAAGATCAAAGAACTCGCGGAGGGACTGCAAGTCGCTGCATTTTCATAACTTGGAAATGGCTTGTTGCAGTGTGCGTTCTTTGTCTGGCGACCAAGGGCCGGAATCGTGCCACAAGATGTTACCGTGCTCATCAATGATGACGACGTAGGCATCGTCCGGTGCGGAAAAGTGGACGGCATCTTTCCATGCCTGCGCGTTTTCCATGATGGGCGCGAAGTGCTTCTGCTGGTCGGGAGTCAGGGTGCTGCGCATGTTGTGGACGATCATGCCGCGGACAAATCCAGGTGCCCCGGCCAATACCGGCATTTCGTAATAGCCGATCTGTGGTTTCGTTTTGAGCTGCGCGGTTATGCCCTCGAACCATGGTTTACAGGCATCGCCCGATTTCTTGCTGAAACCAAGAACCAGAATCGTTCTGGATCCCGGCGCTGGCGGTGGCAAGCGCAGAGTGTCATTCGCGAGGGTAGGGCCGCTGAACGACGGAATGGTTTGTGCTCCGGCCGGCAAGCCTGTCAGCAGTGCACTACCGAGACTGGCGAGAATTGCGAATCTGGACTTCATGGATGTCTCTAATGCTTCATGAAGTCAAGGGCGCGGATCAGGTACGGCTTCATGTCCTTGCGGTTCACAACCGCGTCGAGGAAGCCGTGCTCCAGCAGGAACTCTGAGCGCTGGAAGCCTTCAGGAAGCTTCTGTCGGATTGTCTGCTCAATGACGCGCGGGCCCGCGAATCCGATGAGCGCCCCCGGCTCGGCGATGTTCAGGTCACCCAGCATGGCAAAGCTGGCTGTCACCCCGCCAGTGGTCGGGTCAGTGAGAACTGAGATGTAGGGAACCTTGGCTTCATCGAGACGGGCAAGCGCTGCGGAAATCTTCGCCAACTGCATCAGGCTGACGATACCTTCCATCATGCGCGCTCCGCCGGATGCGGCAACAATGACCAGTGGTCGGCGCATGTCATAGGCACGATCAACTGCGCGAGCAATCGTTTCGCCCACGACTGCTCCCATGCTGCCGCCGATGAAGGCGTACTCCATCACCGAGAGAACGACGGAATGCGGGCCGAGCTGGCCCAATGCATTAATGATGGCGTCGTTGAGGCCCGTATCATGCCGAGCTTTTTTCAGGCGCGATTTGTAGGACTTAAGATCGCTGAAATTCAGCGGATCGGTCGACTTCAGTTCGGTGTCGACGATTTCGAATCCCGGTTCGAGCAGCATTTCGATGCGCGCCCGAGCACCAATGCGGAAGTGATGGCCGCACTTGGGACAGACATAGGAGTTGGCTTCAAGATCGGCTTTGAAGATGACCTGATCGCAGTTCTCACACTTGATCCAAAGTCCCTCGGTGCGAACTGTTTTCTCTCCGCCGCTCTCGATTTTGTTTTCCTGCCGCTTAAACCAGGACATGCCTACCCTTTCTGTCGCTCACTAGTACTCCACGCCACGCTGTGCCAGAATGCCCTTCTGGTAAGCGTGTTTTACCTCGCGCATTTCCGTAACGGTATCGGCGATCTCAACCAAGGATGGATGCGCGTTGCGCCCGGTGAGCACAACATGCACCATCTCGGGCCGGTGCTGCAGCGTTTCTGCAACCTTGGTGGGATCAAGCATGCCGTAGCTGATGGCGTAGTTGATCTCATCAAGCACCACCATGTCCCACTCACCGGAAAGAATGGCTTTTCGTGCTTCTTCCCATGCTTCTTCCACCATGCGGATGTCTTCCGGATCAGTCTCTGCTCCGCCGATCTTCACAAATCCGCGGCCCATCTGCTTGATGACAAAGTTGCCGTTGAAGGCATCGACAGCGTCGAGTTCCCCGTAATGCCAGGATCCCTTGAGAAACTGCAGCATCAGCACTTTCAGGCCGTTGCCGACAGCGCGCAAAGCCGTTCCCATGGCCGCAGTCGTCTTACCTTTGCCCGGTCCCGTGTTGATCAGGATCAGCCCCTTGCGCGATTCGGTCATACCCCTCAGTGGCCCGTGTGATACGGATGCCCAGATAGGATTGTAAACGCCCGGTAGAGTTGCTCGCTGAGGACTACCCGAGCCAGTTCGTGCGGCAATGTCATTGTCCCAAGCGATAACAGCAGGTTTGCCTGCCTGCGGGCGTCGTCCGACCAGCCGTCGGCAGGACCGATGGCGAAGACAATTTTTTGCTGCCCTTGATCGCGTTGTTTGCCCAGCAACTCGGCAAATTGTTCCGATGCGAATTGTTTGCCTCGGCTATCGAGCAGCACCAGATAGGGCACGGTACGGGAGCGGTGACGCGAAAGGGTTTGAAGAAAAGCAGACTCGGAGGCATAGACCGGAATCTCGACTGCAGCATAATTGCCGATTCGCTTGGCGTATGTCTTGAGTGCCGACGTGAAGTCAGATTCGCCGGGACCCCTTTTAATCATTGCAATCGAAACGGTCACCCAGCGAGTCTACTGTTGTCGGCCAGTCCACTCAAAGTGCTTACGTATGGGTGGTCTTTCCACTTGTCATAGATGGGCCAATATATCTATGAAAAATTAGAGATCTGAACACCGTGTCATTACTTCAGCTTCAATATCTTCCGAGTAACTTCTGCAATGGATTTTCATCCTCTCAAAGAACTGTCAACCATTAAATGCGAAGCAATCACAATCCAGCGCCATCAAGACATCGATTACTAATCGATTAATCTAATGCGCACGCTCTAAGAGGCCTCCAGCAATTGGGCCATCGATTGCGAGATAGGGCGGCAAATCGTGGCAATCGAGTTTCGGGCCAGGATTTCTGAAGTGTGCGCTGAGGTAGTGCACTTCTCCCACCTCTGCGCGAGATCTGAAAAAAGTGGTTTCGATAGCCGTTTAAAAGTCACCGTTCCGGAGGATCTATGCGGTCAGCCAAGGTTATTTTGGCAGTGCTGTCGTTGCTTCCCGTTGCCTTCCTTGCCCAGAAAGCTCATGCGCAGAACGTCTATGCCGCGGTTCATGGAACCGTTACGGATGCCAGTGGCGCTGTAGTTGCGAACGCAACAGTCGAGATTCTCAATACCAGTACCAACATCTCCAGCCGGGTGACGACCGATAGCAAGGGGTACTACAAGTTTCAGCAATTACAGATCGGCGGTCCCTATACGGTCACGATCCAGGCGACAAATTTCCAGCAATTCAAGTCAACAGGTCTGAACCTGAATCTAAATGATGACCGCGCGGTCGACGCGGTCCTCCAGATCGGATCGGGCACCACGACCGTCCAGGTGCAGGCCGCTGCCGTTCAGGTAGAGACCTCGGATACACAGCTGAAGACCGAGCTTACGACTCAAGACATCGACGCATTACCTTCGATTTCACGTGACGTCTCCCAGTTAGAAAAGACGGCGCCCGGTGTGGTCGAGGCTGCGGACCGTTTCGGGACATTTTCAGCAAATGGCAGCCAGACTACGACGAACTCGTTCCTGGTGGATGGAACAGACATCAATGACGCGCCGCTGCAGACCCAGGGAATCGAAGTGAATCCGGATGCGATCAGCGAACTGAACATTATCGTCAGTACATTGAATCCGGAGTTCTCGCGCAACTCGGGTGCAGTTCTCAATGAGGTAACAAAGAGCGGAACCAATACCTTCCACGGCAATGGTTTCGAGTATTACCGTGATACGTTCTTAAACAACGGCGACTATTTTGCACTTCCCGGCCAGCGTCCACCATTCCACCAGAATCTGTATGGCGGCACATTAGGCGGCCCGGTGCTCAAGGATAAGCTGTTTTTCTTCCTGGCCTATCAAGGCTTTCGCAATCGTACGGGTGGCACGCAGACTACGCCAGTCTTTACGTCAGACCAGCGTGGCGGTGTATTTGGCGATGCAGGCGCTCTGTCGACGAACCCGATCCCGTTCAACATTAATGGGTGCGTCGCTAATGGCAAGAATTCCTGGGCGAGTTGCTTCCCCAACGGACTCTCGGTTAGTCCGAATCAATTCGATCCAATCGCCGCCAACCTCATGAATAAGTTTGTACCAGCCTCGAACACTATCATCGGTGGTATCCCCATCTACAGCTTCAGCACGGCAAATTCAGGTGGCGGGGACCAAGGTGTTATTCGCGCCGACTATCATCTGACTCAGAAGGATGAAATCTGGTCTTCGGCCATCTTTCAGTCGGACCCGACAATGGAGACCTTACCGTTTACCGGAGCGACTCTTCCCGGATTCGCGGAGGTCGACGCGGCACACGTCAAGATTTTTAATGCCTCGTACACCCACGTTTTCAACAGCAGCATGATCAACGAGCTTCGTGTTGCCTATTTCCGCTTTAACTTTGCGGCGGTCGAACCGGCGACTCCGGTTGCTCCCAGCACCTATGGCTTCCAGATCACACCGCAAAACACAGGTGCACAGAGTCTGCCCCTTATGGCTGTTGGTGGCTATTTCACCCTGGGATTCAGTAACAACGGGCCTCAACCACGCAAAGATTCGAACCTTGGCTTTGTAGACAACTTCAGCAAGGTCATCGGTGCCCACAGCATGAAGTTTGGCGCTCATGTGACGCAGTATCGCGTAAGCAACCCATTCTTCTTCAACAACAATGGAAACTATGCGTTCGATGGTGGCGGTCCCTTCAGTTCCGGTGACCCGGCAGTGGACTACCTATTGGGTATTCCCGATACCTACGCTCAGTTCTCTGGCGGTTTTATCGATGCGATGGCTTATGAGACCTATCTATATGCGCAGGACAACTGGAAGTTAAGCTCGACTTTCACCCTCAACTATGGAATGGGCTGGGACGCAGAACAACCTTTTCAGAACAGCCAGTTCGGCGGCGTGGCCATAGCCTGTTTCATTGCAAACGGGCCGCAATCGAAAGTTTATCCAACCGCTCCTCCGGGGCTTCTGTATCCAGGAGATTCAGGCTGCAACAAGGCGGGCGGTCCGACTATCAAATATACGAATTTTGCTCCGCGGATTGGGTTTGCCTGGTCTCCGGATTCCGGTCCCAAATTCCTGATAGGGACAGGACATCAGGACTTTGCCATTCGAGCTGGTTTCGGGCTCTACTACAACCGGGATCAGGAAGAAGGTTCATTGCAGAACCTGGAGACGCCTCCGTTCACGCTAAACTCGCAGGGAGCCGCTTCGGCCGGGTTACAGCCGGGCTTCGATAATCCGTTTGCCGACGTGGCGGCCCGGGGATCCATTTCAAATCCATACCCGTTTACGCCGCCCAAGCCCGGCCAGCCTATTGATTTCGTTGCCGCCGGTTACTTCCCGACTTTCTTGAATACTTTCAACGTCCATAATAGAGTTCCAGTCGTTTACAACTTCAATCTGAACGTCCAGCGTTCGTTGCCGGGAGCTATGGTGATGACTCTGGGATATGTTGGCTCGGTCGGGCATCACCTGGTCACGACTTTTGATAACAATCCAGTAACGCCAGCCGGGCACGCGGCCTGTCTGGCTGACCCCGTGTGTGTCTCTAACCGCGCGATTCAGCGGCTGGCCTATCCAAGTCATTCCACGGATCCGCTCACTATCGGCAATACCGGTCTCCCGTACTACTTGGGTGTTGGTTTACAGTCCACCACCGGGAACTCAAACTACAACTCATTTCAGGCGCAATTGCAGAAGGCTCAGACTCATGGACTGTTCTTCAATCTCGCCTATACCTACTCGCATGGACTCGACAATGCTTCAGGTCTTGAAAGCTCGGGCTTTAACGGTCTGGGGACGAACCAGATCCCTGGCTTCCAAAATCTGAGCTATGGCGACTCGGATTACGATGCGCGCCATCGCTTTGTAGGCACGTATGTTTACGAAGTTCCGATCCTCCAATCGATGAAGAACAATTTCTTCATGAATGAATTTCTCGGGGGCTGGCACGTCTCCGGGGTCACCGCGTTGCAAAAGGGCTTTCCCATCACCATTCTCGATACCGGTGGCTTTAACTCACTCTGGTGCGATGCATACGTCTACTTCTCCTGCCCGGATACGCCGGTCACATCGACCTTCAAGATCAAGACGCTCAATCCGAGGTCAGGCGAATGGTTTGATCCCAGCACCTTCAGCCAAGAACCAATTGGGACATTTGGCAACGTAAAGCGCAACTTCTTCCACGGGCCAGGATTCAACTACACCAATCTCGGCATCTACAAGAATTTTGCTCTGGGATCTGAAAAGTCTCGCTACGTCCAGATTCGGATGGATTCGTTCAACACCTTCAACCACCCCAACTTCGCACCTCCAGGCTCGCCGGGCGTCCCCGGTGCTAACTATGGTTCAGCGGTCGCTCCGCGCGCCACTTTCGGGAAGATCACTTCTGTGATTCAACCCGTGAACTTTGGTGGCTCAAGCACAGACCCGCAACCTGGCCGCGCGGTGCAGCTGGCTGCAAAGATCTACTTCTGAATTAATCCGCCATTCACGGGTGAGAAAAAGAAAAGCCGCTTCGGCGGCTTTTCTTTTGGGCTGAGATATCACTTTTTCTTTGGACGAGATGGCGGGGAGCCTTTCTTCTCGCTTGCGGTCGATCTTGCGCCGGCAGCCTTTTTCTTAGCCTGCGCGGCAGCCCTCTTTGCCGGAACGGTCTTTTTGCTTGCCGTTTTCTTCCTCGCCGCCAGGGTCTTTTCTTTGAGCGCTTCCTTCAGTTCCTCCAGATCTACGGGCCGTGCCGATTTCCATAGCCGTTCTAGGTCATAAAACGCACGCTTTTCAGCCAGGAAGATGTGGACGACGAAATCAACATAATCCATCAGGATCCACTCGCCCTGCTTGCGGCCTTCGACCGAGTGCGGATAGGTCGCGAACTCTCGTTTCAGGCAAAGCTCAATTTCGTCACCGATGGCCTGCGCCTGGCGATCGTTGGCTGCGCTGGTGATGAGGAAGAAATCGGTAAAGCCTGAGTCGGCGGGATCGAGTTCCAGAACGCGGGTGTCTTCTGCCTTCTTATCTTCGCAGGCCGCTGCGGCAGCCAGCACCATTTTGCGGGTTTCGGTGGACGCCATTCGGTGGGGAGGCTCTCCTTAGATACCAACGCTACATCGTAACGTGGACCGAGTACCAGCGCCAGTGGCATTGCTTAACGATTATCGATAAAGCTGGTGCGCGCGAATATAGTCCGCCACGGGTTGCGGCAACTCAGAATCGTCAACCAGATGGTCGGCCAGCGCGGCGCGTAACTCCGTTGCGGAAATCTCTTCGCGCAAGTCAGGCAGGAAGTAGAGGGTCGAAGTCCGATCCGCTTCGCCTGCCACGTGAAGCACGGTAAGTCCGACTTCATGGAGTGGGTCTCCGCAGAGACGCACTCCGCGCGGTAGCGCTTTGCCTGCGTTCTCGAAGTCAAAGCCCGGACGCCCGGCGATGATGAAATCGCACGCGACCAGAAGCTCGGCTGCGTGGTACCAGCGTGGCAAGCTCAAGAATGAATCAGCTCCAACTAGACAAAACAGGTGATCTTCGGGCTCCAACGAAGCTCTTAACAAGCCGATGGTATCGACGGTGTAATTAGGGCAGTCGTCGCGTCGCGGTGCGTCGATCGTAGATAGTTGAAAACGTAAATCGCCAGCGATCGCCAGCCTCACCATTTCGAGGCGGTCCTCAAAGCTCGCGGCGGATGAGTCGTGCTTGAGCGGCTGGTTACCAACCGGCGCGAAGAGCACGAGATCGAGGCGAAGTCCGTCCGCAGCAGCTTTGGCTATTGCGAGGTGTCCACGATGCGGAGGGTCAAAGGTGCCGCCAAAGAAAGCGATGCGCATGCCGGAGATACTCTGGAGATGATCGTAAACTGTTTCTGCGCCAACCTTTTACGATGACTTCGGCAGAAACACATACGGCCTACATCGGCCTTGGCTCGAATCTTCGCTCACCTGCGGGAACGCCGGCTGAGACGATCGAAGCGGCAATCCGTGAGCTTGAACGTATTGGCAAGGTGACGGCGCGCTCGTCGCTGTATGAAACTGCACCGGTTGGACTTACGGAACAGCCATCATTTATCAATGCAGTGGTTTCCTTCAGAACCTCTGATCAGCCCGACAATTTTCTCGAAAAGCTCCTCGCGATCGAACGCAGTTTCGGACGTGATCGCAAAACCAGCACGCCGAAAGGTCCACGGACACTTGATCTCGATCTGTTGCTGGTGGATGAACTGGTCGTTAACACGCCAAGTCTTTCCTTGCCGCATCCGGCGCTTGCTGATCGCCGCTTTGTCCTCGCTCCGCTGGCTGAGATTTGCCCGGAATTGCAACATCCTGTTCTTAACAAAAGCATGCGCGACCTTCTGGCAGCATTGCCTAATGATGGAGCGAATAGTATCGACCGTGTGCGGATTCTGCCCCCACATCCGTAAAATGAAAACACTTCATGCCGCTTCGATACATGACGGGATGCACCTCGCTACTGCTTTTATGGTTACTGTTTGGTTTGTTGCTGACTCACTGTGAGAGCCAGCAACAGCAACTCTATTCCGGTACGGTTGTGGACGAACAGGGCGCAGGCATTTCGCATGCAGAGATTGCCACGCTTAGTGGCTCGATCCTGGGCACAACTGCGGACGACGGAGCCTTCAGCTTTCAGGACGACTTGCATGGAGCGATCACCGTTAAGGTAACTGCCCTTTCATTTGACCCTGACACAGTTACACTTTCGCCGGGATCGCATGCGCGCGTCGTATTGCAGCGGTTGCAGCAGAGCGTCGAAGTGACCGCATACCGCTCACCGCTCGACACCCTGGACAGTCCAGCCAGCACGCGCATCGTTGGTCAGCAGCAACTGCGTGAGGCCGCAACACCCGCACTCGATGGCAAATTGCGTCAGGTCCCGGGACTGGAACTATTTCGACGTTCAAGTTCACTCGTGGCAAATCCAACGTCACAAGGCATATCCCTTCGCGGATTAGGATCGACAGCGGCGAGCCGTACGCTCGTTGTTTCCGACGAAGTACCACTCAATGATCCATATGGTGGATGGATTCACTGGGAAGAGATGCCCGAACTCGCCATCCAGTCGGTGGAGGTCGTGCGCGGAGGAGCGTCCGATCTCTACGGGTCGAGTGCAATTGGCGGTGTCATCAACGTCATGCCGGTCAAGCCGGAGCGCGACATTTTTGCGCTGACTACAGGCTATGGTTCTGAAAGCACGACCAGCAATGGCATCCTCGGATCACTGAAACGTGGGCCGTGGGCAGGGCTACTCGCCGCAGGCATTGTAAGTACAGACGGATACACGCTCGTTGCTCCGGACCTGCGCGGACCGATTGATCAGCCGAGCAACGTGCATGCCCAGAATGGGGTAATCGATCTTGAGCGAACAATTCGTAACAGTAGCCGTGTCTTTCTACGCGGCAGCGTATTGAACGAGGCTCGCGACAACGGTACTCCCTTGCAGAAGAACGGCACGCGGCTCTGGCGCTATTCGGGAGGCACCGACTGGTCGCAGCTTACACTTCGCCTCTACGGCAGTACCGAGCACTATCGGCAGACGTTTTCGTCCATTGCTTCAAACCGGGCGTCTGAAACCCTGACCCGCTATGCAGAGGACCCGGCCGACGAATTGGGAGCGGTCGCGCATTGGCGGCAGCCGGTCGGGGCAAAGGCTGTGATCATCGCCGGCGCCGACACCCACGATGTGCGCGCGTCGGACGACGAGGTGCTTTTCACCGGAGCTGGTGGTTACCAAAACACAGCGGCGCGTCAGCGTCAGACCGGAGTCTATGGCGAAGCGCTGGCTACACCGGGCAAGTGGACGCTCAGCGCATCTGGCCGCGTCGATCATTTCTCGAATTTCGATGCCGAACAATGGACGCAGAAAGGCGCGCGCACTCTCCCATCGTTCAGCGAGACAGTGTTTAATCCGCGGCTGGGAATTTCACGACGGATCACCACGAACGTTGCCCTCAATGCGTCGGGCTTCCGCGCCTACCGTGCGCCGACAGAGAATGAACTGTACCGCACCGGCCAGGTTGGCCAGCAGACTACACTGCCCAACCCCAATCTTCGTTCAGAACGTGCGACAGGTTGGGAGACTGGATTTCAGACAAACATTCCACGCTGGCAATCGATGCTCCGTGCGAGCTACTTTTGGACGCGAGTAAACCGGCCCATTACAGCCCTTACGCTTGCTACCACCCCCACATCCACCTTGCTGATGCGCGAGAATCTGGGCCAGATCGAGAGCCGCGGTGTTTCCGTCGACTTCGAGTCGCACCCATTTTCATGGGCGGCTATCACGGGCGGCTATCAATATGCGAATGCCACAGTAACCAGCTATACACAGCAGCCGCAGCTCGTCGGCAACTGGATTCCACAGGTAGCCCGCAACATGGCAACGACACAGGTGCGCGTCAGCAATGCGCGTATCGGGGCCCTCAGTCTCCAGGCCCGCATCAGCGGACGGCAATACGACGACGATGCGAACCAATACCTGCTGCACAGCTATTTCCGGCTAGATGCTTACGGTTCGCGTGCGATCGGGCATCACGTGGAGGTCTTTGCGGCTGGAGAAAATCTCTTCGACCGTGCTATCGAAGTGGGCAAGACGCCGATTCTCACCTTGGGAACGCCGCGCGTCGCGCGCTTTGGTTTGCGCCTGCGCTTCGGCGAGTAACCCCATCTCCAATTTGCTCAAAACATAGTGTTTTCAAGCCTGCCTTTCACATCCCTCCTGCGTGGGTGTATTGTGTTCGACGGTGCAGTTTCGGCCCTTTCATAACTCCCATACGGGCCGTCCGCCAAGGAGCTTTGCTATGGCAACTATCGCCCTTGATCCTCGTCTCGGCAAGAAGTCTGCCGACTTCATTGCCCAGACGCATCGCATCTACGTCGATGGCAAATTTGTGAACGCCGCATCCGGCAAAACTTTTCCTGTTTATAACCCGGCGACCGGTGAAGTAATGGCGCATGTGCCGGAAGCAGAATCCGAAGATGTGGACCGCGCCGTGCGCGCAGCGCGCCTGGCGTTCGATGAGGGCCCATGGTCGAGGATGTCTCCGTCACAGCGCGGGCGCATCCTCAATAAACTCGCCGATCTGCTGGAGCAGAATCTGGAAGAGTTCGCCGAGTTGGAATCAATGGACAATGGCAAGCCGATTTCAGTGTCACGTGCTGCCGATGTGCCGCTCGCTGTTGATCTCTTTCGCTATATGGCAGGATGGTCGACGAAGATCATGGGCCATACCTTTCCGATTTCATTCCCTGGCGAATATCTGACCTACACGTTGCGTGAGCCGATCGGCGTGGTCGGTCAGATTATTCCATGGAATTTCCCTTTGTTGATGGCAGCGTGGAAACTGGGTCCGGCTCTCGCTGCGGGATGCACGGTTGTGCTCAAACTCGCGGAGCAGACGCCGCTCACCGGATTGCGTCTGGCAGAGTTGATTCACGAAGCCGGATTCCCTGCCGGTGTTGTGAACGTGTTGACCGGTTACGGTGAAGGCGCTGGTGCTCCACTCGCCGCGCATGATCTGGTGGATAAGGTAGCTTTCACGGGCTCGACCGAAGTGGGCCGGTTGATCGTTCATGCTGCCGCCGGAAGCCTGAAGAAGGTCACGCTGGAGCTTGGAGGCAAGTCGCCGGCGATCATCTTCCCCGATGCGGATCTGGAGCGCGCCATTCCCGGGACGGCCTCGGCGATTTTCTTCAATCACGGACAGTGCTGCTGCGCTGGGTCGCGGCTCTTTGCGCACGAGAGCATCTTCGATCGCGTGGTCGAAGGCGTCTCCGACATCGCATCGAAGATCCGCGTCGGCAGTGGGCTCGATCCAAATACCCAGATGGGGCCGCTCGTCTCTGAAGAGCAATTCCAGAAGGTCACAGGCTATATCGAATCAGGTATTAGCGAGGGTGCGAAAGCCGCAGCTGGCGGCAAGAAGGCGGCCGACAAGGGCTACTTTGTCCAGCCGACAGTACTGACGAAGACGAATCCGGAGATGAAAGTCATTCGCGAAGAAATCTTTGGACCGGTGGTTTGCGCGATTCCTTACAAGGACGCCGATCTGGACCGCATTGCCAAGGAAGCCAACGATACGCCGTACGGTCTGGCTGCCAGCATCTGGACCCGGGATATCTCAACCGCGAATAAGATGGCCAAGCGCATCCGTTCGGGCACGGTCTGGATCAACTGCCACAACGTCTTCGACGCTGCGCTGCCCTTCGGTGGATACAAGCAATCCGGCTGGGGCCGCGAAATGGGTGCCGAGGTACTGAACAATTACACCGAAGTGAAGGCTGTGACTACGGCACTCTAAAGATCAAGAACGAGAGAGCGGGAGCTAGGTTCCCGCTCTTTTTATTTTGATTTATTTTGATGACCGCTTCGACGCAACGCTCAGTGCGAATAACGCTGTTCCCCCACGGGCAGTGCGACCACGAGTTTGTTCTGCGGCGGGGGAAGCGGGCAGGTGGCGTACGGGGTATACGCACAGGGCGGATTCTGGAGGCGATTGAAGTCGAGTATCAGATGGCCGGGCTTGTCGAGGCCGTTGTCAGGGAAGTCAGTGTATAGGAAGCGGGCGGCGCCGTAGGTTGTCGTTTTGCTGGTGGTGTCGCGCAGAATGAAGAAGAGCTGTTTGTCACCGGGCTCTTCAATCACTGGTTCAAGCCGGAACGCTTTGCCATCAAGAGTGAACTCGGCGATTCCCGGGACCGGCAGCTTCAGCGTAGTGCCGATCATGGTGGGTATGGATTCATCATGCGGAGGAGTGAACGGAGTCCACTTTGCCTCGATGCGGTAGCGCGGATCCGGCTCGTACCAGTGCAGTCCGCGGAAGTTGACGCGCGTGGGCGCCTGCGAGTCCTTGATGCGAAGAGCGTAGCGGTCGCCGCGATGAATCACGAGTAGAGTGAGCGTACCTGCCTTCATTACGGTGGGGTTCGGGTCGTCAGTTTCAATTCTTGCCGCGCGAGCGGGAGCGCCGTTCAACTGCAGGCTCGCAGCAAGCGACGACAGGTAGACTTCGTTCCCTTTGAGTTCGAGAACCCCGAGGTGATCGGCGACTTGCGCATTCAGGCGGATGCGATTGTCGGCTGCCGATCCGAAGCTGTTCTTACCGGGCTGCAACCATTCGAGACCGACGAGCGTAAGCCAGCCATCCGGCGCGGAGAGATGTTTCGCGCGTTGATTGCGCCATTGCTCTAAGCCATCTTTCCAGTGAGCGTCGATGGTTGCGGCTGTAGCTAGAGCCGCGATCGCGAAGGCAGCGAGAACCGAGGATCGTTTACGAAATTTTCTCTGCATGTTTTTCCTCTCCTGAAGACTCAGCGGGCCCGTCCTGATGCGGTTGCTTCTTGGACCTCAATCAAACGACCACTTTTCACGTCGTACACGTAGCCATAGATGGGAATGCTTGCAGGCACCAGTGGATTATTACGAATGCGCTCGACATCGTCGACAACAGCCTGTTCCTGATTCGGAACTGTGAGCCACTCGATGAACTCACCAGCGCGTGAACCCGGCCCCTTGCCGACGTCGCGGAATCCGTTGCTCGTCAACTCCGCAGTTTCGAGGCTTGAGGAGAGCAGGCCACGTATGACCTCGTTGGTGAAGAATTCCATTCCACAGTTGGTGTGGTGGATGACGAAGAATTCCTTTGTGCCTAGAAGCTTGTAGCTGATGACGAGGGAGCGGATGGCGTCGTCGCTGGCACGGCCGCCGGCATTGCGAATGACATGGGCATCGCCTTCTGACAGACCGGCAAACTTTGCCGGGTCGAGGCGGGCATCCATGCAGGTGAGGATGGCGAAATGGCGTGCCGGGGGCATTGCGAGCTGAGAAAGATTGCCGAACCCGGCGCTATATTTTTCGTTGGCGGCAAGGACTTCTGGAAGAACGCTCATATTGGAGTCTCCAAAATGCGGCTAGAGGTCGGAGCTTGAGAATGTGCGCAGAGGAAGAGGCGATCGCAGACTAGCGACAACAGAAGGAGGGACGTGAGCCGATGAATGAGGGGGATGCGGTCACGTGAGCAGAGTATCGTTCTTGCGGCCCGGGGTCAATCGTTACAATCATCTAAGTGTCTCTTTCGTTTCAAATCCATACAACGAGCGGCAAGGGCCGCCGGGGTACGATGATTCTTCCGCATGCGGCGGTGGAAACGCCCGTCTTCATGCCGGTGGGGACGGTGGCGTCGGTGAAGGCGGTGCCCCAGCATCTGCTGGAGGAGCTGGGGGCGCGGATCATTCTGGGCAACACCTATCACCTCTACTTGCGGCCGGGGCATGAGCTGATTCGGCGCATGGGCGGGCTGCACCGGTTCATGAGCTGGCACCGGGCCATTCTTACGGATTCTGGTGGTTTTCAGGTCTTCAGCCTTAACGAGCTACGCAAGGTGACTGAAGATGGGGTGCAGTTCCGGTCGCATCTCGATGGCGGGGCGCACTTCTTCTCCCCTGAGCACTCGATGGACGTGCAGATCGCGCTTGGCTCGGACATTGCCATGGCGTTTGACGAGTGCACCGAGTATCCAGCGGACTACGCGCGGGCTCGGAAGTCCCTCGACCTGACGCTACGCTGGGCGGAGCGTAGCAAGCGGCACTTCGACGCGCACAAGCAGGAGCGTCCGTGGGATGAGTCGTTTCCCGGGCAGACGCCGAACCTATTCGGCATCGTGCAGGGCGGGATGTACAAGGACCTGCGACGCGAGGCGGCGGAGCGGCTGGTGGAGATGGACTTTCCGGGCTATGCGATCGGCGGACTGAGCGTTGGCGAGCCACGCGAGTTGACGCGCGAGATCATTGCCGAGACGCTTCCGTATTTGCCCAAGGACAAGCCGCGCTACGTGATGGGAGTAGGCTATCCCGATGAAATTGTTGAATATGCCGAGATGGGCGTTGACATGATGGACTGCGTGCTGCCGACGCGGGCGGCCCGGCACGGACTGATTTTTACCTCGGAAGGGCGGCTGAACATCAAGAACCGGCGCTTTGCCGAGGACCAGGGACCGCTCGACCCGGAGTGCGGTTGCATGGTCTGCCAGCGTTACAGTCGAGCGTATCTGCGGCATCTGATGGCTTCGCAGGAGCCTCTTGCGGCGGTCCTGAATACGCTGCACAACCTGGCGTTTTATCTCGATACGATGCAAAAGCTGCGGGATCGGCTGGAAGCTGGGCAGCCAGTGGCTTCCGGTTCCCCCCTTCCCCCTCTTTGATTTTCTTCCCCTTATTTGTTTTCAATAAGATAGCGGGGGATCATCCCCTGCTATGCCGCTGATTTCATTGTAGTTAGATGGTTTCTAGTGTTTTCAATCACTTACAAGGTAATCGGTAGCGGGTATTATCCGGCTCTGCGATTTTTTTTGCCCCTATATTCAGGATAGCGAATCAGGCATTATTTCACGCCAACTTTCGAGAGAATATATCTCCTTTTGATTCTTTGAGTTAGCCGTAAATCAAGGCTCGCGGGGGCTTGACAAGATTTTTGGGTCGAATTTGTGTCGTTTGCGGGGACTTAAGCTCAGATTTTGTGTTGGAAACGGGCATTTAGGCAAAGTACGCGGCAGGCTGGGGCAGGTTTTCGTGCTGAGCGCAGCGAAGAAGCAGATCCTTCCCCTTCACTGCGTTCAGGGTCAGGATGACAGCCGTGCGAAGCGCTTCGGCGGGTTGTTGCGGCTTAATCGGGTGTCCGCTGGTATCGTTGAAAAGCCCGGTCGCTCCGGCTTCGCCTGCGCTCCACCCGACGGCTGTGAGGTGGTCGCCTGTGGCGATGGTTCATTTTCCGGGGACTAAAATCCCCGGTTTTCACCTGAAGGCGCGTTGCGCTTTTTGGGTGTCAAATTTTTATCAGTGGTAGTGAGAAGATCCCATGTCTCTACGAGACATGGGGCACCCGGCACCCGGCTGGTCTTCTTTGCTGCCCCGGTGTTCGCTTCTGAACACGGAATCCGTTTGTGGACAGCATGCTTTCTGCCCATTATGGATAACTCCTGCAACATCAACTCTTCCAATATGTGTTTGTGGCTTACAGAATGCATGAGATTGCTCTGCGGGTGGTTTATCGACAGGAGCTTTGATTCATGCTGACGGACTTGAGATTCGCGTTGCGGCAGTTGCGGCAGTCTCCGGGATTTACGCTGACGGCGGTGCTGACGCTGGCGCTGGGAATTGGGGCGACTACGGCGATTTTTACGCTGGTACATCAGGTTCTACTGAAGTCGCTGCCGGTGACGAAACCGGAGGAACTTTACCGCATCGGCGATAAAGTCCACTGCTGCATGTGGGGCGGGTTTACGCAGTGGGAAGAGTTCTCGCTCTTCAACTACGAGCTTTATAAGCATTTCCGGGACCACACGCCAGCCTTTGCCGATCTGGCTGCCATGCAGGAAGGCGCTTCGTCGATGGGCGTACGACGCGCAGGCACCCAGCAGCCGGCGGAAGCCGGGATGGGGCAATTTGTCTCCGGGAACTACTTTCGCACCTTTGGCATTGGCGCCTGGGCTGGCCGGGTTTTGACGGATAGCGATGACCGCGAAGGCGCGCCGCCGGTTGCGATGATGACCTATCACGCATGGCAGACGAAATACGGCAGCGATCCTTCCGTCATTGGCGCAACCTTCGAGATCAACAGCAAGCCGTTCACTGTTGTCGGTATCGCTCCGCCGGGCTTCTTCGGCGCTGAATTGAATACCTACGGTGTTCCGGATTTCTGGATGCCGCTGAGCAAAGAGCCTTACCTCAAAGGAATAAGCTCCTTGCTGAAAGAACCAAATCTGAATTGGCTGGACATTATCGGCAGGGTGCGCCAGGGTACGGATCCTAAGGGGCTGGAAGCGCAGTTGAGGCTGGAACTGCGTGAATGGCAGATGAGCCATCTGGCCGATATGAACCCGCAGGAGAAGGAATTTCTGCCGAAGCAAGTGCTGCACCTTACGGCCGGAGGCGCCGGCGTGACGGCGATGCGGCAGCAATATCATGACAGCCTGGTGCTGCTCATGATTGCGGCGGGTTGTGTGCTGCTGATTGCCTGCGCCAATCTGGCGAACCTGCTGCTGGCGCGCGGCATGGCCAACAGGCAGCAGACCTCGGTGCGGCTGGCGCTGGGCGCGTCGCGCATGCGGATGGTACGGAAGGCGCTGGTGGAAAGCATGCTGCTCGGCATTCTTGGTGGGGCAACGGGGCTGGTGATTGCCTATGCGGGAACGAGCATGATGCTGCGGCTCGTCGTCACCAACACGGCTGTTCATGTGCCGATCGAAGCATCGCCTTCGTTGCCCGTGCTGTTGTTTGCGCTGGGCGTGTCGCTGGTGACGGGAGTCTGCTTCGGCGTCGCGCCGGCGTGGGTGAGCTCGCATGCAGAGCCGCTGGATGCTATGCGGGGCGCGAACCGTTCGGTCGCCGGCGCGACCTCGCTGCCACAAAAGGCACTGGTGGTGACGCAGGCTGCGCTTTCTGTAGTGCTGGTGAGCGCAGCGGCAATGCTGACGCACAGCCTGCGCAATATGAAGGATGGGAACTTTGGCTTTGAAACAAAGGACCGCTACATTGCGTGGATCGATCCGATGGAGGCCGGCTATCAGGAGAACGAACTGGAGAATCTTTTTGAGCGCATGAAAGATCGATTGCAGCGGATTCCCGGAGTGCGCAGCGTCGGTCTTGTACAGTGGGCGCCGATGAGCGGGGACAACTGGAACGCCTCGATACGGATTGAAGGCAAGGCCGAGCCGCACAAAAGTGATAACTATGTGGCGAATAGTGTGCGCATGATGCCCGGCTTCTTCGACACGATCGGAAACCGGATCATCATGGGGCGGCCGATCACGGAGGAAGACACGGCTTCTTCGCGGCATGTCGCGGTCATCAACGAAGCATTCGCGAAGAAGTTCTTTAAAGGAGAGAACCCCCTTGGCCAACACTTTGGCGAGATGGAGATGAAGCATGCCGGGGATTATGAGGTTGTCGGGGTTGCGGCGGATGCGCGCTACGTGCCGTGGGACATGCTGAATCCGATCGAGCCTTTGTTTTTCAAGCCGGAAGCGCAGACCATTCGATGGGACACGTCTGCGGCTATCAACGGCGAGATGCGTTCGCATTCTCTGGGCAACATCGTGCTGTGGGCGCCGGGAAATCCTCCGGGGCTGGAGACGCAGGTGCGGCGCGCGCTGGCTGAGATCAATCCGAATCTGAGCATCAATGACTTGAAGAGCTATGACGAAGCGCTGAGTGTGGACTTTGCGCAGCAGGGGCTGATTGCGAAGCTGACTTCGCTCTTCGGCGGGCTGGCGCTGGTGCTTGCCGCTGTCGGCTTGTACGGTGTGACTGCGTATGGCGTTGAGCAGCGCACGAATGAGATCGGAATTCGCATGGCGCTGGGCGCGGATCGTTTGTCTGTCGTGAAGATGGTGATGCGTGGCGCGTTTCTGCAGGTTGGCATCGGGTTGGCCATCGGAATTCCTGCGGCGATTGGAGCCGGGCATGCGATGGCGAGCCAGCTTTTTTACGTGAAGCCATGGAATCCTCTGATTCTGATTTCGGCGACACTGCTTCTTGGACTGGCGGCGCTGATTGCTGCAGTTGTTCCGTCGCAACGGGCGGCGAGCGTGGAGCCGATGGAGGCGTTGCGGAACGAGTAACGCTTAATACGGTTCGGCGTTTGCGGACATCGAACGCCGACACTGCCGCAATCGATCGAGTGCGGACCCGCCAGCTTTTTTGCTTTCAATTTCCAAAGGATCTTCCATTGGTTGGGACGGCTGCGTGGTAGCCTGCATGCTGTAGGCAGGAGTCGTGCTGCTGCAAGAAACCTGCAGCACGAGAATTGTGGTGAGACCCAGTATTGCGGCAACGCGTTGAAGCAGCGTCATAGCAGACTCGGCTTCACCCAACCAAAGCCTATACGATGGCATTTCTCCATTTGACGTGTTGGAATCGCTTTAGATGAGCGGAATCGGGGCGGTCGAATTCGTCTTTCTCCTGCTGCTGTTTTTCATCGTGGTGTTTGGGGTGTTCGCCCGCAAGGTGGGGACGCCATATCCGATCATCATGGTGATCGGCGGGTTGCTGCTCAGTTTCTTTCCGGCGATTCCCGACATCAAGCTTGAACCTGACCTGATTTTTCTGGTGGTGTTGCCGCCGCTGCTCTACTCGTCGGCATGGCAGACATCGTGGCGCGACTTTCGCTACAACATTGTGAGCATTTCGTTTCTGGCCATCGGGCTGGTGGCGTTTACTGTTGTCGGCGTCGCGCTGGCGGCGCCGAAGGTCTTTCCGGGATTCGACTGGCGGCTTGGACTGGTGCTGGGCGCGATTGTCGCGCCGACGGATGCGATTGCGGCGACCTCGATTGCGCGAAGGATCGGGCTACCGGGACGGATCGTCGATATTCTCGAAGGCGAGAGCCTGGTCAACGACGCGACGGGATTGCTGGCGCTGGAATTTGCTACGGGGATCCTGGTAGAGCAGCGTTATCCCACGGTTGCCGGGGGGCTGCTGACGCTTTTGTGGCTCACGGCGGGCGGCATCGCGATTGGCTTGATCATTGCCTGGATTGTTGCCCGCTTCGAGCGACGGATCGACGACGGCCCGATTGAAGTGGCGCTCAGCATTCTTGTTCCTTATGTAGCGTACCTGGCTGCGCAGGCGGCTCACGCCTCGGGTGTGCTGGCCGTGGTGAGCTGCGGATTGTATCTTTCACGTTGCAGCGCACGTTTGTTCTCGCCAACGGTGCGCCTGGGGACGTGGGCGGTGTGGGATTCGCTGACGTTCATTCTGAATGGGCTGGTCTTTGTTCTGATCGGACTTCAGTTTCCAGCCGTTCGCGCGTCGATTCACGAATATGGCCGGGGGACGATATTTGCGTATGGTGGGATCTTCAGCGCGCTGCTCATCCTTTTGCGGCTTGTGTGGGTGTATCCGGGGGCAAGGCTGTCTTATATCATCCGCACGCGGGTACGGAATTTCAAGGAGAGCCCACCGGGGGTGCGGCACATTTTCGTTGTCGGATGGACGGGGATGCGCGGCGTGGTTTCGCTGGCGGCTGCGCTGGCTCTTCCTACTGTGTTGGCGGACGGCTCGCCGTTTCCTCATAGAGACATGATTGTCGTGCTGACGTTCTGCGTCATTTTCGCGACGCTGGTGCTGCAAGGGCTTACGCTGCCGCCTCTGATTCGTTCTCTGGGATTGGCGGGCAACGCTGGGCCGGACTGCGAGGAGCTGGAAGCGCGGCGTATCGTTACGCAGGCTGCCGTGTCGCATCTGGAAGGCGCGAAGGCGCGCGACACCAAGAAGTCAGCCGAGATTTATGATGACCTGGCCAATCACTACCGACACCGGCTTACGAGTCTGAATGCAGATGCAAGCGCGAAAGAGATTTCGGACCACGAGCTGCATCTTTCTTTGTCGCTGGAGGCGTTGCGCGTGGAGCGCGAGACGGCGATCCGGCTGCGCAATGAAGGGCGCATTAACGATACCGTCCTGCGCAGGATCGAACGTGAGCTGGACCTTAACGAATCGCGGCTGGTCAATACCGAGGAATAGGCTCCTTCACGAATGAAGACAGCGCTCCACGTCCTCGGAAAGCAGGTTCACCGACTTGAAGCCTGATCGGACTATCATGGTCATACGATTCTCATGAGCGACGATACTCCGCGGTTACAGAAAACGGTGCTGGTGATAGCGTGTGCAGACTCACCCGTCTTGAATGCGGTGGCGGAAGTTCTGTCTACGTGGAAGCTGGAGTGCGCCGAAGATAACAAGGACGCGCTTGCGCTGATAGAGAAGACCGCTTTCGATCTTGTGATCACCGACCAGGCCAGCTCGGCCCGCGATGATGTTGAACTGCTTCGGAAGATACGGCGGGTGCGGCCGCATGCTCGCGTGATCATCGTTGCGGAGACAAGTACGCCCGCGGATGTGATCGCGGCGATGCGTGCGCAAGCTTTCAGCTACTTCACCAAGCCGCTTTCTGCGCCAGCTATGGAAGAAGTGCTGCAACTTGCGATGGAGAGCCCAGCCTGGGACGAGGCGATTGAAGTCCTGTCCGGGACGGATGCGTGGATACGCCTTTCGCTGCGCTGTGATGTATCGACGGCCAACCGGCTGCATCAGTTCGTTCGCGAATTTCTGCTTTTGCCCCGAGACGACGAAGAGAAGGTGGCGACGGCGTGCAGAGAAATGCTGCTGAATGCGATGGAGCATGGCGGGAAGTTCAATCCAGAGCGGCGTATCGAGATTGCCTTCCTCCGCGCGCGTCACGTAGTGCTGATCCGCATTAAAGATCCGGGCGAAGGGTTCTCTTTAAAGGACAACCTCGATACCGCCATGAACAATCCACCGGATGATCCTATGCGCCATCTGAAACACCGCTCGGAAGAGGGGATGCGGCCGGGCGGATATGGGATTCTGGTGGCCAAGAACCTGGTCGATGAGATGTTCTACGGAGAAAAAGGGAATGACGTGTTGCTCATCAAGTACATCCACGATGAGCGTAAGGCATCGCCTTCCCCGGCTTGAGGAAGGCGAGCTTCAGACGATGCCGCGCTATTTGTTTACCGCAGGCATTAGCGGTTCCAAGGCCTGAATCAATGCGTGATTGCCGAGGTGACCTTTGCCTTCTTTCTGTAAGCGCGCGTAGAGCTGGCGGATCATGCCGGTGGCGATGAGCGGGACGCCAAGTTCACCGGCGTATTCGAGGACGAGGTCTACGTCTTTCTGCTGCAGGTCGATGGTGAAGCCCGGCTTCCAATAGTTGTCGAGAACCTGGGGAGCGCGTTTCGAGAGCATCCAGCTGCCACCTGCCCCGGCTTCGACGGCGGTGACGGCTTTTTTCAGATCGAGCTGCGCGGCCTCGCCGAACATCAGGGCTTCGCTGACGGCGAGCATGTTGACGACGACGAGAATCTGATTCAGAAGCTTGGTGACCTGGCCTTTGCCTGCCGGCCCCATGTGCGTAATGCGCGTGCCGATGGCTTCAAGGATGGGGCGGGCGCGGTGGAAGTCTTCTTCCGATCCTCCGGCCATGATGGCGAGGGTGCCTTGCGCCGCGCCTTCACTGCCGCCGGAGACTGGGGCGTCGACGAAACCGATGCCTTGCTCGCGGAGTTTGGCGGCGAACTCTTCGGTGGCCTTCGGGCTGATGGTGCTCGAGTCGATGACGAGGCTGCCTTTCTTCAACGTGGAGGCGGCTTCGTTCACGACTTGTTCGACATCGCTGGTATTGGTGACGCAGAGCATCAGGATGGATGAGGATGCGGCGAGGTCTTTGATGGTTCTTGCGTGATCGATCTTCAGGGATTGTGCGAGTTCTGCCGCTTTGCTTTCGGTGCGGTTCCAAACGCGGACGGCGTGGCCTTTGGCGGTGAGGTTCTTCACCATCCCGGAGCCCATGATTCCGAGTCCTACGAATCCGATAGTTTCTGGCATAGAGCTAGATTATCGAACTTTTCTGGTCCTTGAAGATTTGGAGGAATGCACCGCTTTCCGGGCGTTAACTTTATGCTGCACAGGAGCGATCAAGAGATCGGCTGAGATACCAAGACCGAATTTCACGCGACGAATCATTTTTAGTGTGAGGCTCCGTTTGCGATTCAGGATTTCCGATACACGCGCACGGCTGCCGATCAGGGGCTCGAGGTCTTTGCGGGTCCATCCCTCCTGCTCCATGCGGAATTCGATCGCAGCGATAGGATCGGGCGCATCAATCGCATGGTGCTTCGCCTCATACGCGTCGACCAGCGTTGCGAGGATATCTAGCTCGTCACCCTCGGGCGTATCCGCATCAGCGTTGATGAGTTCCTGAATGCGGACCACGGCCTTCTCATGGTCATCTTCAGTTCGAATCGGGCGAATCGGTGTACCTGCGCTTCTCATATTTCACTTTCTCCACGTCGATCTGGTCATATTCCTTGTGTGTTCCGAGCCAGACAATCAGCAGCACCTGGTAGAAATAGTTGATGGCGACGACGAGCCTGTATTCATTTCCCTTAATATTGAAAACAACCCGCTTCGCTGAAACAATACTGGCCGAGCGGTATTGCTTTTTCAGTTCCGCGGAACTTTTCCATGTGGCGGCTGCGGCCTCGGCATACCAGGCATCAAGGTGCGCTTTGACCGCTTTCTGATGCTTGCGCACAACCCTGTTTTTCACGAAGGCATTCAGAGTGCTGCGCGCTATCACTCTCACTCTTTTGATAGTATAGTGTTCCCACTGTGGGAGCAACGATGCAGCGCAAAATTTTGACCCAAATCAGCAAATCGAAAGCAGCCTTTCGCCGCAACCGTTATAGGACGAATATGCTTAAGTCGTCTTGAAAGCGTGTATCCATGAAAGCGATTGTTTACCGCGACTATGGTTCCCCCGATGTTCTCAGATGTGAAGAAATCGAAAAGCCCATCCCCGGAGACAACGAGGTCTTAATAAGAGTGCGAGCGGCTTCCGTGAATCCGCTTGACTGGAAGCTCATGAAAGGCGGGCCTTTTCCTGTTCGCGTGCTGCTCGGGCTGGGCAAACCAAAGGTCAAGCGGCCCGGCGTTGACGTGGCCGGCGTGGTTGAAGCCATCGGCAGGAAAGGAACGCAGTTCAAACCGGGCGATGCGGTGTTCGGCACATGCCGCGGAGCCTTTGCCGAGTATGCGATTTCCGCGTCGGTACTGGGCATGAAATCGGTGCTGGTCAAGAAGCCAGACAACGTGACGTTTGAGCAAGCAGCGTCTGTACCGGTGGCGGCATTGACTGCCTTGCAGGGCCTTCGCGACAAGGGGCGAATTCAGCCGGGGCAGAGTGTGTTGGTCAACGGCGCGGCAGGAGGCGTGGGCACTTTCGCGGTGCAAATCGCCAAGGTGTTAGGCGCAAATGTGACTGGCGTGTGTGGTGCCGGGAATGTGGATATGGTCCGATCGATCGGTGCGGATCGGGTGATTGATTACACCCGGGAGGATTTCACAACCGGCAAGCAGCGCTATGACGTTCTTCTCGATTGCGTTGGGAACCATTCGTTGTTTGCATGCAGGCGGATTCTGAATCGCACGGGAAGACTTGTTCTTATCGGAGCGCCGAGTGACGCTTCGGTGACCGCTCTTCTCGCTCGTACGATCGGAGCGCTCGTGTTGTCCCTGTTCCCTGGCCGGAAGATGTGCTTCTTCATCGCGAAGGTTAACTCAGAGGATCTGACCGTTCTGAGCGACCTGATGGCGACTGGAAAGATAAAGGCGGTCATCGACAAGCGCTATAGGCTGAGTGACACCGCAGGAGCTTTCCGGTATGCCGAAAAAGGGCATGCTCGCGGGAAAGTCGTCGTCACGGTCGAAGACGGTGACGGACATGAGGCTCGCCTCCGTCCATCCGACGCCATTACCCCAGGCAGTGAGCGATAAGTCTTGTTGGCGCGACTCGAGACTTCAGAATTTCAGACAATAGCCAGCCCACACGGCCCAGTTGTCACAGTGGGCATTTCCGGCTTCACGCGAAATCTCCAAACGCTCGAATTGGTTCGAACCAACAGGGACTCCAGATTCTGGGCTCAAGGTCGAGTCCATTGCCTACCTGAGACTACTTGTTCTTCTTCAAACAGTTCGTTCCGAGATTGGGCAGGATGAACATCTTCAGATCGTCACCATTTGTGAATCCGTCGTGATTGAAGTCGTACCAACTCGATAAGCCATTGTTCTGGCTGAAGAAGGCCCAATCAACAATGTCCTTGCCGTTCACCTTCTTGTCTTCGTTGCCGTCGCCAGGACACGGTGGTTCGGACATCAACGTCGCTGTCATCGAGGCATTCAGTGCATTGAAGTTAGCGAGGTTTTTTCCTTTCAATCCGTCGGGGCAATTTTCTCCGCAGAGACTGTCACCGTCCTTGTCTATCTCAGGAGCAGGCGCTTTCTCGTTGATCTGATATAGCTCAGTCTGCGGCACCTCTTTATCTGTACCCTTGGAGGTCCCACACATCGTCACCGTCTTTTTTACCAGCTTGTATCGGTCATTCCGCGTTGCTTCCTGATCGACAGGAAACTGGGTCAGTGTTACGGGATTGCCCTGGCTATCTGTATAGATACCTGCTCGCTGAACATCACAGCAGCTGTCGTAAGAAACACCATTCTTGGGATTGGTCGGCCCGTACCAGTCTCCTCCCTCGAAATTGCACAGTGGCCCGCTGTTGAAAAGCTGAACGCAGGTAGGCGGCATGGTGATTGGAAGGACACACGGCGGAGGCGCCACGTCGTTTTGGTGGATGTTGCCGGAGGTCTGCGTGAAATTCGTTTGGCGAATACTGGGCTGGTTGACGTTCGTCAGGTAGGGCAGCATGGATTGGGAATCCAGGATGTGCGACTTCGGAACTACCTTGTGCACGTCGACTCCAGCAAATTCACCGAAGAGCTGAAACAGATCGGCGATATTCACCATGCTCGTTACTTCGCGTCCCGGAGAAGCAACCAGTGGTCCAGCCACGATGAGGGGGACCCACACACCCGTCTGATATACGTACCCCTTGGCGCGACTGGGGTCGAAGGGAAATTTCACTCCCGGTGCAAAGGTGCCGTTATCACCGATGATGATCACCATGGTGTTAGTTTGTGCCGGGTCATACTGCAGCCTTCCTGAACTGTCCATGGTAGCCAGACCGGCCTGTACCAGGAGACTGCCAATCTTGTTGTCCATGGCCTCGATCATCTGGTTGCTGATGATCCGGGTGGCAGCCTCATTTGCGACGGTATTGCCGGTACATGAGAAGCCAGCGGAATCCGGACTAGCGACGGGAAGAAGACTGCGGGGAGGTTGTTGATATGGGGTGTGGTCGTTTGCATACGCCACCGTTGCCATCCAGGTTTGTCCATCCGCATTTTGCTTGCGAATCCAATTCACAGCCGACTGGTTGGTCTGATCCGAGACATAGCCTCGTGCTGGAGGAGCATTCTCGTCCGCAGGGATAACGGTACCGTCCGGCTCGTTGATCACGCGGTTCCATACGTAATACGCATTGAGCAGGTCGAAGTTGAGATCCAGGTCTGCGGAGGACTTACAGGTCTCCTTGGGAACGAAGATGCCGCCATTCTGCAGACAACTGAATCCGGGCGTGGGATGGGCGGCATCTTTGGAGATCACTTTGCAGGTCGAGTCTGCAAATCGGCAGGCTCCCGTATCCGCTCCATGAAGCGGAGACTCCAGTCGATTGGGAATAAACCCGCACGTGTACCAGAAAGCGTTGGACATGGGAGGAGTAGGATGGGATGTATCAGTAAACTGGCCCCCTATCGATGTATCGATCGGGTGTGGCGCTCCCTCGAGGAATCCATCGAAATAATCCCAGCCAAGAACATGAGGAGTCGACCGCCCGAAAGGATTGTTGTCGGGGCCGGCAAGGTGAAATTTGCCGAAGAGGGCGTTCTGGTAGCCAGCCTTCCTCAAAATTTTCGGCGTCGTGACCTCAAAAGGAGAGACCTGGGAGTTCGCCAGATCATCACTGAGGATGGCAGAGTTGACGTTTGTCCTAAGCGGATAGCGCCCCTCAAAGAAGATTGCGCGACTGGGCGAGCACTCGGGCATCGACCAGACGTTACGGAAGCGCACACCAGCGCGTGCAACCGAATCGATGTTTGGCGTAAGTGGAGGCGTGCCACCTCCATACCCGAAGATGCTCATCTGATCGATTCCGACATCATCCATGATGATGAACAGGATGTTCGGCCGAGACTTTTTGCCTGCATCTGATTTCTGAGAGTCCGGTGCCACAAGCTTCGATGGCCCAGCAGTTAGCGACTGCGCTTGAACGACACTTGCAGATCCCAGAAGGATGAGGCCAGTCAGAAGACTGCGCGCAACTTGCATAAACCTTTCCTCCCGATGCTTGAGACAAAGGTGAAGAGGTATCTCAAGCGAGCGCGATTATAGGCGCGCTCATTTAAAGCGAGCGAGTATTTTCGGCGAATTTTCATAAAGTGGAAGCGATATGCAGGCCTTACGGTAATCTCCATTAATTCAAACGCTTACATTCGTCCGCCGCAGATCTTACGCGATGAAGGCGAATTTCTCTTGACTTTCGTTAATCCGTAAGCACCTACTTACGGTAAGTGAATGCTTACCTTCAATCTGGATGTGAGGCGTTGGGGGATGCGACGAGGTTTGCCATCTTCAGCGCCCTTGTAGACAGGCCGCAGGCTGTGGGCGAGTTGGCAGAGCGGTTTCCCGTTAGCCGTCCGGCTGTGTCGCAGCACCTGCGGGTGCTGAAGCAGGCCGGGCTGGTGAGGGACCAGAAGGTGGGTACGCGCCGTATTTATGCTGTCGATCCGCAGGGAATCGCCCGTTTTCGGCGAGAGCTTGATCAACTTTGGGATAACGCTCTGCTGGCTTTCAAAGAGGCTGCCGAGCGATGGGAGGAACCACATGCAGTCTGAAACCTTGGCACCTGTTTTGAAAAGTGTCGTGGTGAATGCTCCGCGCGAGCGGGCGTTCAAGATCTTCACGGAGTTCTTTGGCGGGTGGTGGCCATCGACACACCACATCGGCAAGCAGCCCTACGAGACGTCGGTTCTCGAAGGCAAGGTGGGCGGGCGCTGGTATGAACGCGCGACCGATGGCTCGGAATGCGAGTGGGGACGCGTGCTCGCCTGGGACCCGCCCGCGAAAGTGGTGATGTCGTGGCATCTGCAGCCGGACTGGGGATATGATCCTGATCCGGCGAAGGCGAGCGAGGTGGAAGTGCGGTTCATTGCTCAGTCAGGCGCTTCGACGCTGGTGGAACTGGAGCATCGCAATCTGGAGCGGCATGGCGATGGCTGGGCCACGATGCGCGGTCAGGTGGATTCGCCTGGAGGCTGGGGCACGATTGTCGAGCTGTTTGGGAAGTTTGCCAACGAGCATGCGGGCCACCCCATCGACGAAGACCTGTCGATGGGGGCTCCGGGGGAGGATCTATGAAGACGGTCGATCGCATCTGCGGATGGCTCCTGTTTCTGGGCGGAATCGGCCATGGCCTTGGATGTCTCAAGGCCTATGGCCACAGCCCGGAACTTTTATTGTGGTCTGAATGCGCTACGCTGGCCGGATGGCTGCTGGCTGGATTGAATCTGCTGCGCGTGGGCAGGCCGGCGGATCGCGCGCTGGCGTGGGTGAGTTTTGCCGGATGCCTGGCGTGGGTGGTTGTGGCTGTGGCCTTTGGGCGGCTGATCGAAAATATGCTGGACTTCAGAGCGCTGATCAACCTGATCCTCGCGCTGGTGCTGGCTGCTTTCAGTTTGCGGGCTGCGCTAGGAAAGGCTGGCCAGCACAAGCTGCCCCATCCGGCGCAAAGTGGTGGCGTGGCCGCCTGAGCTGGCTGTCCTTAGCTTTCGCTGAGATATTTACGAAGTCCCCGCCAAGGTCGTGATACCATTCGCGCGACCCGGAGGCTGCATGGATGTCATGCTCGTCTACGCGCTGTCAAGGCGGCCTACGATTCAGACAGCCGCTTTCGCCGCAACAACAATATTCAACGGCAGGTCGGGCAGGAGCAGCCCACGCCTGTCGCATAGCTCTAGTCGTCTTGGTTGCCGAGGCCGGCGAAGGGGATGAAGCATCACGGAGGCTGTCGGCATTGGCGTCACGTTGAGCATCTTCATCGAGAACCCTCCTAAGAACTCTGACTAGGTTTCGCTTTTCACCGGTTCCGTCGCGGACGTTACGACAGGTGGCTGGTCCTTTTCTAACGGCAAGATAAAACGCAACGGGTGGCGAAGGACTTGCCTTGCCAGGTATTTGAGTATCTTTACGCGCTCGTCGTGGCGGACGTTGTAGGCCTGCAGAGCGGTCACGGAGGCGATGGCGAAGCTTACTCCGAGGTTGAGGACGAAGGTCAAGCCAATTCCGGCGACGGCGAAGTAGAACCAGTTATGTCCGAAAGAAGCCACGCCGTAGCGGGCTGCGGAAAGTGCCAGCATGCCGGTGTTCAGAGTTACGTGGCGGACGTCGAGCGGCAGACCGAAGAAGTGAGCGATCTCTGGAAAGAAGCCGAGCATGTAGCCGAGCACGATGCTGGTGCTCCAGGCGGCGATGTTGTTCTCAAACCAGTTGGCGAGGCGCTGCATGCGGCGCGCGCCGATTTTCTGTCCAAGCGGATGCTGCGCGATGGCGGCGGGGATGCGGTTGTAGACGGCAAAGTTCTCACACCATCCGCCTATGACGCCAGCGGCCCATAGGATGACGCCGGTGATGGCCGCATCGATACCTGTGCCTGAGGTGAAGGGGTGCAAGGTTTCATAGACGCGCTTTGCCATGGCGGTGGGCAGGTAGGAGTGAAGAAAGATTCGGTGCCAGAGCTGTTCGAAGGCGATGGCTCCGAGACAGACGGCGACGACGTTTCCCAGGGCGGCGGCAAGCTGCGTACGGCTGATGCGCGCGGCAATGTCGGCGATCTTGCTCCAGCGGGAGACGCCGCGGTTTTCGCGCACGATGCCGGCGAGGGCTGCTCCTGTCATGGATGGCTGTTTGGTAGCGAGGGCGAGGCCGAAGATTTGAAGCAGAACGAAACTGATGGCGTAATCGGTTCCGATGAGAAAGCCCTGGACGAAGAGCGGCAATTCGCCTTCCATGACCTTTAACTTGAGGGCCGCGGTGAAGACGGTAAGCAGGCCGCCTCCGAGCGCAGCGAGCCACATCTGCCAGTACTCGCGTCGGCTCAGGGCGATGTAGTGTTCGCCGCTGTGGCCGGTGCGTTCGACGGTTTTACGCGCGAGCAGGTTGAGGTTCTGGCGGATGAGCGGGCCGAGTTGGGTGTCTTCGAGGCGCCCGGCGACAAGGGTGTTGAGGAGTTGCCGCACGGGGTGCATCGACTGCAGCGAATCTCCGGCGATAGTGGACGCGAGCAGCTGCATGCGGTCGAGCGAGGCATCCATGCTGCTGAGGTCGAAGACGAGGGTGGTGCTGACGCCGGCCTCTTCCATGTGCAGGCGCACCTGGATCATTTCGCGGCGGCAGGCGTGGACGGCGTCTAGCCAGATGCGCAGGGGGACGGAGTTTTCTCTTGATTGTTCGGTGGATTGAAGAAAGGTCTGGGTCACGAACACGAACTGGTAGAAGGGTGAGGCGTCGACGTTGCGCGTCGAGCCGCGCTGGCGCACCGCGGCGGTGACACCGCGTCCGGCGACGCGGGTGGCGAGCAGGCTTAGCGACTGGCGGATATCGTCGGCGACATGCGGGACGGCGCTCAGTCCACTTCGTGGCCAGAGGATGCGGGCGAGGCGGGCGAAGGTGGGGTCGTCGAGTTGGATGAAGCGCTCGACGGCGGTGGGAGTGGAAAAAACGGCGGTGAAGAGACGCGCCGTATCGGATTCCTCGCGTGCAGAGGGCAAGAGGCGTTGAAAGATGCGGCGGACGGCTTCGGGCAAAAGCGCGTAACGCGCGGGAAGGCCGGTATCGGCAAAGAGCGGAACGGAGTCGAGCTCGGCGAGCATGGCCTGCCAGGAAAGATCGAAGCGGGCGCGCAGGTCCTTGTCATGCTCGAGGAGCCTGATCCAGCGCAACAGTGATGTGGTAAAGCCGCGCTCCGTGGGGCGGTTCCAGATATAGACCAAGAGCGCAGCAGCGCGGCGGGTGCGGATGCTGAGCGTGCCAGCGTCGCAGAAGGCTACAGTGCGCTCGTGCAGTCCGGTGTCCGCGTTGGCGAAGACGGGGTTTTTCTTCCATCGCCTCCTGCGCAACCGCCGTCGCACTGACCTTATGAAAGACATTGCTGACTAGAATAGACCGATTTTGATTCTGCGGAATCGAAGTCTGGCCGTGATTTACAACAGGGACACGTGCAATTTTTTCGCAGTTTCCGTAAAACGGAAAGTCGCTTGAAACGATTCATGGTTCTTCTGAAACGATGCACTTTGCGCCTGCACTACAAGGTCGAGCAAATTCCTTTGAGCGGGTAGAGATCGCAGTACGTCGATATCCAGACGGGAGCGTATTACGGCCATGCGACGTAGTGTGCGGTCGGGCGCCATAGCATTCTGCGTTTTGCTGGTGGTCGGATGCTCGCAACAAAAGAACGCGGTGAAGCCTGCGGCTCAAGTGCCGCAAGAGGCGGCTGCGGCCGCTGTCGGGGTTCTGCAAAAGCTGGTGAACGAGCAGAACTACAAGGGTCTCGGATTCCAGACGATGGACGAAGTGAAGCAGGCACAGCTGGGACAGCCGATGGATGTCTTTTATCTCAGTCTGGAGAGGATGGAGAGCTATCAGGCGGGCGAAGACCTGAACAGCCTCCTGACGTCGAGCGCGGAGATGATTTATCCGGTGATGGTGGGGGGCAGCGTTCGCACGGGAGTGACGATTGTGCAGAAAGGGCAGGGGTATGAGTCGTCCAGCTTTGGCAATGCGGATATTGTGAAGCGGCTGGCAGCGTACCGCAGCGGCCCGCGCGACTTTGCCGTGCGCATTCCGGCGTTCAATCTGTACTTTGTGGGCCGGCAGGAGGAAACGCGGGTGATTCTAGTGCCAATTGCGAACAATCCACGGTTGAAGGCGCAGGCGGGTGAAGCTACGCCGCTTGATGTGGTGTTTGGGCAGTTGCGTCCCTATGTCGACTCTTATGACGGGCGGCCATAGCAGGGCTGGCCTGCCTGTCCATCGCGAGGCGGTGATTAACAATGGGCGAATTTTTTCGAGATTCAACAGGAATCCTTCTCATCTGAGACATTCGGGCGTATTCTTCCGTCATCTTAGTTAGCAGATCATTCAGCTAGGCGGAATCATCTGGAGCAGGCGATGAAGAAGTTGGCCATATTCCTGGGAAGTAGTCTCGTCTTGACGCTCGTGTTGTATGAGATCGTGGACTACCTGACGCCAGGATCGCCGTCGGCGGAGATGACGCTGCTGCTTGCCGGTATCGCCATGGTGCTGGTATGGGTGGCGCAGTGCGCAATCAGCATGAACCGGCGGACGAAGAAGAGCGGCGCGCCCGTAGTGCACTAACGCCGCCATTGTATCTATTGCACTTTCTTCACATTGTTGCTGCGGTCGTCGTCGGGTAGCTGGTGATCGGGATCGACCACTACTGAGACGATGGGTGTCTTGTTTTCAAGCGTCCAGGTGTAGGTTCCTTTTGAGAGCCACGTTTCGACTGGCAGCTTTGTGCGGGTTTTCGTGCCGTCGGCGAAGGTGACTTCGACAGTGGTGGGCAATACGAGTTGGCCGCGATTGCTGAGGGTCACGGCGGGGCCTTCTATCTTGTCGACGGCGACGTCGTATTTCCAGTTGTTCAGATACCAGCCCTGCCAGAACCAGCCGAGGTCTTCGCCGCCTTCGCTTTGCATCTCGCGGAAGAAGTCAGATGGCGAGGGGTGCTTGTAGGCCCAGTCATGGATGTACTTGCGGAAAGCCCAGTCGAAACGGTCGGGGCCGAGGATCTGCTCGCGCAGCAGGACCATGCCGTAGGCTCCCTTGAAGTAGCTGACGGGATGGCCTAAAGCGAAGCCATAGGAGTCAGCCGTTGCCATGAGGGTTGGAGCGTCGGGGTTGTCAAGAACTTTGAGAATCGTGTCCGGCGGCTCGCCGCCTGCCGAATACTCGGAATCGCGCTTGGGGCCGAACTTGCCGCCTGCGTAGGTGGCGGACTCGTCGATGTCGATGAAGGTGTTGAAGCCCTCGTCCATGAAGGCGTGGCGACGCTCGTTCGAGCCGACGATCATGGGGAACCAGTCGTGGCCGATTTCATGAGCGGTGACCCAGAACAGGAAGTCGCCGTGGTCGGGGATGCCGTCGAAGACGATGCCGGGGTATTCCATGCCAGTGGAGAATCCGGCAACGTTGATAGCCGCGGGCCACGGGTAGGGATACCACTGTTTCGAGAAGTGCTCGACTGTGTCTTTGACATATTCAGTTGATTTGTCCCAGGCCTCGGGGCCGACGCTCTCTGGCGGATAGACGCTCATGGCTAAGGACTTCTTGCCGTCGGGGAGGTTAATGCGCGCTGCGTCCCAGACGAAGACAGGCGAGGCGCTCCACGCAACATCGCGGGTGTGATCCATGTGGAAGTGCCAGGTGAGCGTGCCGCCCTGCTTCGGGCGCGACGCGGGGTCGGTGACATCGGCCGTGGTGCGGATGTAGACGGTCTTGTCGCTGTTGCGGGCCTGGTCGAGGCGGTCGATCTCGGTTTTGGTGAGGACGTCTTTCGGGTTCATGAGTTCGCCGGAGCCGGCGACGATCATGTTTGAGGGCACGGTGACGTAGTAGTCGAAGTTGCCGTATTCGAGATAGAACTCGCTGCCGATGTAGGGCAGCGTGTCCCAGCCGCGCAGGTCATCATAGACGCACATGCGCGGATACCACTGCGCCATGTCGTAGATTTCGCCCTGCTTGGACATGCCCCACGAGGTGCGCCCGCCCCATACGCCGGGGATCTGGTAGTGATACTGGATGTGGATCTTGAGCTTGTCGCCGTGCGGCTTGAGCGGCTGCGCGAGACGAATCTGCATGCGCGTGTCATCGATTATGTATTTGGGGACGATGTAGTCGGCTTTCGTTGCCTGCTTGCCGGATTCGATCTCGACGGAATCGAGGATGTAGCCGTCGGTGTTGATGTTCTCGGGTGTGGCGCTGGGAGTGGGGTTGTTTCGGCGACGGCGCATGAAGCTGCCGAAGAGGATTTGACCGCGCGAGTCTTTGCGGTAGATGTTTTGTTCGAGCTGAATCCAGAGGCTGGGGAGGGTGTCCGGACTGTTGTTGGTGTAGGTGATGGTCTCGGTGGTGGTCAGCTGCTTGGCCTGCGTGTCAAGGCTGGCGTGGAGCTCGTAGCTAGCCTCGTTCTGCCAGTAGCTGGGTCCGGGCGCTCCGTTGCTGGAGCGGTAGGCGTTGACCGGGTCGGGGAGCGTTACGGGCGCAAAGGTGAGGCGCGGATCGTAACTCGTCTGGGCCAGCGATGCTGCTGCGGTGGTGAGCAGAAGGCAGGTACACATCAGGCGGGGAAAGGATGGCACGCGAGACCCTTTCGTCTACAAGGATGAATTGAATATGGGAACTGCCGGGTTACAGATTGCAACCAGAATACATGGGAATGAAATACATGGGGTGAGCCGCGCTCCGCTTACCTCAACTGTACGGAGAATCAAAACGGCAAGCCGGAGCGCTTTTGCTCACTTGGAGATAGAAGACGGACAGACCTCGTGAATAGACGCAGGGTCGGCATGTGCGTGGCCGCGATGGCCCTGAAATTTGTGTCCTACTGCGGGACACCGCCGGGCGGGACATGCTCGGCGAGGTAACGGGCAATTAGACTGTAGACGTGGAATGAGGTTCCCTTGCCTTCATAAATGCCGTGGGTGCGATTGGGGTAGTCCATGAAATCGAAGGGCTTGCCGAGCTCGACGAGACGGTTGATCAGCAACTCTGTTCCCTGAAAGTGCACGTTGTCATCGCCTGAACCGTGAATGACGAGCAAATGCCCGGTGAGTCCTTCGGCGAAGTTGATGGGCGAGCCGTCGTGGTAGCCCTTCACGTTCTGCTGCGGCAGGCCCATGTAGCGCTCCTGATAGATGGTGTCGTAGCGACTTTCGTCGGCGACAGGAGCGACGGCGATGCCTGCCTTGAAGAGTCCGGGCGAGCGAAACATGAGATTGAGGGTGTTCGATCCCCCGCCGCTCCAACCCCAGACAGCGAGGCGCGACATGTCGATATAGCTGTGTTCCTTGCCAAGCTCCCGGATGGCATCAGACTGCTGCGCTGCCGAAAGCACGCCGACGCTGCCGTATACGACCTTGCGCCATTCCCTGCCTTTGGGAGCGGGAGTTCCCTGATTGTCGAAGCTGACAACGATGTACCCTTCGCGTGCAATCAACGAGTGGTAGAGGCGCGTTTGGCCCATCCATAAATCTCGTACCGTTGTGCTTGCGGGTTCTCCATAGACCTGGATCAGCACTGGATATTTCTTTGTGGGGTCGAAGTTGGGTGGACGAATCATCCAGCCATCGAGTGTCACGCCACCGGAGACAGGAACCTTGAAGAATTCTGTCGGCGAGGAAACGAGATCCTGCACTTTGCGCGTCAGATCCTCATTTGCCTGAAGCACGCGAACGACTTTGTGGTCGGGCAGATGCACAAGATCGGTGACCCAGGGGTGATTGAAGGTGGAGTAGCGGTGGAAAGCCCACTGGCCATCGGGCGAGAGGTCATAGAAGTGCGATCCGGGCTGAGACGAAGGAGTGATTCGCTCGGGTGTTCCACTGCCGTCGAGGCGCGAACGATAGAGGTAAGACTGGGTGGCGTTATCCGGGGAGGCAGCGAAGTAGAGCCAGCCGTTCTTGTCGTCGACTGTGTTTTCAGAGATGACGTCGCCGGTGAAATTGGTGATGAGTTGGGGCTGCCCGGTTGCACGAGAAAAAACATAAGCGTGCCTCCAGCCATCGCGCTCGCTGAGCCAGATGAGGCCTTTGTCCTTTCCAATCCAATCAAAAGAATCGACAACATCGACCCAGGCTTTGTCTTCGTCGGTGAAGAAAACACGCGCCTCGCCGGTCTTTGCGTTCGCCAGAAAGACCTGATTGGTGTTCTGGAGACGGTTCAGGTATTCGATGATCAATTCATCGGAGTTGGCCCAGTCGATGCGCGCGATGTAGTGCTCGCGCGCGTCGCCGGGGAGTTGCATCCAGCGCGCAGGACCGCCCTCGACGGAAACCACGCCGGCGCGAACGGCGGAGTTGGTAGTTCCGGGCTGCGGGTAGAGATATTTCGTGGTTACCGGGTAGCGCTCCTTGGTGTCATTGATCAGCGTGTATTCGCCGACGTGCGTGGTGTCGAATTGCCAGAATGCGATGGACTGGCTGTCGGGACTCCAGCGGAAACCGTCACGAATTTCGAGCTCTTCTTCATTCACCCAGTCCGAGGTTCCGTTGATTAGGGTTGTCGAGCCATCTGTGGTAAGGGCGTGGACGGCATCGGTTGCCAGGTCCTGGACATAGATGTTGTTGGCACGCACAAAGGCGACGCTGCGGGAGTCAGGTGAGAATTTCGCGAACATCATGGAGGATTCGGGACCACCGCCGCCCAGCTGCTTCAATTTGCCGCTGGCGAGATCGAGGACCCAGTAGTCGCCCCGAGTGTTCTGTCTCCAGACTCTTTGGGAATTTGTGTAGATGAGCAGCAGGCGGTTGTCATTCGACCAGGTGTAGTCGTCGATGCTGAGGGGTTTGCCGGCTGATGTGGGAATCAGTTTCTTGGCCGAGACGAGGACGGACCGTTTGCCGGTGGCCGTCTCATACTGGACGATGTCATCGCCGCCGCTCGGATTGGCATCCGACTTGGGAACATCCTTAGATGGCTCGACGGTCGTGTATTCGGCCCCGTCATGCAGCCAGCGTGCGGGTCCGAAGTGAGCCGAGGCGAATTCGTTCTTGTTCATCATGCCGTCGAGGGTTGTTGTGAACTGCGGTGAGAGTTGGGCGGAAGCGACGGCGGTTATGGAGATCAGGGCGATGAAACAGGCGATTCTCTTCATGGAAAATGGCGGAGATGTTCGATTTGTCATGGTTCGACTGGCTCTGTAACTGACGAGTCGCGCTCCCAGCCTTCGTTCTCCAGCTTCAGATGCTCTATGGCGATGGCGTTGGCGTCGGCATCGAGGTCCGGCAGCGCCTGGTATTCCGATGGCCAGCAACGGAAGACCTTGAAGGCGTACACGAGTTGGCCGGCTTCGTTGTAGAGTTCGATGACGATATCCTTGCGGAACTCCTTCAAGGCGACTTCGGAGCCCAGCCCTGCGCCCAGCTTCCACACCAGGTTGGCCCATTCCTCGAAGGCGTGATCCTGGGTCAACCCACGTTCGAGCACGATAGGCGCGAACTGAGTCAGTCCTGGCGACTTCCGGCTGGTGCTGGGGTCGCCACCTTCGCGGTGCTCCACGACTTCGGTGGTGCGCTTGAGGCCGCTGAACTTGGAGACGGCCGCGACATACTTGCCGTCCCACTTCACGCGGAATTTGAAATTCTTGTAGGGGTCGTGGCGCTGAGGATTTACGGGGAATTCAGTCATGCGCGGAAGGATAGCATTGGATAAAGCGTGGTAGTCCAGAGGTAAAGAAAACTCCTAAATCGCTGAATAGGCGGCCCTCCCTCGCAGGTTTTCCTGGGTTGAATTACTGGACGATCTGCCCCTCAGCTTCGCGTTCAAAATAAGCCTCAGCATTCTGCTGAAAATCGGCAAGCGTAGTGAATTGCTTATCTACAGCATTGGTGATTAGTGCTTGATCTCTTTTGCTCAAACCATTCTCAAAGTCCTCGTGGACAATCACGCTCCGGAAGGGGAGTTTCACGATCTGAAATTCGCGACACGCGAGTGCGGCGAACCTAGATTTGGCGCTATCCTTCACCCCATAAAGGAAAATAGGGCGGGGCTTGAGTGAAAAGTTCCAGTCCACCTGAAGCTCCTCTCTTTTTGGATCTGGCACGCAGTCCTTCTGTGGATGGTAACGATAGAGAGTACTGGTAACGAAATCGCCGAGCATCTCATAGAAAAGATTCTGCACCACTTCGCGCTTGAATAGCTGCATATTGCTGACTTTTGCGACTGTTTGCGCAAATTGCATAAACGCAGGGTAAATGTATTCTGGAGAGCTCTCAATAAAGAGTCGCCCGTGTTCCTCCTTGACACCGTTTTCTGACAAGATGCGGTTAAAAATTTTGCGCTTTGTTGGCGTGTCTATGTCATACACATAGGACAACCGCATGAGCGTAAGTCCATGATCGGTGATCCGAATTTCGGAGTTAGGAGAACTCGGCAAATCGATGAAGACATCTATCATGTCGCCGTCTTCGTGAAATAAGGGAGCGAGGACCTGAACGATCCCCGGCCGTTTCGTTCGAAATGAAACATGGTCATTAAATTCCGATTTAAGTGTCTCTAAAGCGTCCATCGAACTCCTTGCTCAAAACGGCAACTTCGCTTGTATAAAGGGAAAATGTTTGCCTGCCTCTTCCGGGTCCAAGTTAATGATTTTAATGAAATATTGAAGCGCCTCCTCGTATTACGCGTATTCTAAGGTCTTTGCGGCGTTCTTCTCTGGTCTGCACCCCGTTGCCATAATTGCTGCATCGGCTTTGTGAATATGAAAATCATAGTGCGGATGGTCGGGGTCAAAAGTGCCCCTATACTCACCATGCTTACCGTTGCATCTCAGCAACGTAATCTCCCCACTACCGTCCGTGGGCTGATATACGAGTCCGATTGAGAAATTCTCCGGAAAATCCTCGCTGCGCCTCATAAACATTCGGAATTCGCCGCTCACATTCTCTGCGACCAATTTAGCGTCATTGCGGGCGTGAGCTCCCTCAATCTTGAGTTCTCTTCGGGGTGCCTCAGAAAAGGTCTTGCGACGCGAGATCAGGTCGTCAATTTCGTCTTGAGCGTATGCCCCCACAGAACCGGATAATACCCGAATGTTTGTCGTGATCGGGAGATTTATAGAATGATCTACCTCAAGAATGAACGGTAGGCCAGGTTGCTGTGTACGCTTCCAAGCCTTGACATAAGCCGCTCCCTGCTGAAAAGCTAGGAAGCTAGGACCCTTCCCGGCATCTGTGGCCTGCATTTACGCGCCTGAAATATCGTTGTGCGCCCCAGGCTGAACGGGACACGGGGACTGTGTTCCTGAAGGAAATAGCAGCCGCCTTAAAAGGCGTTGGCGCTGTCCAAATCCCTTCCGCGGATACAAACTATTATTTGTACCTTGCGCGAGGCGCGAAGCCTAGGCAGGGAAAAGGATTGCAAGTTGAACGCAACACTGCTTCTAGCGGGCGCACTTCCTCCAGGCCTGGTCTCTTTTCTGCCCTTCGTGGTCATTATTGCGGTTTTTTATCTGCTGCTGATTCGACCGAACCAGAACAAGCAGAAGAAGTGGCAGCAGATGCTCAATGAGCTGAAGCCCGGCGACAAGGTCACGACGACGGGCGGCATCCGCGGGACGATTCTCTCGCTGAAAGAGGATGCGATTCAGTTGCGTGTCCCCCCGGACAACATCAAGCTGGAAGTGGTGAAGAGCGCCATCGCTTCCGTGACGACTGAAGAGGTCGGAAAGTAGCGCCCGCTCACGATTTGAATTCCCATGCGTAAGAACCTCACTCAAAAAACTATTCTGATTTTCGCGGTGCTGATCGTCTTCGTCTTCGGCATCTTTGGCATTCCCAAAGGTGTGAGCGGAACGGCGCTGAAAGACGCGTTGCTGAAGCGCATTAATCTCGGGCTGGACCTCAAGGGCGGGACGCACCTGATTTTGCAGGTGATGGTGGACGAGGCTGTCAGTTTCACGACCACCAATGACGCCGCGCATATCCAGACCGAATTGCAGCAGAACGGCATCACGGTTGGCTCCGTGATACCAGATACGGCACATCCGGAAACGATTCTGATTTCCGGCGCTCCGGCTGACCGCGCAGGCGATATCCGTAGCGTGCTGAACCAGCGCTATGGCAACCAGTACGACATCTCATCGGGCGCGAACAATACCTTCACGCTGACGATGAAGCCGAGCGCGGTTGCGGATCTCAAGAAGAACACCATGGAGCACTCCATCGAGGTGATCCGGCAGCGCGTGGACTCGCTGGGTGTAAGCGAGCCGGTGATTCAGGAATACAACCTGGGCAGCGATCAGATCCTGGTCGAGTTGCCGGGCGTGGACGATCCCGGGCGCGTGAAGGACGTGATTCAGTCGACGGCGCGTCTTGAGATTCACGAGGTTCAGGGTGGACCGTGGCCGGATGATCAGGCGGCGCTCCAGGCTCTGGGCGGAACGGTTCCCTATGATTCGCTTCTCTTGCACACTGCTCCGGGGGCATCTGCGCAGGGAAGCGGCAATCAGGTCTACCAGATCAAGCGCGCGGCTGAAGTTGCTGGCACAGACATTCGCGATGCACAGGCGAGCCGCAACCAGAACACGAATGAGCCGGAAGTGGTCTTCTACCTGACGACGGCGGCAGGCAATCACTTTGCGGAGTTCACCGGCGCGAACAAGGGAAAGTCTCTTTGCATCGTGCTCGATAACAAAATTCAGGAAGTGGCGACGATCCACGACCAGATTCGCGATCAGGGAACAATCTCCGGTGGCGGCATCCAGGAGCAGCAGGCGAAGGATCTCTCGATGCTTCTGCGGACCGGCGCTCTGCCTGCTTCGATTCATTACCTGCAGGAGAGCACGGTCGGGCCGTCGCTTGGCGCGGATTCGATTCGCCAGGGCGTGCTGGCTTCGATTGTGGGCATGTTGGCGGTGATGATCTTTATGCTCATCTACTACCGCGGCGCGGGTATCAATGCCGATCTGGCTCTTTTCTTGAACCTGGTGATTCTGCTCGGATTCATGGGCTTTACCGGCTCGGTGCTGACGCTGCCCGGGATTGCCGGCGTGATTTTGACGATCGGTATGGGCGTCGACTCAAACGTGCTGATCTTTGAGCGCATCCGTGAAGAGCTGCGCGCAGGCAAGTCCCCCGCGGCAGCGGTCGATCAGGGCTTTGGGCATGCCTGGACAACCATCATCGATACGCACGTGACAACGATTGTGTCGGCGGCGATCCTGTTTATCTTCGGAACGGGACCGGTACGCGGTTTCGCGGTGACGCTGACGTTTGGTTTGCTGGCGAACCTGTTTACGGCAGTATTTGTGTCGCGCGTGATCTTTGACTCGCATTTGAACAAGAAGCAGCGCGGCGAGGCGTTGTCGATTTAACGACTCCTGCCTCTGGTAGGAAAGAAATTTAGGAGCAGGCGGAATTCCGTGGAACTGTTTCGTGACGTAAAAATCGATTGGCTGGGGAAGAAGTGGTACTTCCTCGGCTTTTCACTGATCTTCAGTGTGGCGGGCATACTCTCGCTGCTTTTCTGGCATGGGCTGCCGCAGGACGTTGACTTTCGCGGCGGCACGGTCGTACGTGTGAGGTTTGACCAGCAGCCGAATGTGGACCATATTCGCGCGGCGGCAGACAAGGCTGGAATCAAAGATGTTCGCATCCAGACCATTACCGGCGGCGGTCAGGCGACGACCAACGAGGTCATTATCTCGCTGGCGCAGAGTGCGAACGAGGCCTCTCTCGATCAGGGTCGCGCGACGATCCTGCAGACGCTTGAGGCTAACTACGCACGCGGTGGCGCAGCGAATCAGGGCAAGCTCGACCTCGACAACGTTGGACAGGGCACGCTGGCAGGCTGGCTGGCGGAGAAGGATCCCGAGCATCTGGGAACAACGGATGCCGCGCAGCAGCATTACAACCAGCAAGCGGAAGCCATCGTTGGGTACCGCAATACGCGCAGCGGTTTGATTGATTCGATCGACAATCTGTCGAGCGTGACCACTCCCGCAGTGTTGAACGAGTTCAAGCAGGATGCCTACCTTTCCGGCTTTGCTGTTCGTAATGTCGAAATTGTCGGGCCCCAGGTGGGCGCGCAGCTGAAGAAGCAGGCGTTGCTCGCGACCCTGTATTCACTGGCTGGAATGCTGGTGTACCTCTGGTTCCGCTTCGAGCTGATCTATGGCGTGGCCGCGGTAGTTGCGGTCTTCCATGACACGCTGATCACGGTTGGCGCCTTCAGCCTGACGAATAAAGAAATCTCGCTCACAGTCATCGCGGCGATCCTGACGCTGGTCGGTTACTCGATGAACGACACGATTGTCGTCTTCGACCGCATCCGCGAAAACCTGCGGCTGACGCGGCGCGAACCGCTGGCCGATATCGTGAATCGCAGCATCAACCAGACGTTGAGCCGGACGGTCCTGACCTCAGGCCTGACGTTCCTGACCGTGCTTTCCCTTTACGTGTTCGGCGGTGAAGTGCTGCATGGGTTTTCGTTTGCGCTTGTGATTGGTATTTTGATTGGCACGTACTCATCGATTGCCGTTGCTGCGCCCATGCTGGTTGCGTACCAGGAATGGCGGCAGGGACGCGGCAGGGCGGCGGTATTGCCCGCGGCCAAAAAAGCCCGGGTGTAGCGTTTCCAGAGATGGGCCGAGTGTGATATAGCTTTTTCACTCGGCTTTTTTCCATGTTTTTCTTACCCGCTCCAAAAAAGCCGGGCAACCGGGAACAAAAGAACACCCTCTTGGTGTCAATAGGTGGTAACAAGTTCTGCTTGGAAGAGGTAGGCTATGTTTGAAGATGCCTTAATGGAGTCTGGCGGTAGGATTAGGACCAAAAGCAAGTACTTCACCATTATCGGTTTCGTCCTGAACGGTTCGATTCTCGCAGCGATGATCCTGGTCCCGTTGATTTATCCGGAGGCGCTGCCCAAAGCGGCGATGGCAACCCTGCTGGTTGCTCCACCGCCACCGCCGCCGCCGCCGCCACCACCCCCGCCACAAGCGCCTGTGCATGTCAAAGTTGTTTCTGAGATGTTGAACAACCAGCTGACAGCGCCGACGAAGATTCCCAAAGAAATCAAGATGGTCAAGGAAGAAGCCGCGCCCAGCGCCGCCGGCGTTGCCGGTATGGAAGGCATGGGCGGAGGCGCTGCTGGCGGCGTGCTCGGCGGCGTCCTTGGCGGCATCGGCAATGGTCCGGCTCCGGTTGTGAAGGCTGCCGCGCCAAAGAAGATTGCAGTGTCGTCGGGCGTGATGCAGGGCAACCTGCTCGTAAAAACGATGCCGCAGTACCCGGCCATCGCAAAAGCAGCCCGCATCCAGGGAACCGTTATCTTGCAGGCAACGATTTCCAAGGCAGGCACAATCGAAAATCTTCACGTAGTCAGTGGCCCTCCCATGCTCCAGCAGGCGGCCATGGACGCAGTGAGATCCTGGCGTTATAAGCCCTACCTGCTCAATGGCGATCCGGTAGAGGTGGAGACGCAGGTCAACGTGGTCTTCAACCTCGGTGGTTGATGCACGTACTTCATCATCCGGCCTCTCGGCAGAACGTAAAGCGAAGAGGTAAACCGTAGGTATTTCGCGCAGGTTTTCCCTAAAGAAGAAAACTCCTCAGGAGGAAAGATCCAAGTGATTCTCGCTCATCTCACACAAGCAATTCATCCGACTTCGTTGGCCTTTTTCCAGGAGCAGACAGTGGGTTTCAGCCCGCTCGATCTGTGGAACAACATGGGCTATCTGGCCAAGGCTGTCGTCATCATTCTGTTCATCATGTCGATCTGGTCGCTGGCCGTCATGATCGATCGCTGGCTTTATTTCAACGCTGCCCGCAAGCAGTCGCGTGAATTCGCTCCGCGCGTTGCCGGCGCCCTGAAGGAAGGCAAGCTGGATGAGGCGGTAAAGGTCGCTGACCGCAACAAGAAGTCGCACCTGGCTGAAGTAGTGACTGCCGGGCTCCAGGAGTTCCGCAACTATGGAAGCGGCGGCGCGGTGTCCGAGGACCAGATCGAGTCTTCAAAGCGCGCGCTGGAGCGGGCGGAAGCCATTGTCCACGCGAAACTGAAACGCGGTCTTGGCGGTCTTGCCACGATTGGCTCGACGGCTCCGTTTATCGGGCTGTTCGGAACGGTCGTCGGTATTCTGAACGCATTCCGTCAGATCGCCACGCAGAAGACTTCGGGCATCGGCGCGGTCGCCGGCGGTATTTCGGAAGCCCTGGTTACCACCGCCATGGGTCTGCTGGTTGCCATCCCCGCTGTTATGACGTTCAACTACTTCACCAACAAGGTAGAAGCGTTTGACGTCGAGATGGACAACTCCTCAAGCGAACTGATCGATTACTTCCTGAAGCAGGGCGGCCGCCGCTAAACGGCGGAAACGCACTCGGTGGCGAGAATCTTGCGCGCTGGAGCGGGGCCAATTAAAGGCCCCGCTCCGGGGCGGTTTTGAAGATGAACACGCGGCCTGAAGGAAGCCCGATCTGAAAGCCCGGTCGGAAAATGGATCCGTACCCGAATCAGGGGGGAGTACAGGAATGGCAATCGTAAAACGGGACGAAGGCAAGAAGGTCAATGCGAACATTAACGTCACCCCGATGTGTGACGTCATGCTGGTGCTGCTGATCATCTTTATGGTCATCACCCCCATGCTGCAGAACAAGGTGAACGTGGAATTGGCGCAGACGGACAATCCGACAGCAATGCCGGACGCTGACCACGAAGATGCTGTCGTAGTCGCTGTTACCCGCGACAGTCAGATCTTCCTCGGGCAGGACAAGGTTTCCCTTGCGGATCTGGGTCCGAAGGTCGCCGACATGCTGCAGAACAAGACGAACAAAATGGTTTATTTCCGTGCCGACGCGCGCGCCCACTATGGCACGGTGATGGATGCGATCGATGCCGTGCGCACGACCGGCGTGGAGGAAGTCGGACTGCTGACCGAACAGCGTCAGGGACGTGAAACGCCGCCTCCCGCTGCTGGCGGAGAATAGTTCGCAACGCATAGGAGAAATGAGGAACTGACTTATGGCAATGGGAAGTGGCAGTGGTCCAGGCGGACTGAATGCCGATATCAACATTACCCCTCTGATCGATGTCATGCTCGTGCTGCTGATCATCTTCATGGTCATCGTGCCGGTGACGCCGAAGGGCCTGGACGCACTTGTTCCTCAGCCCCCGAAGAATCCGCAACAGGAGCAGCCGAATGACCGCACCATCGTCGTCTCGATTCTCGCGGCCCACGGTGGTGCTCCGTCTTACAAGATCAATCAGGATGATGTGGCCAAGACTGATTTGCGCACCCGGCTCGACGCGATTTATGCAGCACGCGCCGAAAAGGTGATGTTCATCAAGGGCGATCCGGATCTGAATTTCACGTCAGTAGCGGAAGTGGTAGACATTGCCCACGCAGTTGGCGTAGACCACATCGGTCTGATCACCCCGAAGATTGAGGCGGGCCAATAAGGCTCGCCTTTTCCCCGCTGGCGTGCGGCTCTCCCAGTCATGCTCAGCATTAGATGCCTGCCGAACATAGACTTGTCATACGGCAGAAACCAATTACAATCACTGCGCAGAGACTTTTCGATGCATCCCAAAGCTGTACGCGGTTCGGAGCAAGAGTAGAATTCATGTGCCTGCGTTAAGGCCGTGCGGATCGAAAAAATTTTGAGAAAGCCTATTCTGAAAGAGTAGACTCACAAGAATCCGAGATGCTGCTTTTGCTGTGTTGGGCGTAAGCTGGCGATCATGCGATCAAAGGAGATAAGAGACAGAATGAACCGAATCGCACGTTTTCCGGTATTGGCGGCCGCGTTCCTGGCGATGCTGACCATGGTGACCGGGTGCAGCCGCCTCAAGGCTCGCGATCAGTTGAACAAGGGCGTCGCGTCCTACAAAAATGCCAGATATGAAGAGGCAATTGGCCATTTTCAGCAAGCGGTGAATCTCGATCCCAGCTTACCTATGGCGCGTTTGTATCTCGCGACGGCATATGCGCAGCAGGTTGTTCCCGATTTGAAGACACCCGAAAATCTGAAGAATGCGAACATGGCCGTTCAAGGGTTTCAGGAAGTTCTCGATAAGGATCCCAAGGACGTCGGCAGTCTCAAGGGGATTGCCGGCCTTTACTTCCAGATCGACGAGTTCGACAAAGCCAAGGAGTGGCAGCAGAAGGTGCTCGCCGTTGATCCGCAAGATGCAGAGGCGGCGTATACGATCGGCGTGATTGACTGGGGCGTAGCGCACAAGAATGCTGTCACGGCTCTCACGGGCGTCGGCATGCAGGATGGCGGCGACGGCAATCCGAAGATGCCGAAGGATGTGTGCAAGAAGCTGGTAGACCAGAACACGACTATCGTCAACGAAGGCTTGCAGTATTTGCAGAAGGCTCTGGATATTCGGCCAACCTATGACGACGCCATGGCCTATATGAACCTCATGTACCGCCAGAAGGCTACGCTGGAATGTGGCAACGATCAGGCCCGCAAGGAAGACCTGGATCAGGCCGGACAATGGCGTGATAAGGCCATGGGCACGCGCAAGGCAAACGAAGAGAAGAAGAACGCTCAGGTGCCGGGCGGCGTTGTTTTGGACAATTCAAAGTAAGCTTGTAAGCGTTCAACGGGAAGGCCTCCGGTCATGCGGAGGCTTTTCCATCTAAAATCCTGTGTTGCCGTGTCGAATCCTCAACCAGCCATTCGTAAAATTCTGATCGCCAATCGCGGCGAAATCGCGCTTCGTATTCTACGGGCGTGTCGCGAACTTGGGATCGCGACCGTCGCTGTCTACTCCGATGTTGACCGCGCCGCTCTGCATGTCCTCGAAGCGGATGAAGCGTATCGCCTGGGGCCTGCTCCTGCGACGGAGTCATATCTGCGCGGTGACTTGATCCTTGATGTCGCCAGGAAATCGGGAGCGCAGGCAATTCATCCGGGTTATGGGTTTCTCTCCGAAAACGCCAGCTTTGCCGAAGCTTGCGAAAACGCAGGCATCAAATTTATCGGACCGCCGGCGAACGCGATGCGTGCGCTGGGCTCAAAGACACGTGCCCGCCAGGCAGCGGATGCCACGGGCATGCCGCGCACGCCCGGCTCTGTGAAGGGGCTGCCTTCGCTCGACGAAGCGTATGCCGTTGCTGAGGAGATTGGCTATCCCGTAATGCTTAAGGCAGCAGCGGGGGGCGGAGGCAAAGGCATGCGCGCGGTTCTCTCAAAGAACGAACTGCGCGATGCTTTCAGTTCGGCCTCCAGTGAGGCTGAACGGTCCTTCGGTTCGGGCGAGGTTTATCTTGAAAAGCTCATCGAGCGACCACGGCACATCGAGATACAGGTGCTGGCCGATGAGCATGGCAACTGCGTCTCACTCGGCGAGCGTGAATGCTCCGTGCAACGACGCCATCAGAAAGTGATCGAAGAAGCTCCGTCTGCAATTGTGGACGAGGATCTGCGCCGGCGCATGGGCGAGGCTGCGGTGCAGCTTGCCAAGTCGGCGGGATACACGAATGCAGGCACGGTGGAATTCCTGGTTGATGAAGCTCGCAATTTTTATTTCCTCGAAATGAATACGCGTCTTCAGGTGGAGCATCCGGTCACAGAACTCGTGACCGGGCTCGATCTAGTGCATCTGCAGATTCGTATTGTGCAGGGAGAGCCGCTGCCATTCAAGCAGGAAGAGATTCGCCTGCGTGGACATGCGATCGAATGTCGCCTCTACGCCGAAGATCCCGAGAACGGCTTTTTCCCTTCACCGGGAAAGATCACCCGCCTTCTGCAGCCGGGAGGGCCGGGCATTCGCGAAGATTCTGGAATTTACGAAGGCTGGGTGGTGCCGCTCGACTACGACCCGATGCTTTCGAAACTGATCGCCTATGCGCCGACGCGCGAAGCGTGTATTGCGCGCTTATTGCGCGCCCTTGACGAATATGTGATCGGGGGCATCCGTTCGAACCTCGGTCTCTTCCGCCGCATCCTCAACGATGCCGATTTCCAGGCGGCGCGCATCGACACTGGTTATCTTGACCGGCTGCTTCTTGCGAATGGCATGCATCGTGAAGCTGGGACCGATTCGCATCATGCGGCGCTCATCGCAGCCGCCGTCTTCGAAAGCATGCGGCCGGCAAATGGCAACGGAACGAATGGGAGTCGCACGAACTCCGATAACGGGAAGGCAGACGTGAGCGGTTGGAAGAGTGCGGCGCGACGCGAGGGGCTGCGCGCATGATGCTCCAGATTGAGATGGGCGGCGAGTTGCGGCAGATCGAACTGACGCAGGGCGAGGATGGACAATATCACGCAAGCATCGATGGCGAGCCGGAACTCAGCGTGAGTGCGGAAATGCTTCGTCCCGGCGTGCTCTCGCTGCACATCGACGGAAAATCCTATCGCTGCGTGCTTGAAGAGAGCCCCGAAGGCACAGTGCTCCACATGGGCGGCAAGCGCCTGCCGTATCGGCTTGATGATCCGCGTTCTTTGAAGTCGCGCCGCAGCAGACATGGCGGCGCGGAAGGCCCTAAGCCTGTGAGTGCACCGATGCCGGGCCGCGTCGTCCGCCTGCTGGCCAACGTCGGCGATATGGTCGAAGCACATCAGGGCATCGTAGTGATCGAGGCAATGAAGATGCAGAACGAATTGAAATCGCCAAAGGCGGGCAAAGTAGTTCAACTCCGGGTTGAGGCCGGTGAAACGGTTGCCGCCGGGGACGTGCTTGCAGTTATCGAATAAGCTTTTCGCATAAGCCATCTCTTTTGCGGCGATCAAAATTCATTCCATAGAGAAACCTCACCCACGTGAGCCGGAAGGCCCGCATTATCTGACAATTACTCCCGCTTTTCATGCGGATTTACGTGCGGATGCAGCCCGAAGGCGTTTTGCGATTCGGGTAATTGTGCTTTATAGTCAAGCTAACGTGCGTGTTTTCATGGACAAAAAGCGATTTCAGCGGTCGTGGGCGGCTTCGCTCGCAATCTTCTGCGTCGCCCTTGTCCTTCTGGCTGGCTTCGTTCAGGTCGTGCACGCGCATCCCATCGGACAGGTAGATCACGAAGGCTGCTCGCTGTGTAACACGGCGCACCACGTGGTGCAGACGGTTTCTCTGATCACGGTAGCCGTAGCGATCCATCCCGTATGGCGCGTTGCCGCAGAAAAGCCTTTAGAACGGCCCCGCCAGAAATTTCTCCACAAACTCGCAAATCGGCCTCCGCCCGTGTCTCCGATCGCTGCTTAATTCAGCGTTTCATCCGGGCCACATAACAAGTTCTTCGGAGGTCTTTATTTATGCGCACGTTTTTACGTCGCATCGTTTCCGCATCCCTCGGGATCTGCGGTATTGCCTTTTTATCGAGCGCACTCTTCGCGCAGTCTACCGGCAACTCGGGTACGATCAACGGTACAGTTACTGACCCCAGCGGCGCAGTTGTCCCCGGCGCCACGGTCGCTCTTCACAACGTCGTCAGCCAGTACGAGCGCACGGTCAAGACAGACAAACAGGGACGCTTCCAGTTTCCCAACGTGCCTTTCAATCCGTATCACCTGACGGTTACAATGAACGGCTTCAACAACGCTGCGCAGGATGTGGATGTTGTTTCCGTTGTGCCTGTTGCTGCGAATGTCAGCCTCGCGGTCGGAACCGCGACAAACACGGTTGTTGTTACCGGTGGCGAAGACCTGGTCGAAAATGATTCGACCATGCACACCGACATCGATCGTGACCTGATTGATAAGCTGCCGGTCGAGAGTGCATCGTCATCTGTGAGCTCGCTGGTGACGCTGTCATCGCCGGGCGTCGCGGCAGACTCGAACGGTCTGTTCCACGGCCTTGGCGACCATGCCTCGAATTCGTTCAATGTGGACGGTCAGGCAATCACCGACCAGCAGAGCAAGGTTTTTTCCAATCAGATTCCCGAGGAGTCGATTCAGTCATTGGAAGTCATCGACGGCGCTCCGCCCGCTGAATATGGCGACAAGACCAGTCTGGTAATCAAGGTTACGACGCGCTCGGGGCAGGGGATGACCAAGCCGACCGGCAGCATCTACACGTCCTATGGGAACTTTGGCTCCGCCACCGCTGGATTCGACCTGGGCTATGGTGGCACGAACTGGGGAAACTTTATTGCTGCTAGCGGAATGAAGACGAGCCGCTTCCTCGATCCGCCGGAGTTTTTTGTTTTCCATGACAAGGGAAACGAACAGAACATCTTTGATCGGGTGGACTATCAACTTACGCAAAAGGATTCGCTGCATCTCAACCTGGCCTACAGCCGCTCGTGGTTTCAGACGCCAAACGCGTATGACAACCTGAATGTTCTGGACCAGTTCGGCAACAGCCTGGGCGAAACCGATCAGAAATCCAAGATCGAAACCTACAACATTTCACCGACGTACACGCGATTGGTCAGCCAATACTCAGTCCTTAATCTCGGCGCGTTTGTCAGGAAGGACGCATATAACTACTTTCCGAGCAGCGATCCGTTGGCCGATCTCGGGCCGATTCAACAAGAGAGCATCGGTCAAAGGCGCACGTTGCTCAACGCCGGCGTGCATGGAGATATTTCCTACGTGAAGGGTATCCAAAATTTCAAGGCAGGCGCGGCCTATCAACAGACCTTCCTTCACGAGAATGATGCGCTCGGTATCGTCAACCCGACATTCAACGCGCCCTGTGTGGATGCAAATGGGAATCCGGTGAGTGGCTTTACCGACCCTTCGCAATGCGCTGCCGCCGGGCTCTTTCCGAACAACGGGTCGAATCCAAATGTCACGGCGACGCCGTTCAATCCTGTCCTGTTGCCGTATGACCTGACGCGCGCGGGGAGCCTCTACAACTTCCTCGGTCACGCGGATGTGAAAGAACTCGCGATGTATCTGGAAGATCAGCTCACGGTCGGACACTGGCTCTTCAACCTCGGTATTCGCGGCGATCTGTACAACGGGCTGACCACCGCAAGCCAGGCGGAACCTCGTCTTGGAGTTGCATACAGCATCAAGCCGACGAATACGGTGCTGCGCATCTCCTATGCAAGAACGCTTGAAACTCCTTTCAATGAAAATCTGATCCTGTCGAGCGAGGGATGCGTCAATCCCGTGCTTTCACCTCTGCTTCTCTGCACGCCCGGAGTATCGAGCAGCTTGCCGCCGGGTTTCCGCAATGAGTTTCATGCCGGACTGCAACAGGCATTTGGCAAATTTCTCGTCATAAGCGGCGACTACATCTGGAAGTACACGCACGGCTCATGGGACTTCAGCGTGCTCGGAAACACACCGATCACCTTCCCCATCAGCTGGCATAACTCCAAGATCCCGGGCTTCACCCTGCGCGCGGATATGCCCGCCAATCACGGCATCAGCGCGTTTGTGGTCATGTCGTCGGTGGCGGCACGCTTCTTCCCGCCGCAGAACGGCGGAGCCGGTGCGACCGTGGGACAGAGCGGTTATCCATTCCGCATCGATCACGACGAGCGTTTCAATCAGACCACGCATATCCAGTACCAGCTGCCGTTTCGCAAGAGCACCTGGTTCGGCTTCAATTGGCGGTATGACAGCGGTCTGGTTGCAGGATCGGTGCCCTGCTATAACGTGACCGATCCGAACAGCGGTTGCGGTCCAACGTCGATCACACTACCGAACGGACAGCCGGGAATCCTGCTGAGCGGCCTTACTCCTGACCAACAGTTTCAGGCTGGACTCGCCTGCGATGGCGTGCGGGCAACGCCAACATCAGGGTTTACACAATGCGATGCGAATGGTCTGACTTCCACCCTGGTGAAGATTCCCGCGCCGGGGACGGAGAATGACGACAAGAATCCACCACGCATTCAGCCGCGCAGCCTTTTCGATATGTCCGCCGGAGAAGACAACATTTTCAATGGCGATCGCTTCCGGTGGGGCGCACGCATTACGGCTGTCAACGTGACCAACAAATACGCGCTCTACAACTTCCTCTCCACCTTCAGCGGCACCCATTATGTGACGCCGCGCACAGTCACCGGACAGATCACCTTTTCCTTCTAAAAGAAGAGGCGGAGCGTTTGCATGGCGCTCCGCCTCTTTCTGTCTTGCTGCGAAATACTCTTATTCCACGCTTTGTTTTGTGCCTGTATGCCAGCTCTTGTAGGCTGCATCGAGCACGCGCTGGTTGTGCAATCCATCTTCGCCTGTCGCGAGGTATTCTCCGCGACCTTCCACAGCAGCAGCGAATGCATCGATCATCCGCGTGTAGGCATCGCCGTTTGAAACGCGCTGGTGTGCTGCGACTTTATCCTGGCGATAGAGGACGACATCGACAGGGTGTTCGACGGTCATGCCGTTTTCGCAAAGTATGACGCCGGTTTCGCCCGTTATTTCAATCAGCGATCGGTAAGAGCCTCGCGTCGTTACCGTCACCGCTCCCATCGCTCCATTGCCGAAGCCCATGTTCACGACGGCGTGTGATTCGACGGCGCCGGACAGGGCATCTTTGCGCGCCAGCGTGCTTACTTCGGTGATGTCCGTTGCCATGACAAAGCGCAAAGCATCGAGGCAATGAATGGCGACGTCGCCGATGGGTCCACCTGTGGCAAGCGATGGATCATAGATCCATTCGCGCGGACTCTTTTCGGCGTCGTAGCAGAACTGCGAGTGTGCGAGCAACGGCTGGCCGATGCGGCCTTCGGCGATCCATTCACGGATGATCTGCGCGCTCTGGTTGTAGCGCATGTTCTGCGCGACACCAAAGACAACGCCCGCGGCGCGCGTGGCAAAGAGCATTTGCTCGACTTCCGCGGCATTCATGCCCAGCGGCTTTTCGCACAGTACGGCTTTGCCATGCTGCGCCGCAAGCAGAACGTGCGGCAGGTGCAGAGCGTCAGGCGAGACGACGAAGACCGCGTCGATCTCCGGAGACGCACAGAGCTCTTCGGCTGTGTCGAAAACATGAGGGATGTGGAACTCACGAGCGTCGGCACGCGCCTTCGTTGGGTCGCGCCGCCACATGCCGGCAACCTGTGCTCCGGCAAACGCAGGCATGAGGCGTTTTCTTGCGTGGTGGCCGAAGCCAAGGATGCCGTATCGGATCATAGCTCTACTCGATTCTTTGACATCAGCCGACGGAATCCTTCCGCCACGGGGTTATTGGGCGCCGTTCTTGAAAATCTCTTCGGCGAAGAAGTTTTCTACGCGGGCCTCATCGCGCAGCATTTCCAGATACGCATTGCGGAGCAATTGCGAACGCGCATCACGCAGCTGACCGCGAATCGTCTGCTGCACGCGCGGGTCATTCAGCTCACGCTGTCCTGCTGCCTGCTTATCGATCAGCTTGAGAATCTGATAGCCGACCTGCTTATGCTGGTTGTCGAAGACGGGCATAATCTCTGTGATCTGGCCGGGCTTGATCTTGCCGATTGCGTTGTAGACATCGGGGCTGGCGTGCAGCTGCGATTCAGGCACGAAGCCCATGTCGCCGCCGTTTGAAGACGTGTCCGGGCGCTCGGAGAAATTCTGCGCGAGCAGGCCGAAGTCCTCACCGCTCTCCAGGCGATTGTGCAGTGTTTCAATTTTCTTCTTCGCGTCGGCGTCGTTGGTGGCCTTGCTGTTCTGCAGGTTGATGCTCTGCTGCTGTGGCGGCAGCGGGATCGAAGTCACCATGATCTGCGCAAGATGATACATGGGCTCAATCAGGTTGAACTCGGCTTTGTGCGCGTTGTAATACGCCGCGATATCCGCATCGGTGATATTGATCTTCGAGTTGATTTCCTTGTTGAGAAGTTTGTCCTCGGTCTTCGAGCGGCGAATCTGGCGCTTCAGGTCGTCCAGCGTGAGATGCTTGTCCGTGAGACGCTTGTTGAACTCTTCCTGCGTATACGGCGCTTTGAGCTCATTGATCTGGTTCTCGACGTCTTCATCCGTTGCCGTCAGATTCAGCTTCGCAGCACGCTCCATCAGGATCTCTTCATCGATGAGCTGACGGATGACGTTGAGCCGTACGATGTCGCCCTGCTCTTTCGAAGGCTGCTGCTGTGAATCTCCGAGATTGCTCTGGTAGAGCTGCTCCACTTCGGAGCGCATGATCGGCTTGCCGTTCACGGTCGCCATAACCTCCGGACCATGCGTGCGGCGGCAGCCGGCGACGCCGACTAAGCACAAGGCAGCCACTCCGATGAAAGCCATCTTCTGGGGAAACTTTAATGCCAGATACAGGGAGTTGCTGTTCAATGAGGGTTGCAACCGTTGTCTCCTCGGGAGCGCGACGGTCGCGCTCGCCAGTTTATTCAAAATAATCTCGCCGTTCATCGCCGGAAAATCGCTACCTGCCACCCGGACTCTTTGTTGTGCCGCTGGTCTGTGACGGCGGATTCGGCTGTTGCGGAGGCGTGATGCCTTCTGCCTTCAAAGCGCGATCAATCGCCAGCCAAACCTGCGATTCCGGTAGCGCTCCCGAGAGCCGCTCGCCATTGATGAAGAGTGTTGGCGTGCCATCGACGCCCAGCGCATCGCCTTCCTTCATCGCCGCGCGCACTCCGGAGTCGTCCTGCTTGGTGAGGCAGGCATCGAGCTTTCCGCTATCAAGCTTGCTGCGTTGGCCTTCGTCACGCGCGAGCTTATCGAGTGTCGCTGCCGACTTTACCGGATCGCGCTGCGGGCCGCTTACATCTTCACCATGCGTGTGCAGATAGTCGACGTAGTTCCAGTAAGCGTTCGGGCTTTGCGAGGCGAGGCAGTTGGCGTCAATCGACGCATGCAGCGCCCAGGGATGAATTTCGATCAGCGGGAAGTCCTTATAAACGATCCTGACCTGGTCTTTGTAGCGGTCGAGCGTATCGGGAAAGAGCTGCGCGTGCATGCGCGCGCAGTATGGGCACTCGAGATCGTCAAAGTTAATGATCGTTACTTTGGCCTGCGGATTGCCGCGCATGGGGCGGCTGTCGGCTGAAACCAGGTCGGCGGGATCCTTGCTTATGTCCCATTTCGAGAGGCGAGCGAGCGTGTTGCCATCCTTGGAGATGAGAAAATTCAGCGTCTGTTTCTTCGTGGGATCAGAGGACGAGGTAAAGGTAATCGGCACAGCGTCGAATCCCGCGATGTCGCTCTTGGTGCGAGCGCCTACGGTGACAAGCCAGTCCTGCGGGACGTTGAGCTGTGAGCGCACCAGAATTTCAATGCGGCGATCGAGCTTGGTGCTGCCCGGCGGGCTATCCTGTGCCCTGCACCCGACTGCCAAAATAGCAAGGAGGCAGCCGAAAAAAAACCGAGTTCGAAACAAGAAAACCACCTTTCTCCGGTGGGAGAAATCTATCTTTCGATTATCTCATTTAGGGGAGTAGTGGTGTGTTTACACCGCTTGAAAGCGGCTATAGACGAACGGCTGGACAGCGCCGGTCGGAGTCTCGTGTAGTTCCTCAGTGCTTTCGATCAGACGAAAACTTTCGCCGAGTTGTTGCGCCAGAGATTGAGACGAGTAGCGGACGACTTCGAGGCCGCTGCACCGTGCGGGTCCACTCAGGGCGAACGTGGCGAGGATCACGTGACCGCCGGGCTTCAGCGCATGGATTGCCTGCCGGATATACGCTGCGCGGTCGGCTTCCGACGTAAGAAAGTGAAAGACCGCGCGATCGTGCCAGATGTCATAGGCGTGCGGAGGAAGCTCGGCCTGCGTTACGTCGGCAGTGATCCACTCAATGCGACCGGCATTTGCGCCGAGTCGTTTCCTTGCGCCTTCAAGGGCAGCGGAAGAAATGTCGAGGACACTCAGATTCCGGTATCCCTGCACGAGCAGGTCATCGATGAGGGTGGATTGGCCTCCGCCAACGTCAAGGATGGACGCGGAAAACCCGGCACCGGCACGCTCAATGAGCGAAAGCGATGTTTCCAGATGGGGACGGTACCAGCTGACCGCACTTGGCGACTCTGCTCCGTGAACCGTCTCCCAATGTGTTTTTGCGTCCACGCTTAGAAGATACGCGCCGCGCGGCGCAGACTGCCAGCCGATCCCACTCCAGCGAGCGTGAAGCTGTAGAGGTACTGCGTGTCGTCACGAACTGTTCCGAGTGAATAGCGGCGCACTTCAAAGCTCAGTCCGCAGCAATCCCAGTTGTAGCCGGCCTGCCCAGCGCCGTATTGCAGCTGGTTCTGTACAAAGTCATAGCCGATGCTTGTTCCCGCGCTGAGGCCAGCCTTGGTCGACGCGCCATAGCTCGCAGAAAAGCGCAGCTGGTTGTAATTTGACGTAGCGTTTGTGACGGCTGTCTGCGGAGTCTGAGCTGTAGGTGGCGCTTCGGGCGCGTTCAAGTGGAAGTCACCCACGGAAAAGGCGTAGTCGCCTTTTTTGTATTCCGCATATACGTTGCTGGCGGTGATACGTCCCAGGCGCGGGTCGTAGTCCAGGTCCCATTGCACATTCGTCGCCGACGACGTGCGCATGTTGAACCGCGAAATGACCGGAGAAAAAGTGCGCGGCCCCGTAAGGAACGCCACGCCCGTCAAGTCCAGCGTAGTTGTCAGCACATTGCGGGTACCGGTCGTGACCGCGCCGCCGAAATCTGTGTTGAAGAAGTATTTCTGCGCCACTTGCCAGGACAGCCAGTCGACCGTTCCCCCACCGCATAGATCGTCCGGGCCAAGCGCTTCGTCGCCCTTGCAGGGGTGCGGATGGAGATGTCGCAGGAACAGCCGCTGCGTCAATGAATAGTCGAGTTCACTGGTGTCGCTTGCGATGTCTACGTCGTCGAAGCGCAGGATCGAATCGAAGTTGTCGATGCCGGAAACGTAGTGATACTGAACGTCCGGTTCGACAGTGTGGCGCAGGTCGCCGCCAAACAGATGCAGCAGCCACGGAGCCGTGAAGTCGCGTTCGATGGCGGGCGGACGAAGGTCAATGCCTGCTTCAAAGTCCTTGCGATTCACGCTCGCATCGCGGACGCTGGGCACAACGCCAAGCTGCGCCGGATTCTGGCTTCTGCCGTAGAACGTATCACGCACCGCGACTTCAGGTCTGAAAGTCCAGCCATCCAGCGAAAATGGCATCGCGAGATGCGGATGGAAATCGACGCGAGGAACGCCTCGCGTCCTGAACGTCGCTGTGTTCAGATCGTTCTCCGGTTCGGCGCGGGATAGCACCGCAACCGAAGCGATGCCACCCCACATCCACGGCGTTTTACCAAGGTAGTGGTCCTCGCCTTCAAGTTGCAGGGCAGGCAGGTGCAGAATGCGGATTTCGGCGTTGGTGGTGTTGTTCTGAAAGCTCTGATAGCGGTCGAAGCGGAGATTTTCAGCAAAGCCGTTCAGTGCATGGGCTCCGAAAAACTGAGACTTGACCTCAGAGTTGATGGCGATAGCGTAGTTCTCTTCAAACGCCTGCCGGTAAGCGTATGAGCTGAGGTATTCAGCATCCACCACGGCGCGTGTGTGCTGGCCCCAGTCCCGGCGCCCGTCGACCAGCAGATCTGTGCCACCCTGATTTTCAGCCGCGGGCAATCGATCAAACAAGGCATGGAAGCGAACGTTGAAGAAATCCTCGCCAAAGCCGCGATAGCGGAACATTCCCATCGGCGAGTAGCCACGTTTGGAGAAATATTCCGTGCCAATCGTGAGATCAGAATTGCGGCTGAGTGGGAAATAGATTTCCTCGCCCAGAATCAGTCCTTTGGTCGTGCTGTTACCTACAATTGGCAGCAGGATGCCAGCCGTGCGCGTCTCTCCGTCTACCGGGTGCGTCACGTAAGGCAGGTAGAACAGGGGCATGCTCATCAGCTCGAACCATGTATTACGCGCGCTGGCCTTCCCATCTGCCATGTTGATCTGCTTAGAAAGTAGACGCCAATCCGGCTTCGGCAGGCGGCAGGACGTCATGGTCCCGTCGATAACCCGGTAACGCCCGGTGCCGAGCTTGATGACCTCGCGCCCGGTGATAGCAAAGGGATTAGGCGAAGTGAACACCATGCGGCTATGTGGCCCAACGGTCGCGACTCCGAGTGTTCCAACCACATCGTAAAAATGCGCGGTGTCCTGGTCGAGATTCATCTCGCCGTGCGTTGCCGTAATGTGCTCGTTGTCCGGGCTGCCGTCGACGATCAGATGCCCTTCCGCTGCTACGTCGCCTGTATCACGGTTGTAGGTAATCTTGTCGGCTTGCACTACGTACGTGCGGTAGTAGATAACGACATTTCCCGTCAGCGTATAGACATTGTTGATCTCACGCTGCGTATCGGCGCGAATTTCGACCGGAACACCGGTTGGCGGCGCGGGGATAACCTTTGCTACGGGTATCTCAGAAGACGCACTGGGATCGTCAGGGAGTGAGTCCGTGCCGGTGGGCTGAGCCCCTGCGGCCGGAGGAAACTGCTTCGTTACTGCCTGCGGCCAAAGCTGCGGATGACACAGGTAGAGCAGCGTGATACATAAAAAGATGCGGGCTCTCATCACGAGGGGCAATGTCCGAGACCCCCGGCGCACCGTACTTGTGCGTCGGGGTTGAAATCTCAGCATAACAAAGCTCCAGCAAACGATTTAGGAGCTGCCTTGAAGAGGGGAAAGCGCCGCTGCTCTGGTGTACGACAACTCGATGGCTCGCCACTGTCGGAGATGATTCGATGGGCGAGCTGTGCGTGTCTCCGCTGCCTCCGGTCCTCAATTTGTACTGGGATTTGTACTGGGAAAGCAGATAGGATGCGCCCGTTCCGGCATGGACGGACCAGCATCCATAGAAATACGGAGTACTCCATTGAGTTCATCGACCTCAAAGTTGCAATTTGACTCTGCCAGCGCACCCGCTTCATGGAAAGACGAAGTGAACGCCCGCTTGGCTGCGCATCGCACCCGGCGCACGCGAACTCCGGACGGTCAGTCGTCGCTGCCCGGCTTCGAATCCGGTTCAGAAAACACGGCCCAGCGCAATCAATCGCAGGCAACGAGCGTGGCTGCGCGCGTAGCCGAGCGCTATGCCAAGGCGCCGACGTATAGTGAAATCCTGGCAGCACAGGCGGCTGCAGCACGCGCCGCCGAGGCCGCGGCTGAAGCAGCCGTGCAGGCGCACGCTGCAGCGCAGGCCGTTCTTGCGGGCCTTGAAATGGACCAGCAGTTCCCGACGGCTCCCGTGATGGTCAGTCCCTCCGCCTCGGAGCCAATCAGGATCGAGCCTATTGCGGAAACGCGCCGCCCCCCGATCAGCGAGATTGTCGACCCGTTTGAGGAAGCAACGGTAATCCCCACGCAGCCGCTGCCTGCCAAGCTGATTGAGTTTCCGCGCGAACTGATTGCTACGCGCAAGGCGCGTCCGCGACTGGCCGAGGGACCGCTGCGCGAAGAGGCCGCGCCTGATGGATCGCAATTGCGCATCTTCGAAGTGGAGGCGGAGACGATTTCCAAAGAGCCGGTATCGACCGCTGTGCTGCCCGAGTGGCATTCGATTCGTCTCGATGCCAAGCCGCGCGAAGAGTTTTACGCGCCTGAGGAAACTGCGAGCGGAGACCATCGGAAGCTGGCCCCGCTCTTCGAACTGCCGTTGCAAGTGGCTTCCATTGGAGACCGCATCATGGCTGGCATTGTGGACGTGTCGCTGGTGATGGTGGCCTTCCTGCTCTTTGTGCTGGTATTTGTCGCCTGCACGGCGCATCCGCCAATGGGAAGGGCCGCGCTGGCTGGCGCGGGTGGCGTCCTGTTCGGCCTCTTCGTGCTCTATCAGTGGCTGTTTTTCTCGTATCTCGACGCAACACCGGGCATGCGCTACGCCAGGATCGCGCTCTGCACCTTTGAGGACGAAAACCCGGCCCGCAAGGCGATGCGATATCGGGTTGGCGCACTGCTGCTTTCGGCAATGCCGTTGGGCCTTGGCTTCCTATGGTCATTCTTCGACGAAGACCACCTTGGATGGCACGACCGTATCACGCGCACCTATCAGCGCAGCTATCGCTAGTTTGAAAGAGCCATCACTGGAGTCATCTTTCTGTTGTTGTGCTTTTCGTGTCGATAGAGCGTGGCCAGAAACAGCAATGTGACGAAGGAGATGGCTTCTCCTAAAAGCTGCGGCTCCACGGGTCTCACAAAACGAGCCGAGACATGGTGCGCGCCCGCAGGCACGGAAAAATTCAGCAATCCCGTTTTGCCGAAAGATGCGGCCAGCGGCTTTCCATCTATGGTGAGATGCCAGAAGGGGAAGTAATACAGCCGTAGCTGATAGGTGCACGGCGTCTGCGCCGTCGTGTCGATCTCGCGGTCTTCCGGCAGCCAGCTTTTGACGTCAGCCGAACAGCCGGGGTCGGACGATGAGACCTGCCCAACTCGAGGCTGCTGATCCGGCGTGCGCACCACAACCGCGCCCGTGCCTTTGGGAACGTACTCCGTCATGCCCATGCTTCCGCCGTCGAGGGAGCGGACGTACTCGCTCATGGGCTTGAACGAACCATGTGCGTGTGCCCAATACAGACAGGTGCAGAACGGGAATGCGGCAAAGGTGCCGCTGAGAACGAAGACGAAAGTGCGCAGCGTTCTGGCCTGCTTGAGAGAAAAGACTGCGATCGGCAGGGCTACGTAAAAGAAAGTCTGAAAGCGGAAGGGAAATCCAACGATCCGCAAGCCCGGCAGATGCTCCCACAGCAATCGCGTGAAAGGAAGCTGAAAGAAGAACGCGACCAGGCCGAGATAGATCAGCAAGCGAACGCCATCTGTGTCTTCTTCAGATTTTCGCAAAGAGGCGAGGCAGAAAATGAGAAGCGCAGCTGCGATTACGGCAAAAGCCGAGAGTGTCTCATCGAGAAAGGCAGTTGCCGTGCGCACGAAGAGCGGGCGGAAGTCATACGGCAGAGATGAAGTCGAGCTCATGTATTTCGTTGCCATGTAAGCTGGCACAAAATACCAGCCGCTCAACGCCAGGGACAGCACTTGTGCGCCGATGTGCAAGAGAAACGGCCGGACTCGTCGCGTTTGAAGGCAATAGATGCAGGAAGCGATGAACAGCGTGTAGGCAAAGTTCATAGCTGCTGGCACATCTGTTTGCCATGCGAGCGCCATGGCAATGGCCAATCCGATGCAGGCGCTGCGCCGCTGTTTCACCAGTATCTTGACAAAAAAGTAGCAGACGACAGGAAGGAATGCGTTTGCCAGCAGCTCCGCCAGGGCAAAGCGCTTGCTGGCGGTGATGAGCAGGTAGTAGCTAACGCAATACAAAGCGGAAACTTGCAGACGGCCGCGCGGTGGAAGAAACAACCCGCTCAACAGATACATCGAGAAGCCTGCAAGACAGAACGAGAGCCAGACAAAGACCGCAGGCACAAGTTTCAGGGGCAACAGCAGGCTCAGAACTGAGCCGAACCAGAATGAAATGGGTGGATAAAAATAGAAGCGCGGTTCTCCCAATCCGAGATTCGCGGCGGCAGACCAGGCCGGATACGCAACACCGCTCTTCCATGCAGCAGTGTAGTCGAGCCACGACGAGAGATGGTACTGATAGTCCGTCCCGCCGTAGTGGGAATACCCGAACGCTGCGAAGCAGGAAATAGAAACAAGCGAGCAGAGAAAAACGACAGCAATAGTCTTTCGATTCAAATTGTGCCCTTATTGAACGAATTCCAGCGCACAAAGAGCGCTAAACCTGAAGTGAAACCGGGGTTCCAGGTTCGGGTACCGCCTCCTCATCCTTACGGGAAGCGTTGTTGATGCGGGTGATACTATCATCTGAGTTTAATCCAGCTTGAATATCCCGATGCATTACGCATGACTGAATTCGCGTGGCGTTTTGCCCTTGCGGCTATTGCGCTCACAGACCCCGGGATGCTATTGCGAGACACTTCTCGATGACCGTGAATCGATGTTCTTTTCTTATTGTTTGTCTGGCCTGCCTGACGTTCATTTCCCTCGGTCTGCACAATGAAGCTCGCGTTCTCCACGCGCACGATTTCAAGCAGCCCTACGCAAGCGCCCGCTGCCTGCTCTTTGGCTGCGATCCATACAGTGAGGCAGAGACCGCGGCACAATTCGTAGCCGCTGGCGGAAATCTACAGCAGGACCCAAAGGTCTTCGCTCCAGACTCTGCCCTCTATCCTCCTTCCTCGCTTGCTGTCCTCGCGCCGATTGCCATTCTCCCGTATCCGGTCGCGCATTTCCTGTGGCTCCTGCTGTGCGGCGTGAGTTTTTCCCTGGCAGCTTTGCTCATCTCAGATCTCTGCCGTCCGTACCGTTCCTTTCCGGTGGTTCTGCTGTTGGCTGTTTTTGTCGCCACCAGCGCAATTCTCATCATGCTCGGACAGGTCTCCGGCATCGTCATCTCGCTGGCCATTATCGGGCTTTGGTGTTTTCTCCGTGAGCGCTGTGCCTGGTTGGGAATCCTTTGCCTTGCTCTCAGCCTTACGCTCAAGCCGCACGTTGCCGGATTGCTCGTCTGTTATCTGCTCATCGCCGGGAAACAATACCGGGCGAAATTCTGGCGGGTGGTTCTGGTAACGGCCCTGCTGAGCTGTATCGGAATCATCTGGGCCGCAACGCAGCCTGCTTCGCGCAACTGGCTCCCCGAGCTTCAGGCGAATCTGGCCGGCAACACCTCTTCAGGCAATGTGGGCGATCCCACGCCCGCAAACCCGGAGGCGTTTAACATCGCGAGCCTGCAGTCTGTTACCGGAGAGTTCTTCCATCCGCATCAAGCGGCCTTCGCGGCGTATCTGATAACCACCATCCTGCTGGGTGTATGGCTCTATGCCACATGGCGAATTCCTGCCAGCGAGAGCAAGCACCTCCTTGCCCTGGCCGGACTGGCCGCGATCTCGATCCTGCCGATCTATCACCGCCAATATGACACAAGGCTTCTGCTGCTCGCATTTCCTGCTGTGGCGATGCTGTGGCAGCAGCGCCGCGTATGGGGAACAGCGGGCCTCGCGCTGATGACGCTGGCAACGCTGATGACCTCGCACAGCTATCTGCACTTACTGGAAACGCGCGTGGTCCATCTGGCAGCAGGCAAGGGCGCGCTCGTGACGATTCTGCTGATGCGCCCACTGCCGGTACTCTGTCTGGTCCTGGCTATTTTCTTCGTCGCCGCTCTTATGCGGGTTTCGCTGGACAACGAAACAAAGGCCGTAGAACTGGAAGAGATCCGCGCCTGAAAAACGCAGACTTTGCCAGTCAACTTAAGCTACGTCAGCAGGGTTTTAATGCCTGCTCTGCTGCCGTTCCCGCGCCGATAATGCTGATCGTCGGATCTTCGGGCAGGAGTTCCAGTGTGTAGCTTTGCAGCGGGCTCATCTTCACCATCTCGTAGAGGTATTGCTTCAGTCGCGTGATATCCAGCCGCTGGATGTCGCGTCCGGTGAAGTAAAACTTGCCTGGGCCTTCCAGATGAATCTGCGTCGCCGTTGCTGCGGCCAGCGCGCGATGGTAGCGCTCGACAAATTCCAGGCAGCGCTTGTCGCCCTTCTTCGCAGCGGCAAAAACCTCGTCCGGCTCCATATCGAGAAAGCGCAGGCGCATCGCGCGGTGACCCATGATGCCTTCAAGATGGCCCCGTCCGCCGCATCCGCAGTAGTTCTCCTTCGGATCGAGGGAAACGATCGAGTGGCCGCCTTCCCAGGGTCCTCCGGCGTCCGGATAGCGCCCGAAGCCGATACCGTTGCCAATCGTCCAGACGCGAATCAGGCGGTCGAGCTGACCGCGTGTTGCGGCGAGCCCCGCGGCCGCTGCGTCGGCGTCATTGAAGACGCTGACACGATTCTCGATGCCGCGTGCTTTGAGTCCAGTCTGCACAGCGTCGGCGACGCGTGCGCCCTTCAGTTGCGGCAGGTTGGGCGAGTCTTCGACAGTTCCATTGCGGATGATGCCGGGCATGGCGACGCCGATGGCGTCGACCTCCGTGCCATTGGGAACGAGGGCTTTGATTTCATCGCATATGCTTTCACAAAGGGCATCGGCAGGCACTTCAATGAGCCCAGTCGATTCGTCCATGCTTTCGGGGAATCTGCGCGTGCTGCCCTTGATCTTGTGATCTTCAACGAAGCCTGACCGGATGGCTTCTGTCATCACAACGCCGATGGTCTTTGCCATGTTGCCCTCTTTTACCCAGGGAGTATGCTATTCAAACTTAGCCAGGCGATTAACGCCGTTAAACGCAGCCGCCTTGTAACACTCAGCCAGGGTGGGATAGTTAAACACCGAATCGATGAAGTAGTCTACCTTACCGTTCAAGGCCATGACAGCCTGGCCGATGTGCACCAGTTCCGCCGCGCCTTCGCCAATGATGTGCACCCCAAGAATCTCGCGAGTTTCGCGATGGAAGATCAGCTTCAACCGCCCGGTCGTGTCACCGCGAATCTGCCCACGCGCGATTTCGCGATAATAAGCCACGCCAACTTCGTAGGGTACGTCTTCTTCGGTCAGTTGTTCTTCCGTCTTGCCGATGAAAGAAATCTCCGGGATGGTGTAGATGCCATAAGGGTAGAAGCCGGGATTCGTCTGCTCGTTTTCATCGCCATAGGCGCGAGCCACCGCGATGCGTCCCTGTTCCATCGAGACGGATGCAAGACTCGGAAACCCAATGACATCGCCTACGGCGAAGATGTGCGGCACTTTGGTGCGAAAGTCCTGGTCTACGGGAATGCGGCCGCGAGAATCGGCGTCGATACCGGCTGCCGTCAAATTGAGCTCAGCAATGTTTCCTTGCCGGCCAACGGCATACAGCAGCGCATCGCCTGAAATACGCTTCTTGCTCTCAAGATTGGCGACGACACCGCCACTAGGGCCTTCTTCCACGCTCTCCACTTCTTCGGCAAGACGCATGGTAACGCGGCTGTCGCGCAGGTGATAGCTGAGCGCTTCGACAATTTCCTGGTCGGCAAACTCGAGCAGTTTAGGGCGCTTTTCAACCAGCGTGACGCGCACGCCAAGCGCCGCGAACATGCAGGTGTATTCCACGCCGATAACCCCACCGCCGACGACAATCAGGGTTTTCGGAAGATCAAGAAGCTCCAGTACCTGATCGCTGTTGATGATGGTTTTGCCGTTGATGGGGACTTTGGGACTGTTGGCAGGCTTTGTGCCAACGGCAATGATGATTTTTTCGGCATGGAAGGTATTGGTGCCGCGTGCTCCGTCAATGCGAAGAGTGTTCGGGTCAACAAAACTGGCAACCCCGGTCAGTACATCCACGCCATTGCGCGAAAGCTGCGCCTCGGTCACGTCGATCTCGGTCTTAATGACGTGTTGCACGCGAAAGGCAAGATCGGACATAGTGATCTTTTCCTTCACGCGGTAGTTCATGCCGTAGATGGAACGGTAGGTGTAGCCCGAGAGGTGGAGCACGGCCTCGCGCATAGTTTTGCTGGGAATGGTGCCGGTATTGATACAGACGCCGCCTACCACGCTGCGCATTTCCACCAGCGCAACACGTTTCCCCTTCTTGACCGCGGAAACTGCAGCGCGTTGTCCAGAAGGGCCAGAGCCGATGACAAGCAAATCGTATGTGTCCATGAGGAGTCCGCGGTGGTTCAGGATTTCTTAAATTTTCTCTGATGCAAACACTACTGTAACTCGCCGATCGGCAAGATTTCGTAAATGTGGTTGCGATTCTGTGAATCCGGTCCGATTTCGAGGCCCTCATTTCCGGAAGATGATTCTAATCCCACCCCGCTACACTTTGAACAGTGCAACTTTACGCTATTACCAATCGCAGGCTTTTTGCGCGTTCTGAAGACTTAATGAAGCAGGTGGTTCTTTGGGCCAGCTCTGGTGTGGAGTATGTGCAGATTCGCGAGAAAGATCTTGCTATGGTTGACCTCGCTGCGCTGGCCGAAGGCATTGTCGGCGCAGTGCGGTCCGTGGCGGCCAGCACACGCGTCCTGCTGAATGGTCCTGCCGAAGTGGCTGCTGCGACTGGCTGCGACGGTGTCCACCTGACAGCGGGTCTTCCCGGTCTTGCGATTCAAGATGCGCGGCTGGCCATGAGCCGAGTCGTCGCCGATCCCATCATCAGCGTCTCCTGTCATACTCTTGCGGAAATCGAACACGCGCGCGACGATGGCGCAGTGCTTGCCATCTTCGCGCCGGTCTTTGAAAAGCGATTGGAATCGGAAACTATGCCGGGGCAGGGATTGGAGGCTCTTGCGGCAGCCTGCAAAGTTGCTGCACCGATCCCGGTCTTTGCACTTGGAGGAATTACGGCGGGCAACGCCGAAAGCTGCGTGCATGCGGGGGCCACGGGCATTGCAGCCATCCGGTTATTCGCGTCCTCGGACTGGCTCAGCCTCCGAGGGTCGCTAAGCGACCCTCGCGGTTGAGAGATTTCAGCTGACCTTGTCATAGACAGCCATGGCCGGCTCGTTGACTCCTATGAAGCTACTTTCCTCGGTCAGCGTTTTGCCGTCTGCGGAGACTGTCTTCTTTCCCTTCCAGATCGCGCTGGGCTGGCAATGAAATTGTGCGCCCTTCCCGTCTTGGCAGGCAGCGACCGGATACTCTCTTCGAGCCTGCTGCATGTGCAAACCTCTCTCAAGAAGAGCAATGGGTGGCGTCTTTCCGTTGCCGATTTCGTATAATAGAAAAAGGGCCGAGATCGCAGGAAGATGGTATCGCAGATACCAAATGGCTTGCCTTGTGCATCGATGTAAACCACTGAAAACAACCAGTTCCCGCGCATGCTTAACCGGCTAAGTAATTGAAAAAACTACCTATGCAAGGCGCGAAGGAGAAGTCCGAAAAAATGGCTTTCAAGGCTTTTCGGGTGATCTATTTTGCTGAATTAACCCCGCTGGTCCTGAGTCCATACCCTGATGGAAAATCCCCCAAAAACCGTGAGGTTTGCCATGCTGATTACCATTTCCGATCTTGAACGGGAACCGCTCGTATTTGATGTTTCTCTTTCCTCCGGCGAGATCGATTACGGTGAAGAAGTCAAGCAGGTAGGGCCGCTCGGAGTCGCTGGCCGCGCCGAGTTGATCGAGGAGCATCGCGGCCCGCGCGAGGTCGTTCCCGACATCCGCTTGCGGGCAAAATACCAGGGCAAGGTTGAAGTGGCCTGCGCCCGGTGTCTGGACGCGGTGGAACATTCCCTGAAAGGCGATTTCGATCTCATTTTTCGCCCTTTGGGTATCGATCAAGGCGCTTCTGAGCGCTCGATTAACACAGATGAGACCGAAATCGGTTATTATCAAAAGAGCGGCCTTGTGCTCGAAGACGTGCTGAGAGAGCAGGTGCTTTTGTCCCTGCCAGCCAGAACGCTATGCCGCCACGACTGCAAAGGGCTTTGCCCGCGCTGCGGCCAAAACCTGAATTCCGACGTTTGTACCTGCGATGCAGCGCCGGTTGATCCGCGCTGGGCGGCGTTGTCGGATCTGGGCAGCCGGATGAAGTCGTAAAGTTTTCTTGCCTGCTCAGGAAAAATCCGGCAGGCCGTTTGTTTGAAAGGAATCCGCAATGCCGAATCCAAAGCGGCGCCACTCCAAGGCCCGCACCTCCAAGCGCCGCGCACATGATGCGTTGACCGCCACCGGTGTCTCCGAATGCCCGAATTGCCACGAGCGCAAGCTGCCCCACCGTGCGTGTCCCAAGTGCGGCACATACAAGGGACGTGAAGTGCTCGACGTGAAGGAAGCCAGCTAGTTCAGCCCCCGATGCTGACCAACATCGCTCTCGATGTTATGGGTGCCGACAAGGCGCCTGACCCGGAGATTCGTGGTGCAATCCTAGCCTGCCGCACCTTGCCCGTGCGGGTGTGCCTCGTAGGACCGCAGGAGCGGATACGCCCGTTGTTGCACGAATATCTGGACGGTGAGCGTCTCCCTATCGACGTCGTTCATGCGAGCGAACGCATTGGCATGGACGAAAAGGCCGCGCACGCGGTCCGCTCCAAGCGGGATAGTTCGATGCGTGTCGGTCTGCGTCTGGTGCGCGAAAAGAAAGTTGCCGGATTCTTCACTGCGGGCAACACCGGCGCCGGAATGGCCACGGCCAAGATGGTGCTCGGTGCGCTGCCCGGAGTTGATCGCCCGGCTCTGGCTGTTGTAGTTCCCACCAGTGCTGGTTCGCCCTGCATCTTGCTTGATGTGGGCGCGAATGTCGACTGCAAGCCGCATAACCTTGAACAATTTGCGGTGATGGGCGAGATGTATGCGCGCAGCGTGCTGAAGATCTCGCGCCCGCGCGTCGGTCTGCTTTCAATTGGCGAAGAAGAAGGCAAAGGCAACGAACTGATAGCGGAGACTCTGCCTCTCATCAAGCAGCTGCCGGTCAACTTTATCGGGAATGTCGAAGGCCGCGATATCTACAACGGTCATGCCGATGTGGTCGTCTGCGATGGGTTCGTCGGCAACGTCGCGCTGAAGACATCCGAGGGCCTGACCAAGCTCGTTCGTGACATGCTGAAGGCTTCGCTGAACACGACAGTGACCGCCCAGGTCGGAGCGTTGCTCTCGCGCAAGGCATTCAATGCCTTCAAGAAGCGTCTCGATCCTTCCGAATACGGCGGAGCGCCGCTGCTAGGCGTGCGCGGTGTCTGCATCATCGGTCACGGCTCGTCGAATGAACGCGCCATCTATAACGGCATCCGCGTGGCTGCCGAATTCGCCCAGGCAGGCATCAACGAGCGCATCGAACGGGAGTTCGCGCAGCGTCCAGCATCGCCGATCTCCTCGAATGGGATCGGGCTGCCTCTGCAGTAAGCCATCCAGCCAAGGGAACAAACCCACCACTCATCTCGTATCTTTCGCGGTAGGGCGAAAGTGTGTCTTCCGCGCCATATCGTGGCGTATGCTTTAAAAGCACACCTCTCCCGCTGATTCATCGAGTCGATACTTCATGGGATTTGCCGAGGCAATCAATATTGCGTTGCAGTCGCTCTGGGCGAATAAGCTGCGCTCCATCCTCACGCTGATCGGCGTGGTCATCGGCGTCGCCTCGGTCATTGCCGTCATCACCCTGACCAATGGCGTGAACAAGTACGTGGCGACGAAAGTCTACAGCTATGGTGCCGACGTCTTCACACTGAGCAAACAGCCGCCGGTCATTTTCACCTACGAAGAGTACGAGAAATTTCAGAAGCGGAAAGACATCCATCTTGACGACTATGAGGCCATTCGCGACAACTGCAAAGCCTGTGCTGATGTGGGCGCCTTGCAAAGCACCACGGGCAAGGTGGTCTATGGAACACATTCCAGTACGGATACGAGTATTCGTGGCTGGAGTTGGAATATGCCCGAAATGTCCAATCTGAACGTGGTGCTCGGGCGAAGCTTCACTCCGGCCGACCAGCAGTACGCCACGCACTCCGCCATCATTGGCTATGACATCGTCGACAACCTCATGCCCGGAATGGACCCGCTGGGCAAGGAGATTCGCGTAGACGGCGAGCCTTACACCGTCATCGGAGTCGGCGAGCGCCAGGGCAAAACTCTCGGCCAGAGCCAGGACAATTATGTCTCCGTGCCGATCACGACCTACCAACGCAAATACGGCACGAACAAGAGCGTCGTGATCTATATCAAGGCCGGGTCGGTGGGGCCCGCGCTCGATCGCGCGTCCGACGAGGCCCGCGCACTGCTGCGTTCACGGCGGCACGATGCGCCGAATGCCGAGGACAGCTTTTCGCTCGACACCAACGCAACCTTCGTTGGCCTGTGGACGAGCATCAGCTCGACCTTCTTCTTTGTCGTCATCGGCATTGCGTCGATTTCACTGGTCGTTGGCGGCATCGTCATCATGAACATCATGTTGGTAAGCGTGACTGAGCGGACACGCGAGATCGGCGTGCGCAAGGCTCTGGGAGCTCGCTACACCGATATCCTGCTGCAATTCCTGATTGAGTCGGCGACGATGTCGCTGGTGGGCGGAGCAATTGGCGTGATCTGCGGCTCGGGTGTGGCCAAACTGGTGACGGTGTTGATTGGCTTCCCATCCGACATTCAGATCTGGTCAGTATTTTTGGCCCTATTTGTTTCCGCCAGCGTAGGTATTTTCTTTGGAGTTTATCCAGCGCGCAAGGCTGCCATCCTCGACCCCATCGTGGCTTTGCGGTCGGAGATGTAGTGAGGAAGGGAGATCGAGATGAGAATTGCTGATTCGCGGGAAGCGGTTCGCATGGCATTCGAGACGCTGCGGACGAACAAGCTGCGCTCCGGCCTGACCATCCTCGGCATCGTGATCGGCGTGGCGACGGTGATCACCATCTCCTCGATCATCAGCGGCCTGAACAATAATGTGCAGGCATGGGTGAGTACGCTGGGGACGGACGTGCTCTGGGTCTTCCATATGCCAGTGATTGGCGTGCGACCCACAGCGGAGATGCTTGCGCGCAAGAAGCTGACCTTCGACGACGTCGCGGCTATCCGGAATCTTCCTCACGTGGTCGCGGCCGACGGTGGTGTGCGGCATGTGAACCCCATCTTTCAAGCCGGCATCGTTGGCGTGAAGTACGGCCAGAAGAAAGCGCAAGGAACACTTCTGCAGGGTGATTCTGTGCAGGTTGCGGAAGTTGCCGACATTCCTCTGATCGAAGGTCGCATGTTTACCGAAGATGAAGACCAGCGGCGCGCTAACGTGGTGATCCTGGGATATGACACGGCACAGCAACTCTTCGGGAACGACAGCGGGCTGGGCAAAGAGGTCAACATTGAGAACAATGCCTTTACTGTGATTGGCGTCTTTGACAAGCGCAAGCAGCCTTTTGGCGGTGGCCGCAATCCGGACGACAACGCGGCTTTCTTCCCCATCAACACCTTCATGAAGCTCCACCCAGAAGATGCAGTCACCGGTGGCGTCTGGGTCAGCGTGAAATATGACGATCCCAAGAACCGCAACCTTGTCCAGGACGAAGTGCGCGAACTGCTGCGCCGTCGCCGCAAGGTTCACGTAGAAGCGCCTGATGACTTTGAGATTTTTGGCCCTGATTCGCTGACACGCTTGTGGAATCAGCTGACCGGCGGTCTTGCGATCTTCATGGTTGCCGTTTCCAGCGTAGGTCTGATGGTTGGCGGCGTCGGTGTGATGAACATCATGCTCGTTTCGGTGACCGAACGAACGAAGGAAATCGGCGTGCGCAAAGCCATCGGCGCAACCAAGCGCAATATCCTGCTGCAATTCACCATTGAGGCGATGACGCTCTGCGCGCTTGGAGGTGTGATCGGCATTGCTGCCGGCGGCATCATCACGCTGTTGATACGTCTGCTGTTAAGCGCGCTGCCTGCGACCATGTCCAGCATGTGGGCGATGATCGGTTTCACCGTCTCATGCATGATCGGGCTGGTCTTCGGCATCTATCCGGCATGGAAAGCCGCGAACCTCGATCCGATCGAAGCCCTGCGCTACGAGTGAGGACTCGCCGTCCAGGCATACGCGCTTCGCGCCATTCTTGCCCCCACCGCTATCCTGTGTATCAGCACAGGTTCGTGCAATTACATAGAAACGCTACACTGAGCATTCATGCTCGCAGTCATCGTTGAAAGCATCACATCCATTCTCGCTCTATGCGGATTGGGTTTCTATCTCGCAGCGCTTTGGAGCGCCCGCGACTTCGTGCGCCGCAAGCGCAAGAACACGAACGCCTTTCATCCTCCGGTCAGCATTCTGAAGTCATTAAAGGGCTTCGATCATGACATGTATGCGAGCTTTGTCAGCCATTGCCGACAGCAGTATGCCGGCGATTATGAAATTCTCTTCGGCGTCAGCAGTATGGAAGACGCGTCTGTCGCCGCTGTCGAGCAGCTCAAGGCCGAATTCCCGCAGATTGCCATCCGGCTGGTTCTCTGCCCTGAGGTGCTGGGCGCAAACGGCAAGGTAAGCAATCTGGCGCTGATGGTCCCGCAGGCGAGCTTCGCTCACATTTTGATCAATGACAGTGACATAAAAGTTTCGCCGCGCTATCTGGCGCGGGTCGTGGCTCCGTTCGCAAATGCGGAAGTTGGTATGGTGACGGCGCTCTATCGCGGACGCTCGCACCAGACAATTGGATCGAAGATGGAAGCTATCGGCATCTCGACCGACTTTGCAGCCGGAGTGCTGACAGCGCGCAAGCTTGAGGGCGGGATCCGTTTCGGCCTCGGCTCGACGCTGGCCATGTCGCGCGAGGCCCTGGACGCGATCGGTGGGCTGCGGCCGCTGGTGGACCATCTTGCCGATGACTACGAACTCGGGGCGCGCATCGCGGCGAAAGGCTATCGGGTCGAGTTGGCCGATGAAGTTGTCGAGACGACGGTTCCGGCTTATACCTTCCGGCAATTTCTTGCACATCAGTTGCGGTGGGCGCGCGGCATGCGTGATGTCCGCAAGAAGGGATACGCTGGGGTCGTCTTCACCTTTGGACTGCCGTGGGCTGTGCTGAACGTGCTCGCTGCGGGCGCGAGCCTGCCGAGTGTGGCGCTGCTGAGTCTTGTTTGCGCGGCACGGGTGACGGTGGCGTTGGCTATCGGCGTCGGAGTGCTGCGTGATCTCGAGGTACTGCGCGATTTGTGGCTGTTGCTTCCGCGCGACATGATCGCGCTCGGTGTTTGGGTGTGGAGCTATGCAGGGAACACGGTCACGTGGCGCGACCAGACCTTCGCCCTCAAAGATGGCAGGATGCAGCGCCTCACTACGACCAGATAGAAGAAACCTTAAGCGGGCGGCGCAAACTCGGATATGTTGTGTGCATGCCTGACAAGCGGTTTCTATCTCGCCTGCTTCCTGCTGTCATTTTCTTTGCAAATTGCCTGTACACATTCGCCCAGTTGCCGCCTGTTCCGACGGACGTGCGTACTGGATTCGAGCAGATTCGCGAAACGGACCTGCGTGCCGATCTTGCTTTCATTGCCTCAGATGCTTTACAGGGACGAATGTCGCTGCAGCCCGGTGACGATGCTGCAGCGGAGTGGATCGCATCGGAGTTTGCCAAGGCCGGACTGCAACCGCAGGTGACGGATTCTAGTGGCCGCAAGAGCTATCTGCAGCCTGTGCCTTTGATCGAATACCGTCCTGACCGCAAAGCGAGCTTTGTCGCGCTCAGGCGCTCTGAAAGCGAAAAGAAATGGCAGTTTCCGGATGTGCTGGGCGGTTATCACGACAATGTGGATATCTCTGCGCCGGTTGTCTTTGCCGGTTATGGGATCACCGCGCCCGAGCTGCACTACGACGACTACAAGGGCATCGATGTTCAGGGAAAAATCGTGCTCGTCTTCGATCACGAGCCGCAGGAAAACGATCCGCACTCCATCTTTAACGGAACCGGCAATACTCGCTACGCCACGACACGGGTGAAGGCAATGAACGCGCAGGCGCACGGCGCTGTGGCGATTCTGATCGTGGCCGAGCCGAATCGCAAGCATCCCTCGAACCAGGAGCGGGTGGCGCGTATCGGCGGCAGCGCCACGCGGGCGAACCCGATACCGGGACAGGCGCTAGCCGACGATGCGCTGCACATTCCGGCTGCAGTTGTCTCTGACGCGATCGCTGCAGAGTTACTGTCGACAGCCGGCGCAAGCCCGTCCGCGTTGCAGGCCGGCATCGACAAGGATCTCTCCCCGCAATCGCGCGCTCTTCCGGATACAACCGTAAACCTCCACTTCCAGAACCTGTCGCGCACCACGGGAACGGCATACAACGTGGCCGGGCTGCTGCAAGGTAGCGATCCGGCGTTGAGCCCGGAGACGATCCTCATCAGCGCGCACCATGATCACGATGGATCTTCGCCGAACGCGTCCGGCGGTCTGGATATCTGGCATGGCGCGGACGACAACGGGTCGGGCACTGTCGGCGTTGTGGAACTGGCGCATGCCTTTGCTGCTAATCCATTGAAACCAAAACGGTCGATTCTGTTCGTTGTGTTTGCTGCCGAGGAGCGCGGCTTGCTCGGCTCTTACTACATGGCGGCCCATCCTCTGCGGCCTTTAGACACGACGCGCGCCATGATCAACTTCGACATGATCGGGCGCGACGAGACGCCAAGCGAACAGACAAACGGGCTGATCGAGATTCCCAAGGACACGACCAACCGCCTGAATCTGATCGGAGCACTTTATAGCCCGCAGTACAACCAGACCGTGGTCGCAGAAAATGAGTATGTGGGGCTGGTGCTCGACGACCGCTTCGATCACGAGAATGCGCTGAACGTTTTCTTCCGCAGCGATCAGTTCCCCTTCGTGTTGCACGATGTCCCGGCCTTCTGGTGGTTCACCGGCTTTCATCCGGACTACCACCACACGACAGACACAGCGGACAAGATTGATTACGCGAAGATGACGAAAATTCTCAAGCTCGCGTATCTCACAGCTTGGCAGTTTGGCACAGAGGCGAACACGCCGAAGTTCGTTGCCAATCCTGTCGGAAACTAGGCGCCGATGGCGCGTTTGCCTGGGCAGCCCGCCCTGAGCGCAGTCGAAGGGGCTAGTCCCTAAAATTCGGCGCCGCGGGCGCTTGGTTGATTGCTGAGGATCTCTTTCCCTCCGCTGCGCCCGATCACGAAGGATTGGCCGGGCAGCTGTGGCGCCTGATCGAGCGGTGTCCACAGGAAGACGCGGTTCTGGCCAGTCCACAGTTGCGCTAGCGCATCGTTATTGATGAAAGCCTCGGGTGCATCCGGGAAGAACGAGCCGTACCAGAGTCCGCCGCCGCGCCCGTTCAAAAGCTGGACTTGCCGTTCAAGGTAAAAGGGCAAAGAGGATGCGCGTTCATAGCGGCCGTTGACCACGATGACGTCGTCCTTGTCGATCTCCGGCTTGATGGCGTTGGCGAGGATCTGGGATGAGATAGCCGGCGACAGTATGTAGAGAGCCAGATGTGCGGCGATGAGAAAAGCGGTAACGGTGCCGACGAGAAAGCAGTTCGCCATGCGCACCTTTTCTTTGAACTGGAACCAGAGGTTCGCGGTAAGGCCAACAAGGAGAGCGGCTGTCGTAATGGTGAGCGGAACGCGAAATGCTCCCAGAGCGCGTAGTGTCAGGTCAAAGAAGTGTCCGAAGAAGAGACGGTGGCTGCGCGTCATCTCCTGCAACACTTGCGTTACATCGGTGCCGATGGGCAGCGGCTTGAAGTAAATCGCGAACAGGAGTGATGCGACGGCTGCGAGCAGGCCGACGATGAACAGGATCAAGGCTACGACCTTCCCTGCCGGCGCTGGCGAGACCTCCGCATCTGCTAGCCAATATCCTGCAAGCAGCGCCATGGGCGGAAGAGCAGGCAGCACGTAATATTCCTGGCGCGCGGGAAAGCTGAAGAAGAACATCACCACCGCGATCCAGATGACGAGCAACATCATTACGCGCTGACGCTCGTCAAGTTCTTCGCGGCGAAAGGCTCCCTTCCAGTCGTGACGCGCCAGGACGATGAGCGCATAGATGGACCAGGGAGCGATGAAAGCCAGCAGCAGCAGCCAGAAGAGCGGAATCGGCACCGAGTCAAAGTTATGGCTCGTAGGACTGAAATAGCGCGCGAACTGTTCACGGACGAAGTAGAACCAAAGGAATCCGTGGACATTCTTTGGCGAAGGAGCTGCACCCATTGAGCCAATGGAGGGATTTCTCAGCGCAGCGAGGATGTGCCAGGGCGCGGCTACGATGAGAAATCCGATGGGGCCGGTGATGGGGTGCCAGCGCAGAAGGTGGCGGAGCTTCCGCGTCATGAACAGGAAGATGAGGATGATGAGGAACGGAATGATCGCGCCGACCAGGCCCTTGGTCAGCACGCCGAGCGCGCAGCAGATGTCGAATCCGAGAGCGGTCGCCAGCGAGGGGGTGGCTTCGCCCAGCGATTTCCAGAAGAAGTACATCGCCAGCGAAAGCCAGAGGCAGAGAATCACATCGGGGAGAAGAATGCGAGTGAAACCGAAGATGCCGCTTGCCGTCAGCAGACAAAGAGCGGCGTAAAAGCCGGCCGTCAGCGAGGCAAAGAGACGACGTCCAAGCGCGAAGATAACGATAAAGAGCGCCAGAGCGTAAAGAGCCAGAGGCAATCGCGCAGCCCAGTCGTGAACGCCGAAGATTTTGAAACTGGTTGCGATGCTCCAGTAAAGCAGCGGTGCCTTCTCGAGATAGCGAATGCCATTCACGTGAAGCGTGACCCAATCGTGCGTCAGCAGCATCTCACGCGCTGCTTCGGCGTGCAGAGCATCCGCGTCGTCGAGTAGTGGCGGACGCACGAGGGCGAACGAGCCGTACAGCAGCAGCCACAGTCCGAGAATGGGAAACAGGAAGCGCTTCATCTGCTGGGAGATGATTATAGAGAAGACGGCCTGTTTCTATTTACTTCTCAGGTAACCGCATCGATTACTCCGCATGTTTATGAGCGCGATGCTGTTGAGGGAATGGTTACTCAAATGCGGAAAAATAAGCACAAAATTTTCCCGGTACTGTGGCGCGACTTGCCGATTCTACCTGTTCGCCTGCTATATTGATTTTTCATTTGAAAATTGTGTTCGGCAGATCGTAAAGCCGGACCGTGACGCTAAAACCCTCCACCACTTTTACGGATTTTGAGGAAGCAGGAACGCATTCATGGCGCAGATTTTTGACCGCAGCTCGAACGCGCTGGCACGGATGAGCCTGGTCTTAACGGGGTTGATCGTAATTGCTTTAGGTGTGACGCTGGATCAGTTGCAAAGATCCCCCTGGGTGACTCGCCAGGGGCAGCGCGCCGACCAGCCGGTTCCCTTCAGTCATAAGCATCACGTGCAGGGACTGGGTATTCAATGCCAGTACTGTCATACGTCGGTCGAGAAGTCGAGCTACGCCGGTATCCCGCCCACGCGGACGTGTATGAACTGCCATGCACAGATCTGGACCAATGCCGAGCTGCTTGAGCCGGTCCGGAATAGCTGGGCGACAGGCCAATCGATTGTTTGGACGAAGGTCCACGATCTCCCGGATTTTGTCTACTTCAGCCATGAAATTCACGTGAACAAAGGCATGGGCTGTTCGACTTGCCACGGCCGCGTCGATGAAATGCCGATCATGTATCAACAGAACACGCTGCAGATGGAATGGTGCCTGAACTGCCATCGCCATCCGGCGGCGAACATCAGGCCAACCAGTGAAATCTACAATATGGCGTGGACCGGACCGAGCGAGCTGAAGCCTGAATGGTGCGCCGTGAAGCAGTCCTCCAAAACAGGCACTCCGACTGCTGAAGACGTAACCTGCACGGCAACCGATCCAACTTCGAATACTGGCGGTCAGATGGCCTCGCTGCAGATGCTTTCCGTTGGACTGCACGGACAGGCGGCGAGCGATGCAGGCGGCGCTGCGGTTCCGGCGACGCTGAATTATCAGAAGTTCACCAGCCAGGAAGAGATGGGCAAGTTCCTGGAAGCGCAATATCACATTCGCAATCCGCGCGACCTGTCGAGCTGCGAGGTCTGCCATCGATGAAGACGGACAAGCAGTTGACAGTCGTGCAAGGCGAGAGACGCGATCAAGAGATGAAGAATAACGGATTGGTAATGCTCGAGGCTCAGGAGCAGGAAAAGTCCCAAGCCCTGACGCTCGAAGAGGTCCGTGCAAAATTAAGCGGCAAGACGGGCAAGAAATACTGGAGAAGTGTCGACGAACTCGCGGAGAAGCCTGAATTTGGCGAGTTGCTGAGTCGCGAGTTTCCGCAGCAGGCTTCCGAGTGGATTGACCCGGTATCGCGTCGCGGATTCTTGAAGCTCGCAGGTGCTTCGCTGGCGCTTGCCGGTCTTTCCGGTTGCACCAAGCAGCCCGATGAGCCGATCTACCCGTATGTCAAGGCGCCGGAGGATTTGATCCTCGGCAAGCCGATGTATTTCGCGACGGCATTTCCCTTCCCGACCGGCGCAGTTCCGGTGCTGGTAAAGAGCGATGCTTTCCGGCCGATCAAGGTCGACGGGAATCCTGAGCATCCGTACAACAAGGGCGGCTCCGATCCGCTGACGCAGGGAACGCTGCTTGATCTCTACGATCCTGATCGCTCGCAGCACCCAACCTATCGTGGTGAAACGCGCTCATGGGTGGCTTTCCAGGCGGCATGGCGAAGTGCACTGGCTGACAAAAAATCTGCAGGTGGAACTGGCATTTACTTCCTGAGCGGAACCGTCACATCGCCGACTCTCGCGGCCCAGTGGAAGAAGGCGCAAGCAACTTACCCGAATGCGAAGTGGATTCAGTATGACGCGGTGAACCGCGATTCAGCCTATGCGGCGTCCAAGGCCGCGTTTGGCGATTATCTCGATGCGCAGTACAAGCTTGATGCGGCGGATGTCATCCTCTCGCTCGATGCGGATTTTCTCTCCGGAGCGGTCCAGCCGGGCTTCCACAAGCTGGCGAAGGACTACGCGAACAAGCGCAGGCTCGACGGCACGACAGAGATGAATCGTCTGTACGTTGTCGAAAGCTGGACGACGACGACCGGACTCAAGGCTGAGCATCGCCTAGCGCTGCGTGCGAGCGATATCGGCCCATTTGCTGCGGCTCTCGCTGGAACGCTCACATCGGGATCCGCCAGTTACAACGGGTCGGATGACGCGAAGAAATTCCTTGCTGCTGTAGCCAAAGACCTGAAGTCGAATGCAGGCAAGTGCCTTGTCATTCCGGGGGAGCAGCAGTCGTCCTCGGTTCATCTCGCGGCGATTGCTATCAATGAAGCGCTCGGGAATGTCGGCAAGACCGTCGCCTACACCGAAACGGTCAACCCGCTGCCTTCAGTCCAGACAAGCGACTTCAAATCGCTGGTCGCTGACATGAACGCCGGCAAAGTGGAGTGGCTGGTCATTCTCGACAGCAACCCGGTTTACGCCGCACCCGCCGATCTGAAGTTCGATGCCGCCTTGGGCAACGTGAAAACGATCGTCCACCTCGGTTCACACCTGGACGAGACCGGGGTGATGGCTCAGTGGCACATCAACAGCGCGCACTATCTTGAAAGCTGGTCGGACGCTCGCGCGTACGATGGCACGGTTACGGTTGTCCAGCCGATGATCAATCCGCTCTACGGCGGACATACGGCGCATGAGATTGTGCAGGCCATGCTCGACAATCCAGATCTGTCTGGATACGACGCAGTTCGCGAAAACTGGAGACAACAGCTTTCCGGAAAGGGCGACTTCGAGTTCAACTGGCGCAAAGCCCTGCATGATGGCTTCATCGCCGATACGGCCTTCCAGCCAAAGGGCGTAGGTGCAGCCAAGGCCGTGTCTCAAGGCTCGAACAATCAGTTTGGCGATCTTCCCGTATCTGCTCGCGCCAGCTCGGCCGGTGGCGCAGACGCGTTAGAGATCGTCTTCCGTCCCGACTACAACCTCTACGATGGCCGCTTCGCCAACGTGGGCTGGCTGCAGGAATTGCCCCGTCCGGTGACGAATCTTTCCTGGGATAACGCGGCCCAGATGAGCTACGCCACGCTGAATCAGCTCGATCTTGCCGAGCACGATGTCGTCGAGATCAGCGTGAACGGCCTCAAGATTCTCGCGCCGGTTTTCGCGGTTCCGGGTCACCCCGATAACACGATTACGCTTACGCTTGGGCAGGGACGCACCCACGCAGGCCGCGTCGGCAGCGGCCAGGGCTTCAATGCCTACGCGCTGCGCAGTTCGGATGCACCGCTCTTCGTAAGCGGCGCGAATTTGCGCAAGACCGGCGATGTCTATGAGTTCGCAGTCACCAAGAGCCACTACACCGACCATCGCGCGATTGCGCACGGCGGCGACGGCAGCGGGACGCATTCGATCGAAGGCAACGAGTCGATGGACCGCGGCATCATCCGCTACGCCACGCTCGAAGAGTTCAAGCAGAATCCGAATTTCGCGCACGAAGGCGAGGGTCACGATACGCCGGAGACAACGACGTCTATGTTCCCGGCCTATCGTTACGACAAGAACGCCTGGGGCATGTCGGTCGACATGAATGCCTGCGTCGGTTGCAACGCCTGCGTCGTGAGCTGCTACGCGGAGAACAATATCGCCGTTGTCGGCAAGCATCAGGTCAAAGTCGGTCGCAACATGCAGTGGCTTCGCATCGACACGTACTTCGAAGGCGATCTCGCTGCGCCGCGCGCGCATCTGCAGCCGATGGCCTGCCAGCATTGCGAGAACGCTCCCTGCGAACAGGTATGCCCGGTGGGCGCGACGATCCACACGCCGGAAGGCCTCAACACGATGGTCTACAACCGCTGCGTGGGTACCCGCTACTGCTCGAACAATTGCCCGTACAAGGTGCGCCGCTTCAACTTTCTGCTCTTCTCCGATTACGAAACCGAGAGCCTGAAGTTGATGCGCAACCCGGACGTCACCGTCCGCAGCCGTGGCGTGATGGAAAAGTGCAGCTATTGCGTGCAGCGCATCAATGCGGCAAAGATTCAGGCGGACAAGGAAAACCGCGAGATTCGCGATGGGGAGATCGTGACGGCCTGCCAGCAGGCCTGCCCGACCAACGCGATCATCTTCGGCAACATCAATGACCGCGCGAGCAAGGTGCGCAAGCTCAAGGAGCAGTCGCGGACTTACGGCGTACTGGCGGATATCAACACGCGCCCGCGCACGACCTATATCGCAGAAGTGCTGAACTTGAACCCCGAACTGGCCGAGGCATAGGCCCTCGCGCTAAGAGGCTGAACGGAATATGGCAACCAAAGAACCAATCAACGATCCGATGCTGGATCCGATAACCGGGGAACTCCGGGTCATTGCGCCGGGGCATACCTTCAAGTCGGTTACCGAAAAGCTCTCGGGCATCGTCCTCACCAGCCATACTCCTCTTGGCTGGTGGGGAGGCTTCCTTCTGGCCGGGGGCGGGGTCACTCTGCTGACTGTAGCGGTCACGTGGCTCTTCCTTCGCGGCACGGGCATCTGGGCCATTACACAGCCGGTCGCATGGGGCTTCGCCATCATCAACTTCGTCTGGTGGATCGGTATCGGCCATGCCGGAACGCTGATCTCTGCCATCCTGCTGCTTTTCAAGCAAAGCTGGCGTAACTCGATCAATCGCTTCGCCGAGGCCATGACGATTTTTGCCGTCGTCTGCGCCGGAATGTTCCCGCTTATCCACACGGGTCGTCCGTGGCTGGGGTATTGGCTTTTCCCCTTGCCCTTCACGATGGACGTGTGGCCGCAGTTTCGCTCGCCGCTGCTCTGGGACGTCTTTGCGGTTTCGACCTACGCGACCATCTCGGTAGTCTTCTGGTACATCGGCATGGTTCCCGATTTGGCAACCCTGCGCGATAACGCAAAATCGAAGTTCGGGCAGTTCTTTTATGGCGTTATCGCACTCGGCTGGCGCGGGTCAGTCCGGCACTGGGTCCGCTATGAGACGGCTTCGCTGCTGCTCTCCGGCCTCTCGACGCCGCTCGTGCTCTCGGTGCATACAGTCATCAGCTTCGATTTTGCTGTGGCGCTCCTGCCCGGGTGGCATACGACCATCTTCCCGCCGTACTTCGTGGCTGGCGCTGTCTACTCCGGCTTCGCCATGGTCCTCACGCTGGCAATTCCGATCCGCAAGTTCTACCACCTTGAAGACATCGTCACCATCCGCCATATCGACAACATGGGCAAGGTCATGCTGGTGACCGGCGGAATCGTGGCCTATGGCTATGGGATGGAAGTCTTTATGGCGTGGTACTCGGCCAGCCATTGGGAATACTTCATGATGTGGAACCGCATGTTCGGGCCGATGGGATGGTCCTACTGGGTTCTCATCACCTGCAACATCGCGCTGCCGCAGTTGATGTGGCTCCGCAAGTTCCGGACGAACGTCGCGCTCATGTTTATCATGTCCTTCATCGTGAATACGGGCATGTGGTTTGAGCGCTTCGTCATCATCGTTACCAGTCTGACACGCGACTACCTGCCGTCGTCCTGGGGGACATACAATGCCACGCGCTGGGACTATGCAACATTTATCGGAACGTTGGGTCTGTTCACGTTCCTGTTCTTCCTCTTTATTCGCTTCCTTCCCATGATTCCCATGTCTGAGCTACGCATCCTTTTGCCGCAGGCAAAGATTCACCCCAAAGACGAACCGCTGCCGGAGGCGGGTGACTAATGCCGATCATTGAAGGAACCTACGGATTGCTCGCCGAGTTCGACACGCCCAGCGACCTGGTGCGGGCCGCGCAGGCTGCCTATGACTCCGGTTATCGCCGAATGGATTGCTATACGCCATACCCGGTCGAAGAAGCGGCCGCGGCGATCGGCTTCCATCGCGACAACGTTTCGCTGATCTGCCTGATCGGGGGACTGCTCGGTGTAGTCGCCATGTTCAGCCTGGAGACGTGGATCTCGGTCTGGGCTTACCCGCTGAACATTGCAGGTCGTCCCTATTATTCGTGGCCGGCCTTTATCGTCCCGGCCTACGAATGGACGATTCTCTTCTCCGGGCTTTCGGCCGCATTTGGCATGCTCGCCGTATGCGGACTGCCGCAGGTCTACCACCCCCTGTTCAACGCACCCAACTTCCGCAGGGGCGCCACCTCGGACAAGTTTTTCCTTTGTCTGGAATCAACCGATCCGAAGTTCGATGTTGCAGAATCACGGGCATTTCTTGAAAGCTGGCAGCCGGTCTCCGTGGTGGAGGTGGAGTATTAAGACGATGATCCGAATCCGCACAACGGGGTCCCCGGCGATAGGTCGACGTCGACGGGGTGTAACGGGTTTGTCCCTGAGCGCGCTGGCAGCGATCTCGCTGCTTGCCGGCTGCCGCCAGGACATGCATGATCAGCCGAAATTCATTCCGCAGCGCGGCACCGACTTCTTCACCGATGGCCGCTCCGCACGTCCGCAGGTGGAGCACACGGTAGCTCGCGGTCAACTGCGTGAAGATGAATACTTCTACACAGGTCTGGTGAACGGCAAAGAGCAGGATGCGATGCCCTTCCCCGCCACGCTCACGGTCCTCGAGCGCGGGCAGGAGCGTTTCAATATTTACTGCACGCCCTGCCATTCACGCGTGGGGAACGGCGATGGCATGATCGTGCAGCGTGGATACAAGCCGGCGGGAAATTATCATGACTCCAAACGCCTCAATCAGCCGCTGAGCCATTACTTCTTTGTGATGAGCAACGGCTACGGCGCAATGCCCGACTACTCCGCGCAACTGACGCCGGCGGATCGCTGGGCTGTCGCGGCGTATATCCGGGCGTTGCAGTTGAGTCAGAACGCGAAAGAGTCTGATGTGCCCCAGGGTGTGCATGTCCAGAACCTGAGCGATGTCGCGGAGCAGCAGGGACTTCCGGCGAGTTTTGCCGGCCCGTGGCCGATGGCTACAGGTACCGAGGTCAATGCGCTGCCACCAGTGGGCAACGTCGCTGGTGCTCCAGCGGAGAACCCGAAGACGCCGACTTTAACGCCGCAGCCTGCAACTGCGACAGGTGCGAAAAAAGGCGAAACAACTTCGCCCGAGCCTAAGCAATAAGGATCAGAACGAATGGCACACAGTTATCACGAGAAAACATTGCCCGCTGACCTTTCGGCGCCGGCCTTTGTTCATGGCTGGCGCAGGCGAGCGCTCGCAGTGGGTGCGGTGTTTTCTGTCCTCGGTATTATTCTCGGATTTCTTGCCGGAGACGGCTGGAACCACTTCCTGCGCGCATGGCTGATGGGCTTCATGATCTGCTTCGGCTTTTGCTGCGGCGGTATGGCGCTGCTGATGACGCAGTATCTCTCCGGCGGCAAGTGGGGCTTGCTCATACGGCGCCCCCTCGAGGCCATGACACGGACGTTGCCGCTGGTCTTCCTCTATTTCCTGCCCGTCGGAATCTTCGGCGTCTCGCTCAAACAGTTGTATCTGTGGGCACGGTATCCCGATGCTGCAGCTGCCCTCAAGGATCACCTGATCAACGCAGAGCAGGCACATGCCATCATCTGGAAAAAGCCCATGCTCAATCCAACCAGCTTCTGGATTGTGATGCTGTTCTGTTTTGCCAGCTGGGCGCTCTACACTTTCCTGCTCAACAAATGGTCGTTGCAGCGGGATGCTGACTCTGCGCCCAATGTTCCCTATTGGCAAGTTAAGTTCGAAAACCTCAGCGGCTTCGGTGTCGTGCTCTACTCCCTGACCCTGACCGCAATTGCCATTTACTGCGTCATGTCACTCGATGTGACATGGTATTCCACCGTCTACGGCTTGCAGTTCCTCGTAGGCCAGGCCTACGGAGTGTTGGCGCTGGTGATCCTGACCCTGATCGGCTTGTCCAAGGCGCAACCGATCAAGACCATTATGCGCACTACAGAGCAGCACGATCTGGGCAAGCTCTGCCTCGCCTTCACCATGCTGAATATCTACCTTGCCTTTGCCGCGTTCCTTATCATCTGGTCGGGCAACTCGCCGGAAGAGATTCCTTGGTATCTGGATCGGATCCGCGGCGACTGGGGTGTGATCGCCACACTCGATTTTGTCTTCCACTGGCTCCTGCCCTTTACCCTTTTGCTCTCGCGCGATCTGAAGCGCATCAAGAGCCGTCTGGCTGTTGTCTGCTGCATCATGATTTTCGCCCGCTGCTGGGATATGTGGTGGCTGATCGAACCGAACTTCAAGGATGCGGCGCGCAACCTGCACTTCAGCATCGGCATTCTTGAATACATCGCCGTGCCGGGAGCGCTGATTTCCTTCTGGACGGCCTTCTACTCCTGGCAACTGACTACACGTCCGCTGGTAGCCACCAACGATCCGCACGTGGCCGAGATTCTGGAGCCTGAACATGCACACGCCTAACCCCCACGAGCACGAGTCGCATAACAAAGCCGCTTCCGTTCGGGAGGGCTACGAAGTTACAGACGTAAGCGCCCATGGAATCATCGTCTTCCTGATCGGCCTCTTTATTTCGGTTGCGGTGTTCTTCGTCTTCTGCTTCGGTATGGGCAAGGTCATTAACAATGCCCTCGTGAAACGCGATGGCCCTCCGAACAGATGGAATCAGGGAAGCGCCGAAGCGGGCAAGACATACCGGATGGAATCGAGCCCGGCGCTCGAACAACAACAGCTGAATCAGCTGACGCAGGCCTTTCCCACGCCGCGCCTGCAGGGTGACGACGGCAATCAGGATACGGCTGATCTACATGCCCGCGAGGACCTTCTGCTCGATAACTACAGCTGGATCGACCGCTCGAAGGGCACGGTGCGCATCCCGATCGAGCGCGCCATGGAGTTAATTGCGCAACGTGGGTTGCCGGTGCAGCAACAGCCTCAGGCGTCGGAACCATTGATGGCCGGTGACAGCGCCATCTCGGTGCAAGTCCCCTTGACTGATGGGTTTGCGCGCACGGCCTATGAACAGCAACTACGCGAAGGCGCTGCCCACGAGCCGGGCGAGCAGGCATCGAGCAAAGCGAACAATAATTAGGTACGGCGCGGCGGGCGTGAATCGCCCTGAAAAGCGGATTAGCATAGAAGCAGAATGCAGATACTGAGCAAAATTCGGGAAAGCAGAACGGGAAAAGGCGCGTTGGCGCTCGCGGCCGGACTTGCGTTCGCCACCTCGGCTGCTTCGGCACAGGTTTCAAGTTATGGCGACAAGCAGATGGGAGATCCCGCAGGCGATCACCTGCCTGCCGTGCTGACCAGGGCCACCATCGTGCAGAAGCTCAATACGCAGATTCCGCTAGACGGCCAGTTTATTGACGAAACCGGAAAAGCCGTCCGCATGGGCGACTACTTCGGGAGGCGTCCGGCCATTCTGTCGCTGGTCTATTACAACTGCCCGATGCTCTGTTCTGAGGAACTGAACGGCCTCGTTGGCGCGCTTGAAATGGTAAAGTTCCGCCCGGGCAAGGATTTCGACATTATTGTCGCCAGTATTGATCCGAGCGAGACGCCGGAGCTTGCAGCGAAGAAGAAGGCGTTCTACATCAAGCGCTATGGTCATCCGGAAACGGCGAATGGCTGGCACTTCCTCACCGGGCAGCAACCGGCGATCAACGCGCTCGCCGATGCAACCGGCTTCGGTTATGTTCGCGTCCCCGGCCCGGATGGCAAGCTGACGCAGTTTGCGCACGCCAGTTCCATCGAACTGGTGACCCCGGATGGAAAGCTTTCGCAGTATTACCTCGGCGTTGAATATTCGCCGAAAGATTTGCGGCTCGGGCTGGTGGAAGCGTCAGAGCACAGGATCGGCTCTCCGGTCGATGCGATCATGACCTACTGCTACCACTACGACCCGACTCTGAGCAGGCACAGCCTGATTGTCGCGCGTGTGGTGCAGTTGGGTTGCATGATCACGATGCTTTGCCTCGGTGGGTACATGATCGTGATGTTCCGGCGTGATCGAAAGTCAGAAAAGGCCATGCCGGTACCAAACTGGAAAAACGTGAACGGATAAAAATTAACGATGCATTACATCAGTCCAGTACTCTGGCAATTTCTCGAGAAATTCCTCAGCCGCTTGCCGCTGTTTCCACCCGAGGCGTCGAGCATTGCTCCGTACTCCGACGCGTTCTTCCTTTACCTGCTTCTCATCTCGGTGTTTGGAACGATGGTGGTCATAGCGATGGTGGTTTCCTTCTCCATCCTTTACCGCAAGGATAGACACCCGGAGGCCATCCAGATCGAAGGCTCCACGCTGCTGGAGACGACTTGGACCATTATTCCCCTGGGTCTTTTCCTGATTGCGTTTGTCTGGGGCGCGCTGCTTTATTTCCGTATCTACAACCCGCCCACAAACGCCATGAATATCTATATCGTGGGCAAGCAATGGATGTGGAAGGCCGAGCATCCCGGCGGCCAGCACGAGATCAACGCCCTGCACGTTCCCACCGGCAAGGCAGTGCAGCTCACCATGATCTCGCAGGATGTCTTCCACAGCTTTTCTATACCGGCATTCCGCGTCAAGCGCGAAGTGATCCCCGGTCGCTATACCACCGTATGGTTCGAAGCCACCAAGCCCGGTACCTATCATCTGTTCTGCACGCAATATTGCGGCACACTCCACTCGCAGATGATCGGCGAAATCGTCGCTATGACGCCGGACGATTATCAGAAGTGGACGGCCGGATCCACCAGCGGCTCCTCGCTCGCGCAGAATGGGGAGCGCCTCTTTGCCAGCCTAGGCTGCGCCTCCTGCCATTCGGGTAGCGCGGACGCGCACGGTCCCAGCCTGGCTGAGGTATACGGCGGCAAGTTGCAGATGGCAAACGGCTCGGTCGTCACCGTGGATGACGCCTTCCTGCGCGACACGATTCTGAATCCAACCATGCATCAGGTCGCGGGGTACTCGCCGATCATGCCTACTTATCAAGGCCAGGTCAGTGAGGACGGTTTAATCAGTCTCGTCGAATACATCAAGAACTTAAACTCGAACTATCGCGTCCATCAGACGCTGAACACGAGCCATGTAGAGACCGTCGCGCCCGCAGCGCCGGCGGCCGGGCAGGGGATGGTGAAGCAATGAGCACCTCAACAGCGATCGTTCTTCCTCCGCAGGAGACGGCCAGTCTTCCGAAGCGGTCCTTTCTGAATAACGAATACGGCCTGAAGAGCTGGCTGCTTACGCTTGACCATAAGCGCATCGCTATTCTCTATCTGTTTACCACCGTTTTCTTTTTCACCATCGGCGGCACCGCAGCCGCCCTGATTCGGCTTAACCTGTTGACTCCCGGCGGCGAGCTGGTTGCAGCCGACACGTACAACAAGCTATTTTCTATTCACGGCATCATCATGGTGTTCTTCTTCCTGGTGCCGATCGCTCCGGCGGTGCTCGGAAACTTCTGCATTCCGCTGATGATCGGCGCCAAGGACGTGGCCTTCCCCAGGCTCAATTTGCTGAGCTGGTATCTCTTCGTGACCGGCGGCTGCTTCGAGCTGTACGCCATCATCTGCGGTGGCATGGATACAGGCTGGACCTTCACCACGCCTCTCAGTACGCACTATGTAAACACGAATGTCGTCGGTGCGGCCCTGGGTATTTTCGTTGCCGGCTTTTCGTCCATTCTCACTGGCTTGAACTTCATCGTCACCATTCACCGGCTGCGCGCCCCGGGCATGACCTGGTTCCGGATGCCGCTGTTTATCTGGTCGTACTACGCGACCTCCATCATTTTTGTCCTGGCCACTCCGGTCATCGCCATCTCGCTGGTGCTTCTTGTGATGGAGCGTGCTATCGGCATCGGCGTCTTCGATCCCACTAAAGGTGGCGACCCACTGCTGTTCCAGCACCTCTTCTGGTTCTATTCGCATCCTGCCGTCTACGTCATGATCCTGCCCGGCATGGGGGTGATCTCCGAAGTCGTTGCCTGCTTCAGCCGCAAGCGGGTCTTCGGATATACCGCGGTAGCTTTTTCCTCGGTGGCCATTGCGGTCTTCAGCTTCTTCGTCTGGGCGCACCATATGTTCATCATGGGCATCTCAAATTACTCTGCGCTCGTATTCTCCCTGATGACTATGCTGGTGGCTGTGCCCTCCGCCATCAAGATATTCAACTGGTCAGCGACCATGTACAAGGGCTCCATCACTTTTGATACGCCCATGCTGTACACCTTCAGCTTCATTGGCCTCTTCACCATAGGCGGACTAACCGGCGTCATGCTGGCCTCGTTGGGTATGGATATCCATCTTACTGAGACCTACTTCATCGTGGCCCACTTCCACTACGTCATGGTGGGCGGCATGGTCAGCGCGTTTATGGCGGGCCTCCATTTCTGGTGGCCCAAGATCACCGGGCGCATGTATCCGGAGGCGTTGGGGAGACTGGCTGCGTCTGTTCTCTTTATCGGCTTTAATCTCACCTTCTTCCCGCAGTTCATCGTGGGCTACCTGGGCATGCCGCGCCGCTATCATTCCTATCCGCCGGAGTTCCAGGTGCTCAACGTGCTTTCCACCGCTGGCGCGTCAATCCTCGCCATCGGCTACGTGCTGCCGATGCTCTATCTGACGTGGTCCCTGAAATATGGCAAGATCGCCGGAAGCAATCCGTGGCGCGCTCCTGGTCTTGAGTGGCAGGTGCAGTCGCCGCCATTGACTGAGAACTTCCCTGAAACGCCCGTCGTCGACTTCGAGGCCTACGACTTTGAATGGCTGGCGAACCAGACCAAGAACGAGGTGCAGACCGTTGGATAGCCAGGCGATCGCAGTTCCTGCAAACCAGAGCGAAGTCGACCACGCGCATTCGCCGCACCTGCAGCACCACTTCGCAACAGTGGGCCAGCAGCGCGAAGCGTCGAGCTTCGGCATGTGGCTTTTCCTGCTGACCGAAATCATGTTCTTCGGCGGCATGTTCACCGCATATCTCATTTACCGCATCTGGTACTACCCGGCTTTTGTCGCGGGCAGCCACTGGATGATCATTTGGGCCGGCACGCTGAACACCACCGTGCTCATCTGCTCCAGCTTCACCATGGCCATGGGCGTGTACTCGGCGGAAACCCGCAACCGAAAAGCGCTGCTGCGTTATCTGACGCTAACCCTGCTGCTGGGCATAGGCTTTCTCGGAATCAAGGCATATGAATGGCACGACGAATGGGAGCACCATCACGTTCCCGGATTGAATTTCAGTACTAGCGACTTCACGCGCGTGGACCCGCGTTATCCGCTGGACAAGGCGCTGCCACAGGACATGGCCGAGAAGACACAGGTTTACTTTTCGCTTTACTTCCTTCTGACCGGCGTGCACGCGCTGCACATGTTGATCGGTGTCTCCATCCTGCTGTTCGTTATCTATCATGCGTGGCAGGGAGCCTATACCACCGGCCACATGACAATGGTTGAAAACTTCGGCCTATACTGGCACTTTGTCGATATTGTCTGGATATTCTTATTTCCTTTGCTTTACTTGATCAGCCGCCATCAGTGAGGATTTGAACGCTATGTCTGCACACAAAGTTAACGAAGTACTGGACACCGAGCCAACACATCACGCAGAACACATGGTCAGTCCGAAGATCTACGCGTTAATCTTTGGCGCGCTTCTGTTGGGCACTGGGCTTACGGTGGCCGCTTCCTATATAGAAATGGGCGACTTCAATGCAGTCGTTGCGCTGGGTATTGCCTGCACCAAAGCTGTGCTGGTGATTCTCTTCTTTATGCACGTCAAATACAGCTCGCGCCTGACCAAGCTGACGGTTGCCGCAGGGTTCTTCACCTTCATCGTCCTCATCACCATGTCGCTGACCGACTACATCAGCCGCGCATGGGGGCTCTGGTAGACCGCGTCCGTTGCTGATTCAAACGGCGGCCTCGGGGCCGCCGTTTCTGCTTTGCGATTTCGTCAAACTCAATTGCATCGATCCTCTCCTCGACAGAAATCAAGCATCTACCATCAGCAGAAGCATGCCTGAAACCGCCGACCTGCCCAAATTGTTGCAGCCTTATGCCGATAACCCGCGCATCAAGATTCGCGGCGCCGGAGAGCCACTCAAAGATGGCAAATGCGTTGTCTACTGGATGCAGCGAGCCCAGCGCGGGATCGACAATCCCGCCGTCGATCTGGCAATCGAACTCGGCAACAAACTTGAACTGCCTGTTCTTGTCTTCTTTTCTGCAATTTCAAATTTTCCGCACGCGAACCTTCGCCACTACGTTTTCCTGAATCAGGGGCTGCCGGATATCGAGGAAGATCTAGCCGAACGCAACGTGACCTTCATCGTCAGGCGTCCGCCGGACAATCAACTAGAGAAGTTTTTACAGGAGGCTGGCGCTGCGGTCCTCGTTGGCGACGAGAATCCATGTCGTGAGCCGGAGCGGTGGCGCAGAGTGCTCTCCCGGCGTCTGCACCTCCCGTATTTGACCGTCGACGCGGATGTTGTCGTCCCCTCGAGTCTCTTCTCCAAGCATCAATACGCGCTCCACGTCATGAAACCGAAGCTCTACGCCGAACTGCCAAAATATCTTGTGTATCAGCCGAAGACAAAAGCGAAACACCAATGGAAACGCCCGGCACAGTTCCGATCCTTCGACGTCCGCAGCGATCTAACAAAAGGCTGGAGGGATTTCGATCGCAGCGTTGGCGCGGTCGACACGTTCACCGGCGGCACGCACCCTGCACTCAAGCGTCTCAAAGATTTCGTTGACCGCAGTCTCCATGCCTACGCAACCAAACGCAATTATCCAGAATGGGATGGGACCAGCAGGCTGTCTCCCTATCTGCACTTCGGCCACATCAGCCCCATCACCATTGCGCTCGCCGCACAAAAAGCCGTCGAAGAAGGCCAAGCCACGCAAGCAGCCTACGACGCTTACATCAATGAGCTGATCGGATGGCGCGAGATCTCAGTCAACTTTGTGAAATACGTTCCCAACTACGACACACTCGAATGTGCGCCCGAGTGGGCGCAGAAGACATTGCGCGAACACGCTCGCGACAAGCGCAATCCCGAATACACATTGGAACAACTTGAACAGGCCAAGACCTACGACGACCTCTGGAACGCCGCGCAGATGCAGATGGTGAAGTACGGATGGATGCACAACTACTTGCGTATGTACTGGGCCAAGAAAATTCTTGAGTGGTCGCCGAATCCCGCGCGTGCCTATGAATACGCCGTCATTCTGAACGACAAGTACGAGCTCGACGGACGTGACCCGAACGGCTATCAGGGCATCGCGTGGGCCATTGCCGGAGTGCATGATCGCCCGTGGTTCGATCGTCCCATCTTCGGCGCGATTCGTTACATGTCGGGCGCGTCCACGGGAAAGAAATTCGATTCGAAGCGCTACATCGAAAACGTCGCATCAGGAAACTGGGCAGGCGATTAGGCCAAACTTTATGCCGTCTTTCTGAGCGTAGCGAAGAATCTCAGCGATTTTCATTGTGACGATATGGCCGAGATTCTTCCCCTCTGCGGGGTCGTCAGATCTATCACCGCGCGAACCAAAGTAACTTTGCGTTCCGTAATCCTTCCCGCATAATCAAACCACTTTCCGCAACCTTACTACATCACTGGAACGCTTCTGCGTCCCGTCTAGGCGCAGAAGCGCTTTTCTCTGTATGCGTGGACTAGGAATACATGGCAACGATTCGCTGGTGGAAGCTGGCCCTTTGGGCATCTATCGTCGCACATGGTTTCGGGCTCCTGACTGCACAGCAGTCAGAGGTGTTGCCCGCGCCGAAACACATCACGGCAAAGCAGGCACAGCTAGCGCAGCGCTTTCTCGCACAGCGCAGTCTCAATCGCACGCGCGGAAAGAATTTCAGTCCGGCCGAGTTGCTGCAAAAGGCACGCGAGCAGAACGAAGCGCTCAAAGCATCCGCCAACAATAGCGGCACTACTCCACTGAGCGCGCCGTGGACTGCGGTCGGTCCATCCGCAGTCGAAACCAGCAGCTATGGTCTCATCACCGGGCGCATCACCAGCCTTGCCGTTGATCCTTCAGACTCGAGCGGCAACACCGTTTACGTCGGCAGCTCTGGAGGGGGCATCTGGAAATCGACGAACGCCGCCGGTCAGCCTGCCTCAGTCAGCTTTTCTCCACTCACAGATACGCTTCCGATTTCCAGCAATTGCAGCACGCCACCGCTCGCGTCACTCAGCATCGGAGCACTCACCGTGCAGCCCAACGGCACTGGCGTCATTCTCGCTGGAACCGGTGATCCCAACGACGCACTCGACTCCTATTACGGTACCGGCATCCTTCGATCGACGGACAAAGGCAACACATGGTGCCTCATTCCCACCTCGATGGATATCTACTACGGCTCTCTGCGCGGATTTTCCTTTCGCGGCATGGGCTTTTCCGGATTCGCCTGGAGCACCGTGAATTCACAGCTGGTGGTTGCGGCCGTGGCGCAGTCGAGAGAAGGCGCAGCGGTGGGCGCGACCAGTTCCAGCAGCTTCGCCGGCCTCTACTATTCAATCGACGCCGGTCAGACCTGGCGGCTTGCCACTATCGAAGACAGCACCACAGCGATCATTCAATCCGCGCAAACGGCATCTGCCAACTACACAGGAAACTCGGCCACCTCCGTTACGTGGAACCCTGTACGCAAGCGTTTCTATGCAGCGGTGCAATATCACGGATATTACGAATCATCGGACGGCGTCACCTGGACAAGGCTGGCCAATCAGCCCGGAATCAATTCAGCAGTGTGCCCTACAAATCCGAATGAGATTGCATCGTCTGCCTGCCCGCTGTTCCGTGGAACCATCGCCGCGCAGCCTGCTACAGGCGATCTGTTCGCCATCAGCGTTGACAACACCAACAGCGATCAGGGTCTGTGGCAGGACGTCTGCTCCGCGAATGCAGGCGAATGCGCATCCCCCACCGTCACATTTTCCAATCAGATTTCTGATGCAGCCATTGACACCGGAGGCGGCACGAACATTCCTCAGGGCGACTACGATCTGACGTTGGCCGCCGTGCCGTCGCAGCAGGATACGCTGCTCTTCGTCGGAACTCGCGATATCTTTCGCTGCAATCTTGCCAACAGCTGCGCGTGGCGCAACACGACGAACGTTGACTCCTGCGGCGCCGCGCAGGTTGCGCCTTCACAACATGCTTTCGATACAACTCTCGGCGTCAGCGGCTTGATGTATTTCGGCAATGATGGCGGCCTGTGGCGCACCACCGATGCAGTGAACCAGCAGCAGCCGACTTGTTCCAGCGACGATGCGGCGCATTTCGAGAACCTCAACGGCGGTATTGGCTCGCTCGCGGAAATCGCGGGCTTCTCGCAGCATCCACAAAATCAGAATGTGATGATGGCTGCGATGGGCGCCTTCGGCACTGCCGCTCTTCAAGTCGGCTCTACCTCGTGGACGCAAATCCTCGATGGCGAAGGCGATGTCAACGCCATTGACTCACAGAATCCGCAGAACTGGTACGCCACCTCAGCCTCTCCGGTCGACATTAATCTCTGCACGCAAGGGACGGCTTGCGACAAATCCGCCTTCGGCACGCCCGTCATCGGCAGCACGCAAGTTGGCAATGATAGCTATGGTCTGACGGGAACCGCCCCGTGGATTCTCGACCCGCAAAACACGGCGAACCTCATTATTGGTACCTGCCGCGTGTGGCGTGGTCCCGCAGCAGACGGCTCAACGTGGACTGCTGGCAATGCTATCAGCACAATGCTCGACACTGTCCAGGGTCCGTATTGCAACGGCAATGCTCAGATTCGTTGGCTTGCCGCATCCGGAAGCCCGAGCGATGCTCCCGGAGCTGCGGAACAGATCTATGCGGGCATGGCCGGCAGCACCGACGGCGGCGCCCCCGTTGCCGGACATGTTTACGGCGCATCGGTAAGCAGTACGACAAGCGTTCCGCCGACTTGGAATGACCTCGCCAACTCGCCAGTGCAGAATAGTTCTCAGCCAATCTTCAACGATGGCGGATTCGATGTTTCGAGCATCTACGTCGATCCGCATGATCCCTCGGGAAAGACGCTCTACGTTGCGCTGCAGGGATTCATCACAGCGAGCGCCAATGGCTCGGTCGTCTACCGTTCCGTCGACGGAGGGAGCCACTGGATCACGATTCAGGCAAACCTGCCCAATGCTCCGGCCAACAGCATCCTCGTCGACCCAAACGATGCGAACACGCTATATGTCGCGCTCGACACAGGCGTCTATGTAACGCGCAATATCAACCTGTGCACCGACAGCTCGCAGAACTGCTGGAGTCCGCTCGGCACGGGCCTTCCGGGTGCACCCGTAACCCAATTGCAGGCCTTCAACTACCTGAACACATCCCTTTTGCGCGCCTCCACATACGGCAGAGGGATCTGGGAGATTCCCCTGCTAACCTCGGGTGTTGCCGAGTCGACAGCGACGCTCAACCCATCCTCACTTACATTTGCAAAGCAGGTTGTCGACACGCAGAGCAGTTGGCAGAACGTCACCGTCAGGAATACCGGCACGGTCAATCTGACGATCACCAGCATCACGGTCAGCGAGAATTTCGCTCAGCAGAATAACTGCACCCAGGTGCTTTCTCCGGGCGGGACCTGCACGATTCAAGTAAGCTTTGCGCCAGCCGCGAGCGGACCACTTCAGGGAGTGCTGACCGTCTTCGGCAACGTATCTTCAGGACAGATCACGGCAACCCTTTCAGGTACCGGCCTTGCAGCAGGAAATATTATTCTTTCCCCAACCAGCGTCAATTTCGGCAACTCGCTCATCGGCACTTCGGCTCCGGCCCAGAACATTACGATTTCCAACACCGGCGGCATCAATGTGAACCTGCAAACGCCCACGATCACGGGCGATTTCCAGATCAGTGCCAACACCTGCGGAACATCGCTCGCCCCCAATTCCGGTTGCACTGTCTCCGTGATCTTCAAACCCACAGTAGCCGGTGGACGCGCCGGAGTCTTTTCGATCAGCGACGACGCGGGCACGCAGACGGTTCAGCTTTCCGGCTATGGTCAGGCCGCCGCAACCGCTGTGTTGTCGGGAATGAGCCTCAATTTTTCTCAGTCTCAAACCGTGGGAACAAAGAGCAGCCCGCAGCAGGTGATGCTCACGAACAACGGCGATGTTTCACTCACAGACATCGCCATCACCGTAAGCGGCGACTTCGCCGCCCAGAACAATTGCGGCTCGTATCTGGTGGGACACGCGAGCTGTGCCATCTCTGTCGTCTTCGTACCGACCAAGGTTGGTTCTGAGAGCGGTACATTGGGAGTCAATACAGTGCTCGGCTCACAGAGTGTCGCTCTTTCCGGTACTGGTCTGGCGCCGCCGGGTATTTCTGCTCTGCCCACGACGGTGAATTTTGGAGGCCAGGCTGTGAACAGCACCAGCACATCGCAGCGCGTTGTGCTGACAAACAATGGCGGATCGCCTTTGACCGATCTGGCATTTTCAGTAAGTGGCGACTACGCCATTGCGGGCAGCAACTGCGCCGTGGGGCAGACGCTAAACGCGCAAAGCAGTTGTTACATTGACGTGACCTTTGCCCCATCGCAGGCTGGTCCCCGCAGCGGTTCTTTAACAGTAAGTTCTACGAATCTCTCGACCCCGCTTGAGATTTCTCTCACAGGAACAGGGGAAGACTTTCAACTCATCGTCAGCAGTCCCTCGTCATCCGTCATTGTGAGCGGGCAGACGGCGACCTTCGCCGTCCAGGCAATTCCTGTGAACGGGTCGTCGGGTACGCTCACCATGGGCTGCACCGGCGTTCCACAAAACGCATCCTGTACGGTAAACCCGGCCTCATTGGAAATAGGAAACGGCGTGACCGGAAATGCGACGGTGACGGTCACGACCGGGATTACCCCCACTTCGTCAGCCATCACCCCGTTTGATCGCTGGCGTACAATGGGCGTCGTCTTCGGCGCTCTGCTGCCGTTTCTAAGCCTGCGCAAACGCAGCTTCCAGAAGCGCGCATGGCTTCTCGGTCTCGTTGCCGTCTCGCTCTGGCTGGTTCTGTTGGCTCCCATGGCCTGCGGTGTTCACGCAACAGGCGGAGGCACAGCGACGTCACCCACGCCGCCGCAGGGTCCGACGACGCCGTCCGGCATCTACACCTTAAACATCACTGCCGCAATTCCGGGACTGCAACGGAATGTGCCGGTGACAGTGACGATTCAGTAAATCAGGCTCGGCTGAGATAGGATAGATACGGAGCAACTTTGTGGATTTGGCGACGGCCCAATACAGATTAGCGCGACACCATGAAAATCCTTTATGCATAGATGAATAACCATGGTGCCTCTCGTAACCCTGTAGGTGCCACATAGTTCCATCCCATGCCAGAAGGCTCTACACTGCAATTAGCGCCTCTGTCGAGCGGTAAAACGGCAATCTTGACGATCTAAGGAGTGGATGCGCAGTTGGTAGCGGATCGCTGCCACGACTGCATGCGTTATGCGTAAGCGACTGGCTCTTTCAATTTTGTCTTTGCTGCTGGCAGCCATGCCGTACGCGCATTCCCAGACCACCACTGGCGATCAGACACAGGGGCAGCAAAGCATCGACTGCTCCGATCCGATGAATGCAATGTCCTCTGCTTGCGGGTCGGATCTGAGTCAGCAGGGGCAATATGGCTTGGGCAACTACGGCCAGACTGGGGGTTTTGGGCAGACCGGAGAGAGAAACGTCCCGGCCGGGGCTCCGCTGAATACACGAACGTACACCGACTTAGGTAATGCGACAAATCCAAATCTGACCACCAATCGGAACCTGCAGCCGACCACCATTCCTCTTCCTCCAGAAGCTCTCACGGAATTTCAGAAGTTTGTCGCCGGTACCACAGGCGAAGTGCTGCCGATTTTTGGCGCGAGCCTTTTCCGTAACGTGCCTTCCACCTTCGCGCCCGTCGAACAGATTCCAGTCACGCCGGACTACATCATCGGCCCCGATGACGAATTGCGCATTCGCATCTGGGGCCAGGTAAATTTCAATGCCGATGTGCGCGTTGACCGTTCCGGCTCCGTCTATCTCCCGCAGGTGGGAGCGATTCACGTTGCCGGTCTGCCATTCTCCTCGCTGGATCAACACTTGCGAACCGAGATTGGCCGAGTCTTCCGCAACTTTGACCTTACGGTCGACGCCGGCCAGCTTCACTCCATCCAGATCTTTGTCGTAGGTCAGGCTCGCCGACCTGGCTCCTATACCGTCAGCTCGCTCAGCAGCCTCGTGAACGCTCTCTTCGCCTCAGGCGGCCCATCCACGCAGGGATCGCTGCGCCACATTCTGCTGAAACGGCAGGGCAAGACCATCACGGACTTTGATCTCTACGACCTGCTCGTCAATGGCGACAAATCCAAAGATGCGCAATTGCTGCCGGGCGACGTTATCTTCATTCCGCCTACCGGCCCGCAGGTCGCCTTAACCGGAAGCGTGCGGCATCCGGCGATTTATGAATTGCGCGACGACAGCACGACCGTGCAGCAACTGCTTGCCGATGCAGGCGGCGCTTCTACGACCGCATCCGATGCGCGCATCTCGATCGAACGCATTCAGAACCATCAGGCGCGCGAAGCCATGGAGATCGCGTTTGATCCCACTGGCCTGGGAACCACGCTGCGCGACGGCGATCTGTTGCGGATCATCTCTATCGTGCCCCGCTACCAGAAGACTGTGACTTTGCGCGGAAACACCGCCAACCCGGGCCATTTTTCCTGGCACGAGGGCATGAAGCTGAGCGATCTCATTCCGGATCGCGATGCGCTGATCACCCGCGACTATTATTGGAGACGCGCACAGCTTGGTCTTCCCACCCCGGAATTCCAGCCCTACGTCTCGGGCCCAGTACAATTTCAACCCTCAAATTCCATCGACCTGCAATCGCGTCAGGCTTACCAGCAGTGGCAAATGCAGAATCGCGTCGAGCGTCTGCCCAACGGACAGTATGTCTTTGTCAATCCTGAGGGAAGCCAGAATCCCTATGGCCAGCCGAACACGCAGCAGCAAAAATCTCCCGTGAATCAGTACCCCTATGCGCAGGGAAATGTCTACCTGCAGGGAGATCAGCAGTACACCATTCTGCCGCCGGCGAATGGCCAGCAGCAACAGCAGCCGACCGACCTGAGCGGAGCCGCCAATCTGGGTGCGCAGGGCCAGCAACAAATATCCGGCCAGACTACGTCAACGACTCCCGGTGTGCTCAACCCTTCGCAGACGTCCAGCAGCGCCAGCCTTGCTGGACGTCAGACGATGATCGTTACGCAAAACACCGAGGCGAACATCAGAAAGAATGATGTGAAGTTGTCCGCTCCGGAGATCGATTGGAACTACGCGGTCATCGATCGTACCGACCCGGTGACGCTGAAGACCACGCTCATCCCGTTCAACCTGGGCAAACTCGTCCTTGAGCACGATCAGTCACAGAATCTTGGGCTCGAGCCGAATGACGTAGTGACCGTCTTCTCTCAGGCCGACATCCGTGTTCCGCTCACGCAGCAAACCAAGTTTGTGCGGCTCGAGGGCGAATTTATCAACTCTGGCATTTACAGCGTCCGTCCCGGCGAGACGCTGCGGCAACTCATCAACCGCGCTGGGGGATTGGCTCCAAACGCTTACATCTACGGATCAGACTTCACTCGCGAATCGACACGCGTGCTGCAACAGCAGCGTATCGACGAGTACGTGCAGAATCTTGAACTGGAAATCCAGCGCGGCGCCATCGCAGGCGTGGCATCGTCGGTTTCAGCGCAGGACGTCGCCAGCGCCAATGCCGCGTCAACCAGTTCGCGCGAGTTGTTATATCGACTGCATCAGATCCGTGCCACCGGTCGCATCGTGCTGCAGGTTAATCCGGATAGCACTGGTATTGACAGCCTCCCCGATCTCTCGCTCGAGGACGGCGATGTTTTCACGGTGCCGCCCTCCCCGGCTACTGTGAATGTGGTTGGAGCGGTTTACGATCAGAATTCATTTATGTTTCAACCCAACCGTCGTGTCGGCGATTATCTCAAGGTAGCGGGCGGTCCGGGCCGCGATGCCGACAAGAAGCACATGTTCATTATTCGCGCCGACGGATCCGTCATCAGCAAGACAACTGCCAGCGGCTTGTGGGGAAATACCTTCGAAGCAGCGCGCATGAATCCCGGAGATACGGTCGTCGTTCCAGAGAAGACGTTCCGACCAACGGCGCTGCGCGGCCTGCTTGACTGGTCTCAGCTCTTCTCGCAGTTGGCTCTAGGAGTCGCCGCTGTGAGCGTCATCTGATGCTGCGCAATCATACGAAAGCTGTATATGTTGTCACAATTTTGAATTCTGCCGATGACAGACTTATGACAACTGTCAAAACTGACAGGCACAACTTTTGATCTGTAAATCTGTCTGATATAGAAGGGAAAACCTGCAGTTCCACGTTTGTACAAATGTATAGATATGGGAATACCAGGGGCAGTGAAAGCACCTTCAAATTCGGAAGGCACAAGCCTTAAGATAGACTTAAATCGTCATTTATTTATCATATTGTTACAAAGACAGCTGGTTAATTCGGTATTAAGGGTATGCCAGCTAACAATTTCAATACAGGACTTAAGTGCAGTTACGTAACAACCGGGTGAACTTATTTACAGATTGACCTAAAGTGACTTGAATCGGCCCTAGACTTGTATACACTGGAGCCTGCTGTACCAGGACCGACCAAATGAACCCATCCTCCGTTCCTTTGCACTCCCGCCCTGCAAGCAGCATGGAGAGACGCCTCGACGTCTCGAGCGATGCAACAAAGTTGCATGCAGTTTCCGGAACGATCTACACGCGCACAACGACATATCAGCCGCTTGAGGATCATGCTTGGAGCCTGTCTGATGGCAAGCGTTTGTTCGATCTTGTCTGCGCGAGCGTCGGTTTCGTAGTCTTCTTTCCCTTTATGGTGCTGATCGCATGCGTAGTCGCTGTCAGCTCACCCGGACCGATTTTCTTCCGCCAGAAACGAATGGGCCGTTGGGGAACTTTGTTTACGATTTACAAATTCAGAACCATGGTTGCGAATGCAGAGGACGGTCCCTGCATTACGGTACAGGGCGATTGCAGAATCACTCCCATCGGAGCATTGCTGCGCAAGTTCAAGCTCGATGAACTTCCACAATTCGTCAATGTCATCAAGGGAGAAATGAGCTTCATCGGTCCACGGCCAAAGCTCCCTCATCACGAAAGCCTGCATATGCCGTTTCGTCCCGGCATCACCGGCGCAGCCACGCTCGCATTTCGGTGTGAAGAAGAATTGCTTCGTCGCGTACCCGAGCAGGAACTGGATCTCTTTTACGCTCGCACCATCAAACCGCTTAAAGCCAAGCTTGACTGGGAATATATGCAGCGCGCAACCTGGTGGACCGATCTCGGACTGCTGTGGTGCACCGCGACCGCGTGCCTCGCATCACGCAGCGCACCCGCGCCCGTGATCGAATTCCCTGAGCAAGCCTAGCCGTTTCTCACAAAACTCCCCCTTCAAAGCAGCGGCTATCTCTTCTAGCTATACTCTTATCAGGCGAAATCATTTTTTCTCCGATGAAGGAAGTGTGTCTGCATGAGTGATTCCGCGACTGTATCAGTCGAAGACGTGCGTCGAGTGGCGGAGCTCGCCAGCTTGGAACTGACGTCCGAAGAAGAGGTCCGCATGCTGCGCGATCTGAACGCCATTCTCGGACACGTATCGCAATTGAACGAACTCGATACCTCGGCGGTTGAGCCCATGGCTCAAGTCAGCGAAGTGATTGGTGAAAGCCAACCTCAGGAAGCCCTGCGCCCGGACGAAGTAAGGCCATGCCTCGACCGTAGCCGTGTCATGGCAAGCGCTCCGGAGACGGACGGCACATTCTTCAAAGTCCCTAAAGTGATTGAACGGTAATCCATGACAGTCGAAACTGCAGCGGCCAAGCCGCTTTCCATTGGCGACATTCGCAATTCGATCGAAACACGCGCGCGCAACGCGAGCACCATAGCCGAGGCTTGCTTTCATCAGATCGAAACTCGTGATAGTGAGATCCACGCGTATCTCTCCACAAATCGTGAGCGGGCACTCGAACAAGCAGCTCGCATCGACGATCTCGCGGCGAAAGGTGAACCCCTGCCCATTCTGGCCGGTGTTCCTGTCGGCGTTAAAGATGTGCTCACGATTGAAGGACTACAGGCAACAGCCGGTTCCAGAATTCTCGAGGGCTACCGCGCGCCCTACACGGCAACCGCGGTCAGTAAGCTCGAAGCGGCGGGCGCGATTGTTCTTGGCAAGCTCAACTGCGACGAGTTCGCAATGGGCTCATCGAATGAAAACTCAGCCTACGGCCCCGTTCACAATCCGCACGCATTAGACCGCGTGCCCGGCGGATCAAGTGGCGGCTCGGCAGCCGCGGTAGCGGCAGGCATGGCCGTCGCAACGCTTGGCACTGATACTGGTGGTTCCATCCGTCAGCCGGCATCTTTCTGTGGTGTCGTGGGCATTCTGCCAACTTATGGACGCGTCTCGCGCTACGGCCTCATCGCATTTGCGTCGTCACTCGACCGAATCGGACCCTTCACGGCAAGTGTGCGCGATGCCGCGACGGTACTCGGCGTTATCGCAGGCCATGATCCGCACGATGCAACTTCATCACCGCTGCCCGTCCCGGACTACTCCGCAGACATCGATAAGGGCGTCAAAGGGCTGAGACTCGGCGTTCCTTCCGAGTACTTTGCTGAAGGACTCGAACCGGAAGTCCGCAGCGCAGTCGAACACAGCATCGATCGGTTGCGCGCAGCCGGCGCCACCATCAAGCCAATCTCGTTGCCACACACGCGCTACGCCATTCCGACGTATTACATCATCGCAACCGCTGAAGCCAGCGCAAATCTCGCGCGCTTCGACGGTGTGCGCTATGGCTTCCGCGCGAAGAACTCCGACACGTTGTCTGCCATGTACCGCCGATCACGCGACGGTGGATTTGGAGCCGAGGTTAAGCGCCGCATCATGCTCGGAACCTATGCATTGAGCGCCGGATATTACGACGCGTATTACAAAAAAGCTCAGCAGGTCCGTCGCTTGCTTACTGAAGACTTTCTGAAAGCATTCACTGAAGTGGACGCAATTCTCACGCCAACCGCGCCGACGCCCGCATTCAAGATTGGCGAGAAAGTCGATGACCCGGTGTCGATGTATCTGGCCGACATCTACACCGTCACAGCTAGTCTTGCAGGAATATGCGGTCTTTCCGTCCCTTGTGGAAAATCGCAGGAGGGTCTGCCCATTGGTTTGCAAATTCTAGGCAAACATTTCGATGAGGCCATGACTTTGCGCGTCGCACAGACGCTAGAAGCGTCACAAAAGTAGCGTCCAAGAAAGAAGGCACGCCTTCAGCCGTGCCTTTAACCTCAAAGAGTCGTGGATAGCGATCTCTAAACCGCTTCTTCGCCGAGCGCAAACTGTAGCTCGCGCGACTCATTCCACGCCATGCGAAGACTACCTGCCACTGGCCTGCTTCCCATCAACCGGACAGCGCGAATGACCATCCACACAGGGGTCGGCACTTGCTGATCCGGCCACAGCTCGCATAACGGCCGAATCACGCCGTTGCCGTCGGGATGAAAGACGCGGTCATCCCAGTTGCGCGAACCCTGCGGAAACTCCGGGTAATCGCGGATCGCATCCAGCGTCGATTCCAGAATCCTGTGCTTCCATGGCTCTGCATACTGCGGCATGAAGAGAACATGGCTGCGACCCTCATAGCGAATCTCGTGCACAAACTCGGTAAAGCTGGCCGCGTTCGAGAGATTGACGTTTGCGTTCGGTTCAATCCCATGCCGGTCGCCACCCGAGATGAGCAGTTTGTTCCACTGCTTCGCCATCTTTTTCACTGCACGGTTCTCTTCCCAGTGGCGGAGCCCGTTCAGCTCAAGAGCGTGCATGAACTCATGATTCCTCTCCATGAAACTCTGCACGTGCTGCTGGTGCCTGGCTTCGCCGATCAGGTAGAGGTCCCACATCGGATGGTTGAAGACAATCAGGACATTCGGCAGGTCATGCAACGCCACCAGAATCTCGGTTAGTTTGGACTCGTCTGGATTCGCCGTATATTCTTCAAAAATCTTCATCCAGGCTGCGCCACTTTCGCTGGGCAGGTTGTGGATGCCAAGATGAAAGGCCTGGTCGCCGCCATAGGGCGCGCTCCACTCCACCGAAACGGGAATATGCCGGGCCGAGGCGACGGTTCGCAGCAGCATCGGAGCGTTGATGTTGTCGTGGTCGGTAATCGAAACCAGCGGCATCACCCCGAGCTTGTCTTGGATTTGTTTGCTTTCGAGGTCGAAGGCCAGGCGGGGGGTAAGGGGAGGGGTCCAGTATGCTGCAGCGAAGTTGAGGGGGGTATGATGGCGTTCTCGCGATCGTCGCTCTGCTTCCCGAATCACGGGCCGCAGAATGCGATACTGGGCGCCGAGATTGGCAATGAAATCCAGCGTCTCTTTCGATTGGTTGGTATGGCTATGCAGGGAAACGCCCGTTGAATAGTTCCGGCTGACTCCAGGATCCTTCCATAGGTACGAAATGCGCCGCAGTTCAGTCATTTGGTCCCCCCTAAACCGCGCAACATATTCGCTCATGTGCTGCGGTTTCGGTATAACCTGCTCCTGCGCAAAGTATCGGAGATGCACCATGAACGCGGCATTACGGGCGCAACAAAGGAAGGTCAAATTCCGGAAAGTACCAACATGGCTATTGACTAAAAAGGTTTGCCGAGCCGCCTGAGAACGTGAACTCCTCTCTCGACGTGTCAATACCCCGCGCCCGCTCATGCGTTGTAACCCGCACATTTAAAAAGGCATTCGTGTAAACGATGACTGGCGTATTTTTAGCTCCCATTCGTTATCCTTGAAATAGGCGCAAACGAGAAACAGAAACATTCGCTTCCGCAGACCAGAGAATGGAGAAAACATCCGTAAGTTCCCTTGTTGTAGGAATTTGCAGAAAATAGGGGGAGGGCCGAACAGAGTCTGGCGACGAGTCTTGGCAATATCCGGCAGTGCATGGCAGACCGCTGAGCCAGGAACATTCGCTTTCCGCAGACCAGAGAGGCGCAGGACATGGGTAAGTTCCTTTGTTGGAGGAATTTGCAGAAAATAGGGGGAGGGCCGAACAGAGACTAGCGACGAGTCTTGGCAATATCCGGCATCGCGCTGTCGTCCGAGTCAGACGGCTGAGCCATGAACATTCCCTTCCGCAGACCGAGAGGGGAGAAACATCGGTAAGTTCCTTTGTTGTAGGAATTTGCGGAAAAATAGGGGGAGGGCCGAACAGAGTCTAGCGACGGGTCTTGGCAATATCCGGCATCGCGCTGTCGTCCGAGTCAGACGGCTGAGCATCGGCCACAAGATGGTTCTTCGTCAGCCCATCCTTCAGAATTGCAAACGCCTCCTCGGGAGTATCGGCGTAATGGAAGAGGTCCCGGTCGCGCGGCGAGATGGCTCCTTTATCAACCAGCACATCCAGATTCAAAACGCTATTCCAGTACGAAGACCCATACACGACCACGGTGATCTTTTTAGCTAACTTCTGCGTCTGCGCCAGGGTTAGCAGCTCGAACATCTCATCAAGTGTGCCGAAACCACCGGGGAAGACCACCAGCGCCTTCGCCAGATACGCAAACCAGTACTTGCGCATGAAGAAGTAGTGAAATTCAAAGTTGAGCGAGGGCGTGATGTACGGGTTCGGTTCCTGCTCGAAGGGCAGCTTGATATTCAGCCCAATGGTCTTGCCGCCAGCTTCGCGGGCTCCGCGATTGGCGGCTTCCATAATGCCAGGGCCTCCGCCGGAAGTAACAACAAAGCGATAGCGCCGTGACTGCAGCGACTTGCTCCACTTGGTGAGCATGTAGGCGAGCTTGCGGGCGTCCTCGTAGTAGCTGGCCATTTCGACGGCAGCTTCGGCGCGCCGTTTGCGCAGCTCACTGGTCTCACCCTGTTCCAGTTCCTGCTCGTTCGCCGGCTGCTCTTCCGGTGGAGCGGGTTGTTGCGAGCCCGTGTTCTCCAGTAGTTCGAGATCGCGATTCGCCTCGTCGAGCGCGCGAAAACGGGCTGACCCGAAGAAAACGACCGTGTCCTGAACCCGCTCGCGGCGGAATCGTGACAACGGTTCGGAATATTCGGAAAGGATGCGAATGATACGGCCCTCAGGGCTATTCAGGAAGGCTGGGTTTTCATATGCCAGTGCCGCGATCGCCAGCGGAGATGGGTTCTTGTCCGTCATCAGTGTTTAAGGTTCACGATACTCGATCGCATCGCTGACCGCGATCCAGATATTCAGCAGCCCCAGCCCCGAGACGATACCGCGAACAACCCCGTTTGCCGTGAACCACGCGATCTGCGGAATAAGGCTGAAGAGATGATTTTCGTCCCACAGATGCGTCCACGGCAACGCCACCACAAGCAGGCCGAGGTAGAGCCGCACAACAACACGCAGGAAAAGATCGACCCGCCGCAGCCAGACCGGTGTGCGATGTTGCTCGACCAGTAATTGTGGCGCAGGTTTCGGAGCAGGTTCGGCCGAGCCGTGTGGTGCGTTGGACGAAAACAGGTTCGGCTGATGCGACATGCGTTTCGAGTGGGCAGCGAAAGGCAAGCATGCCCAAACTGCTCTTTCCAAAACAGTAACACAAGCAGAGCTAAGGGCTCAGATCGCAGGCCAGAGATATGGAAAACTCCGTGGGAAGAACTGGAGCAGCCGGTCCGGTTGCTCCAGCTAAAAATCCTGAACGCGACCTACTGCGCAACCGGCACCGCATGCCGCTTGGGACGCCGGTTCGCCTGCAAAATCTTTTTGCGCAGGCGCAGCGATTTCGGCGTGACCTCGACCAATTCATCATCGGCAATGAATTCGATCGACTGCTCAAGATTCAACAAACGTGGCGGCGCTAGCCGAATCGCATCATCTGCGCTGGAGGCGCGCATGTTGGTGAGCTTTTTCTCGCGAACCGCGTTTACGTCAAGATCGTTGTCGCGAGAGTGCTCGCCGACAACCATCCCTTCGTATGCTTCAGCTCCCGGTTGCACGAAGAGCACGCCGCGGTCCTGCAAGCTGTCGAGCGCGTAGGCCGTGACTGTTCCGGCGCGATCGGAGATGAGCGCGCCGGTAAGGCGCTGCGGAATCTCGCCCTGGTACGGAATGTATCCGTCGAAGAGCGAATTCATCACGATCGTGCCGCGCGTTTCGGTGAGCATTTCGCTGCGCAGTCCGATCAGCCCGCGGCTGGGCACGCGGAATTCAAGCCGCACGCGACCCGAGCCGTGATTGTGCATCTTGGTCATCTCGCCCTTGCGAGGCCCGAGGCGCTCGATAACAGTGCCGATAAAGGTCTCCGGAATGTCGATGGTGAGATGTTCCACCGGTTCCATCACCTTGCCGTCAATCGTGCGCGTCACAATCTCCGGACGGCCCACCATCATCTCGTAGCCTTCGCGGCGCATCATTTCGATCAGGATGGCAAGCTGCAATTCGCCGCGTCCCATCACCTTGAAGCTGTCCGGGCTGCCTGTATCTTCAACGCGAATGGACACGTTGGTGAGCAGTTCCTTCTCGAGACGCTCACGCAGATTGCGCGAAGTTACAAACTGGCCTTCGCGACCGGCAAAGGGAGAGTTATTGACAGAAAACTGGATGGCAATCGTCGGCTCGTCGATCACAATGGCCGGAAGCGGCGCAGGATTCTCAATGCCCGTGATGGTTTCGCCAATGGTGATGCCTTCAACGCCGGCCACGGCGACGATGTCACCGATCTCGGTCGCCTCGATGTCTACCCGCTTCAGCCCGGCGAAGCTGAACAGTTTGGTGATGCGTGTCTTCTGCAACGAGCCGTCTCGCTTCGAAATATTGACCTCGTCGCCGGTACGCAGTGTTCCATTAAAAACACGGGCAATCGCAAGGCGACCAAGATAATCGGAGTAATCGAGATTCGTAACAAGAATTTGCAACTCCCCATCCGCATCGCCGCTTGCTGGTGGAATGGTGCTCAGGATGGTTTCAAAGAGCGGTTGCAGATCCGCGCCCGGCTTGCCGATTTCCGTGCTGGCCAGACCAAGTTTGCCGTTGGTGTAGAGTACCGGGAAATCCAGCTGGTCTTCGGTCGCGTCGAGGTCGATAAACAGGTCATACACTTCGTTGAGCACTTCCTGCGGACGCGCATCGGGCCGGTCGATTTTGTTGATGACCAGGATGGGCTGCAGCTTTGCTTCGAGCGCCTTGGAAAGAACGTAGCGCGTCTGTGGCAGTGGACCTTCCGAGGCATCGACAAGCAGAATGACGCCGTCGACCATTTTCAGGGCGCGTTCGACCTCGCCGCCAAAATCGGCGTGGCCTGGCGTATCGACGATGTTGATTTTTGAATCCTGGTAATAGATTGCCGTGTTCTTGGCCAGAATCGTGATGCCGCGCTCACGTTCGAGATCGTTGGAGTCCATTACGCGCTCGGCAACCGCCTCATTGGCGCGGAAAGTTCCCGCCTGTCGCAGCATGGCGTCCACGAGCGTGGTTTTGCCATGGTCGACGTGGGCGATGATGGCGATATTGCGAATCGTGGTGCTCATGGGCGCAGGTTTCCTCTTCTCTTCGTAAACCGGTGTAGGTAAATTTTGTGGGTTGCCGCCTGGCTGGGTTGGGGAGGCAGCAGGAACTTATTCCTTTACATATCTTATCAGCAGCGGTTGAATGAAGCCGGATTGTGCGCCAAAACCCCGGCGCAGAGCCGCCTGACTTGAAGCGAGCAAGGGGGTATTCCCATGAAGAAAAGCTATCTGTTTCCGTTCGCGGCTATGATCGCCATCCTCCTCAGTCCCGCGGTCGCGCATGGTCAAGATGCCTCCGGCAATACAACCGGACGCATAAACATGGTCAGCGCACGCACGTGGCTCAGCAAAGACCTGGATACGAAAAAAGCCAGGCCAGGCGATCTTGTGATCCTGAAACTGATGGAAGAGGTGAAGATTCCTGACGCACCCAGCCTGCCCGGGAACACAGTGCTGGTTGGCCATGTAGACCAGGTCCAGCCATCGGTGGACAAAGGCGACTCAATGATTCAGGTCACTTTTGACAAGGCGCAACTAAAAAACGGTCAGCAAATCCCCGTCAAAGCCACGATCATTCGGGTATCGCCTCCGGCTACTCTTACCGATCAGGCCAGTCCTTCGCTGGAGCCTCACATGCCGATGGCGTCTCAGAGCGGAGTTACCGGCACAAGGACTCCCAGCGGTTCCACTCCAATGGCGGCTCCAACCGGACAGGCAAGTAGTTCCGAGCCGACGAATCAGCCAGCATGCCAAATTGCGGGAGTTGAGTTGAAAAGTGACATCCATGATGCCGTCTCGGGAACCTTCACTTCGAAACGCCGCAATATTCAACTGTCGGGCGGCACGCTAATCCAGCTTGCCATTGCAGTAATCCCGGCCAATACAGACGTTCGCTGACGAGCGACGCAATAGGCTACCTCTTTTCGGGCCCTGATTGCGGCGATTCCACCTTGCTGATTTCGTGACACGACTCGAAGCCGTTTCTATTTCGTCATTTACGCCCACCTTCAGTTCATGTCGTGAGTGCTTTCTTTCTGTCTAGGCAACGCAATCCCGCTCGTAGGTGTTCCCACAAAGAAGGGTTCTTGAAAGGAGATCGGTCGATGAAGGAAATGAAAAATGCCTGGATTCTGACCGCCGTGCTGGCGTTGGCTGTGTGTCCAATTGCCGGACGCGCCCAGGATGCATCATCCGCCCCTGCGACGACGGATAGCGCTCCAGAAAAAAAGATCGACATGGTAGGTGCTCGCGCGTCGCTGAGTAAGGGGATTGATGCCAAGAAAGCGAAGCAGGGCGATGCTGTAACGGCCAAGCTGCAGGATGATGTGAAGATCCCGGACTCGGTGGATTTGCCAAAGAATACCGTTTTGCTGGGTCGGATTGACCAGGTGCAGCCATCTGAGAATAAAGGCGATTCTTCGGTGCAGGTGACCTTTGATAAAGCTCAGCTGAAGAATGGACAGCAGCTCGCCATCAAGGTCACCATCATGCAGATTGCCCCTCCGCCAAGCGCGATGAGAAATCAGGAAAGCGCTTCTGCTGCGGGCGGTACTCCATCGATGCCTAGCTCTCCAGCGCCATCAGCGCCAAGTGGCTCAGGGGGAGGAATGCAGCCGGCTCAGTCGCAGCCTGCGCCGAGTATGGCGCCAAGCGCGTCAGATTCCTCGCAACCGCAGCCTGCGCAGCAGGGCATTGCCGGCGTCCAACTCCAGAGCGATATCCATCAGTCCGATTCAGGGGTGTTCACCGCAAAGAAGAAGAACGTTCATCTCGACGACGGTACGCAGCTCCAGATGGCAATTGCTGTCATTCCGCCAAACACACAGCTCAAGTAACGCGTAGATGGCCAGCAATGCTGGCCATTTCTCAACTATTCGCGGCTACTCGTATTTGAGCGATTCGACAGGGTCAAGCTGCGCGGCGCGATTTGCAGGCAGCGTTCCGAAAATCACGCCGACCAGCGTCGAGGTCGCCAGCGCGATGATGATGGACCAGCCACCGATCGGGATTCTATAGTCGGTTAAGACACGGATGGATATAGGAATCGCGAGACCCAACACCGTTCCGACGATGCCTCCGCTGAGCGAGATGAAGATGGCTTCAATCAGGAACTGAAGCTTGATTTCTCGGGCGGTGGCGCCTAGCGCTTTGCGAATCCCGATTTCGCGAATGCGCGAACGTACGGTTGCGAGCATGATGTTCATGATGCCCACGCCGCCGACGGCGAGCGTAACGGCTGTCACTAGCGAAAGAACTACGGTGAGAGCATTCGCGATCAGCGCCGCTGTCGTCAGAAGCTCAGTCAGCGTACTGGCTTTGTAAACGGAATTCTTCAGGTGACGCGCGCTCACTACTTGAACAATCTGGCGAGATGCTTCTTCCACGTCATTTTTGTCGCGAATCGTGAAGAAAATCTGTTTGACGTTGTCGGTCCCGGTGAAATATCGGGCCACGGAATAGGGAATAAGAATCGTCTGATCGGCGATCTCAGACTGCCCAAAGGTATCGACACTCTCTTTAAAGGTCCCGATGATTGTGAAGGGCATGCCGCTGAGCTGAAATGTCTGATTGAGCGCAGCATCCTGGCCGCCAAACATCTCCTGCGCGAAGATCTGCGTGACGACGGCCACTTTAGTGTGGCTGATTTCGTCCTGGTCGTCGAAGAACCGCCCGGATACTACCTTGAGATTTCGCACCTGACGGTACTGCGGGCTGACCCCCAGAACCAGCAATTGTTTTTCAAGGCCACTGATGCTGATGCGGTCGTGCATCTCAAGCATCGGCGAAGAATACATCACGGCGGGCACCTGCTCTTCCACAGCCCGTTCGTCTTCGCGTGTCAGGTAATCATTCTGAAAGTTGTTGATCGAGCCTGTGCCACCGCCCGAGTACTCGATATACACCATATTGGTGCCGATACTCTGCAGCAGGTTGAGGATGTATTGTTTTCCGGTGAGCCCGATGGTGGCCACCAAAATGAGCGAGGCCGAGCCAATGACCATGCCGAGCGCCGTGAGAATGAAACGCACTTTACTGGCGCGAAAGCTGTCGATTGCCAGCTTCACAATCTCGCTCAGGACCATGGTGCGCTTGGCGCTCGCCAGGGTCTTTTCAAAGGAGACTCTTGACGCTATACGTGTCCCGACTGGATTCATCGAAGTGTCTCACCGCCGGCTGCGGTTGTCCTCAGAATATTGATCTATGGTACGCGCAAAAGGTGGCAAACGTCGCGATCTCTATGCCGAACCTGAGTCAAGCGGACTGAAACAGCGCCTTGAAACCATAGTCCATGTGCTGCTGAATGTGACAGTGGAAGAGTGATAGGCCGGGTTGATCCGCGGTGAAGTCAACGACGGCTCGACCGTAATAGGGGACAACGACAGTGTCCTTCATGATGCCGGCGGTCTTCTTGCCGTTGATTTCGACGAGCTCCCACAAATGCCGATGCAGATGCATGGGGTGGGCGTCGTCGGTGCGGTTGCGCATCACCAGACGGTAGCGAGTGGCCTGCTGCAGCACGAACTCACGCTCATGCGGGTAGGGCTTGCCATTGATGAGCCAGGAATTGAATTTGCCGTAGCCCCGAGGAATTTTCTCGAAGATCATCTCGATGGTCTGTTGCGGGGCGGGTGAACTGGAGGTTGCGGTCCCAAAGATGGTGTAGTCCCAAGGTGCTCTCGGCGGGTCAATCCATTGTGGCTTATGGTGCTGTCCGGTGTACTCCACTGCGACGCCGAGGCCGGATTCGCGGATCATCTTTTCCGTCGAACCGAGAATCCAGACGCCAGGATTGTTCAATTCAACGACGACATCAATACGCTCGCCTGCGCCGAGAAAGATGGAATCGAGCGCTTTCGGCGTCGGCACCGGGTTGCCGTCCATCGCGACGACCTTCATTTTGTGACCGGCGAGCGCGATGCGCCGGTTTTCAATGGCGCTGGCATTGAGAAAGTGAATCAGCAGCCGTTGGCCCTGGCGGACTCGGAGCGGTTCGCCGGAACCGAGCGCCTTGTCGTTGATGGAATAAGTCAGGGAGCCGACTTCGAGGCCGTCAGGATTGGTGTTTAATGTCTCCGGCTTTTCCAGCAGAGGACCGTTATGGGTGTCATCATCATCGTCTTCCATGACGCTGGTGAAGAACGGCTCCCAATCGCGCAAGGCGAGGAAGAGTTCCTGATCATACTGCCCCGGGTTGTTGCCGCCGTCGACATAAACAAAGCCGAACTGGCCGGTATATGCGCCTTTGTGCAGGTTATCCATCGCCATGGCGTGCGAGTGATACCAGCGGCTCCCGGCCGGCCCGGGTGTGAGCTGGAAACGGCGGCGGCCATGCGGAGGCACGACGGGCGAGCCTTCTTCCTCCGTGCCATCTACCTCGGCGGGGATGAGCATCCCGTGCCAGTGCACTAACTCGGGCGTGTCAGTATCGTTGATGACGTCCACGCTGACTGGTTTACCCTCGCGCATTCGCAGCACCGGACCCGGAGCGGATCCGTTGTAGCCGATTGTTGAGAGGATGTGCGAGCGGTCAAGCTCGACGGTCACGGGAGCAATACGCAGCGTGTAGTCTGCTTTATCCGGAGATGCAGCCGGACTCGTTTGGGAGAAGAGTGGCAGCCGCGTTGTCCCTGCCTGCGCCAGGGCCAGACCGCCGAGCTTGAGTAAGTCGCGACGTTTCAAAGACCTACCTCACAGACCTGCCTCATAGATCTGACGCTTGCGCAGGTTGCTTCGTGCCTCGATCGTCTCACGCGCAAAAGCGACCAGACAAGGGCGCGAACGTGACAAGCAGCCCATCGGTTTCGTCTATTTAGACAGCGCGGTCGGTATTTCTGGTACTCTCGCCCCACAGCTCCCTTTGCGGAGGTCCGAATGAAGTTCTCGCAGATCGCATTGGTGTCAGCGGCGATTGCTGGCTGCTGCGTGGGTCTGCGGGCGTACCAACGGGTTGCTGATTTCGGCTTCGGCAATGACGACTCTCCGGTCAACGTGAAGGCGGAATTCTATTGGTCGCGGCTGGCTTACACAGTAAACATGCAGAACTTCGGCGGTTACAGCCACTGGGGCTATTGGGGCCGCTTTGCCTGGTCCCGCGACTATCCAAAAGCCGATCGCCAATTTCTTATTGCCATGCACCGGTTGACCCGCATCGATGGCCGCCCGACAGAGCAGGTGGTCACGCTCGACAACGACGAGATCTTCAACTACCCGTGGATTTACGCGGTGCAGGTGCAGCTATGGTCCTTTAATGACGCGGAAGCCAAGCGGCTGCGAGAGTACCTGCTCAAAGGCGGCTTTCTGATGGTGGACGATTTTCATGGCACCGAAGACTGGGAGAATTTCATGAACGGCATGCGGCAGGTGCTGCCTGACCGTCCAGTCGAGGACCTTGCCAGCGGCGACGAAATCTTCCACACACTCTACGATGTGGATGACAAGATGCAGATTCCGGGCGAGCAGTGGATTCGTACCGGACGCACCTATGAGAAAGACGGTTATCAGCCCAAGTGGCGTGCGATCCGCGATGACAAAGGGCGGATCATGGTGGCTATTTGCCACAACATGCACCTGGGCGATGCGTGGGAGTGGGCCGACGATCCGAACTATCCGGAAGCGTTCGCATCGATGGCCTTTCGGGTGGGGCTCGACTACATACTCTATGGCATGACTCATTAGATTCGCCCGTAGTTCAGAGGCGACCGAAGTTGCAGCAGATACGCACGAGTTTATTCAGGGCCCAGCGTGAATGTTTCAATTTCTCTTCAAATATCCGAGCCCGGTCTTTACTAAAGGACGCCTTGTGCTGCTCTCAACGTGGCCCAAATGGCTGCTGCCGGTGCTGATCGTCGCGTTCGCGGCAGGCCTCGCCCTGCTGGTGCGCAGAAGACTGCGCGATGCTACGCCGAAATTGCAGACCTGGCGCGCATGGGCTGTATGGGGTATGCAATCGGCGCTCGTGGCGCTCATTCTGCTGTTATTGTGGCAGCCCGCAATTACCGTGTCGGCGCTTAGTTCGCAACAGAACATCATCGCCGTGGTGGTGGATGACTCGCGCAGCATGGCAATTGCGGACAGCAACGGCAAAACGCGCGAGGCAGCGGCTGTAGCCGCACTTCAGGAGGGCATGCTTGCCGGATTGCAGCAGCGCTTTCAAACCCGCCTTTATCGGCTTGGCAGCGGAGTTGCCAAGATTGATGGGCTAAGCGGCGTTGCGCCCACAGAAGGAGCAACGCACATCGGAGATGGGCTGAAACAGCTTGCTCAGGAGACGGCAGACCTTCCCATTGGTGCGATCCTGTTGCTCAGTGACGGCGGGGAGAACACTGCCGGAATGGGTGGATCGGGGATAGGAGTAGATGCCCTGCAGTCGCTGCGCAATCGCCGCTTGCCTGTCCATACGGTAGGATTCGGCAATGTGGACCGAGCGCACGACGTGGAACTGGAAGATGTGAATGTTGCTTCCAGCGCTATCGTGAATGCGCGACTGACTGCGACGCTCAGCTTGAAAGAGCATGGCTACAGTGGCCAGAAGGCAATGCTCACTGTGCGCGATGGGGACAAGACGCTCGCGGCGCGCGAGGTGACGCTGGCGCCCAACGGAGTCCTGCAGACGGAACAGGTTTTCTTTTCCGCTGGTGCGGCTGGTGCAAAGAGTCTTCAGTTCCGGATCGAGCCATTGGCCTCTGAGGAAAACCTTAGCAACAATACGATGAGGCGACCAGTGCTGGTAAGCGATGCCAAGCGGCGGATTCTGTATGTCGAAGGCGAACCGCGGTGGGAGTTCAAATTCATTCGACGCGCGGAAGATGATGATCCAACCGTGCAGGTCGTCTCGATGCTGCGTACGAGCGAGAACAAGATCTATCGGCAGGGTATTAGCGATCCCAGCGAACTGGCAGATGGTTTTCCCGTTAGACCGGAGAATCTGTTCGGTTATGCAGGCATCATTATCGGTTCTGTCGACGCTGACTACTTCACGCCGCTGCAGCAGGAGTTGCTGCGTGAGTATGTCGATCGACGCGGCGGCGGTGTCCTCTTTCTTGGTGGCCGCTCGTCATTGAGCGACGGCGGTTGGGGCGCGTCGAGCATGAACGATCTCCTGCCGACCTTTCTTCCCTCGGGTCGCAACAACTTCCATCGCAATTCTGCCAAGGTGGAACTCACTGCGGCAGGTGTGGACTCGCCCATTACGCGGTTGCTGGACGATCCGGCAAAGAATGCTGAACGCTGGAAGAAGCTCACCTATCTGGCCGACTACGAAGATGCGGGTTCTCCCAAACCAGGTGCTACGGTGCTTGCGCAAATGGATGTGGGGCACCGCAAGCTGCCGATGCTGATTACGCAGAGTTACGGTCATGGACGCACTGCAATCATGGCGACCGGCGGCACATGGCGCTGGCAGATGAGTGAGGCGTTGGGCGATCCGTCCCACGATCTCTTCTGGCAACAGCTTCTGCGCTGGCTGGTTGCGGATTCTCCCGGTCCCGTGACTGCATCTATGCCGGGGCGTGTACTGATGGATGAAGGACATGTGCAAATTTCGGCGCAGGTGCGTGACCGACAATTTCAGCCAGCGGCTGATGCACACGTTATAGCCCACATCGTAGGGCCGGAAAGCGCGAATGCGTTGATCGACCTCACCCCATCGCGGGATACTCCGGGTTCGTACCAGGCGGAGTGGACCGCGGAAAAACCAGGTGCCTATCTGGCGGAGGTTACCGCTGAGTCGCGAGGAGCACAGCCGCAGGAACTGGGTAGTGATGTACTGACCTTCCAGCGTGAGGATGGCGTTGCCGAGAATTTTCATACGGAGCAGAATCGGTCGCTGCTTGAGCAACTCTCATCGCAAACAGGTGGACGTTACTGGGATCCTTCCGATCTGAAGAATTTGCCGCGTGATATTGCCTATTCCGAAGCAGGCATTTCCGTTCGCACCACGAATGAGCTGTGGAACATGCCGATCGTCTTCGTGCTGCTGCTGGGGCTGCCGATAGCCGAGTGGGTATTGCGACGCAAATGGGGTGTTGTGTGAGACGCCTGCGGTTTGTCATGGCTGCATTTGCGCTTACTCTTCAAGCCCACGCGGCGGTGTATTACGTCACGGTGGCGGGACTGGGCGGGGAGCCGGATTACGAGCAACGTTTCACGGCGGCGGCGCAGGATCTGGATAAGGTATTCAAGGCTGGCGACGCAACCGCGCACGTCTACACACTCACCGGCGCACAGGCCACGTCACCCCAACTAAAAGAAACTCTCGGAACTGTCGCGCGCGAGGCCAAGGCAGACGACGACTTTGTACTCATACTCATCGGTCACGGTTCCTTTGATGGCGTCGAGTACAAGTTCAACCTGGTGGGACCGGATGTCACGGCTGGCGAGATCGCGGCAATGTGCGATCGCATTCAGGCGAGACGTCAGCTGATCGTTGATGCAACCAGCGCGAGTGGCGGGGCTATTCCAGCATTCGAGCGGCCGGGGCGTGCTGTGATCGCGGCGACAAAATCAGGCACGGAAAAGAATGCCACAGTCTTCGCGAGGTACTGGGTCGAGGCGTTGCAGGACCCTGAAGCCGATACGGATAAGAGCGATTCCATCAGCGCCATGGAAGCCTTTATCTACGCGACGAAGAAGACGGCAGCCTTTTACGACTCGCAGAAGCGGCTCGCGACCGAGCACGCAGTCTTTGACGACACAGGCAGCGGCGCGCCGGTTCGCGAAGCCAGCAACGGTCAGGGTGCGCTCATGTCGAGCTTCACGGTGCTGCGTATTGGCTCAAGTCAGCAGGCGGCAAACGATCCGGCGAAACGCATCTTGCTGACAAAAAAGGAGGAGCTGGAACAGAAGATCGACACGTTGAAGTATCAGAAAGCGGCGATGGATCCTGACGACTACAAGAGGCAGCTGACGGCGGCATTGCTGGAGTTGGCGAAGGTCCAGGAGGATCTCGACAAATGAAACACCTCGCCCCAGGTCTTCTTTTGCTGCAGATGTGCGCATCGACAGCATCCGCATTTGCGGGAGCACCCGCAGAGTGCTGGTCACTGCGTAAGCACGGCCATCGCACGGAGGCACAGGCATGCTTCGAGCGGTTCACCCACAGCAACGATGCGTACGCCCGCGCCGAAGGCTTCTGGGGACTGGAAGAATGGCAGCAGGCAAACGAACAGTTCCGCCTGGCTACGCAGCCGGATAATAGTAGCGCTCTTTACAAAGTGCGTTGGGGAATGTTGCTGCACGAGCGTTTCAACAATCGCGAAGCAGCTGATCTCTTCCGCGAAGCGCTGGCAAAAGATCAATTGTTTGCTCCGGCATATCTGGGGCTCGCGATTGTTTCTGCAGACACATTTGACGGCAAAGCGACGGCGTATGCGGCGAAGGCCATTGAGCTTAATCCGAAGCTGGCTGAAGCACACGAGCTGATGGCTAGTCTGGCGCTGCAGAATGACGACCGCGATGCGGCTGTCGCTGAGGCGGATAAAGCGATCGCGCTCGAAGATGATGCACTGGATGCGATGGCGGTTCACGCGGCTGTTGAGTTGCTCGCCGATCGTTCTCCCGATGCATGGTTTGCGAAGATTACGGCAGTAAATCCGGGGTACGGGCAAGCCTATGCAGACGTAGCGGACCAGCTCGAGCTGCATTACCGCTACGAGGATGCAGCAACCTATTATCGGAAGGCAATCGAAGCTGATCCCCGGCTCTGGAGTGCCCATTCGGCGCTCGGCATCGACCTTATGCGGCTTGGCAAAGAAGACGAACCGATGAAGGAGCTGGGGCTGAGCTACGACAACGGCTATCGCGATGCTGCGACGGTCAACAGCCTGCGCTTGCTCGACAGCTACAAAAACTTTGTAACCATTCGCGATGACACCACAATCCTGAAGTTGAAGAAGACTGAGGCCGGCCTGTTGCAACCGTACATGCAATCCGAGTTGCACACGATCATCGCGACTTACGACAAGAAGTACCAAATGAAGTTGCCCGCCCCGGTGCAGGTGGAGGTTTATCCGGACCATGAGGACTTCGCCGTGCGCACGACGGGCATGCCGGGACTCGGTGCACTGGGCGTTACGTTCGGAGAAGTCGTCGCCATGGATAGCCCATCGGCGCGCAAGCCCGGAGATTTCAACTGGGGTTCGACACTGTGGCATGAGATGAGCCATGTTTACGTTCTTACCGCCACGAATCATCGCGTGCCGCGTTGGTTCACCGAAGGGCTGGCGGTGCATGAAGAGGGCGAGCACTCATCGGAGTGGGCCGACCGGCTCACACCGGACGTTCTGGTCGCCGTTCGCGATAAGAAGCTGCTGCCCATCGCCAAGCTCGACCGCGGTTTTGTTTATCCCGACTACCCGTCGCAGGTCATCGTGTCGTACTTTCAGGCGGGCACCATCTGCGATTTTGTGAAGGAACGTTGGGGTAGCGAGAAGCTGCTTGCGATGATTCACTCCTACGCTCACCTGAAAACGACGCCGCAGGTGGTGCAACAGGATCTGGGGCTGACGCCGGAGGAGTTTGATAAGCAGTACCTTGCGTGGATGGACAAGAAGTACGGCGCGGAGGCCGCACGCTTCAACGATTGGCGCGAAAAGCTGAAGGCGCTTGTGGCAGCATCCGAACAGAAGCAGTACGACACTGTACTGGTGCAGGGGCCCGCAACGTTGGCGATGTATCCCGAATATGTAGACGACGCGAATGTGTATGAGTTGTTGGCGGATGCGCACAGGGAAAAAGGCGACTCGAAGGCTGAAGCGGCGGTGCTGACCGCATATGAACACGAGGGTGGTCAGGATCCGGCGATCTTGAAGAGGCTCGCGACACTCGAAGAAGGCGCGGGCCAACAGGCTGAGGCAGCGGCCACGCTCGAGCGCGTGAACTATATCTATCCAGTCAAAGATGAGGAGTTGCATCGCCGGCTTGGTGATCTCTTGTATGCGCAGCAGCAATATGACGGTGCGATCCGCGAATACGCGGCAGTCGTGGCTTCGGGTCCGCTGGACAAGGCCGGCGCGGAATTTCATCTGGCACAGGCATACCTCGCGGCAGGACAGAAGGACAAGGCTCAGGAAAGCGTGCTTGCGGCACTGGAAGCTGCGCCTGGCTACCGTCCGGCGCAGAGGATGTTGCTGGAGTTGAATCAGGCATCACAAAAAATGAACTGACGAGGACAGGACGCATGGCTATTTTTGCCGAGCTGAATTCGGATGCAGCGGAACTCCAACAGCGGGTAGAACGCTTCCACGCAGTGCATCAAGGCATCCTGAAGCAGGTGCGGGAAGTGATCGTGGGCCAGGATGAGGTATTGGAGCAGGTACTGATCGCGCTCTTTGTGGGCGGTCATTGCCTGTTGACCGGCCTGCCCGGCACAGCCAAGACCCTGATGGTGCGGACGATCGCCGAAACTCTCGGTCTTGAATTCAGGCGCATTCAGTTCACGCCTGACCTGATGCCGTCAGACATCACAGGCACGGACATTATCGAAGAAGACTTGGCAACCGGCCATCGCAAGTGGACATTTGTGAAAGGCCCCATCTTCGGCAACATTCTCCTCGCCGATGAGATCAACCGAACACCTCCGAAAACTCAGGCTGCACTGCTTGAGGCCATGCAGGAGCATTCGTGCACGGTGCGCGGACACCTCTATCAGCTTCCGGCGCCATTCTTCGTGCTGGCAACCCAGAACCCGATTGAACTCGAAGGCACATATCCTCTGCCCGAGGCTCAGCTAGACCGTTTCCTATTCAATGCAATTCTGGATTACTTGAGCGCCGAGGACGAACTCAAAGTCGTCGATATGACAACGACCACGCGTATCCCACACATTGAACCGGTAACGTTGGCTGAAGAACTTCTCGATTTTCAGCAACTCGTACGCATGGTGCCAATCGCTGACACACTCGCGCGATACGTAGTGGGCCTTGTGCGCGCGACGCGACACAACAGCGGGAGCGCGCCTGACTTCGTGAAGAAATATGTGAACTATGGAGGAAGCATCCGCGCCGCACAGTTCATTGTGTTGGCCGCGAAGGCGCGAGCACTTACCCGAAAGCGTTATCACGTTACCTACGACGACATCACGTCGCTGGTGGTTCCGGTACTGCGACACCGCATCCTGCTGAATTTCCACGCCGAGTCTGAAAGGATCGACGCGGACGAGATTCTTAACCGGCTCATCGCGCAGGTGCCACGGCCAAAGGAGAGCTGATGCAGCGTTTCCTCGATCCCAGGGTTCTGGCCGGCATCTCCTCGCTGGACTTGCTGGCAAAGACGGTGGTGGACGGCTTCGTCGCCGGTTTGCATCGATCGCCGGACTTCGGCTTCAGTCAGGAGTTCGCTGAGTATCGCGCTTACAGCCCCGGCGATGATCTTCGCCATGTGGACTGGAATCTATTCGCGCGCACTGAGCGCTGCTATCTGAAGCGTTATCGCGGCGAGACAAGCAGCCAGGTGACAGTGCTGCTCGATGCGAGCAACTCGATGCAATACACATCCGGACCGCCGTCGAAGATGGACTACGCGCGCTTCATGGCTGCGTCGCTCTTCTATCTCGCGATTCGCAATCAGAGAGATGCTGCTGGCCTGATTGTTTTCGACGATGAGGTTCGAGATTATATCCGACCATCAACGCGGCAAGGCCAACTGATGCGTCTTCTAGCCGGACTAGAACGCGCTGAGCCACGGGCGCGGACGGATTTCTCCAAGCCGCTTCGCCATTTCCAGGCTCTGTTGCACCGGCGCGGCATCGTCATCGTGATCTCCGACTTTTACGAGGAGCCGGACACAATTGTGCGCATCATCGAGCCACTCCGCTTTCACGGCAACGATGTGGTTCTGTTTCACATTCTCGATCCACAGGAGATAAGGCCCGAACTGAAGGGACCAGCGATCCTTGTTGATCTTGAGACCGACCGAGAGATGGAGGTGATCCCCGAATTCACGAAGACAACTTATCGCACGAAGATGCAGACACATATCGAGCAGCTTCGCTCGCGCACGCGAGCAGCGGGAATGGACTATCACCTGCTCGTTACTGATCAACCACTCGACACAGCATTGCGCGAATATCTTTCGCTGCGGCACGCGGGGAATTGATGGGCTTTCTGGCGCCATGGTTTCTTACAGGCCTGGCAGCGCTAGGCGTGCCGGTCTTTGTGCATCTGCTGCGCAAGCACGTGACTACGCCGCGACCGGTGAGTTCACTGATGTTCTTCGAACGTGGTATTCAGAGTTCCACGCGGCATCAGCGCTTACGATATTTGCTGCTTTTTGCGCTGCGATCCGCACTGCTCCTGCTGGTAGTGTTCGCCTTTGCGGAACCGTTTGTGCGGCGCGCAGCAACGGGCGCCAATGAACACGAATTGCTCATCGTTCTGGATAGCTCGTTCAGTATGCGCGCGGGAACGAGATTCGCCGACGCAAGGCAGCAGGCGCTCGCTTTGCTGGCCGCGAAACCTCCATCGCAGAAAGCGCAAGTGATTGCGCTCGGGGGGCAGATCGAGATGCTGACGCAACCGATCTCCGATGAAGCACAGCTGCGCTCGGCTCTCGAGAGCATTCAGCTCGGAGATGGACATGCGAACTTCGGCGAATTGGGGCGAACTATCCGTGCGATGGCGGACACATCGCATAGGCCTATCGATCTGCATCTGTTCAGCGACATGCAGCGTACGGCCATGCCTGCCAACTTTGCCGACATGATGTTGCCGCCAAACGCGACACTCGTGCTCCACGATGTGGCGAAGGGCACGGCTCCACCCAACTGGACAGTGGAGCGAGTGACCGCACCGGCTGAACTCGCAGATCCGAAAGACCCGAAGCGATCGCGCGTGCAGGCCGTGGTGGCTGGTTTCGGCACTCCTGCGGCAGAGAAGACTGTATCGCTGGTGATCAACGGCAAGGCCGTCGCAACTCGAAACGTGAAAATCCCAGCCGATGGGCGTGCGACAGTCGAGTTCGCTCCCGTTGATGTGGGGTATGGCTTCAACCGGTGTGAGGTACGGCTTGAGGGAGGCGACGCCTTTCCCGCCGATGACGCAAGCCTCTTCGTAATTCGCCGGTCGGATCCGGAGCGGGTGTTGTTCGTGCATGCTTCGAACGATATCCGGTCTGCGGTGTACTTTGGCGCTGCGCTGGCTGCCGCAGGAGCAACGTCATTCCTGTTGCAGTCGGTGACTGCAGAGCAGACGACGGACCTGGATCCTTCAAAGTTCGGTTTTGTGGTCCTGTCAGATGCTGGAACGCTGCCGTCGATTTTTGAGCACACGCTGGCGCAGTATGTAGCCAAAGGAGGAGGCGTTCTCATTGCCCTCGGCACGAACGCGGGACGACGTGCGCGCATTCCGCTTTGGGGAGCTGATGCCAGGGACGTGCACGACTACGCTCACACCGGGGCCGCCGCCTCGGTCAGTCAGGTGGACTTCACTTATCCCGCGCTCGCGCAGGAGCAACCTGGGCACGACAATGGAGGCTGGGCGGAGACAAAAATCTTCTATGCTGCATCCGTCGATCCGGGACAGGCCCGCGTAGCGGCCCGTTTGAGTGACGGGACGCCGCTTCTGCTGGACAAGCAGTCGGGTGAGGGACATGTGCTGCTCTTAACCTCGGGACTGGAAAATCTGACGAACGATTTACCGCTGCATCCTGTTTTTGTGGCGTTTGTGGACAAGGCCGCTCGCTACCTTTCAGGGCACGAGCGATTGAGTGGATCCCAGCTCGTGGATTCGTTTGTGCAACTTCGCTCCGCTACCGCTCCAGTCGGCGAGGTTGCAAACGTAGAAGTCATCGATCCGGACGGGCGCCGGCCCCTCTCACTCAGTGAGGCGAGGACGGTGCAAACTTTTCGGCTGCAGCGCGCCGGCTTCTATCAGGTTCGATTTGCAAATGGACGCGATGCGGTGATTGGCGTGAATCCTGATCGTCGCGAGTCGGACCTGCAACCAATTGCACAGGATGTGCTGCAACTGTGGAGTGGAAACAACGCTGGCGGCGTGCCCGTACAGGCGGCCGTCGTTGATGACGTCAAATATCGCCGCGTGAATCTGTGGTGGTACGTTATGCTGCTTGCATTGGTAGTGGCGCTGGCGGAGACGGCGCTTGCCAGCCGCTACATAGGTACGCAGCGGGAGGAAGCATGAGCAGGCGGGATGAGCTCAATTCCTACATTGCTCGACTGCAGCAGAGATTGCGGCTGGGCGCGTGGCTGCGTGGCGCGGCTCTCTTTACGGGAACGGCGCTCATCGTCACGGTTGCGCTCGTGCTGCTGCTCAATCACTTAGCCTTTCCATCGCAAGGAGTTGCAGGAGCACGTCTGGCACTCTTCGCCGCCCTTGCCGCAACCGCAGTGCTTGGCATTGCCCTCCCGCTCATCCATCTCACGCGGACGCATGCCGTGAGCCAGACTGAAGCGGCATATCCTGAATTCGATCAGCGACTCACGACATTCCATGAACGCGAACGCAACGGCAGCGACCCGTTTCTGGAACTGCTGGCCGCCGATACACTGTCGCAAGCGCGGAATGCGGAGCTGTCTTCCCTGGTTCCGAATAACCGGCTCTTTGCGCTGAGCGGTGCGGGACTTGCGTGTCTTGGCGTGCTCGTGTGGACGATCGCCGCAGGCCCGGGGTATCTGGGTTATGGCGCTTCCCTCCTTTGGACTGGACCGAAGAAGGATGCAACTCCGTTTTACTCGATCGTGGTGACGCCCGGCGACGTTGCCGTGCGGCGAAACGCTGATCAGCTGATTACCGCGCGTGTCCTCGGCATGAAGCCGGAAAAAGCACAGATCTTCGCTCACTACCAAAGCACAACCGCATGGGAACCGGTGACCATGCAGGCGCAGCCGGACGCGGGCGGCGCAGCAACATATCAATTCGCCTTTGCGGGACTGCCGGAGAACGTTGAATACTACGTGGCGGCCGGTCCGCTGGTTTCACCACACTACAAAGTGCGTGTCGTCGATCTCCCTGCTGTGAAGGGCATCCGCGTGACCTACCAGTATCCGAAGTGGACCGGATTGAAGCCCATCACCGAAGAGCATACCGGCGACCTGCGCGCCATCGAGGGAACGGATGCGGCGATCGAGATTGAGATGGATCATCCTTTGAAGAATGGTCAGCTCACGCTCGATGACGGTCACGCAATTCAGCTGAAGGACGGCAGCGGAAACAAGTACCAGGGCACGATCCACATGACAAAGGATGGCGCCTATCATCTCGCCGCCACCGATGAAGGCCAATCTGTAAGGTTGTCTGAGGACTACTTCATCGCCGCGGAACAGGCGACGCCCCCGGAGGTTGCCATCAGTCGCCCAGGCGGCGATTACCGCGCCAGCCCGATCGAAGAGGTAACGGTCGGTGTAAAGGCAGCGGATCAATTCGGGCTCAATGATGTGCATCTGCATTACTCCGTAAATGGAGGCCCGGATCGCGACGTGAGCCTGCTCAAGGCTCCAGGAGAAAAGAATGCCGACGGTTCTTACACGTTGCCGCTCGAAGATTTCAAGCTGGTGCCCGGCGATCTGGTAAGTCTCTATGCAACCGCAAAGGATGGTCATGCCGAGTCGCGCACGGATATCACCTTCATCCAGGCTGATCCGTTCGAGCGCGAGTTTTCGCAGTCGCAGCAAATGGGTGGTGGCGGAGGAGGCGGTGGCGGTCAGAACAACCAGATTGAAATCTCTAAGCGCGAAAAAGAGCTGATTGCCGCAACCTGGAAGCAGCAGAACGACAAGTCTGCAACTCCGAAGGATTCCGCGGCGCAAGGGCAATTCCTCTCCGAGGCCCAGCAGAAACTGCGCGACCAGGTAATGGCGCTCTCAGCGCGCATGGAAAGCCGCGATCTCTCTGAAGCGAACGAAGAGTTCAACGGTTTTGAAAAAGATATGCAGACGGCAGCCGCAGCTATGGCTCCTTCCGCAGACAAGCTGAAGGCAACGCAGTGGAAGGACGCCATTCCATTGGAGCAGAAAGCGCTGCAGGCGCTGCTTCATGCCGAGGCAACTTTCCGCAAGATTGAAGTTGCTTTCGGGCAGCAGGGCGGCGGGGGCGGTGGCGTCAACAGCGCAGGACGCGACCTGGCCAGCCTCTTCGATCTTGAGCTGGACACTGAGAAGAATCAGTATGAGACGGCGCAGAGCACGTCTCCGGCAGAGCAGCACCAGAAAGACGTAGAGGATGCGCTGGCGAAGCTCGATGCTTTGGCCCGACGGCAACAAGATTTGGCGAACCAGCAGCAAAATCCGCAACAGAACTTTCAGGAGCGTTGGCAGCAGGAGATGCTGCGACGCGAGGCCGAGCAACTGCAGCGTCAACTGGAGCAGCTTGCGCAGAACAACCGGGGCCAACAGCAGAACGGACAGCAAGGCTCAAGTGGAGCGTCTTCCTCAGGACAATCTGGTTCGCAGCAGCAAAGTGCATCGTCGCAGAACGGATCTCAGACGTCACGGCAACAACAGCAAGCAAGCGGCCAGTCTGGCTCGCAAGGCTCCTCCCAAAGCCCCTCGCAAAGTTCAGACCAGCGCATCGAGCAGGCTTTGAGCCGTCTGCGCCAGGCAGGCGAGGCGATGAAGCGCAGCGGCAGTCCTCAGCAGGGCACCGATGCGGCGCGTCAGGCCGCTGACCAACTGCGCGAGGCGGCAAATCTGTTGGGCGGCACACAGCAGCAGATGGCATCTGGTAAATTGAACTCTCTCTCGCATGAAGCCGACCGGTTGACGCAAGAAGAACGGGCACAGTCAGACCGCATCAACAAACTCACTGGTCAGCAACGCGACGATGATGCGACAGACGACGCGGCAAATAGCCAGATGGATCGGGATCGCATGATGGAGCAGCTTCGGCAGCGCAATCAACTGGCCGGCGAACGGCAGCAACTCTCCGATGATCTGTCGAAGCTGCAGAGGAACCTTCGTGACACGGCGCGTGAGGTGGCTCCGAACCAGCCCGGTGTCTCGCAGAAGCTGCGTGATGCACTGGCTGAGATGGACCAGTCCGATCTCGACAACCACATGCAGAGAACAGCCGACTGGCTGCGGAGCGGGATCAATCCCAACACGAACGGCACCGAGACCGAAATCGCACAGGGACTACAAAAATTGAGTCAGCAGCTTCGGCAAGCGCAGCAAGCCATGGGACAGGAAAAGCCCGGGCAGGGGCAGGAGAAAGCCAGACAGAATAGCGGCGCGGCACCTGGAGATGAGACAGCCATGTTGAATCAGGTAGAGCGACTGCGCAGCCAGCTTGAGGCGATGAGTGGAGGCCAGCAGCAGAGCCAGAATGGTCAACGCGGTGGGCGTGATCCCAACGGGCAGCCATACAGTAGGGGCCAGGAGCAGCGTGCCGGAGGACAATCAGGTCAAAGACAACAGGGCCGCTTGCAACGAGAAGGCTCTTCCGGCGAGCCAACGCGCAATCAATCGGGTCCAAGTGGTGATGTACGCTACGGCAGTGGAACTGCCGCAGACGGCGCTGTATTGGGCAACATCAACACTGGCGACAACCGCTATGGCCAGGGGATTCATCACGACATTCCAATGGATGCCTCTGGCAATCCTGCAGACAACGAACGCTTCTACCAACAAGGCGTGCGCGAGCTGAATCAGCTGCGCCAGATGGTGCAAAACGACCCGCAGGCTGCGAAAGAAGTTCAGGACCTGGCGCGACAGATGCAACGACTCGATCCCAAACGCTTCCCCGGCAATCCCGAAATCGTGGAGCAAATGCACCGAGACGTTCTTAGTTCCCTTGATCGCATCGAATTGCAGTTGCAGCGCGACGATGCCTCGACACAAGCGCGCACCGGCAAGCCCTTCTCGATTCCAGACGGATATCAGGATTCAGTGGCCGAATACTATAAACGGCTTAGCAAGAACCCCTAATCACAGCATGCAATCTGCCGCCAAAGTGGGTGAAGCGAAAGCGGAACTCGTCTACAATGAAGTAACACAAGCACTTCACTCACGCGGAGGGATGTGTGAGTGGTTGAAACAGGCGGTCTTGAAAACTAACTCGCTCCAGCCTCTGTTAAATGGATTCAATGAGTTAGGTCGGAATAGCAGCCTGATATTCGGGATAAATCACACAGTTCGGAAAGAATTGTGCAACCAACTGTGCAACCGCTTCCGCTGCTAACCAATTGATCCGCTGGAATCACTCACAAACGAGGGTCTACCGGTTCGCTTTCGAGAGCCAGAACTCCAAATACGCACTCATGGGTGCGGCGTAGCGTCCCGCTACGGACGAACCGCTCCAACGCCTCTATCCCGAGCGCAAGTTCACGGCTGGCCAGCGACCGCTTCGCGCTGACTCCCCGAGAACGCAGGCGTTCGAGATTCTCGGGCAGCAGACATAGCAGCACCAGTGCCAACAATGTCGGACTCGGGGATCATCCCCACACTTCTGTATGTAGACCGTCAAGGCATGACGAAACAGGTTCTGCTTCGTCCCAACGACAAACCTGCCTTCGCTGTGCTATGCTTGGCGGAGAATAAAAAGCGAAAGATAGGATTTCGTTCCGGATTTCGCGAAGTACGATCTGTCAGACCCTTTTACCCCGTTGCGTCGTGGTGAAATGCGCTGGAGCCTTGCTCTCGCGCAGTGGAGTCATCCACAAAAGGTACGAACAGTGCCTCAGGGTCCAAAGTTAGATCGGGAGAAATTTAGCAAGGCAGCAGTGGGAAGCGGCGAAGCAAAGAGCTTACGCGGATTTCGCAGAAAGACCATCCTGATCGAGATCAGGGAATTCCTCGTAACCGAGCCGGAGATTTCGGCAGATCCAATAGGGCCGGATTCTTGGGCTTCCGACGAGGAGTCTTCCTGAGATCAGGGCTGATAAACACAGTGCGAATGCAGAGAACTAGTAGACCGGCTACCTCGCCGATCGTAGCGCCGCCGAGCCAGAGTAAGACATTCGTAGGCAGGTCAAAACCACGCACCCTGAAACCCTGCAGGAAAAAGATTCCCATCGTGGCAAGCAGCAGGAATCCAAATGCGCAAAGCAAAAAAATCAGAACAATGTTGCGCAACCGCCACGTTTCGGCTTCGACTCTTGTTGTCCAGCTTTTCGGAGTCAGCCGGATTTCCTGCTTAAGGTTCATTCCTGCTCAAAACTACACACGCACACGCGCATGTGCCTTCTCACGCACGACGCGCTCTTTCGCGACCCTCTGTAATGCGGGGGTAATCAGGACCCGATAACTCTCACCGGCTTCGTTCACAGCGGCGATTTCGTTGCCCTTCCTTGTCTCGTGGACAGCCCACTCGAAGATCGTTATTGCGTTATTGATAAGGTCTTTCATGGTGTCTAAACCCGCTTCGGATTGCAGTTCTTTCAGTTCTTTGATTCGTTCTTCTGGGAATTCGAAATTCAATCTCATTGCTTAAATCAGTGCCCACTTTCCTTGATATTTCGATTTCAAGGACATATTTGGAGCCTCTGCCTGGAACCAGCCTCTGTCAGAATATGAGGTTTTTGGCATCAAGTAAATAACGCATATTGAGTATATTTTGAGTTTTGCACGCAACCATTTCAAGGCGGCACAAAACCGTTGGCCCGTCACTTCGTCTTGCGTAGGGTTGCCCCTGGCAATGCCCATCCCGAGGTCACGCGGGAACAATGCCGTGCTTGTCAGCCAGAAACTGCTGAAGATCAACTGGAAGTACTGCGGCCAGTTCCTGCCAGGTAAGCAGCTTGAGGCGGCAGCGAAGTTCGAAGAGCCGACGGAGCATGACTCGCTACCATGCTTCGATCAGATCCTTACCCCATAGATGAGGACGTGCCGAACTTATTGGGACTAAAAACCGAACTTTCCGTGTTACGGATGTGTAGAAGTCTCTAGCATAGAGGTAACGACTCGGGACGGAGCGAACGATGCGACGGACTCACTATTTCTCTCTTGGATCACTCATCCTAGCCACATGCGTAATGATGCAGGTAATGCAACTCAATATCTGCGGCGCTGGCCAGTGGTTCACCACGATCAAGGATAACAAGTGCGACTTGCACGCGGGCAGTACAGAAAACGCTTCGGCGCTCGTGTTTATCAGCGCCAAGGACTATAAAGACTGGCTGGATCATAAAATGGCAGATAGGACCAGTTGTTGATCTTCATTTTCATGACTACGGAGATAATCTTCTCCGTGAACTTGCACCGAGAGTAGAGAAGAATCTTCGCAATGATCCATCTGCTGATTCGTGCTTTCCCTTGTTGCCAGAGCATCCCATCCAGACCGTACCGATACTGGGGTGCAGCGACGGCCAAGCTACCGTGAGCGCGTTACATCGTGCTACGCGATGCCCACCCAACTCGAATGTCGTTCAAATGGTGCGTTTGATAGTAGGTCGCCACTTAGAGGTACCAACGCTGAGCATTCTTCCGCAATCCAGATTCTTCAAGGACTTGGGTGCAGACGATTTAGATTCAGTTGAATTGGTTATGGTCGCTGAAGAGGCGTTCGACATCGAGATCACAGACGAGGAAGCAGAGAAGATTGAGACTGTGCAGGATATGGTTCATGTAGTAGAAGTCAAAATCTGTCCATAAAAGTTTGATCGCCTTAGATACCAGGACAAAGTACGGGAGCCTTACAATCCGAGGCGTCATGAATACCGCATAGGTACTCATTGCACTAGGACAACGAAATCGCTCTTTTGTCTCAGGTCAGGGCGCTACTGACGGGCACCAACCACACTGCACCCAAACGTCGGACTCTCAGCGCAGAACAGAGAGAAGATTGCAGATGCACAGCGGAAACGATGGGCGAAAGCGAAGAAGAATCGACAGCCCAGCAAGCCGCCGACAGGTGACTGAAGTTCACCCCACGTGACTTCTCCACCGCTGCTTTGATCCCTCCTTTTCAGAACAGCTTCTCTTGCCAAGGGGGTACATCGAGGAGATCAACGCTCCTCACAAAGAATACGCATTTATAGCACGCTGACGTATTTCGCCTGACTCCACTAAGCAGTAGACACATAACCGGACGCTACCGGTTTCGATGCGCGTCGCGGCCATGCTACGATTTCCGCAATTCTGCTGCCGAACAGCGCGGGAAATGGAGGGAAAGGAGACGGCCCGAAAGCCCAGCTACGGGATTGATGCACCAACCGTCATCCGCAACCTCTTTGTGGCCTGCGTAGTCTGCCTTGTGCTGGCCCTCGCAGTGCGAAGCGTGACCATCGCCCATGTCCGCCTGGATTTCTTCCCAGGGTTTCTTTACTCGGCGGCAAGTTTCGCTGTCCCGGGCACTTTGATGCTGATTTACTCTCTTGTAGGCAAGTTCCATCATCGCGACCGCATATTGGCAAAGGTGCCGTGGGCTGGCACAGAGACAGTGCTCGACGTGGGGACCGGTCGCGGACTGCTCCTGATCGGCGCGGCCAAACACTTGACTACCGGGCACGCCACTGGCATCGACATCTGGAACGCTGAGGACCTCTCGGGAAATGTCCCTGAGGCTGTGCTAACGAATATTGCTCTTGAAGGCGTCGCCGACAAAACCACAGTGAAGAGCGAAGATGCCCGCCGGATGAGCTTCCCTGACGGATCGTTCGATGTGGTGCTCTCCAACCTCTGCCTGCACAACATCTATGAACGGCATAGCAGGTCAAGAGCCTGCCATGAAATCTCCCGCGTCCTCAAGTTGGGCGGCATGGCCGTCATCTCCGACTACAAACTCATGGCGGAGTACAAAGCCGAGTTCCTCGCCTGCGGCATGAATGTTGAGATGTTTCCGCTGGACTGGGCCAGAACGCGTTCCCGCCGCTGCGAATCCTCGTGGCGCACTAAACTGTTTGAAGTTGGTTGAGCCTGTCATCGACCCGCGAAGGGTTTTTATGCAGGACCGCTTGTTTGTGATGCGAAAGTGGACCTTTCAGTTGATACTTCCCTTTGTGCACGTAGCGGACGGTGGTCCTAACACGAAGACAGGAGAGCACCCTCGCCCCCAAGGAACAGATTTACATCTAAGATGATTGCGAAATTGCTAGGAGAACCTTGCCACAGGTTTCATTCGCAGCCGATATCAAGCCACTGTTTCGCGACGTTGATGTTTCACACATGAAGTCGTTCGGCGCGGAGTTGGACGACTACACCTACAGGTCGAATCCGAACAACGCTAATAGTGTGCTCGCGACTGTCTCCCCGCACAATGGTGAGCTGCCTTCCATGACGCCCGACGAACCCAATTGGACCGAGGCTCAGCTAGAACTGTTCGTTCTGACGAGCCAGCGCGGAAAATCTGCACGCTGGGTTCTGTGGGAGCCGGAGAAGGGTGACTGCCTCCGGCCACCCCCGGTGGGCGCTCGGTGATGAGCGTCCCTACGGGGACAATAGCGATGGTGCGTGATAAAATCGCTGGCTCACCACTTCATGACGACGGAGAGATCTTATGCCAAAGGACTATAACGAACTTTTCAAGAGCGACTCGCTGGGCTTCATGAAGAAGTATACCGTGACTCCGGCGAACCATATTGGCTCGCACGGAACGACGATTGGTGATCTAAACCTTAAGAGGAAAGTGAAGGTGTACCAGAAGGATACCTACGAGTACAACCAGATGGGTCCTGGTAACCTGGTGGGATACATCAACTTCACGAAGGTTCCTCACAATACGGTGAACGCAGGCCAGAAGGGCAATATTGTCGTAACCGGCTCCTATACCTTTGACCCAAACGCGGTGGCGGTGCACTATTTGCCGTGGTACGACCAGAAGATCATCAGCCTGACAATTCCTCCGATGCCACCTAACGGCGGAGGGACGCGGTACTTCTTTACCGCAGCGATCAATGGATGCTCTGTGTTCATCAAAGGGACGCAGCAAAGCCCCACGATCTTCCACGCCGGGGGCAAGACGGTAAAGCCGGGGAGCGATCCGAAGGACGGCGCGAAGTTCTGGCGCGAGATGATGAGGACACGCACAGAGACCAAGACTGGAAAGATTCTGGGCGAGGTGAACAAGACGATGTATGTGACCGATCGTAAGGATAAGGCGCTGGGAACGGCGAACTCACGCCTATTCGATGCGTGGTTAAGGCAGAATCCGAACGGGTTCCGGATTGAGGACGTGGACCCACACGGCTGCGTGTTCGGGAAGCGGGAGGGCGGTCTGTGGACGTTCTACCTTCAGGAGAACGTTACGATCACGTACACGAGCTTCTTGCCGCAACCAGATGGAAACATCGTGGAGAAGCAGCACTCGGTGATGCGGCCCCTGCAGGTTACCGAGGTCTTCCCGAACGGCAAGAAGCACGTGAAGGTAAATCCGCTGCTGTCACGACCGCTGAAGGCGTAGCTGTGAAAGAAACACCGCAACCGGAACCGCATTCGTGGCGCTCGTTATGATGCAGTTGTTCAAAGGGTCCGATCCGTGGCGGAATAATGCCGTACTTGGCAGCCAGAAACTGCTGAAGATCGTCCGGAAGAACTGCGGCCAGTTCTTGCCACGTAATCAATGTGAGTCGGAAACGTAGTTCACAAAGACGAACAGCGCGCATCACTCGATACCAAGCTTCTACCAGGTCGGGGCGGCGAGAGTCACAAAATACGCAGAAAGAACAGGCAGTCGCATACGCCGCCAGCGTCCCTCTGATTAGCTGGTAGCTGCAATGCCTTCCGTTGCGGCATGTTTGATTTTAGGCGGTATGGGGACTCGCGAGATGGGCGCTCTTCGTAAAGCAGCAAGCGAGATGACGAAACCGCCAGACCCCAAACAGTGAGCAGACTTTTACAATGTCATCCAGTTCGCTCATTCGCGACAGAGTGTAAGGTGTGTGCAGGCTGACGGCAAGAGGAATTAGAGCGTGTACCCCAAAGATCTCTGGACTTGTTACCGGTATTGCCGCTACTGTCTGAGAACCCCCACAGACTGCTTACCGGGACCGAAAGAAGTATCGAAGTGGCAAGACGCGGGAGAGGAAAGAACAACGCAGCATTGGGGCTATCCGGCTACATCTGGGCTTTTATATTCGTCATCCTGGGTGCCATATTCGTTCTCAGTGTCATGCTGCGAGTCGGATTCAAACATTAGATAAAGCGTAGATGGTTTATCCTTGTCGGCGGGATACCCGTGAACCTTCAACAGATCATCACAGCACTCGACGAGGAAATCACGCTGCTAACCCATGTTAGAGCCTTGCTCACTGGAACCAGCAGCAACGGCAACCGCACTAGACTCAAGCGCGGACCCATGAGCGCAGAAGGCAGGAAACGGATTGCAGACGCGCAGCGGAGACGTTGGGCGAAAGTGAAGAAGAATCGTTAACCTGCTGGATACCGTCAAGCGTGACGTCAATCAGTGTGCCAACCCTTTTAGGTCGCATTCAACAACTTGGCCACTGTTCCAAGGAGAGTCTCTGGATTGACTGGCTTTTGTAGCGCTTCGTAACCGAGTAGCCGCGCGTCTTCGATCAGTGGGGATCTGCAATCGTATGAAGGAGAATGATGCGACATTCTGGATACCGACGTCGCACCTGATTCGCGCACTCGACCCCATTTATGTCCGTCAAAAACATATCGATCACGGCTAAGTCTGGCTGTGACTTTGCTGAGGTCATGAGCGCAGCCTCGCCGCTGTACTCAGCCGTAGCGTCATAGCCCCAAGCTGTAAAGATCCACGCCAGCGTTTGGGCTACCGGCTTCCCGGCAATGAGGCCATTGCAGCTGTTGAAATCTATCCGCTCTCTGGGAAAAAAGTAAACGGCTGCTGCTACAGAAACGGGCCTCGTCGCCTCATCGATCCCGACGCTTCTCGTCGAAGGCGATAATAAGCCAGGCATGGCACACAAGATTGCACAGGCGATTGCGGAGGCTGGTGTGGACCTCAGCTTTTTTGTTGCCCAAGCCATTGGCAGAAAATATTCAGCGGTCATCGGTTTCGCAAACGATGGTGATGCTAAGAAGGCTGCCACCCTTATCAAGAAGGCAAGCCGAAAGAAGTGAGAGTAATTGCCGGGATGGAGGCATGCCAGTTACTTTGGCGATCCTCGATCCCCTGATTGCGTTCTCAGTAGTACTGCCGATTGTATTCGTGCAGTTCCAACTTGCCCTGACTCCCCAGATCAGGATTTCCGACGTAACGGGTGACCCCGCAGTTCACCGGCTTCTCGTGCTCATCCAGGTGAAGAAACTGCTCTGGACTCAGCCTTTCGAAATTCGCCTGCGTAGCCAGGATCGTCAAATGATGTGTGATCGCCATAACCGCTTTCCCGCGAAATCGCGGGTGAGCGTAGTGATCCAGGAAAGGTTCCGCTGACGAACATCGGGAATATTCTCTCCGTTCATGAAGCGGTAGTCATACTCGCCGAGCAGGTTGTACAGTTCACCCTGTTCCGGGTGCATCACATGGTAGATCCGCCAGTCGCTGTAAAGAAGCGCCAGCCCATGATCTTGTTCTCGGATTCGCTCCTCACGATAAACTTTTGCCTCTTGCAAACCGGGCCATTCTTCCTGCAGGATGCGCAGGGTTTCCTGCGTGCGAAGGTAAGGTGAGACGAAAATGACATCCGGACACTTCACGCCGGACGCCCGCATTTTTTGCCCAGTTATGCTGGCTTGCTCTTCTCCTTTCGGAGTAATTCGAGTCTCGCGGTCGCTGCATCCGAGGGAATGACGATTTTGAAGCATTTGGGCTAAGGGCTGGATTTCTGGATTTGAACGATCGTTCTCGAACAGGTCTCGGAACCAACGATAATCCGGGTCGGCCTCCTTCTGCTGCTTCAGTTTGTTGTATGCCGACTCGGCGTGACGAACCAGCAGCAACTCCGTGGGCCATTTCATAGTCATCCGGACATTCTCCAGGAAAAGATGCATTCTCCTGTCTACTATGTGTGTCGTATTCGGTGGGACGCAACTGCAATCGAATTGAAAGGTCGATGCGAGGTTTTGCCTACACAAGGTAAACAGGTAGACAATGGAACCCCAAGATCGGTTCCGTAAATTCGGTGTGCGGCGAGTCATCCCCAATGATCCATATTGCTGTGAACCCGCGATCGAAGAAAAGCCGTGACGTATCCTCCATGCGCCGCGCTGCCCAATACATGCGGATGAGTACCGAACATCAGCAGTATTCGATTGAGAATCAATCGGCAGCCATTGCCCTCTACGCTGCTGCCCACAACCTCGGTATTATCCGATCGTTTGTGGATCGGGGCAAAACGGGGATGACGATACGACAGCGTAAGGGTTTACAGGATCTCATCCGGGCAGTCGAATCTGGCGGGGCCGACTTCACCGACGTTCTGGTCTATGACGTAAGCCGGTGGGGACGATTCCCAGATTCGGACGAATCAGCCCATTACGAATATCTGTGTAAACGCGCAGGCGTCAAGGTGCAATACTGCGCCGAACTATTCGAAAACGACAACAGCCCAACGTCGAATCTTCTCAAAGCTCTGAAGCGCACGATGGCCAGCGAATTCAGCCGAGAGTTGTCGGTAAAGGTCTCTGCCGGTCAACGTCGCCTTGCCTCGATGGGATTTTGGCAAGGCGGATATGCCCCATTCGGGCTGATGCGGCAGCTTGTCGATCAAGACAAAAGGCCGAAGGGACTGCTGAAAGACGGAGAATGGAAGAGCATCAGCACGGACCGGGTGACACTGGTACCGGGGCCATCTCAGGCCGTCAAAACGATCCGGCTTGCTTTCGACCTTTACGCGACGCGGGGCAAGAGCCGTCATGAGAGTGTGGAGATTCTGAATAAGGCAAAGAGGTTTCGCGGTGGCACGCCGTGGACGATTCAGATGTTGCGTGATCTGTTAATCGATCCCGTGTACAAGGGAGCCTATGCCTATGGCAAGTGGGAGTACCGGTGTCACCAATCGAGGCGTATGCCGCGAGAGAAATGGGTCGTTCGGGAACATGCTTTCCCTGCCATTGTCTCGGAGAAGCAATGGAATCAGGCCGGAGAACGCATCAGGAAGGAAATTAAAACGCTCGTGGACGCAGAGATGCTTAACGATCTACGCCGCCTCTGGAAGCGCGAGGGCCGACTGAACTCCAATCTGATTAACGCGGCTAAGGATATTCCCTCTGCCGTGGCCTACAACAATCATTTCGGCGGCATAGATGAAGCGTACCGGCTGATCGGATACCCGCTTCCCAAGGACTACGATTACATTCATGCCATTCGAATGTCGCGGAATATCAGCAAAGGAATCTGCGAGAGCCTGTGTGCAGGTGTTCGCGCTGTTGGGGGAACCGCAGAGAAATTGCCATTGCCACACATGGTGCGCCTGAACGGTAGCGTCACGGTACATGTGTCCGTATGCAAGGGATGGGTGCGACATAAATTGAATACGTTATGGAGGCTGTTGCTTGGGAAACGAGCAGCAGCGGATGTGATGATCGTAGCGCGGCTCATGCCCCCATCGCGTTCGATCTTGGATTACTTCGTGATCCCCGCAGTCTCTCAATTGCATGGAGCCTGGAGTGTCCGGGAGAAGGATAACGACCCGATCCTGGAGTTATATCGCTGCAATGATCTGCAATCTTTTATCGAATCGTTCGGTTGTTTTTCTATCCGGGGTGACGCATGAGAAAGCAGTATAGGAAACGGGCGAAGACAGAGGTTAAGTTGGAGACCCTTCGTGTCAGGAACACGAAGGCGTTGCCTGAACGCGCTGAATCGGTCGCAAAGAACCTTGCAGCAGTGAATGCGATTTTCCTGCATCTTTTCCATGACGAAAACTTCATCACCTTGCTAGAGGCAGAATCGTTGACGACGATTCCCAGATATCTCCAATCACTATATGAGGAAGCGAGAGATGGGCATGAAATCGGTACGTGAAGACGGTGGTGAATGCTGGCGGATGTGGTACCGCACTCGGAGAGAGCACCTGCTGCGTCTTTCGGGGTCGCCCCCTCAGAATCTATGCGCCGCACAGGTCAGACTCACGGTTTGCTGCCGCTATGCGCGATGGTTGTTGGGCAATCCACGTGTTCTGCGATATCTGAATAAGTACCATCCAATTGAATTGCGGAGGCTGCGAAGCATCCTTGTCGAGTTCGACCGAACGATTCAAGCACCTATTTGAGTGGAGATACGGAAACGATGAGCGAAGGTGAAGAGGAATCGTCAACCCAACAAGCCGCCGACAGGTGGTTGAAGTTCACTCCCCTCGTTACTTCTCACCGTTGCTTCGATCCCTTCTTGCCAGAACAGCTTCTCTAGCCAAAGGGGTACTTCGAGGAATCAGGCTCCTCACAAAGAGTGCATAGCCTTCGACGGGGTTGGGCATTTCGCCGCGTGGAGCATGCCCGATGAATTCCTGAAAGAGCTGGTGGCTCGCGTCCGCCTTCTGACAAATGTAGCCATGACAGGCGGGCTATCGGTTTAACAATCAACTATCGACTTGTGATGGGATGGTCTTTAAGACGCGGCACGGCTGTCGATAGTGTCCTAATTTGCTTCATGTGGGGGCTCTCGTCTGGTGCGACAATTGCCTGTACCGCCTTCAAGAGGTACCGTGAAAGCCGACTGGGACCGAGTCTTGAACCTCACACTTTGGATACTGCAATGCCTCTTGGCTCTGGCATTCCTATATTTCGGCGCAAGCAAATTCAGTCCGCATGAAATCTTCTGGATAGAAACGTTCGCAAAGATCGGAATCGGCCAATGGTTCCGTTATTTTACAGGTAGTCTCGAAGTAATTTGTGCGGTCTTACTGTTGATTCCTCGAACCTCGGCGATTGCCGCAGCCTTGTTAGCTTGCACGATGGCAGGCGCGACCCTCACGCACATCTTCACCCTCCGCGACAGGTACGTCGCTCTGTTCCCAGCATTCTTTCTGTTGATTCTCATCGCCGTTGCACGGAGGCGACGTTTTGGGTCTCGCGCGGTGAAAGAGAATTAGGACACTACCTGGCTGTCGCTGGAATTGACGGCGACGCAAAGGGGAGAGTAGACGCCGACATGCCAGATATATTCCATTCCTACCACTTCAGTGCGAGAGCGGGTCTATGAGAAAAACGCTTCAAAAGTGGCAAGAGACTCTAAGCTCCGCATTCCCCAGTGCTTCGAATCCTTATTGGCGGGCGTTACCTCTACGGCGCATGAAAAGCCTGCTCGCTGGAACGTTCTTTGTTACCGCCGTAGCTGGTTTCGCTGCCGATCTTGCACAACTTAATATCCGGCCACTGGGTCGAGGTTTGTTCTGGCCGGTTTTATTTGGTGCGGCGGCAGTGGGCGCTCTCATATCCTCGATCAAACGAGTTCGTCCCGTCTTTCTCATCTTTATTGTCATCCTCGTACCGTGGCTCGCAGGAGGGCTGTCGGGTCTTGGCTGGATGGGACTGGGCTGGCTGACCTACCCGATCTCGCTCCTTGCCTCGCCACGGCCAATCCCGCAGGCATTGAAATCACGAGTGCTGTTTGATGCGATCGGCATCTTGATCGCCGGAGGTTTCGGTTTTCGATTGCTCTTGTCCTTCGTGACCAACGAAGGTTTGGCCAATGTGCGGATGCAGACCGAACTGTCCGTCGCTCACGGCATTCAAGCCACATTGGTGCCAGATATTTATGTCCCGACCTCAAGATTTGAGGTGTTCGGCAAATCAATACCCAGTACCGAGATGGGTGGAGATTTGATCGACTTAATCGAGAATGACGATGGAAGTGTGATCGCCTATGTCGCCGATATTTCAGGACACGGGCTTGCTGCTGGCCAACTCATGGGGATGCTAAAGGCTGTTCTTCGGGCATCTTGCCAGTTCCATCAACAACCCTCCACGTTGCTTGAAAGCGCAGACCGCGTGCTGCCTGCCGTCAAGACAGCGGACATGTATGCCACCCTTGCCTTGCTCTACTTCAACAACTCGTCTGAAGCCGAGTACGCCTTGGCGGGGCATCTTCCTATCTTGCATTATCGTCATCAACACGGCGACACGACTCGGCTCTCCTCAGAACAGTTCCCATTGGGACTGATTCCGGGTGGATCTTATGCGAGCCAGCGCATCAATTATTTTCCGGGTGATCTGTTCTTGCTGTTCACAGATGGCATTACGGAAGTAGTCAACGAGCAAGACGAAGAGTTTGGCCTGGCACGACTGGAGCGACTGCTTCGCCAACATGCAGTTCAACCGCTGTCGCAGATTTGGGAATTGGTCATGCAAGAGGTAAAGTCGCATGGGGCGCAACAGGACGATCAGAGTTTGCTGTTGCTCCGCGTCCGTCGGTAACAATTTGGCGAATGACGGCAAGCTCGTACAAAAGCGCACCTGGTGCCAACGAGTCAGGCAATCGACGAGAGTATAGAGATGGCCTACGAGATGTACACGCGGGTGTTCAGTCGGGCGGCGCGAAAGGTGGAACCTACCAACTGAGTTGCTCGGTCCTCCGTTGTAAACTGCTCCCCAGAGGAGAATGAATAGATGCCCAGAATCTTGAAGGCTGGCGAACTTGATCAGTGGTTCAATCCGGATGCGATAACAGTCATCAATAGAGCCAACATCGCTGGAAAGCCCGGATGCGAAGTCAACTTCATTGACGGCACGAAGTTGTGCATACCTATGGATCCTCAGGCATTCGCAGATTATGTAAGTTTGCAAACATCCCATGACTCGCACCTCGTTCATGGTGGATAAGCCGCCCCAGTGATGATTCGGAGCTTTACTCTGTGAGCTACAGGCTCATGACTTCTCCAACGCTGCCCTGATCTTCTTCAACTGAGCTACACCCAACCGTGCCCACTCTTCTGCGCTCACCGACGCGAGATGCCGAGCCAGGTCTTCAGTCGGCTCCATTCGCTGCTGCGTCTCTTGCTTCTTCCGACTAGACAGCCATCGCTCGATCTCATGCGATTGCGCCAGCCGTGCGGTCACGCTCTTCTGTTTGACGGAAAATGAGCGTCCGTCCCTGCGGAACGTGTAGTTCAGCGTTCGCACGAGCCCGCTGGTGGTCGAGGTCACTTGCTGGAGTAAGTAGCTGGAACCCTTAATCGTGCTGGCAATCATCAACCAATCGCCAATCTGTATGTTGTTCAGTTCGCTCATTGCCGAAAGAGTGTAAAGACGAGAGGGGGTCGCAGCCAAGAGCGAAATCGAAGTAAGACAAAAGCAGGATGGTTACCCGATGCGATGGAGAGTTCCGCTCGTGCGGAGGCAGCGTATGGACATACGAGATATCGTTGCAGAACTTGAGAAAGAAATCGCTCGTTTGAACCAGATCGTGACGCTGCTCAAGCGTTCGAATGGCGATCTCACTCCAAAGACAGAAACGAAGCGTCGAACTCTGAGCGCAGAAGCTAAAAAGAAGATTGCGGACGCGCAGCGGAAACGGTGGGCGAAGGCGAAGCAGGCTGCGAAGTAATGGAGCCACATGAAATGTAGATATTGCGATATTCCGTTAGAGCGACGGCACCGACGCGGATTGTTAGAACTGTACGTACTTACACCATTCGGATTTATCCTTGGAGATGCAGTTCCTGTGGGCGAGTTTACTATCGCTTCCATCGGTGAACTGCTAAAGCAGCAGTGTTTGACCGCGCGACGCGGCTTCCACCGTGAATTTCTCCAACACTGCCTTGATCTTTCTGCAACTGAGCCACACCAAGCCGCACCCACACTTCTGCACTAACAGACGTTAGATACGGAGCGGTGAGACTTCCATATTGCCGACCACTCAGTCAGAACGCTGCCAAGAAGCAAGAAGAGGTTATCCATTACTACGATGTGAACATCTGCGTCAGATGGGTGAGGCGCAGCAGTTCGAGCACGCGAGGTGTCATGTTGGCGAATTCCAGGATGGATAAGCCTCGCTTGATTGCAGATACCTTGAGAATAACCAGTGCTCCGAGGCCGAAGCTATCCATGTAATTCACATCAGCAAGGTCGACAACGGTGCGGCCACCGGAAGCGATAAGCGGCTTGACCACATCTTCGATCTCACTCGCCGTCTCGCTAACGAGGCTGCCATGACACCTGACCATGGTCACTTGATTCCCGTGCTGGTCTTTCTCTGCCAGCCTCTCAACATCACACTGTAAAGAACGATCGGGCGTCATCCGGAATCCTCTCCTCGAAGCTTCAAAACCTCGCGCTAGAATACATCAAAGACCGCTTTAACGCGAGAATCGGTCGCGACTTCCCCGTCGGTCCAAAGTTTTGATGGTGGATCTTTTATCTCTTCTAAGATGAAGCACTTAGATCACGCCGAGTGCATCATCGACGGTTCAATAGGAAGAAGTTGCCAAGGGAAATCGCTTCCCTGGAACGAGTGTCCGACAATACGGAAGTTTGCCGTGAAGAGAGCCCCATTGGCGACAAAAATGTAAAGACGACAGTGGATCGCTGCAAAAGCGAAATCGACGTAAGGCAAAAGCAGGATGGCTCCGCGATGTGATAGAGACTTAGGCTGATCCTGAGGCGAAAAGGATGGACACACGCGATATCCTCTCAGGCATGCTTCCTATACGTATTTGCGCCGGTTGTGAAACATGGTTGAATGCGACATCGATTGCTATGCGCCGTCATGTGACAGCGATGGACACAGCTCTTTATTTGCTTCGGAAAAAGGGCGACGCTAACTATGAGGAACGACAGCGAGAGGTGTCGGGCTGGCTTGTGCAGTCGCTACAGGAAGCGCAATCAGCGTGGGGTGCCTACTGTGAGCATCTCAAAGAGCATGGCCTACAATGTAAGTAGCAAAGTTTTTGTCACAGCACTGTTTCGCAGAACCTGATGTATTCTGCACCTAACAAGCGTACAAACGGACGCTCGTGAAACCAAAAAAAACGCAGATGTGGGCGGCTCTAAAGTCGCCCTATTTTTTTATCAGGATTCACAACGAGCACTTCTACTGGGACCACTTCTTTCTTACGCGCCTCACGCGGGTATCTGGCACATCTGTGATCCAGAAACGCACCGGCAATTTCGTTCGGCGCTTCCGGCATGAGCATACGACCTGTCGAAGGCTTTGATGGCCGCTTTTTCCACGCACACGCAGAACACGCCCAAAACGGCACCTTCCAGATCAACCTTGGTAGAGACCTTCCCATGCGCTCATCTATTGATTGCGTCACTTCGTCGGTACGCTCCAGCGAGCATTCCACGGAGCGATCCACTCGCCTGATCCCAATGGGCTGTGACTCCCAAAGCTCGGCACCGGGCTCGTCGCGTTGTGGCTGTTATCGGAAGGCTCAACCGCCCACTCGGGGCTGTAGGGAACACGTTCGCCGGAGCCTGACCACATAGCGAGCGCCCGCAACTTAACCGCTTTACGTTCGTTCAACTTCTTTGTGAGTCGTTTCGAATCTCCACGAATCGTCATGGCTACGATTGTAGTCCAGAGCAGCGTTTTGCTTTGCGCGAATCGCGGACGCCCTCCTAACTCTTTGATCCGACAGGCGAGAAAGCCGCTTAGAATCGCTTCGCTGCCACTTCGGGGAAGTGCGAAGGAATCATCTCGTTCTCATCTTCTGACCTCGGTCATACCCGTGTTTTGACCGATGCTCAGACTCACAGCGACTGGGCTGGTCAGGGAAGTCAAGTCTACGCCCCTGGCCTTTACTGCGAATGAGTATTCAGGATTCTTGTGATCCCTATCGTCGCGATCGCCGTGATGTTCCGTGATGTGGAAGTCCAGGTAGACACCGTCGATATTGCCCCGAAAGACAAAGTGGCGGAATCCTTCCTCACGGAACGAGCCAGCGGGAATGAGCGCTGGAAAATTACCCACGTTCAACGTCACAACTTGATGGACAGGATCTATTCCCGTACTCTTAGCACCTTGCTTAAACTCCCCGGTGAGGGTGAAGCCCCGTCTGTCATCGCGATCGTCGTCGCCATCAAAAGCGCGTCGGATGTCCAAATCTCGAATCTCAAACTCGGCAAAAGGCACGCTTACGCCCGGCGGTGGCACAAAATTAGGACAGATCCGAACTACGCTGTTTGCCGCAGATACAGTGCCGTCTGCGAATCGGGTTCCGTTTTGGGCCGCATAGAGACAACTGTCCGCTCCTACCTGCGTAAGATCCCCACGAAAGCCTCCGCTGGCTAGGACAGTCTGGACTGGCGTTTTTGTGAAATCATTGTCGGGAAAATCGAATCTGAATATTGTTCCGTCGTTATTATTTGTAACGACGAAATCAGGGTCGAGGTGAAAAGCCACACCGTCAGGAAATCCGGGAATGGGAATCTGCCGTATGACCGCACCACTCCTATTCAGGATAGTGAGCGTCGGCGCTGGCGTACGAACCGCCATAAAGAGGAAGTTGCCAGAAGGGTCAAAAAATATGCCGTCGATGAAGGTGGCCACCGCCGGGTCGAGTTGAGCAAAAGTACTGGATGCTGTAGTTACCGGATTGACGCTTACTATGACACAGGGTGGACTCCCGAAACAGCTTCCTCCTGCGCCACCCACGTACACAAGGTTGTCTGTCTGGGATCAACAGCGATTCCCAAGCCATTGCCTTGGGGACCAAACGCCGCCCGCAACTGAGCCCCAGTAGTTGCATCGACATTGACGACCCCGTTGCCATTCGCATAGAGAGTCCCATCTGGATGATTGGTAAGACCGCAACCGACATTACTGGCTATTGGACTCCCAGTCGCCTGGGGGTGAACTGGCGAGCCGTCCACCACGGTTGTAGTAAAGCTAAGAATTTGAACAACGCCCCCACGTTGCAGGAATCCACCCACAAATCGTCGTTCGGGGCGAAAGCGATTCCTCCATCAATTTCGCCAGTCGGCAGCAGTACTGTTGAATAAAGTCTTTGCGAAAAATCCGGTTGCAAGAAGGGAAAAGGTTGTTGCTGGGCGGGGGCTCGCTGTTCGGAAGCAATCAACAGAAGGCAGCCCGTTAGGAGAATTAGAAAAACGACTTCCCGCCTAGTGGACGAGGAAATTATCACGTGGATACCTCTCTTCTGTTTTCGTTGGTCTTGCCGTTGTGATTCGCGCGGTCTTCAGCAAATAGGAAAAGTGGTTGAAAACCATGCTCCTTTAACTAGCTAGGCGATAGGAGCTTACACCACTTTGAAGCATGAGAACTTGATTACCAGTCAACTCAGGCTTTCCAGATGGTTCAGCCACGTAAGCTGACATAACAACCTGGCTGCGCGAGTCAAGATAACTCATGCAATCCAAGGGGCAATGGACCTATGTACTTATCCAAAAGCTTTAGTCACATCGCGGAGTACTCGAAATTCGTTGCCTCTTACATGCGAATGAGCGGATAATCCACGCGCTGAGCGGCAGTAGAGCCACACGCCGGGAACCCCTCCTCAAGGTGTGTCATGTCATGCCCTATCAGAAGCGAAATGCAATAGGTCGTTTGTCAAACACCATTCTCAAATCGGGCTTCCTCGTCTTTCTGAGCGGTCTATTTGTCCCACTTGTTGCCGATGCTGTCGCGGTTTCACAGACCACCCCTGTATCGCCCACTCCGTCGCCATCCCCTACCATGCCGAGCGACCCCGTGGAACTCATGAAACTTGCACGTAAAACGAATGGGATCGTTGGTGGCGATGCGCAGCCCTGGCATCTTAAGGCGACCTATCAGGTGTTCGCTTCTGATGGAAAGAAGTCGGAAGACGGAGTCTACGAAGTCTTCTTTGCCGACAGCCGAAAATACAAGCAGAGCTTTGCGAGCAAGTCCTTTTCTCAAATTGATTACACGACAGATAAGGGTTTGTTTAGGACGGGCGACATGCAATGGGCTTCGGGTCCCGAGCGATTGATTGTCAAAAAACTATTTCATCCACTCCCGAACGATGACTTCCTGCAGAAGGAAACGCCACAAGCCTACGACCGCAATATGGGCGGAGCAAATCTTCACTGTGTAGCGTTTCGCTCAACGATGTCTGAAACCCCAAACTCAGGAGCGACTACCCCGACATTCTGCTTCGATCACGACAAGCCGATATTGCGCTACACCAGCGGTTGGGGTGGGACTTATTCAGAACTCAGCGGCGACACTCTGATGAACGAAATAGTCATCTTCCACCATCGTTTCGTTGCGCGTGATGTCTCGGTCACTATGTTCGATAAACTCTACGTGAAAATTCACGTTGACACGCTGGAGGAACTCGCCGTGGTCAACGACGCAGATTTTCATCCTCCAGCCACTGCTGCTGTCGCACCGCCTCCGAGGCCGATGGTTCCTTACAGCATAATGAGTGCAAGAATCATCAAGCGCGTCGAGCCCGGATATGCGGCATTGGCCAATCCGAGTGGCTGGGACGGACGAGTCATTGCGGACGTCATCGTAGGGAGTGATGGACATGTTAAGAGTGTCCGACCGTTAAGCGGATCAAGCATGTATCAAGGAATGGTCGCCGAGGCAGTGTACAAGTGGATTTACACTCCATTCACTGTTGGGAATGTTCCGACTGAAGTTGAGACCGAGGTCGCCTATACGTTCAAGCCGAGAACATGATCGTTGCAAATCGTGCCGTTCCAGGCTCGCTAACCACGGGTCCATTCGATGATGTTCAACATACGATCTACCACCTGCTCGGCAGTCGTCCAAGCATCCATCGGATCAACATCTTTCTGAATATCCTGAACGAATAGCTTGTTATCGGAGAAAGCAATAAAATTTAGGTAAAAAATGCCGTTATTCAAGACACTGCAGCGAATGCGTTCACCGTCCAAGATCAGATCGGTTCGTGTAGACACACCCTCCAACCTGTCATCGCCCAACGTAATCCGCGCGATACCTTCGCCGAATGTACTGATCGAGCCTGTGAAATCGATTTCGTGCAGAGCACTAATAATGCACTTCAGTTCATCAAGGAAGCGTTTCCAAAACTCGTGGCCGTGGGTTTGGATAATGAAGTCCGATGCTGGCGATCGACTCCATCTCTCCCCCCAAGTTACTTCCAAGCGTCTCCTTGATTCCCTCCGTTTTTGTATAAATTCGGGTAGCTTTCTTTCTCTGTCCACTGGAATTACCAATCCCCATTTCTGCTTGCAGCAGGACTTCTGCCCAAAATCTGGCGCTCCTTATTTGCCACGAGCACTATCTGATGACAGCGACAGCCTTCTGCCTAATCACCCCTAAAGCAAAGCCCGGAACCGCAAAACACCGAAGATCAAAAATCGCATTATTAGACGACTGAGTCAGGCAGATTTGGAAGCAAATTCCTGAATCGAATAAATGCTTCGGCAACCATGTTGTCCCGAGAAGATAGCATTGCACGCTTTGAGAAGCAGAGACGGCTGAGCCTCTCCATATTGGAGATATAGAACACAGATGTCGGGATAACTCTCAAGCAGGCATTCGATGAATGCGGCTCGCTCATGTTCCGAGTACGATTGCTCCAGAATGACCAGATCGGGTTCCAAGGAAAGGGCTAGGCTGACAGCACGTCCCAAGCTTTCCGCACATGTTGTGCGATATCCCGCGCCTCTGAGAGTTTCGCAGCAAAATCGAGTAAGGATGACGTGCTCATCCCTTGATACGAAGAGTATCTGTTGATTCACGGCTACTCCAACGCAAATGAGAAGGGTCAAATTGTTGCGAAGCTCTTGCCCATTGCTCTCCGGCGATGCGTCCCCCTCGGAAAGCCGTACGTCAAGACATCCGACTTTACACCACTCGCCAAATAGTGGGATGCCATATTGCGTTAGTCGGTCTGAGTAAACACGCCATTTTGGTGTGCGTTTATGCTGGATACCTGTTTCCTTCGTGAGAGCCATAGGCCGATGTCACAGGTGCCTCCGGGGTTGTCTGCGTCTCTTGGTTGCTATTCGCGAGACAGTGCCGTCGCATGTCTTCGCCCACGCAAATAGGCGCAAAATGCTCGTCTACACCTCCCCCATCCTGAGCGTCGATTTCAACCAAGGCATCGTTGAGACCCTCAATACTATGTATAGACTCGGCGAGCCCAGCGATATATACAAGTCGTGGTTTAACAAGCGGAGGGTGCCCACGCCCACGAGCGCGGCAGACGACCAGAGAAACGATCGTCGTTTCATGCAGAAGACTTTCATCCCACGCACTGGTTTTGTCAACCGAGGTCGGATGCGTTCATTATGCGTTTGTTTAGTCGTATCGGCGATCTCAGCAACGAGGGATCACCGCTCGCCGATTTCTTCTGTTCTGGCCCATTTTTTCTTTTCGATAGCGCTGATCCGCGCCCCTGCTGGAAGTGCCTTAATTTCGACAGATTCTAGACGGGAACTTCACGACATCCAATCTGAATTTCCGTAATGTAGTTTCCAAAGGAGCTTGAAGTCCATGCAATCCATACTTCATCGTATCGCTATAGCGCCCGCCGTGATCATGGTTGCCACCTTAGCTGCAAGCCCTGCGATAGCGGAAACAACTGGTATCAAGGTTCCCTTTGGCTTCGAGGTCGCTGGCAAGACCTTTCCTGCTGGTGACTACTCAATTCGTCGCGACAACAGGGACGGTTTCGTGACGCTGGCTTCAAAGGAGTCGTCGCAGAGCTTCACCAGCATTATCGGTCCCGGCTCGCCCAGTCCGCTGGAGTATAAGATCGCTTTGAAATTCGATCTAGTTGGCCAGACACATCTTCTGCAGTCAATTCAGTATGGGACGATGATCACGAGCAAACTGGACAAGAAAGCACTGGAGAGCGAACGCGAACTCGGCCCAGTAGCGCATTCCGGTGGCCGCTAGACCTAAGGCGTGCAGTTAGCCACATCTACGGTTAGCCACATCTACGAGGTGGGGAGAATTGCTTTTCTGATGAAGTCGCCGATTCAATGCTCAATAGCCGTTCACATCGTCGGATAAAGGTGCGGCGTTCTATCTCCGAACGCCGCATTTTGCCGGTCGATGCCGAATTAGGTTCGGCATCGCTTTTGGTCAGAAATCTTTAGGTTTTTGACTGCCCTTACTGCTCCCCTTGCGCTCACACAAAATCAATCACTTGGAGAGCCGTCTGGCGCACCCCTTCTTGACCAGTGCTTCCGGTTGGCGAGCGCACTATCGTCTAACGAAGGGATTTACCTCTAAGATGATTGCCAGAAATTGCAAGGAGAAAGTAATGCCACAGGTTTCATTCGCAGCCGACATCAAGCCGTTGTTTCGTGACATCGACATTTCGCACATGAAGTCGTTCGGCGTGGAATTGGACGATTATGCCTACATGTCGAATCCTGATAACGCTAATAGTGTGCTCGCCACTGTCTCGCCTCACAGTGGTGAGCCGCCGTCTATGCCGCCCGGCGGACCCTATTGGACAGCGGCCCAACTAGCACTGTTCGTCCAGTGGCAGGAAGAGGGATATCAGCCGTAAGCCAAGAAGACGACCACATCAAACGACCCAATTATTGTTGCTCGGTGTGCAGCCCGCCGTCTGGTACTAATACCATTTCACAGCCTGAGATTTGTGAACAACTCACGACTGCGCTTCGCAAAAGGTGTGCCTTGGAATCGGTTGGAATCAGTTCAGGAAACTTCATCTTGTTGATCTCGCCGCTTATTTGGGCGATCTTCTGCTCGCCGGACATCTGCTGTGATTCGATAACTCCATCCTGGGCAACTTCCAAGCGGAATGTTCCCCATCCACTCAAATTTCCCGTGTGAAGTAGCTTATATGTACGCGACTTTTGCAGTTCATCTGTTCCGTTCTTCGGCCCGGGTTTTGCTCCTGAAGCCTCCAGCCGTGTAAAGCCGTCATGGATGTGTTTGCGCACCTCAGATGGCGTGGTTGAGTTCGATGCCGCATCTGCAAGCCGGTAAGCTGCACAGGCTTCGTTCGGATTGTGCATCGCTTCATAAAGTTGGCCCACATGATCGCCCACTTCTGCACGCAGGCTGTCTCGCCACGCTGCCGTCAGATACGGCTTTGCCTCTTGCAATTTTCCCTCTCGGAAGAGAATCCAGCCCAACGTATCCCACGAAGCAATCAGTAGATTTGCACTCGCGAATGTCTTGCTGTTGGCCTCGGCAGTGGTTATAGTTGCGCTCTTCTCTTCCAACATGTTGACGCTCTTGCGTGACATCTGTTCGGCATACTCCAAGTCGTGGCCAGTTTCAGCAAGGGTGTATGCAGCATCGTTCAGCAATCCAGGGTCATCGGTGCCGTCTAGTACGCTCTTCGCGGAAGCTGCGGCCTCATCATCGCGATTTAAGTGGAGTAGCGTGTTACTGAGTTGAAGGCGCACGGATCGGTCGTCGGGATGTTGCTCCGCCGCAGATTGAAGCGTTTTAAGAGCGGCATCATAGTTCTCGGAACCCAACTGGTAGGAGGCGAGCAGAAGCGAAAGACGCAAGTCCTCAGGATGCTGGTCTAGGTAGGTCTGAAGAGTATGCTGGGCCGCAATGGAATCACCTCCCCTCTTTTCAGCGCCGGCCAAGGCACCAACCGCATTGACGTTTTCGGGATGCTTGGCTAGTTCCTTCTTGAAATCAACCTTCGCTTCATCGTAATTGCGCTGCATCTCGGCAATGACGCCGAGCATGCCCCATAGGTATTCCTGATCGGGGTTCTTTGTTTTCACCAAATCAAGGGTGGCCTTCGCAGCGGGCCAGTCTCCTGAACGCAATTGCTCTGATGCCTTCTGCATCAGTTCTCCAGCCGACGCATTGGCAGAAGCATCCGTGGGCTTCGTCGATTCAGCTTTTGTGTCTGAGTTAAGGTGTATGGTTACGCTTTGACCGTTTGTTATTGGTGTGGGAATACCCTTTTCGTTAGGCCCTGATTTTTCAGCCTGGATAGCGATGCTCTTTGTCGGCTGGATTAATTGGATCCAGGGTTCTCCTTCGAGACTAATGTCCTTGGTGAATTGTTGATAGGCTTTCCAGTCTGATTTAGCGACTTTCTCCTTGAGAACGGTGATTGTTCGCTCGGCTACGATTTCCTTCCCATCGAATCGATAGGTTTTGTCGAAGGTTGCGAAGTCGGTTTTCACGTGAATAGGGTCGGGGAGGTCAGTGCGATAGCCCTCCGGCAAACTGATATGGGTGACCGCCAGCATTGTCCTCGGTGCACCGAGATTGATGTCCTCTGTAGGAGTCGTCGTGTTGCTATCCAATGACGGAAACTCCAGCGCTGGAAACAAAGGAACGATGCGGCGATTATCCCAGTCCCCGAACGGATGACGTTGATAGTCGTACGTGAGAACGATCGGGGAGATGGGATCGTCGATGTTCTTGAATTGCGAATCACTGGTAGTGCCGCTGAATCCGGTTGCGGAGGAGATATATTGTGATGCCTTGTCCCACTCTGCCGGAGCCATATTTCGCGCCATGCCGCGAACCCACAACTCGGAGTCGTCATGGTATGTTGCTGAAATTTTCGATGTGACCTTGCCAACCGCATCCAGGTTTCCGACTGCTTCAAAGCGCTCTGTGAATGGATACGGCGCAGTTGCTGGCGTCGATTCAAGCACAGCGGGCCCAGTCCTAGGAATAACGAGAGCCTTCTGATCGCGTATTACGGCGGAGAGATAACGATAAGGAGCTACTCCTGGCGTGCTGTCCAGCCAGATGCGACCCTCGGGAAGATCGACGGTAGTGATCACATGGTTGAACAGAGCCGGAGACGGCACGTCGGGGACAAGGGCGATCCCGGCTCCGATCAGGGCAGGTGCCGTTGTGAACCCTTTTGATCGCAGCAGTGCCTCAAGAAGAGTGTCTTTGTCCTTGCAGTCGCCATACTGGTTCGCCAGCACCTCCGTGGCCTCGTGGGGTCGATAGCGTCCGACTCCAAAGTCAATACCAACATACCGATACCTGGAACTTACGAACTCATAGATGGCGCGGATCTGTTCGTCAGGCGTCTTTGCATCTTTCGCAATCTCGTTCGCTCGCGATCTCAGAGTTTCGGTGGGCTGGGCTCGCTGTGCGGCCAGGGATTGGTACCATTCACCAACTTCTGCCCAGGTGTGAAATGTGGTCCAGGCTACTGAAGGCAGCTTGCGTCCATCGGCATCTTCGTCTGGGTCTTTCGGGGTCTGCGCCTTAGCTGAGTCGTCCTCCTGTGAGGATTTGGGCGCGGGAACGAGTTGCGCCATACTCCAACTGTACGTTCGAACAGTGTCCCGTTCCGCGATCGTCGGCTTATGATTGGGGCTCCAAACTTGGACGTACTTGTCCTTGGGTACCTCGAGGTTGAGAACCTCCGAGAGCACAATTACCGACCCGGGAGCGGTGAAATGATGGGCACCCCAAAACTGCCCCGGCGCCTCCGGTTTGTCAATCGAGGTGTGAACCTCGTACTCCAATATATCGCCCACCGAAAGCGAACGAACGGGAAGATGCTTCTCCTTAAGGTCGCTATAGAGTGGAGCTTCTCGCGTGACCTCAGCCGACATTTCGATGGCACTGTCTGGTGGTGTATCCACGGTGCTTCCATCGGGCTTATGGACGCACACTAGAGTGATATGCGGTGTTTCAGACGCCGAGGCATAGCTAAATGACAGCACGCCGAACTGCTGCGCTGCGCCCTGCGACTGAATGCGCAGCATTGCATGTACAACCTGCTCCCCTGTTCCGTCCGCATGCATCCGGATGGTCGTTTCGGAGTGTTCTATAACGAGTGATTCTTTGCCAAATGAATTCGCGGGAGCCTCTTGGTGCACTTGCGGATAACCTGACACAAAAGAGCCCAGAGTAACCAAAGCAAACAAAACAACAATGGAGCGCATGTCGGAAGGGTAATATCAAGCTACTCAGGGTGCCAGCACAATTTCTCGTCGCCTTAAAACACTTGCTGGCTTAAGCCGATTCATCATTGCCGATATCACCAACCCAAAGTCTAGCCCGCTAGAGTTGCAGGCTACGATACCGGATTACATGATTCCTTTTGTGCCCATCATTCAGGAAAACGAAGAACCATTTTCGATGTTTCGAGACTTGAAGCAAAAGCATGGTCAACGCTAGGACTGCTGAATCAGGGCCAATTAACTTGGACGCCATGCCTGGAAGGTCATAACCTCGCATTTAAGAAGCCCCCTTAACAGCTAGACGCACAAGTTATACGCACGCTCGACTGCCCTTATTTATTTGTGTTCGGACGGCCCACCCTTTGTTACCCGGCATACCCCGGTTATCGATGCTGGTCACCCTCGTTCTCGCCAAGGCCCGTCAGGGTTTCTTACGGTGCGCGTCGAACCAGTTGAGGGTATAAACCACCTTGGCGACCTGGTGGCTCGGGCGGCGACTGAGACCGTGGGGTTCGCCTGGAAACCGGACAAGAACTGATTCAACTTTGAGTAGTTTAAGAGCAGCGTAGTATTGCTCGGCTTCGGAAATGGGAGTGCGAAAGTCGTCTTCACCGGTCATTAACAGGGTCGGGGTCTTCACGTTCTTCACGAGAGAAATAACCGAGCGCTTCATATAGTCGTCCGTGTTATCCCAAGGATTGCCTGCGAACCAGTACTTTGCCCCAAAGGCAGGCAGATCGGAGGTCAAGACCCAGCTATACCAGTTGATCACTGGATAGAGACTCGCGGCAGCGCGAAAGCGGTCCGTGTGGTCGATCATCCAGCAGGTAAGTACACCTCCGCCCGAGCCGCCCGTGACGAACAGGTTGTCTTTGTCGATATAACCCTTGGCGAGAATTGCATCGACGCCCGAGTCGAGGTCCTGGAAATCGTTGCCGGGATAGGCGTGGTGGATAAGATTGGCGAACTCTTCGCCGTAGCTGGTGCTGCCGCGTGGATTGGTGTAGAGAATCACGTAACCCTTGGCCGCCCAGATTTGCGCGTTGAGGTCGAAACGATCGCCATAGTTGGAAAATGGACCGCCGTGAATTTGCAGTATGAGGGGATACTTCTTCGAAGGGTCGAAATCCGAGGGCTTGATGACCCAGCCTTCGATTTTCCGTTGGTCGAGAGACGAGTCGTACCAGAGTTCTTCCACGGTGCCGAGTTTCTTGGCTGTGAACAGTTCCCGATTGAGTGAAGTCAGGACGTTGAGTTTGGGATTGGCAAGAGAGCCAACCCCTACATCGCCGGGATCCGACGGATCATCGTATCGCATCGTGAAGGAGCCACTCTTGGCAACGCTATAGTCCCCGCCCGCGTTGAGGTGTCCGGCAAGGACCTTGGGTGAACCATCGAGTGGCAGGTAGGCGAGTTTCGTGTCGCCCTGATCCGTATAGATGAAGAAGATGCCTTTGCCGTCCCCAGCCCAATGAGGAGCCGACACGTCGCGGTCGAGTTTGGAAGTCACCGCGTGAGGATTGCTGCCGTCGCGGTTAGCGACATATAGATAGGTGGTCTGATGGCCCTGGTAGCGATCATCGAAACCTGTGTAGGCGATGAGTTTGCCGTCGAGGGAGATTTCCGGCTCGTCATTGGGACCGTTACGATGCGTAAGCTGCGTGAGCGATCCGTCTGCGACGCGGATCTCGAAAAGCTCTGTGTGGAGAGGCTCGTACTCGTAGTTCGCCGTGCCATTCATCGAAAAGATGAGCGATTTTCCATCGGGAGCCCAGGTCGGATAAGAGCCGCCAAATTCCCCTGCACCCGGCCCATGCGGGAAATTGCCAGTGGTTAATTGACGCGGTGCACCACCGTCGGCAGCCACAACGAAAACCTGCGAATAGCCTGGCTTGAGATATCCAGGACCATTGAAGCGATAGATGAGATCCTCATAGACCTTCGGTGCATCCGCCCACTTGGCACCTTCTGGCGCAGAGGGAAGCGTGGCAATCTTCGGGGGAGTGGCGGAGACGAGCGACGTGAAGGTGATCTGCTTGCCATCCGGAGACCACGAAATGCCCTCAGGACCATTTTCAAGGTCGGTGAGCTTGGCAGTCTGTCCGGAATCCATCCATCTGACATAGAGTTGGGACTTACCGTCGCGGTCTGAAACAAAAGCGACGCGGGTGCCGTCAGGCGACCAGCGCGGTGAAGAGTCGTTATAAGTGCCGGTAGTCAGAGGCCGATGTTCGGAGCCGTCGAAATTGACGACCCACAGGTTGGAGACCCGATGATCAGAGGATATGTCCGCCGATTGGCGGATGTAGACAACCCGCTTTCCGTCGGGAGAGATTCGCGGATCAGATGCAACTTGAACGCGGAAGACATCCATAGGATCGAGCCGATCGGTGTTCTCCTGAGCGGCGCTGGCGAGAGGGGAAATCAGGAGAGAAACAAGCAGCACCATTAGCAGTAGGACTTTCTGAGACACGTGGGTCTCCTTTCGCGCTGCATAGTATCACCCCACCTACGGCCATGTTTTTTGTTTTATAGCTCCTTCAGTCGGTGGGAGGACTCCTTCTCAGAATCCCCTAGTGTCATTCGATGCGCTGATGCGGCGATCCAGACAGGGACGTCTTCTTAAACGTTGGTGCCGCCCAGCTTCCGAGTAACCGACTACCCGGACATCAGTCAACGGAAGCGCTTTTCAAAGTACCTATCGTGCAAAGGGCCTTGAAGGCGTGCTTGACCAGCAATTTGCGACTGTCCTGCGCGTTAACTGAGGCTATTCCTGAGAACGAGCGAGAGTGTAAATTTCGTGACTTCCCATTTCAGGCATAGCAACGGGGCATCGATCGCGCCTACTTCACAGCACCCAACTGCCTGTACTCCAACTTGGCTTCGTGGAAGATCGGATTCCGGTTGTCAGCCTCGTGCCAGAGATTCATGAATTCCCGGTAGCTCGCCTGCGCTTTGTCTATCTGTCCCATAAGCGTATAAGCACGGGCGAGGTTCTTGTGCGCCAGGGCGCCGATCGGTTCACTGATCACAATGCCTGGATGATCGAGTATCTTCTGAAACTCTACGGCCGCTTCCTTGCCCTGATTACTCGCCAGGAATGCAATTCCTCGCAGATAGCATGGGTAAAGTGCGAATGGAATTGTTTGATAAGGAGATGGGTTGCCCAATTCGAATGGAGCACTTGCATCCAGCTCCTTGATAGCATGCGCGGCATCGCGATGGTTGAGCGCCAGCTGGGCACGGATGACGGGAAGAAAGACGAACTGGACCATCGTATCCTCCGGAAATCTCCGAGCAAGATCTTCGGCCAAACGCTCTGCTGGCCTGCGGGCAAGTGCCAGCGCGAAAGCTGCCCGCGCTTCCACGTCGCGGGCGCTTGACAGTGCAAGGGCAGCCTCCGCTTGACTGCGCGCCTCGGCGAAATTTCCATATAACCCCTCCCGTATCGCCGATTCAGACTGGTATCCGGCAGCCGTCTCCTTCTGACCGGCCTGCCGGGCAGAAGCAATGGCGCGCTGGGAAAATTCCCGCGCCTTCTCGATTTGTCCACTGAAGGCGGAAGTGTCGGCTTCGTACGACAACAGCACATCTTCCACGCCTGGTTTGCCCACGGCCCACGCCGCTTCCTGGGCCATTTTCCCGGAATCTTTCCTGAGAAATGCAAGGTGGTAAAGATGCTGGGGAAGATCCATCGCCTCAAGTCTCTTCCCGTTCGCCTCATCGGCGGTTGCTCGAGCGTTTTCGAGCTGATCCAGATTCATATAAGCAACCACCAGGCCCTCATAGTCTTCCGGATTCTGCTGACTGCGTGCGAGCGCCTCGCGTGCATCTGCCAGCGCATCATCGTACCGTCCGAGCTCTGGATCGACTTCCTGTCCGAGCACTCCCACAGGGATTCTCTCGTGTGGATAGATCTGTGCCCAGAGCCGGTACACCTGCCGGGCCTTGGGCAGATCACCGATGACGGCAAAGTAATACCGCGACTCTATAGCGAATTTTTCCCATTCGCTGACGTGCTCACGCAACTCGAACGCCCTCCGAATGCTTTTGGCTGCAAGACCTGTCTGTCCGAGATTGATCTGGCTCAGTCCCAGCGAGAGATGCGCCATCGCGAACTTCGGGTCCAGGTCGATGGCCCTTTGGAACAACGGAACCGCAGCTTGGCAGTTATCGTGCAAGTTCAGTTCCCTGCGCCCCATGGTGTAGGCCAAAAGTGCATCGAGCGACGATGTCGTGGCTTCCTCGAGAGGAGTATCGAATCTCTCCACCGTGCTCAGTGATTCGCCGAGCTTCTTCCGCAGCTGTCCGCTGGCCCGGCTCAACGCCTTTAGAACATCTTCTTTCCGCGCCGCTTGCACCTGTTGTTCAGCAAGTACCTCTCCCGTCTGGCAGCTTAGCGCTCTCAGCCCGATCACGTACTCCGATCCAAGGCTCGCGATCGAACCCTCCACCACCGCCGCAGCGGCAATTCTCTGACATAGCTGCCGTGCTGTGTTGGAAGCGAGGTGTGCGTCCGGCGGCTGTCCCATAAGCGACAGTGTATGTTGGATCCGCTGATCTGAGACCAGGTTTAGAAAGGGTGATTGCCCAAGCTGCACTGCAAGACCCTGCCGCAACGTGCCGTCAAATATGGCATCGCTGGTGGTGTTCACGAATTCAGCCAGGACAATTGAGTCCTTGTCCGTCAGCGAATGCGATTGGCGCGAGGTGTATTGCCAAAAGACCAGGCACACACAAATGAAGCCCGCCGCCGCGACCACAGCCCATTTTCCTCTCGAACGTGAGGGCGTAGCGATGGCATCCGTCCTCCCTTTGGCGGCCTCTACGGAATCCTGCGCCAAAAGAGCGGCCGAGACCGTATCAGCATCGCTGCCGTTCGGCGGGACCGTCTCCGCGCCGCGCGTGCCTTGCAAAGTCTCGATGGGATCTTCCGTGACCTCCACCGGGCAAATGAAGCGATATCCGATTCCGGATACCGTTTCGATGAACAGCGGCTCACGCGGATCGTCGCCCAATAATCGCCGCAGTAGGGCAATGTTACGGGCAAGTGAATTCTCTGTGACTGCGGTCTCGCCCCAAACCGAGTTCAACAGTTCTTCTTTGGCAATCAGCTTATTCGGGTTTCGGATCATGATCAGCAGTAACCGGAATGCCTTTGGTTCCACCTGCTGCACCTGACCCGATTTCACGATCGCGAACTCTCGCTCGCGCACAGTCACATCCGCGAATCTGAAAACCAACGACTTACTTGCGATCGGTGGCGTCATCACTACTTCTTCAGAAACACTTCAGGACTTTTTCAAGACGACTGCTCGGATCTTGACTCAGAGTCGCGTCAGAGCTGTGAAGAACTCACGCTTGGTTGTTTTCTCTGGTGTCTCAGCGTTTCGCCAGGCGTGGGCTCCCAGTCCGGCGAACCCTGCTGGACGGGGAATGCCGCAAGTGTAGCCCAGATCATCCGGGGCCGCCAAGACTATCTTGTCGCCACCACAGGTGTTCCGCGCCTAGCGACATTCTCCCTCTCCAGCCAGGGAGTCGCACGCCTTAAGTCCATGAGCCGCAGGCGGGATAAGCCTCCGCTTCGCTCTCTTGCGGCCCGATTCCTCCACATTCGAACCAACGAAAGGGAGCCATCCAAATGACGAAGCAAATCGCATGCTTATCCATCGCGGCCTGCGTAGTTGTCTGCTTGTTCACAACTGCTCGCGCCGGTGCACAAACTCTTGCAGTCGGAAAGGCCAACGAGGCCAACAGAACGAACGTGGTGAGCGCGCACGCTGACGACGTAAAGTTTTCGACGCTCAATTCATTCAAAGCTCCAGCTGCTACAACCTTCACGAGTCCTCTAGGGTCTCAACCGGACACCACGCCGGCGATAGGTCCGGACGGCGACATTTACGGGATGACAACGGTCGGTGGCGAGTTTGGAAACGGCGTCATCTACCGGTTCGACCAGGACACGCATCAGTACAAAGTCCTTCATACCTTCAGCGCGAAGAATGCCAATGGAGAAAACGAGGACGGAGCCTCTCCGGGCAATGGACTGACCCCCGGTCCCAACGGTGTGTTTTATGGCATGGCCATTTTGGGCGGAGCGAACGGCAACGGCACTATCTTCAGTATCACCACGACTGGCAAATTCAACGTGCTGCACACATTCAGCGCCCTCGATGCGAACGGACACAACGAGGACGGCGTTTGGCCGCTGCGCAACATCATTATCGGCAGCGACGGCAACCTTTATGGCACCACCCGGACTGGTGGTGAGAACACCTGCCTCTTCACGCATGGCTGCGGGGTGGCGTGGACGATCGACGACAAGGGAAAGTTTACGGTGATCCATCAGTTCACCGCCGACGAGGGCCATGCAGCATCGCTGACTCAGGGGTTCGATGGGTACCTCTACGGCTGCGCGGTGTGGCCGGCTACCTCCCTGCCACCCGGGCCTTTACCCTCAGGAATCCTCTACCGGATGACGCCATGGGGGACCGACTTTCAGGTGCTCTATACGTTCAGCCAGACCGACACAAGCGGCCAGAACATGGATGGCGCGGACTGCTACGAGCCGCTTGTCGAGACGAGGCCCGGCATATTTTACGGCGCGGCCTATTTCGGAGGAACAAATGGCAGCGGTGTCGTGTTCCGGTATTCCCTCGATAACCCTGGTGTCGTCGGGGTTGTGCACGACTTCAGCGCCGTGAACTCAGCAGGCCAGAATTGGGACGGGGCAGGCCCGGATGGCCCGCTGGCGCTCGGGCCACATGGAACTTTGTACTCGAACGCCGAAGCCGGGGGAGCAAACGGCAATGGCGTGCTTTTCGCCCTCAAAGAAGATGGCCGTTACGAGGTTCTGCACACCTTCAGCGCGACCAATCCAACCACCGGAGCCAACTCCGACGGTGCCAACGCGGATGACGGCCTCGTGCTGGACGGGAACAAGCTCATCGGAATCGCCATCTATGGCGGCAACGGCAGCCCCGCCGGCTACAACAATAGCGGCGGCACGCTCTATGAGTTGATATTGGACGACCGTGAACGGTAGAGGTGAACGTCGATCAGAGGAGTTGCCTCAACGCGGACTTCGGTCCCATTGACGAGGACCCGCGCAGAGGCAACTCCACTGTAACGCAGTCGGCTCTGTTCACGAAGGATTCTTGATTTCCCACTAAACGGCAACAAACATAGGTGCTCTCATGCAGTGCATATACGAAGGTGTGATCGGACCTAAATGGCCACCAGTGACCACGGGCCCGCAGATCGATATAAGAGAAATAAACGAACAGCTTGACTGGGCTCATAGTGAGATTTGCACGGGTGACCCTTACAAAGGAATGGACTTCCTCGTGACCACGCTGCGAGATATCAGGTCTTCCCTTGCCGAGCCAGAATGGAGCGGCGTGGTTTCGTTCTGTCGCGCTCACCCAATCAGATCAATTTTGCACCAGGATCCTTTGACGTTCCGTAGCTATGCCAAGCCACGTGGATACGCGGGGGACGCCGTTATGTTGGATATGATCTACGATTCAGGTGTATTGGTTCCTCCATGCTCCCGGGAGGGTAGCTCTGTGTTCCGCTATACCGCCGGATCAGGTAGGTCACCACACGCAGTACGAAATCGCAGATTGACTATCGCCAGAACGGTCGATGCCATATCTGCGAGAGGAATAATGCCACGAATTCTGAGTATCGCAGCCGGTCACCTCCGGGAAGCAGAACTGTCAATAGCTTTTCAAGAGCGGCGAATCAAGGAGTGGGTAGCGGTCGATCAGGACTCGAAAAGCGTCGAAGAATGCCATCGGCGTTATTGTGGCTCAGTCGTAAATCCGATCAGAGGATCAGTTCGCGGCTTTCTCGCGGGTAAGATCGGAACCGGAGGGTTTGATTTCATTTACGCGGCGGGATTATTCGATTATTTGAAAGATCCTGTTGCCAAAGCGCTCGTTCGCAAAATGTGCGACATGCTGAATGCCGAAGGTGTGTTGCTAGTAGCCAACTTTGCGGATGGCCTTATTGACTCTGGATATATGGAAGCGTTCATGGACTGGCGGCTGATCTATCGGAAAGAGCAGGGAATTATTGGACTCTTTTCGGAGTATTGCGAAAATGCAGCTATAAACCTCCACGCATTTACTGATTCCTGGAAAGCAATCATCTACTGCATCGCAGAGAAACCCCATTAGAACGGCGATCAAAGGGGTCTTCTACCGAGGAAGAAGTTCTCGATCCTACGGGCACACCCCGTCAGCCGCAAGCAAGGCCCTTGCCGGTGTGCGTAATGGCTGTGTGACACCATCGCAGGGTCGTCCACAATCATGACCCGCATATTTGCAAAGGTGCCGATGACTCATCGGGATCGGGCTCCCGTCACTGCGCTCCGGCATGCGCGGCCAGCACAGGAACCAATGCTCGCAGAATGGGAATGAAGAAGTCTTCTATGTCGGCAACCTCGTCCTGAAGTACGCAGTCATCTTCGCGATAGAGTCCGGGCTGTTCGGCGACAACCACACTAGAGTCCAGAAGAACGACCAGCTTGTCTGGTCCGCCGAGCGGTCGATCTTGGTTGAGGACCGGCACTTTGTAATACACGGTATTAAGGCGGTCCACGCATCCTGGATCGCCATAACCAATCGTCAATCCTGTTTCCACGGCGTAGGCAGGCTCACATGCTATCCACCACTTCTTACCATTGGTGCTCAGGTTCTTCAGGACCTGTCGTAGGATCTCGACATTCACCACGACTGCAATATCGACATCGTCCAGATTCAACTCCATGCTTCTCTCCTCGGTGCCTACCAAGAACGTAGTTCGAAATCGCTCGACTCGATTGAGCTTCACCTAGCGCTCACGACCTCGTTGCTCGTCTGCGCTTCGCGAACCATGCGCACGACGGATGCCCGCGAGACCCCATATTTCTGTGCAGTATGTGTGAGCGACATACCTGCAAGTCGGTCACGCACGAGAGAATGACGGTCAACATCTAGAGGTGCGCGGCCAATGCGGCGGCCCTCAAGCTTTGCCCTGCGCATACCAGCACGTACACGTTCAACGATGAGGGAACGCTCTAACTCAGCTATAGCGCTGATGATTACAACGATCGCTCTTCCCAGCGGACCTTCACTATCGATCGCTTCGCGCTGAGACAGGAACTGAATACCAAGCTCATTAAGCTCGTCTAAGACCTGCAGGAAATGCTTGGTCGATCTCGCCAGCCGGTCGCAGGACCAGACCAAGACAGCGTCGAATTTGCGGCGATGAGCATCTTTCAGTAACTGATCGAGCGCCGGGCGGCGGACCTTTGTGCCGCTTATGCCGTGATCGCAATACTCCTGAACTATTTCGTACCCACGTAACCTCGCAAACTCTCGAAGCTCGATGCTTTGGTTCTGAGGATTCTGATCGACGGTGGATACTCGCATGTATAGAGCCGCACGTTTCATGAACGATCCTCTCACTCTTCGAACGGCAGCCCTGGGTCGTTGGAATTGATGCTGACCAGTCGCCCGTGCGCATCGCGTGTTGTATGAAAGCGACTGTTGGCGCGACCGAGAATCTTACCGTCACGGTCGCGGACCACGGTGTCGTCGTCCCCGAAACCGGAGGTTTCGGAGCCGATAATCTGGTTTTTTCCGTTGCGGATGTAGGTTTTCTTCAACATGTCTTGCTCTCTTTGGTAAAGGGCCTTCTTAATTTGACCTGCGACTCATTTCTGGCTTATCTGGAGCACTATTGGGGTCCTATCAATGTCCCCGTGCATTCCGAGCAGCGCTGCGTTTACAAGTGTCGTATCGTCTGTCTGAAAAATCCCGTATGCCCCATGTATGTGACCGAACACGTGCAATCTCGGCTTTACATGCATTACCGCGTCGAAAAGCTCACGGCAGCCGAAATGGATACCTGAACCAGGAGCAGAGTCGAGGACGCCATACGGCGGTCCATGCGTGATAAGGATGTCGGTGTGTTCCGGAATCTGCGCGTAGAGCCGCGGCGATCCTCGGCTGAACTCACGCCAAAGGCTGCATTGGCAAGCGGAGTAACTGGTGATCCCCAGATTCGCAGGCCGTCAACCTCAACACTCTGATTGATGAGAACTGTGGCATTACTCAGCAGGGAACGTCGTGATGGGTCACTTGCCAAAAAGAACTCGTGATTGCCGGGCACGGCAATCGTCAAGCGGTGCGGCAATTCGCCCAACCAGGTATTGAAGTCCTCAATTCCCCGTAGACTGCGGCTGAACATACTAAAGTCGCCAGCGTGGATCAGGATATCTCCACTGGGAACATCTAGCTCGCGATGTAGCTCGTGGGTATCGCTAAGAAGCACGAGACGCAGCGACCTTTTTTGTCTCTGGGGCCGGAGCGATTGCGCTGATGTCCTCATACTCTAATCTGCCCACCTGAGGTGCAGATTGGCGAAGTTTCGCGCGATTATTTTTTCTGCGAGTTCTGAGGACCGCTCTTATTATGTACAAAGGACTTGGACCAGATTGTCACGAATCATTGCTTGCCTTCGGAATTTTTCGTTCTAATAGTTCGAATATGACGGTTCGAGAACGGCTCTACTGGCTTTGCCAAGCGATATTGCTTGTGAGTCTCACCTGCTTTGCACATGCTCAGACCAACTCCGGATCCGAATGGCCGAATTATGGCAATGATCCGGGAGGGATGCGCCATTCGTCTCTTGCTCAGATCAATCGCGAGAACGTGGCAAAGCTCAGGGTTGCGTGGGTTTTCCATACCGGCGATGTCTCCGATGGGCATGACGGAAGGAAGCGCAGCGGTTTTGAAACAACCCCGATCTTTGTCGATGGAAGGCTCTACCTGACTACGCCGTTCAACCGCGTGATTGCACTTGATCCCGCGACAGGACAGCAACTCTGGGCGTATGACCCCCACATTGACCAAAGTCTCGATTACGGCGACGGCCTTATCAATCGAGGCGCTGCAACCTGGCTCGATCCGCAACGCGGATCAAAAGACAAATGCAGGAGGCGCATTTTTGAAGCGACGCTCGATGCTCGCTTGATCGCAATTGATGCGGCCACAGGCCAGTCGTGCATTGACTTCGGGTCTTCAGGGCAGGTGAATCTACGGAACGTTCCTGGCTATCAGCATCCGAACCTCGGCGAGCACATGCAGGGCTGGTATCACATGACCTCTCCTCCGGCAGTGATCGATGACATGGTCATCGTGGGGTCGGCCATCGATGACAACAATCGAGCCGACATGCCCTCAGGAGTAGTACGAGCTTTCGATGCCCGTACGGGAGCCCTGCGCTGGAGTTGGAATCCCATTGCCGAGAACACTCCGGATACGACATCGTCCTGGCTTTCTGGTGCGGCAAATGCCTGGTCGGTTATCGCTGCGGACACGCATCGCGATTTGGTCTTCATACCAACGGGGAGTGCCAGCCCGGACTATTACGGGGGCCTCCGTCCTGGGGACGACAAGTGGGCGAATTCCGTCGTAGCGCTGCACGCGAAATCAGGACAGATGGCATGGGGCTTTCAGTTGGTGCATCACGATCTCTGGGACTATGACACGGCACCACCGCCTCTCCTGGCAATGTTGCCGCATAACGGCAAAGAGATTCCAGTTGTCATTCAGGGCAACAAGACCGGTTTTCTCTATGTGCTTAATAGGGACACAGGAGAGCCAGTGTTTCCCGTTGAAGAGCGAGCTGTACCGCCGAGTGATGTGCCTGGCGAAACAGCTTCTCCGACGCAGCCATTTCCCGTCGCTCCACCCCCACTCGCGCCTCAACACATTTCGGTTGATGATGCATGGGGACCAACGCCAGCAGATCGCGAAGCCTGTCGGCAGGCAATACAAAAGCTTCTCAATCAGGGCATATTCACACCACCCAGCGTACGGGGAACGCTGGCGGCTCCTGGCAATCTGGGAGGGATGAACTGGAGTGGTTATGCCTTCGATCCCCAACGGCACCTGCTGATTGTGAATACCAACAACCTGATCGCGCGTGTGCGACTGATTCCACGTGACAAGGTCAATTCAGATACGGAGGAAGGGAGTTACGGAGCACAGCGAGGGACACCGTACGCCGTCGAGCAGGATAAACGGCAATGTGTTCTGGAACTCTTGGTCGGGATCGTTCCAAAAGACGATGCGTTGCCCTTCCTCGTTGAAGAGGCGTTCCAGTGCGGTGTTGATTTGATTGTCGTAGGGGGCTGGCGACTAACCTGCACGAACTCGGTGTGCCCGATATCGTCATCCAGGCCATCCTGCGACACAGTGAAGTCTCGGTGACCCGGAACGCCTATATCAAGCGGAGTGGCATAGACAAGCCAAGTCGACAAGCAATGGTGGCGCTAGAAAATCTAGTGTGCAACCAATGTGCAACGGCTTCGCTCGAAGATCCAACTCCAGTCGTCGTACAATGAAGTAGAGCAAGCACTTGCCACTCGCGGAGGGATGTGTGAGTGGTTGAAACAGGCGGTCTTGAAAACCGCTTTACCCGAAAGGGTAACGGGGGTTCGAATCCCTCTCCCTCCGCCACGTTTAACTGGTTATATATCAATAAATTACGAGAAAACCAACCCGCTACCGAGAATAGCGATCGGCTGGATGAACGGCTGCGCCAAGAACACAGCGTCCAATTGATTGTGCCCAATCTCCGCAGGCGAAAGCGAACTCAGGATGGAAGGCGACTGCACCGCTACACCCGCGTTGGAAAGTCGAGCGGCTGTTTGCCCGGTTGAAGAACTGCCGCCGTATCTGCAGCCGCTGGACACGCCACGTCGCCAACTTTCTCTGAATGGTTCAACTTTTGCTGTTAGGCCCGACCGATCGTTACGTGGCTTTCGAGCGGGATGCCGGCGCGGCTTGTTACCTCGAAGGTGAGAATGTTGTTGCGCTTGTCGGCGTCGATCTTTACTTCGTCGCCGTGCAGGATTTCACCATCGAGGATCTTCATTGCCAGCGGATCCTGGATCAGCTTCTGCATGGCACGCTTGAGCGGACGCGCTCCGTAGGCGCGGTCATAGCCTTGCGTAAAGAGCATGTGCTTGGCGGCGTCGGTGAGCGTGATCGCGATCTTGCGGTCGGCGAGCAGCCTCTTGAGATCAGCTAGTCGCAGATCGATGATATGCGTGAGCTGATCTTCTCCCAGCGGACGGAAGATGACGATGTCATCGACACGGTTCAGGAACTCGGGGCGGAAGCTTTGACGCAGCACTTCCATGACCTGCGCACGTGCTTTCTCAAAGCCGACTTCGCTCGAGATCAAGTCAGCATTGAGAGCCTGCGCGCCGAGGTTCGAGGTCATGATGATGACCGTGTTCTTGAAGTCGACGGTGCGGCCTTTCGAGTCGGTCAGGCGGCCGTCGTCCAAGACCTGCAGGAGCACGTTGAAGACGTCGGGGTGCGCCTTTTCAATTTCGTCGAAGAGAACGACTGAATACGGCCTGCGGCGGATGGCTTCAGTTAATTGGCCGCCTTCGTCAAAGCCGATGTAGCCCGGAGGCGCGCCGATCAAGCGTGCTACGGCGTGCTTCTCCATGTATTCGGACATGTCGATGCGGACCATGGCCTGCTCGTCGTCGAAGAGAAACTCGGCGAGTGCGCGGGCGGTTTCGGTTTTGCCGACGCCTGTCGGTCCGAGGAAGATGAATGAACCTATCGGACGTTTCGGGTCGCTGAGGCCAGCGCGTGAACGGCGGATGGCATTCGCAACGATGGAAAGGGCGTCGTCTTGACCGACGACGCGCTCGCGGAGACGCGCTTCCATCTGGACGAGCTTGCGGACTTCGCCTTCAAGCATCTTGGAGACGGGGATGCCGGTCCACTTGGAGACGATGCGGGCCACGTCTTCTTCGTCGACTTCTTCCTTGAGCATGCGCTGCGCGTTAGCGTTGCCGTCCTGCGCGGCGTTGAGCTTCTTCAGTTCAGATTCGAGCTTGGGCAGTTCGCCGTACTGGATCTGAGCGGCGCGTTCGAGGTTACCGAGGCGGGTTTGCTCTTCGGCCTCGAAGCGCAGGGCTTCGACCTTCTTTTTCAGGTCGGCGAGACGGGTGATGGCTTCGCGCTCTTTCTGCCAGCGGGCGCGCAGGCCGGTAGCCTTTTCGCGCAAGGCTGCCAGTTCGCGCTCTACGACTTCGAGGCGCTGCTTCGAGTTCTCGTCGCTTTCGCGCTTGAGGGCCGCCTTCTCGATTTCGAGCGAGGTGGCTTGGCGTTCGAGCTGATCGATTTCAGTCGGGACGGACCCGATCTGTATGGCTAGCGAGGCTGCGGCTTCGTCGACGAGGTCGATGGCCTTGTCAGGCAGGAAGCGGTCGCTGATGTAGCGGTGCGACAGCTCGGCTGCGGAGACGATGGCCGAGTCCTTGATGCGGACGTTGTGGTGCGCTTCGTAACGCTCCTTCAGGCCGCGCAGAATCGCGATGGTGTCTTCGACATTTGGTTCGCCGACAAACACAATTTGAAATCTGCGCTCGAGGGCTGCGTCCTTTTCGATGTACTTGCGGTACTCGTTCAGCGTGGTTGCGCCGATGGCACGCAACTCGCCGCGCGCGAGCGCTGGCTTGAGCATGTTCGATGCATCGATGGCGCCTTCCGCTGCGCCTGCGCCGACGAGGGTGTGCAGCTCGTCGATGAAGAGGATGATCTGGCCGTGCGATTCTTCGATATCTTTGAGGACTGCCTTGAGTCGGTCTTCAAACTCGCCGCGGAATTTGGCCCCGGCGAGCATGGAGCCGAGGTCGAGTGAGATGACGCGCTTGTTGCGCAGGATCTCTGGCACGTCACCAGAGACGATGCGGCGGGCGAGACCCTCGACGATGGCGGTCTTGCCGACACCGGGTTCGCCGATGAGCACAGGGTTGTTCTTCGTGCGGCGCGAGAGGACCTGAATGACGCGGCGAATTTCTTCATCGCGGCCAATGACGGGGTCGAGCTTGCCGCGACGGGCGAGCTCAGTGAGGTCTTTGGCGTATTTTTCTAGGGCCTGGAATTTTGCTTCAGGGTTCTGATCGGTCACGCGCTGCCTTCCGCGAACGGTACTGAGGCTCTTGAGAATGGCGTCATAGGTGGCTCCGAAAGATGCTAACAGGAGCTCTGCGCCTTCGTTCTTCTGCTGCGCGAGGGCGAGCAGGAGGTGCTCGGTGGAGACGTACTCGTCCTTGAAATTGTCGGCTTCCTTAAAGGCCTGATCGAGGACTTTCTGCATGGCATTCGACATGCCGGGCTGCGCGCCCGATCCGGAAACTTTAGGCAGTTTGCCGAGAGCCTCGGTTGTTTTTGCGATGAGCTGGTCGGTTGCCACTCCGACTTTTTGCAGGACAGGGACGATGACGCCTTCCTTGTCCTCAAGCAGCGCAGAAAGCAGGTGCAGCGGCAACAGCTCAGGGTTGCCGTGCTCGGTGGCGAGTGTGCTCGCGCTTTGAATCGCTTCCTGCGATTTGACTGTGAATTTGTCCCAACGGATTGCCATATTTGATCTCAGCTTTCGATCTTCTAGATGTAAGAAAGCGGAAGAAAGTCATTTTAGACTTTCTTCCGCGTAGTGGTCGTCATTCGGGGTATGCGCTGAACTTTACATATCTGATTCAGCTCATATCGCTAAGATTCTTCCCTTCGTTTCCCACCCTTTGCTTCGCAAAGGATGGGGCACCCGGCGCTGTGCCCTCATTCGGTTTTGCCGCTTTTAGGCGGCTGGCCTGGATTCAGCTTTCGGCGCTTCGATAGGCTTAGTGCCGCCTACCGAAACCTTGATCTGCTTCGGTTTGGCTTCTGCGCGCTTCTGCAGCTCGATCTTCAGGACGCCGGCGTCGTAGCTGGCCTGTACGTTCTCCGTGTTGACCGTGTTCGGTACGGTGAAGGCGCGGTAGAAGCTGCCGTAGCGACGCTCGATGCGGTGGAAGTTCTCTTCCTTCTCTTCTTTTTCGAACTTGCGCTCGCCGCGGACGGTCAGCGTGTTGTTCTCGACACGTATGTCGAAGTCTTCCTGCCTCATGCCCGGGACTTCGAGCTTGAGGGCGACCTTGTGCTCGTCTTCATAGATGTCGACCGGGGGAGCGAAGGCGGCAGTCGTCAGCGCGTCAGCTTCATTCTGTCCGCGGGTGTAGCCCTGAAAGAGCGAGTTCATACGATTTTGCAGAACGAGTACGTCGCGAAATGGGTCCCAACGAGTGATAGCCATGGATTCCTCCAATTACTAGTTCAGAGATATGAAACCGGGTTTATTCGGCCTTACAATCAATCTGATTCAGGCTATAGCACAATAGTTGCAGAAAATATGAGTGGCTTATTGTCAATTAATAAAAAATAAGATGTAAGAATCTATTTATCAATAAGCTGCACTAGTGTGCGACTCGGTGCGCGCCCAAGGCTGTTGCTGTCTAACCTCTACCGCGGAAGCGGTTGATTAGGCGGCGGTCGCGTTTGGAGGGCCTGCCTTCGGGTAGAGTCTCGAATTGCTGGAGGACTTTTCGCTCTTCGGCGAGCTTGCGGCGAGCTTCCTGGCTGGATTCGGTTTCGCGGTAGAGGGTCTGGGCTACGACTGCCGGGCCGCGCATTTCGCTGAGAAGCAGGACTTCGATCTGAAAGTCGCCGCCTTCGTTCTTAATCTGCAGCATGTCGCCGACGCGGACGTCGCGGGATGGCTTGGCGAGCTGGCCGTTGGACTGGATTCTGCCGAGATCGCAGGCGCGGGAGGCGAGTGCCCGGGTTTTGAAGAAGCGGGCTGCCCAAAGCCACTTGTCCATTCTTACTGAGGTCATAAGGCTATTTTCGTACGCGCGAAAACATTGTCGAAATCCGTGGGTTTCAGGATGCCCGGGCCTGAAGGCCCATTTCTATTCCGCTTTAACGCAGGGCTGAAGCCCGGCTCTTCTACCCTAAGCATCATGTTGCATTGGTCGGCCTAGAATAACGGGGAATGCTGACGGGTGAACAACTTGAACGGGTCTGCGTGGTGCTGGTGCGGGCACGGAATCCAAATAACATTGGGGCGGTGGCGCGGGCGATGTATGGCTTCGGGTTTGAAGAGCTGCGGGTGGTGAGCGAGTATCCAGTTGCGTTGTCCGAGGCGCGGTCTGCGGTAGATGCTGCGGAGGTTCTGGCTGGGGCGCGGGAGTTTTCGCGCTTGGCAGATGCTATTGCGGATTGCACTCTGGTGATCGGAACAACGGCAGGTGGGAAGCGGGTGCAGGAGCATCCGCTCTATCCCCTGGCGGAAGGTGGAGGGATCGTGCGGGCGCATCTGTCTTCGGATGACAGGAGCCGGGTCGCGCTGATTTTCGGCTCGGAGAAGACGGGGTTGAGCCGTGACGAATTGAGTTATTGCAACTGGACCATGACGATTCCGATGTTTGAACGGGAGGGTGTACGGCATCCGTCGATGAATCTGGGGCAGGCGGCGGCTGTTTGTTTGTATGAGCTGATTCGGGGCGGGGATTTGCCTGCTTCTGTTGCTGTGGCGGATGCCATGGCGGGTGATCTGGATCGGCTGACTATCTTGCTTGCCGAGTTGCTGGACAAGAGCGAGTACACAAGGCGGCATCCGGCGAGTGGCGATGCGGCGGCGTTGCGTCGGTTGGTGCGGCGGATGCAGTTTGACTCGGCGGATGCGGCGATGTGGATGGGGATTCTGCGGCAGGCGCTCTGGAAGATTCGGGACAAGCGGCCTTGAATCATCCCGCTGGTTTAGAGTGGGCAATTGAGGCGGCCCGCAAGGAAAAAGGACTATTGGAACTTTGGTTGATCGCGATCGTATGGATTCTTCGCGCAGGTTACGCTCAGAACGACGTGTGATAGGGGTGCCGAAGGAGGGTGAGAATGAGGGAATCGGAACTGCACTGGGGCATCGCCCCTTATTTCATCGTGGATGATGTTGTGGCGACGGCGAACTTTTATCGGGACAAGCTGGGATTTCATTACGACCGTTTCTGGGGTGAACCGCCTTGCTTTGCTATGGTCCGTCGCAGCGGCATCACGATCATGCTCAGCCAGCTGGAAAAGACGGGCCTTATGCGTCCGAATAGCGCAGTTGATCCAGGAGCGTCAGCCTGGGATGCATATATCTGGGTGAGCAATGCCGATGCGTTGTATGAGGAGTTCAAAGGCAAAGACATCAAGATTGCCAGGGAGATCTGCGATCAGCTGTATGGCTGCCGCGATTTCGATGTTCGGGACTGTAATGGTTACACGCTGTGTTTTGGGCACGACACTATGGCCTGAGTACGGGGTCTAAGCACGGGGGCTAAGCACGCGTGGCAGACTGGGCATCGATGATGGCTTCGCTACTGCGGATGACTTTTTCGGGAAGAATTTCGAGCAAGTGGTCTGTATCTCTATAGAGAAGCGTGTCGAGCACCCAGGGATAACGCTTGGGAACACGCGCGGGCGATGCGGCAGAAGATGGCGCACGCTTCCGCGCTGGACCGGGCGTGCGAGGTTCTCGAAGAGGATGTGCTGGCGATGGTCGCGGATTGTCTGGAAGAGGCTTGTTGATCGCGGTTTTCTTAGGTCTCATCTGTCGACACTTTTTTCCGGAACTGATGTCCCGGCTTCTACCAGGAGGCGCTTTGCGCCTCTTTTGGTTGCGGCAATTGGTCTCGGAAGTCGGTGAGAGATGGATCCCACGTCTCGTTGAGACGTGGGGCACCCGCAGTTAGATCCCGGGTTGGATCGTGGGTGAAGTTTGCAACTACGCTGGCCAGCGGGGACGCATTTCCGTATGGAATCCGACTGCTCGGACGAAACTTTTCGCTTTTCTCTGGCTAATTCAATACATTAGTCACGGGGCTGTTTCTCTGGGGTTGTTTCTCACGGTGGCCGGATGCGCGCGACTCTCTTCTTCCTTCTCGTGGTCGCAGGAATGCTTAGCTGGCCGTCTTCCAGTGGTCAGACTCAGGAGTCGACGCCGTCAAACAACGAGCCCGTCCCTCGTATCCAGACAACGACCCGCGAAGTCGTTCTGGACGTCATCGTTACGAAGAAAGACAATCACCCGATCGACGGACTAACAAAGAATGACTTCGTCATTGAAGAAGACAATGTTCCGCAGTCGATTCGATCTTTCGGACGCACATCGGTCAACTCGATCAACAGTTCGCAACAAGCTCCAGAGACTATTCTGCTGATCGACCAGCTGAATACGCGTTATTCCGATTTCTCATTCGCTCGCAGCTCCCTGAAGAAGCTTTTTGCACGAAACGGCGGCATGCTGAGTCAGCCCACCACCCTCATGTACCTCAGAGATACGGGGCTTAAGGTTCTCGCCGGGCCCTCTCAAAGCGGAGCATTGCTTGAATCGGCCCTGGAGCGCTTGCCGGCTATGATCGTCAGGCAATCGGAACAAGACAATGCCGATGCGATGACCGATCGGATCAAGTTTTCGCTGGAAGCCATCAGTGAAATTGCAGCGTCCAGGGCTGGATCTGGCACGCGGAAAAATATCGTCTGGATCAGCTCTGGTTTTCCCGCGCTGTCATCCAGCCAAGTTGATCCAGCAAGCGCAGACAAGATCTATGACATCATTCGCTCGATCTCCGACCAACTCCTGAAGGCGCGCATCGCAGTCTACACCGTGGATCCGCGTGGCGTTATGGCGGGTGACTTTGTTCCGGATGAAAAAGACTTTGGAAAATATGAAGCGTCTCTGCGCGCCGTTAAAGAGGTTGGCGGATTTGAAGACTTTGCACTACAGGCCCTGGCTGTGCAGACGGGCGGCCGCATATTTTTCGGGCGCAACGATGTCGACCAGGAAATAGCGGACAGCATAGGCGCTGGCGATATCTGCTACACAGTTTCCTATTCACCGTCGAATCGCCGCTTCGACGGTCGCTTCCGCAAAATCAAGGTCGTATTGCTGGAGCATCCCGATCTCCGAGTGCGAACGCGCGACGGATATTACGGGTTGCCCGATTCGTTTCCGGCAAATGGCAAGGAGGCAGACGATCAAATCAGCGAAGCGCTCCACAGCCCTCTCTTCTACAGCGGCGTTCCCTTCTTCAACACGATCGTGACGGTTGTTCGAGATCCCCCCCGCGCGAGAGTAAGCTTTACCGTAAACGCAGACGCCTTTACGTGGACACCGGCTTCCAAGGGCCGGATGGAGGCGAAAATGGATGTCGCCACAGCTGACTTTTCGAGTAATGACCAGCTTCTGCACACGGTCACCCGCTCGTACACTGCTTTTCTCCGTGAAGAGCAATTGAAATCCAGCGACACCAAGAAAATCACCGTTCATATCGAAGCTCCGGTTTCACTCAGCAGTGCTCGACTGCGTCTCGTCGTCCGAGATCAGGCCACTGGACACATCGGAACGGCCAATATCGCGCAACTGCCGCCAGCGCAGGAACGGGCGCCCTCGGACTACCTGCACCACCGAGATCAATAAATCGCGAAGTTCTGTGAAAAGAAAATGCGGCAGCCGAGGCTGCCGCATTTTGCTTACGTCTCCGCTCTTAGAACTGGAAGCGGACTGCCAGGGAAATGTGTGGGCCACATCTGGCAGGAATGATAGCGGCGTGCTCAGGTTTTCGAGGTGTTAAAAGCGCAGGCGCAGGGCCAATTGGAGTTGACGTTCCCGGTACAGGGTGGTGCTGTTGGCGTTGGTGACTGTGCCGAAGCGGGCGGTACCGTTGGCTCCGCTGAGGAAGGTGAGGCGGGCGTTGCCGCCAGGAGTGGTGGCTCCATTGATGATGTAGCCAACGGTGTCGATGTTGGTGGCGTTCTGGTGATTGAGCACGTTGAAGATTTCGCTAACAACTTCAAGGTTGTAGCGCTCGCCTATCTGGGTGTTCTTGGCGAGGCGGGCGTCGACGTTGTACACGCGCGGATAGCGGAAAGTGTTGCGGCCCACGGCGGGGATGCGGTTGGCGCCGCCGGATCCGTTGATGCTTGCACCTAAGCCGCTGACTTTGGTGGACGGGCAGATGCCGAGGAGAAATTGCTCGTAAGAGCATTCGAGCGACGGAACAGAACCGGTGGTGCGCATGGTGAAAGGCAGGCCGGTGCGCAGCTCGGCGACAGGCGCGACGAGATAACCGTTGACGAGATAGCCCCAGAATCCGTGGACGCGCCACGGAGCGCGTGCGACGGCGCTGGCGGTGACGCGCTGGCGGATGTCGAAGTTGGAGTTGCCGTATTCGAGCTTGAAATTTGTCGGGTCGAGGACGTCGTTGAGATCGGCGAAGGTGCTCTCGTTCTGGTTGTAGTCGGCGGCGTGGGCGTAGGTGTAGGAACCGGTGAGATCGAGGGCGCGGGAGTGGTGGCTGAGCCTGGCGACTCCGGCCTGGTAGGCGGAGTTGGTTTCGCTGAAAATGTCGGTGATCTGCTGGTAGTTGGGGTTGATGCGCTGGGAGAAAAAGTTGGTGGTGTAGGCGCCGTGGAGCGGGCCTTTTCCGGTGGCGTCGTCGATGGTGTAGGTAATGGTTTTGAAGGGCTGATTGCCGGTGAGGTCGATGTTGGTGTCAATGAAGTTGGGGAGTTCGCGTCCGGCGCTGCCCATGTAGGTGAAGGTGATCGTTGTCTTGCGTGGGAGGGCCTGTTCGAAGGAAACTTCCGCCTGGTGGATCTGCGGGTTCTGGAAGCGCGGGTCGAAGAACACGGCGTTCGGTGCGACGCTCAGCGTTGGCTTGGCGCTGAAGACGTAGGGGAAAGGCGGCGTGCCCTTGTCGGTCGGGCGATAGAAGTAGGTGAGCTGGCCGTTGGGTGATCCCGTGGACGAGAGCGCGGTGAAGATGGTGGAGTTGATAATGCGTCCGTAGTAGATGCCGTACCCGATGCGGAGAACGGTCGAGCCTTTGCCGAAGATGTCCCACGCCAGGCCGAGACGCGGGCCGAAGTTGTTGCGGTCGTGGGGGAGGGTGGCAGTCTGTGGGATATCGGGATTGACCAGGTTTTTGTTGGTGTTGGGCAACTCTTCGTACTCGTAGCGCATGCCCAGGGACAGCGTCAGGCCGTGGCGCAGCTTCCATTCATCGGAGATGAAGCCTGCGTAGTCGGCGGTCTGGAACTGGAACGTGGTGAAGCCAACGCCCTGCTCAAAGTAGGAATAGCAGGGAAGGTCGCCGACTCCGGTTGTAGTACCGGAGCAATGGTTGGGTGAGTAGTAGTCGGCGGCAAAGTCGAGCGGATTGGTGTAGTCGTAGGTGCCGTTCTGATCGTAGAGATTGTCGCTGTAGTCGGTGACGTAATTGAGGTCGTAGCCGAATTTGATGGCGTGGTTGCCTTTGATCCAGGTTAGGGTGTCGACGAACTGGTGGCGGCGCTCATCGGGATAAGCAGGGCGATCAAGGAAGGCTGGCTTGCCGAAGCGGAAGCCATAGCTTCCTGAGGCGATGGAAATTTGCGGGGCGTGGCCGTAGACGTTTTTCGACAGGCTCTGCTCGAAGGGCGCTGGCGCGTCGGAGAATTCCGATTCGGTGTCGCGTCCATACTGGTAACGGGCTTCGTTGAGCATGTTGGCGGTCACGAAGTACTGCCAGCGCGCGATGCCCCAGTCTTCTTTTACGTAATCGTTGCCGAAACTCGCCGTTCCGTAGTTCTCGGAGGCTCCGGTTTGCACGCCGTTGAGCGACGACCAGCGCATGTGGTTGTACTGCAAGATCAGGTGGTTGCGCTCATTGAGCTGCCAATCGATCTTGGGGAAGAAGATGATCTGATCGCCGCTGCGCGGAACGCTGCCCAGCAGGCTGTTGAGGTTGTTGAGCAGATTGTTGTAGCTGATGAGCGCCTGCGTCGGAGTCTGCTGAATGCGGGCGGCGAGCGTTGCAATGTTCTGCGCGCTCTGCATTTCAAAGAATTTGCTGGGCGTCTCCGCAGTGGCGACGGCGGGGAAGTCGCGACGGAATTGATCGTAGGCGAGGAACCAGAAGAGCTTGTCTTTGCGGATGGGGCCGCCTGCGCTCAATCCCCATTGTTTGCGAACGTCTGATGGCTTGAAGGGTGTGGTGACGAAGTCGCCCGTGCTGGTGCGCGAGGTTAGAGTGGTGAATGGGTTGGTCGCGCCCCAGTTGTTGTCGCGGTCGTAGAAAAAGAGCTGACCGTGGACCTCGTTGCCGCCGCTCTTGGTGACGGTGTTGACGACACCTCCGGCGGCGCGTCCGTATTCGGCGGAGTAGTTGGAGGTGTTGACCTGGAATTCGCGCACGGCGGCCTGCGTGGTGGAGTAGCCGATGCGGGTGCGGCCTCGTTCTTCTGAGAAGAAGGCCTGATTGTTGTCGGCCCCGTCGATGGTGTTGTTGTTGAGCAGCACGCTGATGCCGCGGAAGCTGAGCAGACCGTAACCGTTCTGGTCGGGCGTAACGCCGGGCGCGAGCAGAGCGAAATTGGACCAGCGGCGGCTGTTGGTGGGGAGCTCGTCGACTTCAGTCTGGTTGATGTTCTGTGTAACGGCTGCGGATGTCGTATCGATCTGTGGCGAGGCGTTTACGCTGACCGTTTCCTGTGCCGTACCGACGGCGAGCCGGGGGACGATGTGGGTGAGGCGGCCTATTTCAACGGTGATGGATTGCTCGACCAGCGGCGCGAAGCCGTCTGCGCCGGCCATGAGCGTGTAGGTTCCCGGCGTGAGTTCTTCAAAATAGAAGCCGCCTGCTTCGCTGGTCTTTGCGTTGCGCTCAAATCCGGTGGCGGGGTTGCGGAGCGCGACTTGCGCGTTCGGGATGGCTCGGCCTTCTGCGTCGAGAATGGTTCCGGCGATGGCTCCGCCAGTGGTCGATTGAGCAACGGTCCGGCAGCAGGACACGAGGAGCAATGCGCACAGCAGCGCGATGCGTAGCTTCAACACTTGATCTCCAAGGCAACGCAGCAAAGCCCCCGAAGCCACCGGGGTCGCAGGCACAGGCCGCTATCCGGGCGCCGGTATTTTGTCCGGCGCTCCTGCCCGTCCTACTGTTCAATGTTGGGTATCGTGATGCGAGCTTACGCGATTCGATAGACTAAATAATAGAAATGTTTATTGATGAAGCAAGAATCCTGGTGAAAGCCGGTGACGGTGGTAACGGATGCGTGGCCTTCCGTCGCGAAAAATTTGTGCCGCGCGGCGGGCCTTCGGGCGGCGATGGCGGACGCGGCGGCGACGTGGTGATGGAGTCGAGCCAGCGGCATAACACGCTGGTGCATTTTCGATTTAATCCCGAGCACAAGGCAGAGCGCGGGCGACACGGCGAGGGATCAAACTGCACAGGGCGCGATGGCGAAGGCACTGTGCTGAAGGTTCCGGTGGGCACGGCTCTGTTTGACGATGAGACGGGCGAGCTGGTGCACGATTTTGCTCGTCCTGACGAGCGCATTGTGGTTGCGCGCGGCGGACGCGGCGGACGCGGCAACCAGCACTTTGCCACGTCGACGCATCAGGCTCCGCGTGAGCATGAATTGGGGCGCGCGGGTGAGGAGAAGCGTTACCGGCTGGAGCTGAAGCTGCTCGCCGATGTCGGTCTGGTTGGATATCCGAATGTGGGCAAGTCGACGCTGATCTCGAGGCTCTCGGCGGCGAAGCCGAAGATTGCCGATTATCCTTTTACGACGCTCGAGCCGAATCTGGGTGTCGTCTCGATTGGCGAAGCTCCGCATGAGGAGAGCTATGTGGTCGCCGATATTCCGGGGCTGATCGAGGGCGCGCATCTGGGCGCGGGGTTGGGCGTGCAGTTTCTGCGGCACATTGAGCGCACGCGGCTGCTGGTGCATCTGGTCGATGTGTCGGATTCCAGCGGGCGGCCTGATCCGGTGGAGGACTTCAAGGTCATCCTTGGCGAACTGAAGAGCTTTGGGCATGGCCTCGATGAGAAGCCGATGATCGTGGTCGCGTCGAAGGCCGATGTGGCGAATCCGGAGAAGCTGAAGAAGTTGCAGACGATGGCCAAGCGGAAGAAGCTGGCGTTCTTTGCGATTTCGGCGGTGACGGGGTTGGGTGTGGATGCGTTGAAGTATGCGATTGGGGATCGGGTTCGGGAGTTGAGAGAGACGGAGTTGGTGGCGCCTTCGACCTAGACTAGGCACGATACACTTAGGCTCGGGGCTCGTAGGTGTTCTATTCGTTTAGCTGCACAGTAATCATTTCAATTCTCTCGACTGTAAATTCGATCGCGCAACAAACGCATCAAGCTGATGAAGATTTCTTTTCGCAATATTCTGTAGCGTCGACTTTTTCCGGCAAACCCGCGCAGCCGGTGTTAGCGAGCCCAGGGGCACGCCGATTCAGAACTCGGATTCGGGAGGGAGCAGCACAGGGTCCTGTCTTTGCTGATCATTACGCTGTGGCGGTGTGGGGCTGTGGATCAGCATGCCTCGAATTCGCCATCATTGATGCAATAACGGGCAAGGTCTATATCTTTCCTGCCAGCGTGTCTCAAGTTCGCGAGATTGGCGAGCGGCTGATATACCACAGAGATAGCAGAGCCATGCATATCATCGGAAGCCTTAATGAAGAGAATTCGGCCGATCGGTGGTATGTGTGGGACGGCGAAAAGCTCAATCTGATTTCAGAAAAGCCCGCCAAGCTCGTCGACGACGATTCACCATAGCTCCAGCCGTCAGTGCTGAGCGCTACCGCTCTCATCTCTTGCCAATCGACGCCGAACTGTAGATCCTTCGCTTCGCTCAGGATGACAAATATATCGATGTGTGAAGGAGTTGCTTTCCCACCCTGCGCTACGCGAAGGATGATGCACCCATTTTTGTGCAGTTCGATGCAAACTGCGGCCTTGCTTCGCAAGGCAAAAGGCGCACCTCCGGTGCGGGTCCTTCGACTGCGCGCTTTGCGCTCCGCTCAGGATGACAAAACTTAGGGTGGGGTAAAGTATTGATTGCGTGGTTTGGGTGGCACATTGCCGACGGGTCTACACACGATATCTACGACAAAGTCTTCGCTGATTCGGCTGCATGCGGCTGATAACGTCGCTGTCGCTAGGGTTTCGCTGAGCCCGGGTGCGGTTCTTTCGGAGTTTGGTATTGCGGCGAAGACGCCTGTTCCCATGGGGCATAAGATCGCGCTCAGAGCGATTGCCGCGGGCGAGGCGATTCTTAAATATGGTCAGGTGATTGGCAATGCTACGCGGGCCATTGAGGCTTGCGAGCATGTGCATTCGCATAATCTTGCGATTACCGATCTGCACTTGCAGCATGAGTTCTGCGTCGATGCTGTGGCTCCGGAGCTTTTTCCGGAGGCAGATCGCGCTACGTTTCTGGGATTCAAGCGCAGTGATGGGCGAGTCGGGACGCGGAATTATCTTGCGATTCTCTCGTCGGTCAATTGCTCGGCGACGGTTTCCCATGCCATTGCCCGGCATTTCAACACGTCGGGTGAACTCGATGGGTTTCCGAATGTGGATGGCGTGGCCGCGTTTACGCATGGCGGCGGCTGTGCTATGGATGGGCGCGGCGAGGGCTACGCGATTCTGACGAGAACAATGGCCGGGTTTGCGCGCCATCCGAATGTTGGAGCGGCGCTGATGATTGGCCTGGGGTGCGAGACGAATCAGATTCCGGCGATCGTGGAGACGCAATCGCTCGTTGCGGGGCCGACGTTGCGGACGATGACGATCCAGGCGACCGGAGGCACGCGGAAGACGATTGAAGCAGGCATCGACGCGGTGCGAACGATGCTGCCTGCGCTGAATGCGCAGCGGCGCAGCGTTCAGCCGGCATCGGAGCTGGTGCTGGCGCTCGAGTGCGGCGGGTCGGATGGCTACTCCGGCATATCGGCGAATCCTGCACTGGGATATGCGTCCGATCTTCTGGTGCGGCATGGCGGTACGGCTGTTCTCGCGGAGACTCCGGAGATCTATGGTGCTGAGCATCTGCTGACACGGCGGGCGGCGACGCCGGAAGTGGCTCAGAAGCTGCTGGACCGGATCGAATGGTGGCGCGATTATGTGCGGCGCAACAAGGGCGATCTCGATAACAATCCATCGCACGGGAACAAGGCCGGCGGGTTAACGACGATTCTTGAGAAGTCGCTGGGAGCTGTCACCAAGGGCGGTATGTCGAGACTGGAAGCTGTGTATGAGTATGCGGAGCGCGTGTCGAAACGCGGCTTCGTGTTTATGGACACGCCGGGATATGACCCGGTGGCCGTGACCGGGCAGATCGCGGGCGGTTGCAACATGCTGTGCTTTACGACCGGACGCGGATCGACCACGGGCTACAAGCCGGTCCCGTGCATCAAGCTTGCCACGAACACTCCAATGTATGAGCGCATGGCAGAAGATATGGACCTGAACTGCGGCGAAATTGTGACTGGAGAGAAGACGATTGAGGAAATCGGCCAGCAGATCTTCGACAAAGTGTTGGCGGTCGCTTCAGGAGAACGAACCTGCAGCGAACAGAATGACTATGGCGATTACGAGTTCGTGCCCTGGCAGGTCGGCGCGGTGATGTAATCGCCGCCAGCCGGGTTCTGATGCCTACAAGCGGCAAACGCCTAGACTTTTTCGACGGTGACCGGACCCTTCAATCGCTGCCTGGTAATCTCGTTCCACTGAAAGAATGATTCCGACACGGGTGGCGAAGTGCATCCGGGCGACACCAGGTCAACGATGGCCTGCGGCGGGATGTTTCCTTCTTTTGTCCGGAAGAGGCCTTTGACCCAGGCGATAGCGGCGAGGCCGTCCTTCGAGTGGAAGCTCTGCTCCATATAGATCCACTTCTCGTCCCAGCAGAGAGTGCGCGAGCGCAGTTCGAAGGCTGCCCAGAGATCCAGCGATCGGCGGTAGGTGATGTCGACGGAGCCGACGAGCGGGATCCAGCGATCCTTGATGGCGCGGTTGAGGATGCCGTTGGCGGCCATCATGTGGATGCGGCCGTAGTCCATGCAGCTGAGGTAGCGCGAGTTATTCAGGTGGAAGTTGAAATCGATATCGTTGGGCCAGACGCGCATGCGGATGCGGTCTTCGTCGAGGACGCCGATGTGCGGCAGCGGGCGGAGGCGCTGGCGTACGGCGAGTAGTGGAATACGGACGAAGCTGTTAATGTGCGCCATCGGAGAGAGAGATTATCTTCAGGGTACACAAGTAACCTCCAAACGATTACGACATAGTTTCTGGAAAAATCCGAAGGTGGGATGGAACAGTTCCGGCGGGCGCGATACAGTTCAGACATTGAGTAGCACTTGGGGGAGGGCTACTGAATCGGACGCCCATAGACATAACTGGTCTATGGGCGTTGTCGCTTTCAGGGCACTTACTCGCGCTTAGTGCTTCTTGAAATACTGCACTTCGCGCTCGTGCTGCTTGGCCTTTTCCATGCTCGGGAAGGTGCCCAGGTTACGCCGCTTGCCTGTGGACGCGTCCTTCTTCCGCGAATAAAGGCGGTATTCACCGGATTTGAGTTTACGGATCATGCTTTAGCGGATGCAATCAGAGCGCGGAGGGTTTTCGGCGTATCCAGAGGGCTGCGCCTGCAAGCATGAGAGCGGCGGCCAGGATCTGCGTTAGGGAGATGGCTCCCTGGAAGACGAAGCTGCGGTCGCCGCGATAGAAATCCAGAAAATACAGGGCAACTCCGTAGGCGAAGAGGAAGGTTCCGGCCACGTCGCCGTCGTGCCTTTGGCGCGAAAGCCAGAGGAGCAGCAGCGCGAGTAACAGGAAGAGCGTCAGCGCTTCATAAGGCTGGACCGGATGCAGGCGAACGCCCAGCGGCGTGCCGGACCAGAGTGCAGCGAGTCCGTGCTTATAGATGATGCCCCAGGGCTTGTCGGTTGGCGTGCCGTAGTCTGATCCGGCGGCGAAGGCTCCCAGGCTGCTGATCGCCAGACCGAGGGCGACGGCCGGGGCGAGGCAGTCGAGTGTGCGCCGCAGCGGCAGGCCGACCGACAATATGTATCCGATACAGGCACAAATTGCCAGCAGTATGCCGCCGTAGACGATGCCGCGGCTGCGAATCGTGACGAGGCCGAGCATCCAGAACGGGTGTGCCAGGAAATCACTCAAGTGGACGAGCACAAGAATGAGGCGCGAGCCGAGCAGCGCGGTGAAGATGCCGATGAGGCTCAGATTCCAGATCTTATTGGGATCGAGGGCGAGCCGGCGGGCTGTGTGCACGGCCATGGCCAGAGCGGCGACGAGTGCGATGGCGACGAGCACGCCGTAGGTCGGGATGGCAATGTGGCCGAACTGGAAGAGGCGCGGGTGCAAAATTCTTTCAGGGAAAGCAAAACCGACCCACGGGGCCGTGGAGCGATGCGTCGGTGAACCCGTCCTAAGACGGTGGGAACTCTCCGCGGCTCTTTAGGCATTCCGGACTGGCGGACACTGCGCACCGAGCCGATTTGTCGAGTCGAGCTCCCTGTTCAATGAATGTAGGTTCAACCGACGATTATCGCGACCACCTGCTTTGCAGGCCGGTTTCTATTTTGGATGCTAGCGGGTGACGGCGCAGATTGCAAGTGGCGGCGGTGCTGGCGTCAACCTATCTTCCGGTGCTCGCTCAGCACCGCGTCGAGCAGGCCGGTGAGCTTGCTGGTGCGGTTGCGCAGATTTTCCTTTGCCGGTCCGGACAGGGCGTTATAACGCTGTTCGAGAGCGGACAGCTCATCGGCGATATTGAGAGCGGCGAGCACAGCGACACGCAGTGAATCAACGGACTTGCCTTGAGCGGCGACAGCGCGCATTTTTGTATCGACCATCTCGGCCAGGTGCTGAATGTAGGCTGGATCCTGTCCGCGCAGGCGATAGGTCTGATCGTAGATGTCAACTGTGACGAACTGCATCGCGTCGGATGTTGCGGACTGCGCCGTGCTGTTGCTTCCGTTCTGAGAATCGCTCATGAACTACACACACTCCTCATTCGATTTTCTCAGGCAGAAATCTCTTCTAATTGATTCAGCAGGCGCTCGACGCGCTGGCGAACTGTTTCGCGCTCCTGCTCAAAAGCTTTGACCTGCTCCTGTACCTTGGTCAGCTGCGCGGATTGCTCATCAAGAAGCTGCTGCAGGGTGTTGGCGTTCTGTTCGGCCATGGCGCGCGCTTCGCGTTCCTGCTTGAGCAACTCGACTGTGCGCAGGACGCGCTGTTCGAGCGCGTTGAAGTCGTCGGCAGAAATCGGAAGTTCGGCATCTTTCAGGGCAACGGTGGACATTGTGGTACCTCATGTTTCGGGGGAAATTCGAGCGTTCTTCGCGCAGTATAGCTGGTTTCGCACAGAGGAAAATCACGGAAAGCCCCGGAATGTGTGCAGACGCAACCAGTTTGTTACTTCGAGTACGATTCGGTGACCGTTTATCGGCCATCCCACCTTTCGTTTGTGAAAGGTGGGCGCCATTTGCAGCGCTAGCTGCGCAATTTTCCGCCCAGAGCTTCAACGGCGGCGATGATTCGCTGTGTGTAGTTTTGCAGCTCGTCTTCCTGGAGCGTGCGGTCCTGCGCCTGGAAGACGGTGCGCAGCAGTAGCGAGATGTGGCCGGCGGGAACGAGTTTCGAGTCTTTTTCGCCGAGGATTTCTGCCGCTTCAAAACGCTGCAGCTCGGGAATGCCGAGGGCGGCGAGTGTTTCGGAGATTCGCGCCCAGGGCGTGTTCGCAGCGAGGATGAAGGAGAAGTCGCGGCGCACGGCCTGGAAGCGCGACAGCTCGCGCACGACGGGCTGGCGCAGGTTTTGCTTGTAGAGGCGGTCGAGGTAGATTTCGCCGATGAAGATGACTTGCTTCAGCTTGCGCCGCTGCGCCTCGGCGGGGTGTAGCTGGCCGAAGTAGCCGACCGTAGCTCCGTCGAGGACGGCGCGCGCTGAACGGCCTGGATGCAGCCATGCGGGCATCAGTCCGGAGTCCGATGGGAAGCGGTCGAAGTAGAGGGACTTTGAGGAAAATTTACCGAGCAGGGTTTCGATGGCTCCCTTGACGTCGTAGAAGTCGAGCTCGTGCGATGGCTGGTGCGGGCTCGTGAGCGGCAGTTTGCCGGTGGCTCCGATGGCAAGCGATGGCTTTTCTTCGACGCGGTCGGTTGTTCCGTGAAAGACAGTTCCGAGTTCAAAGAGCATGACGTCTTCCATGTCGCGATTCAGGTTGAGGGCGAGCATGCCTAGCATTCCCCCGGCGAGCGAGGGGCGCAACATGCCGGCCTCTTCGCTCAACGGATTGCCGAGCGGGACGGCGGAGTTCGGCTGCGGCGCAAATGTAACCGCGTCGGTTGCAGAACAGAAGGTGCTGGAGACGGCCTCTGACCAGCCCAGTCCCAGCAGGCCCCTGCGGATGGTCGATTCTTTTTCCGCCCACTGCAGTTCTACGACTGACCCGGCGAAGGCGGGCAGCGTGTTCTGGAAGTGGTTGTAGCCGTAGACGCGCGCGATCTCTTCGATGAGGTCGATTTCGCGTTCGAGGTCGAGACGCCAGCTCGGGAGCGTGACTTCGTATTCGGCGCTGCCTGTGCTCGGGACAGAGACAGCGCGCGATGGGTCGAGGTCGTGCGCTGTCGTTGGTGCAGGCTGTGTTCCGTTCTTGCTGAGTTTGCAGCCGAGTCCGGTGAGGACGGTCTCTGCGATGGCAGGCGTGATGCCTTCGGGGTCTTCGGTAGCGCCGAGAATCCTTTTCGCCTCGCTGACGGCGAAGGTGATGGCTGGGCGCTTCGCCGTACGCTGCTCGGCTTCAGGGATCATGACGTCAACGAGATCGCCTTCGACTTCGCCGCCGGCTTCGAGAATGATGCTGCTGACCAGTGCTGAAGCGACGGGTGGCGCGTTGAAGTCGGCTCCGCGCTCGAAGCGGTGCGAGGCGTCGGTGTGCAGGAGATGGCGCTTGGAGCTGCGGCGCACGGTGGCGGGATCGAACCATGCCGCCTCGACGAGGATGTTCTTCGTCTCGGGCGTGATCATCGTGTCCCAGCCGCCCATCACTCCGGCGATGGCGAGAGCCTTCTTCTCGTCAGCTACGACGAGATCATCGGGGTCGAGGATGCGCTCGATGCCGTCGAGTGTTTTAAGTTTTTCGCCCTTGCGCGCGCGGCGGATGATGATGGCTCCCTCCAACTTGTCGAGATCGAAGGCGTGCGTTGGGTGGCCCATGGCCAGCGTTACGAAGTTCGTTGCGTCGACGGCGTTCGAGATGAGCTTCTGTTCTAGCAAACGGAAACGCTCGGCTACGATGCCCGTTGATTGCGTGATAGTGACGTTGCGCAGGACGCGAGCGGTGAAGCGTCCGCAGAGAGTTGGTTCTTCGATCCGGATCGGATAGGGCCTCGCTGCTGGTTTCCCGTGAGGGAGCTTTGGGTTGAGGTCGAGCAGCTTCAGACCATAGATGGTCGCGGCCTCGCGTGCGATGCCATAGTGGTTCATGGCATCAACGCGATTGGTCGTGATGTCCATCTCGAAGAGCGAGTTATGGATTACTTCATTCGGGTCTTCATCGTATCCCTTAATGAAATATTTTCCTTCAACAGCAATTCCGCGAAGTGTTAATGCATTAGCAAGCTCAACATCATGCACGGGAATCGGCGATAGGTAGGAGCGTAACCAAGAACTTAGTATCTTCATGCGAACTGCTCCAGGAAGCGCGCGTCCCCCGAATACAACAAGCTGATGTCGCTGATGCCGTACTTCATCATGGCGATGCGGTCGACGCCCATGCCGAACGCGAAGCCGCTGATCTTTTTCGGGTCGTAGGCTGGCTGCTTGCCCTGCACGAATCCGAAGACCGCGGGGTCGACCATGCCACAGCCAAGCAACTCGATCCAGCCCGAGTATTTGCACTTACGGCAGCCCTTGCCGCCGCAGAAGGGGCAGCTGATCTGCACGTCGGCGCTGGGCTCGGTGAAGGGGAAGAACGACGGGAAGAAGCGCGTTTTGACGCTGGAGCCGAAGAATTCCTTCATGGCGTGGTCGAGCGTGCCCTTGAGGTCAGAGAAAGTGATGTTGGTATCGACGCAGAGGCCCTCGATCTGGTGGAAGATGGGTGAGTGCGTAGCGTCGGCTGCGTCGTTGCGGTGAACCTTGCCGCGTATGACGATGCGCACGGGCGGCGGCTGCTGTTCCATGGTGCGGATCTGCACCGGAGACGTGTGCGTGCGCATGAGCAGGCGGTCGCGCAGAGGTTTGCGGTCCTGATTCGCAACGACCAAAGTGTCCTGCGTGTCGCGCGCGGGATGGCCGGGCGGAAAGTTGAGTGACTCGAAGTTGTAGTAATCCGTTTCAACTTCAGGCCCGACGCCGACGGAGTAACCCATGCGCTGGAAGACCGCGACCATTTCGTGCATGGTCTTGATTAGCGGGTGCTCGGCCCCAAGGGCGCGATGCGTACCGGGGAGGGTGACGTCGATGGCTTCGGCATCGAGCGTAGGTTGTGTACTGGTCCAACCTTCCCAAACTAGCCACGACTCAATGCGCGGCTTCAAGGCATTGAATCGAAGACCAATCGACTTCCTGGCTTCAACGGGTGCTGATTTTAGCCATGCCTCACTTACTTGCTTAAGTCGTCCTTGTTTTCGGCCAAGCCAAAGCAGGCGAAATTCTTCTACCGCGTCCGAGGTACCACGCTTCGTTGCCTCTAATGCACTTGCGTCAACTTCTTTTTCCAGTTCGGCAAATGCCCGGTCAAGCGCGTCTTCGCTGTAGCCGTCCAGTTGTGGAATTCCTTCTTGCGACATGATCTTTAATGAGAATAAATCAAGAAATTATGCCACAATGATCATATCAATCGATATGACCAAGGGAGACCATGATTACTGAAGTCAGTGCAGTCAATTTTCGCCAGAACCTCGGCGAGATGATTAACCAGGTGCAGTATCGCAATGACAGCATCATCATCAACAAAGATGGCAAGCCGGTCGCTGCTCTGGTTGACGCTGAATTGTTTGCGCGAATTCGCCGCATGCGTGATCGCTTCGATCAGTTGAGCGAGCGCATCGCCGCAGCGTATGCAGATGCGCCTCAAGAAGAAGGGTTGGCAGAGATTGATACTGCCGTCGCAAGACAGCGGAAGCGTTGATGCGAGTTGTGCTCGACACAAATGTTCTCGTGTCAGGACTGGCTTATCCGGGAAGCACCCCGGGGCGCATTGTCGCCGCATGGCGGCAGGGGGCCATTGATGTAGTTCTGTCGCGATACATTCTTGACGAGGTCGCCCGGGTGTTACCGCGGTTGTCTCGAATTCGCATGAGCTCAGATGAAATACGAGACCTTGTAGATACATTCCTGTTTCTGGCTGACGTGATCGAACCGGACACTCAACCGGATCCTGAACTGCGCGACTCTGCCGATCAACCGATATTGGCGCTTCTCCGAGCGTCACAAGCCCAGTACCTGATTACCGGCGATAAGGACCTACTCGCTCTGGCAGAGCGGTATCCCATTGTTACGCCCGCCGATTTCTGGGAGAGGCATGGCTGAGCGCGGGTGTGAAAAGCTCACACTCACTCGCTGGCTTGCTGGCCTTCTGACTCGCTCAATCGCCGCTCGATCAGTTCCACCGCTTTCCTGCGGATGCGCGGCTCATCGCCGAAGCCGTGCAGCCAGTACATATCGCGCTCGCGGCGAAACCAGGTGAGCTGGCGCTTTGCGTAGTTACGGTGGCCCTGCTGAGCGAGTGAGATAGCGTCCATTTCACGGTATTTTCTCTCAAGCAGCGCGCGGGCCTGTTTGTATCCCAGCGAATCGAAGGGCCGCGCTTCGCCGTATTTCTCCAGCAGCATGCGCGTCTCTTCAACCAGTCCATTGCGAAACATGGCGGCGGCGCGCTTATTGATGCGCTCGTAGAGATAGTCGCGGTCGGGTTCAAGGCCGATGCGCAGGATGCGGAAGCCCTTCAGCGCTTCGCGGCCCTGCTCCCATGCGTGTGACATAGGTTGTCGCGCGGCGATGCAAACTTCCAGCGCGCGGATGAGCTTGGGCTTATCGTTCGGGTGGATGCGCTGGGCGGACTGCGGGTCGAGGCGCATCAGGATCTGGTAGAGCCAGCCTCGGCCGCGCTTCTTGTCGCTCAGTTTCAGGCGTTCGCGTAGCGATTCGGAGCGCTGCGGTCCGGCAAAGAGGCCGTCGATGAGGGCCTTTAGATAAAGCCCCGTACCCCCGGTAACGATGGGGGTACGGCCACGGGCGGCAATCTCGCTCAAGGCTGTGCGGCCTGCGCGGCTGTAGTCGCCTGCCGTGTAGGGCTCGGTGGGATCGACGACATCGATGAGATGGTGAGGGATGCGCTCTCGGTCGGCCTTGTCGGGCTTGGCGGTGCCGATCTCCATATCGCGATAAACGGCGACGGAGTCACAGCTCACGATCTCACCGTGGTAGCACTCGGCAAGATGCAGGGAAAGAGAGGTCTTACCGCTGGCTGTGGGTCCTGCGAGAACGATCAGCAGCGGATCGGGCCGTGCAGTCTCTACCAAACGTGCCACCATCCACGAGGAAAGACTGTCCCTGCCGGCGCGCGCAGGAGTGCGATTCCAACAATGACAACGGCAATCAGAAGCAGCCCGATGAGCTGGCGCTTGCGGTATTCGTAAGCGTTATTCATCCGGCCGGATGTTGTAGAGGAAGTAGAAGCGCAATTCGAGGAACGGGCCTTTGAATTCCTTTGGCAACGGAGGATACGGCGAAGCACCCGTGATGCCTCCCCACGCAGCGTGGTCAAGTGCAACGTCGCCGGACGGGAACTCAAGAATCATTTGCTTCACGCTGCCGTCGGGAAGAATGCGGAAGCGGATGCCGACCTTGCCCTGCTTGAGCAGCGGTGGCTGGGCCGACTCGGGGATGATGGGCCACCAGGAGCGTTCCGTGTCATAGATGATGCGCCGAATATATGGGCCGAAGTCGACACCCATGGTGTCGCTGAGAATGTCGACAGCGCCACTGTCGCCGGGATGCTGGGACGGGGCATTCGCTCCCATGTCGCCGCCTCCGCCAGTCTGCCCGGGGCGCATGGCGTTGCGGGCAGCCTGCTGGATCGCCTGGCCGGCGGTTGTTGCGGTGCTGAAGTCCGGGCGCGTGGCTGGCTTCGGAGCCTCAAGCTTTGCCTGGTCGTCGTTCTGCAGAGGCTGCGAAGGCCGCTGTTGCGGCATGGGCTGAGGCGGTGGAGGCGTGGACTGCGCCTGCTGTTGCGGTGCGGGCTGCGGTGTCTGCCCCATCTGCGGTGCTGGTACAGGTGACGGCGCTGGCGGCCCGGCGCGCCTCATGGCCTGTAGCTGCTGCAGCGTCTTCTTGTCGAGCGTCGGCTTCTTTGATTCCGCGGTGCGATTCTGATCGGAAATAACGTCGGACTGCTTCGGTTTGATCTTCTTCAGGGCATCGGGCAGATCAAGGTAGGTCAGCTCTTTTTCGCGCTGCTTCAGGATCTCTGAAGGATCCACGACGCGGATGTTGCGGTGCCATACATACTTCGGCCCATAGAGCAGGAACCAGAAGATGATCATGTGGACGATGATCGATATCCAGAAAAACTCTCGCAGCCGTGCCCGCCCACGCTCGTCCTGGAGGTCATCCATGACTTGGAGAAGCTCATGGTGTTCAAGGTTTTCGTAGCGTGATCGTCTTGATTTCCGCGGCGGCTCCGGAGGCGCGCCTGCAGGATCGGTTGGGACTTCGGTGATGGGCATTATGAAACGGTTTCAGGCCGCTGCTTTTGGCTCAGGGATATCTAATATTCTCTCATACACACTACGGGCTCTCGGCAAAAACCTACTTTCTTGAGACGTTTCCCACGGCAAAAAGTTCTGTCTGGTGATGGACTTGTATCCGGCCATTACAATCGAAAGGTATGCCTCACGCCGCCGTTATCACCGTCAGCGATTCCTGTTACCAGGGCAGCCGTGTCGATGGATCCGGCCCGGCGGTGGCCGAGGTGCTCACTTCCCGCGGGTTTCAAGTGGTCGAACAGGTCACGGTTCCCGATGAACGCCCAGCGATCGAGGCAGCGTTGCGGAGCTGTGCCAGTCGGGCGGACCTGGTGGTTACGACGGGAGGAACTGGGATTGCGCTGCGCGACGTGACGCCGGAAGCCACCCGCAGTGCCTGCGACCGGCTGCTGGATGGTGTGCCGGAACTGATGCGCGCCGTCGGTCGCGAGGAGACGATCCATGCCTCGCTGAGCCGTGCCCTGTGCGGAACCCTGGGCAAGTCGCTCATCCTGAATCTTCCCGGAAGTCCGCGCGGAGCGGTTACTTCGCTCACGGCGGTCCTGCCACTCTTATCTCATGCCCTGACGTTGCTGAAGGGTGACGAGGCGCCGCATCCCGAGCCCGGACAACAGTCTGACGAAAGTACATCGCGATTTTGAAACACCTCACCACCCTTTTTCTTAAGTTCAGCGCGTGGCTGGTTGCCATCCTTAAACCCCTTGGTTTCTGGGGCGCGGGCGCCATTTCCATGCTCGATTCGAGCACCGTCCCTGTGCCGATGGACCTGATCATTTCCGGCTATGTCTGGGCGGATCGGCGACACTTCTTCCTCTATTGCCTGATGGCGGCCATCGGGTCATCGATTGGAGGGCTATTGCCTTTCTACCTGGGGCGCGCCGGGGGCGAACTCTTTCTTCTTAAGCGCGTGAATCGGGCCCGCTACGAGCAGCTGCGCGACCGCTTCGAGCGGCAGGAGTTCTTCGCACTGTTTGTGCCTTCGATGCTGCCACCGCCGACGCCCTGGAAGCTCTTTGTCTTCGGCGCGGGCGTCTTTGAGATGAAGGTTCGCAACTTTCTGGTCGCGGTATTTCTGGGCCGCCTGGTCCGCTTTACAGCGGAGGGCCTGCTGGTGCTCTATTACGGCCCACAGATTGTTACCGTCGTTCATGATCTGGCAAGAAAACACCTTGCCGCCATGCTGACCGGGATCGGAGTGATTCTCGGGATCCTGTTGCTGATCGCGATTCGCAAAGGGATGGGCAAACGCAGGGCGGGCGAGTTCGAAAACTAGCGTCACTCTGGAGCGCTGATTGGCGGGCTAATTGCTCCACCCCAGTGGCATGTGTCCCATTCTGGCCGCAAACCCGCTTGAGGTGTGCACAAAAGAAGACGCGGCGTGTACCAAGGTGGACAGGAAGACGGGTTCGCCCGCAATCTGGTGCTTCCTGTTGGCGATTCCTGGCGTTGTGTTCATGCTGCTGTTTGTGCGGGCTGCAGGCGACCATGTCTCGGACTTTACGGGGTTTCTGGTTGGGGCGAAGCTGCTTGGAACGGCACGCCTTTACGATGTCGCAACAAATCTTGCTTTTCAAAATGCCCTCATAGGAAAGACGAACGACGGCGTCATCTACATGAGAATGCCGTTCTGGGCCTTTGTAATGAAGCCTTTCTTGGCCCTCTCTTATGGTCATGCGTTGCTTTTGTGGAGAACCATGATGGGGGTGGTTCTCCTTGCATGCGGGTTTCTTTCAGGGCGCTTCCGCTCGTTCTTTTTGCTTGTGCTAGCTTGGTCGATACCCGCGGCAGGCTGCATTGAGACGGGCAATGACGCTCCGCTGATCCTGCTTTTCATGCTCATCTCGCTGGTCTGCTGGAGAAAGAACCGAAAAATTCTGGCTGGCGCATCTCTCGGGCTGTGTATCGTCAAGTTTCACTTCCTGATCTTTCTTCCCCTGCTGGTCTTGCGGAAGAAACACCGTCAGGAACTGATAGGATTCTCACTTTCGGTAGCGGCGTTAATGGCCGCAAACTTCGCAGTCCAGCCTGATTGGGTCAAGCTCTACTGGGCCGCGCTGCACCTCGAGAAAAATATCAATGCAAACTCTGCGCTGATGCCGAATTTTTATTCCGCCTTTTTCTGGACAGGGTACCCAAGATTCGCAGTCGCGGTAGGAGCGCTGCTCGTTCTTGCGCTTGTTTGGCCAATCTGCCGTCGCCTGCCCTTCGATCTGGCTATGCCGCTCTGTGTCTTCAGCGCACTGCTTGCTTCGCCCCACACCAACTATCTCGATGGCATTCTGGCTATACCCGCACTGCTGGCGGTAAACAGTCGATTTCGTCAGGTACGGCCTTTGGCCGTATTCCTTTTGTCTCCGATTGTGGGAATACTTTCGTATTTCGGCCCGCGCTCGACCGGCCCGATCATCATCGTGACCGCGTCCATATCCCTCTTGGGAGCAGTGGTTTATCTAGTGAGCAACTATAGTGAGGCGATTGACTGGAGGGAAGAGAATGGCCTCCGCTAGTCGCTCATCGGATATATGGGTAGCCGATTCGTTCGAGGTACGCGTGGAGGAGATTCCAGCGTCCGGCAACATGAGGAGGAAGTTCACTTTCTCCCCCATCTGGTGCTTCCTGCTTTCGATTCCGGGTATATTGCTGCTTTTCGCTCACCCTCTGCCGTCTCTTGGCTATGTGGCAGACTTCACAGGCTTTCTCGTTGGGGCGAAACTGATCGGCACCCCGCAAATTTACGATATTGCGACCAATCTGACGCTCCAAAAAGCATTCACGGAAGTCAACGACCCGACCATTATCTTCATGCGGCAGCCGTTCTGGGCTTACGCGATGAAGCCATTCCTGAACCTCACGTATAGCCATGCTTTTCTTTTGTGGCGAGTGATTGTGGGGTTCACCCTCATTGCATGCGTGTGGGTATCAGGGAGCGATCGCCGGTTCTACCTTCTGGCGCTCAGTTGGTCCGTGCCTGCGATGGGTTGCATTGTGATGGGAAACGACTCATCGCTCATTCTGCTGTTTACGTTGATCTCCCTTGCCTGCTGGAGAAACGATCGTCATTTTCTGGCTGGCGTTGCTCTCGGGCTATGTCTTTGCAAGTTTCATTTCCTGATCTTTTTACCGCTGTTGCTTTTCCGCAAACAGTATCGTCAGGAACTGAAAGGGTTTTTACTCTCAGCCGCAGTGTTGGTGGCCATCAACTTCGCAGTCCAACCGGGCTGGATTTCACTCTACTGGGGTGCGCTGAACATTCCTCAGAAAAATATGAGCGGGCACCCCACGCTGATGCCGAATTTCTATGCGGCTTTCTTTTGGACGGAGCATCCGGAGATCGCAGTTGTACTTGGGGGGTTATTTGTTTTGTCGATCATCTGGTACATCTGCAATCGACTGCCGTTCGATCTGGCAATGCCGCTCTGTATTTTTAGTGCTCTGCTCACTGCGCCCCACACTAATGCACTCGATTGGATTCTGGCAATGCCTGCCATTCTGGCGGTACACAGCTGGTTTCCGCAGATCAAGCCAATGGCTCTGTTTCTTCTGTCTCCTGTAGCTGCACTGTTTTGCTTCTGGGGGCCGCGCACTATAGGGCCGGCTATCGTCGTGGCTGCGTCACTGTTGTTCCTCGGAGTGACGTGCAGACTAATCCGATCCGAGATGATCGAGATTTCATAAAACTCGTTGCTGCCTGCGTAGCTGGTTTACGCGGCTTTGTGCGCGGAGATGTCCGCCTGCGCGCGGTAATGCTCGACCAGTGCCGGCAGTCCAAAGGCTAATCCGGCAACCAGTCCGGTGGAGAGCAGGTCGTTTCTGTAGAACGGCAACCCGGCGGCGTAGGCGGTCATCAGTCCGCTGAAGGTGTGGGGATAGTAGCCGCGCAGCACGGTCCAGGCGGCGAAGTTGCTGGCCAGGAAGAACGAAGTGGAGGAAAGAACGACTGAGGTCGCGACGCGCGCTGCGGAACGGCGCTCGCGCAGCAGCAGATGGCCGAGGACGATCACCGCCGCATACCAGCCCCAGGTGATGAGATAGTCCTGCGCCGCAAACGGATAGCTGTAGACATAGACCGTCATGTAGTAATCAAGCGCAGCGAGCGCGACGACGGGCAGAATTGCCTGACGCAACGGACGGCGAGCGCCGAAGAAGAGCAACGATGCGCCGATGGCTGTGAAGTTGAGCCAGCTATGATGCGAGGCCACGGCAACGCGGCTCAGAATCGCAAACAGAATCAGTAGATAAGCGGACATTCTCTCACCTCGGCAAGTCTTAAGAGTCTCATTATTTCACGTTCCTGAGCATGATTCCTAGCGACTGCAAGGCGATTCCAGCAAATTTGGCCTTCAGGAAGAATTCAGTTCACCCCGGTCAAACCACACAATGCCCCCGTCAACACAAAGTCTCACACTCGTCCGATTCACCAGGCCTGGTGCGGCAGATTTGTATCGCGGCCATGGCGTCCCCCGATTCCGAAAGAAAGTACGCTCTATTCGCGAGTCGTGGAATTCAGAGTTGGCGGAGTCAGAGGTCGACGCTTCGGAGCCTTCCCCTTTTCGGTGGCAACTGCGTCTAATCGTTCCGCGATCTTTGTAAAACCGGCGGTTGGCCCAGCCCAACGCAGTTCGTCCACGTTGCTGAAGAGCGGAATGTCGGTGCGAAGGGTAGCGAGTGTTCGAAAAAGCAGCGCGCGCTCGCGTTCACGGACAAGCGTGGCTGCCAGCACGCTCGCGCTTGCCGCATTCACCTTCCATTCGCTGCTGTCGGCAGGGATGGCTTCAAGATGAAGGAATTTGGCGAGCACCGCGGCGGATGACTTTGCGCCCCAGCCCGGCAGTCCGGGATAGCCGTCAGCCGAATCGCCGACCAGTGCAAGATAGTCGGGAATGGACGCGGGCGTGACCCCGAATTTCTGGATCACACCTGTTTCATCGCTTAAAGCCCCGGTCCGCCGGTTCAGCTGCACAACGCGCGTGCCGCTCACACACTGGGCGAGGTCCTTATCCGGAGTGCAGATGATGACCTGCTCGACTCGCGCATCCTGCGCGGCAAGGGCTGCTCCGGCCGCCAGCGCATCGTCGGCCTCAAACTCCACCATCGGCCATACAACGACACCGGCGGCGGCGAGCACTTCTTCGAGCAGCGGAAATTGCGATAACAGGTCGGCTGGTACGCCCTCACTGGTTTTGTATCCCGGCCATAGTGCGTTGCGGAACGATTCTACGACATGATCAGTGGCAACCGCGATGTGCGTCGTTCCGTCACTGATCATTCCCAGCACTGACGCGACTACGCCGCGCACTGCGGCCACTTCGCGACGGGCGGCATCTTTCGCTGAAGGCAGGGCGAAATAGTGGCGGAACAACTCGTAGGTGCCGTCGACGAGGTGGATCTTCAAGAGAAAGCTCCGAAACAACCGTAGCGGATAGATGGTTGCTTGATCAACTGACTAATGTTGCGCGAAGGAGATGATCAATTGATCGAGCGGCAACGCTTTCTTGACCTCGTGCGGCGGCGTGATAGGAGTAATCGCGAGTGGCGTTCCGTTTTCCTCCGCCTCATCAAAGGCTTTCGTGCCCGGAGTCTGTCCAGTCACCTTGAAGTCCTTAATCTCGTAGGGCAGTCCGTTGGATGCCAGCGATAGCTCGCCGTCCATCAGCTGGAAATGCAGGTGCGGCGCGACCGAGTTGCCTGAATCTCCGACGAGCCCGATGACCTGACCCAGCTTGACCTTGTCGCCGCGATTCACGTGAATGCTTTCTGACTGCATATGCGCGTAGAGCGCATAGCGGTGTTGTCCCAGGTCGAGAATGATCGCATTGCCGTCGGCCTGATCGAGAGGTAAGTCCGTTGGATACTTTCCGGGTGCCTGCTCGGGAAGACCTTTCACGACGACAGCGACAACGGCATCTGCAACCGCAAGGACGTGCTTGCCGAAGATGGTGTAGCTTTTCAGCTCTTCACGAGGGCCGGCGTAGATGCGATTGTTCGCGTCGAGCTGCTCCCAGTCGACGGCATAGCGCTGCGCGACATAAACATTGCCGTTGACGGGTAGAGCAGCGCGCGTATGCCGCGTTGCGTCGCAGCAGGAATCGGCCGAGATGTAGCTGTCTCCGCTGAGTGGCGGTCCGATCTGCGCAACTTCTCGGCGGTCCACGGTGGTTGCGCCGCCGGTTTCACTGAAGTCCTGATGTCCCGGAGGCGCGGCCGCATAGTGCGCTTGCACTCGATGCGTAAGCTGCTTCGGGATCGAAGCGCCGGCAGGCAAAATGACATCAAGAAAGAGCAGCGATTGCGCACCTCCGGTAATGGCTCCGGCAGATTCGCGCTTGCCCGCAGGCTGCAACCGGCTCGCAGTCGCGTTCCGGTCAAGCGTCTGGAGTACCAAGCCGTCGCCCAAAACCTCAACCTTTTCGATATCTGCTTCACCACTCGAGAAGTTCGCCATCCACAGCTCATACACAAGGTGAACATGGCCGTCGGAGCCGGTGAATGGCACCGGCGCATCATGCACCGTCAGCAACAAGGGCATCAGGTCCTGGGTTGTTTCACTGTGTCCGGCGTTCAGGTGAAAGGCAATTGCAGTCAGCATCAGCGCGGTGCACAAGAGGGCGCGAATCTTCGGCATTCGGTTCTCCTACAGCAGAGATAGGCGTGTGTTCGGGACCCTTAAGGAATTGGCACCATACTATATGCATCCGTTTCGATAATCTGGGCGTGGTATAAACCAGCGGTGCGAATTTTCTACAGCATGATCGCCGGGATACTCACCCTCACCTTGCATGGGCAGACGATTGCCGTCGTTCAGGAAGGCCCCGGCAAGGTGCTGGTTTTTCCGGCTGCGGATCCGTCACACCCGACTGCAATCGCCGTAGGTGAGAAGCCGCATGAGATCGAACTGACTCCGGACGGGCGGACAGCGTATGTCTCGAACTTCGGCTTGCTTGAAGCGAATCACAAGGCGGGAACTCCGGGGACGACGATTTCGGTTCTCGATCTGGAGCGGCGTGTCGTGCGCGCCCGCTTCAAACTGCCTGCGGGATTCACGGCCCCACATGGGTTGAAGCTGCGGCCTCCAAAATTTCAAGAGCTTTTCACGAATGCGGAAGAAGGCAATGCCGGTATGGTTGTCTTCGATGCAGCGTCTGGCGCCGTGCTGCGGACCTTTCCGCTACCGCCCGGAGTGCATAACTTCATCTTCAATGCAGATGGCTCGGCGCTGTTTGCATTCACGACCGAGGGAAAGGTTTGCCGTATCGATCCTGAGGCGGGGAAAATGAAGGTATGTATTGCGACCGGATCTCCGCGTGGGCTGGCGTGGACTGCTGATGGGCACCACCTCATCGTGTCGGGAAAAAGTGAGCTGCTGATGCTTGAACCCGACAGGCTCACCGGCGTGACGAAATTCGGCCATCTTGATGTGGGACAGATTTTCTATCCTTCGGTAACGCCGGATGGACGCTGGATTCTTGCTCCAGCGGTTCTGGATGGAGTGGTGCTGGTCATCGATGCTAAAACAGGCGCGGTGGCACACCGGATTGAAACGGGGAGTCCGTTGCTCGCTGCTCTCGATGCGGACGGAAAGCATGCGTGGGTCTCGAATGTTCGCATTCCGGCGGGGCTCTTCAATCCCGAGACGAAGGCCCGCGACGGCGGGCTGGTGAAGATTGACCTCTCGACGTTTCAGACGACAGCCATTCCGGGAATTGTCGATACGAACGGGCTGGCGATTGCTGCATCTCGATAATTAATCCTTTTGTTCCTTGCCGCTCATGAACATGCCTTCGATTTCATTTTGCGGACCGACGTAGACCCAGCCGGAGAGGATCGAGTCGCTCGCTTTCCGCGTGAGGACGGGATAATCAAAGCGTAGATCGCGGAACTGAACCGTGTGCCAGTTAGGGTCGGGCGGATCGATATTGTAGCCCGGTGGTGGCATCGCGCCTTTGTCTTCAACCACCGGCCACTGTGCCCAGTCGAGATAGACGCGGCCCAGCAAGGAGCGCTTTGCCGCGAGGGTGGCCATGGTTACGGGCGGCTTGTAGAACACATCTTCAGATGGGTCGAGTTCAATCTGATCTGAGCGCGTGTGCACGGCAGCGCGCTGGTAGAAGTCTGCGGTTTCGATGATGGCCTGCCAGAGGAATGGGTTGATCGGCTCGGGCTCAGCGGAGACGCGCAGGATAGGCGCATTGATAACGCTGGAATTACGGACAAGGTTGATCGCGTGCGCGTGTTCCGCGTTGCGCACGGTGTAGAGCAAAGCAATAAAGACGAACGCGGCAATCGCCCAGCCTCGTCCGCGAAACTTAACGCGTTTCGCGCCGATCTCGCGGTCGGCAAGACCAAAGAACCACGGCAGAACCAGCGCCAGCAAAAGCGCGGCGAACATGAGCGGCTCGAAAATGAAGACGATATCCCACGAATACCATCGCGGATTAAACGGAAAGAACGGACGCAGACCGTAGTTATTGGTGAAATCAAGCAGCAGATGACTGAGATGGGCAATCAGGGCAAAGCACCAGAGCAGGCCCCAACGCACCGGAGCCTGCGGCGGCTTCTTACGGATCTTGTGGATCATCCACACAACAGCCACCGTAATGAGGGCGATGAAAGGCGCGGCGATGAAAGTGTGCGTGATGCCGCGATGATGCTCGAATCCGGCAACCGGGCCGCGAAAGGCCCAGAAGACATCGAGATCGGGGGCTTCGGCCGCCAGTGTCATGGCGAGCGTTGCATAGGCTGCCTTGCGGTTGAAACCGGAGCGGGCGAGGCAGGCTCCGGTCAGGAAGTGTGTGACGGGTTCCATAGGCTCGAAAAGCCAACGTAACACAGGGCTGAGGAGCGGTCAGCAAAAAGGCGGTCAGCGTAAGTCCGGTCAGCTGATAAAGCGGTCAGCAAAAACGCTCCTTGATTTACACCTCAGAAAAAAAGAGCAGTTCGCTGACAGGTTCTTAGCTGACCGTATCACCAGCAGACCGCTTTATCGCTAGCCGCTCCTTAGTTGCCTTTCTGCTTTCTATAATCTTCCTCATGACCAAAAGCACCGCAGCTGACCGGATTGAAGCATTGCGCGATGAGATACGGCATCATGAGCACCTTTACTATGTGATGGATTCTCCTGAGATTTCAGACGCCGAATACGACGTTCTGGTACGCGAGCTGCAGGCGCTTGAGAAAGAGCATCCGGAGCTGATCACACCCGATTCGCCGACACAGCGCGTAGGCGGCAAACCCAAAGAAGGTTTCCCGAAGGTCGCGCATTCGCGTCCGATGCTCTCGCTAGACAACGTGACCAGCGAAGAGGAGCTGCGCGATTGGGACCGCCGCGTGCGTGAGCGCGTGGGCGAAGGTGTCGAGATCAGCTATGTCTGCGAGTACAAGCTGGATGGCCTTTCGATGGCGCTTCTCTATCAGGAGGGGCCGGATGGTTCAGCGCAGCTGGCGCGCGGGCTGACGCGCGGCAATGGAACGATCGGCGAGGATGTGACCACAAATGTTCGCACGATTCGTTCGGTCCCGCTTTCCGTTTCTGCGGCAAAGCTGCGCAAGGCGAAGCTGCCGCCTATGTTCGAAGTGCGCGGTGAGGTGGTCATGCCGCTGAAGGCTTTTGTGAAAGCGAATGAAGAACGCGAAGCGCAGGGACTTGCCCCGGCGGCAAACCCGCGCAACTATGCCGCAGGCACGATTCGCACGCTCGAGCCGAATATCGTTGCCCAACGCCGGCTTGATTTCTATGCCTACTTTGCACTGACAACGACAGGCGAGACCATCTTCAGCGAGCAGAGCGATGCACTGGACGCGTTGACTGCGGCCGGGTTCCGCGTGAATCCGCATCGCGAGGCGATTCACAGCTTCGACAAGCTGATGGGCTTTGTGGATCGCGCGGAGAAACACCGCGCGGATCTGGGATACGAAATTGACGGCGTCGTCATCAAAGTCAGCTCAACGGATCTGCAGGCACGGCTCGGGTATACCGGTCGCGCGCCGCGCTGGGCCGTAGCCTATAAATTCACGGCGCGTGCTGGAACGACACAGGTTGAGGACATCAAGGTGCAGGTGGGCCGCACAGGCAAGCTGACTCCGGTGGCATGGCTTAGGCCTGTGGTGATTGGCGGAACAACGGTCAGCCGTGCGACGCTGCATAACGCCGATTTTATTGAGGAGTTGGGTCTGAAGATCGGCGACTGGGTCAAGGTCGAGCGCGGCGGCGATGTGATTCCGAAAGTGGTGGAAGTCGTCGAGGACACGGAACATTCGCGTGGGCACACGACGTTTCACTTCCCCACGCATTGCCCTGAATGCAACAGCGAAATCGTTCGCGCGGAAGGCGAGGCCGATTATCGATGTGTAAATGCCGATTGCCCGGCGCGTCTGCGGGAAAGCCTGCTGCATTATTCCTCTCGTGGCGTGATGAATATCGAAGGGCTGGGCGAGGCCGTGGTAAACCAGCTGCTTGATCGAAAAATGGTGCGCAGCATTGCCGAACTCTACAAGCTCGACGAAGAGAAGCTGCTGTCCCTGGAACGCATTGGTGAAAAGACGGCGCGAACGCTGCTCAAAGAAATCGAGCAGTCGAAGAAGGCTCCGCTCAATCGCGTGCTATACGGCCTGGGGATTCGCTTTATCGGCGAGCGTACGGCACAGTTGCTTGCCGAGGAGTTCGGATCGATGAACGCGCTGATGGCTGCTTCGCAGGAGGAGCTGGAACGCGTGAACGAAGTGGGGCCGCGTGTTTCGCAGGCGATTCGCGAGTTCTTCGATGAAGAGACGAACCGGCGGCTCGTGGAACATCTGCGCGACGCCGGGCTGACGTTCACGGCTGAGAAGCGAAAGAAGTCTTCAGAACTGGAAGGCCTGACGTTTGTGCTGACCGGCACGCTGCCGACCCTGTCCCGCGAAGACGCTAAGGCGAAGATTGAATCCGCAGGCGGACGTGTGTCTGGTTCAGTGAGCAAGAAGACGAGCTACGTTGTTGCAGGCGAAGAAGCTGGCTCGAAGCTGGATAAAGCGCAAGAGCTGAAGGTCCCCGTCATTGACGAGGCGAAGCTGCTGGAGCTGCTCAATGGCAGATAGCTAATCGTCGCTATTGCGACTTTGGCGCAAAGTAGCCCTGACGCGCGCGTACCGTGTATCGCCGGTCGAGACAGAAAAGATAGATCGTTCGAAAGGCTCCGTTTGCGATGAAGTCCGCAGGCTTGTAAACCAGCGCGTACTGGCTGCGCAATTCGTCTTCGATGTCCGCAAAATTCAGTGACATGTCTTCCATGCGCTTGGGAAAGAATGCGCGGCCGCCGGTGGCTTCTGCAATTTTCGTGAGCGTGTCGTCGCCGCGGTCGCGGCTCGGGCTCACGTTGGTGCTGATGGCGTAGACGATGGTTTCAGCCCGCTGGCATTCCTTGATGGCATCGGTCAGGTAAGCGTGGCTCTGGTTGTCGTCGCCATCGGAAACGAGCACGATAGCCTTACGTACGGGTTCCTGTCCGCGAGAGGCGTCGAGCAGCTTATCCCGGCATGCCGAGTAGATTGCATCAAAGAGCGCGGTGCCGCCGCCCGAGCGCAGAGCGTTGATGCCGGTGTTCAACAGGTCGAGATTGTTGGTCCAGTCTTGCTTGTAGTCGGGTGTGACATCGAAGCCCATCACGAAGGCCTTATCCGACCTCGGCTGGATGCTCTTGAAGAGAAATTCCGCTGCCGCCTGCTGCTCAAACGAGAAGCGCTGCCGAATGGAAGTGCTGGTGTCGATCACAATCCCGACACGCAGGGGCAGATTCGTCTGCTGGGTGAAGCTGTAAACCTGCGCTGGGGCTTTCTGATCGTCAAGCAGGGCGAAATCGCGCTGCTGCAGGTCCTTGATGAAGCGGCCGTGCTTATCCGTGACCGTGAAGACGAGATCGACTTCGTTGGCTGTCGCCGTGATCGTATATTGCTGATCGCCCGGTTGCTGGCCATTTGGCGGCTGACCGTTCGGCTGTTGCCCAGCCGATTTCGCGGGAATGGCAGGCTGCGTCTGCGCAAGCGGCGGAGTCGGGGCAGGTGCCGTCTGTGATTGCGCCCGGGAAAAAGTCGCAACAGAAAAAGGAAAACCAGCTGCAAGCACGCAAGGCAGGAGAAACTTTGAGGCAAGGACCGTCTTCATTGTGGCTGCCGTCATTCTACATGGCAGCTGAAAGGGTCACCAAGATCAGACAGCGAGGGGATACGGCGTGCAATCCCATGTGACTGGGCAAGCCACGTATACTGGCGCGGATGAAGATTCTCTCCCTCTGTTCTTTCGCGCTTCTTACTTCCCTTTTTTCAGCGTCATCCATTCCAGCGGCCGCACAGACAGCAGCACCTTCGCCCTTGGAGATTCTCAAGAGCCTGCCCCCTGCCATTCCTCTTTGGCCAAACGGCGCGCCCGGAGCGCGCGGCGATACCGAGGCGGATAAGCCTCGCCTGTACGCGTTCCCGCCGCAGACCAAATCGACGACCACCGCTGTGCTGGTAATTCCCGGCGGTGGTTATGCCCACGTATCGATGGGGCACGAGGGAATCCAGTACGCGCGCTGGTTGAATGCGCAGGGTGTAACTGCCTTTGTTCTCGACTACCGCGTGGCACCGTATCAATATCCGGTTGAGATTCAGGACGGCATGCGCGGCATGCGCTATGTGCGATCGCACGCAGCCGATTACGGTATCGACCCGAACCGCATCGGCGTGTGGGGATCGTCAGCGGGCGGGCACCTTGCTTCGACGCTGGGCGTGCATGGCAACGATGCTCCGCCGCTGCCGGAAAAATCTGACTCCATCGACCAGACGGATGCGCGGCCGAATTTCATGATCCTCTCGTATCCGGTGGTCAGTATGCAGCCGCCGATTGCTCATACCGGCTCAATGAACAATCTGCTCGGTGAAATGCCGTACGCGCAAATGCAGCAGAAGTTTTCCAACCAGCTCGGCGTGAACGCCCAGACGCCGATGACCTTCCTCTTCGCGACAACCGGTGATCCTACGGTGCCGGTCGAAAACAGTCTCGATCTTTATCGCGCTCTGGAACGCGCCCATATTCCGGTAGAGCTTCACATCTACGACTATGCGGATCACGGCTGCGGCTTGTGCGGATCAATTCCCGAGCTGGCAACCTGGCCGCTGCTGCTGCGCAACTGGTTGATTCATGAAAACTGGTTGCCAACCGACGCGCCGCCCATGCCGCCTGCAGCGCCGAACTATCCATTCTGGCCTCCGGGACTGGATGGCCCGGGCAAGCCGCAGCCATAGCAGCCTGTAAAATCAGTCAGATCATGCCGGAGAGTGCCACCTATTCTGTTTCATCGGAAGCTACGGGCAAACGCCTGGACGCGTGGCTTGCAACGCAGCTTGAAGGTGTGAGCCGCTCGCGCGTGCAAACGCTGCTCTCACAGGGAAGTGTCGTGGTTGATGGCAAACCGGGGAAGGCTTCGCTCAAACTGCGCGGTGGTGAAGTCGTGGAGGTGCACGGTGAGCCCGTTCTGCCTCCGCTGCGAGCCGTAGCCGAGGCGATTCCGCTGGACATCCTATATGAGGACGACGATCTCTCCGTCGTGAACAAACCCGCGGGCATGATGGTGCATGCCGGATCGGGCGCGACAGACGATGCGCGAAATCGCGGCACGCTGGTGAATGCCTTGCTGCATCATTACCGGCAGCTTTCGTCGACCGGCGGCGAACTGCGTCCCGGTATCGTGCATCGGCTCGATAAGCAGACGAGCGGGCTCATCATCATCGCACGAAACGACGCGGCGCATCTGAAGCTGGCAGAGATGTTCTCGCGCCGTCAGATGCGCAAGACCTACATCGCGCTGGTGCATGGCTCATTGAAGCAGGATGCGGGAACGATCAATGCAGCAATCAGCCGCGACGCGATCCGGCGAACGCGCATGACCACACGCCGCGCTACCGGCGGTCGCATGGCGATTTCACACTATGAAGCTGTGAAGCGTATCGATTCAAAGTTCGGTCCCTTCACGCTGGTGCGCGTGCGCATTGAGACAGGCCGCACCCATCAGATTCGCGTGCACATGGCTTCCATTGGACATCCCGTGGTTGGCGACACGCTCTACGGTGCGCCAGCGCAAATCGGTGTTCCGGCGAAGAATAAACGACCCTCATCAGGTGAAGACGCAATTGCGCTCGACCGCAATTTCCTTCACGCGGCAGAGCTTGCATTTGCGCATCCGCGTACCGGTAAATTGCTGGAGTTGTCTGCGTCACTGCCGGCAGAGCTTGGGCATTTTCTGGCGAAGTTGGAAGCGAAAACGTAACTGTAGCGGCTACATTCCTGAAGAAGTGTTCACGGTAATGATTTTCACCGAGCCATCTCCGAGTTCTGTGAACCACACTTCTCCATGGCCGACCATTTCTCCATTGGCATTGCCGAACAGACAATGGGAGGATTGCGCGAGGATGGCAGTACGCACATGTTCGGTGAAGATGGTGTCGTAGCGCGCGAGAAAGGTCTGCTTGTCTCGTATGTGCACACGTTTAGTACCTTGTACGAAGTTCATCGGGTATGAAACCATGCGCGCGATCTTGGCCTTGTCGTTCGCTTTGACGGCGGCCTGCAACTCGGCGAGAAATGCGCGGGCGGCAGTTGCCGTCTCCGGACCCTGCGAGTCGACGGTGGATCCTTGGCACTGTTCATCCATCGTCGATTGAGCGGGCGTGGATTGGGCGTGCATCGGCTGCAGCATCCAAAGACAACATAGAAACCCTATTCCCGCTCGAATGATGATCCACATACGATCTCCTCTACGCGTGACTATCTTAGACCCGAATCAGTGAATGGTGAGGTAACGTTTGAGGATATTCAACACCTCAGTTATGAGGGCGAAGATAGCGAAAAAAGCATGGAAGCGCGGGCTTTTCGCCCAGATGGCCAGCAGACAAAACAGGATGTAAGAGCCTATGCGAATCTCGTAGAAGACTCCAAGGCGCGCAAAATAATCGCTGCCCTTGATAAAGTTGTCCAGTGTGTCGGCGGCGAAAAGAATAATCATCAGGCTGAAAATCCATCGCTTACGCGAGTAGTAGTAATCGCGGTAGCCGTCGTATTCGCTCATTTCATCGGGGAAAAACAATGAGCACAGCAGAAAGAGGAGCGTGGCGTAAAGAGCGAGGAAGAAATAGAGAGGAAAGGTCCACTGCGGGATTTTCTGGAGGTAGAACTCCCACCACCAGAAATGGATCAGATAGAGGAACACGAACAGTACCCAGACGAGGTGAACCCAGTACACCCTAATCTTTGTGGGGTGCTGAACGATGCGTGAGACTCCGCGTAGCAGGTGGCCGACCCCCAGGCCGAGGATCATGCTCAACAGGACTCTGATGTGGAGGTAGACGTCCATCTCTGAGCGGCGAGTATGCTCGCCATTCTAAACGTCAGCAGGTGGAGTTGGCTTTGAATATCGGGCGGGGCTCAGCCTTCAGTTATACGGCTGAAGCGGCTCTGGTCAGCGATGGTGATGGAGGCCCCTTTAATTCTGAGCAGTCCTTCACGCTGAAATTTTCCGAGCAGGCGTGTCACCGTCTCACGGGAAAGCCCCGCAAGATTGCCAAGCTCTTCGTGCGTCAACGCAATGTTGAAACGCAGCTCTTTCCTGTCGTCTACAGCATTCCGCGCAAGGTCGAGCAGCACGTTCGCAAGCCGAGAAGCGGCCGAGCCGGCAAGCGAAAGTCGCCGCGCATCGCGAAATGCTGATTGATACTCGCTCGCCATGCTTTCGAGCGAATGCCGTCCAGCCTCACTGAATTTGTCGATGAAGGCGAGGAATTCGTCGTGACGCAACGTCTTCACCTGACAAGGTTCGAGGGTTTCCGCCGTCACCTCATAGTCGCCCTGGCTCAGCACGGCGCTCAGGCCGAGCACGTCTCCGGGCCATGCGATTTTGAGAATCATGCTTTTGCCTCTGCGAGAAGTGGTGAAGAGCTTTACATGTCCGAAGCACAGAACGTGCAGCGCACGCGCCTTCTCTCCCTGCTGAAAGATGTTCACCCGCGCAGGATAGCGGACCTGGACACCCATCTGATCCAGATGATTCAGCGCATCGTCGTGCAGGTTGCAGAACATGCGCACCCCGCGCAGGGTGCAATCCTTGCAGGAGTCAGTCGATGGGATCGTCGGCGCTGGCATAACGATACGCATAGTATGCGCTTTCGCGAAACGCGAGGAGAACAAATCATTTTTATCAAAAGAGCCGATTGCCTGGATGTGACCATGATCACATCTGGTAGTGTCCGGAATCACGGAAAGATCGAAGCGATTGAGCGATGCTAAGTCCGGGATCAGAAAGGAGGGCGTTATGCCAGTCATTGGCCAGCCCATCGCACTCACCGTCGAAAAGATACTTTTTGCAACCGACTTTTCTGAGAGCTCACTGAAGGCCCTCGCATATGTGAAGAAGCTTGCGCACCATTTTGGCTCCGCCGTTACCGCCGCCCATGTCGTCGACCTGTCACTCGCAACACAATCTCCCGAGGCCGCTGTAGGTTTTTCCATGCCGGATCTGAGAGAGATTGGCGAGGAAGGTATTCGCAAGGTGCGGCAAGAGCTTCGTCGCGAACACATCATTGAAAAAGGGATTGTCCTGACTGGAGTAAATCCTGCGTCGTCGATCATCGAATATGCGCGGGAGTTCAGGCCCGACCTGATCGTGATGGGTACTAAAGGTAAGAGGAATCTGGAGCGCTTTATTCTGGGATCGACAGCCGAAGACGTTTTGCGCCATGTCACCTGCCCGGTATTGACGGTCGGTCCTGAATGCGTAATTCCAGACGGCGACAATGTGTCCTGGTCGCACATTCTCTACGCAACGGACTTTACTCCCGACACAGCCCATGCGGCACTCTATGCGCTATCGCTGGCACAAGAGAGCAAAGCGCGAGTAACGCTCTGCCACATTATTCTGGATCGCATGGGGATTTGCGCTGGATCGTTGCGCGACTCGTTCCTCGATGAACTGAATGCCATGGTTCCGGAAGAAGTGAGGGAATGGTGCTCACCGGAATGTGTGGTGAAGCAGGGCGAGGCTCCATCTACGATTCTGAAGCTGGCAAATGACGGCAACGCCGATCTGGTCGTGCTGGGCGTTCGACCAGCGATCCATCTGCGCACGCACGTTCCAGCTGGCGTGACCTACAAGGTGCTGGCAAGCGCGCGCTGCCCGGTCCTCACCATTTGCGGCAGCGCGGCATTTCCATGGAACGGCTTCTTCGGCTGATTTACCTCAGCGAAGAAGCCACCTCGGCCGTTCCTTTGTCAACAGAACGATGCTTGACTGCGGCTTTGTGCAGGCCACAGGATTCCGGTGGATTGGTCATCTGCTTCACGAACACACGGAAGCTGACAGTCCCCGGCTGCAAGGTTGACCAGTATGAAGTGTGAGCAAAAAGCGACTTGTGCTGATCGATAATCTGATTGCTCAAAATGTTGATGCCACACTTCAGATTGTTTTCCGGATTCAGGATGGTTCGTTGCGGATCGTGCGGCGGAAGATGGCGGTCGACCTCCCAGTTGAAGTCGCAGCCATAGCGTTGCTGATCTTCGTAGGTCAGTTGCAGCAGGCCTTCACTGTGCACGAGCTGATGTGTCACGGCGTCCACCACAGCAACCTCCGGTTCGGTGTGCCGCACATTCGTGCGTGGATTAAGCCCAGCTTCTGCGCCTGCAAGAGCCTGAAAGAAATACGCCCAGAAGGCACGCTTGTCGATTTCCTCCATCTGGTAAAAGCGAGGACAGAAGCGGCGAACATCACGCGGCACGCGGGATGAAAGTAGTTCCGGTGGAATGGCGGTTTCGACAACATTGTCCCACTCCGGATTCCACGTTGTGTCATCTCCCAGCTCTGCCTTCTTCACCGCGAGCGGCGTAGGCGGAGCTGGCTTAGTCTCTGGTGTGGGAGTTATGGACGCCGCTGCAACCTGGCTGTGCCCGCGTTTGCAAGCCAGAGGTGAAACAAGAACAGCGACACTGAGTAGAAATAAGTAAATCTTTAACTGCGCTGTACCGCGCATGGTGTTGCATCTCCGGGGAACTAATGGAGCACCCTCCATGAGAAGCAACTTGTCGCGGTCGCGTTGCCGAATATGTAAGCGAAATAGCTACATTTAGAGGCGAAATTAATGTTTCCCCAGGCAACCCGAAAGCGCAGAGTTAAATGAGCCCTCACGTTTTCGGCACAGTCGGGGCGCAGATTCTTAGACCCACCACGCCGCAGCGGGTTGCTCCCGAATGACAATCGAATTCAGGAGACTCGCTGCTTTCGTCAGGCCTTCTTCCGGCGATAGCAGACTGTCTTCATGCTCGATCGAAAGCACGTTGTCGTAACCAAAGAGCCGCAGCGTAGAAACGAATTCGCGCCACCATGATTCGCCGTGTCCATAGCCGCATGTGCGGAAAATCCAGCCGCGATTGCGTTCATCGGTGTAAGCCTTTGTGTCGAGCACGCCCGTAGTCGGCAGGTTCGCAGCATAGATCTGCGTGTCCTTGGCGTGGACGTGAAAGACAGCATCGCCGAGTACGCGAATCGCTGCGACGGGATCGATCTGCTGCCAGAACATATGGCTCGGATCGAAATTGCAGCCCACGCTCGGGCCCGCAATGGATCGCAGCTTCAACATCGTCTCCGGGTTGTAGACCACAAATCCTGGATGCATCTCGATGGCGATCTTCACGCCATGATCGGCAGCAAACTTCGCATGCTCCGTCCAGTACGGTGTGACAACCTCGTCCCATTGCCACTTCAGCAGGTCGCTATAGTCCGGAGGCCACGGGCAGGTCACCCAATTCGGCTGCTTGGCGTCCGGCGAATCGCCGGGGCATCCCGAGAAATCGACCGTCACCGGCACTCCCAGCTTTTCTGCAAGCAGGATGGTCTGGCGGCTCGTTGCCCTGTGTTGTCGCGCGATGTCTTTGTTCGGATGCAGAGGGTTGCCGTGGCAACTCAACGCGCTGATCGTTACGCCGTGATCGGCAAGTGTCTGCTTGAATGTTGCGCGCGCCGACGCATCATCGAGCATGGAGAGCTTGCAATGTGCGTCGCCGGGATAGTTGCCTGTGCCGAGTTCAACCGTATCGATGCCGAGGGTTTTGAGCTTCGTCAAAACCTGATCGAGCGGCAGCTGCGAGAGCAATGGAGTGAATACGCCGACCTTCATGCCAACCAGCATATATCGGCGAGGAAACTTTGCGGAGACAAGGCATCGAATGCCCATGGGACAAAAGACAATCCAGCGAAAGCAGCTTCTGACAGCGGTGCTTGGAAACAGAAATGTCACTTCCGCAGATGTGCGGGGAATACGCCTTAAAGCGGGCCAGCAGAGTGGGCGGCATCTGCATCCATGTGCCGTGTTGGGATACATCGTTTCCGGCACTGCTGTCTATCAGATCGAAGGCGAAGAGGCGCAGACGCTGCCCGCCGGATCGGCCTTCTATGAGCCTGCCGATGTCGTCATAGCAAATTTCGGCAATGCATCCGATTCTGAGCCGATGACCTTTATCGCGTTCTACCTGCTTGATGGAGAGCAGGAGTTGATTCGCATGCTGGATTAGGCTGCTTCAATCGGCTTTTGCACGAGCGTTAGATAAGCCATTGCTCCCAGAAATGTAACGCAAGCGCAGATAACGAGCGCAATCTGAAACGAATGAGTGCGATCCAGAAACCACCCCGTTAACAGAGGCGCAACCGACGCGAAGAGAAAGCTGCAGAAGTTCTGTAGGGAGCCCACTGAACCTACCAGACGTGCGGGCGCTGCAACCTGCACCAATCCCCAGGCCGATGTTCCGGCAAAGTGAATAAAGAAAAGCGCCATGCCGATGATCGCGACAGAGGTGCCGCTGCTTGACACATGTGTGACCGCGAAGGTGCAGACAGCCGAGCACATCATTCCGGAAACAATGAGCACCTTGCGGCTTCGCAGGGGTTCGAAGCCCCGGCGGACGAGCGCGTCTGCAACAAAGCCGCTGATGAGCATTCCGGCTGACCCCATGAGGAACGGAATGGCTGCAAGCCAGCCAGTTTTTCGCAAGCTCAGGTGGTGCGCCGCTTCAAGGTATCCCGGCAGCCACGCGAGGTAGAGCCATGCCGTGTAGTTCACGCCGCTGAAGCCCAGCATCATGCCCCACACGGTGCGATGACGGAAGAGATCCCTCCATCCACCTGTCCGCACGCTCCTCGGGGCGCTCCATACTTCATCTTCGCTGTTACGATCGCGATAAACCGGATACCACGCCAGCCCCACAAGCACGCCAATCAATCCAATGGAAATGAACATGCTTCTCCAGCCATAGCTAAGAAGCAGCACCGTCAGCAGAGGTGGCGCGAACGCCTGCCCTACCGTAGTGGAGCCATTAAGGATGCCGGTTGGCACGCCACGATAGCGCATCTCATACCAGTCGTGGATCACCTTGAATCCACCCGGCAGAAACGGAGCCTCGCCCACGCCGAGTCCAACGCGTGTAGCGATGAGTGCAGCGAAGCTCGATACCATGCCGGTCGCCATCTGTGCGACGGACCACAGCAGCATGCCGATGCTCAGAACGGTTCTTGGGCCAACAGAGTCGAGCAGCCACCCAGCTGGCAACTGCGCCAATCCGTAAGCAAGCGAAAAAGCCGAGAGCAGCGCACCGATCTCCGTTGCGGAAAGATGCAGATCGCCACGCATCGTCGTATTGGCAATCGAGAGTGCGCTGCGGTCGAGGAAATTAACAATGCCGCCGAGTACTAGCAGTATGAGGATAGTGGCGCGAACAGCCCGCATTAACGTGCGGTCCAACCGCCATCAATCAGCAGCGTGTGGCCGGTGATGAGCGATGCGGCCTGCGAGGCAAGGAAGACGACAGCGCCTGCGACCTCAATCGGCTCACCGATGCGATGCAGAGCGGCGATGCGCTCTACAGTGTCCGCATGGAAGTCAGGATCGGAGAGCACAGGCTTTGTTCCGTCTGTGTAAATGAACGTCGGCGCCACTGCGTTGACATTGATGTTGTATTTGCCCCACTCCACGGCGAGACATTTCGTCAGGTGCGCGATGCCTGCCTTTGTCATGCAATAAATGGACTCTGTGGGCAGGGCGGCGAATCCAGCCTGTGAACTCATGTTGATAATGCGCCCATACTTCTGCTTGATCATCACGCGTCCGGCGGCCTGGCTCGCGAAGAACGTTCCCTTCAGGTTGACTGCCAGGGTGTAATCGAAATCTTTTTCGACGACATTTTCCGCGAGATTATCCGGCGCGACACCAGCGTTGTTCACCAGGATGTCGAGCCGCCCAAAGTGATTTACCGCCTCGTCAACAGCGCTTGTAATCTGCTCAAGGCTGGTCATCTCCATCTGTAGAGGCAGCACGCGGCGACCTCGCGCAGCTATCTCCGCCGCAAGGCCGGAATCAGCCTTGAGATCGCGCAAGCCCATCGCTACGTCTGCGCCTGCTTCGGCGAGCGCGAGAGAAATGGCGCGGCCTAATCCGCGCGCTGCGCCGGTGACCAGCGCTATCTGTCCATCAAGTTTGAATGAAGGGAGTGCCTGCATGAAGGTGAGAATAGCAGGTGCTCCCGTTGGCCCGCTGCTGTAGAGTCGGAATTGCTTATGAAGGATGCCACGACTCGCCTGCACACGAAACTATGGCCGTGCATCGAATTGTTTTGCTTGGCGTTTCTTGCATGTCTTCTGCTGGCGAGGGGAGTGCTGCCGGGCTGGCGCGGTCTCCATTCTGACTTTCCAAACTACTATCTTGTCGCACGTCTCCTACGCGAAGGCTACAGCCTCGATCGCATCTACGATTGGATATGGCTGCAGAGAATCAAAGACCACTGGGGACTTGACCAGTCGCTGGTCGGCTTCGCCGGACTCACTCCGTTTTCTGCATTGCCTGTGTTGCCGCTGGCCGGCTTTGCGGCGCTTATCGCCAAGCGGTTCTGGATCGTTGCGAGTCTTCTATTCCTGTTCGGAACATCCGAGACGCTCCAGCGCGTGACCCGGCTCGGTCGGCGTCGCATCTGGATTCTGACACTGCTAGCAGTCATTCCGTTGCGGTCGAGTTTCATTCTTGGGCAAATGCATATCTTGGTGCTGATACTGTTGTCGCTCGCATATTTTTTTCGTCTACGCGAGCGCGGTATCGTTTGCGGATCACTCGTGGCGCTCGCTGGAGCTTTGAAGGTATATCCACTTCTATTCGTCTTCTACTTCGCGTGGAAGCGCCAGTGGCGCGAAGCCCTTTCCGTGGTGGCTGGAACGGCAGCGCTGCTCGGCGTCAGCTATCTGTGTTTTGGCAGCCATCTCATGCACATCTACATCACTCAGATTCTTCCTCGCAGCATGCAGGGTGAGGTGATCGACCCTTACAGCCCTCAGGCTGCGTCGGCGGCCGCATTCTTGCATCGGCTTTTTATTCTTGAGCCGGATCTGAATCCGACACCCGTGTGGAATCGACCGGCCCTCTACTCGATCTTCTATCCGCTGTGGCAGGTTGCAGTGTGGTTCCCGTTGTTTCTGAGCATTCGACCTTCATCGCGCGATCGTGATACGGAAAAACTGGAGTGGGCCATTTTTCTGCTCGCCCTGCTCATTTTGTCGCCCGTGCCTTCGAGCTACCACTTCGTCGTAATGATCCTTCCGATCATTCTCGCCGCGGATGTTCTGGTCAAGAGGCAACAATATCTTCGGCTGGGGATCGTAGTATTGCTCTATTTCATCATCTGCAATGTGGTGGGTCCGCCTCCGAAAAGCAGTGCATTTACATTCCAGACGGTGCTTGCTTTTTCCCGCTTGTGGATCGAATTGCTCCTTTGGATTGTCCTCGTGATCTGCGTTTGGCGCGAGGCTTATACACCGGAAAGCCGCAAAAACATCCTGTTGAATGCCATTCCACTTACAGCGCTCTCAGGAGTGTTCTGGATTGCCGGGTTCACGAGCTATCAGCATCACTTTTCTCACCTCGAAGAAGATATCCGTTCGCGATTGCGATTTCCTATCCATCCACTGCTCGCGACTGGCGTCCATCCCCTGGACGATGGCTTTGTGGCAACAGTGATGAGCCGGTCCGGATATCAAATTGTTGACCAAAACGGACAGATGGCGTGGGAGCATACTGCATCCGATCAGCTCTCATCAGCTACAACCAGAAATCAATCGCGCGTGATCCCGGAGCTGGCCGACAAAGGCGGCTCGCGCATCACGCTTGGAGATTCGCCTGAGATGCAGATCCAAAACGCCGAGTCTCCCGCAATTTCGACCGACGGAGCGTTACTGGTGTACATCCGCGAAGAAAAAGGTCGAGGCCAGCTCCGCATCGCACACCTCGCAGCGCGGACCGGCGCACCAGCCCTGCTCAGCGATGCTGAGCTGGTGCGCGAACCTTATGATGTTCGCGATGCCGCGTTGACACCTTCCGGAGAAGTCGTCTTTTCTGCGCGCGTGAATGGCAGAACGAATATCTATCAGGTCACTCCCGGCAGCCAGCCGGCTGTCCTGATCGCTGACCGCGAAGAAGTGGAAGCCCCTGCCGTTTCTCCCGACGGGCAGCAGATAGCCTTTCGCAAGTTGCTCTTCAATCGCTGGCAGCTGATGACAATGAGCGTTGCCAGCCATGACGAACGCCAGCTCACATTCGGCGACTGCAATGCGTTCGCGCCTGCGTGGCTGGACAATGCAACCGTTGCCTACGCGACCGATTGCGGACGAGGGTTGGGACTTACCGCGCTGGCCTCGATCAAAGTAATTCGTTAGCCCAGAGAACTGCGACGGGTCTGTGGTTCTGATTGTGCGACTAGAGTTGCGAGCCCGCCATTTCATTGTTGCGCACGAGCCACGCATCGTGTCCGCCTGTAAGGTTTGCAACGTCGCGGAAGCCGGCGCGCCGCAAGATACTCGTAGCGATGGAGCTGCGATATCCGCCTTTGCAATGAACCACCATCAGCTTATCGTGATCCAGTTCGTCAGTTCGAGCCGGCAGCTGGCCTAGCGGAATGCGAATGGAATTCTCAATCGCTCCGCCCTGCACTTCGGTGGATTCGCGAACATCCAGAACGCTGACGTCATCTTGATCCAGCAAGTCAGCCAGTTCTGTAGCTGAAACCTGCGGAATGTAATCGAGTTCGTATCCGCTCTTCACCCATCCCGAGACGCCGTCTTCGAGATAGGTGTCCGCCTTCTCAATGCCAACGCGGGCCAGGCGCAACTGAGATTCCCGCAGATGATCCGCGTCTTCGCCGACAAGGATGATGCGCTTGTACAGTCCAAGAATGCGCGCAGCCCACGACGCATATTGTCCGGAGAGCGCGATATGGATCGACCCTGGCACATGCGCGACCGCGAAGTCCATTGCCGGACGTGTATCGAGAACAACCGCGCCTTCCGACTGCAGACGAAGCACTTCAGACGCGCGCAACGGAGTAAGCTGCGGAAGCTGTTCGAGCGCGGCAGCTCCTCTTCGATTCAGCTCCACGTCGTAGCCAAAATACTCGGGCCGCGGTGGCAGGCTTTCGGTAAGAAGGCTGACAAACTCATCGGAGCTTTTCGCCTGGAGCGCGTAGTTCGTGCGTCGCTCCTTGCCGATCGTAGAAGAGCGCTCTGAGCTCATCTGTCGTCCGCAGAGTGAGCCCGCTCCATGCGCCGGAAACACTTCAGTATCGTCGGGAAGCTTCAGCAGCTTTTCATGCAAGCTCCGGTACAGCATCGCCGCAAGCTCCTGCGGCGTGTGATCTCCGGAGAGATCGGGCCTTCCTACATCGCCCACAAAGAGCGTGTCGCCGGTGAAAACAGCTTTTGGGCGGGAAGGTTCGCCTAGGTCGGTCAACACCGCGCAGGCGCTCTCGACCGTGTGGCCTGGCGTCTGCATGAAATCAATCCGGCAATTGCCGAACTGAATCGAGTCGCCATCCTTGACTGCTGTATGCATGAACGACGCGCCGGAACCATCGCCCAGATAGATGCGCGCCCCCGTGCGCTCGGCCAGTTCATGGTGACCGGATACGAAGTCGGCATGCAGGTGCGTTTCGATAATGTGCTCGATCTGCCAGCCTGCTTCTTTCGCCGCGTCAACATAAATGTCCACATCGCGCTGTGGGTCGATCACGGCGGCAACGCCTTCCGATGCGACCATATAGGAGGCGTGCGCAAGACATCCGAGGAAAAACTGTTCGATCCGTATCGGTTCCATTCCTGTTTTATTTTAATTCTCCGGCAAAAGCTTAAGCCAGCAGCATTGCCAGCAGCCTTTTAAAGTCAAGCTGGATATGGCCAGCAACCGAGGAGCTTGAAAATACATTTACCTGTTCGTCGCCGTCATCGGAGCACTATGGATTCTGCAGAGCACGGGCCTGTCAGTGTAACTTTTATCCCCGCCCGCGAATCAAAACGCGAGAGAGGTGTATTTCCATGCATACGCTACGAGAAGTTTTGCAGCAGGCGCAACAAGACGGGACGGCGGTTGGCCATTTCAATATTTCAGATCTCGTCCTGTTGAAAGCTGTTGTCGAAGCGGCGCGGGAACTGAAGGTTCCAGTGCTCGTTGGAGCGTCCGAGGGCGAGCGCTCTTTTATGGGAGTTCGCCAGACCGCAGACCTGGTCAGGAGCTTCCGCGACGAGTTCGATTTGCCGATCTACCTGAATGCGGACCATACGCATACCCTCGCCAGTGCGGAAGAAGTGGCAAGGGCCGGCTTCGATTCCATTGTCTTCGACCTCTCGGCGTTGCCGCTCGAAGAGAACGTGCGGAAAACTCGCGAAGCTGTCGTCGCTCTGAAGACGATCCATCCCTCCATGCTTGTCGAGGGAGAGATCGGCGACATCGGCACTGGCTCCGAAGTGAAGGAAGCGATGCCTGACCTGTCCAAAACGCTCACCACTCCCGAAGAAGCGCGGCAATTCGTCGAAGAAACGGGCATCGACATTCTCGCCCCGGCCGTAGGCAGCATGCACGGTATGTCGAGAAGCATGGTGCAGGGCGCAACGAAGCAACATTTAAATATCGAACGGATCGCCGCGATCAGGAAAGCTGCAAATGTGCCCATAACGCTGCACGGTGGTTCGGGCACCGATGACGAAGATTTCCGCAGAGCTATCGCTGCCGGCATCACCATCGTCCACATCAATACGGAATTGCGGGTTGCCTGGAGAAGCAGCCTTGAAAAGAGTCTCTCCGACAAACAAGATGAGGTCGTCCCCTACAAGATTCTTCCCTCTGTCGTCACTTCGGTGAAAGAGGTAGTCAAGTCGCGGCTGATGCTCTTCAACACCGTTGCGCCTAAGCCAGTCGAAGTGCGTTGAGTGTGGCGCGGTTTTGCCCGCCCCCACGGTCCGGGTCAATCACCAACTCAAGCTTTGTCACCGCTGCGAGGTCAACGGTGAAATCTTCGATCTCCTGCGATGACCCCGTGGGGCTGAAGTTCCATTGCTGGCGCACAATTTCCCGGCCCGGTCCGTTTGCCGAAGAGTAGCGAAGCACAAACTCCTGCGACCGTTCTGCTTCGTGATCGATGAAATGCGCGAAGATCCGTCGGAGATGGGTCGGCACGGTAAAGACCAGCGCAATCGTCTGCGGCCCGGTACTGGCGGCGCGCCATCCAAGCTGATTACGCTCCGGGTTCATGCTCAGCACGTTTTCGATCGGGAAAGACGCGTCTTCTGAGGTGAGTTCGACGCGAGCCATCGACTCCAGATCCAGCCACTCGGTGTTCTCATGGCTTTTTCTCGCAGCCGTCGTGTGTCCAATGATTTCCTTCTGCATTTTGCCACCTCCATCATGCATAGATGCGAAGTGAAGATGCGCCGATCAGTGAACATCCTCTTTAAGAAAAAAAGGAATGCGGCTCAGGCCATCAGAGAAGGTAGAAGAAACAAATGCAAAGGACCGTTCCAGTGGAAGACGATTCCTCAGGGAGCCGCGACTTCGGTGTGGGCGGGAGTGGTTGCTCCTGCGGACGAGATCGGTGGCTGCTATTGCGAGAACTGCTGTGTCGGCAATGTCGTGCCGGACGACGTGACCATCAGCGTCAACAGCGAAGGCGTGCGTGGTTATGCGCTCGATCTGGAGAATGCCGAGGAGTTCTGGAAGAAGAGTGAGGAGATGGTCGGAGAGTCCCTCTGATCAAGCCTGCCGTGTCAGTTGAGCCCCAGGTCTCTGCGAGATCTGGGGCTGGATTTGATTGCAGCGAGTGATAAGTAGTGCTGGCCAATCAAGCCAAGAGATGGGATGATTGGGTCATCTCCCAATAAATAAATTGTTGTCTAGACTGCTCAATGAGATCCTTTTTCTGTTTGCCCTGGTCCTTTCAACCTTATCGGCATTGGCTGCTGATCATGCCTCAGAGTACAAGGTTGGAATTTTCCCGTCTACCGGACGGCTGCGGGACGGCAGCTACTCCAATGGAGAAACACGTGGAATTGCTATCTATACGGCGGACCACAACATCCACTACGTCCGGACAGATGACGGTATGTATTCCATCTATACGCCTTCTGTTCTTGGCAAGACCTTCCTGTTCAAGCCTCTGACAAACGACGGTACTTTGACAGACGACGACATGACGCCCAATGTGCACAAGCAGTGGTTTATGGATAAGCTCCATGACGGAGCAAAGTTCTCTTCGCTGCCAAGTGCGACAAGAAGCACAACTGTTGGTTCTGGCTGCCGGATCCTGCCAAGCAAGGTGCAGAGGTCAAGACTCAAGGCTTCTTCCTGCCTGATGCTATGGAAACAAACACCCAGTCGTTGTGCGGGAAAGGGAAACTTGCGGCTCAAGTCGAAGCTGAAGTTTGCAAATGAATGAGAATGCGATTTGCGACAAGCATTGTTGGTGCAGCGCTTCTAATGATGACAGGAACAACCTGGCTTTCACTGGGGCAGCAGGTTGTTGCTTCAAATGGCCCCAGCGGGCCACTGAAGGCTTACCTTCGGAGCTACTTGAGCCTCGGCGGGAAGGTCCCTCCTGACACGACAACCAGGGTCACTGCCTTTAGTGTGAAAACCGACGACGGCAAAACCAAAGAGTATATTGTTTATCTCTCAGGGCAAGGATGGTGCGGCAGTGGCGGATGCACGATGCTCGTCCTAGAGCCCATCGAATCATCTTTCAAGGTTCTCGGCAGGGTGACAATCGTTCAGTTACCTATTAGGCTGCTACACTCCACGAGTCATGGCTATCCAGATATCGGCGTGACCGTGCAAGGAGGTGGCATTCTATCCGCCTACGAGGCGGTGCTCTCCTTTAACGGGGAGAGGTATCACAGTAACCCTTCCCTACCCCCGGCGCGAAAGCCTACCGCAGTCCAAGGCAAGATAATCATCTCAAGCACCGACGAGAGCGTTCCCCTGTACGAGTGAGCGCGGCTTACTCGTCTTCAATCAGAATGCCGGTGCGGCAGCCTTGTGCGTCGCAGATGCCCCAGGCCATGCGGGGGGTGTTGTGAGCGATGCTGTAGCGGCCGTCGGGGGCGAGGAGGATGATGCCGCCGTGTCCGCCGAGGCGCTTGTAGAGGTAGGCGATGGCGTCGGGGGCGACCTGTTCGGGGGCTCGGCCCATCTGCACGCGATCGACGGCCCATTTCCCCAGCACTAATTTCATGATGGGCTCGCCCCATCCGGTGAGCGAGACGGCGGCGCTAGAGTTGTCCGCGTAGCAGCCGCAGCCGATGAGGGATGAGTCGCCGACACGGCCGGGGGCTTTGTTCAGGGTGCCTCCAGTCGAGGTGGCGGCAGCGATCTTGCCCCTGGAGTCGAGCGCAACGGCGCCTACGGTGTCGTGAGTATCGAGACCGATGGCTTCGTGCGAGGCAAAGGCCGCGGTTTCGGGGGACTTGTCGTCTCCGGCGAAGGTGAGATCGGGGAGGCCGGCGCGTTCTTTTTCCTGTGCTTCTTCGAGGCGCTGACGCTCGCGGTCGAGGACCAGCTCGGAGTTGTCGATGAGCTGCATGCCGTGCTGCTGGGCGAACTCTTCGGCGCCCTGTCCGACGAAGTAGACGTGCGGGCTCTTGTCGAGGACGAGGCGCGCGGCGTGGATGGGGTTGCGCAGGCGCTCGACGCAGGCGACGCCTCCGGCGCGCATGCTGCCACCGTCCATGAGCAGGGCGTCGAGCTGCACGCGGCCATCGCGAGTGAGGAAACTGCCGCGTCCGGCGTCGAAGGTGTCGTCGTCTTCGAGGACGGCTACGGCGGCCTCGACGGCGTCAACGGCGGAAGCTCCTTTGCTAAGCAGGGCATGTCCGGTGGAGAGGGCGTTGGCGACGCCGCGCTGGTGGGCTTCGACCATGTCGTCGGGAATGGCCCAGGCTCCGCCGTGAACTAGGAGAACAGGAGTGTGTGGCATACGGGAACTCCTGATTGTATCGGGAAATGACGCTGATGGTCGTGAAGGCCTGGAGTTCGGTAATGGGTCAATTTAAGTTTCTACCAGGTTGTGGTTATCGATAAGGCCGTTTTCAAGGAAGTTCATTCCCTATGTGCTCTGCGTCGCCGCGCGCCGCCGTCTGTAAGCAACTATCAAGAAGCAAACGCTCACACTCAAGAAGTGTGGCTAGCCCCGCCCCGACACCATAAAGAAGTCCGAGAAACCTGCTCAGACCAAAAATCTTACATCTCCGCTTTATCTCCGGCACCTGCGCTTGCAATGGGTGTAATGCAATGAGAAGCGTTCATCCGCTCTGTAAGAGGCTTACCTGGATCCTAAATTGGCTGCGGATTGAGACTACGGGCCTCGGTTACGTTCGCTGGGTCGTCTGAAAACGACTTTCCCGGAGCATAAGCGAACTTCTCATACTTGGATCCGGCCTTTCGGATGGCATCATGCCAGCCGTCATCCCAAGTAATACGCGCCTCCCCATCCACGTAGGTCCATGTGCCATGGGCGGCTCCGAACGACTTGGCGGCCTCGCCATTCTCTTCCAGGGTGATGTAGAACGAATCCCCATTTCCTTTTCCTACCAACCATTTGCCCACAAAATGGCGCTTGCTCGGCACGAGCGGGACAGGAATCGCCATCGGTGTTACAACACCCGAGCCCGATTTGAATTCCATTGCTGCGATGATCGAGACAGGAATGCTTTGCTGATGTCCATCCTTGAAGACGATAACGACTGTGCCACCGTCTTCATTCGACACGGGAGCCGCATTCGCATGGAGAAATTCCATAGTGAGCAGCAATAGCCCAGCCAGAGCAGCAGCAGAAATAGTCTTTCGCATAATCACTCCTCGCACATCCATCCGAAGGTTCAGGACCAGACCTGATCTAACCCAGACGCAGAAAGTTCTCTCTTTTGATAGGTACGCGAAAGAACTGCGGATTGTTCCGGCAAGTCTCGCCGAGCGCAAGGGCTGATGCCCGAAAAGTCTGGTTTTCGGTAACTTCACGCCCGGATCAAGTTGGCCCTCTCCCTAGAGTTCTTCGGGGTTACAGTGCTTCACGGTGAGGAGTAAGGAATGCTTACTTTTTAGAACGCCGGCGACGGTTTCGGTTCGCGCTACTTCCTTGAGGTCGCCTGCGGCGACGATGGAGAAATGACTGCCGCAGCTGGTACCGAGACCTTCGCGGCTTATCTGACGAAGGCAGCCCAGGGTGCGTTCTATTAATGAGGCCCGCAAGGTGCGCTCGGGTAAGTCAACCTCTCCCTGGGTGTTCGTCATGACCTGCTGAAGGGTTTCGAGCCGCTGCGCGCAGTTGTGTTGCCACAACTCGCTGACCGCCGTATTGGCGAGCGGGTCGCCTGACTGGTCGACGAGCTTGACATGGAACGCGGGGACAATGGTCAGCCTTTCCGGGTACAGGAGCACCGCCAGCACCAGGATCGAAACCAGACAGAAGGCCCACTTCTTACTCATCGCCGTTACTCTACCGCGATTTATGGTGGCCTGAGAATCCCCTTTCGCTTCAGCAAAAAAGATTTTTATGGGACTTTTGGGGTGGGGATGCCCAGGGATGACGCGGGCGGCAGCGGAATCTTGTTGTTGTCGTGGTCGTCGAAGAGCTGGCGGAGCTGGGTGCAGCGGGTGTGCCAGAGAAGCTGTGCGGCCTCGTAGCGGACCTGCACGTTGCCGAGCCAGTAGGGGCGGTTTTCTTTCTTCCAGGCGTCTTCGTAGAGCTCGCGGGTGAATGTGTAGCCGTCGCGGAGCTGATCGCAGCGGCCGTCGTTCATGTCGGTGATGAGGGAGAAGAGGGCGTCGACTTCATCGTTTTTGGCGGGATCGTTTTGCTCGGCGTAGACCTTGGAGTACATGGCGGCCATCTCGTCGGCGAACTCGAACTTCATGCCGATGAAGTCCATGCGGCGCGCACCTAGTTCGAGGGCGTCGAGGGCGTTGCGGTTGGTGAGGTCGGGGTTCTCGTCTTTGGCTTGCTCGACGAGGGTGATGGCTTGTTCGGCGTGGAGGCGGAGGTCGCGGAGTGCGGGGCGGATCTTGTCGGCCATGGTCTGGCCGTCATGACTCCATGGGTCAAGCCAGAAGAGGTTGTTGCTGGCGTCGTCGATCTTTACTTTTTCGAGCGCCTGGTGCGCGGCGATGATTTCGAATTGCGCCTGGTTGATCTTGCCGGACCAGTCGTTGTGGAAGGCCTGCGCGAAGCTCTGCTGGTATTGGGGGATGCTGCTCTCGCCCTGCTGCCAGCTGGCGGCTGCGCCGAAGAGCATGCCGTACCAGACCTGATCAAATAGGGTCTCGCCCTGATCGTTCCACATGGTGGTGATGGCGCCTTTTGCGCCCATGCGCTGGCCGTCGCGGAGGAAGCCCTGGATGTTGCGCAGGGCGACGTCGTTATTGGGGTAGACCTTGAGCCAGCTGTCGACGCCGGGCGCGACCCAGGTTTCGAGGCCCGCGTCGGTGAAAGGCTTGATGTACTTGTCGAAGCTGGGCTCGGGGTCGTACCACCAGGGGACGGCGATGAGGTCTTTGGGCAGGCGCTTGACCTGCTCGGGGTCATTCATGGCGACGTCGCCCCAGAAGAGGATTTTCTTTTGCAGCGGGGCGAGTTCATGGGCGATGTTGAGCAGGAAATCGACGTAGACAGGGCCGAGGCCGCGCTTCTGGACCTCTGATTGAGTTTTTCCGCGGCCTAAGCCGAAGGTTTCATCGGCGCCGATGTGGATGTAGGGGCCGGGGAAGTTCTGGGCGATCTCAGTGAACCATGACTTGATGAGCTGGAGCGATCCGGGCTCCCCGGGAGCGAGGACGTCGCCGTGCGGCGTTTCGCCCAGGTCGAGGTACTTGTCGTAGGCGAGAACACGGTAGAGATGGCCGAAGGCTTCCTGCTCGGGAATGATGGTGATGTGGTACTGCTGCGCGTAGCGGACGAGTGCGGCCACGTCTTCGCGTGTGAGAGTTCCGGGGCTCGGTGCGGGGACGGGGTTACCGCTATAGCGGAGGGTGAATTCGAAATAGGGCGAGTAGGCGTTCAACTTGAAGGCGGCGAAGGTGCGGATCTGCTTCTTCTGGTATTCGAGTGTGGGCATGCCGCTGCGCGAGAGGTCGTCATCGGCAGCGCGGTGCGAGAGTGCGGGCCAGTCGCGGATGAGGGCGGCTTGAAGCGCCCATGATCCGGTTTGCTTGGTGACGAGTTGCTTGACGGTCTGTGCGCCGTAGAAGACTCCGGCGGAAGTTTCAGCGATGACGTAGAGCGTGTCGCCTTTGGGAATGAGCGCGTAGCCTTCATCGTGCATCGCGGGATCGAAGGCGATGTGGTTGGTTTCGAGGGCTTCGCGTGCGTGGGAGTTGTCTTTGCGCAAGAGGATGACGCGGACCGAGGCTTTGGCGTTCTGCTCTATGCCGTAGGAGTGCAGCGTGTCTTTGAGGTCTTCGGCTGCGAAGGTGTCCTCTACGTCGCCACCGGGCGCTTCGATAGCGATTCCTTTGGTGAGCGGGATGGTCGAGACGAGGCGGGTTTCTCTGGGCTGAGGGATGAGAGCGAGCGGGGCAGGTTGCTGCGCGGCTGCAATGTGCGTGAGAGTCAAAATAGATGAGGCAATAATCAGTGCTGCGAAAATCTTCGTGCGGCGATCGGACAAGTAGCTTTCCTCCGGCGATGCCAGTATAGCGGCGATGTGTGAGAATGAAGCCGTATGCGCCGCCGCGAGTTTCTCTCCTCCTCCGCTCGCTACTTGGGGGCGGGTGCTGTCTATTCTGCATTGCCATTGGGTTTGGCCAGGGCTGCCGCGCCTGAAAATGCGCTGGCGATTGCGCTCAATCAGGTGGGCTATTTGCCTGCACGGGCGAAGCGCGCGAGTGTGAATGCGAGGGCAACGTCGTTTGTGGTGCGGTCTGTTGGCGGCGATAAGGTTGTGTATCGCGGACAACTGGATGCTCCTCTGGCTGATGCTGCTTCGGGAGATACACTGCAGACGGCTAATTTTTCAGCGCTGACCGCGCCGGGGAATTTCATCCTTGAGCTTGATTCGGGGCAGAAGTCGCCGGCGTTTCGCATCGATGGCGATGTTTACCATGATGCTCTCAAGTTGACGATGCGGGCCTTCTATGGACAGCGCTGCGGATGCCATGTCGATCTCGGCGGGGGCTATGCGCACCCGGTGTGTCATTTGACAGCGGCGTATCACGCTTCGTCGGGAAAGACTGGCCCGTTGCAGAACAGGGGTGGCTGGCATGATGCGGGCGATTACGGGCGCTATATCGCGAATTCGGGCATCAGCACCGGTACGCTGCTGTGGGCGTGGGAGCTATATCAGAGCACACTGAGCAAGCTTGCGCTTCAGATTCCGGAGTCTGGCGGGAAACTGCCGGATTTTCTGGCCGAGGTGCGCTGGAACCTGGACTGGATGATGACGCTGCAGGATACCGACGGCGGAGTGTGGCACAAGCAGACGAGTTTGCAGTTCTGTCCATTCATTATGCCGCAGGATGACACGCTGACGAGTTATGTAATCGGCACGGGCGCTCCGGCATACAAGGGCACATGCGCAAGCGCGGACTTTGCGGCGGTGATGGCGATTGCGGCTCGCTGCTATGGGGCGTACGACGCTGCGTATGCCAAGCGCTGTCTTACGGCGGCGCGCAAGGCGTGGGAGTGGGCTACGAGCAATCCCAATGTGTTGTTTCATAATCCGCCGGATGTGGGTACCGGGGAATATGGTGACGATGACTGCGGCGATGAGTTGCTGTGGGCGTCGGCGGAGCTGTGGCGGACAACCGGCGACGCGCAGTATCAGAAGGCTTTTGGCGCGGGCGCTGAGAAGCCTGAATCGATTGCGATTAACGCGCCTTCTTGGAGTGCGCTTTCGGCGCTCGCTTATTGGACATACGCGCTTGCTTCACGCAAGGATACTTTGGGTTTGCTGAGCGCGATTCAGGACGCGACGATCAAAGCTGCGGAAGCGCTCGTGACAAATAGTAACAGTAACGGTTACGGAAATACGCTGGCTGCTGCGGACTATGTTTGGGGTTCGAATGGGGTTGCCGGAAATCATTCACTGCTACTGTTGATTGCCAGCCATTTTCACGCAAATAACGATTTCGTCGAGGCGGCGCTCGGAAATCTGCACTATCTGGTCGGGCGCAATTGCTTTGGGGCTTCATGGGTGACGCAACTTGGCTCGCAGCCTTTTCAGCATCCGCATCATCGGCCCAGTGTTGCTGATCATCTTCCGGCACCGTGGCCTGGGCTGCTTTCGGGCGGCCCGAATCGGCATCCGGCTGATCCTGTTGCGAAGGAGTTGCCGCCTGGACCGCCGATGCGCATGTATGTCGATGATCAGGGGGCTTACTCGGTGAATGAGATCGCGATCAACTGGAACGCTCCGCTGGTCTTCCTTCTCGCTGCAGCAAACAGTCTGTAGTCGTCAAGTCACTCTCGTAACAGCGGCTGTGGCTTATAGCCGATAGATAGCCTTGCCGAGTGCCGAGGTCTCATCCTAGGCTGAAATCCATGGGTCAGATACATGCGGTGCTTTGGGGCCTGGCTCTCGTAGTCAGTTCACCGGGCCTACTCTTCGCCGCAGCCAAAGCCCATGTGGTTGCACTGGGAGCCGTGAAGAAAGTGCCCTACTCGGTGACCGGGGACCCAGCCGGAGCCGCTCCTGACGAAAAAGAGCTTCGCGTTCGCCCGCTGGTGATCGACGCCAAAATCAAGGAATGGACAACAGGTGAAGCGCACGATGTGACGGACCGCAGCTTCGCGGTGCGTCGCGCGATCCGACTGAATGATGCCCTCCCCACAGATAAGACCGAACACTGGGTCTGGCAGCGCGGTCCATGGTTGCTGGTCGATCGGGTTACGGGACATATCGTACCGATCAAGCTGCCGGATTACGATCCGGCTGTTTCTAGTGTCGTCTGGTTTCGGGACTATGCTGCATATTGCGGACTCGCGTCGAGCGGACGGCAGCTCTATGCGGTAGTTGCGCAGGTCGCGGGGCGAAAGCCGGTGCTCGCGAAGAAGCTCGGCGTATGGGACCCGGAAGACCATCCGAAGCCTGCCTGCGCACCTTCCACATGGCAACGTGAACCCTTGCGCATTACCTTTCAAGCGACTGGGGCGGAGCAGGTGAGCTATGACCTCGTCGGCCTTTCCGCTGTTTTGGTTGAGGATGGCGACGCGGGCGATACTGATAACTAAATGAGTAGCTCGTTCGCGCGCATCACTTCTCAAATGATCCGATGAAATTGAATGTGGCGTGTCGTCTTCCGTCTCTGGATCACGATTCCATGTTTAGATATAAACTGATCTCGTGCGACGCCTGCTCGCCATCTCGTTGTTGATGGTCTTCAGCTTTTCGTTGATCTCGCCGTTGCTCGCTTCCGACGCGGTGAATGCGAGCCTGCCGGCTTGCTGCCGGCGCGCGGGCAAGCATCATTGCGCTATGGATGCGGACACGCAACAAGGCAAAAGCATCAGCATCATTGCTGAGAAGTGCCCGTATGCGCCCGCGGCTCAGGTGGTCTTTCATCTCTCGATCTTTGCACCTCCGGCGGATGCTGCTGTATTTGCCGGGCTGACTCAACATCCTGCGATTCATGCACAGACGGCGGCACGCTACCGCATCTCGTTCGATCGCTCGCGCCAGAAGCGCGGGCCTCCATCGCTGATTCTCCTGTAGCTCATCGAACGGGCTTTGCTGAGGCAAAGTTCGACGACCTTTCCCAGCTACTACAAGGAGGCTTCTGCGATGCGCAGAATTGCATTCACTTTTCTTTTTCTATTGCTGCTGATGGGCCAGCATGCGCGGGCTACTGTCTTTGGACAAGTGGACGGGGTTGTGCATGACCCGCAGCACCGGCCGATCGGAGGTGCGCAGGTCACGCTGCGTGCGTCGCACTCTGATTTTGCAGAAACACAAACTACAAATCCTGATGGCGGGTTCCAGTTTGCAACAATTCCTTTGGGCGAGTACAGCATCTCCATCGCGCAATCAGGATTTGCCACGCTCGATCAGCCCATCAGAGTGACGTCGGATTCTACGGCCACACTGCATTTTCAACTGTCGCTCTCGACCGTTCGGGAAACCGTGCAGGTGACGGAAAAGAGTTTAGGCACGAACCCTGATTCGGTCACGCCGACGACGCTGATCAGCCGCGAGGACATCGCATTGACGCCCGGCGCTGATCGCACCAATAGCATGGCGATGATTACCGACTACGTGCCGGGCGCCTACATGACGCACGACATGCTGCACATGCGCGGCGGACATCAGTTGAGCTGGCTCATCGACGGTGTGGATATACCGAATACGAACATTGCGAGCAATATCGCTCCGCAGATTGATCCCAAGGACATTGATTATCTCGAAGCGGAGCGGGGCAGCTACACGGCCGACATGGGAGATCGCACCTACGGCATCTTCAACGTTGTTCCCCGCACCGGTTTTGAAGGCAATCGCGAGGGCCAGCTGGTGATGTCGCTGGGCAATTTCTACCAGACGAATGACCAGCTCAGTTTGGGGGATCACACAGAGCGGTTCGCCTGGTACACCAGCCTGAACGGCAATCGCAGCAACTATGGCCTGTCGCCGCCGATTGAACAGCCAGTGCATGACGCGGCAAACGGCTATGGGGGCCTTGCATCCTTTATCTATAACCACGACCCTGCGAATCAGATTCGCGTTGTGACGCAGGCGAGGACGGATTACTACCAGATTCCCTGCGATCCTGATCCCAACAGCTGGCAAAACCAACTCTACAATTCGAGCGGGCTGCGTGATGGCGAGCATGAGACGGATGCCTATACCGCAATGACCTGGGTTCATAACTTCAGCACTTCAACGCTGTTGCAGCTCTCGCCCTTTTATCACTTCAACAGCGCCAAATATGAGCCGAGCGTGAACGACTTTCCGACGGCGACGACATCTGATCAGACGGGGAACTACGCCGGGCTGCAGGGATCGATCTCAACGGTGGTTGCCAAGAATTCGATTTCGGGGGGCGTGTATGGATATGGCCAGCACGAGAGTGATCTGTTTGGCGTTGTCTTCAACGACGGCAGCAACCCGAACTTCTCCTACCCACAGTCAGTTTCCGGAGGAGTAGAGGAAGTATTTGTCGAAGACAACTACAAACCAACTTCATGGCTTGCATTGATCGGCGGGTTGCGTCAGAGCCACTTTCAAGGCGACGTTACTGACAATGAAGTCTATCCGCGTGTTGGAGTGGCTGTAACGATTCCCAAGATTCACTGGGTCTTCCGTGGATTTTACGGGCGCTATTATCAACCTCCGCCGCTGACCAGCATCTCCGGACCAGTGCTGGAATTTGCGACCGGCAACAACACCAGCTTCGTTGCCTTGCACGGTGAACGCGATGAGGAGCACCAGTTCGGCGTGCAGATTCCTTTCCGAGGATGGCTGCTGGATGCGGACACGTTCCAGACCAGGGCGAATAACTTTCTCGACCACAGCAATATCGGTGAGTCGAGCATTTTTATTCCGGTCACGGTGCAGGGTGCGCTGATCCAAGGGTGGGAGCTTACACTGCGTTCGCCGCAATTGTGGCGTTATGGGCAATTCCACTTGTCGTATTCAAATCAAATTGCACAGCAGAGGGGACCGATTACCGGGGGCCTGATCTGCTATCCGCCGGATTCAGCGGACTGCGCTGTCGATCCGGGATATTCGCCGCTGGATCATGACCAGCGCAACACACTCAATGTCGGCTTTAACGGCAGGCTTCCCTGGCACGCTTATGGCTCGTTCAATGTGTACTACGGCTCAGGATTTTCGAATGGGTTCACCGATCCGCCTTCGCCTTACAGCGGCAATTATCTTCCCGCACACACGACCGCCGATCTTTCGATTGGAAAGTCGTTCGCAGAGAAACTTACCGTTTCAGTGACGGCGGTCAATGTCGCGAACACTCGTGTGCTGCTGGATAACAGTCTGACCTTCGGCGGCTTTCACTACAACGATCCGCGCCAGATTTATGGCGAGGTTCGCTATCGTTTTCATTTTTGATTATTACTTCATCTTGCGCGAGTCCCACTGAGTGCAACCGGTAGGCTGGCTGTAGTCGAGCATCTGGCAGCCGGATACGCTGCCGGGTGCTTTGCTTTTGGTGCTGAAAGGCATGAGCGTGGGCGGCCCGAGGATGCCGAGGTACTGGCTGTCCCATTTGACGGGCACGAGTGAGTTGTTCTTGAGGGTGAAGGTTGCTTCGCCGGGTGTTGGCTTGCCTTCTGCCGGATCGAAATTCAAAGTCAGCGTTTTTCCGTCGAGCTTCCAGTGCACGGACCAGACTACGGGGTCCTTGTCGTGCCAGTTCTGCTGCAGGACGGCGGTGCCGTCCTTGGCGAGTTCGAGCAATACGACGCGGTGTACTTCGGCGGAGTATCCACCGCTGCCCATGTAGAAGTTCTTGAGCTTGTCAGCGAAGGCTGGCGATGCGAGCAGAAGGATTGCAGCGAGCAGAAACCGCGTGCGAAGAGAGATCCCCATATCGCCTACATGGTATCGCGTATGACGGATTTTTCCAGTGGTGAATGAATGTGTTCGGGGCGGACGCCGAGTCCGATGCCCAGGCCGATAATGCGTCTGATTCCAGGGATTTTGAAGAATGCGCGCATCTGCCATGGGGCGTGGGCTTTTTCAGGGTGCCCGAGGAAGTTGAGCGAGGCGTTGTGGGCCCTTTCCTGCGCTGCCTGGATCACTCGAACCGGGAACTCGCGCCGCTCCTGAAGCTTTGCGAGCAGGTCTTCGGTTACTCGCCCTGCGCGCAGAGGCTCGGCGAGGATGTTGGCGGTGGCTACGGCGTCCTGAATGGCGAGATTGATGCCGACGCCGCCGGCGGGAGACATGGCGTGGGCTGCGTCACCGATGCAGAGCAGGCCGGGTTTGTATAACTTGCGCAGGCGGTTGATCTGGACGGAGAGAAGCTTTACTTGATCCCAATTTGAAATTTCTTTTACACGCTGGCCGAGAAAGGGCGCGATGCGCAGCAGAGACTCATGGAAGGCGGGGATGCCGGCTTCTTTGACGGAATCGAAAGCGCCTTTGCGTATGATGAGGCCGCTCTGGAAATAGTCGCCGCGATTGATAAGGATCAGCATGCTGCCGTAGTCGATGCGGCCGAGGGCTTGATAAGAGTCTTCGGATTTCCGGCTAATGCGGAACCAGAGAACATCGACTGGCACTCCCAAGTCGATGACTTTGAAGCCGGCAGCGTCGCGCACGGTTGAGTGGCGGCCATCGCAAGCTACGACGAGGTCGGCCGCGATTTCGATTTCTTCTTGCGGAGTTTTGACGCGAACCCCTTTTATGACGCCTTCGCTTTCGAGGAGACCTACAGCTTCGTGTTCCGTGCGGAGATCGAAGGTGGAGAAGCGCTTTCCATGCTCGGAGAGGAAATTCAGGAAATCCCACTGCGGCATGAGCGCGATGAATTTGCATTTCACGGGCAGGTGGGAGAAGTCGGCTGCGGTGAAGGCGTAATCGCCGAAGAGGCCGCCGATGGAGGGCACTCTCTGGTGCGGCAGCTTCAGGAATTCGTCGAGCAGGCCGAGCTCGCGCATGAGCTCGAGCGTCGAGGGGTGGATGGTGTCGCCGCGAAAATCGCGGAAGAAGTCTTTGTGCTTTTCGAGCACGATAACACGGACGCCTGCGCGCGCGAGCAGGTAACCGAGCATCACGCCTGCGGGGCCGCCTCCGGCGATGCAACAGGTTGTGGTTTCGCGTTCTGGCATGAGCCATCCTTGGTTAGGTTTAGGCAGTCGATACGAGGACTACCATATACCTATGGATGCATTCGATGCGCTATTCAGACAAGCGGAAATTGTCAGTCGACAATGTGACCTGATGCGCATCGCTGAGATTCTTCGCTTCGCTCAGAATGACGACTTCATTTGAATATCCGCAAGACTTAGAGCAAAGTAGATCCAGGCAAGAAAAAGCCCGCCATGAGGCGGGCTTCTTGCTTTGACCTGGGGTTGGGGTTAGAAGCTGAAGCGCGCGCCGAATTCACCGGTGAATGATGTTGGGAGCACACTGCTGTTCGGGGTGATGAAGGTAAGTGGTTTGAGGAACGAAGACGGATCGTTCGTATTAAGCGAGTTCACATTGCCTTGAAGGCTCGTACCACCACCAAAATTCGCTCGATTGGTTAGGTCGAAGCCCTGGAAGAAGAGATCGATGTTGTACTTTTCGGCGATGGTGATGGTCTTGCCGATTCGGGCGTCGAGTTCTACGAATGTCTGTCCTCGCGTCGAGTTATAAGAAGCTTCCTCGCAGGTTCCACCCGTCAGGCAGGACTTGTAGAAGCTGCTGCTGTATACACTGCCGTCCGCGTTGAAGAGTGCAGTGAGCGAGGCAAAATCGTTCATCTTGCCTCCCTTGGGAATAATCGCGTGGGCGTTGCCGCGACCAGAGCCCACACCCCACTTGTCGCTGCTCGAGTAGACATCCACCGGACGTGGGGAGCCGACCTGGAAGATCGGAGAGATGCTGATCTTCCAGGGCAGAGCAAACGTGGCCGCTGCGGTAAGGTGGTGCGTCTCGTCGTTCGGAGCCGGACCGTAGTCCTGGCGGCGGAACTGGCCAAGGAAGGGATTGGTTGCCGTGTTACGGAAGGCTGCCGGATTCCCTTCAAAGGCGAGCGCCTTGCCATAGGTGTAGTTGGCTGTGCCGGTGACGCGCTTCCACATCTGCTGGCGATAGCTGAGATTCAGCGCGTCATAATACGAGCGTCCGATCGACTCTTCTTCGCCGAATCGACCGAGCACAGGAACACCAGCCGCTGCAAAGGCTGCGGAGAATGGCCTGATTCCGCCATTGAAGTATTCGGTTGGATTGATGTTGACGGTTTTGTTTTCATGAATGCCACGCGCCTGCACGTATTCCACTTCGACTACGGAGTGGGGATTCGGAGCGATCTGCAGGCCAAAGTTGATCTGCTGCGTGTAAGGGTTTCGGTAAGCGGGGTTCATTAGGCGGCCGGTGGAGCCGGGCGCAAGATCATAGCTGGCTGGCGGAATCACCGGCATCGGGTCGACGCCGTAGCGCCAGTTGCTGAGGAGAATGTCTGTGCCGGGCACAGTGTTGGCAGCCGAGCAGCTTGTATCGCCAGGACCATTGCAGGCAATGCTGAAGGTGTTGGCGAAGACGGTGTTGTTGGCCTGCTGCAGCATGAACAGCGGGATGTTCTCGAAGGTCTGGCCAAAATAGAGACCGTAGCCGCCGCGCACGATGACTCGACTGTTGCCAAAGACATCGAAGGCGAAACCGATGCGCGGGCTGAAGTCGAGGTTGTCGTTGTGCGGCAAACCCGTGTAGGTGCCGCCGATGTAGCTGAGATCTGGCACATACCCTACGCCGGCGATGCCATTGCGCGTTGCCGGTACGGTGGGAACACCGGTGGCAGCAGCGGCTTGCAGTTCCTGTACCGTGCGGCTGTTCTTCTGCTTGTCGATGCCGTAGGTATCAATGTCGCGGTCATAGCGGATACCGAGGTTCAAGAGAAAGCGCGGAGATATCTTCCAATCGTCCTGGAAGTAGAGTCCGAGCATTTTCGGCGACAGGTTAAAGGACGGATCGCCGGAAGTGCCGGTCATGGCCTGCACCAGACCTGGTGTCGCGAATCCCTGAGGATACTTGCTCGGATCGGTGATGTTGGAGGGGAGATCGAAGAAGTCGAACTCGGGAGTGGGGTTGTTCTCGAAGAATCCGCCGACCTGTGGTTCATAGATAAAGTCCACGCCCGTGCGGAACGTATGCGTGCCGTGCACCCAGGAGAAATCGTCGCGGAACTGGAATTTGTGCTGGCTGGACTTCTGCGGAACATTGACATTGGTTCCGAAGCTGGTGCCGTCGGGGAAGGTGACGTAGGGCGTTCTCGTCGTCGAGTCGATCAGATTATTCCAGTACTGGAAGCCGAAGGTGAAGTTGTTGACGATGTTCGATTTGAGCAGAGAGTTCAGGGTGAAGTTGGTCAGGATCAGATCGTTGATCGTGAAGTTGCCTTCCGACAGATCGTTCTGCGAAGTGGACTGATCGTTGTTGCTCTTGTTGTCCTGTGCCGTGTAGCTGATAAAAGCCCGTTCGGTGTCACTGAAGCTGTGATCGACGCGACCGTTGTAGCGCTTGTCGTCGTACGGAGTGGGCAGCGTGTGCGCGGGCTGCGGGGCAGGGTTGAATGCGCCACTGTTTGCCGCAATGGTCAGTTCATTGAAGGAATCCGGATTGACGGAAAGGCTGGAGCGCTCGCGGAGTCCTTCATAGGCGAAAAAGCCGAAGTCTTTGTCTTTGCGGATGGGGCCGCCGAACGAGCCACCGTACTGCTGCCGGCTGTAGTCAGGCTTTGGCTGATCGCCCTTTTCTGCAAAATAGTTGTTGGTCTGGAAGTCCTGAGTGCGGAAGAAGCCGTAGAGGCTGCCGTGGAATTGGTTGGTGCCCGACTTGGTGACTACGTTGAGAGCGGCACCTTCGCTCTTGCCGTTCGCGGCGGAAAAGCGGTTCGGGCTGATGTTGAATTCCTGCACAGCTTCGAGAGGCAACTGCATGACGGCGCCGCCAACGGTATTGTCTTTGTTATCGATTCCGTTGACGGTGGTGTTGGTGTTGCGACCGGATGATCCATTCACCGCATAGATGGCGTAGCGGTTCTTGGTTGGATCGTAGCTGTCGACCTGTTTGACGCCAGGCGCGAGAATCGCAAGGTTCGCGAAATCGCGTCCGTTCAGAGGAAGAGCCTGAATGTCTCTTTGCGTGACAGAAGTGGAGACATCGGTTTTTTCGGTATCTACCAACTGGTTGCCCGCGGTCACCTCAACGGTCTGGGCCACTTGCCCAGTCGTTACCGGAACGTTGACGGTGGCCGTGGTGCCAACCAGTACCTGAAGCCCCTTCACCTGTGCATGACTGAATCCGCTGGCCTCGACCTCAAGCTGATAGTTGCCCACCGGCAAGAGATCAAAGCGGTACTCGCCTACCCCATTCGTGACTGTCTTACGCTCTGCATTTGTGGCGGTGCTGGTGACACTGACGGAGGCCCCGACGACAGCAGCTCCGGTTGCATCAGTGACTACACCAGCAATATTGCCGCTCGCCACCTGGGCCGATAATCCTTGATTCCCCAGAAGAACAGCAAGCACAAGAAACAAATAGCGAATGAGACGCGGATGCGTCCTGTACGTCCTAGCCATAAACCACTCCTTCGGAAAAAGTGCTGCAAAGCCGGCTCCCTAACGAGTAACCGGAAATACCTGAGTCGGAATTTCTGTTTGTTAGAGACTGATAACCCAAGTATTGTGGGTGATAGTAAACGCTCTCCTCGAAATCGTCGATAGAAAAAAAGCAAAACCGTAGAGGGGATATAAATTTCTCTTATTCGCGCGCTTTGAAGACCCCGCTTTGCGCTGGATCTTGCTTGAATGGAGGCTCTACTTTGCGCCTGGCTGCTCGAGCGCTAACGCATAGGCAGCATAAACGTTCTCAAATACCGCGTCCCACGATCTGCTGAGCGCATCCGCCCGTGCGGCAGCGCACATTTGCCTGTGCAGTAGCGGATTGCGGAGGATGCCGAGGATCGCACTGGCAAAATTCTCATCCTCGGCGACACAGCCGGTCTGGTCTTCCCGAACGATGTAACGCGGACCTCCATCCGGAGTGACAATGGCGGGAACACCCGAGGAAAGTGCCTCAAGCACTACGTTTCCGAAGGTATCGGTATGCGAGGGGAAAACGAAGAGATCCATATTCGCGTAGGCGCGAGAAAGAGAGAGACCGCGTAAGACTCCGGGAAACTCAGCATTGGGAAGATGTTCGCGCAGCCACGGTTCCTGCACGCCATGCCCTACGATGAGAAAGCGGAAGTTGCTCAACCCCGCTTCCAACAACTGCTCACGGATGCGAACCAGGAGCGCGACGTTCTTCTCGACCGAGAGCCTGCCCACAAACCCGAGAACGAAATCCTTGTCGGCGTTTGGGCGATTACGATGATGCGGGGAGAACTGTTCTGTGTCGACTCCGCGTTGCATGAGTTTGCAGGGCCTGCGCGTAGCGCGTTCCAACAACGCGCATAGTTCGAGATTCGGCGCGAAAAGCACGCGCGCAATGGAGTAGAACCGCGCGCTGGCGTAGAGACTGATCTCCTGAATCTGACGCTCTGCTGCGGGCGCGGTCTTGTCGGATAGCAGGTTGAGAAACCATCCTGAGCGCTTGGCTGCATACTCGTGCACGTTTGTATGCCAGGAGGCGACGAGCGGAAGATGAAAGTGGTTCGACATGAGAGCGCCCATCATGCCGAAATCGCTGGGTCCGGTGATATGTATGAGGTCGGGGCGGAAGTTTTGCAGCGTGCGGGCGATGAGGGGCAGGTGACGGAAGAAGCCAAGATCGAAGCTCAGATCTTTTTCCAGGCCAAAGGAAAGCGGACCGCGCGTGAGCTCCAGTGTGGTGAGCTGCCCCTCGGTCAACAGGCGCGGGATGCGATCTCCGGCGCGAATGCTCAGGAATGGCAGATCGCGGCGGCGGATGAATGCCTCAAACTCACGGCTGGTATGGGCTACGCCGTTGATCTCGTGGAACGAGTCAGGGAAATAGGCCACGCGCGGCGGTGGAGAAGACATACACAGCGAGTGTATATGCAGCGTCCCGTATGCAAAGTAAATGCTCTGCTATTGGCCCTCTTCGATGGCTACGCGGTTGATGAGGCGCTGCACAAGGACGGCATGGACGTTGATGTGGCGGGCGAGGTCAGGAACGAACTCGGTAATGAAGTTGTTGATGGGATCGGTGGCCAGAGCGGTTCCGTAGCGGGCGGTTGCGGCGGACCATCCTGTATTGCGATAGGGAACATAGGCGTCGCTGATCGCCTCTTCAACGGCTCCGCCGACAACGTTGGCGTAGTTGAACATGCCTTTGCCGTTGTCTCCCTGGGTCCAGACAACCTGATAGATGCAGTGCGCGATGCGGCGCTTGTAAGAAGCATTGGGCAGACGATGATAATGCGGGTCCTGATGCGCGATGGAAGGGATAAGAAATGTACCGAAGAACTCGTTGGTCATGTCCTGGGTGATGGACACGCCGGATAGCTTGGCCCATCCTTCGAAGCCGGGGCCGTAGGCGGAATGGGAGTCCGAGGCAACGGAGATGGCGGAGACGCCGGCGATGGTGAGAAGGTTGAAGGGATCGATGACATCTTTTCCGGCGAGGATGGCTTTCTGTTTTGGCGTCAGCGGATGCAGTTCAGCGTTGTTGATCATTTGCTGAAACGGATCTCGCGCGGGCGAGCAACTCATGGGCGGCGTGGCAGAGACCTTCGATTGCACGTCGACGCAGACCGGTTGCACGGAGGGAAAGGATCGCACACTGATACTGGACATTGGCGGCGCAGGTGCGGCTGGCGGGAAACTCTGGCCCGGCTCGGGCGAAAAGACAAGTTCGGTGGATGGCTCTGGCGCATCGGGCAGCCATTGCTGCGCCAGCGATTGAAGGCAGGCACAACCGATCAGGAGCAAAAGAAGGACGGCCCTGCCGACCCGGCGCTGGTGACTGCCCATTGTTACAGATTTGCCCCTATCGCCGGGCGGCTGCGACCGCATATCCGATTGGACGCACGGCAGGAAAATTTTTCACTTCAAGAATACAAATCAAGTCTAATCATTTCTCTGGTGGTGGCGGAAGAGCTTCTGGCGGCCATCGGGCCAGAATTCGGACCAGAGATTGCCGCCTGCCTCGCCGAGCAGAGAAAGGCCCCAGGTGGTGAACACTACTCTTGCGTTCGCACTCTTATCGGGGTAATAGGCCATAGTAAGGGCAGAGGCCATCCCGTGACCGACGACGACGGAGGTGTTGAACCCTGAGGCGCCGGAGTCGCGCTGGCCGACGAGAACGCGTTCAGCCGCGTAGACGCCGCGATGCCAGATGCTGCCTGTGGCCATGCGGTAGTAGCGGGGGTCCTCATGCAAGAGCGCGGGCATGACGCCGTCAGAGAATGTGCGCATGCTGAGATCGCGGATGGCTGCGGCTCCGAAGCGCTGGCTGTAGGCTCCGGAATCGACGCCGTATTTAGGATTTCCATCTACAAGCTGTTCCCATCCTGAAGAGGCGAATGCGGAGAACCAGCCGGGGACACGTAACGTTTCGTGGATCGGGAAAAGTAATTTGTCTGTCGCGTAGAGGGGCGGAACTTTCTCACCCGGCTCGACGATGTCTGACCATTTTCGTTTTTCGACCGCGGCAGGAGTGTTGTTTACCGGGTCGCTCGGTTTTGGTGCATCGGGCATAGCGTTCTGTTGCGCGAAAGCGGGAATACCGGTAAGGACAAGCACCGCAACACTTATAGAGAACAGGATGTATTTAAGGGGCATCAATCGGTAACGTTCCTTGCCTAATCTCTGATCGCTTAGCGATTGGATGATGCGAAAAAGCGCCTGGATGCATGCGCATTGAAGGGTAACGGCTTAGGCACCCGGTTACCGGAGAGCCGTTGACCTCGCCATTCCGCAAAAAGCACACTAAAAGTGGTTACAGCACGCAGGAGCGCGCAACTATGGCAGGCAATAACCCGTTTGAAGAGTTTGGGCGCAAAGTCGATGAACGTATCAACAATGCGAGCCCGCGCATGGAAGAAGAAGTGCGCAAGGTGATTACGTATCTGAACGACGAAGTAGTGCCGAAGGTGAGGCAGAACTCATCGGAAGCGTTGCGGATTGCGGCTGATCAACTGCGGAAGCTTGCGGATCATATGGAGCGGAAATAGTGGAGCGGGTGAGCGGCAGAAAGAAGCTGATTGGGTGTGCGGCCTCTGCAGGGATTGCCTTGATCGTTGGCTGCGGACACAAACAGCAGGCAGTGTATGCTCCTCCACCTCCGCCGCCACCGGCGATCCATGCTCCGGCGCCCAGCGTGGCGCAGGCTCCGTCATCGGTTCCACCTGTCACCAACCCACCAACACCTTCCACGGAGGAGACGGCGGACGAGACATTCGTAGAATCGCACACTCCGATTTATTCAGAAACAGGCATGGCGAGCTGGTATGGACCGCCGTATCACAATCATCGCGGAGCGAATGGGCAGATTTTCGATCAGAATGCGATGTCGGCTGCGCACCGCACGCTGCCGATGGGATCGCTCGTGCGCGTAACGAATTTGCAGACGGGACAGGCGGCGGTAATGCGGATCACGGATCGCGGGCCGTTTGTGCCGGATCGCGTGCTCGATCTTTCTGTGGCTTCAGCCAAGATCGTTGGTGTGTGGCGGCCGGGGACGGCACAGGTGCGCATCGATGTGTACGAAGCCCCAAAGCCGATCGACGAGGGTGGCCGGTGGTGTGTGCAGATAGGCGCATTCAGCAAAGAAAAAGAAGCGGTGAAGCTTGAAGAGCACCTGGAGCGGAAATACCACACCGCCAACGTGATTGAATTTACCGGGCCGACCGGGCATTGGGTAAGGATTCGTCCAATGAATGACGACAAGGACCGCGCTGTGGAAATTGCCAAGGAACTGAAGCCCGAGGAAGGCGAGGCCTATCTGGTGCGGCTTGATTGAATTCAACGAGTTAGCGCTAGCGAGTCAGCAAGTCAGCCTCTAAAGCATGTTCATCGAATCTGTTTACACGCTTCCTCCTGACAAACTGGAAAAGGCGATTCATCTAAGTCGTTGGCACACGGCGCTGCATTTTGGCGACGTGGCGTGGACAGTGATGATCTTATGGCTGCTGGTGCGCTTGCGCCTGGGTGAACGAATTCGCGAATGGGCTGCGTCGCTCACACAGAAAGCATGGCTGCAGGGTTTTATCGTGGCTCCGATCTGGGTGACCGTGCTCTTGTTGATCGGTCTGCCGGCAGAGGCAATATCGCATGCCGTTTCGTTGCACTATGGACTGTCGATACAACGCTGGGTTGACTGGTTCGGCGATTGGGCATTGGAATCGCTCCTTATGCTGCTGCTGGGCACGCTTGCTCTGAGCTGTCTTTACGCATTGATGCGACACTCGCAGCGGCACTGGTGGCTTTGGTTCTGGTTAATCACGATGCCAGGGGTGGTTGTCGGAATCTACGCGGTGCCGATCTTCATCGACCCGCTCTTCAATCATTTTTCTCCGCTGGAAAAGAGCGATCCGGCGCTTGTTGCACAACTGGAGAAGGTAGTTGCCCGGGGTGGGATCGATATTCCGCCGTCACGGATGTTTTTGATGGATGCAAGCACGAAGTCGACCGGCGTGAATGCCTATGTGACCGGCTTCGGCGCCTCGAAGCGCATCGTGGTTTGGGATACGGCGCTGGAGCTGGCCTCGACGGATGAGATTCTTTTTATCTACGGGCATGAGCAGGGTCACTATGTGCTGCGCCATATCGTGAGGGGGCTGATTTTTTCGGCTGGGCTGATTTTTGTCTTCTACTGGATTGCATTTCAGCTGCTGCGGTGGCTGGTGAAATGCCGCGGAGATGCGTGGCGTATTCGTTCCGTTGAGGACTGGGCATCTGTGGGTTTGGTTCTGCTGATGATGACTGTGCTGAGTTTCGTTTCTGAGCCGATGGCGAATGCTTTCAGCCGCGTGGTCGAGCACCAGGCTGATGTGTATGGGCAGGAAGTGATTCATGGGCTCGTCGCCGACCCGCAACGAGTGGCGACGCAGGATTTTCAGCGTCTCGGAGAGGTTTGGCTAGACAATCCGTCGCCAAACCGGTTTGTGGAATGGTGGACGTACAGTCATCCTTCGACGACGGCACGGATGCGGTTTGCGGCGGGGTATGATCCTTGGACGGATGAGCGAGAGCCGCGGTATTTCAGAAAGTAGATGCTGGCTTAATTTGCTTCCTGCTTGACGATGAGTTCACGCACGGGCATGTAAATCTCGGCGCCGTTAACGCGAAATACTTCTGTCTGGTTCCAGTTGCCGGTGGAGCAATCAAAGCCGTCGGAAGTAAGGGGATCAATCACCCAAATATTGGAAATTCCCATACGGCGATAGTCTTCGATGCGCTCCTTGTAGCGATGCACACGGTCTTCCGGTGAGAGTATCTCGATGACGATCAACGGAGGCTGATCGAGCACCCCCATGGGCGGGGGACCCTGCACCACACAGATGTCTGCCACACGAAAGCGGGAGGAGCTTACCTCAATTCGCATTTCCGGCAGTGGATAGAGGCGCCATTGCTCCATGTGCTTACCGAACCAGAGGATGACCGCCATCTGGAACAACGCGTGTTGCCCTTCTCCCACATTCCGCTCCTGAAGTTCACCGTCAACGAAGTCGCAATCCGGCTTGTAGCTGGTTCCGAGATATTCTTCAGGAGTTACAGGAAGTCTCGCCGCAGTTGCCATAGGAATTTCTCTGTAGGTGAGATGATAAACCCTCGCTTATTCGATGACAGCTATTTTCGCTTTCTTGCCTACGCGAACAGGAATGCGTACGGGCCGTCTGGGTAGATCAAGAAATTTCTCCGTTGTGGTTGTGCCGTCGATGTTGACTCCGGCCGCGACCTGCTTTTCGGCTTCGGTGCGCGATGATTTCATCCCGAGTGCGACAAGAAGTTTGGCGACATTGACGCGAATTTCGACGGACGGGTCCTGCACTGCGCGTTCAATGTGGGCAGCATCGGCCACTGCGATTTGTTTCAAATCAACCGACTCTTCTTCTGTAACTGCCGCTGTATCTTTTTGCTGGAAGAGTCTCGCCCAGTTCTCGTCGGCTTGCTTCGCGGCCTCTTCCGAGTAAAATCCACCGACAATAGTGCGGGCCAGTAACTTCTTGGCTTCCATCGGGTGCAGCGTCCCGCTGGCAACGTCAGCTTGCATCTTGTCGATCTCGGATTGGCGCAGGTCGGTGAGGAGCGTCCAGTAGCGCCACATCAGCTCGTCGTTGATCGACATGAGCTTGCCGTACATCTCCTGCGGCGGCTCGTGGATGCCGATGGCGTTGTTCAATGACTTCGACATCTTCTGTACGCCGTCGAGTCCTTCGATGATCGGGGTCATCAGCACGATCTGCGGTTGCTGGTTGAAGTCGCGCTGCAGTTCGCGGCCGGCGAGCAGGTTAAACTTCTGGTCGGTGCCGCCTAACTCAACGTCCGCCTCGAGAGCGACCGAGTCGTAGCCCTGCATGATGGGGTAGAGGAGTTCGTGCAGCGCGATGGGCTGCTCTTCCTGAAAGCGCTTGTGGAACTCGTCGCGCTCAAGCATCTGCGAGACGGTGAACTTTGCTGCGAGGCGAATGACGCCTTCGAAGCCCAGCTTGTCGAGCCACTCGGAGTTGAAGCGCACTTCGGTCTTGTCGCGGTCGAGGATGCGGAAGACCTGATTGGTATAGGTCTTCGCGTTCTCGTCAATCTGTTCACGCGTCAGCGGCTTGCGCGTTGCGGAGCGGCCTGTGGGGTCGCCGATGAGCGAGGTGAAATCGCCGACGAGGAAGATGACCTGGTGGCCGAGATCCTGAAAGTGTTTGAGCTTGCGCATCAGGACGGTGTGGCCGAGATGCAGGTCGGGCGCGGTCGGATCGAATCCCGCTTTGACGCGCAGGGGCGTGCCAGTCTGCCGTGATTTTTCGAGGCGCTCGCGAAGGTCCGAGACGCGAATGATCTCTGCCGCTCCTTTTTGGAGCAGGTCTAGTTGCTCGTCTACAGGAAGAAATTGTGCCATTGCTTTATTCAGTATAGATAGCGATGGTCCGGTCAGCTAAGAGGCGGTCAGCAAAACTCCGGTCAGCGCGGCTTCGCCGTAAAGCGAGTCAGCCATAATGGTTAGCTATGGATGTGGAACGGGTGCGTGAATTTTTACTGAAGCTGCCGCACGTTGAGGAGACGATGCAGTGGGGCGACAACCTTGTCTTCTGGGCTGGGGACAAGGCGATTGGCGGAAAGATGTTCGCGCTGGCAAGTCTCAGCGGCATGGGGAAAGGCGTGTTGTCATTTCATGCCGGTGCCGATCGGTATAACGAGCTGCTGGAGAATGAGGGTGTCATTCCGGCTCCATATATGGCGCGGATTTTCTGGGTGTGCCTGGAGCGATGGGATGCGCTGCCACAGCGTGAACTGGAGGCATTGCTGACACGTGCGTATGAGCTTGTCTTTGCCAAGCTGCCCAAGCGGACGAAGGATGTACTCGCTATGCCTGCGGCGCAGCGGCGCAAGTTGATTGCGGAGAGAAAGAAGTTGCTGGCTTCACAGAAGAAGCGGCGTTGAGTTTGTGTCATGCTCAGTGACTTCGTCTCGTCCGAATCGCTGAGATTCTTCCTCCTGTTGGCTCGTCAGAATGACGGCTGGGTTTGTGTTGTGCTTTCCCACCCTTGCTCCGCAAGGATGGGGCACTCGTTTGCCTGCTGATCGCTGGCGAAAAGCAGATCCTCCCCTTCGTGCAGCTCAGGGGTCAGGATGACAGCTTTTCCGCGAAAAACGGCTCGATGTTATGGTCGCGCTTCAAAGACCATGTTGAATGGTGTCTCTGTCGCGCGGCGGAAGTGAGTGAATCCTCCCTGGGTCACTACGTTGCGAATGCGTTTTTCTCCGGCTTGCGCGCCTAGTCCTAGACCTACCTCCTGTGAGCGCGAAGCGGGGACGCAGACGATGGCGGAGGCGGAATAGTAGATGCGGCCGACTGGGTTGAGATTGGAAGTGATGTCATCGCCAGCCATCGGCTCTACGATCATCCAGGTGCCATTGCTGGACAATGATTTGCGCACGTGGGTAGCGGCTCCTGCGGGGTCGCCCATGTCGTGCAGGCAATCGAAGCAGGCGACGAAGTCGTAGTCTTTTCCGGGGAAGGCCTTTGCTGGTGCGACATCGAAGTGAACCCGGTTGTCGACACCGCCAGCTTGCGCCTTCTTGTTTGCCTGCTCAATTGACTTGTCGTGATAGTCGAATCCGAAGAACTCGGACTTGGGATAAGTCTGCGCCATGAGCAGCGTGGATGCGCCGTGGCCGCAGCCGATGTCGGCTACACGAGCGCCGTTCTTGAGTTTGTCTTCGACGCCTTCGAGCGCGGGAATCCAGCTGGTGGTGAGATTGGCGAGATAGCCGGGGCGGAAGAAGCGTTCGCAGCCTTCGAAAAGTCCTTTTTCGTGCTCGTGCCAGC